>JAZQJZ010000001.1:0-2034 GCA_045541915.1 Eubacteriales bacterium
GCAAGATTCAAAATGGTGATGCGAAAGGCAAACCCAAGAAGTTGCAAAAGAGCGGCAGCGCTGATCAACGCCACACATTTGGGCAGCAAAACCCCATCTTTTCTGATTGATCCCAACGCCATTTTTCCGCCTCTCCTTTCCTTTTTTGTTTGCCGCAACCGGTTGCCAACCCCCACTTTCTTTGGTATAATAGTGATATTATGGGGTGAAAGGCGCATAAAACCAAACCGTGGCCCATCCGGCCGGCATCTGTTTTGTCTATATGCGCGCTTTTGCAAAAAAATGAACAAAGGAGGGATCCCTTTGGCGGGTAAAAGACAATGGCTTTGTTTTCTTTTGATTCTTTCGGTCTTTTTCACCTGTTTTCTCACCGGTTGTGACAAAAAAGAGGTGGAGGCGGTTTTGGATGTTTCCCGCCTGCCCGAAGATCTGGATCCCCAAACCACAGAAGATGAAAACGCCCGACTGATTTTGATCAATGTGATGGAAGGCCTCACCCGCAAAACCGCCGATGGCGAGATCTGTCTTGCGGCGGCAAAGGATTATTCGGTCAGCGAAGACGGCCTTCGTTGGACCTTTCATCTGCGCCCCTCTGCCTGGTCAGACGGCGAGGATGTGACGGCGGATGATTTCGTTTTCGCCTTTCAACGGCTCTTTGCCTCTGAAACCGGTGCGGCGGAAAAGGCAAAGGAATTTTCCTTTTTGACCCATGCAAAAGAGGTTCTTTCGGGCAAACTCCCGGTGGGAAATATCGGTGTTTATGCCGAAAATGACACAACGCTGGTCTTTTCATTGGAAACCCCGCAACCGGATCTCCTCTCTCTTCTTTCCCAGCTGCACACCTTCCCCTGCCGGCGAGACTTTTTTAAAGAAACCGGCGGATCATACGGCCTTTCCCGCACCGATCTTTTATATAACGGGCCCTATGCCATTCAATACTGGCTGGACAGAGAATATATCATTATGCGGGCCAACAGCCGATATAGCGGCAATCGGGGCAACTGTGTCCGGGTGGCCTTTTATGAAACCGACGAAGAGGAAATCACTCCCCGTTTTTTGGAAGGAGAAACCAATCTTTATGCCGGTAGTCTGCCGTCTTCTTCCATCTCGGGAAAAGGCCTTTTGAAAAAAGAGATTACAGACACCGTTTATACCTTACTTCTCAACCAAAAATCTCCCCGCTTGAAGGATGCTCTTTTGCGCAGCGCCCTTTTGCAAACGGTGGATCAAGGGTTTGTCCCCCAAGAAAACACCGGCGGTTATATGGTGCAAAAAGATCTTCTGCCGCTGGCCATCCGCCTTGCCCCCAAAACAAACGCTGCCAAGGCCGATCCGGATGGCGGCCGGGAAGCCCTTCGCCTTTATTTGGCAAAAGAAGAACTGGAAAAAACCGGCGCCTTCACCATTTTGCTCCCCAAAGCCGGATTTCATCGGGAAATGCTCACGCTGCTGCAACAGGCCTGGCAAAAGGAACTGGGGGTTTATGTAAATCTGGATTTGGTGGAAGAAGATGTTTGGCAGGATCGATTGAAAAGCGGCGATTATGAATTGGCATTGCTGCCTGTCAAAGCCGAAACAGACAGTGCTCTTGCACTCTTGGAAAAATTTGCTTCCGGCGGCGAATATGCCACCTTCGGCTTTTCTTCCAAAGCCTTCACCGACGCCCTTTCATCCGCCAAAAAGGCAGAAACAGAAGCGGATCTTTTATCCCATCTTCAGCAGGCACTGGATCATTTGATGGAAAGCGGCTGCCTGATGCCCCTTTATTCCTCTGCCCGAACGGTTTATTACACCGCTGATCTTTCGGGAATTGAAATTGATTCTTTCGGCAGCGATCTTTATTTTGCCACCGCAGGATTGGCAAAAGAAGACTGACTTTTTAACAAACAAAAAAGGAGGGATGCGCAGATGCTGGTCTCTTTTGAGCAGGTTTATAAAAGTTTCAACGGCGTTTATCTGTTGGAAAACATTTCGTTCACGCTGGAAGAGAAAGACCGGGTGGGCATCATTGGCCCCAACGGTGCCGGCAAGACC
>JAZQJZ010000002.1:0-1657 GCA_045541915.1 Eubacteriales bacterium
CACACCGCTTCAGGTGTTCATTCTTCAGAAAACTGGTCCTTATCGACCATGCACAGGGGGCACTGGAAATCTTCGGGAATGTTCTCCCACTTGGTGCCGGGGGCAATGCCGCCCTCGGGGTAGCCCAGTTCCTCGTCGTATTCCCAACCGCAAACGTCGCAGACATATTTTTTCATATTGTGTTCCTCCATATTTTGAAGTAGTATTTGTTTTTCTTTATGGCCTTATTCTACCAGAGGAATTTGTTTCCTTCCGTGACTTCCTCACAAAAATAAAAAGAGAAGAGATAGGATTAAAACACAATTTGCTTGCACAGATGATCTGTGCTATAGTAAACATGGGAAAGGAGTCGGTGAAAGTGAAGATTCTGTTTATCAACCTGCCCTACCACGGCCATGTGATTCCTACCATCGGTCTGGTACAGGAACTGATCAAGGCAGGCCATCAGGTTACTTATCTTATGCCCCACGACTGGGAAGAAAGAATCGCTGACAGCGGTGCGGAATTTTTGGACTATGAGAATCATCCCCAATTGGACAAGCAGATCCGCAATGCATTCTTCAAGGCAGAAGAAATAATCGCCTCCTATGATTTGGTGCTTTATGAGCAGTTCTTCTTCACGGGTAAGCATCTGGCGGAAAAGTATGGCAAAAAGTGTGTCCGGATCTTCACTGCTCCGGCAACCAACAAGGAACTGATGCGTGCTTTTATTTCCTCCGGAGGCCCCATGGGCATCTTCCGTATACCTCTGATCGGAACACTCTGGACGCAGGATTGCGTCAAGGGTCTTGGAATCAAGCTCAAATGCCGCAACTGGCTGGATGAGATTGTAGGAAATCCACCGGATTGCAATCTGGTATACACCCTCCGTTCCTTCCAACCCTTTTCAGAGGACTTCCTGGAAGAGACGTTCCACTTTATTGGTCCATCCGTATATGACCGCAAAGAGGAGGATTTTCCGGTTTTGGCAAAGCCCGTGATTTATATTTCCATCGGCACGATTCTAAAGGGCGGGGAGAACTTCTTCCACGCCTGCCTGGAAGCCTTTGAGAAAGAAAAAGTTACGGTGGTTTTATCTGTGGGAAACTTTGATATTTCCCGGCTGAAACACATCCCGGAAAACTTCATAATCAGAAACCGTATCCCACAAATTACCGTCCTGAAGCAGGCTGATCTCTTCATCACCCACGGCGGTATGAACAGCGTGTCCGAAGCCATGGTGAACGGTGTTCCTATGCTGGTGATCCCCTTTGTGTCCGATCAGCCGGTGAATGCCCGGCAGGTGGAAAAGCTTGGTCTGGGTAAGGTGCTGGACTATAAGACCATCACAGCCAATGCGCTGAGAGATGCCGTATTTGCGGTTATGGAAGACCGGCAGATCCGGGAAAATTTGCAAAAGATTCAGGAAGAAATCACCTATGCCCCTGGTAATGCCGGTGCGGTCAAAATAGTCGAAGCCTATGGAGAAAACAATGATAATGAATACGGAACGCTTAATCTTAAGAGAAATGACGGAAGATGATTTCGATGCGCTTTATCGAATTCTGGCAGATCCGGAGGTCATGCAGCACTATCCGAATACCTTCGATGAAATCTGCGTGCGGAACTGGATCGCGCGGAATATGGAGCGGTATCGGATCTTTGGCTTTGGATTGTG
>JAZQJZ010000003.1:0-2085 GCA_045541915.1 Eubacteriales bacterium
ATCAAGTCCAAAAAGAATCACGCTACATGAACAGTTGCGCGTGATCTTTGGCTTGATGCCTGCCCTGTTTTTTGAAAATGCTATTTGAGCTGAGATAAGGAAGTCGGAGGCCAAGCGGGTCTTAGGAAGACAATTAATTAAGGCAACTCCTTGGCTCACAGAACGACATGGCTACGATCCGACTTATCAAGTCCAAAAAGAATCACGCTACATGAACAGTTGCGCGTGATCTTTGGCTTGATGCCTGCCCTGTTTTTTGAAAATGCTATTTGAGCTGAGATAAGGCCGCGAGGAAATCGCAGCAAAAAAGATGCCCACAATTCAAGAGCAAGTTTCGCATTGTCAGACAAAAATGAAAAAATCAGTTTTTAGACAATGCACTTGTTGGGGATTTCGCTCCCCAATCCCTCGTGTATTTTGGCAACATTCGTTGCGGTGTCTGCTTGGAAGCAAACACAGTTTTGATTTCGCTTCGCAACTCAAAAGGAGAAGAAAATGGGAAGAAAGAAAATTGACATTGGAGCAAAAGAAAAGAAGATCTTCATTCGCGTTTCGGAGGATATGCACGAACTGATCTCCTACGAAGCAGAAAAAAGCGGGTTGTCTATATCTGAATTTTGCCGTCGAGTGCTGCTCAATCGGCCAATCAAAAAGCTCCCGATCATCATTCACGATGAAAGAGAAATCCTGCAGGAACTTCGTAACATCAACAAGGTCGGAAACAACCTGAATCAAATCGCTCGGCATCTGAACGAGGGCGGTGAAAGAAACGACGCTCTTTTACAAGAAATCAGAAAAACGCTTACAACGCTTGATATCTCGATCAACGATTTTAATCGCGCGGTGGAAAAAGAATATGGAAAGAACTGATAGAGGTTTTCATTAGGCCACAGTTTTCAAAAACGGTAGAAAGTAACGCCTCGCTTTTTTCGACGCTTCGGCGTCGCTGCGAAAATGAAATTGAAGCCATAATGAAAAATCGCAAGATTTGATCAAGCGAGGGTTTGGGGAAACGCAGTCCCCAATGAGATGGCCGAAGGATGCAAAACACATTTTTGAGTTTTCGTATGCCATAGGCGTATCTTGCTTTAGAATTGCTGCGAATAAATCTTTTGGAAAAAAGCTGTCGCGTGCGTGCAATTGTTACCCCGCAGGTTGGGGTTAGTGAGGACGTGCAAAATTATGTCTCAAGAAAAGAACGGAGGTTATGCTTATGACAGATTTTGAAATTGAAGAAGATGGCGTCGATTGTGTCAATGAAGAATTTGATGAAGCGTCGCGGGAGTGGGAAGATGACGAGGACAATGGCGAAGACCTGATCCCGGAGCTGTATTTCTGCAATCCCGATCCTTATGCGAAACCGGGAACGAGGCCAGATAGTTCTCCGTCCAGAAACATGCGTTTCGATGAAAACGGGAATATCATCGTCCGGAATCCGAGCGCATATTGGATTCCAGAATTGACCGTTACGGAGGAAATCGACGGTACGATCTATACGGTGACCGGGAACTATGGCGGAACAGAAGCCCTGGATCGAAAACTGGCCAAGATCATGCTGCACAATCTGGAGGATTTCTGATGACAAATGCAGAAAATTATGTTTACATAGAGTCATCCAATCCTGTACAGCCAGTTGCCCCCGAAAAGGAGGAAACAGAAATGTTAAGGGCAACTGATAAAATCACCGCACTCTACTGCCGTCTTTCCCAGGAGGACGCCCTGGACGGGGAGTCGAATTCCATAAGCAATCAAAAACGCATCCTAAGCGCATACGCGAAAGATCACCATTTTCTGAATCCGGTTTTCTTTGTTGATGACGGATACAGCGGAACGGACTTTGATCGCCCCGGCTTTCAGAAAATGTTGGATGAAATCGAAGCGGATCATGTGGCCGTGGTTTTGACAAAAGACCTTTCCCGTCTCGGACGTAATTCCACCATGACCGGCATGTTCATCAACATCACTTTTGCCAAACACAACGTCCGCTATATTGCAATCAACGACAACTTTGACACGCAGAATCAAAACAGCGTGGACAACGATTTTGCCGGAATCCGCATGTGGTTTAACGAGTTCTATGCCCGC
>JAZQJZ010000004.1:0-13924 GCA_045541915.1 Eubacteriales bacterium
TTCCACATACTAACTCCACACCATTAAATAGTGAAAAGGAGTTTTTATATATGAAAGCCACTGGAATAGTTAGAAGAATAGACGACCTTGGTCGTGTGGTGATTCCGAAAGAAATCAGAAGAACAATGCGCATACGCGAGGGAGACCCTCTGGAGATTTATACAGATCGGGACGGTGAAGTAATTTTCAAGAAGTATTCCCCGGTGGGAGAGATGCTGGCAGAGGCCCAGGGATACTGTGACACGCTGAATAAGAGCTGCGGGATCGTGGTGGCGGTGTTTGACCGAGATGCCATCATCGCTTGCGCCGGAATTTCCAAAAAGGTGGCGATCGATCAACGGCTGGTGCCGGAGGTAGACCGACTATTGGAGAACCGGCAGTTTTTCGCCTATTCCATGGGCGCCCTGCGGATTCCCATGGGGCCGGAGGGGTGGTATGTTTCCTCCATGATGCCCATTCTATCCGAGGGTGACATTATCGGCGGCGTTGCCTGCTTAAAGCAAGAACTGCGAGAGGTAGGCGAAACAGAAAAGGCACTGATTCAGACTGCCGGTCTTTTTTTGGGTCGGCAATTGGAGGATTAGAATATTGGCATAATAAAAAGGCTATCACCTTACGAGAAGGTCATAGCCTTTTTTGTTTTTCAGATCAAAAAATCGGCAAACAATTCGCGGATAAAATCCATAAACATCCCATAGCCTTGAGGGTTCAGGTGAAGCTGGTCGGGAGCCCAGATATCCTCACGGATCTTATCATAATCGCCCACATCTTCCGGATTTTCATAGAAGAACGGTTGCTTTTCCAAGGGAATATAGAAGCAGTTTTCCGTTCTGGCACAGAAATCCTCCAGACATTCGTTATATTCTTTCCGAACGCGGGTGAAGGGATCCTTTTTTCCTTTATGCTTCAGAGCGGGGACTCCATTGAAGCAATAGACGGGAAGCCCCGGAAAATCTGCCTGCGCCCACTGAATCAAACGGGCCTGAACATCCATGATTTCATTGGCACTGTAGCCATGGTTCACATCGTTGGCCATGGTGGCAAGCACCAGAGCCCGGGGTTCATAGGGACGGACCATGCGGGGATAGTAATACAAAAGGTCATCGGCACTGCTGGATCCGAAGCCATGGTTTACAACAGCTTGGGAACCATCCTTCATCCGCACCTCATCCACCAGCTTGGGATTTTCCTGGGACTTGGTAATAAAAGAGCAACGAGTAAAAAGGGAGTGCCCGTAAAACAAAATCTTGCCCTTCACAACCGGGACAGATTCATATCGTTCGATGCGGCTTTCATAGCGTCTTACCTTCAATTTAGATCCATACATAGCGGACTCCCCCCTTGGTTTTATTAGAAAACATTATACTCTATTGATCCTTTCTGTGTCAAGTTTACGGCAAAATAGAAGGAGAAAAGCTTCTTTTGGGGAGGAAAACCGAAAATCCCTGAAATTTCTATTGAAAAATACTCTTTTCCATGTTAAAATAAAGTGCGTTGTTTTATGCTGAAACGAGTTGTTTGGTAAAAAATGAAAAATGAAAAGTCCGGGCGCCGCCCTCCTCATGAAAACGGCTCCTTTAATACAGAACCTGTCGTCGCTTGATCATTTCCATTGCAATGACATCTTCGAGACGAAAAGAAAGGTATCATATGGAAAATAAGAAATCGTGTGGTATACTGCAAAAAATAGAGAATAGTGCATTGGGAAAAGTTCTTTTGAACCAAAGCGTTTTTATTTACATATACTTTTCCGTTTGCCTTTTATTGAGCTTTCCCGTCCTGGCGCCTTACCTCAATTACCCTAGCAAGCTTTGCTTTTTTTGGGCCATTGGACTGATCCTTTATGATGTTTTGAAAACGCGCAGGATTTTCAGAATGTCTTATTGGGCGATTCCGCTGATTTTCTTGGGAATTTACTGTGTGTCAATTCTTGTCAATGCCGGTTCTGTTTTCTTTGCCGGTTGCAAGCACCTGGTGCATTGTGCCATTTTTATGCTGCTGGTTTTTGAAGCACACGTAGATGCAGACCCGGAAAGAATCCGCGCTACCGTTAAAAATGTTTTCAAAATTTTGATCCCGATCATTTTTCTGGCCAGTTTGATTTCCGTTCTTCTTTTTATCTTTATGGTATCAACCAAGATCAACGGATTTAAAATCGGCTTTTTTGAAAACCGCCTTTACGGCGTTTATCCCAGCCCCAACCCCGGCGCTTTGTTTGCTCTGATTTCCAGCGTCGCTTCTGTGATGATGCTGATTTGGGCAAAAAAACGCTCTCTGATCCAATACATCGGTACCGTACTGAATATTTTGGTTCAGTTGGTCTATTTTTCTTTAACTCTTTCCAAGGCAGGCGATCTGGCGCTGATCACCTTCTTTGTTGTGTTCGGCCTTATGTTTGGTTTTTGTCGTCTTCGGAAGCAACACAAGGCGTGGATCGCCCTGCCGACAGCCTTGCTTGTTGTTGTTTTGTCTCTTCTGATTGTTTTTGGTGCTTGTTCTTTGATTCGTCAGCAAATGGTGAAGGTGCCAAGCATTGTATATGAACTGTCCCATCAAAAAAATCCGTGGCAGAATGAGCAGCCCTCTTTGACCGAAGAAAAGACCACGGGCGAGACTTCTTCCTCAACCGAAGAAGTACCTGTCACTGGAGAAAATGAAACATCTGAAGGCACACCTCCTACCACAAGCACCTCGGAGCAAACCAAGCCGCCCAAGGAAATTGTCCTGGAGCGAGTGGAATCCGGAGAGGACATCTCCAATAGCCGTTTTTCTGCCTGGCTTGGCGCCATCAAGGTTTCCTCTCACAGTTTGGCTTTCGGAATGGCAGATTTGAGTACCGATAGCGAAAAGATGCTGGAGCGCTATGATTATACCGGTCTTAGCGAAACAGAAAAGTTTGATTTTATCCGGGTGAATGGATATTTGCACAATGCATATGTTCAAGTGTTGACTTACACCGGCATTTTTGGCTTTCTTGCCTTTTTCATTTTAGCTTTGCTGGTAGCTGTTCGTATTTTGCGCACCCTTTTCCGTGGCAATCCTTGCTCCTTTATGCACACCTTGCTCTCCTTGCTTTTTGGTTTCTGTGCCGTATTGGCCGTCAACGGAGTGGCAGAGTCTCATATTCTGTTCAACCGTCAGGATCCCATTGGCTTTCTGTTTTGGTTCTTCTTGGGCACGGCGCTGTCCCTGGAAAAGGCATATCGCCAAAGTCCGGACTTTCATAAAGAAAAAGAACCGGAAACCTTTGCCTTTGTGGCAGCGACCCCTCTCCAGGTGCTTCACTCCGCTGAATTTGTGGGAAATGATCTGGAAGGCTCTGCGGGAAAGAGCGATCTTTTCATTGTTCATTCCTTTGGCACGGCAGATCAGCTATCCGAGGGGGCAAAAAAGAGTGGCATTTTCAACCACGTATACGATCTTAAGCCTTACGAAATCAAAAACAAGCTGACAAGCCGGCTTCTGACCTTTTACGATCTGTTTTTCCCCAAGCAATCTCTGACCAGAAAATCCTGTGGAGATCCGATCTTATGGGACAAAAAGCGTTACGAATATGTTTGCGCCAGCTCCCAAACCACCTTTTCCATTGGTGTTCGCTTGATCTACCCTCATTCCAAGATGTATTTGTACGACGACGGAATCGGTTCCTATTACGGCAGTATGGTTCTTGACTACAACTCCCGACTGTTCGAAATTATGAACCGGATCTTCTTCCAGGGAAAGCTGATCCTGGAACCGGATGCCATGTATCTGGCTGTACCGGAGTTTTGTGACTGTGTTCACGACTGTCCCCGGAGATATCTTCCCACCCTTTCGGGCGAAAAAATGAAATTGTTGGAAGTGATATTCCAATATCGGTCCAATACGCTCTATCAGGATCGCAAGATCGTTTATCTGACCCAGCCGATGGAAGGAACCTTCCAAATGGCAGAAGATTTAGAGCGCGGTCTTGTTCGGTTGTTGGAATCCTACGGTGACCATACCGTGGCGCGGGTGCATCCCCGGCAGTTTGATGCCAATTTCGGCACACTTTTGCAGGATACCTACCGGAATCTCTGGGAGCTTGAATGCTTAAAGCAGGTCGGCGATGAGAGCATTCTGATCAGTTACTGCTCCACCGCCCAGTTTATGCCGAAATTGCTGAAGGGCGCAGAGCCGAGGGTGATCTTCTTATATAAGATCTTTGAAGATGAGTCTGACAAAGAAATGATAAACCTTGTGGAACGGTTCATCAAAATGCACCGCAATCCGGAGCGTATTATGATTCCCGAAACACTGGACGATTTGAAGCAAATTTTAGAGCAGTTGATGCAAAATCCGTAAACAGTTTCTCCAACCAAGCTCACTGCGAAAGCAGTGAGCTTGGTATATCCATCCGTTTTGTTCAAAGATGAGGTAAAATGTGAAAAGCACCAATCGCATTGTGTTCCTTAATATACTCAGCACCGTGATCATTCAAGGCCTTCTGTTTATTGCTTCCCCAATTTTTTCCCGAATGCTGGGGACTGAGAATTACGGTGTGGTATCCCTTTACAACACCTGGACCATGATCATTTCCGCGGTGTTCTCTTTGCAAGTTGGAAGCACCCTGCAAGTGGCGCGGACACAGTTTCCTTTGGAAGATCAACCAAAGTATCAATCCAGTATCTTATGCTTCGGCACGACAAACTATCTTGTTTTCTCTTTGATGATCCTGCTGCTTATCAATCCCATTTCCAGACTGATCAAAATGGAGAGTATGATGATCGTGGTGATGATGCTTCACAGCTACGGTCAGTTCTGCGTTGGTTTTCTGAACGCAAAGTACACCTGCGAATTTAAAGCCACGCAAAACTTCCTTCTCTCGGTGGTGACAAGCGCCGGTTCCATCGGCCTTTCCATTTACTTGATCTATCAGATTCCCCAAGAGACCAACTATTGGGGCAGAATCCTGGGCAATGCCATCATCTATGCATTGCTGGCATTGGTTTCCTGGTTTCTTCTTTTCCCAAAGGGGAAAACAGTTTTCCACAAGGAATACTGGAAATTTGCTTTGCCCCTGGGACTACCCCTGGTCCTTCACTCCTTATCCGGACTGATTCTGGGACAGAGCGACCGCATTATGCTGCAGCATATGGGCACCGCTTCCATGGTGGGTATTTACAGCCTGGCTTATAGCTTCAGCACAGTGCTGAATGTGATCTGGAACGCCTTGAATAACAGCTGGGTTCCCTTCTACTTTGAATATACCAGACTGGGTCAGTTTGATGAGATGAAACGGAAAGCAAAAAACTATCTGGAGCTTTTCACCGTATTATCCAGCGGATTTGTTTTGTTGGCCACGGAGGTTTATCACCTTTACGCGGACAAGTCCTTCTGGGGCGGCACAAACCTGATCCCCATTTTGTCTATCGGCTATTATATGGTGTTCTTATACAGTTTCCCAGTGAACTATGAATTTTACCACCAAAAGAATAAATTCATTGCCATTACCACCATTCTGGCGGCCATTTGCAACATCATTTTAAACTGGGTCTTCATTCGGGCGATGGGTCCCTTGGGTGCGGCAATCGCCACAGCCATTGCCCACGCCATTCAGTTCCTGTTCCACTATATTTGTGCAAAATATATCATCAAAAAGGGAGACTTCCCCTTTTCCATGAAAATGCTGATGCCCTACACAGCAGTGTTTCTTATCATTGCTATGCTTCCGCTGGTTTTACCGGAGGCCTGGCTGATCCGCTGGGGACTGGGCGCGATACTGGGTGTATGGGAACTGTACCGAATGGTCAAACGAAAGAGTATTTTTTAAAACTGAAAACAGGTGCGGCAATCGTTTTTTGCTGCACCTTTTCTTGACAATATAGGGAAACATAAAGTACTATAAAGAAAAAAGGAGGAGAGCGGATGAACCGATATCAAAAAAGCAGCGAATGGTTGATCCGGCAGATCACAGTGGGTGAGGTGCACTTGGAAGATGCCAAGATTCGCGATTTGGCAAAAGGTCTTGATCTTCCTCTTGGGGATTGCGGATATTTTTGCATCGCTCTCCGAGTTGAATCCACCGGTCAAGAGATGATGGCTTTATTTCAAGCCGTTCTTGCAGCCGGAAAGAATCTTCCCAACGATGTGTTTTCCTACATCAGCAATCACGAAACGATCCTTTTAATGCTCTCGGATGAAGGAGAAAACCGAAGTGCCACAGTGGAAAGAATCCATCAAAGCCTGCAAAAAAGAATCCCCTGCCCTTTCCAGCTTGGAATCGGAAGAAGTTATCGTGATCTGGGGAAACTCAGTTATTCCCGAATGGAGGCCTTGGAGGCACTGGGAGAAGACCGCGCCATGGGCATCTGTTATGTGGATGACCTTTACGTTTCCCGGCAGTTTACCACCCGGAAGCTGGAAAGCCAGCGCAGACGCGTCATTGAACTGTTCAAAACCGGTCACCTGGCAGAAATGAAAAAGAACATGGAGCTTTTGGCGGAGAACATTCGAGGAGAATCTTTTGTGCGTGCAGATGCTCCCTACCCTACCAGTATCCGCCGCACCGTTCTGGAGGTTCTGCTGGAGGTGATCCACATTGCATCCGATGCCGGAGTAGATGTGGAAAAGTTGATGAACCATCAGGATCCTTACACACATGTATTCGAAAGCAGTGCCACCACACCGCTTTTGATCTCCTGGCTGGGAGATGTTGCCGAAAAGATCCAATCGGCTATGCAAGAACGGCAAAATAAAACCCAGCACCATATGCTGGAAAAGGCAAAGCGGTGCATCAGTCTCCACCTTTCCGATCCCCAATTGAGTCTGACCTTGATCAGCGAAGAGCTTGCCATTACTCCCACTTATTTCAGTGCTTTTTTCATTCGGGAAACAGGAATCGGTTTCAACGAATATGTTACCGGCCTTCGAATGGAAAGAGCCAAGGAGCTTCTTGAAAAAACAGAAGAAAAAATCAACCGGATCGCAGAAAAATGCGGTTTTCGCTCCGCCAGTTATTTCATTGTAGTATTCCGCAAACAAACGGGCCTTTCGCCCAATGAATACCGATACCGGAAATAATGATATCAATCTTGAAAATCTGTGGTTGATAACTGTCGAAAAATGAAGTATAATGCTTCCATAGGGAGCGGCTTTGCCCCCATTCTTTTTTCTCAAAATACGTTTGAACGAGAGGCTTTTATGGAAAAAGTAGTTGCAATCATTCAGGCGCACATGTCTTCTTCCCGACTTCCCGGAAAAGTAATGCTGGATCTTTGCGGTGAACCGGTTTTGTACCGTATGATCGAACGGTTGCGCCTTTGCAAAAATCTGGATCGGATCGTGGTGGCAACCTCTAAAATGGAGTGCGACGATGTTCTCATCGAAGCTTGCGAAAAGTGGGGTGTTTCCACCTTCCGCGGAAGCAACAACGATGTACTGAATCGCTTTTGGGGAACCACGCAGGCATATCCCGCTGAGGCGTACGTTCGCTTGACCTCCGACTGCCCTGCCATTGATCCCTTTGCTCTGGATGAATTGATCCAGTTTTTCTGGGACAATACCTCGCGCTATGTGGCGGTGGAACCCAAAACTCACATCGGCGGGTGTCTTTCCTTTGAAATGTTTACGGCAGAGCTGATGAAGGAAAACTACGAAAATGCAACGGAAGGCTACGAGCACGAGCATGTTACCCCTTATATGTATACCAAGCAGCCCTCTGTTCTTCGCAAGTCATATCGATACAACGGCGAAAATTACGGGGTGAGTCTGGATACACCCGAGGATTATGAAATTATCACCAGTATTTTCAAGGCACTGTACGATCCGAAAAAGCCCTTTACCACCGATGATGTGATCGACTATCTGGATCGGCATCCCGAAATCAAAGAGCTCAACCAAGACGTTGTTAGAAAGCACTTTACCGAGTGCAGCTACGATAGCTTTGACGACAAGGAAGCATAATGATTTCATCTCTCTTGCAGATTTCATAGAAAATATCCGAGAAAACCGGTTTCACGGAGATCCGGGCTAAAACCAACGCTATAAAAAAGCCATTCGCAAACATTTGCGAATGGCTTTTCTTTTTTTCAGTCTATGATCAGTCCACCTTGATCTCATCCAAAAAGACTTCTCTGCCGCCTTCTTCCCGGCTACGAAGACCGCCGATGACAAGTTTCATCAATTCAACCGTTTCCTCGAAGGGGAAAGGTTCTTCACCGGTGCGAAGCCAATGAACGAACAGATCCAGCTGCTTTTTGAATGCATAGTAAGAATCACCGCCGGTCAGATAGCGAGACTCCTTGGTGCCCAAAACGGTCATACCGGCACCGGCCATACCGATACCCTGAATGATATTTACATTGGCACCGTTTTTGTGCTTAATATGAACGACGGTTCTCTCATAGGTACCAGTGTTACGCACAGAAAGAAATCCCTGACCCAAAAGGGGATACATGGCTTCCAAGGCGTGGATTCCGTAAGTTTCGTACTTTTTTGGCATGGGAGAGAGAATATAGCAAATATCGCCCAATTCATAATGATTCTCATAATAAGGCTCATAGGTTTTGGTATAGCGCATACAAGAGCAGGAAATGAACTTGGCACCCTCTTTGCGCCATTTCAAAAAGGTTCTTAAATCCTCTTCCTTATTGACCAAGGGCTTGTCAATGAACATGGGAATGCCAGCCTCAATAAAGGGACGGCAGCGCTCCACGTGTTCATCCCCCACGTCAGTTGCCACAATGACAGCATCCACATTGCCGATCATTTCAGTGGGATCATCATACACCTGGGGAATGAGGGCGGCTCTTGCCATATGCTCTGCCTCTTCCCGCTCCGCATAACCGGTGCAGCAAATGCAAGTAATCTTTGCCCCGGGGATTCCCAAGGTGTGAGGAGGCTGCTTCTCCAAATAGCGAGGGATCACCGGGAAACCGCAGGTTTCCATTTCTTCGGGATTGTATCCGTTGAACATAGCACTCCAGGAATAAGGATGACCGTTGCCTTCGGTCATACCCAGAATACCAATTCGAAGTTCTTTATCACCAAGAGGAAAATTCATCATTTGATCTCCTTTTTTGTTTTTTAGGCGTTTTGGGGTTTCGGACGAGTCAGAACCTTCATAATTTCAGGAATATCCACTTCGCTGAATTCCTGCTCCAAACGGGACAGAAGCGCGCCGGACAGGATGGGCGCATCAAAATAAGAAATGTTTTCCTTTACCTGGTCGGCGGTATCGGCACCCAGAACCAGGCTGGTAATGCCGGCGGTATCGCGCATAAAGGCGATGGCAAGCTGAGCGACAGTCATCCCCTCTGCGGCGGCAATTTCACGCAAAAGGCGGATCTTGGGAACCGCGTGCTCCACCAGAATGGGATCATCCACTTGATCAGGATCCAGGAAAAACAGACCCTGAAGGAACACACTGCGAACAAAAACAGTGTAATTTGCATCCTTTAATTTTCCGGTCATACCGGTAGAAATCAAGCGCTGATCGAAAATGCTCATGGGCACTTGAGTGGCACTGTACTGGGGATAGCGGAGCATTTCTTCAATGTCCTCTTTGGTATAAATGGAAACACCCACCTGATCTGTATAACCCATTTTCCGGATTTTTTCCATTGCAGTGGCAATTTCATTGCCATAGCGATACATATCATTCACGGAATGCAACAAAACCGTATTGACCTTCTTGACGCCCAAGCGTTGAAGAGATCCTTCGATAGATCCGATCACGTGCTTTTCAATGCTGATGCCATCCTCATCCCGGGACAGCGGAATTTTAGTGGTAATATAAGGGGTTTCCCCTTCCCAGGTCTTCAAAAATGCGCCGATCACCTCTTCGGAATCACCGTATGCTCTGGCGGTATCCAAAGAAGTCACTCCGTTTTCAAAAGCGGCGCGGAGCATGGAAAAGCTTTTTTCCTGATCGGGTTTTCCGTCCATATTGGCAATGCCGTAATTCATACCAAGCTGAACAGTGCCAATGGTCATAGCCGAGAGTTTCTGATTTCCTACTATAATATTTTTCATCTTCTCATTCCTCAATCTTTGCAATGCTTCTTCCTCTGACCTTTTCTGCCAGGTCACCGAAATACTGATACAGGGCCACCACATCAGCACCGGTGCTAATGAAGGTATATCCCATTTCCACAAGGGCATCAAAATTACCAGCTCCGCCTACCGTACCGGCAAATTTTCCGTGCTTACGCGCGGTCTTTGCCACCAAGCGGCGCACTCTGTCCACCTCAGGATTTTTACCGGTAGGATCGCCGATTCCCTGGCTGAAATCCGCCGGGCCAAAAAAGATCATATCAATGCCGGGGGTTGCACAGATCTCCTCCAATTCCGCCAAGGGTTCCGGATCTTCAATCTGAACAATGGTAAATCTTTCTTCGTTGGCTTCCTTGATGTAATCTGCGGCACTGACCATACAGTATTTTCCGTCAGCATTGCCACCATCGATGGGGCGTCTTCCAATGGGATGAAATTTGGTGTAATACGCGATCTTTTTGGCTTCCTCCAGGCTCATCAGATGGGGAACCATAATGCCGGTGGAATCGGCTTCCAGCGGGCGGCAAATATCACTGTAGCAGCCCTTGGAAACACGGGTCAAAACGTCCACATCGTAGATCTTTGCGGTGCGAACCGTATCTTCCACGCAGGTCATACTGTTGGGAACGTGTTCCAGATCGATCCAGAGGCAGTCAAATCCGCTCATTGCGGCAATTTCTGCCGCTCTGGGATCCGAAAGGTTTAATTTGGTGCAAGTGGCAACCTTGCCCTCTCTCATTTTCCGCAAAACGCGGCTTTTTCTCATATGAAGCATTGGAATCTCCTTATTCTTTATTTGGCTTATTTAGCAGAATAACCGCCGTCTACCGGGATTACCGTGCCGGTGGTGTAAAGGGAAGCATCAGAAGCAAGGTAAACAATGATGCCTTTGATATCATCATTGTTTGCCATACGATGGATCATACAGGCCTTGGAGTATGCCTTCACAAAGGCCGGATGCTGGTTGTTGAAAAGGCCACCCAGAGACAGACAGTTACAACGGACGTTAAAGCCACCGTAATACGCTGCCAGAAAACGGGTGAACTGATGCATACCGCCCTTGTGGTAGAAGTAGTCAGCACCGCCCCAGCCGCCCATGGTGCCTTCGGTGTCTTCATAAAGGGCTTGGTTGGGTCCCAGGTCTCCCATATAAGAACCAATGTTGATAATGGAACCGGATCCTTGTTTTTCCATGATCTGGCCAAAAGTACGGGTTACTACAAAAAAGCCTCTTCCATTGATGTCAAGGCTCTTGGCAAAGCCATCGGAATCGCCAAAGAAGCCACCGGTAAAGCAACCGCGAAGAACCGAGTTGTTCACCAGAACATCCAGTCTTCCATAGCGCTCCAAAATGCGATCCTTCAAAGCCACAATAGACTTCTCGTCTGACTGATCAAATATTTCCCCGTGCACATCCAGTCCCTTTTCCCGAAGCTGGGCTGCATAGGTTTCATTCTTTTCCAGGCTTCTGGAGGCGGTGATGACAGTGGCGCCTGCTTCTGCCAGAGCCTCCGTGATCTGACTACCGTAAAGACCGTAGCCGCCAGTGACCAGAGCAACCTTTCCCTTGAGGGAAAACATCTCCATTACATTCATTGTTTTTTCTCCTTTGATCTAACATAAAGGACTTTTCTCAGTTCCCTTTTCTTGACAAACAAAAGGAAATCGGGTTATACTGATTTTGTCCAAATTCATTGTAGCACTTTTGTTTTTTCCGTGTCAATCCTTTTATGGAACCACTTTTTAAAATCGGTTCCTCTTTTTCAAGTTTTAAGGAGGTGAAAGGTCCGTGCCCTATGTTTTTTCCACAACCATTGACGGCGTCAATCTCCACATTCGGATGAATCCCAATCCCCTTTACCGGGAAACCCTTTTGAACGAGAGGCCTCACAAGCACTTCTATATTGAATTTCACTATGTATACCAGGGGGAAGAAGTCCTGTTATTCCATAAAGAAAAAAAGGAAGTGCACCTGACCGCCCGACAGATCGCGCTGATCCCTTGCCAGGTGTATCATTGTGCCAAGACCGATCAAAGTAGAAATGTGACTCGGTTTTGCTTTAATTTCAGCATAGAAGCAGAGGACGGGAAGGACAATGCCATCTACCAGATCTTCCAAAACATCAAAGAAGTGACGGTATTTGAAAGCGATTTTATCAGCTCTACTCTCAATCGCTACCGCAAAATCGTGGCAGATGAAAAGGATCCCATGCAGGAGACCCGCGGCGGCCTTTTGCTTTTGGATGTAATTCTGGAGATCTTCCGAACCCTTTCCGAGGGGATGAATTTCCCGGTCCATTCTCAAAACAAGGTCCGCCAAAAATGGCTGATCGAAGAACACATCTGGAGCCGTTTTTACACCTCGGAGGGGCTGGAGGGCCTTGCCAAAAAGCTATACTTAAGCCCCAGACAGACCCGAAAGCTGGTGAAGCAATTTTATGGGGAAGATTATAAAACTTTGATTGTAAGACAGCGAATGGAAACGGCAGAATTGCTATTACAGTCCCGGGATCTTGCCCTGGAGGAGATTGCGGAAAAGGTGGGCTACCGTTCTTATTCCGGTTTTCACTTGGCCTTTGTTCGTACCTTTCAGATTACCCCGGGGGAATACCGGGAAAATTTGCGAAAAAAGTCCCGAACATAAAAGGAACGCTCCCAAAAAAAATGGGAGCGTTCTTTGCTTTTTTGACTGTAAACGTACGTTTTTTATTTTAAAAATTCACGTACTGTCGCAGACACATCCTTGGCACCGAACACAGCAGAGCCTGCCACCAGAACATTGGCGCCGCGGGATTTAACAATGTGAGCGTTTTCCAGGTTGATACCGCCATCCACCTCCAGATCGATCTGACGGCCGGAGGCCTTTATGGCTGCATTCAATTTTTCCAGATTGGGCATCGCTTCCGGCATAAACTTCTGTCCGCCGAAACCAGGCTGAACGGTCATCACCAGGGCAAGCTCCAATTCATCCAGAAACGGAACCATCAGATTGGCATCGGTATAAGGCTTTACGCTCATACCGGCACGAATACCGTGAGAATGAATCTTTTCGATCACTTCCCGATGATTGTCGCAGGCTTCGTAATGAAAGGTGATAATATCGGCACCGGCCTTGGCAAAATCATCAATATAACGGATGGGATCCTGAATCATCAGGTGAACGTCAAACACAATATCACACACTTTACGGACAGAGGCGATCATACCCGGCCCGAGGGAAATATTGGGAACGAACATACCGTCCATGACATCCAGATGCAGGTACTGGGCACCGTTATCATACACTTTTTTAATTTCTTCTCCAAGGCAGGAAAAATCGGCTGCCAAAACGGAGGGCGCAAGCTTGATCATATATAAAACTCCTGTTTTCTCATATTTCAGATTTGTCACCTGGGTGACACCGGAAAGATTATATCATAAAATGAAAACGGGTGCAACACTTTTCCAAAAGACACCCCATCTTTTTTAAGATTCCGCCGCGCCCCGGAGACCGATGTAAAAAGCAAAGGACCCTTCCCCTCATTCTCCAACGGAACGGCGTTAAAATAAAAAAGCGAGACGATTTGTCTCGCTTTTTTTAATCCAAACGGGTCGCTTGCTCCCCCATAAAAAAATCTACACTGTATTCCAGCACCTTAAAAGAGCCTTCGGCATATTCCGCATGGGTAACGGAAGCATTGCTGGGCCAGGGAATCTGATTGGTTTGATCCAGATCCAGGCCGTCCCATGCTCCCTTTAAAATACGGATGGGAGTGGCGTGAGAAAAAATAAAAACAGTTTTTCCCAAATTCTCCTTGGCAAGGCTTTCCACCTCCCGGCAAATTCGATCCTTCAATTCCGCAACGCTCTCTCCTCCGTCGCAACGGGAGGAGCCAAAACGATATCGCCAGGTTTCAAAGGATTCCGAATA
>JAZQJZ010000005.1:0-2777 GCA_045541915.1 Eubacteriales bacterium
GCTGTCGCTGCCCATGACGATTCCGACTTTCTTCATAGTTACCTCCAAAAAAGTATAAAAGGGCCCACTGTCCTGACTTGCAGGAAAGTGTGCCCAGACGGTCGGCCAGAAACGAAAATTCCCTTACTCCGCGTGGTGCTCCACTTGATCCGTCAGTCATAAGGGGATAGAAAAAATTACAAAGACATTATAGCATGGAGAAAAATCACCGTCAAGCACGCATTCAGCCAATTTTTGGGGATTTTCGGCTGGATGGAATGTATATCTTGACAAAGGGGAGCATTCCATAAAATTCCAGGTACGGCAAAACAAAAAAGCGGCCGTCCCCGGCCGCCCCAACAGGTTTAGCATACCACAACAAAATGGCAAAGTCAACGAAAATCCTGCTCTGTCTCCCGATTTCTCCCTTTTGCAAAAACCGGAGGCTGACACTTTATGGACTATCCCAAGTTGATTTTCCCGGAAATAAGTGGTATCTTATAGACACAAAGAGGTGATACCAATGTACAGGTAAATCTCCTGAAGCCGACTTTCTTTTTAGAACTTCCAAAGTAAATTACTAAAGGATGATTCAATTTTTGTCAACCGAAAGTCCGCTTCATAATTAAAGAAAGAGAGGTTAATCAATGATGCTAGATACCAAGAATGAACAGAAATGACCCTTGACGGTGCGGTAACATTCGTCAAGGGTCATTTCTTTTTCCGCCCGCAGGGCGGTTTTTTTATGCCTTATTCTGCCAGAGGAAGGTCATGAAGCCGGGAACCAGTTTTTCCCAGTCCGCTTCGCAATGGCCGCCGCCCACCTGGCATTCCATCTTCACCGTGGCTTTGACCTTTTTCAGACGGTCTGCCACGGCTTTGTTGTTGTAATAGGTCTGGCTGCTGCGGTCGCCCCGGTCATGGTGGGTCTTCCGGGCCTCCCTGGTGCCCCAGGAGAGATACACCCGGGTATCGGGACTGACAGCACAGCGCTCCATGTCCGCAATCAGCGGGGGCATGCAGAAGCCCATGGCGGTGGACACGCAGGCCGCCTTAGAAAACCAGCGATTGTAATGCACCGCGCCGTAGAGGGCCATAATGCCGCCCATGCTGGAGCCGCCGATGGCGGTGCATTCCCGGAAGGGCATGGTCCGGTATTCCTTATCGATCACAGGCTTGATCTCGTCGATGATCCAGCGGAAGGTGGCATCACCCTGGGGATCGAACTGGCCGAACCAGCCGGTGGCGGGGTATGGCAGATACTCGCTGAGCCGCTCCTGGCCGTCGTGGCCGCATTCCATGCCCACCACGATCATATCCTTGTCCCAGCCCTCCAGGAATTCCTTCAGCCCCCAGGATTTTCCGTAGGTGGCATCCTCGTTCAGGAACAGGTTGTGGCCGTCGAAAAAGTACATGACGGGATACCGCTCTTCGCTTTGGTGATAGTTATCCGGCAGCCAGATGTGCAACGGCCGGTTTTGTCCTTTGGGGGTGTAGAGAAAGTCCCGTTTTACGATCATAAAAGCCTCCCGGAAACGGTAATGAAAAATGGCCGGTTACAAGCCGCCCAACATAATCAGCATATCACACCCGCTCTTCCCTGTCAACACATTTTTGTTGCTTATGACGGACTTCTGCGATTTGCACCAAAAGCTTTTGTTTGATTTATACAACATTCCGGGTTGAAAAAGCAAAAAATAGTGTTATAATAAAGGCACAAAGAAGAAAACCCCAACAAAAACGGGGAACGCTTCTGAAGGCTCAGCTCCAAATGTGATGAATGTGAATAATGTGAAAATCCAAATTCGTTTCCTTGTGAAGAACAAAGGAAAACAGAAATGATTAAGCACATGCCAACAAAGAATCACAAAGGGAACAGGAGCCGAAAGACGAAGATCCTTCCATAAACTGGGCATCCGGTAAAAGGCAGAATGTGATTGCAAAAGAAATGATGGAATCCAAAAAGCATACCGGAAAGAAGCAAAGGAACAAAGAAGGAAGATCGTCAAAGGCTCATAACATCTGAGCCGAACAGGACAAAGCCAAAAAGATCAAAAAAGTAACTGCAGCAATCTTAAAAGCCAGGCAAAACAGAAAAAAGCAAAAAGCAAATTCCCAAAAGCAGAAAGCAGATCAGAAAAGAAGCCGAATGCAAAAAATCCAAATCGATTAACAGAAATGACGCAAGCCATACGACATTTGAAGAATCTATTTGGAATAAAAAAGCAAAACAGCAAACCGATCCGATCAGCAAAAGCAAAAGGAACAAGCAGGAAGCAGAAATTCTGAAATGCAGCAGCATAAAAAAATGGCAGAAAAGATTGAGAATTCGCGGTGAAATCCAGATCAAGTAAGGCATTTGTTCAATCTGCAGAAACGGAGGTAACCAAGGATGTTAGATAATAAGACAGAACAGAAATGACCCTTGACGAAGAAAGCGAAAGCCGAAATCGTCAAGGGTCATTTCTATTTTGTCTTTAGAGCATCCGGTTAGAACAGTTTGTAAAATTGTAGTTTGTCGTTCCGTTTGCCACACCCCCGGAGCGCGAAGCGCGAGCCTCCCCTGTGTAAGGGGAGGTGGCCAAAATCTGAGATTTTGGCCGGAGGGGTTGTCAACGCGAGACAATCCCCCAGTCAAAAATCAGATAGATTTTTGACAGGGCAGATTGTCAACCAAGTGCAACACATTCAGCAAAAACTTCGGCTGGTGTTTTCCAACCAAGACATTTTCTGGGACGGTTATTGATGATGTTCTCGACGAGCTGAATGTCATCATCGGTAACGGTCCTGAAATCAAA
>JAZQJZ010000006.1:0-1829 GCA_045541915.1 Eubacteriales bacterium
CGTTCTGCTCGTAGAATGCCAGGAAGGAATTCACCATGTCACTGTCCCTGCTAGGCAGGATGCAAGTGTAAAGCGGATGTGCCGCACGGAATGTATCCCAGATGGAGAAGGTACTGTAGTTCTTCCACCCCTGAGCCTGGTGGTTTTGCTTGTCCGGTCCCCGGTAACCTCCGTCCACATCGCAGAACAGGGTAGGGGCTATCATGGCATGGTACAAGGCTGTATAGAAGATGGCACGTTGGTCGTCCGTTCCTCCCAGCACCTCGATGGTGCCCAGTTCCTTATTCCAGGCAGCGGTGGTCTGTGCCAGCACTTTCTGGAAATCATCTTCCGGAACTTCGGCTTTCAGGTTGGCCAGAGCCGCTTTTTCACTGGTAGGAGAAAGGGCTGTGCTCACCAGTATCTGTTCCCCTTTTTTAGTCTTAAAATGGAAGGTAGCTACTAGAGCCTTCCCGATGGTTTTCCCTTCCTTTTTCACCTCCGTGGTATCCACTTCCATCAGGTCAAAAGGACGAGAGAAACGGGTGGTGAAGTACACGTGCTGATCTCTGCACCATCCCTCGGAGAACCGGTAGCCCGATACCGTACAAGAATCCACGACGTGAAGGTCGGTATCATCGGTAAAGTCCCAGTTCATGGCCTTTTTCAGGTTCAGGATGACAGCTGCATCACCCTTAGGGAACGTGTAGCGTTGCACACCGCACCGGGGGGTGGCAGTCAGTTCCACATTTATGTCATAATCCGTAAGCCGCACCTGGTAGTAACCGGCCCGGGTCTGCTCATCGCTGTGCGAGAATCGGGAGTGGATTCCCAGTTCCCCATCGGCTTTCCGTGCCGGGAGCATCACCGGCATGAAGAGCACATCGTAGAGGTCTCCAGCCCCTGTACCGGAAAGGTGGGTATGACTGAAACCCGCTATGGTGCTGTCTGGGTAGAAATAGCCGGCTATCCGGTCCCAGCCTCCCGTACCATTGTCCGGGCTGAGCTGAACCATACCGAAAGGAGCCTGAGCTCCAGGGTAAGTATTTCCCGTATAGTCAGTTCCTATGATGGGATTTGCCAGTGAGGCATAGTCGGTTTCCGGGTTTTCCTTCGGGCTGGTTCCACAGGCAGCCAGAAGGGCTACTGCCATTCCCAGCAACAGGGATTTAGGTTTATTCATAGCATTTGGGTCGTGTGTATAATCTTTGCAAATTTAGCAAATAGTTTTGATTCCGGAAATTTTTAGCGTGTAAAGTTGTGGCTTGGTTGAAAGCGCAGAGTGGTTTTCTAGTCTCCCTTCAGTATGTATCCCTATAAGGGTACAATACTGGTAAGAAGGGGTAGACATAGACATACCACGGAGCGAAACTCTTTAGAAGGGGAAAATTTTCTCTCTAACTGGGGAAAAATTTTTCTCTAACTGGGAAGAAAAAAATTGGCACTAAAAACCCCCTTCCTGAAGACCCTAAAAATTCCCTCTGAAGATTACTAATTTTACCCCTTGAAGATTACTAATCTTAACCCCCGAAGATTACTAATCTTATGCCCTGAGGATTACTAATCTTCTCTGGTGAGGGAACTTTTCCTTGGCATTTTTCTCTATTTTATTATCATCGAACTGAAATGTAATTTTTCAGATTGGAATTTGTGTGATGTTAAACTGTGTGCGTTTCACATAACATTTTTTAAGATTTATTAAAAGAAAAAACACTGTATAAGGTAATTTTTCGCTGACAAAATGTTGGCAGTTCAAAAAAAAGTTATATTTTTGCAAAGTATTGAAACTTGAACCTAAGCTTTGAAGAGAACTGTCTTTTTATTGAGAGAAAAAAATAGAATATATTACG
>JAZQJZ010000007.1:0-174189 GCA_045541915.1 Eubacteriales bacterium
CGTCGTAAACACCACCCCGTGGTGTTTCCTCGCTTTCTGCGTCCCGAACGCGGCGCTCTACCAAACTGAGCCACGCCTCGATATTTTTTCTCTCTATTCAATTTTTCTTGCGCGAAGGCCTGCGGCCACCTCGCCTTGGAAAATACATCTTTTGTATTATATCATTTTTTTCCTTCTTGTCAAGGGGAAAGAGGGGGGAATCTTCCATTAAAACGATTCCCCTTTTTCGCTTTTTTTCATTTGTTCTTTTAAAACAGAAACCAGTGTTTCATCCGGCTCAAAGCAAAGAAGAAGGTATCCCTTTTCACCGGGCACAAGCAGAACGAACTCCTTTTCGGGAAACAGATTCTGACAGTAGGAAAAGCGATTTTGGATCGAAAAATCGTTCTTTTTTTCTTTCCATTCCTCTTTGTAAAAAAGATGCGCTTCCGGGGAGATGGGAATCGTTCCCAGGGTTTTGATCCGTTTCCCCTGCATGGTAGTGATCTTAAGGCTTTCTTCTTCATAGTGATAGCAGTATTCACAAAGAAGAAACTTTGTGGTGATCTGCACAAAAAGCAAAAGAAGCAAAACAGAAATCAACTGCCCGGCCGCCCGAATGGCTTCAAACAAATTGGAAAGGTAAAAAAGAATCACAGCCAAAGCCAAAGAAACCACGCATAAAACCATGGCAGGACCAGTTTTTTTCTGCGGCTTGCAACAATAAGAGGTAGTTTTCATAATTCGATCTCCAAAAGGTTGATCACATCCAAGAAAGCATTGGAGGAAAGATTCTCCGGCAAACGGTTTTCTCTTAAAACCCGATTTCTCTTTTCCTTGGAATCTTCTTTTCCGAAATAACCGAGAGTGTACAGATCGGTCTTGGTGTAACGAGGCTCTTTTACCGCGCCGTCCTCCAAAAGACCGCTTTTTTCAAACAGGGATAGGATGGTCTCATTGTCGATTCCCTCTACTCCCAAAAGGCCCTCCTTAGAGGAGGTGCTTTTTCTTTTTTCCTTTCCGGGAATTGGGGGAACGTAAAGGTCGGTAACCCCTTCTTTGCCGCAAAGCGTTCGGATATGAGACCGGATCACCTTGCCGGCTCCATCCGGATCAGAAAGGATCACAAGGCCCCTTTCCTTTGCCAGGCGACGAAGCAGAGCGCGCTTTTCCTCCTGGCGAAAAAGGCCGAAGCCTTCGGTGGTGAAAATGGTAGCCTGAAGACAGGATTCCAAACGGATTTTATCGTACTTTCCTTCCACCACGATCACCCTGGAGCAACGGGGCTTCACTTGCCTCCTCCCAGGATACGCGTCATTTGCATCACCGCAACCTCCATTACCAAAAAGCCGTCAGAACGGTCACCCTTCAGCTTCCGATCCAAATCCAGACAGCAAAGCATTGCCTTTTCCAGATTCTCTTTTTTCTTACCAAAAAGACTCCTTTGATACTTTTCGAACTGCCAAGGGAAAAGTCCGGTCACGGTACTGCAAGCCTTGGCATCGGCCCCTTCGGCAATCAAAAGCGCATTTGTGAGCGTTTTCGAAAGGGTGGCAGAGACGGCAACCGGCTCCACCTCCTGTTTTTTCAGAGATGAAAGGATCTTTTCCACAGCACCCAAAGCGCCCTCCAAAACCGCATCGGAAAGATTGTAAAGAGCAAACTCTGTAGTATCCTGAGCGAACAGAAGGACATCCTCCTCCGTCACCGCTTTTTGATTGCGATAAAGAGCATGGGAAGCCAATTTTTCCAATTCTCCCCGAATGATCTGCATTCGGTTTCCGCAAAGGCGAAATAAAGTTCTCATGGCGCGATCCGAGGTAGAAAGACCGTCTGCAGCCAAAATCTTCTGGCTCCAAGGGAGAAGGACCCTCTCTTGTTGAAGCGGAAAGGAAACAAAGTCCAGCTTACCGACAAGGGCTTTCACGCTCTCTTTTCCCAGAGTATCCCGATCGGCAGTAAATTCCTCCGATTCCAGATAAACGATCAAGGTCAAAAAAGGCGGAAAGGAATCTAAAACCTCCAAAAATTGGCGCAGATCCCCTGCACTTAGCTTGGCAGGATTCAGTCCGCGGCAAACCACAAGGCGCTTCTCTCCGCCAAAGGGGAGGATCTGCGCCTCATCGTAAAGATTGGACATGGTGTGATCCCTGGTGAAATCCAGACGCACCAGGTTAAACTCCGGCGACCCCTCTTTTTCAATGAGGGTCACAAATTTCTGCAGATAAAACTGCTTGAGCAATTCTTCCGGTCCGAAAAAGGCGAAAGCGCCGCAGGGATTTTCCCGCAGGCGCGCCTTCAAATTCGACACCGAGCTGCCAAAAGATTCTCTTGGTGCCATATCAATTCATCTGTTCGGAAAGTTGAGTTCCGCCAAGCACATGGAAATGCAGGTGCTTGACTGACTGGCAACCGTGCTCTCCAACATTGGTGATCACACGGTACCCCTTTTCCAGGCCACATTCCTTGGCAATTTTGGGGATGGCTTCAAACACGCGAGCCACTGCCGCAGAAGTTGTTTCATCGATCATGTCTGCCGATGAGATGTGTGTCTTGGGAATAACCAGAACGTGTACCGGAGCTTGGGGGTTGATATCCCGAAAAGCATAGACCGATTCGTCCTCATATACCTTGGTAGAGGGAATGGTGCCTTCCAGAATTGAACAAAACAAACAATCCATTATTTTCTCCTTTTAGAAAAGAGCGTAAAACGCACTCTTTGCTTCTTCCATTTTTTCCGGGTTCTTACCGCCGGACTGGGCAGAATCGGGTCTTCCGCCGCCGCCACCGCCCACAATGGGAGAAATGGCCTTGAGGATGTTTCCGGCATGGGCGCCTTTTTGAACGGCATCCTTTCCGCAAACAGCATTGAACAGGACCTTGCCGCCCACGGTCTTTGCCAAAACAGCCACGATCGCAGAATCCTTATCCCGGATCATATCACCCAATTTTCTTCCGTCTGCATCTTCCCCGATTTCGGCGAAAATCAGCTTCAAGCCATCTTTTTCCACCGCACCGGCAAGAATAGAATCCAGCCCGGAGGCAGAAAGCTTGGAGGAAAGGGCTTCGATCTTATCTTTTGCCTCTTTCAGCTCCCCTTTCATGGCTCGGGTCTTTTCCGGAAGGGTGGCAGGATTGGTCTTCAAAACATCAGCCGCTTCCTGCAAAATCGCTTCCTTTTCATAGAGAAGCTTCAAAACGCCCTTGCCGGTCACCGCTTCGATTCGACGCACACCGGCTGCAACGCCCTGCTCGGAAAGGATCCGGAACAGGCCTGCCTCAGAAGTATTGGTTAGGTGAGTACCGCCGCAAAGCTCGCGGGAGAAATCGCCCATGGTGACCATACGAACTTCACTTCCGTATTTTTCTCCAAAGAGAGCCAAAGCACCCATCTTGTTTGCCTGGTCGGCGCTGGTCACAACGGTTTCCACGGGAAGAGCTTGCAGGATCTTCTCATTGACCAGTGCTTCCACGCGGGAAATTTCTTCTTTACTCATGGCTTCAAAATGCTTGAAGTCAAAGCGTGCTCTGTCTGCATCCACATAGCTGCCTGCCTGCTCCACGTGAGAGCCAAGCACCACTCTTAAAGCGGCCTGAAGCAAGTGAACAGAGGAGTGATTGCGTCGGATGGCGCTTCTCTTTTCCGTATCCACCAGGCAAAGAACCTCGTCTCCCACAGAGACACTGCCCTCTTCCAGGCGAACCATGTGCATAAACACACCCTCGCTCTTTTTGGTATCCAGAACGGAAAGAGAGCCGCTTTCGCCGGTGATGATACCGCTATCGCCTACCTGGCCGCCGGATTCACCGTAAAACGGAGTGATATCCAGAACGACCGTTCCCTCTCCTTCGGACAGAGTCTGAATCTCTTCCTCATCTGCAAAAATTGCAAGAACCTTGGCCTTGGCGCGAACCGTTTCATAGCCGCAGAATAGGGTTTTTGCAAGACCGGAAAGAATACCCTTCGCCGCATCGGACCAGCCGGAGATGTTGGCTCTGGCGCTTCTGGCTCTTTCCTTTTGCTCCTGCATCAGGGAAAGGAAGGTCTCCTCATCAATGGAAAGGCCGGCCTCCTCTGCGATCTCACGGGTCAGATCGATGGGGAATCCAAAGGTATCGTAAAGCTTGAATACATCGGCACCGGAAAGAGAATCCTTCTTTTCGTCCTTGGCCTTCTGGATCCACTGGGAAAGGATGGCAAGGCCGGAGTCGATGGTGGCATTGAATTTATCTTCTTCAATGGAAATGACCTTTTTGATGTATACTTCCTTCTGGCGAAGCTCGGGGTAGCCGGCTTCGTTCTCGCCGATCACCACATCGCAAAGACCGGCAAGGAAGGCACCGGAAATGCCCAGAAGCTTTCCGTGACGGGCGGCTCTGCGCAAAATACGGCGAAGCACGTATCCTCTGCCCTCGTTGGAGGGGATGACCCCGTCGGAGATCATAAAGGTAGAGGAGCGAATATGGTCGGTGATGATACGGATGGAAACGTCATGATCGTCATCCTTTCCGTATTCCTTTGCGCTGATGGCGCAAACTGTATCCAGGATCTTACGAACGGTATCCACCTCAAACATATTGTCCACACCCTGCATCACGCAGGCAAGACGCTCCAGGCCCATACCGGTATCGATATTCTTCTGAACCAACTCGGTATAATTGCCGTTGCCGTCATTGTTAAACTGGCTGAATACATTGTTCCAGATCTCCATATAACGGTCGCACTCGCAACCGGGCTTACAGTCGGGAGAGCCGCAGCCGTATTTTTCACCCCGGTCAAAATAAATCTCGGAGCAAGGGCCGCAGGGGCCGGAGCCGTGCTCCCAGAAGTTATCAGCCTTGCCCAAACGGACAATGTGCTCCTCGGGAACGCCCACCTGATCCTTCCAGATGTGATAGGCCTCCTCGTCATTTTCATAAATGGAGGGCCAAAGGAGATTTTCAGGAATCTCCAGAACCTGGGTCAAAAACTCCCAGGCAAATAAAATGGCTTCTTCCTTAAAATAATCACCAAAGGAAAAGTTGCCCAGCATTTCAAAATAAGTGCCGTGACGGGCGGTTTTACCCACACGCTCCAGGTCAGGGGTACGGATGCACTTCTGACAGGTGCACACTCTTCTTCTGGGGGGCTCTTCCTCACCGGTGAAATACTTTTTCATGGGCGCCATACCGCTATTGATGAGAAGAAGAGATTTGTCATTGTGAGGAACCAGAGAAAAAGAGGGCAAGCGAAGGTGTCCTTTGGATTCAAAATAAGACAGGTATTTTTCTCTCAGTTCATTCAGTCCAGTGTACTTCATAGTTATCCTCTACTTGTTATTGGTTTTGATATGATTCCAAAGATCGGTCATCAGATCGTTAATCTTGCCGGGCAGATAGCGGAAGGCTTCCCAATTTTCTTCCCGCTCGGGATAGGCAACCTCGCTTTGCTGCATTTCCTCCTCCAGGGCGTCAAAGACCACCTGGTTGGGAGTGGAGTAATAGACGTATTCCGTATTGGCAACGCCTGCCTCCTCCTCCAACATAAAATTGATAAACGCTTCCGCCAGATCCTTTTTTTGGCTGGTGGCGGGAACACACATGGCATCGTTGAAAATGTTGGTTCCACATTCGGGGATCACAAAACGCAGATCCTCGTTTTCTTCCATAACCGCCATACAGTCGCCGGCATAATAGGGCGCCACTGCAAGGCTTCCGGAAGGCATCATTTCAAAGAACTGGTCCATGGCGTAATAAAACTTCTGCTCCTGCAAAAGCGAAGCCGCCTCTTCCCATTCCTTTTCGTTTTGGGTGTTTTGAGAATACCCCAGCTGCTTTAAAGCGATGCCGAAGGCATCCCGGGGATTGTCAAACATCATGATCTGATTGGGGTAATTGTCACTCCAGAGAATACTCCAGTCCTTGGCATTTTCTACCAGGGCAAGATCCTCCTCGGTGAGCATAGACTCGTTGTAAACCAGTCCCACCGTTCCCCAGAAATAGGGTACGGTATACTCCTCCTCCGGATCGTAATCCAATCCCTTGAAATCGTCCATAATATTGGCATAATTGGGAATATTGGAATAATCCAGTTTGGCCAGCATCCCCTCGCTGATCATTCGCTCGGCCATATAATCCGACGGGAAGATCACATCGTAATTGCCGGAGCCGAATTTCATTTTGGCATAAAGGGCTTCGTTGGATTCTGCTGTCACATATTCCACCTGAATGCCCGTTTTCTTTTCAAATTCCTCGATGACGTCGTAAATATCATCCTCGCCGGTGGACATATATTCGCCCCAGTTGCACACCACAATGGTATTTTCACTGGTGCGGAAGATTCTGGGAAGGCAAAGCACCAGGATCAAGGAAACGGTCAAAACACCGGCCGTGGCTTTCAGCCAAAGGGGAGCCTTTTTCTTCACAGCGGCCTTTTTGTCTCTCTCCGCCGCCTCCTCCCGGGCATCGTGAATGTTCATCACCACCAGAATCAGAAGTACGGCCACAAAAATGACGCCTGTTACAGAGGCCATCCAGGGCTGAATTCCCTTTTTCATACTGTTGTTGATGAAAACCGAAAGGGTCTGGAAATTATCACCGGTAAAATAACTGATGATAAAATCGTCAAAGGAATAGGTCAGGGAAATGAGAAAGCCGGCAAATACACCCGGGAAGATCTCGGGAAGAACCACCTTGGTAAAGGCCTTCGCCGGGGGACAGCCCAGATCCAGTGCCGCTTCGTACAGATTCTTGTCCATACGGCGAAGTCGGGGCATCACATTGAGGATCACATAAGGAGTATTGAACACAATGTGAGACAAAAGCACCGTGAAAAAGCCCAGCTTCATAGAAAAGACACTGACAAACAGAAGCATCAGAGAAACGCCGGTGACGATTTCCGGATTGATAATGGGAAGATTGGAAAGATTCATCAGAATCCCTCTTCCCTTTTTCACATTGTTCAGTCCCAGGGCCCCCAGGGTTCCCAAAATGCAAGCGCCCACTGCAGAAAGCAGCGCGATCACCAGGGAATTGATCAAGGCATCCATGAGCGCCTGGTTTTCCAAAAGGGAAAGATAATTATCAAAGGTAAAGCCTTGCCAAACGGAAAGGCCGTGGGTGGCGTCGTTGAACGAAAGAACGATCATCACCAGAATGGGCGCGTAAAGGAAAAAGAATACCAGCGCCATGTAGAGGGAGGACACACTTTTTTTCATTTTGTCCTCCTTTAAACCAAAACGATGTCATCGTCTTTGTCAAAATGATTCATCACCACAATGGAAATGACAATGACGATCATCAGAACAAAGGATATCATATTGGCCGCGTTCAGGTTAAAGCTCTTATTGTAATAGGTATCAATGGTATCGCCGATCAGGTTGAATCCACCCAGACGGGCAGAGATCACAAAGGAGGAGGCCGCCGGCACAAATACCATGGTAATACCAGAGATCACACCGGGTAGCGAAAGAGGAAAGATCACCTTCCAAAGAAGACGCCAACCGTTGCATCCCAGATCTCTTCCCGCCTCCAGAACGGATTTTGAGATTTTGCTCATCACCGTGTAAAGGGGAAGGACCATAAAGGGCAGATAGTTATACACCACACCGATCACCACCGCCGTGGAGGTATAGTAAATGGAATTGGACTCCCATCCGAACAGGTGATTGAGAACTCCCTCCGGCATCAGGATCACCTCAAGGGAACAGATGCGCAAAATGAAGTTCATCCACATAGGAAGCATCACCAGAATGTTCATCATTCTCTGGCCGCGCGGAGACATACGGGTCATAATCAGAGCCAGAGGATACGCCACCAGAAGGCAGATCGCCGTGGAAATAAGCGCAATGACAAAGGAATCAATATACACCTGCTTATTCTGGAGAATATACTTGAAATTGGTCATCGTAAAGGAGCCGTCCTCTCCGGTGAAGGCATAATATGCCACCATTCCCAGGGGAATGATCACAAAAGATGCCATCCAGAAAAGGTACGGAACCAAAGGCTTTTTGGATTTCATCGCCCCTCTCCTTTCACAGCGCAAATCCGGAGCTCAATCGGAAGGAGACCTCAGAGCCGGCCTGCTCGTCCATCTGGCTTTTGATCAGCCAGCGACGAGAAGAAGAGATCACAATCATTTCGTAATAGCTTCCCTTCCATACCACACTGTCCAGAACTCCGGTGAAAAGCCCGTCCTCCAGATCACAAAGCTCCAGCGCATCCGGCTGGATGCGGAAGGTAGCCTCATCGCCTTCCCCGTAGGTCTTGGCAGTGGGAAGCAAAACGCTTTCCCCGTCAACGGAAAATTCTGTGAATCCCTCTTCGTTGGTTTGGGAAAGAGCCTTGGCCTGAATGCAGTTTGCCGTATCGGGGAACATCCGTTTCATAATGTGAATGTTTTCGGGGGCAACTTTCATTCCGATGGTCTCCCCGGCTTCCACACAACGGGTGGAATGAATGATCCACTGTTCGCCGCCGCAAGAAACGGTCATTTCATAGTGCACGCCCTTAAAGAGGCTGGCTTCCACAAATCCGTCCACCATCCCCTGACCGGCAGGGACGATCTCCACGTCCTCGGGACGGATGACAACGTCCACCTGTTGACTGGGTCTGGGGTCCACACAGTCAAATACCGTTCCGCAAAGGAGCACCTTTCTGTCTTCCTCCATGGAGGCATCGAAAATATTACTTTCGCCAATGAAATCAGCAACAAAGGCGTTGGCCGGTTCATTGTAGATATCCTGGGGCGAGCCGATCTGCTGAATGGTGCCGGATTTCATGACCACAATGGTATCGCTCATGGTCAAGGCTTCTTCTTGATCATGGGTCACGTATAAAAAGGTGATGCCGGACTGGCGATGAAGATTCTTCAATTCCAGCTGCATATCCTTTCTCAGCTTCAGATCCAAAGCGCCCAAGGGCTCATCCAAAAGAAGGAGCCGGGGCATATTAACCAGTGCACGGGCAATGGCAACTCTCTGCTGCTGGCCACCGGAAAGCTTGGAAATGGGTCTTCTTTCATATCCCTTCAAGTCCACCATTGCCAGCATTTTTCTGACCTTTTGGCGGATCTCCTTTTCCGGGGTCTTTTTTATGCGCAATCCGAATGCCACATTTTCAAATACATTCAGATGCGGAAAAAGAGCATATTTTTGAAAAACGGTGTTGATCGGTCTTTCGTGGGCGGGCGTTTCCAGAAGGCTCTTGCCCTCAAAGAAAACATTGCCGGAATCCGGGGTTTCAAATCCTGCGATACATCGCAAAATGGTGGTTTTTCCACAACCGGACGGGCCCAATAAGGTGACAAATTCCTTGTCCCGAATGGTCAAATTCACGCTTTTCAAAATTTGCTCGTTATCAAACGATTTGCAAAGGTCTTCCAGACGAATGAGTACATCTGCTCCGGAGACGCATTTTTCCATTTATCTACCTCCTCACTGGTATGCTCCTTCTGATGAAAACAAAGGAATGCATCGCAAAAAATTGCAAGATAATGATACACATTTTAGGGGAAAATGTCAAGAAATCCGGCTCTTTTTTTTCGCACTTTTTCCCCTTGCTTTTTTGGGGCGGATTTTTCCTCTTTTTTCCCCCGTCTCCTTGACACCGAAAAGGAAAGAAATTATAATGATAATATGCTGAAAAAACTTTATCAAAAACTGTTCCCCGAACGCTATTACGCTTCCCCCGCTTATCGAAGAGAAGCAGCAGCAAAATATGACAGCAAACTGCTCAAATGCGTCACTGAACGGCTCGAAACCGGGGATATCGTGCTTTGTAAGGATGCCTATATTTGTGTGAAATCCGGCTGGGTCTTCGTCAACAGCGAGACCGAGTCTATTTTCAAATGTCAGGACGATCAGGTCTCCTCCGGAGAATTGATGAGCCATGACGGGGTGATCTTCACCGGATACGATGAAATTTATGGAAAGGAAAGAAGTATCATTTGCTACTTCAAATATTATCGATGAATACAATCAAACGTCTTTTTGCCCTGGTGCTCTGCACCCTTATTTTATTTGCTTTTTCCTCTTGCGGCAAGGAGGAAGAGGCCGAGCCCACCTCTCTTCCGGAAAACTTCCAGCGGAGCGAGGAGGTCACAGATCTTGTTTGCATTCAGATGGATACGGGAAAATACATCGTGGTGGAGCTGTATCCCGACATTGCCCCCATCACCGTGGAAAACTTCCAGAAGCTGGTAAAAGAAGATTTCTATGACGGTCTGATCTTCCATCGCGTCGTCAAAGACTTTATGATCCAGGGCGGCTGTCCCAAGGGCAATGGCACCGGTGATCCCGGCTGGAGCATCAAGGGAGAGTTTTCCTCCAACGGCGTGGAGAATGATCTGAAGCACACCCGCGGCGTTCTTTCCATGGCAAGAGGCGAGGATCCCGATTCTGCCGGAAGCCAGTTTTTCATTATGCACAAGATCGCCCCTCACCTGGATGGCAATTACGCTGCCTTTGGCAAGGTGGTCAGCGGCATTGACGTGGTGGATGAGATCGCCTGTACCCTGGTGGCAGGAGAAACCCCCGTTGCCAAGCAAGTGATGAAGGAAGTCTTCTTTGTGACCGATTCCAACCGGGCAAATGGAAACGAAACCACAGAAAATCAAACTGTAACGGCTGAAACATAAGGAGAAATAAAATGGCATTTGTAAAAAGCGAAGAAAAAACCAATTTTGTAAAATTTGTGATGGAAAACGGTGACGAAATGGTGGCCAAGCTGTATCCGGATGTAGCCCCCATCACCGTGGAAAACTTTCAGAAGCTGGTGGATGGCGGATTTTATAACGGTCTGATCTTCCACCGAGTGATCTACGGCTTTATGATCCAGGGCGGTTGCCCCAAGGGCATCGGCACCGGCGGCCCCGGCTGGACCATCAAGGGAGAATTTTCCGCCAACGGTGTGAAAAACGATTTGAAACACACCCGTGGCGTTCTTTCCATGGCAAGAAGCCAGGCTCCCAATTCTGCCGGAAGTCAATTTTTCATTATGCATCAAAACGCTCCTCACCTGGACGGAAGCTATGCCGCTTTCGGCGAATTGGTGGAAGGAATCGAAGTGGTGGATACCATCGCTCAGGTGCAAACGGACTTTTCCGATCGCCCTGTCCTGGATCAAAAGATCGCAGCTGCATTTTTTGTAAAGGAAAACTAAATCACCAAAGGAAAAAAAGCAACATGCAACAGTTTGACCGAGAGCGCGGAACCTGCGTTGCCCTTGGAAATTTTGACGGGATTCACCTTGGCCACCGCGCCATCATCAGCGGGTGCGCCCTGGCCGGAAAAAAGAGCAGACGCGTTTCCCTGGTGTGGAGTTTCCGCCGACATCCCGAACATATTCTCAAGAATAATTTTTCCTCCGGGAACATTATTTCCGTGGAAGACAAAGAGATCATTTTGAAAGAAATGGGCATCGACCGGCTGATCCTGGCGGATTTTGAGCGAGTACGCGATCTTTCCCCGGAGCAGTTCTGCCGCCAGATTCTGGTGGGGCAGCTTTGCGCAAAGGAAGTTTTCTGCGGCTTCAATTTCCGTTTCGGAAAAGGAGGAGAGGGCGATGCCCAATTTCTCCGGGAATGTTTGGAAAAGATGGGGGTAACGGTAACCGTTTTTGATCCGGTCTGCCTGGAGGGAGATGTGGTTTCCTCTACCCGGATCCGCACCCTTCTTTCTCAAGGGGAGATGGAAGCGGCCGGTGCGCTTTTAGGGCGCCCCTATTTCATCCGCTTTCCCGTGCTTCACGGCAAGCATTTGGGCACCAAGATCGGCTTTCCCACCGTCAACCAGGCATTTCCAGAGGAATATGTGATTCCCAAAAAAGGGGTCTATGCCGTCCGAATGAATTTTGAAGGTCAGCACTATCCTGGCGTTTGTAACATCGGAAGCCGGCCGACGGTGGATCAGGACAATGTGATCCTGGCCGAAACCAATTTATTTGACTTTTCCGGAGATCTGTACGGGAAGGAAGTCCAGGTGGAATTTTTCCACTTCATCCGTCCTGAACAGAAATTTTCCTCGTTAGAAGAATTGATCCGGCAAATTGCAAAGGACCGCGAAAGCGCCCGTTTGTGGTGGAAGGAGAATCTATGAAAAAAAGGCTTGTAACCGTTCTGTGCAGCCTTCTTGCGGCATTTTTCTTGATGCCGTCTTTTTCTGTGTTCGCCAAAGCGCCCGAACCGCCGGAGGTGACCTGTACCGCCGCTGTCCTCTATAATCTGGAGACCGAGGAGGCCTTATTTGAAAAAAATATGGATTCCCGGTTGAATCCTGCCGCCTTTACCAAGCTGATGACCGCACTTTTGGCCTTTGAATACCGCCAGGAGCACGGAAATGTGACCGTTACCGTAACGGAGGAGATGCTCTCTTCCGCCGGTGGCACCTCCATGAAGCTAAAAGCCGGAGAGATCATTGCGTTTGATTCCCTTCTTTCGGGGCTTGTGGTGCAAAATGCCAACGATGCGGCTTTGGTTCTGGCTTCGGTGGTAGGTGGCAATATTTCCTCCTTTGTGGAAATGATGAACGAAAAAGCAAAGCAAATGGGGATGGAGCATACCTATTATGCCAATCCCACCGGCACCGACTCGGCGGTGATGCACACCACCCTGAAAGACACGCTCCTTCTGGCAAAGGCCATTTACAAGGTAAATGACTTTATGGTTCTGAGCGAAATGGAAAGCGTCACCATCCCCAAGACCAATCTCACCGAAGAAAGAAAATATACCAATAAAAATGCCCTGGTTCCCTATTCCTATGTTACCGATTATTATATGGAAGATGTACGGGGTCTGGTGGCAGGCTATACCCAGGGAGCCGGCTACTGCGTGGGCGCCATCCGTCAAAAAGGCAACTGCACCAATCTGGTCCTGATCTCCGGCGGCATTGACCGTAGTGAAAAGCAGAACGGAACGGATATTTCCTCCTATCGCGAGGCAAAAGCGCTCTTGGAATGGGGCGAAAACTCCTTTTCCATTCAAAATGTCATTTTCCCCGGCACCATCATTTGTGAAAAAGGGGTGCGACTGGGCGCCGGCGTGGACCATATGATCTTAGTCACCGGAGAAGAGCTGCGCGCCCTACTCCCCTCTGATATTGATCTAAAAGAAGAGATTCAATACGAAATTCATACAGAACACGATACCTTCACCGCGCCCATCATTGAAAAAAAGCAATACGGAACCCTGGATTTGGTCTATGAAGGACGGGTACTCGGCACCGTTTCCCTGGTAGCTCAAAGCGGAATCGGCCTATCCCGCTGGCTTGTGGTATGGGATGCCATCACCGGCTTTTTCTCCCAAGGGCCGGCGCGGGTCATTCTCATTCTGTCCATTGCGGCAGTGGTTATTTATATTTTGGTACTCATTGGAATGGTCTGGCTGCAATACATCCGAACAAATCGGGAAAAAGCAATGATCATCGCGGAGATCAACCAGCAGGAAAATCTGCGGATGCAAAAGGTTCGCCGTGAAGAAAGAGATGCCTCCCGCGCCAGAAGACGACTGGTCAGAGGTGCTCTCCGCGAGGGCTTCCGTGTACTCTCCGGCGAGGCAGAGGTGATGGATCCCAAGAAGAAAAAATCTCCCGCTCATAGCAAAGCCGTTGCCAAGGTTCCCGAAAAGTATCGAAGAAGCACCCCCTCAGGTCAACCGTCTCTTCAAAAAAGACCCGGCTCTGCCCCCACTCCTCGCACCGGTCACTATCAGGTCAGCCGTCCCGGCAGTGCCAAATCCACCACCAGGAATCAGGCCCCCTCCTCCCCGGAGCGTTACCGCACCGGACGAAAGCCAAATGGCCCTTCTCAAAAACAAAAGAAGTGAAAACCTGAAAAAGCCCTTGACAAAAGGGCTTTTTTTTGTTATACTTTTTCCTGCAAATTCTCGTATATGGGCCTTTAGCTCAGTTGGTCAGGGCAGCCGGCTCATAACCGGTCGGTCCGGGGTTCAAGTCCCTGAAGGCCCACCAGTTCTCTTTTTTCAATATAGGGGTATAGCTCAGTTGGTAGAGCAGCGGTCTCCAAAACCGCGTGCCCAGGGTTCAAGTCCTTGTGCCCCTGCCACAAAAAAGCCTAACACGAAAGTGTTAGGCTTTTTTGAACGATGTGTTCCCTTGCGGGAACGTGATGCGCGCTTTGTGCGTGATGTTTGCTTCGCAAGTGATGCACGCTCCGCGCGTGAGTCGGAACACATCACATCACTTTGCACCGAAGGAGCAATCCATCGCTGTGCCGTAGGCACAACATCACTGCGGCAAAGCCGCAACTTCACTTTCTTCTATGACACCACGAAAGTGGTGTCTTTTGTTTTGCTATGAGTATATGGTTTGAACCCGCAGGCACGCGGAGCGTGTCCACGGGGGAATCGCAAGAAAAAGCCACGTTGTGGCTTTTTCGCAGTGAGTCTACAGCCGACACCCGCTGAAAGCGAGCCGAACGGCGAAGCTCGAAGCGTTGGTGTCAATGTCCAGTCCTTGTGCCCCTGCCAAAAAAATAACGACTCTTCCGAGTCGTTATTTTTTTATCCAAGCCGAAGGCTTGGTATGGTATCCGCGTTAGCGGGATGGAATCAGTTTGCAAGGCAAACTGTATGGTATCAAGGTATATATTTTTTCTTCGGCTTGATTCCATACAACACTACGTGTTGATTCCATACCACCTGCGGTGGATTCCATACACGGCGTTGCCGTGATTTCGTATACGGTTTGAATCCTGGGCGCGCGGGAGCGTGTCCACGGGCGGCACAATACTGTTTTCAAGCGGCGCAAAAACGAAAAAAGCGAAAATTTTATCTTGCAAAAAGGGGAACAAAAAGCGAATATTGTTCCTCTTTTTGTATTGTCTTTTTTTTCTTTCTTTGGTAAGATGAAAGAAAAAACGAGGTAAAATTGATGGATGATCTTCGCATGAAACTGCCGATGTTTGACGATTTCTGGATCGATTTCAGAATCGGAACTGTACGCAGATGGTTTCAACCGGAGCCCTTTTCGCTTTGCCCCAGCGGCCCTTATTCTTCTTTGATCTATGACGACGAGAGAGAGGTTTATCGCGTCTTTTACGAAACCCTTATGGAACTCGGTCGCGACGGTCCCCGTTGCTTCCGGCTATTGGAAAGCCCGGATCTGATCCATTGGACCCAGGTAAAGGGAGCAGACGGAAGCCACGTGATCTATGACGGCGAAAGCGGCGTTCACGGATGCGGCGTTTTTTATGACCGCTACGATCCCGATCCGGAAAGACGTTATAAATTCTGCGGTATGACCCGTATGGGGGAAAGAAAAGGAATGCCGAAAGAGGTGGAGATTGCCTTTTCTCCCGACGGTGTTCACTGGAAGCAGGATCACCAGATCATTGCCCATCCTTATACCAGCGATACCGGAAATTCCCTTTTCTACAATCCCACCAGAGGAGAATACTCCCTGCTATTCCGCAGTGCACACGTGGATCGGAGAATTTCCATCAAACACTCCAAGGATCTGATAAACTGGACCGAGCCTCAGGTAATTCTTCATCCCGGCGCTTCCTATAACAGTGAACACAACGGAATGCAGCACTATGCCATGAGTGCCGAATATATGGACGGTATCTTCTACGGTATGCTTTGGCGCTATAACACCAGTCTTTACATAGAGGATTATACCAGAATGTTCGGCTACTACGAATCGGAATTGGTATATAGCTATGACGGCAGAGAATTTCTGACCACCACCGGAAGGCCCTTGATGGAGAGACCTTTGCCTCCCAACCCCGGTTGCTTGGGACTTGCGCCTATGAGTATGTGTCTTGGCGCCGACGGAAAAGATTATTATATCATTTGTACCGGCAGCGTTTTGCCCCATTCTACACAGGACAGCCGCAAGAATGCAGTAGAAGCTTTGAAAGCCCGGGGCATTATCTTGCAGAAAGGCAACCCCATCTACAAGATTCGCCGCGACGGCTTCTGCGGCATTGAAAGCGTGGGTGCCGGCGGAAAAGTGGTAACCAAATGCATTTCTTTGATAAAGGATGATCTTTCCTTTAATATTCGCGCCAATGTGGGTTCCGTTCGTTTCGCTTTGATGGACAAATTAGGAAACTTCCTGGAAGGCTTCTCCTTTGACGATTGTATTCCCTTTGAATACGACGACGATATGGATGTAAAGCCTCGATGGAAAGAACACCGTCTTTCCGAGGTTCTGGGTCAACAGATTCGCATTGCAGTGGAATTAAATTCCGCCATTCTGCACTGTATTTCCGGCTCAGCCCGCCCTCATATTCGCCAGGCGCAAAAGAGTTTTTCTCAGCCGGAGGGTCTGCATTATTAAGAGCAAAGAAAAACGCAAGCTGAACGCTTGCGTTTTTCTTTGCTTTTTTCTCTCAATTAAGTAGCAGAGTCTTGCTTTTCTTTTTTCATATCTGCTACAGCGATGAGGACACTGGCGGCAATCACCACGAAGGTTCCTAAAACCGTACCAACGCTCACCGATTCTTGAAAGACCAGGATCCCCGTGACCACGCTGGTAATGGCAAATAGATATCCCTTCAACATTTTTATATTCATAAAGATCTCTTTCTCTCTTTTCTTTTCTCTTTTGTCAGTATAGTAGAAAATCAAAATGCCGTCGATGAATTTTTCCTTTTTCTAAATTCCATGGACGAAAAACATCTTTCGTAAATTTTTCCATCTATTTTTTTAAGAAAAGAAAGGCGAAAAAAGAAATTGAATTGTGCTGAATTGACATTGAATTGTCACAAAAAAAATGGTACAATATGAACGAAAAGCGAGTGCTTTCCGTCATTTTTCGAAAAACGGAGGTTATATATGAATTCTCTTCAAATCGGATTTTCCAAAGTCAACATCAACCCTCCCTTGGGCATTTCCATTTTCGGATATTTTGTTCCCAGAAATGCCAAAGGAATTTTAAACGATCTTCAAGCCAAGGCCCTGGCCCTTTCCTGCGGCAAAGACCCGGTTGTGATGCTCAGCCTGGACGTTTGCTACGTTCCCAACGAGCTTTGCAATGCATACCGAAAAAAAATCGAAGCAGAAACCGGCCTTCCCAAGGAAAGTATTTTCCTGGCCTGCACCCATACCCACACCGGCCCCACTTTGGGAAAGGTCACCATGTTCGGTGAATCAGACGATGTGGTGGTGCGCTACGGCGATTTCTTGGGCGAAAGACTGGTGGATGCAGTCAAACTGGCTTTGGCCGACTTAAAGCCCGGACGAATGGGATACATCACCGGCTATGCCCCGGAGCGTGTGGCATATATCAGACGGTATCGGATGAAGGATGGCTCCACCATGACCTGTCCCCCCATCGACGATCCTAACATTGACCACCCCTTGGGAGAATTGGACCAGAGAGTGCACGTGCTCCGCTTTGACAGAGAAGGCGCAGAGAGCGTGGTGCTGGTCAATTACGGTCTCCATGTTGACTGTGTCAACGGCGAAATGCTCTCTGCCGACTGGCCGCATCATATGCAGGTCACCCTGGAAAAGGCCTTGGATGGCGTTCAGTCCATTTTCTTCCCCGGCGCCCAAGGCGATGTAGGAAGCACCAATGTGCATCCCCAAGGCGGCGATATGAACGATACGGAAATTAGCTTTGACAACGAAATGAAAAGTCCCGGAATGTCTCGCTTTGTAGGACGTGCCCTGGCCGGAACCGTGCTTCAGGTTTATGACAAGGTGCATTATATGGACGTTGACCGGATCAAAATCCTTCATAAATCCTCCCTCATTCCCGCCAATGTTCCCACTCCCGATCAGCTTCCCCTGGCACATCAATACAAGAAGTGGCACGAAGAAGGAAGAGACGATCTGATTCCCTTCTCCGCCATGGAATTGACCACCGTTGTAGCAGAGGCGCTTCGCATGTGCCGTCTGGAAAACGGTCCAGAATTTTTCGATTTGGAATTGACCGGTCTGCAGATCGGCGGTGTGGCCCTGGTTGGCATTTCCGGTGAGCCCTTTACCCAGATCGGTGTGGAGATCAAAAAGGAAGAGGGCTGGGATCTGATCATGCCTTGCTGCATCACCAACGGTTACAATGGCTACTTCCCCATGAAATCCGCCTACGATGAAGGAGGCTACGAGGCCCGTTCCTCCAATTATAAGAGCGGTGTGGCAGAAAAGATCATTGAGGATGCAAAAGCTCTTCTCAAGGAGCTTGGAAATTAATTCAAAAAAAGAAAAAAATCACGTAGCCGGGCTACGTGATTTTTTTGTTGCAAACAATCCGAAAATTGCCTTGGGCGCAGCATATTGCTGCGCCCAAGTAGGTGTTTTGATTCAATGTTGTAGGAAAGGTCCGGATCCTTTCACCGGATGAATTGTATGAAATATATCATACTTTTATGAATTGGATTTTGATTCTTTTCAATTTAATCGTTATCCTGTTCCATTTCTTCCTGGATCTTGGGATCATAGGAAAGGATCGCTTTTTCTTTTTTACCGCGGATCTTGCGGTCAACATAGTTTTTGGTAATCTTCATCACCAAGGGGAACAGTGCCACAACGCCGATCAAGTTGGGGATCATCATCAAGCCGTTGAAGGTATCGGAAATATCCCAAGCAAGGGAGGAGGTCATCACAGCGCCAAACAGAATGGTACAAATGTGAATGATCTTAAACACAAAGGTACTCTTGGTACCGAACAAATACTCCCAAGCCTTGGCTCCGTAATGAGACCAGCCCAGAACGGTAGTAAAGGCAAAGAGGAACATGGCAATGGCAATGAAGCGCTCACCCAGATTTCCCCAGGAGAACACCTGATTGAAGGCACCGCCTACCAGAGTGGCATCGGTATATCCCTCCAGAATGGCACCAGTCTGAAAATCATACGCGCCGGAGGTGAGAACCACAAGTGCAGTCATGGTACAAACCACCATGGTATCGGCAAACACTTCAAAAACACCCCACATACCCTGCTTTACCGGCTCTTTTACATTGGAATTGGAGTGCACCATAACGGAAGAACCGAGACCGGCTTCGTTGGAGAACACCCCGCGCTTGAAGCCCTGGGTCATAACCTTGCTGATCACAACACCAACACCGCCACCCACTGCAGCGATGGGAGAAAAGGCATTGACGAAGACAGCCTTCAGGGCCGGCAGAATCATATCATAGTGGATACCGATGATCACAAGAGAGCCTGCCACAAAAATAATGACCATAAAGGGAACGATCTTTTCTGCCACATTTGCGATTCTATTCAAACCACCCAGAACGATCAAGGATGTCAGCGCCATAATCAAAACGCCAAGGATCACATTGTAAAGGCTGACGCCGGAGAGTACTTCAACAGAAGAAAGGGCTTCGATATTGAATGCAGATACCACATTGGCAACGATCTTATTGACCTGGCCCATAGAACCGATACCAAAGGACGCAAGCAAGGTAAAGATGGAGAACAGAACAGCCAAAACGCGGCCAATCCCCTTGCAGCCCTTCTTTCCGCCCAGTCCCTCAGCCAGATAATACATGGCACCGCCGGACCATTCGCCGCTTTCATTGCGACGACGGAAATACAGACCCAAAACATTTTCCGAAAAGTTGGTCATCATACCAAAGAATGCGGCCACCCACATCCAAAACACTGCGCCGGCACCGCCAATGCAAAGGGCGGCCGCAACGCCGGCAATGTTTCCGGTACCGATGGTTGCAGCCAGAGCCGTACAAAGGGCCTGGAAGGGAGAGATAGTTCCTTTTTCCTTGGCGTGCCCCAAAACCTTTTTGGTGAACATACTGCCAATGGTCTCCTTCCACCAGTGGCCGAGACGGGTTACCTGGAAGCACTTTGTCACAATTGTCATCAGGATGCCGGTACCAATAAGCAAGACAAGACCAATCTTCACCCAGATAAATGAGTTGATCACGTCATTGAAAGCGGCAATTTTTTCAAAAACTTCTGCCATTTTGATTCCTCCTTAAAATACAAAACAAAAAAGGATTGCGCAGCAAAGCGCAATCCTCCGAATAAGCCATTGGAAAAGAAAAAGCACTTTGTCCTTTTGCCTGAGAGATTCGCGTTTCCGCTTTGCACCTTCGGCACTCAATTCAATGAGTTTCTCCAAAGTTCTGTCAGATCACAGTCCTCATCCCCACCGGGACGCCTGAGAGTGTTACTCCTTCGGCTGGCCGAAGCCATTTCCTACGATCCTCACACAGAATCCAATTTTCCAAATCATTATACTCCATCTTATTTCATTATGCAAGAGGAATTGACAAAAAAACTGTCTTTTTGCAAAAAACAGTGTTTCTTACAAAAAGACAGAAAAACTTTTGGTTCTTTTGTGAAAATTGATCGGATTTAGATTCTCTTTTCCGTTTCTTCCTTGATTTTGGCAAGGAAAGCATCCAGAGACATGACCTCCGTCTCCAGAGTATCGCGGTTTCGAACGGAAACGGTTCCCTCTTCCATTTCTTTTCCGCCAAGGATCAGCATATAGGGAACGCGGTCCACTGCCTGGGCTTCGCGGATCTTATAACCGATCTTTTCATTCCGGTCATCCAATTCGCAGCGAATACCGGCATTTCGAATGGCCTGATATACCTTTTCGGAATAATCCAGGCTCTTTTCGGAAACGGGAAGTACCTTCACCTGTACCGGAGCAAGCCAAGCAGGGAATTTTCCGGCAAAGTGCTCGGTGAGAATACCGATGAAGCGCTCAATGGATCCAAAGCATACTCGGTGGATCATAATAGGCTTTTTCTTGGCACCGGTCTCATCCACATACTCCAGACCAAAATTGATGGGCATCTGGAAGTCCAGCTGAATGGTACCACACTGCCAGCTTCTGCCAAGACTATCCTCCAGGTGGAAGTCGATCTTGGGCCCGTAGAATGCGCCATCCCCTTCATTGATGATATAATCCAGACCCAATTTTTCCAAAGCACCCTTCAGGCCCTCTGTTGCTGCTTCCCAATCCTCATCGCTTCCCATGGAATCCTCAGGACGGGTGGAAAGCTCAATGAAATACTTAAAGCCAAACTTGGTATAAACCTCGTTGATCAAATGGACCACGCCCATGATCTCCCCGGTGATCTGATCGGGACGCATAAAGATGTGGGCATCATCCTGGGTAAAGCAACGTACACGGAAAAGACCGTGCAGTGCGCCACGCAATTCGTGGCGGTGAACCAAACCCAATTCGCCCATGCGGATGGGAAGATCCCGGTAAGAATGAGGCGTGGAACGGTAAACCATCACACCGCCGGGGCAGTTCATAGGCTTAATGCAGTAAGTTTCTTCGTCGATGGTGGTGGAGTACATATTATCCTTATAGTGATCCCAGTGACCGCTGGTTTCCCAAAGGGCGCGGTTCATGATCAGAGGAGTTGCCACCTCCACGTAATGATCGCGGTAGTGAATGTCTCTCCAGTAATCGATCAGGGCGTTTTTCAAAGCGGTACCGCGAGGCAGGAAGAAGGGGAAGCCGGGACCCTCTTCGCAGATCATAAACAGGCCCATTTCCTTGCCGATGCGGCGATGGTCGCGCTTTTCAGCCTCTTCCATCAATTTCAGATACTCATCCATTTCATCCTGGGTGCGGAAGGCAATGCCGTTAATACGGGTGAGCATTTTGTTATTTTTATCATTCTTCCAGTAAGCACCGGACTGCTGAGTGATCTTAAAGGCCTTCAGCGCTTTGGTATACATCAGGTGAGGACCGACGCACATATCGATATATTCACCCTGCTGATAAAAGCTGATGGGGGCACTTTCATCCAGATCACCAATGTGCTCCACCTTGTATTTTTCCTGTCTTTCCTCCATCAAAGCCACTGCCTCTTCTCTGGGCAGAATAAAGGGCTTAATGGGAAGATTTTCCTTTACGATCTTTTTCATTTCATTTTCAATGCGAACCAGATCTTCATCGGAAAGCTTGGTCTCACCCAGATCCACATCGTAGAAGAAGCCTTTTTCCGTGGCCGGACCGAAGGCAAAATCTGCGTGAGGATACAAACGCTTGATTGCTTGCGCGCAAACGTGCGCGGCAGTGTGACGGATGATATGCAGCTCTTCTTCCGGTGTCAGATCGTCGCGGACAGCGCCGTCATTGCAAATTACTTTCATGGTTTCCTCCTGAAATTAAAGTCTTCGGGGCAAAAAAAATGCCCCGGAAAGCACACATTGCTCTCGGGGTGAGATGATCCCACGGTTCCACCCGAATTCAGACCGGAAGGTCTGCCCTCGTTTTCCCTGTTTCGCCGGGGAGCGCCGCCATTTCCTGCGGAACCACCATGAGGACGGTACGAAAAAAACTCCGAACGGCGGCTTTCACCTTTTCCGCCTCTCTGAAGAACGGTCATTCTCCTCGCTTGTTCCTATTTTTCATTATACTTTCTTTTTCTCCGGTTGTCAAGAACTCTTTTCCTTTACAAACAAGGCGCAGTGTGATAAAATTGGGAGGAAAGAACATATTCTTTACAGAAAAAACCAAAAAGGGAGTCTTAAATGGAACAGTTCATCGAGTTTTTGAAGGTTTTATTTTTGGGCATCGTAGAGGGCATCACCGAGTGGCTTCCGGTTTCCAGCACCGGTCATATGCTTCTGGTAGATGAATTCATGACGCTCAACGAAAGTGAGGAATTCAAGGAACTCTTCTTCATTGTGATTCAACTGGGCGCCATTATGGCAGTGGTGCTTCTGTTCTGGAACAATCTTTTTCCCTTCCAGTGGAAAAACAAAAAGGACAGCGTCATCCGGAAGGATATTTTCCAGATGTGGTTTAAAGTGGTGGTGGCTTGTATTCCCGGCGCTGTGATCACGCTGCTTTTCGACGATGCCATTGAGGGATTTTTAAATGATACCGCTCTTCCCGGAACCGATATTACCTTAATGCCCGTGGTCATTGCCGTTGCTCTGATCCTTTACGGCGGCGCTTTTATTTTGGTGGAAAAAAAGAATCAGAACCGTCAGATGCGCGTAAATTCCATTTCTCAACTTACATATAAAGATGCCCTTGGCATCGGACTGTTCCAGGTGCTTTCCATCATTCCCGGAACGTCTCGCTCCGGATCCACCATCGTGGGCGCACTGATCCTGGGGATCAGCCGTGTGGCGGCAGCGGAATTTACCTTTTATATGGCCGTCCCCGTGATGCTGGGCTACTCCTTCTTAAAGCTGTTAAAATTCGGATTTGATTTTACCCAAGGTCAGATCCTGATCCTTTTGGTGGGTTGCCTTTCTGCTTTTGTCACCTCCCTTTTCATCATCCGTTTCCTAATGGATTATGTGAAAAAGCACAGTTTCTCCCTGTTTGGATGGTACCGCATCGGACTGGGCGCGCTGGTTCTTTTCTATTTTACCTTTGCTTAAGGGATATCAAAAAAGACCTCCGGAATGGAGGTCTTTTTTCTTTACAGAAAAATAAATTTTGATGCCAGGAGCATAATCCCCAGAAAAATAAAATTGATCAAGGTGAAAAGGAGAAGATATTTTCCTGTTTTTTCCGGATAGAGAACCCGGTATTCGCTAAAGGTAATAAGGCTGGCAAGAGACGCGATCAGCGTGCCGGTTCCCCCGATATTGACCCCCAAAAGAAGAGCGTGATAATCCGTGGTAAAGCGGGAAAGAAGAATGGCCGAGGGAACATTGCTGATCACCTGACAGGAAAGGGTCGAGACCAAAAGAGTATCTTTTTCCAGGAGAGAGGAGAAAAAGTCGCGAACCACTTCCATTCGGGAAAGGTTTCCGGCAAAGATAAAAAAGAAGAAAAAGGTTCCCAATAGCGCCCAATCCACAGAATAAAAGGCTGTTTTATCTACAAAGAGGATCACAATGGGAATGAGGATCAAGCCAAAAAGAAAGGGGATCAGACGGAACACGATCAAAATGGAAATCAAAAACAGGGTAAGATAAAGCCAGGTCTTTTTCAAATCCAGCTTTTCGGAAAACTCATCCACAATGGAAAGATCTTGAGACGGAACGAAAAGACAGGCAAGAAGAAGCAGTGCCACTGCCAGTAAAAAAGGTGGCAGCATCATAGCGCAAAACTGACCGGTCGGAATTTGAAAATAGGAATAAAGATATAGATTTTGGGGGTTTCCAAAGGGGGTGAGAAGGCCTCCTAAATTGGCAGAAATATTCTGCAGAACAAAAAGGTATGCCATATACTTTTCATTGCCCGTAACGGAAAGGGCAAAATACCCCAATGGCAAAAAGGTGATCAGTGCCATATCATTGGCGATGAGCATCGAGCCTAAAAAAGTGATGATCACCAGCATCACAAAAAGGCCTCTTAAGTTGCCGGAGACGGCAACCAGTTTTCGTGCCAGAATGGTGAAAAACTTAATGTTGCGAAGGGCACATACCACCGCCAACGTCATAAAAAGACAAGCCAGGGTGTTCCAATCAAAATAGCCCAGATACGCCCCATCCGGGGGAATCAAAAAGCAAGTGATCAAAGCTGCAAAAGCGGCAATGGAAAAGACCACGTTTCGCTTGATAAATCGAAAAATCAGCATAATACCTCCAAATTCAAAGCCGTCTGCCATCATACACCCAAAAGACGTTTTTTTCAAGAGGAAAAACAAAAAAAAGACCGCGCAAAAAGCGCGGTCTTTGGTTTTCGGGTGGAAATTAATACATTCCGCCGCCAGCAGCAGCTGCTGCCTGAGCTGCCATCGCTGCCTGAGCATCTTCCTTCTTTTCTGCCACCAAAACCTCAGTGGTAAGAACCATGGAAGCAACGCTGGAGGCGTTGGCAAGAGCAGAACGGGTTACCTTGGTAGGATCGATGATGCCTGCTTCATACATATCCACATATTCCTCTGCATAAGCGTTAAAGCCATAAGCGATGCGACCGGAGGAAAGGATCTTCTCTACGATCACGCTGGGCTCAAAGCCTGCGTTGGAAGCAATCTGACGGGCAGGATCCTCCAGAGCGCGGAGAACGATCTGTGCACCGATCTTCTCTTCTCCGGAAAGGATTTCCATCAATGCCTTCACAGCGGGAACGGTATTCAACAGTGCCACACCGCCACCGGGCACAATGCCCTCTTCCACAGCGGCACGGGTTGCATTCAGAGCGTCTTCAATGCGAAGCTTCTTGTCCTTCATTTCAGCTTCGGTGGCTGCACCAACCTTGATCACAGCAACGCCGCCGGCAAGCTTTGCCAGTCTTTCCTGGAGCTTTTCGCGGTCGAAATCGCTGGTGGTGGTTTCAATGCCGGAGCGAATGGAGGCAATTCTATCGCGGATGGCCTGGGCATCGCCCTGACCGCCAACGATGATGGTATTTTCCTTGGTGATCTTCACCTGCTTTGCACGGCCCAGCATGGCAAGGGTGGTCTCCTTCAATTCCAGACCCAGATCGGAGGAAATCACAGTACCACCGGTGAGAATGGCAATATCCTGGAGCATTTCCTTTCTTCTGTCGCCAAAGCCGGGAGCCTTCACTGCAGCGCAGGTAAAGGTGCCGCGGAGCTTGTTCACCAAAAGGGTGGAAAGGGCTTCGCCTTCCACATCCTCAGCAATGATCACCAGCTTTTTGCCGGACTGCATCACCTGCTCCAAAAGAGGAAGGATTTCCTGAATGTTGGAAATTTTCTTATCGGTAATCAGAAGGATGGCATCGTCAAACACAGCCTCCATCTTATCGGTATCGGTTACCATATAGGGAGAGAGGTATCCGCGGTCAAACTGCATACCCTCCACCACTTCGCAATAGGTTTCGGCAGATTTGCTTTCTTCCACGGTAATCACACCGTCAGCAGAAACCTTTTCCATGGCATCGGCAATGAGGGTTCCCACCAATTCATCTCCACCGGAGATGGTGCCGACTCTTACAATGTCTTCCTTGCCGGAAACAGGCTTGGAATTCTTCTTCAATTCTGCGATGGCGCAGTCAACAGCCTTGGAAATACCCTTTTTGATGATCATGGGGTTGGCACCGGCCGTTACATTCTTCATACCCTCACGCACAAATGCCTGAGCCAGAACGGTTGCGGTGGTGGTACCGTCACCGGCGGCGTCATTGGTCTTCACAGCCACCTGACGGATCAGCTGAGCACCCATATTTTCAAAGGGATCGCTCAATTCAATTTCCTTTGCGATGGTCACACCGTCATTGGTGATCAAGGGAGCGCCGAATTTCTTATCCAGCACTACATTTCTGCCCTTGGGGCCAATGGTAGCCTTCACAGCGTTTGCCAGCTGATCAATGCCTTCCATCAATTTATTTCTGGCTTCAATGCCATAAATGATATCTTTTGCCATAGTCTTTCCCTCCTTATTCTACAATGGCGAGAATGTCGCCGACTCTGACGATAACATATTCCGTGCCCTGATACTTCACTTCAGTACCGGAATACTTGCTGGTGATCACCTTATCACCGGGTTTTACATTCATTTCTACCTTATTGCCATCCACAATGCCGCCGGGGCCCACTGCGATGACTTCTGCAATTTCAGGCTTTTCCTTGGCAGCGCCTGCCAGGATGATACCGGATGTGGTGGTTTCTTCTGCTTCCACCATTTTCAAAACAACTCTGTCATTCAAAGGTTTCAACATATTCTTTTCCTCCTGATATTTTTTAGCACTCTCGATGTTTGAGTGCTAACCCTTGTTATTTATTATATCCACTCTGTAAAAAAAATTCAAGCAAATGCCTCTATTGTTAACACTTTTTTCACATTTTGGGAATTGCTTACAGGGTAATAGTATCGTTTTTTCTTCGTTCCAAAAGGCCGGCGCGCAAAATGGCGCCAAACACCTTGGATTTAATATCCGGATTTTCTTTTGCCAGGTAGGAGAGAAGCTTTTTCATATCCTCCCGGGAGGTATTCCGATCTGCGGGGCATCCGGAGGGACAAACAGGCATGGGATTCCGATTGGAAAAATATACCAGATCCTTCTCCTGGCAGTATAAAAAGGGACGAATCACCGTCACACCGGTTTTATACAGATCGGTCACCGGCAAAAAGGTGTCAATGCGGCCGGAATAAAACAAGTTTAAAAGGAAGGTATCGATCAGATCATCCCGATGATGGGCCAGCGCAAGCTTTTGGCAACCCATGGCCTTGGTGGCCTCACACAAAACCGCCCGCTTCATTTTGGCACAGAGTGAGCAGGGATTTTTTTCCTTTCTCACATCGAACACGATCTTTCCGATTTCGGTCTTTTCCACCCGGTATTCCACCTCCAGCGTCTCAAGGTATGAGGCAATGGGAGAATAATCCGCGCCGGGAAAGCCCAGATCCACTGTCACCGCCTTCACCGTAAAATGCTTGGGATGAAACCGGGAAAGATAGGCCAAGGAAGTCACCAAAGCAAGGGAATCCTTCCCTCCGGAAACACCCACGGCAATGCTTTCCCCCTCCTCCACCATAGAAAAGTCATCAAGCCCTTTACGGGTGATAGACATCAGCTTCTGGATGGTCATCTTCTTCTCCTGTAAACTCTTTTTTCTCTTCTATTTCGTCTTTTTCCCCGGCCAAGCACTCTTCCTTCTCCAAAGGAGTTTCCATTGGAACAGGCTGGGGCTTTTCCGGAAACAGCTTGCCGCCGGATCTTTCAAAAAAGCAAAGAAGGACAAACAAAACAAGGCTTACAAGGGTGATCCAAACACCCGGAACAAAGCCGCGAGGGGAATATTTCAGTTCCAATTGATGCTCCCCGGCAGAAAGGGAAACGCCCACAAAGGTTCCGGCAAAGGGCTGAATTTCAGTTTCCTTTCCGTCTACAAAAAGGGTCCAGTTTTGAGGGTGATCCAAAGGGATAGAGGTATAAAGATAGCCGTCCTGCCGGGCGGTGATGTTTGCCTTTACATGGGTCTCCTCGAAGCTTTCGATCTCCATTTTTTCGTCCTGGAGACGGGCAAGTCCCTCTTCCCAGAGCTCCTGATCCATCATCAGAACCGTAATGGAGGCATTGGCATAAAAATCGCCGTTGGCATCATCCGGGAAGGTGGTACGCACCTGAAGTCCGGTTCCCTCGGTATGGTATCCGGCTGAAAACAAATACGGGTAACTGTCCATCTCATGGTATTCATTGTTGGCATACACCGCATTGGCGGCAGGCGCGTTGGCGTACACATACACCGTACCGGATTTTGGAATCTCATACTCCAGGCGGAATACCCGGCTGACATTTACCGCATATTCCATCTCCCGGGAGGTCAGGTCATAGGACCCGTTGGCCTGCAGTGCAGCATTCAGATGATCCAGATCCCCAAGGGTTCCCAGCAAGGGATAAAACAGGTCTCCCTCCAAGCCCGTCAAGGCAGAAAACAGTTCGTTTAAGCGCACATAGGCATCCTTTGACATATCAAATTCAAAGGCTTCTGCCCCTTTTTCCGTCATAAAGCCAAGTCCGGCAAAGCCGGTATTTTCATAAAGAGCGGCGGTCTGCTCCTCGCTGGCGGCAGAAAGGCACTTTAATTCCGGATCGGAAAGGTATCCGGCGTCGTGAAGCAGATATTTGATTCCCAAAACCGTATTGGAAAGGGGCGTTCCGTGAACGTAAACAAAACGGTTGCTTCCGGGATCTGCCGGCATTCCAAGACCTTGCAAAAAGGCAGAAACATCCCGGTTGGCAGAGGAAGCAAACTGGGAAATTCCGTTATAGCCATACATACAGGATGCATTCAGATTCCACCAGTTCACCGTCTCCAGCCGGTAAAAATCCTCACTTCCCTCTTCTCTTTCCTTGGCCAGATCCACAAGGCTCTGGATCTCCTCTCCGGGGGCAGAGCGGATCCAGCTGTAGCCGGAATAAGAGGTGGTTCCCACCGCATTGGTACCAAGCCAGGCAGAAACACCCATTTCCAAAAGGATCACAAAGCAAATGAAAACAGAGAAGATCTTTTTGGAAATCATTTTGCCCGCGTGCAAGGCACAGAACACCACAAAGAAAGCAAATACAGCAACCGTGGCCAGAATGCTCCACTGTTCATAGTAGCCGTAGGCACAGAAGATGACGAGGATCGAGAACAAAAACATTCCCGTAGCATCGATCAGATCAAAATCAGAAAGGGCTTTTTTGTAATAAACATACGCCATCACCACGATCACAAAGGAAAAGAGGAACGCAAAGCGGTATGGAAGCATATTGGTAAAATGCATTCCGTGCCAAATATAATTGAGCACACTGAAATTCATGGAAAACATAAGAAAGACGATCATGAAGAATGCCACGATCTTTTCCCGGAAACCGATCCTCTTGGCCCAAAGGAAGGAAAATGCCATCAAAACCAAAATGGCACAGGTGGTGATATTGGGCAGTCCGTCCATCACCGCCGGAATGTGAAACGAAGCCAGAGGTGCGATCAGATCCCGAACCGATTCGTAAAACGAAACATAAACCGGAACCGCATCCTGGGTATTGGAGGTGCTGAAGAGTCCGAAGAAGGCCGGGAGCAACAGTACCGTGGTTATACCGGCGCCCAGAACCGTAGCAAATAGCAAACGGAAGCCCTTGCGAAGAAAATCGGAAAAACGAACCCGATCCAGAATGCAAAGGGAAAAGAACACCAGAACGGTGAACACACAGCTCATATAACCAATGTAATAATTGGAGAAAAGGCTCATGGCCAGAACCAGCACATAGAGTCTGCTTTTTCCTTCCCGGAAAAGCGTTACCGTTGCCAAACACAAGAGGGGGTAAAGAGCCACCGTATCCAGCCACATATTGTTCCAATAATAGCCCATCATGTAGCCGCAAAGGGCATAGCCCAAGCCAAAAAAGGCCACTGACCAGCCGGGATTGGGCGTCACTTTTCGCAAAAACATCGCAGTAAAAAGGCCGGCAAGACCAATGCGAATGGCCACAAAAAGGGTGAAAAGAAGCCGGAAATCGCGCACCGGAACGAGCAGAAGCAAAAGGTTCAAGGGGCTGGAGCCATAATAGGAAAGCATGGAGAGAAAATTGGTTCCCATTCCCATGGACCAATCAAACAAAAGGCTTTCTCCCTCATGAAAATGATCCCAAAGCTCCAATAAAAACGGATAATACTGATGCCAACCGTCATAATTGATGATCTGCCCATCTCCAAAGGGATACACCCCCTGGACAGCAAGGCATACAGAAAAAATCAAAAACGGCAGAAAAAAAGCCAAAACCAAAGGAAGAGGGGTGCTTTTTGTTTTTTCCAGCCAAAGGGCAATCCGGGAAGGCTTCTTTTCTTTCACCGATTCCTCCGCGATTCCTTCGGACCGGTCGGCATTTTCTTCCGGCAAAGCATCATCCGGCAGATCCTGTATTTTCTGTTCCATTTGTTCTTCCATATTATTCCTCATATTTTTTGAAAAGAAAAAGGAGGTTTTTCGCCTCCTTTTCTGATTTTACTTGTAAGTGGAAAACATGCTTTCGGCACGGGAGGTGCTGATGGCATAATACACATCTCCGGCCGGGGCGCCGGGAATCTTGGTGAAAACCTGCGAATACTCATTGAAGTGGAAGATCAGATCTCCCGTCACATTCAGATCCGATTCGTCAAAATCTGTTTCCACATTGTAGGTGATGTTATAAAAGATGGACTTAAACCGGGAAAGGTTTTCCGCCCTGAGGAAAAGACTGCAAAAAGCCTTGGCAAAACCAAGCTGTGTTTCCTCTCTGGCCGCATTTCCGGCTGCATACCCACGGTAAGCCACAAGCTGCACCGCCTGATCGCCGGTGAGCGTTTGATTGCCGGCACGGAGGTTGATTTTCAGATTCTGGGAAGAATCGAAATAATACATATTCTCCGGCACATTGTAAGGAATGCCGCCTAAAAAGTCAATGAGATTGGCAAGACCGGACATTGAGATCGCCGCATAATAATCCGGTGTGATGCCAGTCTCCTGCGCCACAAATTCCTTGTAAAAATTGGCACTGCGATTGCCGTACAGCTCCCCTAATTTATACTTCTTATCTGCTTCGGGAACCACCGTGTTAGACGGGATCAAAGCAACGGTTGCCTGCTTTTTGGTGGCATTGATTGCCACCAGGAAAATGGCATCGGCATTTTTCCCACTCTCGTCAATTCCCAGTACAAGAAAGGTAGCGGTAATATCCTCCTTGCTTTCCGGCTCAGGAGTTGCATTCACCTGCTGGTCGGAGGTAACCGGTTCCGTTTTTTCTTCCGTTACCGTCTCCACTTCCCCTTCGGAGCCGATTTTGTTCACAACCGCGCCCATCAGGCCTTCTGCCGCACGAATGAGAAAGAAAGCCGCCACGGTGAATACCACCACAGCAAGGCCCAGTGTAACCAGATAATCCCGTAAAGACCGTTTCATACCCTTTCTCCTTCGTTTTTGATGATTTTAGTATAGCCCATTTAAGCCTCTTTTGCAAGATTTTTTTATAAACATCAAAAAAGTTTAAAAATTCTTTTGATACAAAAGAACGCCAAATGCAATTTCTGTGGCAAGGGAATCTATTTCCTCCAGTTTTTTCCGATCCCGAGAACCGGTTTTGTGGGCGTAGGGAGTCATTTCAAACAGGGATTGAATCGCCTCCGGTCCCTCCAGATAGATCTGCCCTCGAATGTTTTCCTGAGAAAGAAGCGAAAAACCTTCCCCAATCACCGCTTTGGCTTCGTTCACGGTAGGATTTTCATAAACCGCCCGCTTTAAAGAAAACAGATGCTCCTCCAACGGAACGGCACGAAGCAAATATCCACCCGGCGCCAAAACCCGGAGAAATTCCGCCTCTGAATACGGAGCAAAAAGAGACATTGCTACATTCACGCTGCCGGATTCCATGGGGATATGAAATGTGCTGGCGGCAAAAAAGGTGCCTTCCTTTTTCATTCTGACGGCGGTCAAGCGTGCCGCATCCTTTGCAATATCAAAGGCAAAAAGATGAGGATTTTTTCCTTGTTCGGTCAGTTTTTCCATCACCTTTTCGGTGTAATATCCCTCACCGCAACCGGCATCCAAAAGAGTTCCGCCGGAAGGAAAATGCCGGGCTACCGTTTCCGAAACGGAATCGGCAAGGATCTTGTAATAACCGGCATCCAAAAATTGCCGACGGGCCAGAAGCATTTCCATACTGTCTCCATGCCCTTTGGAGGAGGAGTCGCAAAGCAGGTTAAAATGGCCCTGTCTTGCTCGATCAAAGCAGTGTCCCTTGGGGCAGATCGCTCTTTTTTCCTCAATGTGCAAAGGCAAGAAACAAACCGGGCAGATCAGCACTCCTGATATTCCTCCGCCAGGTGAACATACATCGCCGCATTGTCCAAAATCCCCTGCTGAGCATTTTCATCGATCTGGCGGATCACCTTAGCCGGAACGCCCACGCAGAGAGAATAGTCCGGGATCTGTGCCCCTTCCTTCACCAAGGCACCGGCGGCAATGAGACAGCCCTTGCCGATCTTAGCGCCGTTGAGCACCACAGCACCCATTCCTATCATAGTACCGTCTCCCACCGTGCAGCCGTGAACCACTGCATTGTGTCCCACGGTAATGTTTTTTCCCAGTACCACCGGAAATTCCTTGGCGGTGTGAACGGTAGCATTGTCCTGAATGTTGGTATTCTCTCCTACTTCAATGCTTCCTTCATCTCCCCGAAGCACGGCTCCGTACCAGATGTTGGCCTTATCCCTCAGCTCGACTTCGCCAATGATCACACAGTTTTCTGCCAAGAAAGCCGTTTCGGCAATCTTTGGTTCTTTTCCTTTGTACGAACGAATCATATTGATTTCCTTTCCAAATATCATTTCAATCAAAAAAGCGGCGTTTTCCATCGCCGCTTTTTTAACCTTTTTTCTTTGACCGTCAAGAAACAAAAATGTGCTTTTTTGCCATTTGATCGGCCGTGTCAAACAAAGCGTCCTCTTTTCTTTTTACAGCAGAAAGAAGCTGCTCTTTTTTTTCTTTCTCCATGGGAAGGCTGTGCACATCTTCTCCGAGAAAATAGGAATGTCCTTCCCTAAAAATACCAAGCATTCTTCGACGGGAAAGCCACCCGGAAAAAGCATCGAAATTCACCTGAAAGTAGCATCCCATATCCGAAAGATGCTGCAAAAGTCCCAAATCGCGATACAAAAACGGATATCGGTCAATATGCGCCAAAACGGGAACAATCTGATGCTCCTGGATCAGTCGAAGCAGTCTTTTTTCCGTATATACCGAAAAGGAGCTTTTCGTTTCCAACTCCGTCAGCATCAATCTGGTGCCGGCATAGCAAAGGGGAGTCAGATCCGCGTAGTTAAACAGAGTGTCGGTAAAATACACTTCCGCGCCCAAGGACAAGGTGAAAGCCTCTGCCTCCGGAAAGGTCAAGAACTCTTCAAAAGCTGCTTGACGACGGTGGCAAAACCGTTCCAAAGAATCCTGGGTAGGGTAAAAATGAGGGGTCAGTGCCAAATGCGTGATTCCCTGACAGGAAAGAGAGGAAAGCGCCTCCTGAAGTCCGAAGCGAGTGGAGATGCCGTCATCAATGCCACGCAAAAGATGCGAGTGGATATCTGCTCTCAAGGTTATGCCTCCGGCTGTTCACTCGGGGCTTGTTCTTCTGCTACACTTTCTTCCTTCGGTTGTTCGGAAAAAGCCTTTTGGTTTTCTTCTTGAGTCTTCGTTCCGTAAGATTTGTAGCCATAACCATAGCGCTGACCGTAGCGTCCGTAACGATGTTTTTCATCCTGTGCGCCGTTGACCACAACGCCCAAGATCTTTCCGCCGGCAAAATTCACCTGCTCCACGGCCTTTTTCAAATCACTGCGCGTGGTATAGTTGGGACGGGCAACCAGCACCACCCCGTCGGCCTGACTGATTAAGGTCAGGGCGTCGGAAACAAAATTGATGGGAGGAGTATCCAAAATGATGTAGTCGTACTGCTCTCTCATTTTTTTAATGAGCTCTGCCACGCTGTCACTTCCCACGATTTCTGACGGATTGGGAGAAACATCACCGGAACAAATCACATCCAAATTGGTGAAAACATTCTTGTGAAGCACCTCTTCCCAAGTATTCATTCCGCTCAGAAAGTTGGTCAGGCCGGGCTTTGCATCGCACTTGACCAAGCGGCTTAACTGAGAGGAGGGGCCTCTGAGATCCACGTCGATCAAAAGTACCTTTTTATCACTTCTGGCAATGGAAAAGGCGATGTTGGCAGAGGTGGTGGTTTTTCCTTCTCCGGGAACAGAACTGGAGATCACCACAACCTTACAGCCGGGTTTGATCAAGGAAAATGCCAGATTGGCACGGATGGTTCGGTATGCCTCCTTTGCGGCAAACAAAACACCCTTTTCATTCATTCCGTAATAGCCTTTGTTGTTGGTCATTTCAAATGCCTCCCTTCTTCTCACCGGCATTGAAATCGGGAACAATACCAAGCACGGGGAGACCGAACAATTCCGTGATCTCTTCCGCAGAACGGATTCGATTATCGCTCAATTCCTTCAGCACCACAAGACCGGCAGCCAAGAGCGCACCTACAAGAAAACCGAAAATGGCTTTTTCCAGTGCATTGGCGTTCACAGGGGAAACCGGCAGCTCCGGAGACTGGATCACTTCCAGTGCTCCCACCTCCTGGAAGCTATCGATTCTCTTGGAAGCCGTATTGGATACCGACAGAGCAATATCATAGGACAGATTGGGATCATGCGTCTGCACGCTCACATAGAATGTGGAGGTTTCAGAAACCACCGAGGAAAAGGAAACATAACCGGAAATCACCTTGGGAGCCAAAGTCCTACCCGTTGTCTCCTCCAGATCCTTGGAAACCATTTCAAAAAACTCATTGACATTCAAAAATTCAATGTACTGCCAGGCAATGGATCGGGTGGCGTCCCCATAGGTATTGCCACTTTCCTTATTGCTGGCATAAAACTTCACGTTAGCCTCATAACGGGGCTGAACAAAATATTTGGTATAAACAAATGCGCCGATACCAAACAGCACCGCAATGATCAGAATAAAGGCAATGCCCTTGATCAGCCAATTATAAATATCCTTTAGAGAAAACTCCATCGTATCCGATTTGCTCCTTCCACAAAAAACTCAATTTGGTGCCACCGAGATCATCCTTTTGCACAGCGCAAATTGATCTCCTTCATAGCGTCGAATTTTTTCATCATATCCAATGCCAGCGCCAACTGGCTTCTGCCCCGTTCCAAATTGTGATTGGGACGGTGGATCTTGAAATACTTATCCCCGTTCAGGTAATCCTCCAGAAAACGGGCAGCCAGTTCAAAGCTCATGACAATGGCGCCCACTGCAAGGCTTTCCATTTCTTCAGGGGTACAGAAATCGCGGCAAGCGGAAATAAATCCGGAGGCAAATGCCTCATAAAGCTCCAGGTTCAAGCCGACCTTTGACGTGTCCGGCTCGTCCTCCACTGCAAAGTTGGCAGAAAAGCGGATGGCATCTCCGAAGTCATAAGCACAAAGACCGGGGGTGACCGTATCCAGATCGATCACGCAAACTGCCTTTCCTGTGTCCTTATCAATGAGGATGTTGTTATACTTGGTATCGTTATGGGTAACGCGCAGTGGCAAAATGCCCGCTTCACGCTGCTTTTCAAGGCAAGACCAGATCTCTTCGTTTTCCTTTAAGATCCGGATCTCCTCCTCCACCACATGACGTCTTCCCGCTTCGTCCCTTTCGCAGGCGGCGAAGAAATTCTCCATTCTTTTCACCGTATTGTGGAAATTGGGCATGGTATCCTGCAACTGGTCCATAGGAAAATCCGAAAGCTGTCTCTGGAACAGACCAAAGGAATACCCTGCGTTTTTCAACACCATAGGATCCTCTGCCTGATCGTAGGTGATGGTATTGGGGACGTAGCGATAAACTCGCCAGAAGTTTTCCTTGTCCTCAAAATAATAGTTGGTTCCGTCTTCTCTCTTTAAAAAATCCAGAACCTTTCCTTCGGGATCAATGCCCTGGCTGAGAAGCTTTCTGCGAATGTGATTGGTTACCTTATCGATATTCTCCATAATTCCCACAGGGTTGGGGAATACATAGGTGTTGATTCTTTGCAATACAAAGCTGTCATTTTTGCCTTTGAAGCGAACATCCACCTTGTGAGTGGAATTGATATGGCCGCTATGAAATGTCTCTACACGAAACGAGTCAAATTGCACGCCAAAGTGCTGCAACACGGAGGTGATTTTTCTGCTTTCATAACTCATGGTAAAATCTCCTTGGCTTTTTTGAGCCAAAACCATATTTGATGCCCAGTGGTATATAACCCACCACAGTATCACTCTTGATTATACCACAAAAAAAAGAAAAAGCAAGGATTTTTCCAAACTCAAGCAAAAGAAACAAAGCACGGTTCTCCGCAAAAAAAGGAGAACCGTGCTTTCTTTTCACGAAAAATCAATACAAAGAAAGAATCTTGCTGGTGCGGATCAGATCGTCATCAATGTCCTTTTTCATAGAAAGGGCTTCTTCGATATCAATATCCACAACAGAATCTCCCTTCATGGCCACAATTCTGCCGGAGACCCCATTGGCCAAAAGCTCTGTGGCCTTGGCTCCCATCAGGGAAGCCGCCACGCGGTCACGTACCGTGGGACTGCCGCCTCTTTGCTGGTGGCCCAAAATGGTGGTGGTAGTGGAGATTCCGGTCTTATTGTGGATCTCCTGTGCAATTTCCATAGTGCCGCCCACACCCTCGGCATTGATGATAATGTAGTGATGCTTCCCTGCATTCCGACAGGAAAGAATGGGCTTGATGATATCTTCATCCACATTAAATTCCCTCTCGGGAACAATGCAAGCCTCTGCACCGCCGGCAATGCCGCAGTTCACTGCGATATACCCGGCATTTCTACCCATCACCTCCACCACGCTGCAGCGCTCGTGAGAATAGGCAGTATCCTTGATTCTGTCAATGGCTTCCTTTACGGTGTTCATCGCCGTGTCATAACCGATGGTATAGTCACTGCAAGCAATGTCATTGTCAATAGTGGCAGGAATGCCAATGACCGGAAGTCCGATCCGATGCAGATCTCTGGCGCCGCGGAAGGAACCGTCACCGCCAATGACCACCAAAGCATCCAGGCGGAAGATCTCTGCCATTCCCTTTCCTCTTTGCACTCCTTCGGGAGTGGAAAATTCCTTGCTTCTGGCCGTGAGAAGCACCGTTCCGCCACGACTGATGATATTGGAAACCGAGTGGTTATTCATCTCGGCGATTTCACCGTCAAGAAGACCCTCATAGCCGCGCTGAATCCCGAACACTTGAAACCCGTGATACAGTCCGGAACGGACCACAGCGCGAATGGCAGCATTCATACCGGGTGCGTCGCCCCCGGAAGTCAGAACACCAATCCGTTTGATTTTGTTTGTTGCCATAACGACCTCCGATTTTGTTCCTTTTTTCTATTTTTAACATTTCTCAGTATATTCCATTCTCCCCTTTTTGGCAAGAGAAAAATGGAAAAAAGAGTAATTTGTTTCACTTTTCCTCTTCGTAGAAGAAGATTTCCCGGATCCACTGATCCAAAAGCCGATGCTCTGCGGCGGTTTTGGTGCCCAAAAACGCTTCCGGGATCATCTGTGCCGAGGGAAGCTTGATCAGGATCTGCCCCATCCCGTTTTCACTTTTTAGACTCATATTCATGTGATGCTCCCGACACAGAAGGAATGAAAGGAATAGCGGAGCCAGGGCAAGATCCTTGGGAAACTCCTTGCCGCTTTCTTGTCGGAAGATCCTTGCCAGAACGGAAAACACCTGCTCCTGATCGGAAAACGAAAAGGACAGCACCACCCCATTTCCGGTCTTTTTCACCTGCACCGAAACCTCTTCCAGCCCTTGGTAAACATAGAGAAAACGGATCACGTTCAAAAGGGCAAAGATTAGAGCATCGGGAGAAGCCATCACCGCCGCATCCGAGGTGCACTCAAAAGAAAGACTCACACGGGGCTGATGCAATCGGTCGGAAAGGGCTTGAAGGATCCCTGGCAGACTGCAAACGGACGGGGCCCTCATAGGACGCTTGGACAAGGTGAGAAAATGACGGTACATTTCCATGGCACCGCGCAGCCGATGGGTTCTGGAGATCACCCTCTCCTCCAAATGAACATTCCGGGCTGTGCCTTGGAACTCGAATTGGGGCTTCAAGGGCAGGCAAATCTCATCCAGAACGCGCAGACTCTCTCCAAAAAGGCTTTTGGAAAACGGCTCGCAAAAAGGCATAAAATTTTCCAAAAAAATCAACAATCTCTCTGAGTTTTCCGGTGGAAGAATACACACGAAATAGGAAATCTCCTCCAATTCCGCACACATCACACAGCCCTCTTTCTTCTCCTTGGCAAGGGTTTTTAAGTAGCGTTTCAGTCGCCAAGGTGCGGGAAGAAGCTTTTGCGCTGCCCGGTTCCGAAACAGGAGGGAAAATTCCTCATCGGTCACCACACTGGGAAACACAAAAGATCCGGCCAGAGGCGCAAGGCGGATTTCGTTTATCATTTCTTCGGTCATATTTTCACTCCCTTTCGGTTTCTTTTGGTTTTAAATGGCATTTTTGACTTTTCTGTAACGGATAGTATACCACAAAACTGAAAAAAACGAAAATTTTTTATGAAAATTAGCAGAAAGTGATTTCTTTTTCCCAAGAAATATGATATATTAATGCAATAATGGGTTTTTATACTCGAAAGTTCATCAATTTGGAAAGGATTCCCCAAAAAGAAATGTCGTACTATACCGAAAAACTGGACCGGGTGGCATTGCCCGTCATTGCCCTGAGAGGTCTGGTTGTTTTCCCAAATATTGATACCAGCTTTGAAGTAGCTCGCCCCCAAACGGTGCGCGCTACGGAAATGGCTCTAAAGGCTGACGGGCTGATTTATCTGGTAACCCAAAAGGATGCCCAGGTAGAAACGCCGGAGCCGGCGGATCTGCATAAGGTAGGTGTGGTTGCCCGCATCAAGCAGTCCATCAAGCTTCCCGATAAAAGCTATCGCATCATCACCGAAGGCATTGCCAGAGGTGAAACACAGAATATATTCCGTCTGGAAAGCGGCGCTCTCACCGCAGAGGTTCTGCAAAAGGAGATCACCGTTCTGGACGATATTTCCGCCGACGCTTACCGAAGAAGCATTCTCCACAGCGTGGAGGATCTGTCTGTTTTTCTCCCCAAGCTTTCCGCCGATGTGACGGCAGCACTGCAAAGCATTGACGAGCCCGGTTTTCTGTCGGACTTTGTGGCGGCAAACATTCTCCGTCGGGTAGAAGATAAGATGGAAATTCTCAAACAGTTCGATCCGGAAAAAAGAGCCCTTAAGCTCAAGGAGATCCTGGAGAGAGAAATTCAGGTGGCAAAGCTGGAGAGCCGACTGGCTCGCAAGGTCCAAAGTCACATGGAGGATCAGCAAAGGGAGGCTTATTTGCGGGAGCAGCTTCGGGTGATCCAGTCCGAGCTTTCCGGCGGCGAAGCCTTTGCCGGAGAGGACGACGATGACGATGTTCTCGCCCGGATCCAGAAGGCCGCACTTCCCGATTCCATTCGGGAAAAGCTGATTTCCCAAGCAAAAAAGATCCGTCAAATGCCCTTCGGTTCTTCGGAATCGGCCCTTCTTCGAGGCTATATTGATACCTGTCTTGAGATCCCGTGGCTGGAATATACCGAGGATGAGGTGGACCTGAAAAAGGCAGAAGCCATCCTGGATCGGGATCACGATGGTCTGGAAAAAGTAAAGGAGCGGATCCTGGAATTTTTGGCGGCCGGTCTTTTGCGCGGAAAGGTGCAGGGACAGATCCTGTGTCTGGTGGGCGCACCCGGTGTAGGTAAAACCAGCATCGCTTCCTCCATTGCGGAGGCGCTGGGTAGAAAATACGTGCGCGTATCTCTGGGCGGTGTCCGGGACGAGGCAGACATTCGCGGTCACAGAAAGACCTATATTGGCGCTATGCCCGGCAGAATCATCAATGCCCTTTGCCAAGCAGGATCCATGAACCCCTTGATCACCCTGGATGAAATTGACAAATTGACCCGGGATTCTCACGGCGATCCCTCCTCTGCTCTTCTGGAGGTTCTGGATTCTGCCCAGAACCACGCATTCCGGGATCATTTCATCGAATTGCCGGTGGATCTTTCCGCCTGTATGTTCCTGGCCACTGCAAACGATGTTTCCACCATTCCTCCGGCTCTGCTGGACCGTATGGAGGTCATTTCCATCCAAGGCTATACGGAAAGTGAAAAATGCGACATTGCCAAGCACCACCTGATCCCCAAAGAGGAAAAGGAGCACGGCATTGAGAAAAACCGCTTAAGTATCAGCCAAGGCGCTTTGCGAAAGATCATCCGTTCCTACACCAGGGAACAGGGCGTGAGAAAGCTGGAAAGAGAAATCGCCAAGATCTGCAGAAAGAGCGCAAAGATGATCTATGACGGCCAGGAGAAAATCTCCGTGACCGAAAAGAATCTAACCGATTTTCTGGGGAAAGAAAAAATCCTTCCCGAAAAGAAAAACATTCCCCCTCGCGTGGGCGTGGTCAACGGTCTTGCATGGACCATGTCCGGCGGTGAGATGCTGGAGGTGGAGGCTCTTTGTCTCCCCGGTAGCGGAAAATTGGAATTGACCGGCTCCTTGGGCGATGTGATGAAGGAATCGGCAAAGGCCGCCGTTTCTCTGATCCGTTCCCGGAGCGATGCCCTTGACATTGAAAACCCCAATTTTTATAAGGAGTGCGATCTGCACATTCACTTCCCGGAGGGCGCCATTCCCAAGGACGGCCCCAGTGCCGGTGTGACACTGGTTACCTGTCTTGCTTCCCTTCTTTCCGGCAAAAAGGTCCGGGGCGATGTGGCTATGACGGGCGAGATCACCTTACACGGCAAGGTGCTCCCCATCGGCGGTCTGCGAGAGAAGGCCGGTGCGGCTCTGCGCAGCGGTATCAAGACCGTTCTCATCCCTGCCGACAACGAAAAAGATTTAGAGGAAGTAGATCCGAAAGCGCGGGAGAAGATGGAGTTTATCCCTTGCCGCACCATCGATGACGTACTGAAGATCGCCTTGGTCCATTCATGAACAAACACAACATTTCACTGAAAATCTCCGCTGGAAGGCGAGATCAGATCATCCGGGACGGAAAATGCCAGATCGCCTTTTCCGGTCGAAGCAACGTGGGAAAAAGCTCCGCGCTGAACCGCCTTTTGGGCAGAAAAAGCCTGGCAAGGGTTTCCTCTACTCCCGGTAAGACCATCACCATCAATTTCTTTGATCTGGACAACACCTGCTATTTGGTAGACCTGCCCGGATACGGCTTTGCCAAAAGAAGCGAAAAGGAAAAAAGAGCGTGGTCGAATCTGACGGATTCTTATTTTCAAAATCACGAAAACCTGGCCCTGGTTTTGCAGCTGGTGGATCTGAAAACCGGCCCCAGCCGGGACGATGAGACCATGATCGGCTTTTTGAAGGAAGTGGGGATCCCCTTTGTGATCGTGGCAACCAAGCTGGATAAATTAAATAAGACCAATCAGGCAAAAAACTTAAAGGCCCTGGAGGATGCTATGTTTCCCGTGCCGGTCTTTCCCTTTTCTTCCCTATCGGGAGAAGGAGTGGAGAGTGTCTGGAGTCTGATTGAAAAAACCGTAGCCGTGTTTGAGGATCAAAAAGAAGTCTGACAGATCTTTTTGTATTTTTTCTCCCTTTTCGGTCATAATAGGTGACAAAACGAAAAAAAGCGGGGGAACGTATGAACATTGCTTTGGCAGAGCACATTCCCATTCTGGAGCATTCTCTGAAACAAAAATTGCACTCCTTTCCTTTCTCCTCCCGGATCCACTTGGAACGAGCGACGCAGGGAAAAGAGTATGATCTGATTCTTTCCGACCTGGATTACCTTTCCGATTCGTGGCGTTTTTCCTCGGATCTTTTCCTGGTTCCGGGACGGGTGGGAAACAGAAGGTTTTCCGTGGAGGGAACGGTGCTCACAGGCGGAATGAATCCGGCAGACCCGGTAACCTTTTCCAGCATCGGAGAAGATCGGGCCATGCTTTGCCTTCAGCAAGAAATTCCCTTTGCCGGGCGAAACATCGGGCCCTTTGAAAAGCCCATTGAATTCGATCGGAATTTTAGCCTTTACAAAAATCTTGCCATGGGCTTTGCCCTTGCTCTGGCAGAAATCTGGTTTGGGGAGGAATGAAAAGCAATGCACCAATCTCTTTCTCTGGATGAGGTCCTGGATCTTGTTTTGCCCCTGGATCCTTGCGATAATACTCCCAAAAAACGTCCCGGAAAAGCAGAATGGAGCCTTTTTCCGGTAGAAGAAAAAAACCGCTATGAGGACATTTCCCTGACGCTGGTTTTCAAAAGCGGAGAGGATGAAATCCGCATCACCGGAATTGCCGATGCAGTGTGTGTTGAGGATGGCATCTATTATGTGGAGGAGCATATTCTCCTGGATCAGATGGTCTCCTTTGCCCGCTTCCGGGACAGAACCCTTCTCCGGGCGAGATTTCTTGCCCTTGCTCTGGCAGGAACCAAGAAACTGACACAAGTGGGCACCCGACTGTTTGTTTTCGCCCAAGGACGGGTGGAAACCGAGCCCTGTGTTTTGGAAAAGGAAGAGCTTTCCCGGACCATTTCCCCCTACATACAAAAAGTCCTTTCCCTTTCCGTTCTGTTTCAAAAGCCGGATGTGAATGTGGTCTTTCCTCATACGCAGCTTCGCGAGGGTCAGAAAAAGCTGATCCACGGAGTCTGGGACGCCATCAAAAGCGGGACCAAGCTTTTTGCCTGCGCCCCCACCGGAATTGGCAAAACTCTGGCGGTGTTGTATCCGGCCTTACGGGCCCTGGAAACCGGAAGGGCAAAAAAAGTGTTTTATGCCTCTCCTAAAAACACATTAAAGCTGCAAGCCGCCGCTGCGGTGGAAAGTCTGCAGAAGCTCCGTGGCCTCCGCACTCTGGTGCTGGGAGCCAAAATGAGCCTTTGCCCGGAGGAAAAGGAAGAATGCGAAAGCCTTGGCTGTCCTTATATGGACGGATTCGGGGAAAAGCTTCCGCAGGCCCTCTCTTTTCTCGCCACCTTCTCCTGCATCACCACAAAGGAGATCCTTTCTGCAGCCAAAACCTTTCAGATCTGTCCCTTTCAGCTGCAGCTGAAGATCCAACCCTACTGCCAGGTGGTCATTGGAGATTACAATCACATTTTCGACCCCAACCGCGCCTTATTTGCCCCCTCAAAGGATGCCATTTTGCTCATTGACGAGGCGCACAATCTGCCCACGCGGATTCGGGAAAGCTTTTCCGTGCACCTTTCCCCCCAGGATCTGGATCCCTTCTTTCGAAATCCGGTCCCGGCCTTTCAAATGCTAAAAGAGCACCTGGCGCCTCTTTCCGCCATTTTTGTAAACGTAGACAAAAAAAGAGACGAAAGCAAAGAATATTTTTCTTTCGAAGCCCCCGCCTCCTTGGCAGAAAAGGTAAGCCAAGTGCTTCCCAAGGTGGGCTTTGCGCTCCACGAGGGCTTTGGCCCTCTTTCCCGGGAAGATAGACGGATCCTCCGGGATTTTTACGGAAAGCTAAAGAAGTTCACCCTTCTTTTCAAGGCCTTTGATTCGGATTTTGCCACCGTTTATCCCCCGGAGGGCGGTGTGCGCATCTATCTTGTAAATCCCCGAGAAAAGATCCGAAGCAGTGCAGACGGCTGGAAATCGGTCACCTTCTTTTCCGCAACCCTTTTGCCAAAGGACTATTATTTCCAGCTGCTTTCCGGCGGCCAGGAAGACAGCTTTCTGGTTCTTCCCTCTCCGTTTCCCAGAGAAAATCTTTTTGTGGGCATTTGCCATTTGGATGTATCGTACGCCCAGCGCTTTGCCACTGCCCCCAAGCTTTGCAGCATCATTCGCCGTGCCACGGCATCAAAGCCGGGCAATTATATGGTCTTTCTCCCCTCTTTTGAATACTTAAATCTGGTGAGCCAGGAATATAAAAAGCGCTTTTTTGATCACCGCATCCTGGTTCAGGAAAAGATCATGACCGGGCAAAAGCGTAAGGAATTTTTAAGAACCTTCGAGGAAAACCGAAAGGGGACGCTCATCGGATTTTGTGTTATGGGCGGAATCTTTTCCGAAGGAGTAGACCTGAAGGGAGATTCTTTGGTGGGAGAGATCATTGTGGGAACCGGATTCCCTCCTCCCAGCCCCGAAGCGGAGGCGGAATGTGCTTCCTATTATAAAAGAGAAATGGACGGCAAAAGCTTTGCCTATACCCTCCCCGGCTGGAGCCGGGTGCTTCAGGCAGCCGGACGGGTGATCCGGGACGAGAATGACCGAGGCTTTCTCATCCTTTGCGATGCACGTTACCAGGGAGAGGATATGCTGGAATTGTTTCCGGAAAGCTGGGACGGAGCAGTTCATCTGGAACGGGACGCTCAACTGCAGCAGGAGCTGGAACGATTCTGGAAATAACAAAATCATCATAACAAAAGGAGGATGGCATCATGTTCGGACAAAAAAGAAAAAAGCAAATCCCGGAAAGAAGCTTCTTTTTGGGCGAAATGGAATCCCGGGAAGCCGGCAATATGCCCTTTTCCGATGAAGATGCCTTCCCTCTCAAAGAAGAAACAGGAGATGCCTTGACGCTAAAAGCAGAAAAGGAGATTTCCCCAAAGAAAACGGAGCCTGAAAAAGTCGCCGGTGAGAAAAATGCCAAAAAGCACCGTCATGCGCTAAGAAACATTCCCAATGAAACAAAAGGAAAAAATGTTGCCTCCCCGGAAATCAAGCCCGAAAAAAAGCGCAAACCGTTTCCGAAAAAGGCAAAACGGGATGTAAAAAAAGACCCGGAGCCAAGCGAGACTTACCGCTCCCTGTTCCCCATGGGCGAAGCGGAGATCAAGGCTTCTCTAGAGGGAATGTACGGCGTTTACTCCGATCCGGAAAAAAACAAAAAGAAGACCCTTGGCGCCTTTGACTATGTGCGCTACGGGATCCTCTTTGTTTGCATATTCGGTTTTTTGACGGCATCGTTTTTTGTGTTCCGCAAGCTCTACGACTATTACCGGGCTTATGTGGTATATTCCGGTCTGCAGGAAATGGTTTCGGAAAAGGACCGCTTTGCCGATGAATACTTGAAAAAAGCCCTGGTCTCGGTCGAAACCCTTACACCGGCCGACATTCTGGCAGGCAAAACCCATTCAGACAGCGCCGGAAACTCTACCTTTACCAGTGAGCAGGAGACGCTGGTGGGAAAAATCGCCCAGTTGAAAAAGATCAACGCCGACACTGCCGGCTGGATCAAGATCGAGGGAACGGTGGTGAATTATCCCATCGTTTGGTCCTCCAAGCGAAACTATTATCTGCACCGGGATTTCTACGGCAAAACCCTTTCCGGCGGCGCGATTTTCATCGATCCGAGAAATTCCAGTAACATTCCCCAAAATCGCAACACGGTCATTTACGGGCACAATATGTCCGACGGCAGTATGTTTGCCTCCGTTCACGATTTTGCCAGCGCATCGGTGTTTTACTCGGCCACCATCGAAATTGCCACTTCTGACGGAATCTATATTTACGAACCCTTTTCCGTTCACGAATCCAATGCCTTTGACAATTATTTTGAAACGGATTTTGTTTCCGATGTGGACTTTATCAATTTCTGTGAGCAGATGGCATTCATTTCCCTCTATGAAACGGAGCACACCTTCAACAAAAACAGTCAGATCATTACCCTGTCCACCTGTGATAACAACGAGCACTCCACCGACCGTCGCTTTGCGGTTCACGCAGTTTTAAGCAAGGTTATACGATAAAATCAATGGCGGCGCGGCTTTCTCGCAAGGGTCTCATAAAAGCACCTACGGCCTTGTGATCCGGATGCACAATGTACGCATCCAGCGCCTCTTGAGATTCAAAATCGGAAATCAGGATCAGATCCGCATTCTCCGGATTGGATCCATCCTTGTTCACGTAAACCAGGCTATTTTTGATCAGGTCGATCTTGGCAGGCAGTGCTTCCAGCATAGCGCGCGTGGCAGCCACATTTTCTGCCTTACTCTTTCCCTGGGCCTCCTCTTTGAAGCGAAACAGTACAATATGACGAAGCATTTTGTGTTCTCCTTTTACTTTTTTCTGTTATTCTAACACAATCCACCGTCACATTCAATCTCCTTTTTCACAGAAAAACAGGATGTTTTCCCGAATCTTCACGATTCATAGGAAAAAAAGTTTGCAAAACATTTTATTTTTATTAAAATGCTTGACATATTTTTTCATTGGTGATATAATTTATTTTAGGTAGTAATCGAAAGAGGTATCCATGTCTAACAGCAAGGAAGTGCTTTCCCTTTCCAAGGATGAGAAGGAACTGGACACATGGGCAAAAGAGGCCGCCTCGGGAGGAGATCATTCCTTTTCCCGACTGGTGGAATATTTTACCCCAGTTCTGTTCTCTATGATCTCGCCCTTGGCAGTTCCGGAAACGGAAAAGGAAGATTTGATGCAGGAAGGTCTGATCGGTCTTTATAAAGCAGTCCGTTTGTTTGACCCAAGCCTCTCCTCCTTTGCCACCTTCGCCCGGATCTGTATGCGTTCTGCCCTATTGGACGGTGTGAAAAAATACCAGAAAAGAGGCGCGGATCTGGATCTTGCAGACTGGGAGGAAACCATCCCCGCTTCCCTGACCGAGACCCCTGAAAGGATCTTTTTGGGTCGGGAAGAGCTGCAGGAACTGATGGAGCGAGTGGATCGAACTCTTTCCCCCATGGAGCGCCGTGTTTTCGGCCTAAGTCTTCAGGGCAAGGGTCCTTCCCGAATCGCAGCAGAATTGGGGCTGGGGCAAAAAAGCGTGGAAAACACGCTTTACCGGCTTCGCAAAAAGCTTTCGGCGCCGGTTTGATTTTCGTTGATATGCCCGTGTAGCTTAAAGAGAGCGTTTTGATCGGCAACGATCTAAAAGGGTGACGGTGCGAGTCCGTTCTGGGCAATTTTAAAAAATTAAGAGGTATGGCAAATGTACGAAGACAAGACACTGGTATGCAAGGATTGTGGCAATGAATTCGTTTTCACCGCTGGTGAACAGGAATTCTACGCCGAGAAAGGTTTCCAGAACGAACCCCAGAGATGCAAGCCCTGCAGAGACGCGAAGAAGAATGCTTCCAGACAGGCAAGAGAGTATTTCACTACCACTTGCGCTAACTGCGGCAAGGAAGCAAAGGTTCCCTTCCAGCCCACCAGCGATCGCCCTGTTTATTGCAGCGATTGCTTCGCAGCAATGAAGGAGAACGCATAATTTTTCGTTCAAAAAAACAGTCACCGAAAGGTGGCTGTTTTTTTGTTTTCTCTTTAAAATGGAACAAGAACCGGACGAAAGGGCTGACTTTTTCTCAAGGCTGTGTGCTTGGCGGCATTTTTGGAAACTGGATCCATCCGATATTTTTTTCTCGGCAAAGTCCCCTTCACAAGAAACCTGGCAGGCGGGATCCTTTTTTGCTTGGGGGAAACGGCACGCAGCTGCTTTTTTAATTCGCTTTTGGCTCTTTTTGCGTGACGGTACACCGTCCTTAAGCTAAAAAAACTCATCTCGGCAATTTCTTCATGGGTCAAGCCGTAAAGGTAGTGCAGTCGGGCAAAATCCCGGATTTCCTCCACGGAGATGAGCGAAATAGCCAGAGCAAGACGGGTAGCATACCGTTCACAAAGCCGCCGGTGACGGTTCAGCTTTTCCTTCAAGCTGTTCTCCCCCAAGGCGAAGGCGCGGAGCACCGGAGATGCACTTTCACCGAAATGATGCACAAAGGAGCGGTAGCTTTCGCTCTGCATCAGAGCAAGGCTTTTTTCGTCCTGCTCCACCGCCCTTTGAAGCAACCAATACCGGGAAATGTATTCATCAAAGGTCAAGCGATGGATCCCCAGTCATAATATTTTGCACTATCTGCCATGGCCATTTTTTCCGTGCGAACGGAGAGAAGCTCTTCCTGAAGATTCTCCCGAAACCAAGCCATTTCCTCCGCCGTATCCGAAAGCACTTCCTCCAAAGCCTCCGCCGCTTCCTCTACCTTTTCCAAGGCGAAGACTAGCGCTTCTTCTTTTTTCTGCAAGTATTTCAAGTGTGATTTCTCCTTTTTCGTATTTTCTCATTGCTCGACTGGATTATATCACGAAATTTCGTAATTGTCAATACAATTTACGTAATTTCGTTCGCATTTTTACTTTTTAATGTGCACGACAGGACGTACAGTTTTTTATGAATCTTTTTGAAATTCCCTTGCAAAACCCCCTTGTTTTTGGTAAAATATCATCGGGTTTATTCGCGTTTGACTTCACCTGACTGTTTCACCATTTTTTCATTGAGGAAAACACTATGACCATCATCATTCCTGCCTACAAGCCGGATCAAAAACTGATTGATCTGTTGAAAAAATTGAAAGAATGCACCACCGCAAGACTTCTGGTTGTAAACGACGGCTCCGGAGAAGCGTATGAGGACATATTTCAAAGTGTCCGGGAGCTGGGGTGCACCTTGCTTTGCCACCCTGTAAACAAGGGAAAGGGCGCTGCCTTAAAGACCGGTTTCCGGTTTCTTTTGGAGGAGGGCAAGGAAAAAGAGGCCATCTGCACCGCCGATGCAGACGGTCAGCATTTGCCCGGCGATATTCTTCGCTGTATGGAAGAAGCAAAAGCCCATCCGGAGGCGCTGGTTTTGGGTTCCCGGATGTTCAAAGGGGACGTTCCTGCCAGAAGCCGGATCGGCAACGCCATTTCCCGGTTCACCTTTCACCTTTTAATGGGCACCAAAGTGTATGACACCCAGACAGGTCTGCGCGCCTTTTCCGCCGGTCTGCTGAACGAAATGCTATCCACCCCCGGCGATCGCTATGAATACGAAATGCAGGTGCTTTGCGATATGGCCAAACACAAGATCCCCATCCGGGAGGTGGAGATTGAAACTGTCTATTTAGAGGAAAATAAATCCTCACACTTCAATCCCTTGCGTGATGCGGTGAGAGTTTACGGGCTTCTGCTGAAAAACGCCCTGGGAAGAGCCTTTCAGCCTGTGATCTTTCTGCTCTCATCCTGCCTTGCCTTTTTCCTGGATGTCATTGTTTATTACCTTCTGTTCAACTTTGTTTTTTCCCATTTTATTCCCTCTCCGGAGGATCTTGCCTTTTGTTCTCTTTTGATTGCAAGAGCCATTTCCTCCGTGGTGAATTTTACCGTCAACGGAAAAATGGTCTTTCACAATTTAAAGCATCCGGCACGAAGCTTTGTTCTGTATGTGCTTCTGGTGGTGGGCATTTTCTTTGGCAATCATGTTCTCAACACCCTGTTTTTGGTGGATTTTGCACTTCATGAGATCCCCTCTTTGATCCTGGCGCAGTGCATTTGCTTCCCGGTGAGCTTTTTGATTCAAAAATACATTGTATTTCCCAAAACAAAGGAGACAAAATGAGAAAAAAGCACCGCCTTTTTCTCCTGTTCTCTCTGGATCTGATCTGCCTTGGGGTGCTTCTTTGCACCTTCGCCCTATTTCATCACGTTCTTCCCCGAAGCATCGGCAACCTTTATGGAGCCACCGCGGAGACAGAATTGCAGGATTGGGCAGAAAAATTCCCCGATAAATTTACCACTGACGGCTCTGTGGTCAAGGGGGATGGATTTTATATGGATTCCCAGGTAAATGTCACCGTAACCACACACGTGGAAAATGGCGTTACCTACTATGTGGCCGATCTTTACGTTCGATACATCACCTCCCTGAAAACTGCCATGGCAGGCGAGACCTTTTCCACCGGTATCTCGGATTCCACCCTGAATCTTTCCCGTGAAAACAACGCGCTTCTCGGTGTTTCCGGTGATTATTTCGGCATCCGTCAAAGAGGGATCGTCATTCGGAACGGCGAGGTTTACCGAACCTCAAAGGCCCACCAGATCTGCGTACTCTATTACAACGGAACCATGGAAACTTATTCCTTTTCCTCCTTTGATGTCAATCTTGCCATTGCCGGGGGTGCCTGGCAGGCCTGGGATTTCGGCCCTATGCTTCTGGACGAAAAGGGGCTGGCCATAGAGGAATTCAGCACCGGCATTTCCGGGGAAAACCCTCGGGTGGCTCTGGGTTATTACGAGCCGGGGCATTACTGCCTGGTGGCAGTGGACGGAAGACAAAGCCTCTCCCGGGGAATGACCCTGGCGGAATTGGCAAAGCTATTTGAATCTTTGGGTTGCCGGAGAGCCTATAACCTAGACGGCGGACATTCTGCCGTAATGACCTGGCAAGGAGAGATCTTTTCCTCTCCCAGTAAAAAAGGCGGCAGAGACATCAGCGATATTCTCTACATCGCAAGTCCCACCTGGACCTATCAAGGAGAAGAAGAATGAAAAAGTTCTTTTGTTTTTGCAAGCGACTGTTGCCCCATATCACCTTGATCTTAAGCCTTTCGCTTTTGACTTTTTTCGTCATTGATCTGTTTAACGAGTCTATGGCTTTTCTGAACAATGCCCTGACCAAAGGGATCCTCGCCGTGTGTGCCGGGCTCACCGTCCTTCTTTCAATCCTTTCTATTTTAGACAACGAAAGAAAATAAATGTCCCAAAAGGGATCAGGAGATTTTATGTTTTTCGACCGTAATATGTTTAAAAAAGCGCTTTTTGTTCTTTGCCCCTTGGCGCTTTTAGCCTTTGTTTTCAGAATTTATACCTTCTGGACAGAAGTGGAAAACACCATGGGGTTTTTCCGGACAACGCCCTATGCCTGCTATCTTTTCAACGGCATCGGCTTTCTCGTTTTCGCTCTTTGCCTTCTTCTCTCATTCCGAAAGACCTTGTCGGCACAAAAAAGCAAAGCACCCTTGGAAAACAGTCCTTTTTTAGGTGAAGAATCCTTGCTTTCAGACGAAGCCGAATCTCCCAAAACAGAGCGTCAAAGCACTGCAGATTCCCTCTCACCCTTTGCAGCCAGAACCGCATCCTGGCAAGGCACTCTCTCTGCCTTTTCCACCTTCTTTCCCGGATTTAGCTTTTTGGCCTACTCCGTTTCCTGCCTTTTGGATCCGGCCCTAAAGCAAAACAGCTATGCCTGGATGTTCGCCCTTCTTTCTGCCCTGTCCGGCGTTTATTTTCTTGTGATCGGCTTCCAAAACTCCAGACAAAAAAATTCCACTCGCGCATTCTTCGCTTTGGTACCGGCCTTTTGGTGTACCGTCCGCATGGTGGTGGAATACCGTGACCTGGCACGCTTTGTAAACAAGGCGCTTTACATCGGTCAGTTCCTTTTCATCATTTCCGCCCTTCTCTTTTTCCTCTATCAGGCACAGCTTCTGCTGGGGGAAAAAGCCATGACCCGTCCCAATTCTTACGCGTTTTCCGGACTGGCAGTGGTATTCTTCGGCATTACCGCAAGGCTCTCTTACCTGGTGGCAGTGGTGGGAGACCGGGTTTCTGCCGATCTGGTGGATATTTCCTCCCTTCTCATTGACCTTGCCATTACCTTGTATGTCATCGTGAAGATTTCTTCCGTTCTGGAGGAAGACTCTGATATTTTTTAGAAATTGATGCTTTTTCCCCTTTACAACTTGGCAAATTTTGTAGTATAATAAGGCGGTTAAGCAAAAATAATATAATGATAGGAGATGTCAAAACATGGAAAAGAAAGTTTTGGTTGAAACCTCGGCCCGTCATGTCCACTTGAGCCAGGAGCACATTGAAGCTCTCTTCGGAAAAGGATATGCCCTCACCCGCAAGAAGGATCTGTCCCAGCCCGGTCAGTTCGCTTGCGAAGAAAGAGTGGATATCACCGGTCCCAAAGGCACCATCAAGAACGTTATTATTCTCGGACCTGCCCGTCCTGCATCTCAGGTGGAAGTTTCCGCTACCGATGCCAGAACCCTGGGCATTAAGGCTCCCATCCGCGAATCCGGCGACGTTGCCGGCTCCGGCGCTTGTACCATTTCCGTTGGCGACAAGTCTGTGGAAGTGGCAGAGGGCGTGATCGTGGCAAAGCGTCACATTCACTTTACTCCCGCTGATGCAGAAGCATTCGGCGTGAAGGACAAGCAGATTGTGAAAATTCGCGTAGAAGGCGAAAGATCCCTTATTTTCGATGAGGTTGTGGTCAGAGTCAGCGAAAAATTTGCTGCTGCCATGCACATCGACACCGACGAGTCTAACGCCGCCTGTGCCGCTCCCGGTACCATGGGCGTTCTGGTTGACTAAACAAAACAAAGAAAGGAATTTGATCCAATGACCATGTTTACAGAAGATGTAGAAAATATGTGCGTTGTGGCCAAAGGTCCCAAGCACGGTCCCGCTCCCATTCCCGAAGAAGGCAGATGGGTAAAGGCTTATGATGTGACTGACATTTCCGGTCTTTCACACGGTATCGGCTGGTGCGCACCTCAGCAAGGTATGTGCAAGCTGACTCTTAACGTTAAAAAGGGTATCATCGAAGAAGCTCTGGTGGAAACCAGCGGCTGCTCCGGTATGACCCACTCCGCTGCGATGGCAGCTGAAATTCTCCAGGGCAAGACCATTCTGGAAGCTCTGAACACCGACCTTGTTTGTGATGCCATCAACGTTGCCATGCGCGAGATCTTCCTCCAGCTGGTTTATGGCCGCACCCAGACCGCATTCTCCGAAGACGGTCTTCCCATCGGTTCCACTCTGGACGACCTGGGCAAGGGTCTGCGTAGCCAGGTTGGTACCATTTTCGCTACCAATGAAAAGGGTGTTCGTTACCTGGAAATGGCAGAAGGCTACATTCTCTCCCTGGGTCTGGACGAAGACAATGAAATCATTGGCTATAAGTTCGTTCACCTCGGAAAAATGATGGAAGCAATCCGTCACGGCAAGGATCCCAAAGAAGCTTACGAGAGCAATGTGAAGACCTACGGCAGATACGAAGCCGCAGTGAAGTACATTGATCCCCGTGAAGAATAAGGAGGCATAACGATGGTTAAGTTTGAAGGTTACGAAAGAAGAATTGGAAAAATCAACGAGTGCCTCAAAGAATACGGCATCGCTTCTCTGGAAGAAGCACAGAAGATCTGTCTGGATCTGGGTGTCGATGTTGACGCACTGGTAAAGGGCGTGCAGCCCATCGCATTTGAAAACGCTTCCTGGGCATACACCCTGGGCGCTGCCATTGCAGTGAAAAAGGGCGTGAAGAGTGCCGCTGAAGCAGCTGAGGCCATCGGTATCGGTCTGCAGGCATTCTGTATCCACGGTTCCGTTGCCGAAACCAGAGATGTAGGTCTCGGTCACGGTAATCTGGCCGCTATGCTTCTCCGTGAAGAGACCAAGTGCTTCTGCTTCTTGGCAGGTCACGAGTCCTTCGCAGCAGCAGAAGGCGCCATCGGTATTGCAAAGACCGCAAACAAGGTTCGTAAAGAGCCCCTTCAGATCATCCTGAACGGTCTGGGCAAGGACGCCGCTCACATCATCTCCAGAATCAACGGCTTCACCTATGTGCAGACCGAGTTCGATTTCACCGAGAACAAGCTGAACATCATCAAGACCAAGGCTTATTCCGACGGCGAAAGAGCAAAGGTTCGTTGCTACGGTTCCAATGACGTTCTGGAAGGTGTTGCCATCATGCAGCACGAGTCCGTTGACGTATCCATCACCGGTAACTCCACCAACCCCACCAGATTCCAGCACCCCGTTGCCGGAACCTATAAGAAGTGGGCCATCGAAAACGGCAAGAAGTACTTCTCCGTTGCATCCGGTGGCGGTACCGGCCGTACCCTGCATCCCGATAACATGGCTGCAGGCCCCGCTTCCTACGGTATGACCGATACCATGGGTAGAATGCACGGCGACGCTCAGTTTGCCGGTTCTTCCTCCGTTCCCGCTCACGTGGAAATGATGGGTCTGATCGGCATGGGTAACAACCCCATGGTTGGTGCCACTGTTGCCGTAGCCGTAGAAATCTCTATGGCTCTCAACAAGTAAGATTTGACTTAATAAAAAAAGAACTGCTCGGTAGAGCAGTTCTTTTTTCTTTGTTTGGAAAAGGGACCACAAATCAATTGGGAATTCCTTTTTTGATAAAAACAATTACAATCCATTCTTTGCAGGCGGATACGGTCTCTTTTCATCTGTTTCGCCTAACAGGTAATCCACACTGGTTTTATAAAAACGAGAAAGACGAATTAAAACGGAAGAAGGAATATCATTTTCCCCCGTTTCATATTTAGAATACCCCGTTTGAGACATTCCCAAAATATTGGCAACCTGCGTCTGTGTCAAGTCGGCATCTTCTCGCAAATCACGAATCCGTCGATACATCTTCTCATCCCTTCAAATTACTTCCCCTTCATTTTATTTAATCTGAATCAGGCTATTGAATTTTAATCTGAAACAGGTTAAAATGGGATCGAATTTAAAGCAGTTATCTCCGGCAAGAAAGCCTTCTTTCCGTTTTGAAACGCAGTTCAAATAACTGTCTCTCAATCAGCAAATCTCTCAGTGACAGCGTCCTTAGCGTTCCATAAAAAAAGAACTGCTCTTTCGAGCAGTTCTTTTTTGTGTATTTGGTTGTATTGGGGCGCGCCCCATTCCCCGCAAGGTGCTTTTTGAAAAAAGCCCCTTGACCCCAAAACCTTTTGGCAATTGATAACGTTTTCTATCGTTCTTCTTCACTTTTGCTTCGGATCGTTGGTCAAACCCAAAATATAATCTGTAGACGTTTGATAGAACCTCGCGAGAATCACCACGAATCGAGTGGGGATCTCCCTTTTTCCCGTTTCATAATTACTATAAACTCTTTGGTCGATTCCAAGAAGAGCCGCAACCTCTTTTTGCACCATATCATGATCTTCTCGCAAATCCTTCAATCTTGGATAATACATACACTCACCTCAAATTCAGTATATGTACTATCAAACAATAGTATTTATTTTACTACCGAACTATAGTAAGATAGAAGAAAGACACACCATTCCCCCTATGACATCCCTTCAAAAAAAGCAAAGGCGGACACAAAAAATGAAAAAGAAAATAGACCCATTAGGACGTGTGGTAATACCAAAGACAGTTCGAAACGATATGGCACTCAACCCCAATGACCTGATTCTGATACATTACGATTCTGACAAAAAAACAATTACGATCAAAAAAGCAGAAAACCGGTGTTTTGTTTGCGGCGGAAAGGAAGACCTTATTCTCTTGCCAAACCATTATTATCTATGCTGCAGCTGTCTCCGACAAACAAAGCCTTCTCTTCGGTCTGAAGCACAGATCAAATAACCGCCCCTCTCAACCGGTAAATTTATCTGGGGCAACACTCGTCACATCCCACAAAAAAGAACTGCTCGGTAGAGCAGTTCTTTTTTCTAACAGTTATTCTGCCTGCAGGAAATAGGAGGTGTAAAGAGGAAGATTTAGTTCCAGGATCAATTCGTCGCCCGTCAACTCAATCACCTTCTCGGTAGCAAGATCGCTTTTTTCGTTTAAAACGGAAATGGACAAGGACTTTTTCCCAGAAAGGCCGGAGAGCATAAGTTTGACCTTTTCGTTGGAGGCTTCATCCTCCTCCCGGTAGTGACAGATCATAGCACCGGCGGTTTTTTCTCCTGCGGCGGCGCAGGCGTACACCGGGTTCTCCTGATATATGGGCTTGACATAGCGTCCCATCCGATAAAGGTTGCCAAACATCAGGAAAGGGTAATATCCCTTTAAGGGAGTGAAGAAATCCGTATCAAACAGACCGCACCAGGCACAAGGTCTGCCTTCGTAATACATGATCATATCAAGGGGAGAATCCTGTGCCACGCACATACAGCCGGCCGTAAAGGCAGCGCCCTTGATGCCCTTGATGGCACGGATGGAAGCGTCAAAATCATCACCCGTCCAGCCGCGAACGTAGTTCCACTCGTCCAGAATCAACTCTGTTCCGGAAAGGCCCGCCTCTTCAAGCAGTTTTTTTGCTCGCAAACCGTATTCGCGCATTGCGATGGGCTCCTTGGCGTAGCGGTGGAAGGAGAAAAAGTCAAGAGAAAGACCCTCTTGACGGATCCGCTTTAAGAAGGGGATCATATACGAAAACCGTTTTTCCGCCAGAGAAACGAGTGCCGGTCCTCCAATCTTCAATTGCGGAAATGTTTCCTTTAAGTGTCGAAGTGCCGTAAGGAAAAACTCTTCAAATTCCGCCCAAGTGCCCTGCCAGCAAGGATACGAGCCGTCGGCATTTTGGCAGTCCGGCTCATTCCAGATCTCCCAATAGTGAATGGGATAGAAAAAGCCGTTTGCCCACCCTTCGGTATAATGGCGAATGATGTGCTCGCAGATCACTGCCCATTTTTTGAAATCCTTAGGAGGATAGGTTCCTTTTTTGGTTTGGTGCTCAATGGCAGCGCCCAGTCGGTAAAATACTTCGCCGCCGGTTTCCATACACGATTTGACATATTGATCCGTCGCCTCGAAATAATAAGAGGCAGGATCCGTTTCCGACAAAGAAAAATCCGGGAAAATACGATGAACATCCACCGTAAATTCTCCACCGTAGGAAGTGCAAAAAGCCGCATCGTGATTTCGCATATAGGGAATGCCGGCCTCGCGGAACAAAGCAGCATTGCCACGGCTGGAGCGCATATTACCCACAGGGCCGTTGTTGATGGCGTGCATCGGCTTAACCGCGCCGTCATCTCTTGAAAAATCGATTCTAATTTCAGTCATCTTCTCTCCTCCTTTTGTTTTTTCATTATAAATCAATCAAACATACTTTGCAATAAAAATTGCTTCATTTTTTTTGCTTTTTTTGGAAACCTATGATATACTTTTCTTGAAGAATAAACTTTTGCATATTACCACAAAAAGGAGAACAAAATGAAAGAGATCGTAATGCCTTCTTTTGTCCAAAATATCCAGGAAAACCGGATCAATGAAAGCGCCCGGATTTTCGTGTTTTCGGATCAAACGGAAGAGGGATTTTCCGCCTACTGTACTCGATTGGAAAAAAATGGCTATACAAAAAAAGAAGAAAGACGCGGCTCTCTTTACCGCTACGCCTCCTTTCAAAAGGAATCCTCCTCCCTCTTTTTGAATTTCTTTTCCAACATCAGGGAAATGACCCTGGTGCAAGAAGAAAACTCACCTTATTTTTCCTACCGAGATGTTTGTGGCGAGGTTTGCACGGTGCCGCAGATCACCCAGCTTGCCCTTTCGGATTTTGGAATGTCTTATGTGATCGGTCTTTCTGACGGACGCTTGATGGTGATTGACGGCGGCAGAGAATTCCCCCAGGATGCCGAAAACCTCTATCAAACGCTTTGTTCCGTCTCCCCTTTGTCAAAGCCGGTGATCGCTGCCTGGATCCTCACCCATCCCCATAGCGATCACTTTCATTGCTTCCATGTATTTATGAAGCGTTTCGGCGAGCAGATTACATTGGAAAAGGTCTTTCTGAATTTTCCCGATGCGGATGATCTTGACCATTTCCCCGCACTTGCGCCTTCAAGTCCGGAAGAAGAAGCCCTTTCCCCTCAGGCAAACATTCCCCTAATGTGGAATGAGATCAAAAAAGCCGGTGCAGAGGTTTATACGCCCCATACCGGTCAGAGCTACCGGGTAGGAGATGCCCTCATTGAAATTCTTGGTGCAATGGATGATATTCTCCACCGCTCTCAGATCATCAATGCCTCCTCTCTGGTCTTTCGGATGGAACTGGGAGGACAGGTGATCCTCTGGACAGGGGATGTTTCCTCTTCCTTCAGCCGCCTGGGTGAACGATATGGAAACGATCTGAAAGCTGACATTCTGCAGGTTCCGCATCACGGCTTTCAGTCCGGAAAGGCAGCCGGAGAGATTCTGCTGTATGATCACGTCCGCCCCCAAGTTTGCCTACTTCCCGTGGCAGACCACGAAGCCTACGTGAGCTTTTGCCCCTATCGGAAAGGAACAAAATATCTTCTGACACACCCGGATGTGAAAGAAGTGATCACGGGAACGCCTCAGCGCACCATCCCTCTGCCCTATACCCCGCCTACCGAGAAAAAAGCAGAGATTGAACGAAACCTGGAAAACGGAAAGAAAAAGGCAGGGGCCCAGACCTGGATCTTTTCCGACCTTTCTACCGCTTCCCCGGAGGACCTGGTCTTCACCTTGCTGAACACCACCTATGTTGCCGCCAATGTGCGCATTGATCTGTATTTTGATTCCATTAAAAAAAGAATGAACTGGCAGACCACAACAGGGCGGGTCTCCTTTATCCCCCTCTCCCTGGAGCAGTCTTTCCGCGAGGCAACGGGTAAGGATCTGCCGAAAAACGAAGCCTTTTCCATTCGCTTCACCTCGGATATTCCCATCGTCGTTTCAAACAAAAAGAATAAACCCGCTTTTTATTCCTCTGAAAACCTTTGAAGTAAAAAAAGCAAAGGGTAACCTGTCACAAAAAAAGAGACGCAAATTGCGTCTCTTTTTTCTTTTTTGTTATGCTTTCCACGGAGCGGAAAGACCTTCGATCTTTTCGCCGTTGTAAAGCTGGCAGGAGAAGTGGATCTTCTCGCCGGCAACGGACTGCATCTCTTCCCAGGGAAGAATCTTTGCCAGAGGCATTTCCTTAATGAAGAAGTCAGGCGCACGATAAACAGTGCGATACACTTCCTCGCCCTTGGCGTCAGTGATGGTAACAAACACATCGGAAATGGGGAAGTTGGACTTGAGGGATGCCTCTTTCAGGTTCTTCTCTTGGGAGATTTCAACCTTGCCATCCTCCACTTCCTTGGTGCCGATCAATTCTGCAAAGGTAAAGGGAATGTAAAAGGTATCAAACAGCTGCTTGAAGGTATATTTCATATCCACCATACCCTGAGCGCAGTAGTGGGTTCCGTCAGGATGCTTGCGGATATTGTTGCCCACACCGGTGGAATAGCAAACCTGCTCGGTCATAAGCGTATAGCTCTTATCACCGTCAATGAAGCCGTTTTCATCGCGAACTACAGTAGGGTAAGCAGAGTTCATTCTCACGTGACCGGTGCTGACCACACCGTCAGCAGGAAGCATTGCCGCATAGGATTCGTACATCACCTGCTCGCCGTTATCTTTGCAGACAGACTTCTGGTTGTACTTTTCAGCATTGCGGAAGCTCTTGAACTCTTCGGGGTACTTATAAGGTCCAACCGGAAGGAAGCCCTGCGCCTTGCACATACCGAAGGTATAGCTGAAGTTTGCGGAATTGACCACACGGCTCCAGGAAATGCTGGCACCGCCGGAGCAGGCATTTCCGAAGATTCTTGCATTCTGGATACATTCGCTTGTGGCGTCCAGAACACCCGTTTCGGGATCGCAGATCTCTGCCATACGGTAAAGGTTACCGGATCCGCAGGTCACATAGGGAAGACCGCCGTGAACCATACCGGCTGGCATATGTCTTTCTTTTTTCTGACTTCCGATGGTATAGGTCACATTTTCGCTGAGCAGATGGGGGAATTCACACTGGAGCTTCATATAATCCAAGCAGATCTGACGGAGACGGTATTCACGCATACCGGGCTTGGCCACGGGAATCTGCTTCAGCTGCTGTACCAGGCTCTTACCGGGAATGGTTGTGGAGGTGCCGCCCTTGCCGGGGAGAATGGCAACCTTAAATCCGCGGTAGCCCTTGAGGAGTTCACCATTGTAAAGCTGGAACTGCATATTCAAGGTATAGGGAGCCTCGAAGATCTCCAGTCTCTTCATATCTTCTCTGGGGAGCATATCGCCAAGTTTTGCCTTGTAGGTAGCAAAGGAGATGGAACGCCATACGCCCTCTGCCATCACCTTGCCGTGAACGTCGGTCACCTTGTAGAAGGCATCGGACAAGGGATAGTTGAAGCTAAATTCCACTTCATTCAATTCATCTGCGTTAAAGCACTTCTTGTTGGAGTTGGGAACGGCATAGGCCTGTTTCACCGGTGCCTGACCCAAGAATTCCTTGAAGGTGAAGGGCAGATAGTTGGTGTCATACAGTTTCTTAAAGGGGATCTTCACATCCACACAGCCCTCAACCACATAGTAGTCGCCGTTTTTCTGCTGTCTGACGTGGTACCAGTCAACGGTGATCATACCCTGATCGCTGAAGACTGCATAGCTCTTGTTGCCGTCAATGGTTCCGTCAGGATTGCGAACCACATGGGAAAGACCCGTTGCCATACGGATATGGCCGGGGCAGTTCAGACCGTCACCGGGCTGAAGCAGAGCGTAGGATTCAAACATCACCTGCTCGCCGTTTTCCTTACATACAGTCTTGGCTGTATACTTTTCCGGATTGTGGAAGCTTCTGATGTCCTTGCGATAGGTATAAGGGCCAACGGGAATGACGCCATTTGCCTGGGTCATTTCATGGGTCCATCCAAGACGGACAGAGGTGATACATCTTGCCCAGGAGGTAGCACATCCGCCAGAGCAGGCATTACCGAAGATTCTCTTGTTTCTGCCAAACTCCTTCATATTCACAATACCGGTTTTGGGATCCATATGCTCGGCCCAACGGTAAAGGCTGCTGCCGCCTATATTTACATAAGGAATACCGGCGTGAACCTCGTCCTTTTTCAGACGAACCTTATAGTCCTGTCTTTCCACCCAGTATTCAAAGTCTTCCTCCAGCTTATAGGGGAAAGAAACCTGCAGACGCATAAAGTCTACACACATTTTTCTCAACTGCTCGGGAGCCATTCCTTCTTTTGCAATGGGAATTGCTTTGAGCTTTTCATGGAGGGTCAGATCCTCGGGCTGCAATTCGCTGGCGATCTTACCGGGGATGAGCGTTCCCTTGAAGCCGGACCAGCCACTCTTGGTCACACCGTTGAGCAGACGGATCTTCAGTTCCAGGGTGCTTCTGCCGTTCTGGAACAGCTTCAGATCCTCCAACTTCAGAATATCCTTCAGTGCCAGAGCATACTTGTGATGGGTGGGGCAACGGTAAACATCCTCGTAAAGAAGGGTGCCGTCCCGATCCGTTACAGTGATGAATATATCGGAGAAGGGATAGTTTGCCTGAATCTCGATCTCTTTTAAGTGCTCGGTGGTGAAAATGGTGCGGAGAATGTTCTCGCCGGTGGCGATCTCCTTCATTCGGATCACAGGCTTTGCATAAGAAGCCTCACCGGTGAATTCCTTGAAGGTAAAGGGAATATAGTGCTTTTCGAACAAGGTTTTAAAGTCTACCTTGATGTCAATGCCACCCTGAACATAAACGGGCGTTCCGTCTGCCTGGAGGGTATCGGTGTGATAGAGGTATTCCTTTTCGCCGTTTTCCTTTTCCTTCACCTCGGTCTGGTATGGCGTTGCCACCTGATCCATATACAGGATATAGCTCTTTTCGCCGTCAATTTCGCCATTTTCATCCCGTTCCACATGAACCTGGGAAACCATTCTCACGTGGCCGCGGCTATGAACACCGTCAGCAGGCTTCAAAGCGGCGAAGGATTCGTACATCACATCTCTTCCCATTTCGTTTCCGATGTTATGGGAGGTATAATCATACTTTCTTTCCGGATCTTCCGCCAAGGTGTAAGGCGCCTTGATAAACAAAGGAAGCTCCTTCATATAGGTATAAGGACCAACATTCTGATAGCCCATCAACTGGGTCATGCCGGAGGTGTAGGTCATCTTGGCAGAAGAGACGCATCTTGCCCAAGCAATGCAAGCTGCACCGGAGCAAGCGTTACCGAAAATCTGGGGATTTTCCTTCAGCTTGGAAATATCAAGAACACCGGTTTCTTCATCGTAATATTCCATTGCGCGATAAAGGTTTCCGGAGCCCAGATTCACATAGGGAAGACCGGCATAAACCGTATCGGTGGAAAGCTTCACCGGGCGCTTTGCGCTCTTGATGGTATATTCAAAATCTTCACTGGGAACCCAGCGGAAGGAAAGCTGCGCTCTCATAAAATCAAGACAAATCTGACGCATTTCCTCCGGGGTAGAGGAAGCCTTAGCGGTGGGAAGTGCCTTCAGCTTTTCCTGGCTAAAGGGATCCTGAACTGCGGGATACTGTTTTTTCGTTGTGGTATTCGCCATTTCAATTCTCCTTTTTTCAAGTTGTAATGAAAGTGATTCCGGCTGGTTTCATTCTGCCATTCGACAACTCAAATGTAAATGGACAATTTAATGACAACCGCACAAAATAACGTACGAATTTTGTGCTACTCGAAATCCTTGTGCCATTTGCTTTTCTAATTGATTCCGAAGAAAAGAAAAGAGTCGCGCAAACCATCGCGCGGCTCTTATTTTTTAATGTTTCTTCGAAGGATCTCTCTGCCCCGCCAGGAAAACGCCCGGGTAAGAAATTTCTCCTTGGGACTTTCGATCACATCCTCCGTCAGCTCCGAAATATGATCCTCCTGAAAAAAGGAAATGGGAGTTTTTTCCGGCGTGGCATTCATCGGACAAGCGCTCTGGCACAGATCACATCCCCATTTGCACTTTGCTTGAGAAAGCAGCCTTTCCTCCTTTTCGCTTCGAATCTTCTTTTGAGAGATCAAGGAAAGACACTCTTTTCGTTCCGGATCCAAAATGGCGCCGGTGGGACAGGCAGTGCGACAAAGGGAGCAACCGCGACAGTGCTGGATCTCTTTTGGTTTTTGAGGGGAAATGGCCTTGGTCAGAAAAAATTCACCGATAAAAAAATAGGAGCCATACCGGGAATTTAAGACCAGTCCGTTTTCTCCCAGAACGCCAAGTCCGGCACGAAGCGCCGCTTCCCGTTCCCGGATGGGAGAGGAATCGGTAAAGCCGCAAAAGGCGATAGGACTTTTCTTCTCCTCCAGATATTCTCCCAGGCGCTGGGAAAGAAGACGCAAATACAAATGGTAGTCCCGTGGCTGCGCGTAAATGGAAAGATTGGTGGTTTTTTGCCCGGAAAAATATGGGATCAGAAACAAAACGGCACTTTCCACCTTGCCGATCTTCTGCTCCATTTTTTGAAATTTTGTTTCATCCCAGATAGAAAGATCCTCTATGGCAAGCTCTCCATAACAAAAGATCCCCTGGGATTCCAAAAATGAACCGATCATCTTGTATTCCTCCCCAAAACAGTGTAGCAAAGGGAAGGAGAGAAGTCAATTATTTTTTGAAAAAGCGAAGATAACTGTCATCCCTCTTTTCTTTTCCGAAAAATTCGGCGCGGAGATCCCGTTCCTTTTTCTTTGGAATCTTTTCTTCTCCCGGCAAAAACGGAAGGGAGGACAGGGCGTATCGCAGAGCGTCCGGCGCGTGGGTATATTCATGGGGAGTCAGAGCGGCATCCTCGGTTTTGATGGGATCAAAGGTCAGGCGTGGAAGGGTTCGAAGAAGGTTTTTACACTGGGGAAAGATCCCCAAAAACGCCTTCTCTTCCCGTTCGGCACGCAAAAATTCTCTCATTCTCCGCCAACCGGGGATTCTGGCATTGTCTGCCGGAACCAGGCCCCGAACGCCCCCTTTTTTTAAGATATCAAAGCCGCTTTTTCCCCCATCCTGGCGGCGTCCGGCAAGGTCAGGAGAAGCGGTAATATAGCGCACCTCTTCCCCGGCGATGGTCTCTCGGATCTTTTCCGCCGCCTCCGACAGCACCAGATCCGGCTCATACAGCTCCCGATACACCACAACACAGCTTCGATCCGGAGGATAAGCCAAAAGCAAAAATGCGGTCATATCCAAACCGTAATCCAGCGCGCCGAAGCGGATCCAGTTCTCTGGCACGGAAAAGGGGCTGATCTCGTGCTTTCTTCGGTCAAATTCCGTGAAATACTGTCCCTCAAAGGCATCCCAGTCGCCGTCCAGCATGGCCCGACGGCGAAGGGGAGGCAGACTTTCCAGGGTTCGTACATATTCTGGGTTTTCCTTCAGCAAATAGCGGTTGTCATACACCGTGGAGGGAATGAAAATATAATCCTCCGCCTTTTCCCCCTCCCGGTATTCCCGATCGATAAAAAGCCGTTTTACCCAGGCATGTCCCACACCGCCCGGGTTGCAGGTAAAATACATCCGCGGAACAAAGGGCTCCTGTAACAGTCCGGCCAAACGACAGCATTCAGTCATGGCATAGTACTGACTTTCCGTAAACTGGGTGGCCTCCTCCATTCCGATCACCTCGTACGCCTGTCCCTGATACTGGAGCGCATCCCCCTCCTCGCTCAAATATCCCAATTTGATCCGAGATCCGCCCGGAAACAAAAATTCCTTGGTGGAATCCTTATAGGAAGCGATCCCATAAAGCCATCTTCGAAGCGGATTGATGTGGTTTTCACGTAATTCGGGGAAGGTGCGGCGCAGCAGCAGGATCTGGATCCCCGGATAGCGCAGGGCAAGCAGCACAAGCTTTGCACGCATGGCAAAGCTCTTTCCCCCTCCTCTGGCGCCGCCATAGGCAATGCGTCTGGCCCCGGCTCGAAAAAAGGCCTCCTGGGGCGGAAAGGGATGAAGTGTAGATAAAAATTTTTCAATTGCATTCATTTTTACTTGACAAATCGCGAAAAAAAGAATAAGATAATGGCACGCACAAGAGCGGAAAACAGGGGTGCTACGGCTGAGACGCATGAAAATGCGAACCCTTTAACCTGAGATGGATAATACCGGCGTAGGGAGTTTTTGAGAGAACCAGATTCGAGTTCGCACAGGGCTTCCGTCCTGTGCGATTTTTATTTGCAAGGAGTGTTTTTTATGTCACAAAACAAAACAAAAAAGCTGGTCACCTCTGCTATGCTCATTGCCTTGGGAACTGCCGTTTCTCTGGTTTCCGAATGGATCCCCTTTCTCAATCTTCCCTTTGGCGGCACCATCACCCTGGCAAGCCTTCTTCCTCTGGTTCTGATCTCCTATCTTTACGGAATCCGCTGGGGCCTGGGCGCAGGCTTTGTGTTCTCACTGCTTCAAATGGCAGTGGGATTTAAGACCGTTTCCGGTCTGTTTCTTCCCAATTCCGATTCTTATATGGGATCGGTGGGAATCGCCTTTGCCATTTTGCTTTTGGATTACGTTCTGTCCTTCACCTCCGTGGGCCTGGGAGGGCTGTTCCGAAACAAGCTCAACCAAAAATGGGCCCTTGTTTGGGGAAGCGTGCTGGCGCTGTTCCTTTGCTATTTCTTCCACGTGCTTTCCGGCGCCATTTTCTACGGCGCCTGGGCAGAGTGGTTCTTTTTGGAAAGCGCCGCCAAGGATCTTGCCATTTCCTCCTTCATTATGGAGACCTTTACCGGCCACGGACTTTCCATTGCCTACTCCGTTGTGTATAACGGACTTTATATGTTTCCGGAAATGCTCATCACCGCAGTGGCTGCCGGCGCCATTTCCCGCATCCCTACTTTGAAAAAAATTTGAAAGGTAGCACTTTATGACTCCCATCTGTCGCATCGTCGGCGCAGGCGATTTTTCTCCCTCCCTACTTCCCGAATCAAGGCCGGGGGATTTTCTCATCGCCGCAGACGCCGGATTTTCCCGTCTGCACTCTGCCGGTATCCAGCCGGATCTTTACATCGGTGACGGTGACTCCTTGGGCTACACGCCCCAGGGGGTCGGCGCCGTGGTTCTCCCCAAGGTCAAAGATGATACGGATACCCTGGCCGCGATCAAAGAGGGGCTTTCCCGAGGCTTTTTGCGGTTTGAGCTGTACGGTGCGCTGGGTGGAGACCGTTTCTCCCATTCCATTGCCAACCTGCAAACCCTTTTCTATTTGGCAAACCACGGGGCAACAGGGACCATTGTGGATTCCAAATGCACTGTGTCCCTTCTGACACCCGGAACCTATACCCTGGATCTTTCCGGAGGGTATTTTTCCCTTTTTGCTTTGGATTTGCCGGGTACCGTTTCCATTGAAAATGCCAAATACCCACTGAAAAGTACCACCATTTCCCCTTATTTTCCCATCGGCGTGAGCAACGAGGGAGAAAAGGAAACCTGTATCACGGTGGAAAAAGGAAATCTCTTTTTGATCCGGGAGTGATCATTCCGCCCAGACCGAGCAAACGCCCAAATTCAAGGGAGCCTCTTCCTTTTGACCTCCCTCTCCCCAGCGCTGGAAATTCACCGATAAAAACAGCTTGGCGCCGGCGGCGGTATCCTTATAAAAAAGCTTTTCCTCTGCATTTTCTTCTACTCGCAAAAGCGCTCGGTCCACGAGCGCTTTTATTTTTTTATCCTTGATCTCTCCCAATTCCTCCCGACTTCTCAAGCCCAAGGCGAGGGCAATCCCGGTGACCGTACAAGGTCTCTCCTCAAACAGGATCTCTCCGGTTTTGGCGATGACAAAATTTCCCTCCTGATCCCGTTTTTCCACCCTTCTGGATCGAAAATACTCACAAAGCAGCCTTCTTGCCTTCTCTTCTGTCATTCTTTTCACGATTTTTTCCTCCTTTTTTTCGGATCTTACCACAATTTGTCACTGCCAGGCAATGCCAATACCTTGACGAAAACGATCCTTTTTCATATAATAATGAGGAAATCAAAACAAGGAGGCGTTATGAAAAAAAGCTCTGTTCTTTCCCTATTGGCACTCTTTTTTGCCGTCTCTATGCTTGTTTTCACTTTTTTCACCTGCGGCTGGTTTTATTTGGACAATCGTTTCGAGCAGGGCACTTCCTCGGGAAATACCCTTCCCATTCAATTGGAAAACAGCAACGGCTTTCAATTTGGATTTGAAATCCCCATCGGAACCAAAAACGGGTTTTTATCCACCCTCAGCGACTGCATCTGGACCTTTTCTCCCTTTCTGATGATCCTGTCGATCGCCCTTTCTTTTTTTCTCCAAGGGGAAAAGGCAAAAAGAGTTTCCTTCTTTCTTGCCGGAGTGCCGGCGGTTTTATATCCCCTCTCACAAATGATCCTTTTTCTCACCGGAAAAGACGTTCATTTTACTTTTCTTATCACCCTGTTCTTTCTCCTTGCCGTAGGGGGACTAACGCTTTTTGGAATTTTTCACCCGGAGGTCAGACCATTCGCCTGGCAAGTGGCGCTGTTTCATGTGGGTCTTGAAATTCTCCTTCTGATCCTTTCGCTCATCTTCCGGGAAAAGTATTCGTTTTTTTATTTTTCAGAGTATTTTCACAACGGAAACCTTTGGTCCCGTTTCCATTATTTCATTTTTTCGGTCTTTGTGTATTACATTTCCTACTCCCTCTCCATTGCATTCCTTCACCTTTCCCAAAACAGAAAAGCACCTCGCTCTCCGAAGTATGCCGTAAAAGAAGAAACCGGCATTTCTCTTCCCTTCGAAAACGAAGCAGAACAAGAATCTCCGGAGACGGAGGAAAATGAAGATCCCGCGGTCGAGGAAGAGATCCCCCTTTCCCTGGAGGATCTGGGAATGGAGCGATAGAAACAAAAAAACTCTTATGCAAGACATAAGAGTTTTTCTTTTTCCCGTGTTTTCTCCTGTGGCACTTTTCAATCCATCGCATAAAATGAACTGTGGAAAACCGGAAGGAGAGATACCATGGAAGATTTTTTTGTTTTGGGCGAAGACCGACGCTTTGACCTTTTATCGGAGATGCTCAAAAGAGATCATTATCGAGTCAGCCGCACCCTTTCCCCCACCGAAGTCCCGTCTGCTTATCTGTTTTCCCTGGCATCTTCCGGGGATGATGTTTGCAGCGTTCTTGAAAAGGTTCCGAAAAAAAGCTTTGTCCTGGTTGGACGGAGCACGCCAAAGCTTGTTCAATTGGCAAAAGAAAAAGACCTTTCTTTGGTGGCACTATTGGAGGATGAAACTTATCTTTTGGCAAACTCTCTTGCCACCGCCGAGGGAACCCTTTCCGAAGTGATCCGCTGTACCGATCATCTTTTGACCGAGGCGAGCATTCTCATTTGCGGATACGGAAATTGCGGAAGAAGCCTTGCGCGGCTCCTTTGGCTTTGCGGCGGCGAGGTTTGGGTCTGGTCCCGGGAAGGCTCTATGGAACGTGCGCGACAGGACGGATTCAATACCTATCGCGCTCCGGGTAAAAAAATGGGAATGTTTGATGTGATCATCAACACCGTTCCCGAACCCGTTTTCACCGAGGAATTTCTGAATTCCATCCACCCGGGAACACATTTTTTCCAGGTGGCCTCCGGCCTTTCGGGAGTTTTGCCGGATCAAGCAAAGCTCCTTGGCATTCATTTCCACCCCCTGCCCGGGCTTCCCGGGCGCTTCGCACCGGCCACCGAGGCCGGCTCCATCTACCGTGTCTTGAACCGAACCTTGTTGCGGTCAAACCATGAAAGCGAGTGAACCTATGTGAAAAAAACCATTGGCTTTGCTCTGACAGGATCCTTTTGTACCCTGGACAAAGCCTTTCTTTTAATGCAAACATTAAAAGAGCAGTACAATATCATTCCCATTGTATCCGAACGGGTGGCGAGTACCGATACCCGTTTTTTTGAAAAGGAAGAGGTTTTGAAAACCATCAAGACCATTTGCGGCCGCGAACCCATTTCCAGCATCACCCAGGCAGAGCCCCTGGGCCCGGGAAAGATGCTTGATTTTCTTTTGGTATGTCCCTGCACCGGCAATACCCTTTCCAAATTGGCTCTGGGGATCACCGATACCTGCGTGACCATGGCAGTAAAATCCCACCGGCGAAACGGAGGGGGCGTGCTCATCGCCCTTTCCACCAACGATGCCCTCTCCGGCTCTGCCGCAAATCTGGGCACCCTTATGGAGAAAAAAGGCTTTTATTTTGTCCCCTTGAGGCAAGACGACCCCGAAGGCAAGCCTTCTTCTCTTCAATGCGATTTTTCCCTGGTCCCCAAAGCGCTGGAATATGCCATGGCGCAAAAACAGCTTCAGCCCTTTTTCCTTTCATAACAAAAAACGGCAGACTTTTTGTCTGCCGTTTTTTTAATCCATTCCCAATTCTTTTCTCACGAAACGGATCACTTCCAGATAATCCAGATTCAAAACATAGGAAAACTCGTTGAAGATCAAGCTTTCTGCATCCTTGAGAAAATAATCATCGGTATTATGAATCCGTTTTCCCTCTCCCAGCATTTCCTTCTTATGGAAGTAAATGTTTTTAATGAGAAGCAGAGCATCTCTGCGATCCGGGGAAGAAAGCGCTTTTTTGGAGATCTCACTGCGCCGGCGGAAATCACGGATCCATTCCGGCTCCCGCTCGACCACTTCCTTTAATACCGTCTTCACTTCCTCGACGGTCAAGGGAGCGCACATTCTGGCTACCAAGTCTTCATTATCACAAGGAACATACAAAACCGAGCCCGTTTTAAAAAGCGGAGAAAGCACAAAATACTCTTGCTCTTTTTCTCCGATCTTCATCCTTTTTACTTCTTCGATCCGGCAAAGCCCTGATTGGCCGTAACGAACCGTTTCCCCTGGGCGGAATTTCATTTTCTTCTCCTTGATGATCTTTCGCTTCTGATTTTTCTACCTCTATTATATCATAAAATACCAACAAAGGAAAAGAGAAAATTTCGTTTTTTTTTGATTTTTTTTGTTTATTTTCGCCAAATCATTGTATTTTTTTGGAATAATATTCGAGGAAAAACGGTTAAAATGAAAAAAGATAAAAAGAAAAAAACAACAAGAATGGAAAGAACCAAAAGCCACGTTTGCCACCTGTTTTCCGAAGTATTTTCTTTCCTCGGCGCCAAGGAGGTGCTCGTCGGTGCCGGGTTCATAACCTCCATCTCTTCCCTTTCCTCCGGAACAAGATGAGGGGATGAGAGAATAGGCAAAGAGGCAAATGCCGAAACACTTCCCCTTGCCGGATCCAGGCAAATTTCTTCCGGCAACGCTTCATACACCGGGATCAAAAAAGTAAGTTTTCCATTCAGCTGACCCGTTTCCTCGTAAATTTGGTAAAGCAGATCGGCTTCGGTTTTGGCGGCACCGATGTTTTGCATATACTGCCCCCAGAAATTCCGGATTTGCCCCTCCGGGGTGAGAGAGCGGATATCCACATTCCACTTTTGCAGATAAAGGGTATTCTGATGGGTAGACACATACTCCCGCGCAATTTTTTCTGTGCCTCCCCAAAGACCCTTTTCCAGTGTATTCCAACCGGAGAGCCTTGCCTTCTCCGCACCGCTTCGATAAACCTCAAAGGCTCCGTTGCCGGAAGCAGATACATTGAACGGATTGTAGTATCCGTTTAGGGAAAGAAGCTCTTTTGCATCACAGCCGCCTTTTGGGGAAAGCACCGAGCGATCCCCCTCCCACTGGGTTCCTTCTTGATACCATTGGGAAAGAACCTCTCCTGCCAAACCGGAAAGCAGCACGTTTCCCTCTCTCCCTTGCTCCTGGCGCAAGCGCACTGCCAAAAAACGGGGATCGATTCCAAATTCCTCCCCCAAGAAAAGAAGTGTTTGGGAAGAGACCTCCCCTTCCAAGGCAGTTTGGGAAAGAATTTTATCAAGAACCTCCGGGGGAATGGGAGTGGTGTATGACAGATCCAAAAATTGAAACACGCCACTTTCCGAAAGATGAGACCGGGGATCCAAAAAATAGGCCACCGCTTCTCTGGATGCCCGATGATATCCGGTATCGCTTGTTTCTCCGCCGGGGTCCCAATAGGCGCTATAATCACCGTCACCGGAAACCAGACTCTGCTGAGCAGAGTCCGTTTCCCGATCCAAAACGTATCCGAAGGTATATTCCTGTCCCTTCTCCCGGGAAAGCTCGGTGATCTTCAGCGCCCTCCATTCCCATTCCGGATGCATCAAGCTCAAGGCGCAAAGCGGCTCCCAATAGGATTGGCAAAATCCCTTTTCCTGCAAGGACAAGCAAATCTCACAGTTTGTTTGGGCCTCTACGGGAAAAAGCAGTAACAAGCTCCCCATCAGAATCCCAAAGCACAGTTTTATCATTCTCATACCAGGCTCCTTTTTTCATTATATTATCAAAAGTAAAAAGCGAAAAAGGGAAACTTTGGTCTCCTCACCGTTAAAATTCCTCCTTTTGGAAATAGTATAAAGAGAAGGAAACGGAAGAATTGTTAATTTTTTGTAAGGACCTTGACATTTTTTCCCTTTCGTGATACATTATGAGTAAAGAGATTAGCACTCTCAACCGCGGAGTGCTAAATTGAAAGGGCGGTGATTCATACGGACTTAAGTCAGCGCAAAAGAGAGATCCTAAAAGAAGTGATTGATCTTTTCATCACCACCGGGGAACCGGTGGGATCCAAAGCGATTATGTCCAGACTGCGCACCCCCTGTTCCTCCGCCACCATTCGCAATGAAATGAACGATCTGGAGAAAATGGGTCTTTTGGAACAGCCTCACACCTCTGCCGGACGAATTCCCACCAGTCGCGGCTACCGCCTTTATATTGATGCTCTGATGGAGGATTACCGGCTTTCCTTTGAGGAAACCCTGCTTCTCAATTCACTCCTTTCCGATAAGCTTCGGGATACCGACCAGATCCTTTCGGATATGTCCTCGCTCCTGGCCCAAATGACCGGCTGCGGCGTAGCTGCCTTTGCCAAAGAACGGTTTGGAACCATCGAACGGTTCGAGGGTGTTCCGGTGAATGCCAGAAGTTTTCTTTTGGTTATGATCACCTCCTCCGGAAAAGCTATCACCAAGCAGCTTCAAGTGGAGATCGCCGTTCCCTCGGAAGGTGTCGCCTTTATCATCCAGGTTCTCAATGACCATCTGGCAAAAAAAGAATTGGGCGGCATTACCCTGGAGCGAATGATCGCCATGGAGAGAGAGCTGGGAGAATACCGAGGACTGATCGGGCCGCTTTTGCAGATCATTTACGATGTTATGGCACAGATCGGAAAAGAAAATATCCAAGTGAAAGGATTTTCCAATCTGGCCTCTTTCCCTGAATTTCAAGAGGGTGAAATTCTTTCGGATCTGTTCCGGGAGTTGGAGGATGAAAAAGCACTCCTTTCCCGTTTTCAGCAGGATTTCGCTTCCGGACTTCGGGTTCGGATTGCCTCCGGCGGAAAAGGGCTGGATGGAGCAAGTCTTGTGATCTGTCCGTTCCGGCTGCGACGGAATTTAGAGGGCGTTGTGTGTATCATCGGTCCAAAGCGCATGGACTACGGAAAGGCCATGGCAAGACTGGAATATTTGGCAAAGCAAATCAATGCGGTTCACGGCTTTGAGCCGAATCTGCCGCTGATCGAAACAAAGGAAATGTAAAATGGCAAAGAAAAAAGAAGAAGTTTTGGAAGAAACCAAAGAAGAAGTAAAAAAAGAAGAAAAAAAGGACAGTTCTCGAGAGGAAGCCATCCAGGTGGCAACGCTTGAAAAGGAGCTGGCTGAATTAAAGGAAAAGTGTAGCGAAACAGAAGATCGCTATCTTCGGATTCTGGCAGAATATGACAATTTCAAAAAGCGCACCTTGAGAGAAAAGGATGAGATCTATTTCGCCGCCAAGGCCGATGTGGTAAAGAAGCTGCTTCCCGTGTTTGATAATTTCGACCGTGCCCAGCTTTTTGGCGACGGAGAGGAATATCGAAAGGGCGTGGATATGATCATCCATCAGTTTTTTGAGATCCTGGATTCCATGGACATTCACCAAGTGGCAAAAGAGGGAGACGAATTTGATCCGGTCTTTCACGAGGCAGTGTTCCGGGAGGAAAAAGAGGGTGTTCCGGAAAACACCGTCACCGAAGTGTTGCAAAAGGGCTATGCTTTGGGGGATAAGGTGATCCGCCACGCAATGGTCAAGGTTTCCGGCTAAAATAAGAAAAATCAAATTTCAAACATATATAACCTAAAGGAGGAATTTATAATGGGAAAAATTATCGGTATTGACTTAGGTACCACCAACTCTTGTGTTGCCGTTTTTGAAGGCGGCGAACCGGTGGTCATCCCCAACCCCGAAGGAGCCAGAACCACCCCTTCTGTGGTGGCATTCTCCAAAACCGGCGAAAGAATGGTAGGTCAGATCGCAAAGCGTCAGGCCATCATCAATCCGGATCGCACCATTGCTTCTATCAAAAGAGATATGGGAACTGCCCGTAAGGTAGAGATCGACGGCAAGGGCTACACCCCCCAGGAAATCTCCGCTATGATTCTGCAAAAATTAAAAGCAGATGCAGAAAGCTACATTGGATCTCCCGTCACCGAAGCGGTGATCACCGTTCCCGCTTACTTTTCTGACGCTCAGCGCCAGGCAACCAAGGATGCAGGCAAGATCGCCGGTCTGGAAGTGAAGAGAATCATCAACGAGCCCACTGCAGCAGCGCTCGCTTACGGCATTGACAAGGAAGTAGAGCAGAAAATTATGATCTACGACCTAGGTGGCGGCACCTTTGACGTTTCCGTTCTGGAAATTTCCGACGGTGTATTTGAAGTTCTGGCCACTGCCGGTAACAACCGCCTGGGCGGCGATGACTTTGATGATAAGATCATTGACTGGATGGCTGGCCTCTTCCAGCAGGAGCACGGCATTGACTTGAGAGCAGAAAAAACCGCTCAGCAGAGATTGAAGGAAGCTGCCGAAAAAGCCAAGATCGAGCTTTCCGGCATGCAGTCCACCAACATTACCCTGCCCTTCATCTACGCCGATGCCAACGGTGCCAAAAACTTTGACGCTACCCTCACCCGTGCAAAATTCAATGAATTGACCGCAGACCTGGTGGAAAAGACTATGGGTCCCACCCGTCAGGCTCTTTCCGATGCCGGCTTGAAGCCCGGTGATATTTCTAAGGTGCTTCTGGTAGGCGGTTCCTCCAGAATCCCTGCCGTTCAGGAAGCGGTAAAGAACTTTATCGGCAAGGATCCTTTCAAAGGCATCAACCCCGATGAATGTGTTGCCATCGGCGCGGCCATTCAGGGCGGTGTTTTGGGCGGAGACGTAAAGGACGTTCTCCTTCTGGATGTAACTCCCCTTTCCCTTGGCATCGAAACCTTGGGCGGTGTGTTCAACAAGCTCATTGAAAGAAACACCACCATCCCCGTGAAAAAGAGCCAGATCTATTCCACCGCGGCCAACAACCAGACCTCTGTTGAAATTCACGTTCTGCAGGGTGAAAGAGAAATGGCCCGTGACAACAAGACCCTAGGCAGATTCACTTTGGACGGAATTCCCCCCGCCATGCGCGGTGTTCCCCAGATCGAGGTTACCTTTGATATTGATGCCAACGGTATCGTAAATGTAACTGCTTGCGACAAGGGCACCGGCAAGGAGCAGCACATCACCATCACCTCCTCCACCAATATGTCCAAGGAAGACATTGAACGTGCCGTGAAGGAAGCAGAAATGCACGCTGCAGAGGACAAGATCCAGAAAGAAAATGTGGAAACCAAAAACAATGCTGAAAATCTGGTGTTCCAGTGCGAAAAAACCATGGCAGATGCGGGCGACAAGCTGAGCGAAGAGGACAAGGCTCCCATCAATGCTGCTGTGGAAACCTTGAAGGAAAGCCTCAAGGGAGAGGACTACGCCAAGATCAAGGCCGACACCGAAGCCTTGACCCAGGCTCTTTACAAGATCAGCGAAAAGCTGTACCAGGCAAACGGCGATGCACAAGGCCAAGGCTTTGATCCCTCCGCCGGTCAGAACGCTGCCGGTCAGGACGGCAACGGTTATTACAACGCCGACTTTACCGACGCTTCCGACGATCAGAAATAATAAAAACTCCCCCAAGCCGCCTTTGCGGCTTGGGGAGATGGCTTTTAGAAGATAAGGAACATATCAATGGCAGAAAAACGCGACTATTACGAGGTACTGGGTCTCCAAAAAGGAGCCGGCGATGACGAAATCAAGAAAGCATACCGGAAATTGGCGAAAAAATATCACCCGGATATGAATCCCGGCAATTCTGAGGCAGAGGTCAAGTTTAAGGAAGTAAATGAGGCCTATTCCGTCCTTTCCGACGAGGAAAAGAAAGCTCGCTATGACCAGTATGGCCACGAAGGGGTAGATCCCAATTTCGGCGCCGGCGGCTTTGGCGGCTTTGGCGGCTTTGGCGGCTTTGGCGGCTTTGGCGGAATGGACTTTGATATGGGAGATATTTTCTCTTCCTTTTTCGGCGGCACCACCTCTTCCGGAAGAAGAAACGGCCCCGTTCGAGGAGAGGACATTCTCACTCGCATCGTGATCTCCTTTGAAGAAGCCGCTTTTGGCTGTCAGAAGACCATCTCTTTTTATCGGACAGAAACCTGTTCCTCCTGCTCCGGCTCCGGAGCGGAGCCCGGCACAAAGCCCGAGACCTGTTCCAAGTGCGGCGGCTCCGGACAGATCCGGATCCAGCAAAGAACCATGCTGGGTATGATGCAGACCACCCGTTCCTGTGATGTATGTGGCGGCACGGGCAGGATCATCAAAACGCCCTGTAAGACTTGTCGTGGACAAGGAACAGAACGGAAGAATAAGAAATTCGACGCCACCATTCCGGCGGGCATCGGCGAAGGCGAACGAATCCTTCTACGTGGCCAGGGCAATGCCGGAAAACGGGGCGGTGAAAACGGTGATCTGATCGTAGAGATCAACATTCGTCCTCATCCCGTATTTGTTCGCCAAGGATATGATATTTACTGTGAGGTGCCCATTTCCTTTGCCGAGGCCACCTTGGGAGGCGATATTCAGATTCCTACCCTGGAGGGAAAAGAAAACTTCAAGATTCCCGAAGGAACCCAGACCGGCACCCAATTTGCCCTGAAGGGCCGAGGGGTGCAGGTGATCCGTTCCAGTCGCCGTGGAAATCTGTATTTCACCGTGCAGATCGAGGTCCCGAAGAACCTTTCCTCCAAGCAAAAAGAATACTTGCGTCAGTTCGATGAAAGCTGCAACAATACCAATCTTTCCGGGAAAAGCAGTTTCGCAGACAAACTGAAAAATTTATTTAAATAAAAAAAGACCGCAAAAGCGGTCTTTTTTTATTCTTCAATCTGATCCAAAAGAGAAAGATAATCTTCTTTTGTTTCCGCGTGGCTGGCGCGATCTCGAAGAGAGGCGGCGCCGCGAAAGCCCTTGCAATACTGCGCCATATGCATTCGCATTTCTCTTCCGGCAGAATCAGGCTTATAAGTAAACGCCCGTTCCAGATGAGATCGAATGGCCTCCTTCCGATGGATGATCGGCTTCTCTTTTCCCTCCAGAAAGCACCGGATCTCCCGAAAAATCCAGGGAGCACCAACTGCGCCTCTTCCGATCATCAGTCCGTCACAGCCGGTCTCCTCCAGCATTCTCACTGCGCTTTCTCCGCTTAGAACATCACCGTTTCCAATAACAGGAATGGAAACTGCTTTTTTCACATCACGGATCACCGAAAGCCTCACCGTTCCTTCGCGGTAAAAATCCGAACGGCAACGGCCGTGAACTGCAATTCGCCGGGCACCGGCTTTCTGGCACAGCTCTGCAACCTCCGGCGCATTGATATGTTCCTCATCCCAACCGGCTCGGATCTTCACCGATACAGGAAGCAAAGAGGCGGATGCCACCGCGTGCACAATATCATAAATCAAAGGCGGATTTTTCATCAAAGCGCTTCCTTCGCCGTTGTTTACAATTTTCGGCACCGGGCAACCAAAATTCAGATCAATCCAGTCCACCTTTTCCGGATCCCCCAATTTCACTGCCGCTTCCGCCAGAATTTCCGGCTCCGAGCCAAACAGTTGCAATGCTATGGGCCGATCCGTCTTCCCAGTTTCAGCAAGGAGAGCCGTTTTTCGATCCCCGTAGCGGACCGCCTTGGCAGAAATCATTTCCGTACAGAAAACATCTGCACCGAATTGGGCACAGGTTTCCCGGAATGCTCGGTCTCCGGCCCCTGCCATAGGCGCAAGATAGAGCATCGTTTCACAATTTTTCATAGTCTGATTCTATCACAAAATACGACCTTTGTAAAGAAGTGAGATCCCGGCCATACCCAAGGGAGAGGCAAAAGAGATGAAACGTAAAAAAGCCTTGATTTTTTCCTACTTTTTCTTTATAATACAAAGCAAGAGAACCCATAATAAAAATTGAATAAGGAGAAAAAAATGAAATCATTACTTTCAATTCTTTTAACTGTCTGCCTTCTTGTCACCTTGATCTCTTGCGGAGCGGAGCCGGAAAACAAAACGGAACCGGAGAAAACCCAGACCGCTACACAGGAAAAAGAGGATGAGGGCCTGAAGATCCCTCGCGGCGAAATTTCCGGAAATGTTTATAAAAGCTCGTTTTCCGGATTGACCTACACCGCACCGGAAAACTGGAGATTTGAGAATGACTCTGCCATTGCCAATCAGCTGGGCATTAAGGAATCCCTGTTCCAGGACAATCTTGCAAACTCCCTGGAAAGTGCCAGTGAAGTGTATGATGCCATGGCAACTGAATCTCAGTCCGCTTCCAATGTTACAATCTCTTACACCAAAGCAGTCACCCCCGATATGAGCCCGGAAGACCAAATGAAAAAAATTAAGGGCACCTTGGAATCCAATCCCGGATTTGAAGTTATCTTTGACGAGGAGACCGCGAAGGTCACCATCGGTGAAAAAGAGTATCTCCGCGGCCATGCAGAAGTAGAAGCAGTGGGAACCGTAACCAACCGTCTTTATTATGTTACCAATGTGGAAGGTGTAATGGTCACCGTATCCTTTACCATCTTCGGTGAATATGATGTAGCTTCCCTGGAAGCCACCCTTTCCTAAATAAGTTTTGCGGCACTCCAAAAGAGTGCCGCATTTTTTATTGCACAAAAAAAGCGACGATTGAAATCGTCGCTTTTTCTGATTTCTTATTTTTTCAGAAGATCCTGAAGATAGGTGACCAATTTGTCTGCCGACTTCTGATGCTCTTCTGCATTGGGATAACGAACCGTGTTGGTTCCGCCGGAGCCACTCTGGCCATATTCAGCCTCAAAGGCATAAACGCCTTCCATTCTGGAGGCCATTGCCTTAATTTCCGGAACGCGGTGAGCAACATAATAGGTGCCGTAAACCCAAACCACAGGAACATCTTTTCCATAGTAAGAACGGATCAGCTGGATGAATTCTTCTCCGCGAAGAATGAAATCGCCTCTGGAAAGTTTGGCAACGGTATCATCCATACCCACATGAATCACAATCACATCGGGTGTTCTCTCAGGTGTATAAAGGAACTCTTCATCACGGTAAGCATTGTGCTGAGCGTAAAGAGTCTGTATGGTGTGAGCACCGGATTTCAAAACCATACCGATCTGGCTATGAGCCACCACGGAATAGTCGGCGTCCATTTTTTCACTCACCAGATAGGGAAGGGATGCAGTGAAACTGCACTCATCGTTAATGGAAGAGGAAGAGCCTTCATTGCCCAAAGCACCAAAGCCGGTGAAGTATCCGTCACCAACAAACTCAATGAGCATTTCCTTCTGATCCGGAGCAGTCTGATCGGTGATGGTACCGCAAAGGGTCAGGTTCAAAATATTATTGTAGTTGCTACGGGTGGTACCCATCTGCGTATCCTTGATCACACGGATGGTATGTTCCCCTGCAGAAATTCCGCTGACGATCACAGTATCCTTGTTACCGTTGGTGATCTTAATACGTTCCGGCAATCTCTCGCCGTCCAGATAAACGATCCAGTAGGAAGCGTAGTTAAAACGGGTACCCATCGAGACGTCAGAGCCGTCTTCTTCTATATTGACATTCACTTCAAAGCCGGAACCGCACCATTCAGCAACCAAAAGACCGCTGTCATTGATGTTGGTTCTTTCGCCGATCAAGCGGAGCTTATCGCCATGATCCTTGAATGAGAGCTTCTTCGGTTTTACTCCCGTTTCCTCTTCCGTTACCGTTTCCACAGTTTCAGTGGCGGTTTCCACGGTTTCTTCCAATCCTCCCAGAGAAGAGCCGCAGGAAGCCAGAGATAAAATCATGGAGAGAAGAAGTACTCCGGCCAGAATTGTTCTTACCAGTTTCATGAAATGTCTCCTTTCAAAAAAACAAATCCGTTGTCCATCAAACACGGGCATCAAAAAGAGTCTGCCCCGTATAATATGTTCATTATATTTTACCATGAGAATGAGCATCTGTAAAGAGGAAATTTTCCTATTTTTTTAATTGTTTTTTAAGCACATTCCCCAAAAACGGCATTTCCCAAAAAAAAGCAGAAAAAGAAACACCAAAGAAGAAGGGGCATATAATAAAATGGGGAGCAAGAGAGGAGAACTTGATGCAAACCTTCGTGATTCGTTGTCCCTCTGTTACCTATGCCCAAAAGGGGCAAAAAGTAATGGAGAATGCCGGCTTTCGTGCACGGCTTACCCGCGCCGGTGCCCACGGTTGCGCCTACGGACTGGAAATCAACGCCCCCGATCGGAGCGAAGCGCTTCGCCTTTTAGAAGAGGCGGGCGTCATCTTTATTCTGTAATTTTCATTTGGAAGGAGCTCTATGATCTATCTTGACAATGCGGCCACCAGTTATCCAAAGCCCGTTTCTGTTCTGAGAGAAACCCTCAACACCCTCACAGCTCCCCTGGGCAATCCCGGCAGAAGCGGACATTCCGCCTCACTTTTTAGTGGCAACGTGGTGTTTCGCGCGCGAGAAAGCCTCGCCCAGCTCATTGGGCTGAATCGTTGCGAAAGGATTGTGTTCACCAGCGGCGCCACCGCTGCCTTGAATCTGGCCATTACCGGAACCTGCCTGGCGCTTTGTGAAAAGGGTCACACTCCTTTCGTTGTCACCAGCGTTTTTGAACACAATTCCGTTTTACGTCCCCTTTTTTCCTTGGAAAAAAAGGGCTTGATCCAACTTTCGGTTCTATCGCCGGAAAAAGACGGCAATCTTTCCGCGGAATATTTGGAACGAACCAGACCCGATGTGGTAGCCGTCACCTGCAAATCCAATACCACCGGCCACCTGTTCCCCTTAAGACCGGTCTTTGACCGCTTGCGAAGGAAAGGCTGCATTGTCATTTTAGATGCAGCACAGGCCATGGGCAGCCAGATCTGCACCTTTGCCGATACAGGCGCTTCCATTCTTTGCGCCGCCGGTCACAAGGGCCTTTTTGGCATGATGGGCGGCGGTTTTCTGGCCCTCCGCGAGGATCTTCCCCTTCTTCCCGAGCCCATTTTACTGGGCGGAAGCGGAAGCGAAACCTTCAACCCCTCGATGCCTTCCGTCTTGCCCGACCTTCTGGAAGCAGGAACCCTGCCGGTTCCCGCCATTGCCTCGATGGATGCCGGTGCTCGCTTTCTTCTTCGGGAAGGAGTTCAAGGAATCTGGGAGAAAGAAAAAGAAGACAAAAGAATTCTCACCGAAGGAATCCTTAATCTTCCCGGATTTCTCCTTTATGAACCGGAGTACAAAAGCGGCCCTGTTCTGTTTAACCGGATCGGTGTAAAGGCGGAAGAGCTTGCCGCCCTATTGGCGGAAAAGGGCATTATGGCGCGAGCCGGGTTTCACTGTGCTCCCTTGGCCCACCGCTATTTGGGAAGCGAAACATCCGGTGCAGTGCGCCTATCCCCCGGACTTTTTACCGAAAAAAAAGACCTTTACCGCACGCTTTTTGTACTGAGCAAATTATAAAAAAAAGACCCGTTGCGTTTTGCAACGGGTCTTTTGTAACACAAATTAGTGGCAGATGCAGATTTCGGTGTCCTTATCGAACAGGTGAAGTCTGTTCACATCGAACGCAACCTTTACAACGTCGCCAACTTTTGCCTTGGATCTGGGAGATACTCTGGCAATAAAGTTCTGTTCCTGAGAGTTCAGATACAGGAAGATTTCAGCACCCATCAACTCGGTTACGTCAACATTTGCTTCGATTACCCAATCAGAGTACTGAGACAGATACATAGGATCGTCGTGAATGGCCTCGGAACGAATACCTGCGATCACTTCCTGACCGATATACTTCTGAACTTCGTCATTCTCGCACTTCTCCTGAGGAAGCTTGAATTCGTGGTTCTCGCCAAAAGTGAAGTAAACAGCATCATCGCCCTTCTTCTTGATCAGCTTGCCGTTGAAGAAGTTCATCTGAGGAGTACCGATAAAGCCTGCAACGAACAGGTTTACGGGCAGATCGTACAGATTTTGAGGAGTATCTACCTGCTGGATGATACCGTCCTTCATAACCACGATTCTGGAAGCCATGGTCATAGCCTCGGTCTGGTCGTGGGTAACGTAGATGAAGGTGGTCTGCAGCTTCTGATGAAGCTTGGTCAACTCAGTTCTCATGGAAGCACGGAGTTTTGCGTCCAGGTTGGAAAGAGGCTCGTCAAGAAGGAATACCTTCGGTTCACGCACGATGGCACGACCCAGAGCAACACGCTGTCTCTGACCACCGGAGAGAGCCTTCGGCTTACGGTCGAGAAGGTGAGCAATGTCAAGAATACGAGCAGCTTCTTCCACTCTTCTCTTGATTTCTTCCTTGGGAACCTTTCTCAATTTCAAACCAAATGCCATGTTTTCAAACACAGACATATGAGGATACAGAGCATAGTTCTGGAACACCATCGCAATGTCTCTGTCCTTAGGAGCAACGTCGTTCACCAGTCTGTCGCCGATGAAGAGTTCGCCTTCGGTGATTTCTTCCAGACCTGCTACCATACGAAGGGTGGTGGACTTACCGCAACCGGAAGGACCTACCAGGATGATAAACTCTTTGTCCTTGATTTCAAGGCAAAAGTCGGTAACTGCAGTAACGCCGCCGGGATATTTCTTAAAAATATGTTTTAAAGATACGCTTGCCATTTTTTCCTCCTAAAAATAGACATAGGGATCTCCCTACGATTTACAACATCATTATCTTAACAAATTTTTCACTCAAAGGAAAGATGTTTATTTCCCAAAAATCCAAAAAACAATTTATGTATTTTCAACAAAATGAAAAATTAAAATTATAATCGATATTAAAATTATATTGGAATTCAACCACTTTTTAGTTTTTATTACATATTTTCTATTTTCACAAATTATTTTTTATACGATGTTATTGTTAAACAATAAAAAATAAATTTCAATTTTATTCACAAAACTTCCGATTTTTCCTTGCAAGGCAGGTGATTTTCTTGGTATAATGAAGAAAATTTATGGTATAAACGAGGCAAACGAATGCACTTCAACAAACGAATCTTCTCCATTTTACTGGAGAAAGCAAAGGGAGACCGCTCCTGGCGGCAATTCGCAATGGATTGCGATATCAGCTATATTCAGATGAGAAAGCTGGCGCTGGAGCAACAGGAAAATTCTCCCCGAAAGAAATTAATGACCAAGATCGCGCAAAATGCCGCAGGCGGCATCACCCTGGAGGATCTGATGTTCTGCTCCGGAGTGGGAGAAGAAAATGAAGAGAAAAAGCCCTCCGGTGCAGCCGGCCGTTCCGGCGATCTCTTGAATGAAAAATTCCAGTCCCTCTCTATGGGTCAGAGAAAAATGGTGCTGGATTTCATTGATTTTCTGGTGGCACGATGAACCAGGCTCTCCTTTCTTATTTAAAAGAGACCGGCGATAAGATCCTTTCCTACTACAAGGAGAATCCTCCCTTTGCCTTGACCCCGGCAGAGCTAATGGAAGGAACCTTCGTTTATTTCGAACGCGGCGGAAAGCGCTTGCGTCCGGCCATCTGCCGTCTTTGTGCCGGCATTTTGGGCGGAAAACTGGCAGAAGATGAAGCCATTCCCTGTGCCTTGGCCCTGGAGCTTTATCACAACTGGACCTTGGTTCACGATGATATGATCGACCACGACGATACCCGTCGCGGAAAAAGCGCCGTGCACAAGCTGATCCAGGATCAGTTTCTTTCTCAAACCGAGAAAGAAGTCGCCCAGGAATACGGCTTCGATGCCGCTCTTCTGGCAGGCGACGCCCTTCACAGCGCCTCTATTTCCTACCTTTCCCATCTTTCGGATACAGGATTTGTTCCGCCGGAGGTGACCTTAAAGATCATTTCCCTTTTGGAAGGGGAATACGGCCCTCGGCTCATCAGCGGAGAAACCGTGGATACCAAAAACGGCCTTCTTTACGGGGCCGATGGCTTCTGGCGCCTCACCCGGGAGGAGATTGTGGATATGATGGCCGGCAAAACCGGCGCTCTGTTTGCCATCAGCGCTCTTTCCGGCGCTCTGATCGGTGCCGGGAATACCAATACAGAGGATCCCAGCGTGAAGACTCTGGCCCTGTTTGCAGAGAATTGCGGCATTGCCTTTCAGCTTCAGGATGATATTTTGGGCATTACCAGCACCCAGGAAAAGCTGGGAAAGCCCATCGGCAGTGACATTCGCGAAGGAAAACCCACCTTGCTTTTGCTTTCCGCCTATCAAAATGCCTCGCCACAAGAGCAAGCCTTCTTGCGCCAGGTGGTGGGCAGATCCAAAAATGAAGAAGAAATTCTTCGGGCTAGAGAAATTCTTTTGCGTTGCGGCGGTGTGGAAAAGACAAAAGAGATTGCCAAAAAGCACCTGGACAAAGCCGCTCGGTGCCTTGCTGTTTTGCAGGATTCCCCAGCCAAGAGCTTGCTTTCTGCTTGGTGCGACTTTATGCTGAATCGAGATTTATAAAAAATAGGAACGGTTATGAAAAAATTTCTTTCTCTTATTCTGGCTCTGACCTTGCTTTTCCCCCTCTCCTTCTCGGCAAAAGCGGAGAAGGATGCCATTTACGATCTGGTGCTGGATTCCCAAGGAGCTTATGTTTTCAATCTGGAAACCGACACTGCCATTTATGAAAAAGCACAGGATTCCAGAATGTTCCCCGCCTCTACCACCAAAATCATGACGGCTTTGGTGGTACTGGAGAACTGTCCCGATCCCAAAAACACCTTCATTACAGTGGAGGACACGTCCCTGTTCCGATATATCATCGAAGACGGTGGTGTTCATATGAGCCTGATGAACGGGGAAACCTTTACTGTTTATGACCTTCTTTTGGGTCTGATGATCAATTCGTTCTGCGATGTGGCAGAGCTTCTGGCCTATCACTTTGGAAACCGGAACGTCGAAAATTTCATCGAAATGATGAACCAGCGTGCCCACAAGATCGGCCTGGAAAACACCCATTTCGAAAATGCCCACGGGCTACATTCTACCAACCACTACTCCTCTCCCCGGGATGTGGCACTTTTTATGGCAGAGGCTATCAAGAATGAAACCTTTCTGGAGATTATCTCCACCCGGAAATACACCATTCCGGCCACCGGCCAACGAGGTGAAAGGCAGCTAAATCACACCGTCAATATTTACTCCGAGAAAAATGACTATTATTTGGATGCTTTTGTGGGCGGAAAATCAGGATTTACCGATCAAGCCGGACGCTGCCTTGCTACCTATAGCACAAAAGACGGCATTTCTTATGTTTCGGTGCTGCTGGGTGCCAATATGGATACCAACCGGAACTATTCCGGCAATATGTCTTATATTGAGACCCACACTCTCATCTCCTACGCTTACGAGCACTTCCAGATCCAGACCGTTTTGGAAAAGGGTGCCCAGATCGGCCAGATTCCCGTTACCGACGGTGAGGTGTCTCTCCCTGTTCTGGCAGGAGAAGAGATTCGGGTTTTGTCCCGAAAAGGCGAAACTCCCGGATACTTCGTTTTACTTCCCGAGGCGATTTTGCCGGATAAGGTCAAAGACGGAGCCGTAGTGGGTGAAGCGAAATTGATGTTCAACGGCGAAGAAGCGGAAGGCTCCTATCCCCTTGTCCTGTCCTGGGACGGAGTTCCAATCACCACCAAATCCCAAATTCAGAAGGGGGCGGAAAGCGCCTGGGGTTCTGTTTCAAAAATTTTCCAGACCGACGAAACTTTTTTAACCCTTCTGATCCTATTGATCTTCATCGTTGCTCTTTGTATTCCGGCTATGAAGATCACCCGCATTCTTCACAAGAAAAAATCCCATCGACCCAAACACTGAAAATAAAAAGAAAGCAGAAATTTCTGCTTTCTTTTTTTCTTTAGAACTGTTTGAAAAAAGTTTCGTCAAAGGGAAGAGAGATCACAAAGCGCATTTCCAATTCCGGATCAGGAAAAGGACAAAGCCCCTGGTGAAACTGTCTTCTGTCCGAAACAAAGACCATACTAATCCCTGCTTTTTCCTCGCTTCTTCTGGGCTGCGTATTCCCTCCTCGAAGGAGAGTTCCGCAAAGACGCGCGGAGCAAAGAAACAGAACCTGGCCATTTTCATCCGGCTCTGTAATGGGTCTGGCCAAAAACAGCTTTGACGGATCAATGCCCAATTCGCCCAGGAACAAAAGAGCTTCCTTTTCAGCCTTTGACAACAGATACCGAAAGAAGTTTGCCCCCACATCGTTTCCGCTGTATGGGGGGATCGCACTGTACTGTTTTCGGTTTTCCTCTACATCCACTTCCAGGATGTAAGAGCCAATCTCAAAGCGCGTCCCTGTCTTCTGCAAATGTCTCACCTACTGTTTTTAAAATAATTTTACCGCCTGAAAGATCTGAAAGAAGCACTTCCAATTCCTCTTTTTCCTTTTGGGAAGTCAGGAGGGAAAGCTCCACTTCCTCTCCGAATTCCTTTCCCATAACGCGATAGGAACGGGCATTCAGCTCAAATTCCACCTTGGAAAAAAGCGGATAGGGAATCCGTACCTTGGTAATATAAACCTTGGAAAATTGGCAGATTCCTGCTGCGCGCACCGCATCCCGCGCCCCTCTGGCATAAGCTCTGGCAAGGCCGCCTGCACCCAAAAGAATTCCGCCGAAATATCGGGTCACTACCACGCAAAGGCCGGTAACCTCTTCCTTTTTCAGAACTTCCAGCATTGGGATCCCACCGGTTCCCTTGGGTTCCCCATCGTCATCAAAGCGTTGAACCGACCCTTCCCGATTGATAAAGGCCGAAACGTGATGCCTGGCATCCGGATCGATCCTCCTTGATTCCTCCACAAACGCCTGGGCTTCTTCCCAAGTTTGACAGGGCTTTACCCTGCCGATGAATTCACTTTTCTTTTCCACAAAGCGACTTTCCGCAAAGCCGCAAACCGTCCGATACCGCTCCATCAGTGGGCGTCCGCCAGATCGATATACAAATGACCGTTCTCGGAAATGTACCGCTTCCTGCCCTCCAGGTCATCGCCCAGAAGGATCTCGAACATTTCGCGGGTGACCGCCTCATCCTCCGGCATGATCCGGATGAGTCGGCGCGTGGCGGGATCCATGGTGGTCTTTCTCATCATATCCGGCTCGTTTTCGCCCAGACCCTTGGAGCGCTGCACCTTGTATTTCTTGCCCTCCAGCTTTTCCAGGATCTTGTTTTTTTCCTTTTCGTCATAGGCGAACATAATGTCATCCTTGCAGCTGATCTCATACAAGGGGGATTCGGCAATGAAGATCCTTCCCTTTTCAATGAGTGTAGGCAAAAGCCGATAGAACATGGTCAGGATCAGCGTTCGGATCTGGAAGCCATCCTCGTCGGCATCGGTACAGATGATGATCTTGTTCCACTTGAGATTGTCATAATTAAACTGGGCCAGGTCCTTGTGTCCCTTGCCGATCTCCACACCGCACCCAATGATCCGGAGAAGATCCACAATGATCTCACTCTTGAAGATTCGGTCGTATCCGCACTTAAGGCAGTTCAGGGTCTTTCCCCGAACGGGAATGATCGCCTGAAATTCCGCATCTCTTCCCAATTTACAGCTGGCAAGAGCCGAGTCGCCCTCCACAATATAAAGTTCCCGTACCTCCTTGTCCTTGGAACGGCAGTTGGCAAATTTCTCAATGCGATTGGTCACATCCAGCGTGCCGGAAAGCTTCTTTTTGATGTTCACCCGAGCGCTTTCTGCACTCTCCCGGCTTCGCTTATTGATGAGAACCTGGGCGGCAATGCGATCGGCATCAGCCGGGTTCTCCGCAAAGTAAATTTCCAGCTTCTCATCGAAAAACTGGATCATCGCTTCTGCAATGAATTTATTCGTCACTTCTTTTTTGGTCTGATCGGAAAAGGAGGCCACGTTGGAAAAGCAGTTGGTGACCAGAATCAAGCAGTCCTCCACATCCTGGAAACTGATCTTCTGCTCATTCTTATTGTACTTTCCGCCGTTTCTCAAATATCCGTCAATGGCCCGAAGAAAACTGGATTTGACTGCCTTCTCAGGACTTCCGCCGTGCTCCAGCCAGCTGGAGTTGTGATAATACTCCAATTTCTGCCGTTTGGCAGAGAAGCAAAAGGCCACTTCCATGCGAACGTCATATTCGCTTTTATCTTCCCGATCCTTGCCGCGCTTTTCGCCCTGCCAGAATTCGGGAACAGTCAGGGTTCCCACCTTTCCCTCGGTGGTCACCATTTCATTGTTTTCATTGATTTCGGCCATTTCCCGGACATAATCCAAAATGCCCTCTTTATAAAGGAAGGAATGCTCGGACCAGACTCCGTCTGCCCCCTGGTAGCGGAGATTCAGTGTCAGCCCACCGTTTACCACTGCCTGGCGACGCATAGAATCCACAAAATACTCCTCCGGGATCCCAATCTCCGTAAATACCTCCAGATCCGGCTTCCAGGTGATCACCGTACCGGTGCGGCGGCGATTGTAGGGTTCCTTGGTCAGCTCTCCATCCACATTTCCCTTTTTAAAATTGATGCGATAACGGGTATTGTGGGAGAACACTTCCACTTCCATAAATTCAGAGCTATACTGAGTGGCGCAGGCGCCAAGTCCGTTCAGACCCAGCGAATACTGATAAGCACCGCCCTTGGCGTTGTCGTATTTACCGCCGGCATACAACTCACAAAAGATCAATTCCCAGTTAAATCTTCCCTCTTTTTCATTCCAATCCAAGGGAATACCCCGTCCAAAATCTTCTACTGTGATCACATGATCCCGGGTGACGGAAACATTGATCACATCCCCATAGCCGGCTCTCGCCTCGTCAATGGAGTTAGAGAGGATTTCAAAGAAGGAATGGGCGCACCCGTCCAATCCGTCGGATCCGAAAATAACACCGGGACGTTTGCGCACGCGATCGGCACCCTTGAGACTCTGGATGCTTTGATCGTTATATTCTGCTGATTTTTTTCTTGCTTCTGCCGCCATAAACGTTTTTCTCCCTCTTCGGTTCGTGATCCTTACAATACCTTTTTATTATACCGAAAAAAGACGGTTTCGTCAACCGAAAAGCAAAAAGCCAAAGGGGAATGATAAAAGGCTTTTCTTTTCACAGAAACTGTTAAAAAAACAGAATTTTTGCTTAAAAAAGAGGTTTTTTCGCCTTTTGTTTTTCCGTTTCTCGGTTGACTACCTTTCCTATTTGTGGTAGAATCATAAAGAGTGAAAAAACCGTTTTAACCATTCGCTTCACTTCCGTACTGCAAGGAGTTTGATTATGAATTTACTGGGTCTTGACGTTGGCACCACTTCTCTGAAAGCCGTTTTGTTTGACGAGGGAGGATGCTGCCTTGCCGAAACCAATCTTGATTATACCCTCGACACTCGGGGAGACCTGGTGGAGTTCGATGCAAACGAGTATATCCGCATCGCCAAAAAAGCCATTGCAGAAATTGAAAAAACAGCTCCCATTGATGCTATTTGTGTGGATACCCAAGGGGAAACTATGATCCTCACCGATGAAGATGGAAATCCCACCATGCCCGCCATTGTCTGGCTGGATAACCGTGCCACAAAGGAAGCAGAGGAGATCGCCGCTCATTTCGGTCAGGAAAAGATTTATAACATCACCGGTCAGCCGGAAACCACCGGCGGTTGGCCCGGATGCAAGCTTCTTTGGGTGAAGCGGAATTTGCCCGAGGTTTGGAAAAAGACCAAAAAAGTATTTTTGCTGGAAGACTGGCTCCTTTGGGCCCTTACCGGTGAATTTGTCACCGAGCCCACCATTCAGTCCTCCTCCATCTATCTGGATATTACAAAGCTGGATTGGTGGGATGAAATGCTTCAATATATCGGCGTTCCCCGCGAAATGCTGCCGAAGATCGTTCCCTCTGCCACCAAAGTGGGCACCTTTGGAAAGGCCACCGTGGTTTCCGGTGCATTGGATCAGATCGCCGGTGCAGTGGGCGTCGGTGTGGTGGATGAAAACATCGTCAGTGAAATGACCGGCACCATTATGGCCATTTGCGTGGTCACCGATCGCATCCCCACCTTTGATCCCAAATCCAAAATCCCCTGTCACCTTCACGCCATCCCCGGGAAATTCGTTTCCCTGCTCTGGTCTTCCACGGCCGGCATGGCACTGAAATGGTTCCGTAACAATTTCGCCGAATCCCTTTCCTTCAAGGAATTGGATGAACTGGCAGAGAAGGCCGGTCCCGGTGCAGAGGGCCTTACCATGCTCCCTCACCTTTGCGGCTCTACCATGCCCGTTTATAACCCCGATGCCAGAGGCTCCTTCTGGGGCATGACCCTGGCCCACGGAAAGGGTCATTTTGCCCGTGCCATTCTGGAAGCAGTGGCCTTCACCTTGAAGGACGACCTGGAGGTGATCGGCGCCAAATGCGACGAGATCCGGATCACCGGCGGCGGCGCCGCAAGCCCCCTTTGGGCCCAGATCAAAGCAGACGTCACCGGACTGAAGCTTTCCACCTTGAAGGAGAAGGAATCCGCGTGCCTGGGAACTGCTATTCTGGCCGGCGTTGGCTGTGGCGTTTATGAAAGCGTGGAAAGCGCCTGCGCCAAGATCATCGCCACCAAAAAGACCTATTCCCCCAGCGGTACCGATTACACCGCCGCTTATCGCCAGTATAAAAAACTGGATGCCATGCTGAACGACCCGGAAAACAAAATTTCCGAGAAATAAATCACAAAAAGAAAACGAGGTATAAGACGTTGAAACCCGAAGCAAAAAAAGCCGCCCAGAATGCCTTTTTACTGGAAGCGGAAGAGATCCGCAGAGCAAGAGAGGTGATGGATTGGGACGCCTTTGATAAGGCCGTTCAGGTCCTTGCCAAGGCAGAGCGCATCGGAACCGCCGGCTGCGGTCATTCCGGCATCTGCTGCACCCATTTTGCCCATTCCCTTTGCTGCATCGAACGCCCGGCAAGATTCGTTTCCCCAGCCGAAGCAGTTCACGGCGCCATGGGCTTTATTCAGAAGGGCGACGTCATGGTCCTGGCCTCTCGCGGAGGCAAGACAGCCGAACTCATTCCCATTATGAACATTGCCAAAACCAAAGGTGCCACCGTCATTTCCGTAACGGAGAAGATGGACTCTCCCCTGGCCTTGGGTGCAGACATTGTGCTTCCCATGCGCGTGGAAAAGGAGACGGATAAATACAATTCCCAGTCCACCTCCAGCTTTGTAGCCCTCAGCGCCGTGTTCGATGCCCTGCAGACCGCGCTGATCGAAGAAACCGGCTATGTAAACGAGCAGTTCGCACTCATTCATCCCGGCGGAGCCGTGGGTGAAAGACTGAACCAAAAATAAAGCAAAGGAGAAATCACATGATCCAAAATTTGAAAATCAAAGCACCCTTCTTTGAAATCGGTCCCAAAAACTATCTCTGGGGCGATGACGTTTTGGAACTTGCCAAGGTAGCAGACCAGGCCAGCAAAAAATACAATGTGGATATCATTTTCACCACTCCCATCGTGGAGCTTCGCAGAGTGAAGGAAGCCACCGAAAAGCTCCACGTTTTCGCACCTCATATGGATTCCTTAAAGCCCGGCAGAGGCCTGGCTGATATTCTACCCGAAAGCCTGGTGGCCGCCGGCGCTGAAGGTGTTATGCTGAACCACTGCGAAAAGAGCATCACCGTAGCAGAATTGAAAAGCGCCATCAAGCGTGCCGAAGAGGTCGGCCTTGCCACCATCGTTTGTGCCGATTCCTGCGCAGAGGCAGCTGCCATTGCCCACTTAAATCCCGATATCATTGTGGCCGAGCCCACTGAATTGATCGGAACCGGAAAAGCCAGCGATAAGGAGTACGTCGAGGCTTCCACTCGCGCTGTAAAAGACGTAAATCCCGCAATCCTGGTGCTCCAGGGCGCCGGCATCAAGTGCTATGACGACGTTTACCGCAACATCTTCGCCGGAGCCGATGCCACCGGTTCTTCTTCCGGCATTGTCGGTCTTCCCACTGCCCAGGAGCGCTATCAGATGGTGGATGATATGATCCGCGCCGTCAGAGAAGCCTGGGACGCAAGACAAAAATAAAATCGTTTAAAATTTATTTTCAGGAGGATAATGAAATGGAATTTAAAGTATATCAAAAAGAACTGGAGCTCCAGTCCAGAGGTTGGATCCCCACCTTCCACGATGTCTCCAAGGAGATCATGGAGATCGTTGCCGCTTCCGGTGTCAAATCCGGTACCTGCTGCATCGCTTCTCACCACACCACCTGCTCTGTTATGGTTCAGGAGTGCTCCCACGATATCGACTCCTTCGACCTGGAATTTCTCCAGCACGACCTTTTGGACATTATGAGAAAGCTCATTCCCGACTTTGCTGAAGAAGGCCAGTACCGTCATCCCGGCCCCATCCACGCTCAGTTCGGCAGATACGTAAAGGAACCCGGCAACTACACCTCCTATAACACCGACGGTCACCTCCGCTCTGTTTTCTTTGGCAGAAGCGAGACCATGACCATCAAGGACGGCGTTCTTGACGGCGGCGAATTCGCTCACATTTACTTCATCGACTGGGACCACGTTCGCGCCCGTCGCAGACAGCTGAACGTAACCGTTATGGGTACCACCGAGTGCATCACCCCCGAGGAAAGAAAGTTCAACGGCGGCGAAGTGATCAATACCCTTCGTAAGTTCACCCCCGAAGAAACCGCTGAAATGGTGGAATTCACCCTCCAGCAGCAGAGATAAATTTCTCAAAATAAGAAAGCATTACCCGGGTAAGCCCTTTGGCTTCCCGGGTATTTTTTTGTTTTCTCTAAAACGGTTGTCAAATTCAGAAATTCCTCTGGTCTTTGCGGGAGGCAGGTTGCCTCCCCTACAGAAATGTGGGGCAATATCTTTTTTCGGTCTTTGGTACAAACAGTGATGAAATACGTTCCTTCGGTGGAATAATCAAAATCCTCCAGGCGATTTCGTTTCCTTTTTGGCAATTCGTTTTCCCTTTTTTCACGTCTTTATGATATTTTATCACGTTTCCTAAAATGGATCAATCCGATCTGATTCCGCGGGTTGATTTGCCTTGTAGGGGAAGGGGTCCTTACGCAAAATATGCACATCACCACGGATAGAATTCCTTCGTGTAGGGGCCGACGTCCCCGACGGCCCACCAGATCCGCGCCAATCTGCTTTATTCCGCCATTCCACGTAGGGGAGGCAATCTGCCTCCCGATTTCGGGGTCCAATATCATTAAAATTAAATGAATATGGTTCGGCATAATAACGTATTGCGCAATTTCGATGTTATGATAAAACCCATTCATTTCATTGATGTTTTTATTGGCAATTTTTCCTAAAATTCAACAAATGGATGTTTTGCGGGGCGTCGAGGACGTCGCCCCCTACAGAAAGGTGTGATAATATCTTTTTTCGGTCTTTGGTACAAACGGAGAAAAAACGCGCCCTCGGTGGAATAATCAAAATCCTCCAGGCGATTTCGTTTCCTTTTTGGCAATTCGTTTTCCATTTTTCACGTCTTTATGATATTTTATCACGTTTCCTAAAATGGATCAATCCGATCTGATTCCGCGGGTTGATTTGCCTTGTAGGGAAAGGGGTCCTTACGCAAAATATGCACATCACCACGGATAGAATCCCTTCGTGTAGGGGCCGACGTCCCCGACGGCCCACCAGATCCGCGCCAATCTGCTTTATTCCGCCATTCCACGTAGGGGAGGCAATCTGCCTCCCGCAAAATTCGCGCAATGCCGGTTCATTCATCCCCTTGGGAGAAGAAACAATCCTCTTCCCATTTGATGGGGTTTTCATAAATGTATTTTGCAATTTTTTCGTAATCCTCGCGGTCTCGGATCACGTGATCGTGAAAGGATCGCTGCCAGATGGATTGACCGATGGATTTTGACACAAATCGTTTCATATGTCCGATTATGGTTGATATGGTAGGGGAGGCAATCTGCCTCCCGCTTTCGGGTTCCAATATCATTAAAATTAAATGAATATGGTTCGGCATAATAACGTATTGATCTAAAATCACATTTGGATATTTTTCTGAAATGTTCTTAATTCCATTCTTTACGCTTTCTCCAACATTTGTTAAATTCAGAAATTCCACTGGTCTTTGCGGGAGGCAGGTTGCCTCCCCTACAGAAATGTGGGACAATATCTTTTTTCGATCTTTGGTACAAACAGTGATAAAATACGCTCCCTCGGTGCACAAAAAACTGTGGCACCGGAAATCCGGTGCCACAGAAATGTGATTTTTTTGAATTAGGGATTCAGACGATCGTTGTTGGTGCCGATATCGACGGAACCGCCGGACGTATTGCCGGAGCCTTCGGTATTGGTGCCGCTTCCAAAGCCGTCACCGGTATTGGAAAGCACAGTGCCAAGAACATCTTCTGTCTCAAAACGAATGACCTCTGCAAGAGGTGAAATATATTCTTTTTTCATCTTTCTTCACCTCCAAAATTATGCTGCCTGATAGTTGACACAAGCCTGAACCAGTTCAGCCAGAGCATCTACTTTTGCTTTTTCAGCTGCATCGTCCGAATCAGCGTATTCGTTTTGTACATACTCGGTCAGACCCTTGATGCTGGTATAGGTTTCAGCAGCACAGGTGCCGAGAATGCCGGTATACTCGTCAGCAACGTTGCCGTCGATGTAAATACCAACAAACAGGTTTTCATTGGGATTCTCAAGGCTGACATAGAAATCAACCGTGATATCGGTGCCTTCAACATTTACAGTGTAATAGTAATCAGCAAGTTCGTTCCAAGCGCCATCAACCTTTGCATAGAGGGAGATCTTATCTGCCAAGCTTGCATCGGTAATGGTACCGGAGAAGCGAATACCAACTGCATCGCCCATCAGCATGGACACAGTGTTGAACTTCAGGCCGAGACCGTTTGCGGAATAGAACTGAGGATCAGCAGCATCGTGCTTCACAAAGTCAGCTGCAAAATCATACTTCTTCTCCACACCGGCACAAACGGATGCGCCGTAGTTGTAAATGGCCTTAAAGAGATTAGCCGCATCTCCTTCAGAGTTCTGGTCAAGACCGAGATCGCAGATCTCGAAGATGGTGAGCTCGTTGCAGAATGCGCTTCCGGCAAAGGTAACAGCCTTATCGAAGTGATCGGGAGCCACTGCCTTCATTTGGAACTTGTAATAGCCGCCGTCTGCCACGGAATTTTCATTAATCACGCCGGTGCCAAGCACATAAAGGTTGGAGCCGTCATCGCTCAAATCCATGGTGAGAGTGAACTTCAGTGCGCCGATCTTCTTTTCGCCATCTACGATGATCTCGTTGCGAGAAGCAGCGTAAGTTTCGTAATCAGTTTCGGAGATCCAAACGTTGAGAATGATTCTGGCATCCACATCCATTACAACGCTGAAGTTCATAGAAGCGCCGGTGTAAGTGATCACGTCAACTTCATTTTCTTCGCCAACGGTAACGGTGGAATCTGCCTTCTTCAGGTAAACGCCGTTGATGCCAGGAGTAACAGGAACCACCTTATCAACGCCATCCTCGGTCAGGAAGGTAACATAGGTCTTGTCGATGGTCCAGCCGTCTTGATTTGCGGAGTAGATTCTCACATCGCCAACTTCGGTTACTTTGTTCTCATCCAGAACATCAGTCACAGAAGTGGGAACGCCGGTGAGGAAGGATCCGCGGCCGCTGTCTTCATCAATTGCGGAATCGAGAAGGGTAATGTCGCCAATCAGATAGATATTGATATAGTCATAATCTAAGGCATGGTCTCTCTTGGTGCCTTCCCAAATGGGCTTGTTAAAGGTACCAGCCTTAATATAGACGTTGATCTCAGCCTCCTGGGTACCGTTAATATGGCTTCCGGCAAGGCCGACCTGGCTTGCTTTTCTCGTGGAGAATACCGGAATTTCATCGCCATACTTATCAACGTAAACCGTAACAGATCCCGTACCGCCTTTGGTGCCTAAAGCAACAAATTCATGGCCGGTGTAACCACCGTTAAAGTAAATAACGTGGTTACCGGTAATTTCGCTGCGGCTGCCCCAGAAGGTGCCGTTAAATTCGCAGCTGTTAACGGTGGTAACAATGTCACCGGTGAATTCGCCGTCTCTGGTCACGTCATAGTTGCCCGCCACGTAGCAATTCGTCATGGTATTCACTACATCACCGGTCAAGTAAGCTGCACGACCGAGAACGAAGATAGAATAACCACTTTGACCATCAGCCGACGAGCCGTTGTAATTAAAGTTGGTATTGGAAATCTCAGACTTCACATTACCCACATTGCCTTTAACACTGTTCAAGCCGTAATAAATTACGTTGAAGTTGGAGTTTGTAATATTATTGGTAAGAGCGTAGATGGGATTGCCCTCTCCATCTTCGGTGGCTTCTGCGGTAAGAGCAATCACGCCGGTGCCGCGGAAGTTACCGTGTTTCACGGTAGTTTCGGTTGTAACTTCATCGCCAGTATCCGGATCGGTCGTCTGGTTGAAGGTCAAACCGTCAATGTTATTGGTGATCTTCACATCAACACCTGCTTTGGAACCGCCGTAGAACTCGGTGCCGTTCAGAATGACATTGGTAATGTTGTTGGTAATGTCATACTTATATCCCTGACCATTGGTATGGGCACCGCCATAGAAGGTTCCAATGTTAAGGGTAGCAGAGCCTTCTTCGGCGGATGCAGGATCCTTGCAAAGGTGGTTGGTAACCGTTACAGTAGGTGCAGGATCGGCAGCTTTGTTATTATTACGGGCACCACCGTAGAACTCGGTGATGTTACCGCCGTAGATGTAGTTGTTGATGCTTTCAGGGACGAGGGTTGATTCACCATTGTAGCCGCAAAATGTAGCAATGTCACCACCATAAATATAGTTTTCAATGGGAGCGTCATTGTTGTGCATTCCATACAAAACGCCGATATCGCCCGCATAGAACTTATTGACCACTTTTCCGGTGGTAGAGTAAGAACCGTAGAAGGTACCGATCGTGGGAACTCGACCCTCATAGGCCTGAACGATTGTTGTTGTCGTTCCACCAACATTACTCTGACCGGATCCCCAAATACGTCCCGCAAAGTTAGAAGCGCCTTGAACGGTCAGATTTACATCGCCGGTGATTTCTGAGTGGCTTGCATAATATCTAGAGTTTACATAAGAATCGGTAATGGTTGTCGTAGCATCGCCCATAACTTTTTTGCTGGAGGTTCCGTAGCAACCTGCGCTGCTACCGGTATTACCGATCTTGACACCGTCGAGAACTACCTCAACGTTACCGGCAACAGTAGCACCACTTCCGGTGAATTGTCCATTCAAAACAACATTAGAGCCAGTAACTTTGCCGTCAGCAATCGTAGGAGTTCCTTTGAATTCGGTTCTCACCGCAGTATCAGTGCCATTATTAACAGTAGCACCCAGCGCAGCAAAGTTACCTGTAAGAGTAATGGAGCCTTCTTGACCCTCAGCAAGGCCGATAATATTGGTTACAGATTTGCATCCCTTTCTGTTGCCAACAAATTTACCGGTAATATCACCGCGAATAATATTGGTAATATGATCAGCAGTGAAGGTAGTATCTGCAGCATAAACGGTGAATTCACCGTCTCCTTCAACTGTAATATCAGAAAAGATTTCGGTGGTAAGGCCATTCAGCTCATATTCTGCGGGAATGCTGGCAAGGTATTTATCAGCATCGTAAGTACCGCGAATGACGGTGTGCAGATTGGAAACACCGGTCGGCAAGGTATAGAAAGCACCTGCCCAGTTTGCAGCGTAGTCATTCTTCAGCGTGGTTACAGCTGAACCTCTGGAAAGGTTGAAGGTTCCAATTTCGCCGGTTCCGTCGCAAGCAAATACATTATTTACTTCTGCGAGAGTACCAGTGGAGGAGGAACCTGCACCGTAGAAATTGGTAATCGTGGCACCTTCATAGATGGTGTTGGTGACGGGATAGGTCTGGGCCATGTTTGTGGTACCGCCAAGGCCGTAAAAATTCTTAAGATTCGCGCCTGCATAAACATAGTTTTCCACAGGGCCCTTGGAAGCACCGCGGCTTGCGACAAATTGAGATGCTGCACCCGCTGACATATCAGCATAGATATGGTTCTCATTCACTTCAGTTGCAGAGAAAACGCCGCTGATACCAACGTTATGAACTGTACCGGAGCTATTATTCAGAACGGGTTTTCCATTCACGGTAAGAACTGCTTTACCATAGATGGTGTTGCTGCCGTTATCAGCACGCAACTGGACGCCTTTGAGGAAGCCGTCCGTTACAGTGATGTTGAAATCACCGGTCATGGTTACATTCTGAATACCCTGAATTCTGTAGGCATAATAACCGCCATTCAAAGTCAGATTCAGATCCATGTTGCCAAAATTGGCGTGATTGGCGTTTGCCGCTGAAGAACTCTCGCCACGAGCGCCCAAGGTGTAACCGGTCACAGCCGTGTTGGTAAGAGAAACATTCACCTCGGCAACAGGGCTCTTTGCTTTGTAGCCACGGCCAAGAACATGACCGATGGTTACGCTGCACTCAGCTGCCTCGATGGTTCCATCAGAGTCATCCGTCCAGGTTCCATTGGTGATGAAGGAAACACTGGTATCGGCGGCGGTGATGGCATCGTTTGCAGTGGCGCCAACCCATGCGGTTTCGGTCCAGCCAGCAGCAAAAAGTCTACCGGCGGTGGCACTATTAGCCCCACTTTCAGCCGTTACTGCCAGGCCATAATCCATCTCGCCGCTGAAGATGATACCGGTTTCGATGAGTTCTCCTTCAGCAGGAGCAGCCCAGCCGGCAAAAGCAGCGGCGGTGAAGTTATCACCGAAGAAGTCTGCCACGCAGTCAGCACCGTTGGTAGCACCAAGATCAACGCTGGAGAATTCTACCATACCGGAACCGGCATAGAAATCGATCTCAGATTTACCGAAAGCAAAGGTCATGCCCTGGAAGAGAACGTTATTGGCGCTGGCAACATTGCCGGTGAAATCGCCAAAGGTGAGTTCTCCACCAATGATTTCGATGGGAAGTCTGGTACCATTTTCGCGGAACTGGGTAGGAAGGCCGAACAGAATGCCGTTGTTATCAACGGAAACGGTCTGAGCGCCTGCGCCCTCCGCAATGGTAATGGTCACTTTTGCTTCGTCTGCCCAAGTATTATTATACTGAGTAATCTCTGCAAGAGCGCCGGACAGAGAAGCGAAGGTGTCGGGATTTTCATCCGTATCGCCGTCAGCTTGGACTGTCAAGGTTTTGGTTTCTGCACTGGCACTGGCATTGACCACGAGCATGCCTACAACGCAGGCGCACACCAAGGTCAGAGCGAGCAGTACAGAAAGCAGTTTCTTACTGTGCATAGTTTTTCCTCCTAAAAGTAAATTCTATTTCGGTGTCGGCTCTTTTTCCAAGCCCTTTCACCGGATCCGAACGGACGGTTTTGGGGATAGGGATACCGATACCGATACACATCTTTATTATACAAAGTCAATACCGGAAAGTCAAGTGCACAAAGATAAAATTATATACAAAGTTTTTTCTCTTTTTTGGTGATTCTCACAAGGGGGCGTTTTTTTCTTTGACAAAAGGTCTCATTTTCCGTTTTTAACCCAAAAATTCCGATTTTCTTCCTATTTATTATAAATAAACAAATTGCAAAAGCCAACCAGCGCCGCCGCACCACCCCCCACCCAAGGCGATGAATAAACCGGCATTGTGCGAATTTTGCGCAATGTGTCCCTCCTCCTACAAGGCAAATAAACCCGTGGAATCAGATCGGATTGATCCATTTTAGGAAACGTGGTAGAATATGAAAAGAGGTGAAAGAATGGAAAACGAATTGCCAAAAAGAAAACGAAATCGCCTGGAGGATTTTGATTATTCCACCGAAGGCGCGTATTTTATCACTGTTTGTACCAAGGACCGAAAAAAGATACTATCCCACATTTCTGTAGGGGGCGACGTCCTCGACGCCCCGCAAAACATCCATTTGTCAAATTATGGAAAAATTGCCGATAAACACATTAATGAAATGAATGGGTTTTATCATAACATCGAAATTGCGCAATACGTTATTATGCCAAATCACATTCATTTTATATTGATTGTATTGGAAAACGGGCCGTCGGGGACGTCGGCCCCTACAAAGCAACATTCAATTGTTTCGTGTTTCGTATCAACATTCAAACGGTTTTGTAACAAGGAATACGGAAAAAATATCTGGCAGCGATCCTTTCACGATCACGTGATCCGAGACCGCGAGGATTACGAAAAAATTGCAAAATACATTTATGAAAACCCCATCAAATGGGAAGAGGATTGTTTCTTCTCCCAAGGGGATGAATGAACCGGCATTGTGCATATTTTGCGGGAGGCAGATTGCCTCCCCTACGTGGAATGGCGGAATAAAGCAGATTGGCGCGGATCTGGTGGGCCGTCGGGGACGTCGGCCCCTACACGAAGGGATTCTATCCGTGGTGATGTGCGAATTTTGCGCAAGGACCCCTTCCCCTGCGAGGAAAATGAAACCAGCCCGAAACGGCACAAAAAAGCCGGCAGTCAAAACTGCCGGCTTTTCTTTTTTTAACTTTTATTTGCAGAGCTCGTAGGTATCCTTTGCGATCATAAGTTCCTCGTTGGTGGGGATAACCAAAAGGCGGATCTTGGAGGATGCAGTGGAAACATCTGCTTCCTTGCCGAATTTGGTGGCATTGTTCAACTCTTTATCGATCTCGGCGCCCATAAAGCGGAGCTTTTCGCCAACATATTCTCTGTAATGGGGGTTGTTTTCACCGATACCGCCGGTGAAGACAACGGCATCTACACCGCCCATGGCAGCGGAGAAGGCACCCACGTACTTGGTGAGCTGGTGATTGAGCATAGCCTCTACCAGCATGCATCTTTCATCGCCGGCCTTGGCACCGTTTTCGATATCACGGTTGTCAGAGGTCTTCTGGGTGATACCCAGGATACCGGACTTCTTGTTCATAATGGTATCGATCTGATCAGGGGTGAGATTTTCCTTTTTCATCAAAAGGGGAACGATGGCAGGGTCAATGGAACCGCAACGGGTACCCATCATAATGCCTTCCAGAGGGGTGGTGCCCATGGTGGTATCCAGGCACTTGCCCTTTTCCACTGCGGCAATGGAGGAACCGTTGCCCAGGTGGCAGGTGACCACATTGATCTCCTCCGGCTTCTTGCCCAGAAGCTCTGCGGCGCGGAGAGATACATAGCGGTGAGAAGTACCGTGGAAGCCGTAACGGCGGATCTTATACTTTTCATAGTACTCATAGGGCAGGGGGTAAAGATAAGCGTGCTTGGGCATGGTCTGGTGGAAACCGGTATCAAACACGGCAACCTGGGGAACACCGGGCATAATTTCTTCGCAAGCGCGGATGCCGGTGAGGTTATGGGGATTGTGAAGCGGGCCAAGCTCGCAGCACTCTTCGATGGCTTCGATGACCTTTTCATTGATCAGAACGGAGCCGGAGAACTTCTCGCCGCCGTGGAGCACGCGGTGGCCCACTGCGCCGATTTCAGAAAGATTGCTGATGACACCCAACTCGGGATCGGTGAGGGTCTTTACCACAAGGGAAATGGCCTCGCCGTGATTTTTCATATCAATTTCGGTCTTATATGCATCCTTGCCGGGGATCTGATGCTTGAAATTGCCGCCCTGGATGCCGATTCTGTCGCAAAGACCCTTTGCCAGGAGCTGATCGTTTTCCATATCGATCAACTGATACTTCACAGAAGAAGAACCTGCGTTGATTACCAAGATTTTCATACTTCTTTGATTCCTTTCGTACTCATAAATTGTTGAAAAAATTTTACCACAAAAGCGGAGTCATTGCAAGAGATTTCCATTTTTTCATTTCAAAATACCGTTATTTTGCCGTTTTCACCCTCATTTTCCAGCGATGCGCGACCGGTTTCTTCCAAAATGCGCAGTTTTAACTCCACCAGGACCGGGTGCACCTTCAGTTTTTTTGCCGCCTCCTCCAGAGTGGCGCCGCTTTTCATTAAAAGGACGAGCTTTTCCTGGGATACCAGAAGCTCCGCGGCAAAAAGATTGGCTTCATACTCGGGCTTTAAGGTCATATCCACCAGAAAATGATCCTGGACGATGCTATGCTCCCCCATTTCCCGATGGAGCACATCATGCCCCAATTCGTGGGCCAAAACCTCGCCGGCACGGCGGCGGCGCAGATTGCCATTGAGGAAAACAAACCTCTCCCCCAAAATTACCTTATACATTCCCTCCAGCTTCTGAAAATCCGGGCAGGAGACCACTCGGATCCCCATGGCATCCGCCAATTCAAAGGGATTTCGGGTTCCGTACTTTTCCGCCAAGGAGATACAGAGCCGGGAAATTCGCCGGATCTCGCTCAATTTTGCTCCCGATCGCCTTTCACGCCTACCTTGCGGCTTTCCTTTTTGGCAGCCCAGTAGGCGGCAATGATGGCTTCCATGGCGGCATCCCGATCCTCTTCCCCAATTTCACCGCCGGAAAACAGGCCCGAAACGGCGCGGACCAATTCCTGAAGCTGGGCCTTGGCATCGGCAGTGGGAGCGGAAATGATGCTCTCCTCCCCTACTGAAAGGAGCTTTTCCGCCGGAATCCCCAAGGCGCCGGCCAAGCGCAGAGTGATCTCAATGCTGGAGGGGTAGCGCTTGCCCATTTCATAATTCTGCAAGGTGCGCAGGCTAATGCCGGCGCGCTCCGCCAGGGCGCTTTGGGAAAGGCGCGCTGCCTTCCTGGCTTTTTTCAATTTTTCCGCAAAATTCATATTCTACCTCGCTTTACGAACAAAATTTCATTATTTTACCATTGACAACGAACAATATTTCGTGTATTCTAGAATTACGAAAGATTGTTCGCATTTATTATATCAATACGAACGAGGTTTGTCAAGGAGAAAAAGAATGGAACGGAGTATTTTGCACTGCGATATGAATAATTTTTACGCTTCGGTGGAGCGGCTTTACGATGATACCTTAAAGGGGAAGCCCATTGCGGTGTGCGGGGAAAGAGAATTGCGCCGCGGCATTGTTCTAGCCAAAAGCGAGGAGGCAAAACGATTTGGGGTAAAGACCGGGGATGCCATTTGGCAAGCCCAGGAAAAGTGCCCGGAGCTGATCACGGTGCCGCCGCATTTTGACCGTTATGCAAAATATTCCCGTCTGGCGCAGAGCATTTACTGCGAATACACCGATCTGGTGGAGCCCTTTGGAATGGACGAATGTTGGCTGGACGTGACCGCCTCCCGCTTGGCATTCGGAGACGGGAGGAAGATCGGCGGCCAGATCCGAAGCCGGATCCGGAAGGAATTGGGGCTGACGGTATCGGTGGGAGTTTCCTTCAACAAGGTGTTTGCCAAACTGGGGAGTGATCTGAAAAAGCCGGACGCCACCACGGTGATCTCCTCCGAAGGGTTCCGGGAAACGGTTTGGCCACTTCCGGTGGAAATGCTCCTTTTTGTGGGGCCCAAGGCGGCGGCAACCTTGCACTTTTTCGGCATTGATACCATCGGAAAGCTGGCGGTGGCAGATGACCGCTTTTTGCAAATGAAATTCGGAAAAGTGGGCGAACAGATGAAGCGGAGCGCACGGGGAGAGGACATTTCCCCTGTGACACCCTTTGACCGGCCCTTGCCCATGAAAAGCTTGGGCCGGGGGATTACCACACCTCGGGATCTGGAGACCGAAGAGGAGGTTTGGACCTTGATACTGGCTCTTTGCCACGAGATCGGCAAGCACCTTCGCTTTCACAAAAAGCTGGCGCGGGGCATTGCCATTGAATGTCGAGACCGGCATTTTTTCACCAAGACCCTGCAAAAGCGCCTGCCGGAGGAGAGCGATTGCACCATGACCCTGGCCAGGGCGGCCTTTTCCCTTTTTCGGGAGCGCTATTTATTCCGGGAGCCCTTGCGTGCCCTTTCCGTGCGTGCCATTGATCTGACGGATCGCTCCGCCGGGCTTCAGCTTTCTCTTTTCAGCGATCAGAAGGATTTACGGAACGAGGTTTTGGACAGCGCCTGCGATGCACTGCGAAGCCGGTTCGGTGACAAGGCAGTGCAAAACGCCTCCCTTTTGAATTATTCCCTGGATCTGGGATCCTCTTTCTGATAAAAAAAGAAGTCAGCACAGCTGACTTCTTTTTTCTTTATCGGGTAATGGCAAGAGCTTGGCTTCCCAGTTGGGCAAAGCAGGACTGAACGCGGCTTTTGGCAAACAAAACCTCTTCGCCTTTCAGAGGATCGTGAAAATAATAGGAATTTTCATCGTATCCTACCAAAACCATGCAATGCTCGTCGTTGGGCCACTGGAAAAACTCGCCGTTTTCCAGATACCAGGAAATACCCGGCTTGGAATCACGCATATTCATAGTCGCCCAAACCATAACAGGAATTCCATGGTTGATATACTTCCGGCAAATGAAATCCAGATCCTTGCCGGTGAGATCCCGAACGGTATATTCCTCATCCAAATAGGCTTCCATCGCCTTTTTAATCACCGGCGCCATACAGCCAAAGGAAGTGGGATTTCGGGGACTTCCGACGAAAACCTCGTAAGGATCCGGACCATACAAAAGTCCGTTTCTAAGTTCAAAGGCATTGCTCTTTGGCAGATATTCATCCACAAACTCGTCCACGCTGATCGTTTTGCCCCAGAAATTCAGCATCATCACCGCCGATACGGATTCGCACCCGGTGGGAAACGAGAGACCCTGTTTGATTTTAGGCACTTCGATCACCCGGCAAACACCGTCCGGACTTATTTCCACCTTGGGTCTTGCCGTAATGGGTAACGACGCAGTGGGTTCATTGGGTTCCAGTTCCCGGCCAGGATCGATCCCCGGATTCAAAGTGGGCGAGAAAACATCCACCGAATCGGAATCCGCCATCGATCGAACGCCGGATGAGCGTAAGGTGAGAAACAAAGCTGTAACAAACAGGAAACACAAAGAAAGAGTCAAGATTCTTTTGATCACAATTCGGCTCCCTTTGTTGATTTTTACAAAAAAGGGGAGAAATCTCCCCTTTTTTATATTCTATTATTTTAATCAGTCTTTCTTGCCAAACAAAGCCTTCAAACCTTTGGAAAAATTGCCGTCGGTCTTGATGCTTCCCAAAAGGGAGATCACCAGGATAATAATACCGATGACTACGAAAATGCCCAACATTCCGGCCACCATAATGGGAAGGCCGTGGGACAGGATGTTAGTCAGATTGGTTTGGATATTGGCTACTAAAAATTGATTGATGATATTCATTTTTCGATCCTCCTATTCTCAGCCTTGCACCATTGCAAGAATGATACCGCCGGCGATAACAGATGCCACCTGACCGGAAACGTTAACACCGATGGAGTGCATCAAAAGGAAGTTCTGGGGATCCTCTGCCAGACCCATCTTATGGACCACACGGCCGGACATGGGGAATGCGGAGATACCGGCCGCGCCGATCATGGGATTGATCTTCTTGCCCTGGGGCAGGAAGAGGTTCATGAATTTTGCCAGCATTACACCGCCGACAGTGTCGAACACGAAAGCGGCAAGGCCCAGGCCCAGGATCAAAATGGTTTCCCAGGTCAAGAACTTATCTGCGGTCATCTGGGAAGCAACGGAAATACCCAAAACGATGGTGATCAGGTTTGCCAGCACCTTCTGGGCGGTTTCGGACAGAGAATCCAGAACGCCGCACTCACGGAGCAGGTTACCGAACATCAAAAAGCCAACCAGCGCAACAGAGCCGGGAGCAAACAGACCAACGATGATGGTTACCACAATGGGGAACAGGATCTTGGTGAGCTTGGAAACGGGCTTTGTGCCGGCATTGTTCATACGGATCATACGCTCTTTTCTGGTGGTGCAAAGCTTGATGATGGGGGGCTGCACCACAGGAACGAGAGCCATATAAGAATAAGCGGCCACCATGATTGCGCCCATATATTTGGACTTCAAGGTCTGTGCAACCACAATGGAGGTGGGGCCGTCAGCTGCGCCGATGATGGCAGCGGAGGCGGCATCGTTCAGATCAAAGCCAACCAGGAGACCCAGGCACAGGGTAAAGAAGATACCGAACTGAGCGGCAGCGCCGAAGATCATCAACTTCGGATTGGAAAGCACGGGACCGAAGTCGATCATCGCGCCGATACCGATAAACAAAAGCAAGGGGAAAAGCTCAAAGCTTTCGTGGGTCATACCCATATTAAACAGGTGGTTCAACACGCCGTTAATGCCTTCATCGGCTTCAGCGGGGTTGATGGGCAGGTTCACCAGAATGGCACCCAAGCCCATCGGCAGAAGGAGCGTGGGCTCCATTTCTTTTTTGATGGCAAGGAAGATCAGCAAGCCACCAATGGCCCACATAGCCAGCTGGTTCCACTGCAGATACTGAAAATTCTCAAATAGCTTTAAAAATTGTTCTAAAATTCCCATTGTTTGTTCCTTTCCTATTTTACAACCTTGACAGACAAGGTTACTTTTTCACCGTTGATGTCCCACTCCTTGGCCGTTTCCGAAAGGGTCTCGGAAAGGGAGAGGGCGAGGGTGTCTTCGCAGATTTCCGCTTCGTTTTCCCTGGCAAGGGAAAGGAGCTTACCGTTACCGGAAATTCCAATCTCGATGCGATCGGTCACATTGAAATCTGCTTCCTTACGCATGGTCTGCACCTTGCTGATGATCTCTCGCACAAAGCCTTCGGTGATCAATTCTTCCGTCAGCGCTGTATCCAAAACCACCACCAGGTCAGCATCGGAAACGGCAAAGAAGCCTTCCTTCTGCTCATTCTGGATCAAGAGATCTTCCGGCTCCAGCACCACTCTGCCGGAGGGGAGATCAAGAGCAAGAGATCCGTCGGCATCCAATTCCTTCTTGGCCTTGGCGCCGTCAATATTCTGAAGCGCCGCCTTCAATTCTCCCAGCTGCTTTCCAAATTTCGGTCCGCAGGTCTTCAGCTGAGGCTTGAAGGAATAGGACAGGAATTCATCCACCTTGTCAGTGAACAGAACTTCCTTCACATTCAATTCTTCCTTCACAATGGCAGTGCAATCCTCGTTCAGTGCAGTCTCGCACTTGACGAACATTTTTGCCAGAGGCTGGCGGTTCTTTCTGCCGCTGCCGGCACGGGCCGCTCTTCCGCTGACCACAATGCGCAAAACCTCGTCCATTTCATCTTCCAGATCCGGCTGGATCCAATCCTCCCTTACTTCGGGGAAGGAGCAAAGATGAACCGATTCTTCTGCGTTGGGATCCACCGAGCAAACCAGGTTGCGGTAAATATCCTCTGCCATAAAGGGGATCATGGGAGCGGCGGTCTTTGCCACCGTTACAAGGGCGGTGTAAAGGGTCATATAAGCGTTGATCTTATCCTGGGGCATACCGCTGACCCAAAAGCGTTCTCTGCCGCGGCGTACATACCAGTTGGAAAGATCGTCCACAAAGCTCTGCAGTGCTCTGCACGCTTCGGGGATCCGGTAGTTCTCCAGATTTTCATCCACACTCAAAACGGTGGAGTTGAGCTTGGAAAGGAGCCACTTATCCATCACGGAAAGCTTTTCATATTCCAGTGCAAACTTGGTGGGATCAAACTCGTCAATATTGGCATAGAGCACGTAGAACGCGTAGGTGTTCCAAAGGGTGCCCATAAACTTTCTCTGTCCCTCTACCACTGCCTTTCCGTGGAAGCGGTTGGGAAGCCAGGGAGCGGAGTTGGTATAGAAATACCAACGAATGGCATCGGCACCGTAGGTTTCCAGAGCGTCAAAGGGATCCACTGCATTGCCCTTGGATTTACTCATTTTCTGGCCATTTTCATCCTGCACGTGACCTAAAACGATAACGTTTTTATAAGGAGCCTTGTCAAAGATCAAGGTGGAAATGGCAAGGAGAGAATAGAACCAACCACGGGTCTGGTCCACTGCCTCGGAAATAAAGTCTGCCGGGAACTGAGCCTCAAACAGATCCTTGTTTTCAAAGGGATAGTGGTGCTGAGCAAAGGGCATCGCACCGGAGTCAAACCAGCAGTCGATCACCTCAGGCACACGGTGCATTTCCTTGCCGCAATGGGGACAGGGGAAGGTGACCGCATCAATATAAGGACGGTGCAGTTCAATGTCCTCAGGGCAATTCTTACTGAGGGAACGAAGCTCTGCGATGGAGCCGATGGCGTGGTGATGGCCACATTCACATTCCCAGATGTTCAAGGGAGTGCCCCAGTAACGGTTACGGGAAATACCCCAATCCTGCACATTTTCCAGCCAGTCGCCGAATCTGCCCTTACCGATGCTCTCCGGAATCCAGTTGATGGTATTGTTGTTGGCGATCAAACGGTCGCGCACATCGGTCATACGAATAAACCAGGATTCTCTTGCATAATAAATAAGGGGGGTATCGCACCGCCAGCAGAAGGGATAATCGTGCTCAAACTTAGGTGCGTCAAAAAGCAATCCTCTGGAGGAAAGGTCCCGGAGCACTTCCGGATCCGCATCCTTCACAAAAAGTCCTGCAAAGGGAGTGCTCTCAGTCATACAGCCCTTGCCATCCACCAGCTGAACAAAAGGAAGATCGTACTTTCTTCCTACCCGGGCGTCATCTTCACCAAAGGCCGGTGCAATGTGAACAATACCGGTACCGTCGGACATGGTAACATATCCGTCGCACACAATATAGTGTCCTTTTTTGCCCTGCTTTTTGGCAAGCTCTCCTGCAACTTCATAAAGAGGCTGGTATTCTTTTCCTTCCAGGGCCGCGCCCTCAAAGGTCTCCAGCACCTCCCAAGCACTCTTTCCTTCTTCTGCCAAAGGAGAGAGCACCGCATCCAGGAGCTTTTTGGCCAGATAATAAACCTTGCCGTCCGCCGCCTTTACCTTGCAATATTCCTCCTTGGGGTTCACACAGAGCGCCACATTGGAGGGCAGAGTCCAGGGGGTGGTGGTCCAAGCCAAGAAGTACGCGTCCTCGCCAATCACGGAAAAGCGCACAACAGCACTTTTTTCTTTTACGGATTTATACCCCTGAGCAACCTCGTGAGAGGAAAGAGGGGTTCCGCAACGGGGGCAGTAAGGAACGATCTTAAAGCCCTTGTAAAGAAGGCCCTTTTCATAGATCTCCTTCAGCGCCCACCACTCAGATTCGATAAAGTCATTGTGATAGGTAACGTAGGGGTCATCCATATCAGCCCAGAAGCCAACGGTGCCGGAGAAATCCTCCCACATTCCCTTATACTTCCAGACGCTTTCCTTGCACTTCTGAATAAACGGATCCAGACCATACTGCTCGATCTGCTCTTTACCGTCCAGCCCCAGAAGCTTTTCCACTTCCAATTCCACCGGAAGACCGTGGGTATCCCATCCGGCCTTTCTGGGAACCATATAACCCTTCATGGTACGGTAACGGGGGATCATATCCTTGATGACACGAGTGAGAACGTGACCGATATGAGGCTTGCCGTTGGCCGTGGGAGGTCCGTCATAAAATACATATGGCTCCCCTTCCTTTCGGGTCTGGATGCTTTTTTCGAAAATCTTGTTTTCCTTCCAGAATTCGCCCACTTTTTTCTCGCGCTGGACAAAATTCATATCTGAATTTACCTTTTCGTAAATCATGGAAAACCTCCTCTTGTTAATCGTGAAAAAAGTCTCCGTCCGCGAAAGGACGAAGACGACGCTTCATTGAAAGAGTGTTTCAATGCCTTTTCCAAAGTAATGTATCATATATAATAATAAAAGTCAAGAAAAAACCTTTATTTTTCGCAAAACTTTTGCTTGACAAAAGCCATTTCCTTTGCTATAATGATTCCCGCAACTGAATATGGTGCCATAGCCAAGTGGTAAGGCCACGGTCTGCAAAACCGTTATTCCCCAGTTCAAATCTGGGTGGCACCTCCAAAAATAAAAGCAGGTCAATCGACCTGCTTTTATTTTTGGAAATGAAGCGCACCTTGTGGTGCATGAAACATGAAGTCGCCTACGGCTATGAAGCGTTCCCTGCGGGAACATTGAAAGTTCGCGTGCGCTTTGCTTCATGTTGCGCTATCGGCGCAATGCTTCATACAAGGCGAAGCCTTGTGCTTCATATTTGCGAAGCAAATGCTTCATTCCGCATTAACGGACACAAAACAAGGTTGCCTTACGGCAAACAGTGTTGTGCTTCGTACAAATGATGTGGGCTTACGCCCAACGACGTTGACTTCGTGCAATTATATGCTATAATATACCCAAGGTGGTGATTTTATGGAAGCATTATTTGAAGATAGTTATGTTAGAAATAAAGAGTTAGCAAAAGAAATTCACATGTATAATGACTATTTGTTTGATTTTGATGGCACGTTAGTGGATTCTATGCCAACATTCATTAATGTTATGTTGAGAATTCTTGATGAAAACAACATAAAATATGAAGATGATATTGTAAAAATCATTACCCCTTTAGGGTATGCCGGAACTGCCAAATATTTTAGGGAGTTGGGGGTTCCGTTATCCGAAGAAGAAATGGTTGCAATGATGAAAAAATATGCCTATGATGAGTATGCACATAATATTCCGGCAAAAGCAAATGTTGTTGCAACACTCAAAAAGTTAAAACAAGAGGGTGCGAATCTTCATATTTTAACTGCAAGTCCTCATTCGGTGCTTGATGTATGTTTGAAGAGATTAGGAATATTTGATATTTTTACAAATATATGGTCTTGTGATGATTTTGGAACAACAAAATCAGATGTGGAAATTTATAAAATGGCAGCCCTGAAAATAGCGAAACCTATCAACGAAATATTATTTCTTGATGATAACTGCAATGCTGATAAAACGGCAAAATCATCAGGAATGAAGGTATGTGGTATATACGATTCATCCTCCAAAGATTATATAAAAGATATAAAAAGTGTTTCGGACTATTATATTTATGATTTTTCAGAGTTACTCGAATTAAAATGTGATGTAAGAGAAAAAAGTATTACATATTAAACGGTATAAAAAAGGGAGTGTTTAAAAGTGAAATTATCTGTGGAATTATACACACTGGCACAAAGGTTTGGGGATTTTAGGGCTATAGAAATATCAAAGGCTGCAGGCTTTGATGCGATAGATTATTCATATTATTATGACAAAGAATGTGAAGAAGTTTTAGGTGATGGTTATAAAGAATATGCAGAAAAGTTAAGAGTTCACCTTGATAAAGTTGGAATAGCTTGTAATCAGGCACATGCGCCTTTTTCACTCAAATATGGTTTAGAGCATAATATTTTTGAAGAAAAGTATCTGTGGATGATACATGCTTTGGAATCAGCATCAATTCTTGGCGCAGAAAATATAGTTGTTCATTCCATAACGGTTCCCGATGGTGTTGATTTTGAGAAATATAATATTGAATATTATAAAAGCTTTATCCCGTACTGTGAACAATTTGGTATACATGTTGCAGTGGAAAATCTGTTCAGCAGGGATATAAAAAGAAAAAGGTTAATAGGCAAACTGGGGAGTCCTGCAGAATTAAACAGTATTGTTGAAAAAATCAATTCGCCATGGATTGTAGCATGCGTGGATATTGGGCATGCAGCACTGACCGGATATGAACCAGAAAAATTTATTGAAGGTGTTAATCCGAGGATTTTAAAATCTTTGCATGTACAGGATAATGATTATCTTGATGATAGGCATATTTTGCCTTATACAGGAAAGCTGAACTGGGAAGCAATTATGCATTCGTTGAAAAAGGCGGGATATACCGGTGACTTGACTTTCGAAATCATTAAGTTCCTTGATAAGTTTCCTGACGAGCTGTTCCCGGAAGTAATGCGATTTGCAGTCTCTGTCGGAAAACATCTTGTTTCGCTTTATAATAAATAATTTTCATCAAAGCCTTACATCCTACATCGAATGTTGTTAGTTGAAGTTTTTTAGAAATCCTCGGTTTTCGACCAGTTCTTTTTCGGACACGAATGACAAAAAAATCCCGTTCACGTAAGTGAGCGGGATTTTTTCTTCTTACTTCTTCACGATTCCCTCTTCGCTTTTCTCGCTTTCCTTCCGTTCGGAGCCGATTTTCAGGGGCAAAAGAAAAAGCGAATCACGAGATGGGTTGCGATCTTCTCTCTTTTGTGTTATAATACGCAGCACAAACAGAAAATTTACGGGAGGATACGGAATGAAGCTTGATTTTGAAGCCATAAAAAGCATCACTTGCGGCGCAGTGCGCATAACGGAAGAAAAGGACGGGGTTCACTTTTTTCGCTTTACGCAAGAGCAAGAGGATTTTTACCGGGGTTATAAAGCCAGCTTTTATCAAAACACCTTTTCCACCTCCGGCATAAAGCTCCGTTTTCGGACGGACAGCGCCCGCCTCACCTTAGGCGCGACACCTTCCGCCACCTGCGCGCGTTCTTATTTTTCCTTTGACCTGACCGTCAACGGACGCCTTTCAGGCAGCTTGAATAACTTTGACCGCCTGTGTCTTCCCAGCCGTTATGCCAAGGTTGTGCTTCCTCATATGCCCGAAAAAAAGACCTTTGACCTGGGCCAGGGAGAAAAGGAAGTTTGCCTGTATCTGCCTTGGAACTGCAAGGTCGCTTTGTGGGAGCTTTCCCTTGACGATGGGGCAAAGGTGATCCCGGTAAAGAGAGAGAAAAAACTCCTTTGCTTCGGTGATTCCATCACCCAAGGCTACGATGCCTTGCACCCCTTATGTAAATATACCACCCGTCTGGCAGACGAGATCGGCTATGAAGAATACAACAAGGCCATTGGGGGCGAGATCTTTGTGCCTGGGCTTGCCGAAACGCGGGAAGACTTCCGCCCGGATCTGATCCTTGCATCTTACGGCTCCAACGACTGGAACAGACGGAAAAGAGCGACCTTTGAAGCTGCGTGCCACGGATTTTACCGGAACCTTTCCCAATCCTATCCCGATACCAAGATCATCGCCATCACTCCCATCTGGCGCAAGATCTGGGAAAGACCCAAGCCCATCGGCACCTTTGATGTGGTGGAAAAGACCATTTTCCAAGTGGCTGAAGAACTCCCCAACGTATTTCCCATCAGAGGCTTTGACTTTGTTCCCAAGGATCCCCAGTATTTTGGCGACGGCACCCTGCATCCCAACAACACCGGCTTTCAATTTTATTTTGAAGGTCTGAAGAATTTTGTTTTAGAACATCTGTAAAAAAGAAAAACAGAGGCAAATGCCTCTGTTTTTTTCTTTTTTCTTGGCGGGCTCAAGACCGCTCGCTATTGAATCTCCTGTTCCAGACCGTCAAAAAGAGGAGAGGAAAAGAATTCCTCCATACTGATCTCAAGCCCGTCGCAGATCTTTTTCACAGTGGAAACTGTCGTGCTTTGGTTTCGACCGCCCATAATATTGGATAAAGTAGATTGGGTGATTCCGCAAAGAGTCGATAAGCGGTTAACGGTAATTTTCTTTTCTTCGCAAAGTGCCAAAATCCTCAGTCTCACAGCTTCTCCGCTCTTCACATTTTCACCCCTTTTCTTTTTCTACACTTTCATATTACCCATTTTGAGTTACAAAGTTTAACTCTTTTGAGTTGACTTTTGAGCAGCCTGATGATAAACTGGTGAAAACGAAACAAAGGAGTGACCGCTTAGCCGTTTTAGCATCTTCAAGTAAAAAAACCGGTGTGCAGAAAATCTGCACACCGGTTTTCTTTTTTTCAAGGGCGCTTTTATTCGGTTTCCACTGTTGCTTTTTCCAATTTCGGCATCCGGTACATTTCCTCCGCCGCCAGGCGAACCTTTGCCACCGGTGTATGATCTTTTGGGAAGCAGAAATAAAGCCGTTCCTTGTTTCCGATTCCGATCACATCCCCAATTTCATAGAAGAAAAAGTCGGTATTGACGCTGTAAGAAAAATACGGATCCTGGTGATAGGTAAAGGAATTGTCACTGGAGGTGAGCGCAAAGCCGTATCGGTCGTGATTCAACACGCCCTCTCCCACCATATAAAGCGCCTTGTGGTTGCAGATCACACCCACATTTACCGGAATGTTCAAACGGTATTCGTTCTCCTCCAATTCCCTTTTCACACACTCTCTTTGCCAATCAAACCAATGGGGAATGTGCGAAAACCGGGTTTCGCCTTGAGTGGCGCGAAGGCTTCCGTCCTCCAGCATTTCATATTGCTTGCCGCAGGCGGAGCAGGTAAGATGAATCCCTTCCCCGCGCATGGTTCCTTCTGCTTCGCAGTGAGGACAGCGATACAGGATCCGTTCCAGACCGGTGGCACGGAAGGGCTCACTGATCCGGATCCCTTTCTCCTTTTGCTGGGCAAAATGGTCAAAGGAAAAGGCTTCATCCAACACCGCATCCAGTTCCGGAACCGACATGGTTTGAATTTCCTCCCGGGAGATGAGACAGGAAAGATCGGCGGTGACCTTCACCCTTCTCAAGCGAAGTCCGTTATAAAGCGGATCCCTTAAAAATCCGCCGGCATCGGAGCGGATCAGAAGCACCGGAACCCCCAGACGCTTCACCAGGCCTCCCAGCTTCCGGGGCAAGGTAGTGGCTCTTCCGTCCAGACTATAGCCCGCTTCGGGGTACATCAAAACGCTCATTTTCTTCTTTTTTACAGTACGGATCAGATCCATCACCAAGGTCACATCCGTGACAAATTTTTGGGTGGGGATGCATCCGATCAAGCGCATCAAAAGGGATTTTCCCACAAAGGCATCGGTGGTAGAAACAATGCCGTACTGCATTGGGAACAGAATTTTCGAAGCCATTTTCAGATCCAGAAAGCTGGAATGATTCATCAGGATCAAATAAGGTCCCGGACCGGCCTTTTCCATATTGGTTCGGGTAAAGGAAAACCTTGCCCCAATCAAAGCCGGAATGGAAAGGATCCGGATCACAAGCCGGAACAAAAAATGCGGTTTGACGGGTTTTAAGTGGGAAAGCGGCGGCATTTTCTGCATCGCATCCCAGGTGATTCGGCGTGTTTTGATTTTCATCAGAAACCTCCTGTCGAATTATGATCTATACCCATTGTCTCACATCGTAGAAACGTGTAACGGCAAATCCCTTGTCATCCTTTACCGTTACACGAACCGGTCCTCTGTCAGGATCGATGGAAAAGGAAGCGCCGGTAACAGGGTCGTCTTCTCCGTAACAGGGAAGAGTGCGTCCGCCCGCGTGCACAGCAAAAATTGCCTTGGCAGGAGAAGTGGCAACAAAGAGCGATCCGTCCTCCATCCAAAGATCATAGATCTCAGGACCCGTGGAAGCATAGAAATTTCCCTTCTCCAGAGCGCGGGTAACAGTGCGGTATTCCAGCTTTTCCGCCTTGATCTGGATCCAGCCCAGGCAAGAGACATTTTTCTTATGATCCAATTCCACCCGGTTGTGATTGTCATCTGCCGCAATGGGATAAAGAAAATTTCCGTACCGGCAAACAGCGTCATACAAAATGGGAGTATCATCGGGATAGCCACTGACCACAGAGCTGGAATTCCAAATTTCCATGGCATCCAGACCCTGATACTGCATCAATCTTGCCGGGTCCTCCATGGACCAGGCCGGGTGATTACAGATGACAAAAAATCCCTTTTCCTTGGCAATGGCAATGGTGCGGTTGATGCTTTCCACATCCCAGAAGCGCTCATAATCCGGTAAGGATTCATCCACCAGGATCTTGCTTCTGTTTTCTTTCTCGTGATACTTGATATAACGGGTTCGGTGATAAAAAGGAGTCACTAGATTCTCTTCTTCCTTGGCGATCAGGCAAAAGTGAACCCAAGGTCTCCGCTTGTGATTCCAAAAGGACTGGGGCGCCTGCATTTCAATTTCAAGACCGTTGAGAGGAAGAAAGCTGTCATCCTTCAATTCCGGGTGACCTCGAAGCACATCGTGATCCGTAAAGGCTATGATGGAATATCCTTGAGACAGATAGACCTCCTTTACCTTTTCCGGAGTCCAATTTCCGTCGGAAACCGTGGTATGACAGTGCAAGTTGGCTTTGTAAAACTTCCCGGTAGGCGGAAGCAGATGGCGCTTCATTGGTGCCACATCCTTTCCTCTTCTTTGTTCCTTTATACTGGATTTTTCGAAAAAAAGCAATAGAAATCCCCTTTTTTTCTATTTTTTACAAGCCAACTGCCAGCCCTTGACTTTTTCCTTTGTTGCCGTTAAACTAGAGGGCAGTAAAATAAAGAGGATTATATGAATTACGTTGTTTTGGATCTGGAATGGAATCAGCCGCGCTTTTCCGGCGAAACGGTGAAAAAGCCCGTTTACCTGGTGGGCGAGATCGTTCAGATCGGCGCCGTGCGCATGGATGAGAGCCTTTCCATCAAGGATGAATTGCGGTTGACCGTCAGTCCCCGGTATTATCGGAAGATGCACCGCAAAGTAGCAAAGATCACGGGACTGGATAATGAAACGGTGCGTCGGGGACTTCCTTTTCCCGAAGCTTTTCGCATTCTCACTCAGTTTTGCGGAGAGGATTTTGTTTTTCTCACCTGGGGTCCGGATGATATTCCCATGCTCCGGGACAATCTGATCCTTCATTCTCTGGATGAAGAGTGGCTGCCGGATTCCTTTGATCTGCAGGTTCTCTTTTCTCATCAGATCACAGGTCAGGTGCGGCAATTTGCCCTGGAGGATGCCATTGAAATGCTAAACGAAGAGCCTTTCCAGGCTCACGATGCCCTTTGCGATGCCAAAAGCACCGCACTGATCTGCCGCCATTTGAACATGGAAGAGGGCCTTCGGGATTATCCGCTTTTGGCGGGAGATATCACCTCTCACCCTCTGGAGGTTCGGGAATTGGGTGTGCATTATGCAGATCGGGGAGAAGCCTTGCGAGAGCTTGCTACCACGCCCTTTGCCTGTCCCTTGTGCGAAGAATATGTAATTCCCGATACGATCATTCCTCAAAATGCCAACAAATACCTCTCCCTTGCCACTTGCACCGGCGGAGAAGAATACCTGGTTCGTTTCCGGCTGTACCGAAGCGAAAAAAAGCAGATCGGTGTCACAAGAGAGGTCTACGAGATGTCCCACATCCTCCGGGCCTTTTACGATCAAAAGCTGCAGCGCTACCAGAGACTGAAGGAATTGGAGCGCCTCAAGGACCGGCAAAAAAGAGCGCGGCGCCGGCAGAAAAGAGCAGAAGAAAAAAAGAGAGCCGCAGAGCAGGAAACCGTCACCACCGCATGAAAAAAGCAGCCTTTCGGCTGCTTTTTTTTTATTCTTTTTCGTATTGGATCTTTCCCTCCGGGGAAAGAATGGCCTTCACCCGGTCTCCCTCTCGGAACGAGCCGGAGAGAAGATAGGAAGAAAGGGAATCCTCCACGCTTCTTTGAATGGCCCGGCGCAAGGGACGGGCACCGTAAACGGGATCAAAGCCTTCTTCCGCCAGCTTTTCTACCACTTCCGGAGAAAAGGCAAGGGAAATGGCGCTGTTTTCCAGAAGACGGGCAGATACCTCTCCCAGCATTTTTTCCGCGATGGCCTGGATCTGCTTTTTGCCCAGACGGTGGAACACAATGATCTCATCCAGTCGGTTCAAAAATTCCGGACGGAAGGTTTCCTTCAGCGCTTGACGGATCTTTTCCTCATCGTCCCGGTCCTGAGCCTCTTCTTCGTTTCCGGTGGAAAAGCCCATGGTCTTTTTCACAGCAAGGCTGGAGGCACCGCAGTTGGAGGTCATAATGATGATGGTATTTTTAAAATTCACCTTTCTGCCGTGGGAATCGGTCAGATGACCGTCCTCCAGGATCTGGAGCAGAATATTAAACACATCCGGATGGGCCTTTTCGATTTCATCAAAGAGTACCACGGAATAGGGGTTTCTCCGGATCTTCTCCGTCAGCTGTCCCCCATCGTCAAAGCCCACATAACCAGGCGGCGAGCCGATGAGTTTGGAAACGGAGTGCTTTTCCATAAATTCCGACATATCCACCCGGATCATTTTACTCTCCGAGCCGAACATCACCTGGGAAATGGCGCGGCAAAGCTCGGTCTTACCCACGCCTGTCGGTCCGGTGAAAAGAAAGGTTCCTGCAGGACGCTTGGGATCCCCAAGCCCGGTGCGACTTCTGCGAATGGCGCGGCTGACGGCCGTTACCGCCTCGCTCTGCCCCATCACTCTTTTTTCCAGGATCTCCTCCAGATCGCAGAGTTTTTTGGCCTCCTCCTCCAAAAGACGGTTCACGGGAATCCCCGTCCACTGGGTGACGATCTGGGCAATGTCCTCTTCGCCCACAGAGCCGCAAACAGCGCCAGCGTGCTTTTCCTTTTCCCGTTTCAGCTGATCCTTTTTCTCTTTGATCTGATTCAGCTTTTCTCCGGCCAGTTCATACGCTTCCTCTTCCACCGCCGTCTTTTTTTCTTCCTCCAGACGGGCAATCTCTGCCTGGATGGCTTTTTCTTCCGGAGAGGGCGAAAGGGTGCGGATCCGCTTTCGGGAAGCGGCTTCGTCCACCAGATCGATGGCCTTATCCGGCAAAAAGCGGTCGGAAATATACCGTCCGGAAAGACGAACGGCGCTTTCAATGGCCTGGTCGGTGATGGCAAGCTTGTGGTGCTCCTCATACTTGGAGCGAAGGCCCTTTAAGATCTGGATAGCCTCCTCTTCGCTGGGCTCACCCACCGTCACCGATTGGAATCTTCTTTCCAGCGCCGCATCCTTTTCGATGGTGCGGTATTCGGAAAGGGTGGTGGCGCCGATCACCTGCAGAGAGCCTCTGGCCAGTGCCGGCTTTAAAATGTTGGAAGCGTCCATGCTGCCTTCGGAGGCACCGGCGCCCACAATGGTATGGATCTCATCGATAAAGAGGATGGCATCCCCCATTTCGATCACTTCGTCAATCACATTTTTAATTCTTTCTTCAAATTCTCCCCGGTACTTGCTTCCGGCTACCATTGCCGCCAGATCCAGGGTCACCACACGCTTTGCGGCAAGGGTCTCCGGCACATCCCCCTGGGCGATCTTCAGGGCAAGACCCTCGGCAATGGCGGTTTTTCCCACGCCGGGCTCTCCAATGAGACAGGGATTGTTTTTGGTGCGACGGGAAAGGATCTGGATCACTCTCTCCAGTTCCACTTCTCTTCCGATGATAGGATCCAGTTTTCCTTCTCGGGCATCCTCCGTCAGATCGTGCCCATATTTCATCAGATGCTTTCCTCCGCTCTTTCCCTTTTTGTTCTGAGCCTTTTCTTCCCCGGCGCCTTCCATTTTGTCGCACTCTCGGATATACTCCCGGCAAGCCTTGTAAAGCTCGGGAAGAGAGGCTCCCAGAAGCTGCAGGATCCGCACCGCAAGGCTATCGCCGTCGGAAACAAGGGCGAGCAGAATAAATTCCGTTCCTGTTTCCTTCCGGTGCTTGGCGCTTTCATAAATGGCCCCCTGCAGGATTCTCTGGGCGCGAGGGGTAATTTGAGCCGTATCGGTCTGCACCGCATCACCGGCCGGAGAAAGGGAAAGAAGCTTTTCCCGGGCGGCGTCAAAGGTGATGCCCCCCTCCTCCAAAATGCCGGCGGCGGCACTGTCCTGGGTTAAGATCAAACCCAAAAGCAAATGCTCACTGCCAATGTATCCATGGCCCAATTCGCTGGCAGCACTCTGGGCATTTTCCAGCGCTCTTTGGGCATTTTCAGAAAAATTTGCCTGCATATTTCATTCCTCCTTATGGTTCAGTCTCTCACGCAAAATCTCACTTCTGCGAATGTCCCGGAGCTCCTCATCCCGAAGGGTGATATTCTGAAGCAGCATAGGCGCCGGCATCAATTCCACAAACAAGCGGTCCAGCTCTTCCATTCCCTGAGCCTCCGCAAGGCCGGCCTCTTTTCCGAAGCGAACCTGGGAATACAGGGAAATAAATTCTCCGTAGGACATCTTTTTGGCAAACTTCAGCGTTCCCGCTGCCCGGGAAACCCGATCCTCCAAGGCGATCCGATCCCGCTCCAGCATTGCCTGTTTTCCTTTTTTCTCCATTTCCTCCACCTGCTCGATCACCTTTTCAAAGGTGTTGACGATCTCCAGAGGACTTTTTTCCCGGCTGGTCTGATTGGAGATCTGGTAAATGCTGCCGCTTTCCCGGCTTCCCTCTCCAAAAACACCTCTCACGGTAAATCCGGCGTTGTTTAAATTCTGGATCAGCCTTGGCATGGCGCCGGAGGAGGTGATGGCCGGCAGATGGATCATCACCGAAATGCGCATGGCCGCACCTAAATTGGTAGGACAAGAGGTAAGGTATCCCAAGCCGTCCCGATAGGCGAGGGGAAGCTTTTCTTCTCCCAGCTTTGCCCATTCCACCGCCTTTTCAAAGGCAGAGAGAATTTTCTTTCCTGACTGGATCACCTGAAGACGGATATGATCCTCCTCGTTGATCATAAGGCTGACCTCTCCGTCCTCCGACAAAAGAAGTCCGCAGCCTCCCCCTTTCTTTGCAAGGGCAGCACTGGCAAGACGGGTCTGAACATACGCCTCCTTCACCGTCTGGTCCACATCCCCAAAGGAAATAGCCAGGGGCTTTTTTTCCTGATAGGCGCTCTTGATCCGGGAGAAGACCTCCTCTTTTTGTTCCCGGGTCAAAAGAGCGGGAAAGGGAGTATTTTCCAGGTTCCGCGCAAAACGGACCCGGGTGGAAAGCACCGGGGAGGTGCCATCGGTTCTTTTCTCATACCAATACATTATTTTCCCTCCTTTTCCCGAATCTCATCCCGAAGACGGGCGGCTTCTTCATAGTTTTCAGTTTCCAGCGCCGCTTTCAGCTTCTCACGCAAAGAAGCGATCTGATCCAAAGCCGGCTCTGTCTCTTTCATTTTTTCTTTTTTGGGCAAAGTCTCCTTGGCTTTTTCCGAAAGTCGGCCGGCTCGGTACCCGTTCCCCACAAAAGGGGTCAGATCCAGCTTCCCGGAAAAGGCATCGTAGCAAGCACTGCAGCCAAAAACTCCGTTTTTTCTCACCGAGGAAAGAGTGGCACCGCAAAGAGGGCATTTTTCCATTTGCTCCGCGGGAAAGGATGCGGTCTGGGAAAACAGGGGAAAGGAGCCAAACAGATCCTCGTGAAAAAGGCTCTCCTTCTGTCCTATTTTGCCGGCGCAGTGAGCGCAAAGGTTAAGTTCCCTTTTGACACCGTTTTTCACTTCCTTATAATGCACAGTAGCAGGATTTTTGCCACAGCTTTCACACAAGATCATTTTCATTTTTCTCTCTCCTTTTCTGCTAAAATTTCCAGAATGGCATGGCGGAAAATGCTGGCGCGGACAATGTCTCTTCCTCCCCGTTCCACCGGGGAAAGCGCTCGGTCCGAAAGAGAGGAAAGGAGAATTTTTGCTTCCCGTTCCTCCAGGATTCCGGCAGAGATTAATTCACTCAAAAACATTCTGGCGCTTTCAAAATCAATGGAATCCTTGATGGCGTGGTAAAAACGCAGCAGGTATTCGTTTTTGTTCATGGGCACCTTCCGGATGCGGATGAATCCTCCGCCTCCCCGACGGCTTTCCACCAGATATCCCCTTTCCGGAGTAAAGCGAGAGGTGATCACATAGTTGATCTGACTGGGAACACATCCCATTCGCTCTGCAAATTCATTGCGCACAATGGAAAGCTCCCCTCCGGCCTCCTCCAGCATTTCTTCCAATAAATAAGCAATTCTTTGAGATAAGATCATGGGACTCCTCCAAGCGAAATTCGACTTTGACTTTCTTTGACTTTCTGATTTTATTATACCCCATTTATCTTATTTGTCAAGGTCAAAAAAGGTCAAATTTTGATTGATTTTTTTCAAAATACACCATTTTTTTCTTTCTTTTTTCAAAATTCTCAACCTGGCTCATTTTTTTGCCGTTTTTGTTGCATTTTTAAGGGTCGGGTGGTAAAATAAAGTGAAAATTGATGGGACAAACAAAGGAAAAAACACCATGAGAATGAGAAAAAAGAAACATACCGAAGAGCGCCTGGCAGCTTGTGCCTCCATTCAGATCACCGATCCGGAGAAACACAAGGGCTCCTGGAGAAGCCTTTTTTCCAAAGAAGGAAAACCGGTTTCGGACAACGCTACCTTGGAGCTGGAGATCGGCTGCGGCAAGGGCGCCTTCATTCTGGAATTGGCAAAGCGCCGCCCCGATACTCTGTTTGTAGCCGTGGAATACTGCCGCGAGGCTATGCTTCTGGCGGTGGAAAAAGTATTCCGGGAAGGTCTTGAAAACGTCTTGTTTCTCTGTGCCGATGCCGCCAAGCTTGGCGACTATTTTGCCCCCGGCGAGGTGGATCGGATCTACTTGAATTTCTCCGATCCCTGGCCCAAGGCGCGGCACGCCAAGCGTCGCCTGACCTCTCCCTCGTTTCTTTCTGTTTACCGGGAGATTCTGGCAGACGGGGGCTGCATCCGTCAAAAAACGGACAATGTTCTCCTCTTTGATTTTTCCTTGGAATCCTATGCCCAGTGCGGCTGGCGGGTGGAGGATGTTTGCCGGGATCTTCACGCCTCCGAGGAGGCATCTGATAACATTCTCACCGAATACGAGATTAATTTCTCCGGAAAGGGACTGACGATCAATGCCGTCACCGCATACAAAGAATGAAGCTGTTTGAGATCAACCGGAACGATGCGGGACAAAGGGTGGATAAATTTGTTTTGAAGGTCACCTCATCCCTCCCCCATTCCCTTCTTTATAAAGCCATTCGCACCAAAAAAATCAAGGTAAACCGAAAGCGCTGCGAGCCGGGACAGATCCTGGCAGAGGGAGATACAGTTCAGCTGTTTCTCGCGCCCGATTTCTTTGCGGAAAGCGAAGAGGCCTGGAAAAGCCTGCCCCCTCAGGTGCAGGTGGTGTATGAAGACCAAAATCTTCTTGTGTGCCATAAGCCCACAGGCCTTTCCTGTCACAGCGACCAGACCCAGAAAAGCGGTACCCTGATCGATCATATCAAAGCATACCTTTATCAAAAGGGCGAATTTTGTCCGGAATCAGAACATTCCTTTGCGCCGGCGCTTTGTAACCGAATTGACCGGAACACCTCCGGCCTTGTGATCTGCGCCAAATGCGCCGAAGCCCTACGGGAAATGAACGAAATGATCCGTCTTCGCCGGGTGGAAAAGCGCTATCTTGCCTGGATTCTGGGAAAATGGGATCGGGAAAGCCTTGTCACGGTATATTTGAAAAAGAATCCGGAAGAAAACCGGGTGAGCGTCTCCCCCAGACCCCTGCCGGATCACCTCACTGCCATCACCGAATTTCACCCTGTCTTTTTTGACGAAGAAAAAAATCGGGAATTAGTAGAAATTTTGCTCCATACAGGCAGAACCCATCAGATCCGCGCCACTGCGGCCTTTTTCGGCCACCCCTTGGTGGGCGACTCCAAATACGGAAAGGATCGCTCCGATCCGGACTTTCCCCATCAGGCGCTGAAGGCAGAAAGTCTTACCTTCCATCCGGAAGAGCACTCCCCTCTTTTTTACCTTGACGGGGTCACTCTCCAGGCGCCGAAGGACCCTCTTTTTTGCCCCAAAAAATAAATTTTTTCAAAAAAGTTATCCACAGCTTCCCTTCGGAAAAACTGTGGATAACTCTGTGTGTTGTGGGGAAAAACCAAGGAAATACGCTGTTTTTTTGGGGATAACGTCCCTTTTGACCTGTGGATAACTCCGCTTTTCACCCATTTCCACATTTATCCTTTTCCCCAAAAGCATTTTTTTCATTGGGCGAGAGAAGGATTTTTTTCGCGAAAAAAAGTGAATTTTCAAATGGAAGCGTATATAGAGTAGAAGAGAAAAAGAAAGGAGGCATTTGTGTGCGAATTCCCGAAAGCTTTATCCAGGAAGTGGTTCTTCGAAACCCTTTGGAAGAGATCGTTGCCCAGTACACCACACTGAAACGGGCCGGAAGCAATATGGTTTGCTGTTGCCCCTTTCACAATGAAAAGACCCCCTCCTTCACCCTCTATTCCAACCCCAGTCATTATTATTGTTACGGTTGCGGCGCCGGCGGAGATGTGATCACCTTCGTGCGGCAAATGGAAAATTTGGATTACGTGGCCGCAGTGGAATTTTTGGCAAACCGTGCCGGCCTGACCGTGCCTGTCACCAACAGCTATGAAAAACGGGTGGATAAAAAGCGCTACTACGAAATGAATGCCGAGGCCGCCAGGTTCTGGCATCATTATCTTCTTTCTCCCCAAGGAAAAGAGGGCTTGGACTACCTTCTGCAGCGCGGCCTTTCCCTTCCCATCATCAAGCGATTTGGCTTGGGATACGCTCCCAACAGCTGGGATGCCCTCTCCCGTCATCTGGCCGGGAAAGGATACCGACCGGAGGAGATCAAGGAAGCCTTTTTGGGCAGCATCGGAAAAAACGGAAAGCCCTATGACTATTTCCGGGGAAGAGCTATGTTCCCCATTATCGACGTTTCCGGCAATGTGGTGGCCTTCAGCGGCCGCCAGGTGGCTCCCATGAAAGAGGGCGACCGGAAGTATTTCAATACCAACGATACCCCCGTATTCAAAAAAAGCCGCACGGTTTTTGCTCTGAACATTGCCAAAAACAGTCCCGAAAAGGAATTGATCCTTTGCGAGGGCAATATGGACGCCGTCTCTCTTCACGCCCACGGTATTTCCAATGCAGTGGCTTCTCTTGGCACTGCGCTGACTCAGGATCAGTGCCGCCTTCTTGCCCGATATACCGACCGGGTGAGCATTTGCTATGACGCAGACGAGGCCGGAAAACGGGCCACCGCAAAGGCCATCCGCCTTTTGCAGGAGGCAGGCATTCGGGTGCGGGTCATTTCCCTTTCCGGAAAAACAAAGGACGGCATGGAAGTAAAGGACCCGGACGATTTCATCCGGAATTTCGGCAAGGGTGCCTTCGAAAAATTCGCCAAGGAGGCCCCCGGTGCCATTGAATATATGTTCTCCAGCCTGAGAAGCCGGCACGAATTGGATACCATGGACGGCAAAAACGCCTTCATCAAGGACTGCATTGAACTGATGAGTCAGATTCCCAGTCAAGTGGAACGGGAACTTTATATCAGCCGCATTTCCGAGGTTACCGGCGTTCCCGGCGAGATCATCCGGGTTCAGTCAGAGAAAAAAGTATTCCGCGAGGCAAAAAAAGAGCAAACGGAGCACTTGAATCAGGAATTAAGAAAGGCTCAGGGATTGGGCAACCGGATCAATCCGGACAAAGCAAAATTTCTCTCCAGTGCCGCCAAGGAAGAAAATATTCTGGGCATTCTCCTGCTGCGTCAGGAATACCTGCTGGATCAGAAGATCCGCCCAAAGCTGACCCCCGACATTTTCAACTGCGAGTTTTGCCGAAAGGTGCTCCTCTCCCTTTTGAAGCAAACAGCAGAGGGAGAAGTGTTCTCCTTTTCTTCTCTCAACGAAGAATTCACCCCCCAGGAGGTGGGAGAATTGGAGGGAATGAAGAAAAAGCGTGAGGCGCTGGGCAACAATTCCACCTCAGTTCTTCTGGAACTGATCGACCGCTTGGCCGAGGAACAGAAAAAGAAAGAAATTAAAAACGAACCGCTTTCCGCCGCTTGGCTGGAAAAACTAAAAGCGGAGAAAGCAAGGAAGGATGAATCTCATGACAAAAAGAAAAAATGCTGAAAAAGAGATCGCAAAGGAAGAGCTGTCTCCCGAGCTGAAGCTGAAAAAGGCCTTTGACGCCATCATTGAAAAGGGCAAGCAAAAAGGCAGCCTTTCCAATTCCGAAATTATGACCATGCTGGACGATGTGGAGTATGAATCCGATCAGCTGGAAAAGCTCTATGACGTTCTGGAAGCCAGCGGCGTGGATATTTCCTCCTTTATGGACGCACCCGATCTGGAGGAATTGAAGGCTGAGGAGGAAGTGGAAACTCTGGAAACCAGCCAGGATATGGAGCAGATGCTCCAGGGCGAAGGCCTTGCGCTGGAGGACCACGTAAGAATGTACTTAAAGGAGATCGGCAAGGTGCCTCTTCTTTCCGGTGAAGAGGAGCTTCAGCTGGCCCAGATCATGATCGAAGGCGAAACCGAAGCCGCCAGAGAAAACGCCAAGCAAAAGCTGGTGGAGGCAAACTTGAGACTGGTGGTCAGCATTGCCAAGCGCTATGTGGGCAGAGGTATGTTCTTCCTGGATCTGATCCAGGAAGGAAATCTGGGTCTGATGAAGGCAGTGGAAAAATTCGACTATAACAAGGGCTTTAAGTTTTCCACCTACGCCACCTGGTGGATCCGCCAGGCCATCACCCGTGCCATTGCAGACCAGGCCAGAACCATCCGTATCCCCGTACATATGGTGGAAACCATCAACAAGGTTCTGCGCGTATCCCGTCAGCTTCTCCAGGAATTGGGTCACGAGGCCAGCGCAGAGGAAATTGCCGAGGTGATGAACATTCCCGTGGAAAAGGTCAGAGAGACCATGAAGATCGCCCAGGAGCCCGTTTCTCTGGAAACTCCCATCGGCGAGGAGGAAGACAGCCACTTGGGCGACTTCATTCCCGATGATGACGCACCCGCACCCGCAGAGGCCGCAAGCTATGCTATGCTCCGGGAGCATCTGGACGAGGTGCTTCACACCTTGACCCCCAGAGAAATGCAGGTGTTAAAGCTCCGCTTCGGCTTTGACGATGGCAGAAGCCGCACCCTGGAGGAGGTAGGCAAGGAATTTAACATCACCCGTGAACGAATCCGTCAGATTGAGGCCAAGGCACTGCGCAAGCTCCGCCACCCCAGCCGTGCCAAGAAGCTGAAGGATTACCTGGATTAAGATTTCTGTCACATTTGTTTCACAGACTCATTACAAATTTGGCAAGTAATACAGTTTTATTTGGTTCTTTTTAGAAATATTGACGGAGGGCATTTTACTTGACACTCCGGCACTTTTCGTGTAAAATATAGGTAATTGGCGCAAGTGTTTGCTCCCAAAATTCCAAGGAGGATTACATCTCATGACAAAAAGACTATTAAGTCTTCTGTTGGCGATCGTGATGGTGCTTTCCCTGTGCATGACCGCCTGCTCCTCTGAACCCACTAAAGAGACCGGTGAAGAAGAGGAAAACGCAGAGGAAGAAGTTCAGAGAAACAATCTGGCATTGACCATTTATGCCATCAAGGACAAAAAAACCACGGACGAGGCTCTGGCCGCTGTGGAAGAAAAGGTCAGCAACTACTGTGTTGCAAAGTATAAGACCGCGATCGATCTTCGCTTCTTTACCGAAGAGGAGTATATGTCCGGCTTGAACGATATGTACGATAAGTTCGCTGCCCAGGCAGAAGCCGAAAAGCAGGCAGCCGCCGAAAAGGCAAAGAAGGAAAAGGAAGAAGCCGCTTATATTGCCACTCTCTCCAAGGAAGAAAAGATCAAGTATGAGCAGGAGAAGCGTCAGCAGGCAAAGGAAGAGGCTGAAGCTGCTGAAAAGGAAAAGGAAGAACAGGCCGAACTGATCGAGCAGGGCAAGGATAAGGCCGTTGTAAAAGACGTTCAGATGGATATTCTCTTCCTACCCTCCATGAAGGATTATTACAGCCACGTAGATCAAGGACTTCTCTTCGACATCAAAAACTATCTGGGCGGTAAGTATAAGAGAATTGACGACTATGTATTCCCCTCTTATCTGACTGCTGCTACCGTAAACGGCGGCATTTTCGGTATTCCCAACAACCAGGCCATCTCCACCAACGAGACCTTCCTTCTGGTGAAAACCGACCTGGCTGAAAAGTACAATGTAAAGTTTGATTCCATCCGCTCTATCACCGATCTGGCTGATGTATATGCTCAGATCGTAGCCAACGAGCCCGGTGTTGCTCCCATCTACGGCGATTGGGATCCCGAAGGACTGGCTTACTATGAGGAAGTGGATTCCGCTCACACCATCTGTGTCTTTACCGACACTCTTCTGGGCGGCAAATTCACCGGTATCAATGCTTACTCTGCACTGAACCCCGAAAGCTCTCAGGGCTCTGCATTTGTTGACTGGTGTGCTACCAAGGCTGAATATCGCAAAGCCGGTTACCTTTCCGATACCAACGAAAACTTCTTTGTTTCCGTAAAGGAATTGACCGAGGAAGAAAAGGCCGCTTGGGAAGCCAAGGGTTATACCCCCGTCCTTTATAAGGGCGCTGACTTCAATACCAAAGCCGCTTTGGATACCGGTCTCTTCTGCATCAGCAAGCACTGCGCACAGCCGGAAAGAGCCATGGAGATCCTCCAGCTGATGACCACCGACGCTGAGCTGCACAATCTGCTCACCTTCGGTATCGAGGATGTTCACTACACCCGCACCCAAGAAAACAGCAATATCATTACCATCATTGACGATTCCTACTCCATGGACTTCTTCAAGACCGGTAACGCGCTGATCGGTTACCTTCCCGATACCATGGATCCTGACTTCTTCACCAAGTCTCAGGAAAAGAACCGCAACTCCTTTATGAACCCCTTCCTTGGCTTCCGCTTTGATTGGAGCAATCCCAATATGGCAAAGTGGCTGAAGCTCTTTGAGGAATGGAAGGTTTATTACGATCCGATCTATGAGCAGCTCCGCTATGGCACCGATAATTACATGGAGCTTCTGGACGTGGCTTACGATACCACTTATAACAACAGAGGCAAGATCTTCTCCGATTCTTACTCCAACTGGTCCAAGAACGGTGAGTTCCGCAACACCTACAAGGCTTACGTTACCACCCTTGCTAAGCTGGACTCCCTGCTTCACTTCGACTCCTCCGTGGCAGCCGACTAAATCAGAATAACAAAAAAGACTGAGGTTTTCCCTCGGTCTTTTTTTGTGCTTTCATTTTTCTTTTCTTATTCTTTTGTCACAAAAAGAGCAGGCTGTCGAGGACGTCAGCCCCTACAAGGTTTGGCGAAACCGGAAACAAAGGCAAAGAAAATTTGCTTTGGCAAGCATTTGGCGGGAGGCTGATAGCCTCCCCTACAGAGTTTGATGAAAACGGAAACAAAGGCAAAGAAAATTTGCTTTGGCAAGCATCCGGCGGGAGGCTGATAGCCTCCCCTACAAGGGTTTGGTGGAACCGGAAACAATGGCAAACAAAATTTGTTTTGGCAAGCATTCGGCGGGAGGCTGATAGCCTCCTACAGAGTTTGATGAAAACGGTGTTTTAGGTGAGAAAACCGGGCAATGTAAAAGAATGGATTTTTGCCACAAGATTGGAATTCTTCCCTATTTTGTAGGGGAGGCAAGCTGCCTCCCGTCTTGCGGCAAACCACAATCTATTTTTTCACTCGAATTTCATTCGGTTATTGGTAGGGGCCGACGTCCTCGACGGCCCGTCTTACGAAAAACCATCCTAACAAATTTTGCATAAATCCGGTTCGGCAAGATTGCTGGGACTTCCCCGTCCCCGGCGGCTTGAAATCATTTTAAACCACAATTTTTGCGCGTTTTTTGATACAAAAAAAGACCAAGGAAGAATCCTTGGTCTTTTTTTCATTTTTACTGTTTTTGCCCAGCCTTGTCAAAGCGCTTCCAAAAAAAATCCACAAGGTAAGAGGCAAGAAAGGCGAAGGCAGTGCCAAGCGCCGCACCGGCAATCACATCGCTGGGGTAATGCACCACCAGGCAAAGCCGGGAAATGGCCACAAAGATCCCCAGCACAAGGCAGGCAATGCCCCATTTTTTGTGGCGCAAAAGGAGCGCCACCGGTGCTTCAAAGGAAGCCAGGGTGTGACCGGAGGGGAAGGAGTAATCCGTTGACATATGTCCCCAGGCAAGTTGAACGGAAAGGGTGGGATCGGCGTCATAAGGTCTTGGACGGGCAACGACATTTTTCAAAACGCCGTTTCCCAGGATCAAGCCGATCAAAAGAGCAAGTCCCATGGAAAAGCCGGCTCTGCGGGTCTTTTTCGGAATCATAAGAATAAGAGAAAGAGCGATCCAGAAAATGCCCGATTCCCCAAAGGAGGTAACAAAGGTCCAGACAATGTCCCAAAGAGGGGTGGCAAGATCCTGAAGAGTATGTAAAAACTCCAACTCCCACTGGGTAATGGCGTCAAACATATTTCCTCCTCACTGAACGATGCGATCGTAGATATAGAACGAATTGCCCTTTTTCTTGGCAAAAATGATCATATCCAATACGTCCACATAGTCCTCTCTGCCATGAAGCTTCAAAACGTGGTCAAAAGAAACGTGACAGCAGAAGGTATTCTCGTCAAAGGCATAAAAATCGTCGATCCGTTCATCCCGGAATTCATACCCGTTGTGATCCCAAACAAATTGAGACAGGTTATAGGCAATGTTCCGATAGAACATACTACTGGTATCAAAATACTGGGACACCAAGCCGATCCGACCATCGTTTTGCATATATTTGGCATATTCCTTCATGCCATTCATAATGCGCTGGGAGTGGGTCTGTTTCCACTCTTCATTATAAGAAAGGCCAGACACATATTCCCCGGTCTTTTCATCCTGGGTCAAAGTAAGGACAGCCTTATTTTGATCGGTCACGGAAAGGACCGGCTCCTGGAACAGTTCTCCCACCTCGTATGTAAGAAGGGTAATACCGGGAACGCCTTCCGGCAGATACTCGTTAAACTCATGGGCCTTCTCTTCCACCACGTGATCCGAGGAAACCTCTTTTCCGTTCACGGTGAGAATATAGCCTGAGGGAGCCGTAACGCGGACAGATTCCGTGGCCTTTAAGAACATTTCCATCTTGGAAAATTCATAGCCGCGAATACCGAATTGGCCGGGCGTCTGACTTTTTACAAAGGCAAGAGTGGCGATCTTGGTGGAGGGAATGGTTTGCACAGAGGGATTGTTTCCTTCCGTGGTTTCTTTTGTCTCCGCAGCTTTTTCGCTTTCCGGATCGACGAGAACCACATTGTACTGCACTTCGTTTTCCGTGATGATGGTGGCATAGTAGGTCAGATTCTTTCCCTCTGCCATTCTTTTCAAGTGATCGGAAGCCGACTGCAGGGTTTCAAATTCACCGGGCTGATACTGGGCCTTTTCCAGGGCAGAAACATAGTCCTCGCCCTTAAAATAGGTCTGGAATACTTCCTCGGCCCGATGGATGGGCTGGCTTGATTCAAAAAAGGTCAAATACTTGTTTAAAATTCCCAGGCCAACAGCCAACAGCACGGCAAAGAGCAAAAGCACACCGGCATACAACACCCAGAACAAGGGGAATTTCTTTTTTGCTTTCTGATCCATTTATTTCGCCTCCCCTACCAGAAAATAAGTGGGCATTTTGCGGGGATTGGTAAAGGCCTTGTAATTGTTCACCAGGCCCTGTCTCTGATATTCATCCAAAGTGGAAAGGTCATAATCGTAAAGATCATAGTAGTTGCGGTAATACATCATAGCAGAGCTTCCGCCGTCCAGTTTTCCCGCAACCACAGCGCCGTATTCCAGCATTAAGCTGATCAGTTCATTGTGGGTGGCGCCGATGCTGGAAGCAGTTCTTCCGTCGGTCACCAGAAGTAAAACCGTTCCGTCTGCTCTCTGGCCGATGGCGGTGCGTTGAGCACGACCGGTATCGCCGTCGGAGTAGTGAATGGTCATATTGGTTCCGTCATTGGTGATCAGGCAGTTGCCCGTCTGGAAGCAAACACCGTCCCGGATGCCAAGCTCCGTGGCGCGGGCTTGTGTCATCCCCTCCGAAACCACCAATTTATTCTCATTGGTAAAGCCCATAAAGGTCAGATAAGTGGGGCCGGACCAGGCAAGCTTTCCCTGGGAATAGGTGATGCCGATGGGGTTAGAGCCGGTGCCTACACCGCCCGTATCCGGAAATTCACCGCCGTTGATGGCAGCCACCGCCTGATACTTTTCCACAATATCAAAAATGCGGCTTCCGCCCGGATTGGTATGGTAATTGTCACTGGAGGCACCAACAAATACTCTGCTGGGGTCCTTCACCATCAACAGATAAGCCTTGAAGGTGGGCTTTGTAATATTGAAAAAGCGAATGCCGTCAATGGCCTGGGCCCAGAAGTCTTCCTCTTCTCCTTCGGGTGTGGTATTGGCATCCTCCATGGAGATCACATCATACGTTACCGTTTTACTGCCGGAAACGATCTGTTCCACCAATTCCTCCGGCAAAAATAGGCCCGGAAGCCATTTGGTGGCGCTGGCCTGCTTGGCAGAAAGCACCAGAGCATCACGCATGGTGGGACTGGGGCCGCCCAGAAGTACATGGCAAGCGGAAATAGCAGCAATCAAAACACAAACAAGAAAGGTGCCGATGCAAAGAAGCACTCTGGGCCACACTTTCTTTTTCTCTCCCGATTTACCGTTTCCGGAAGATCCTTTATTTTTCGATTTTGGCTTGGTGGTAACGGAAACCTGAGGACGGTCCATTAACAACACAAAATGATCCTTGTTGTCCAAAAAGACCTCTCCTTTCTATTCTGAAAATAATCAAAGCAAAAGCCAAAGGCTACAGCAGATTTCATTTTATCACATCTTCTTCGGAAAAACAACATTTTTTCACAAAAAACAAGCTTTTCAACTTCTCTTGCGCAATCCTTTTTCTTCCTGTATAATAAGAATCAACCAAAAAAAGCGAAAGGGGCCTTTTATGAAGCCTTTTTTTCAAGATCGTCCGGTAAGCCGGATCTTTTCCTTCCATACGCTGGACTATGCCCCTCATCTTCACAATGCCCTGGAAATCGGTTTTTTATCAGAGGGAAAAAGTGTATTACAAATTGAGGGGAAAAATTACCCGGTAAAAGCCGGAGATTTTTTTGCGGTGTTTCCCGATTTGATCCACAGCTACAAGGAAAGCGAGGGAGCAAAGGGAACTCTTGCCATTCTGACATTGGAGGATCTTTCTCCCTTTCAAAAAAAACTAATGGAGACGGTACCCTTGTCCCCCGTTTTGACAAGCAAGGCCTGGAAAGAGAGCGATCTGGAGCTTATTTTTTCCCTGGCTCAAAAAGAAAATTCAGGCTTCGAAAAGGAGATCCGAACCGGATTCAGCCGGGTGATCACCGGAAAGATCCTTTCTCTTTTAACCTTTGAAAAAAGGCAAAACACCACCAAAAGCACCTTGCGCGAGATCCTCTCCTATCTTTCCGCTCACAAAGGGGAAAATCTCACAAGAAAGAGCATCGCCCGGAATTTAGGCCTCAGCGAAAGCACCGTATCCCACGCTTTTTCCGAAGGACTGAAGACCACACTGACCCAGTACTTAAATCACCTTCGCCTGGAAGAGAGCGCCACCCTTTTAAAGGAAACCTCCCTTTCTGTCACCCAGGTGGCGGAACAGGCGGGCTTTGGCTCCCTTCGAAGCTTCAACCGTGTTTTCCGGGAAGCCTATGGCTCCTCTCCCAGTCAATACCGAAAAAAGAATTAAGAACAAAAAAAGATGCAGTCTATTTTAGACTGCATCTTTTTTCTTTTATTCAAAGTGGCTCATCAAATGGATCACACGGCGTACGGCCTCCAGAGCAACGGCTCTGTCGATCTTGCCGGTGGCAATGCTCTCGCCCAGGTCATAATCCTCGGGAGCGCCGGGCATACTCTTTGTGATTTGGTGAGGCATCTTCACGTCGTTTCCGCCGTAAAGCTCATTTTCCAAGGTCTCATAAGTCCACCAGTCGGTCATCACAAGGCCGGGATACTTCCACTCCCCCTTGAGAACACCATTGATCAATTCCCAGTTGCGGCTGTTTCTGGTGCCGTTGACTACGTTGTAGCTGGTCATCACACACCAGGGATCGGCTTTCTTCACGCAAATCTCAAAGCCGCGCAGATAGATCTCTCTCAATGCCCGTTCGGAAACACGGGAGTCGGAATACTTTCGATTGACCTCCTTGTTGTTGCAGCAGAAGTGCTTGACGGTGGCGGCGATCTTCTGGGACTGGATACCCTTGACCGTAGCCGCAGCAAACAGACCGGTGGCAACTGGATCCTCGGAGTAGTACTCAAAGTTTCGGCCGCAAAGAGGGCTGCGGTGGATATTCATGCCGGGTGTCAGCCAGATACCGGCGTTGTTCTCCTTCACTTCCATTGCGCCAACCTTGCCGCATTTTTCAGCAAGAGATAAATTCCAGGACTGGGAAACCGTATTGGCGGCAGGGAAATAGGTGGTGCTCACACCGCTTCCTGCGGCAGTACGGAATCCGGCAGGACCGTCACTGGTGGGGATGGAGGGGATGGAAAGGGGATCCTGATACCCTTCAGAAACACGGGGAACGGTATTGGCACCGATATAACCGGTTTGAGCGGCATTCATAGCGGTATGACCGTAAAGCATAGAGGCAATGACTCCATCGGGAAGACTTGCCAAAAATTCTTCCTCTTTGCCTGCTGCCAGGGCGGCCTCCAAGGTCAAAGACTGCTCGGGAGCGGCGGCCTTTAAGCGATAGCGGCGGGGAGGATGGTTCTTCTTTTCAGCCTTGGGCAATTTTTCGTATTCACCGGTGGCAGTCAGTCTTTCCTCCAGATCAGTGGGCGCCATATAGGAGTGGAGACGGCGGGTAACGGTATCCTCCTTCCAATCAAAGGAGAGCACCTTTTTGCTGTCTCTTACATTGGTACCCATGGACACAATGTATTCGCCCTTTTCCAGGATAAAGCAGCTCTTGGCAACCTTGCCCAGATCGTCAAAGGCGGAAAGAGAACGGATGTCAAAGGAGAGGGTCAATTTCTGCTCCTGGCCGGGCAAAAGCTCTTTTGTTTTGGCAAAGGTAGCAAGCTCCTTCTTGGCCTTGCCCAGTTTTCCCTGGGGAGCGGAAAGATACAGCTGAACCACTTCTTTTCCGGCAAAGGAGCCGGTGTTTTTCACCAGAACCGTACACTTCACGGTATTCTTTTCCAAAACGGCGCTCTGGCACTGCACGTCAAAGGTGGTATAGCCGATGCCGTAGCCGAAGGGATACACCACTTTTTCGGGCGCAAAGGTCTCAAAATAGCGGTAGCCTACGAAAATATCTTCCTTGTAGCTGACATAATCATCTGTTTCGGTATAGGTTTCGGTGGTAATGTAGTCCTCGATCTTCTCTGCCAGGGTATCCTGCAGGTGACCGGAGGGGTAGCGCTTACCCATCAGGATCTCCACCAGAGCTTCTCCGGCAAAGGAGCCGCCGAAGCCGGGATACAAAATAGCGCCGATCTTGGGATCATCACGTAGCTCGCGAATACCAACCGGGCCGCAAACGCAAAGGACCACGATCACCTTCTTGAAGTCCTGTTCCAGCTTCTTCAGCTGACGAAGCTCACTGTCAAAGAGCTTAAAATCTCTTTCCTTTCGGTCTCCGTCCACCGTTCCCTCGGTGGAATAACGAAGGATTGCAAAAATGGCCACATCGCCAAAGGAAACGGCTTTCTGATACAGATCGTCCGGAACCTCGATCGGTTCCAGGGGAAGATAGGTTCTCCATTTTCTCTTTTCTTTTTTGGGGAGGTCATCGCCCTCCTTCAGAATTTCCTGAACGCCCTTTTCCGCGTGGTCGATCAGTGGCTCAAAAAGCTCAATTTCGCCCCGTTTTGCCGCATTCTTCAAGGCATCGGCAAGAGACACCTTAATATCGGTCACAACACTGCCGGAACCACCGCCGCCGAAAATGTATTCTCCGGCACCGCGGCCGAACAAACACACCTTTGCACCGGACTTTAAGGGCAAGGTGCCATTTTCATTTTTCAACAGTACCGTTCCCTCAATGGCGGCTTCCTTGGAAACTGCCAGATGACGGGGAGAAGCGGTGACTCTGCGTCCGTCTTTTCCCAAGGGAAGAACGGAGCCGAAGCGATATCTTGCAAAACGTGTCATACTCATTACTCTCACCTTTTCCTTTTCGTTTTTTTCATTATGAGACAAATGGTTGAAAAAATCAAGTCACAAACGGACATTTTTCAGCCAAATTGTGCTTTTTCTAAAGTTTTAGCAATTCTTTTGCATTGAAGTAGAAAATGTTTTCCGTATCCTTTGCCGAAAGCTTCTCGGAGAGGACATACTGAATGTATTTTTGCTGACACCCCTCTTCATCACTTCCCGGAAAATCCGTTCCGTAGAGGATCCTCTCGCTCCCCACCCGCGCAACTGCATCCCGGAGCATACCCGGTCGCGAGGCGCCATAGGCGGAAAGATCCACATAGACATTTTCATTTTCTTTCATCAGAGAAATGAAATCTTCATAAAGTCCATAGCCGTCAAGATGCGCCAGAACCATCTTCATCCCGGGCACCTGGCGCAGAATGTGACGGTTCAATTCCATCTTCTTGGAGGGATGCAGATTCACCACCATACCCAGATCCCGGGCATAGGAAAGGATCTCCGGCAGATTGGGGTGGTCATACTGAAAGCCCATCATATAATATACAATCTCCCCCACCAGAACGCCGCCTTTTTCCTTGTGCCGCTCCAGTTCCCTGCAGGATAGATCCACAAAATCCGGGTGGATGTGCACACCGGGAACAAAAAAGTCGGAAAACTGTCTTTGAAATGCCCAGACCTTTTCATTAAGCTCCGGCAGACGCCACGAAAATTCCTCTGCCGGCTTCTTATAAGCATCCAGATTGATAAAAGAGCCCGCACAGCCGCAGATTCCGTTTTTCTTTAAAATTTCGACGAAGCGCACCGGATCGGTATTGTTTTGGTGAAAGTCATAACCGGGGTGAAGATGAAAGTCAAAAATTTTCATTGCTTTCTCCTCAATGCTGGTGATCGCTATGATCCCCTTCCATACCGGGCGTGGTGGGAGTGGGGATCTGAAGGGAAGGCAGGGTCACCTGCTCCGTTTCATCTACCGTCACAGAATATTGAGCCGAAAGAACCGAAGAGGCACTGCTTCCCTGGAAGGAGAAGGAAAAAGCCGTCAATTCTCCCTGGGAAAGGGTGGTGGTAAAGACTCCCGTACCGGACGAGGTGATACCCTCCAAGGTCGCACCCGAATCCGGAAACAGTGCAAGGATCTTCTCTGCCAAAACCCGGCATCCCGTTTCACTGACCGAAAACGAAACGGTATTCTGTCCGCTTTCCTGGGAAAGGGTCAAATTTGCCATCTGGGAAAGAGGTAGAAGATTTTCCTTAAGCACCTGACTCCAGGGAAGCTCTTTGGTTTCCGAAATGCTCTCACTCATCTTTTCTCCGGTGATCACATTGTATTCGTTTTCCGTCACACTGCCCCCTTGGGCCAGGATCTGATAAAAGCGGCTCTCTTCCCCATCCTTCTTTCCGGTTAAGGTCTGGCGGGACAGATAATACTCGCCTTTTTCATTTTGGTAGCAGTTGATCTCGGAGTGGATCTGATTTTTCTCCTCTCCCACCGAAAGGGTGTGAGAAGAAAGGATGGTCGCCTGGAACACATCCTTGTTTTCCAGCGCCTTTACCGCATGGGAAACAAGATGCGGAATACGGATATCTCCCACCGGGATCCATTCTACTCCCTCCGGCAATTCCGGAAGTGAGGCATCATCGGAACGGGAATGGACCAGCGTGGTTACAAGGGTCACCTCTCCTTGTCCTTCCTTGCCGGAAACCACAATGGTTTCCTTTTCCAAAATACCGTTTTCCTTCAATTCCACCGTTCCGTTTGCACGCTCCGGCTGAAAATCCGCTTCCCCTGCCGCCCCGGAAAACAGTTCCAAAAGCGTTTGGTCAGAGACGGTATAGAAAAGAGTCAAGCCGTCCCGGGTCACATCCGAAACCTGATCCTTTTCCAAGCTTGAGACGGGATAATAGTAGGTGTTCAGATACTCCTGAGCCGCACGGGAGGTGGCTGGAGCGGTAAAATTCCCCAGCGAGCCGGAGACAGAAAGCTCTTTTCCGTTAAACCAAACATTATCTTCTCCCAATCGGGCAAAGGAGATGCTGTCGTAACCCGTGCGAATCCGCGTGGTTTTCACCGTTTTGGATTCCTCTCCAAAGGTGATGACGCTTTCCAAATAAGAATAAGAAAGGGCCTTCGTTTTGGAAAGGGCTTTTTCATAAAGCTCCTGAGCGGAAAGGGAGGAAAGATCCTCTTTTTCTGCCTGGTCACCGGTCTGGGTCACTGCAGGGGATTCAGAACAGGAAACCAGAGAAAGCAGGATCACCAAACACAGGAAAATAGAAAGTTGTTTTTTCATCTCATCACCTTCCTTTTTAAACATAAAGCTTGGCCAAGCCGCCCTCACTGGTCTCGCGGTAGCGGTGAGACAGGTCTTTGCCGGTTTCGTACATGGTTTTCACCACGGTATCGAAGGAAATTTTTCTGGAATCCGTCAGGAAATTGGCAAGATTCACAGCATTGATGGCACGCATAGCCGCCACGGCATTTCGCTCGATACACGGAATCTGAACCAAGCCGCGAATGGGATCGCACGTTAAGCCCAAATGGTGCTCCAGCGCTACCTCTGCCGCATATTCAATCTGAGAAAGCGCCATTCCATAGATCTCTCCCAATCCGGCCGAAGCCATGGCGCAGGCGCTTCCCACCTCTGCCTGACAGCCACATTCCGCGCCACTGATGGAAGCGTTGGTCTTAATGAGATTTCCCATCAGACCGGCTGTGGCAAGAGCGTGGAGGATCTCCACCTCATCAAAGCCCCTTTTATCACTGACGTATTTTAAAACGGCCGGTAAAATGCCGCAAGCGCCGCAGGTGGGTGCCGTGACAATGATGCCGCAAGCGGCATTCTGCTCACTGACAGCAAAGGCATAGGAGCAGACCAGGCGATTTTCTCTGGTTTCGGCATTTTCATCGATGTGCCGCTGATTGAACAGATGCTTGGCTTTTCTTTGCACCCCAAGTCCTCCGAACAGTTCTCCCTCGGCGCGAAGGCCCTCGTTCATGGAATGGAGCATAGCATGCCAGATCTGGCGCAGATATTCCCAGATCTCCTTTCCCTCATACTTTTCCACATACTGCCACAAGCGTATTCCCCGTTCCTGGCAGTATTCGCTAATCTGGGCGAAGCTATTATGGGGATAGATCCGCTCCGGCTTATACACCGGGTGTCCCTTGATTACAATGCTTCCACCGCCCACGCTGTAAACCTCCCAAAAGCCGATGCGCCGGGAGCCTTGATAGGCAAAAAGCTGCATGGTATTGGGATGATAAAGCTCCAGGGTTTTGATGTCAAATTCAATTTCACACTCCACCGGGGAAAAGGCCTTCAGAATACAGTAATCTGTCCGGTGTCCCTTTCCGGTTTTGGCAAGGGAACCCTGAAGCACTGCCTTGTAGCGAGTGGCGTTGGGATATTGCTCCCGGAATAGCTCAGCCGCCTTCTCCGGGCCCATGGTATGAGAGCTGGAAGGCCCTCTTCCAATGCGGTAAAGTTCCCGAAGAGATTCCATTCCCGGCTCGACCTGCTTGTTTTTTTCTTCCTTGATATCGTGCTTTAAAAAGAAATCCAGCGTTACGCCAAACACGGTGGCGATGGAAAGAAGCGTATCGGTGCTGGGCATAGACTCCCCGTTTTCCCATTTGGAAACGGCGCGGTTGGAAACCCCCACCTTCCTTCCCAATTCTTCCTGGGAATACTTATTCTTTTTTCTCAAAAATCGGATCTTTTCTGCAAATTCCATATCAGATTCACCCATCCTTCAGCTCAAATTCTACCATTATTAGAAAAAAATTGCAATAGAATTTTCCCTCCCTTTGGAAAGAAATCTACTGTTATTAGAATTTTTCAGGTTTTTCCTTTTTATTCTTCCGGATAAAAAATGGCATAAAAAAACAAGAGGCTTTGAAAGCCTCTTGTTTTTTCTCATATTACACTTCCGGGAAGGGTTCTCTTCCGTGGTAGTGGGTGTGGAGAAGCTCGTGAGCCAGGTGAGAATTGGGCTCACCCAGGAACTGCTCGTAGAGCGCCTTGATCTGGGGATTGTTGTGAGACTGACGCAGGGTCTGTCTTTCATCCTCGGAGTAAAGGGCTGCTGCGCGCTTTGCCTTGTAGGTATCCACAATGTCCAGATCCTCGTTGGGCAGGAAGCACTCTCTCACATAGGGCTGACCGCCGCCGTTGATACAACCGCCGGGGCATCCCATGATCTCAATGAAGTGATACTTGCTGGTACCGTCTGCAATCTGGTCTAAAAGAACCTTTGCATTCTTCATACCGTGAGCAACAGCAACATTAACGGTCATGCCGGCAAGATCAAAGCTTGCTTCCTTGATTCCGTCAAAGCCGCGTACTTCTTCAAACTTCACACCCTCGTGCTCTTTTCCGGTGAGAACAAATGCTGCGGTACGGAGAGCTGCCTCCATTACACCGCCGGTAACACCGAAGATCACACCGGCACCGGTGTATTCGCCAACGATATCGTTGTCAAACTCTTCATCGGGAAGCTTTGTAAAGTTGATACCGCTTCTCTTGATGAGTCTGCCCAGTTCTCTGGTGGTGAGAACGGCGTCTACATCAGCCAGGCCGCGGGTCTTCAGCTCGTCGCGCTGTGCCTCAAACTTCTTGGAAGAGCAAGGCATAACAGAAACAACAAACAGATCCTTGGGATCGATTCCTGCCTTTTCAGCCCAGAAATGCTTCAGAACTGCACCCATCATTTCGTGGGGAGACTTGCAGGAGGAAAGGTGACCCAAAAGATCACCGTAGTGAATTTCAGCGTAGTTGACCCATCCGGGAGAGCAGGAAGTGATCATGGGGAGCTTGCCGCCATTCTTGATTCTTCCCAGAAGCTCGGTTGCTTCCTCCATAATGGTAAGGTCTGCAGCGTAGTTGGTATCGAACACCTTCTTAAAGCCCAGTCTCCTGAGAGCGGCAACCATCTTGCCGGTCACGGGAGTACCGATCTTCATACCAAATTCTTCGCCCAGAGCGGCTCTTACTGCAGGAGCAGTCTGAACCACAACGTACTTGCCGGCTGCCATTGCGGCATCGACCTTTGCAATGTCGTTCTTTTCCATCAGAGCGCCGGTGGGACATACAGTGATACACTGGCCGCACATGATACAGGGGCTCTTATCAAAGGTTCTGTTCTGAGCAGGTCCGATGATGGTCTTAAAGCCACGGTTCTGGAAGGTGAGAACGCCTTCACCGTGAGCGTTGGCACATCTTGCAACACATCTGCCGCAGAGAACACACTTGGAGGTGTCGCGAACGATCGCGGGGGTCACATCGTCCAGAGTGGTCTCAGTCTGGGCTCCAAGGAACATATCCTCTCTGGCACCGGTGAGCTTTGCCACGTGGAGAAGCTCGCACTTCTCATTCTTATCGCACTGCTGGCACTTCATAGAGTGGTTGGAGAGGAGCAATTCAACGGATGCTCTTCTGGCAGCAGTGGCTTTGGGGGAGGAGATGGTGATCTCCATTCCCTCGTTTACAGGATATACGCAGGAAGCCACAAGACCTCTTGCACCTGTAACCTCCACCAGACATACGCGGCAAGAACCTCTATTGCACTCGCCGTGGTTGTATGCACAAAGGGAGGGAATTTCATAACCGCACTGACGGGCGGCTTCCAGAATGGTCAATCCCGCATCTACCTGATAGGGGATGCCTTCGATTTTGATATTGATTTTTGCCATTTCCAAAACCCTCCTTATTTCTTTTCAATCGCCTTGAATTTACAGGACGAGAGACACATACCGCACTTGATACACTTATCCTGATCAATGACATAAGGAGTCACGCGAACTTCGCCGGTGATGGCGCCCACGGGACAGCAACGTGCACACAGAGAGCACTTCTTGCACTTCTCGGGATCAATTTCGTATCTCATCAGGTTCTTGCAAACCTTAGCGGGACATTCTTTCTTTTCGATGTGAGCAATGTACTCATCACGGAAAGCGGCAAGGGTGGAAAGAACGGGGTTGGCTGCGGTCTGACCCAGTGCGCAGAGAGAGCCGATCTTAATGGTCTGCGCCAGCTCTTCCAGTTCTTCCAGGTCTTTCATGGTAGCCTTACCGTCGGTAATCTTTTCCAGATACTCCAGAAGGCGCTTGGTACCGATACGGCAGGGAGAGCACTTACCGCAGGATTCGTCGCAGATGAATTCCATATAGAATTTTGCAACGTCAACCATACAGTTGTCTTCGTCCATTACGATGGCACCGCCGGAGCCCATCATAGATCCCTTTGCAACCAGGTTGTCAAAGTCGATGGGAGTATCCAGATCCTTTTCGGTCAAGCATCCGCCGGAAGGACCGCCGGTCTGAATGGCCTTGAACTTCTTATCACCGGGGATTCCTCCGCCGATGTCATAAATGAGTTCTCTCAAGGTGGTACCCATGGGGATTTCTACCAGACCAACATTGTTGATCTTACCGCCCAGAGCGAATACCTTGGTTCCGCGGCTTCTTTCCGTACCGTACTTGGTAACGGAATCAGCACCGTTGCGGAGAATGTAAGGAACGCAAGCCAGCGTTTCTACGTTGTTTACGATGGTGGGGCACTCCCACAAGCCCTTCACTGCAGGGAAAGGAGGACGGGGACGGGGCATACCGCGCTGACCCTCGATGGAGTTCAGAAGCGCTGTTTCCTCGCCGCATACGAATGCGCCTGCACCCAGACGAACATGTGCACGGAAGGAGAAGCCGGTGCCCAGAATGTTATCACCCAAAAGACCCAGTTCTTCTGCCTGGGCAATGGCAAGTTTCAGACGGTTTACTGCGATGGGATATTCTGCACGAACATAGAAGTAACCGTTCTGTGCGCCGATGGCATAACCGGCAATGGCCATACCTTCGATAACGGCAAGGGGGTTACCTTCCAGGATGGAACGGTCCATAAATGCGCCGGGGTCACCCTCGTCACCGTTACAAACCACATACTTTTCTCCATCGGGCTGATCGTAAGCAAACTGCCACTTTCTACCGGTGGGGAATCCGCCGCCGCCTCTTCCGCGAAGGCCGGAATCCAGCACTTCCTTGATGACGTCAGCGCGATCCATCTTCAAAGCGCGGGCAAGACCCTTGAATGCATCTGCACCCAGTGCTTCGTCAATGTTTTCAGGATCGATGGAGCCGCAACCGTGCAGTGCCACACGAACCTGCTTCTTATAGAAGGTGATATCCTCCTGCTTGGCAACCTTTTTCTGGGTTTCAGGATCCACGTAAAGCAATCTGTCGATCACTTCGCCGCCGATCAGATCCTTTTCCACGATCTCTTCCACATCTTCCAGGGTAACCAGACGGTAAAGAGTATCTTCGGGATAGATCTTAACGAAGGGGCCCTGAGAGCAGAAACCGAAGCAACCAACCTGGTTGACGGTCACGCGATCGGAAAGACCCTTTTCCTCGACCAACTTAGAAAACTTCTCACGGATTTCCGCGGAGTTGGAAGAAAGACAGCCGGTACCGCCGCAGAGAACCACGGCACGCTTGCCAGCCTCGCCCTTGAACTTACCGTCCAAGCATTTGGCGCACTGCGCCTGTTTTGCTTCCAGTTCTTCAAAAGACTTAATCATGCCTGTGCACCTCCCTCTGCGCGCAATTCCTCCACGATGCCGGGAATTGCTTTCACTTCTACCTTGGGATAAACCTTGCCGTGGATGGATACTGCGGGAGCAGTACCGCAAGCACCGATGCAACGGAGTGCGTCGATGGTGAACATTCCATCCTCGGTGGTTTCGCCGGGAGCAATGCCCAGAATCTCGGAAAACTTGTCAATTACCTGCTGAGCGCCCTTAACGTAACAAGCGGTACCCAGACAAACACCCACGATGTACTTTCCTTTCGGCTTGAGGGAGAAGAAAGAATAGAACGTTACCACACCGTAGATCTCGGCAACGCTGACTCCGGTCTTCTCAGACACCAGTTCCTGAACTTCCAGGGGAATATAGCCGTATTCCTTCTGGATGTCACTCAGGATCATCATCAGGGGAGTTCTTTCGCCGACATAGCGATCACAAATCTCGCTGATCTTCGCTACAGCAGCTTCGCTTAAATGAGCCATGAATAAGCCCTCCTTTTTATGTTTTTATGCCTTAGCATAATTCTTGATAGTATATTGACACACACCTTATAGATTTTACATACAAATAGGAAGAATGTCAAGAGCTTCTATTAGAAAAAGCGTCGAAAAACCTTACCAAAAAAGCATTTTTTGTCAGTTTGTTTTCAAAAAAACGAGATTGCCTCAGCTTTTGATTCAAAACCGTTTTCTCGGACGCAGCAAAATTGCCGCTCCCGTTCCGCAAAGAACCACTGCCAGAATTCCGATGGCCACATACCGGATTTCCCTGCGTTTTGCCTCCTCCTCCGGGGAAAGGGTGGTGGTTGTGGCAGAAGTGGTGGTTGTGGCAGAGGTGGTGGTTGTCAAAATGGGGATCACCGTTTCCCGGGAAACCAGGGCCAAATATTCACTGGTGTAATCAAAAGTGAGAACATCGCCGGAAAGACGGGCGTCCACTTTTTTTGCCGTATTGTCCTTCAGAAGATACAGCACAAACTCATCCGGCAGGTCAAAATCCACCGTCAGCGAGATTTCCGTTGCTCCTTGAGGAACGAAAACATTTTCATTTTTGGTAAACGTAACATGGAAGGTGCGAATAAGTGTGGTGGGAAAAAGGCTTCTTGCCAATTCCGCCTTTTCGCCGCCGTAAACAAAGTCCGTGCGGATCCCCTTTTCATCCTCCTGGGCGTATTCCCCCGGATGGACCTTCCCCGTGGTTTTACCGTCGGAGGAGGTAATGGAAGGGAGCACCGCTTGGTCCCATTCCGTCTCGCAATCCAAGCATACCAGTTTTCCTTCTCCTGCCTGGGAAAAGGTGGGCTCCTTTGTCACCTCGGTTTTCAAGTTCACGTGGGGACAGACCAGGTCAAAGCTCCAGGCCTGGGTATCAAAGGGAACCGCCTTGCCGGTGCGGTCCACCGCGTCGTAAAAGCGCTCTGAAAGAAGCGGGTCTATTGTCACAAGCCCGTAAGGCGCATCCTCCTTGATACGAAACAGGATCTGTGCTAGCTTTCCCACCGACTCCAGATCGGGGCTTTTTTCCGGCGCTTTCCAGCGCAGAATCAGTTTTCCCGGGGTTTCCTCCGACCAGACAAAGCCGGGAAGCACCTTGGTATCGCTAACGGAAAACACCTCCATCACTGCCGGATCGTATACCAGGGTAGTCAGAAAGGAAACCACACCCGGATTTCGGCTCATTTCCAACGAAACACCGAAGGTGTCTCCCCGGGCCTTGGCCTCTTCCTCCCCCACCAGGGTGATCTTTCCCCTTTCCTCCGCCTGAACCGCAGGAAAACAAAGGGGCAAAAGCAAAATCAAAACAAGACAAAAGATGAGGATTTTTTTCATTTTGCGCCCTCCTGATAACCTTCCAAAATCTCCCGGACCTGACCGAGAAATTCCTCCCTCACCCAACCGGGCGAAAGGATCTTCACCTGACCGCCAAAGCTCATCAGCCAAGAAAAGAAAAGCGGGCTGACAAAGACCGGCAAGCTCACCTGGAATCCATCCCGGGCCTTTCGGGTCACAAGGGATGTGCCAAAGCGGTCAAAAAAGACTCCGGCCAAGCTTTCATGGCACCAGATCTCCACCCTCTCTTCCTTTCCTCCGAACATCCCAAAGGTTTTGTTTTCATACCGGGCCGGATCAAATTCCTCTCCGGGCTCGAGAGGCTGCTCCAGAGGCTGGATGGAAAGCATTTTATCCACGCGAAAATGCCGGTTTTCTCCGCTTTTTTCCTCCTTTGCCACCAGGTAATAATTCTCATCGTCCCATAAGAGAAACCAGGGGGATGCCGTGTAAAACTCCCCATCTCTTCGTAGCTTCTTTTCTCCGTGAATATCCCATTCGAAATAGCGGAAGCGAATCTTTTTTTTGCTTTCAATGGCCTCTCCGATGGCATCCACATTCCGGTAAATGCTTTCATTCATGGTCTTGATTCTTCCGGCAACAAAGACCGTGTGTCCCATCTTCTTGGCGTCCTGACGGGAAAGGAGCTTTTGCAGCTTTCGGATCAGCTCCTCGCTCTTTTTCCGGGTGAGAAAACGGGAGGACTGAATGGCATCCACCAAAAGACGTACCTCCGGCGTTTCAAAATGCCTCTCGCCCACAAAATACCCGGTGCTCTTTCCCCGGATCTGAATGATATCCATTCCAAAGGCGCGCAGTTCCTCTAAATCGGCATAAATGCTCTTTCGTTCCGCTTTGATCCCCTGATACTCCAGAGAACGGATCATATCCTGAACGGTGACCGGATGGTTTTCATCGGTTTCCTCCATCAGGTATCTGGCAAGATACAGGATCTTTTGCTTTTGACGGGAACTTTTCGGCATCGTTCTCCCCTCCCTTTCATTTTTCATTGTACCAGAAAAGGGACAGTAATTCAAGAGAAAAAACCTGGCAAAAAAACATTTTCCCCATTTTTCTTGACACCCGTTTTTCCGTTCTTTATAATAAAGGCATCAAAATATGCAAAAAGGGAGATTGACTATGCCCACACCCAAGGAAATAAAAAATGCCATTGCAAGCGGACAAATGGATCAGACCTTGACCCTTCTTTACGGCAAGGATACCGATTTTCATAAACAGCGTTACCTGGATGCCCTCGATGCCTATGTGGAACTGTTTGGCGACAAGAATTCCGTTCACATCTTTTCCTCTCCCGGAAGAACGGAAATCGGCGGAAACCACACCGATCACAACCGGGGAAGAGTGCTGGCCGGCTCGGTAGATCTGGACGTGATCGCCATTGCCAGCAAGGAAGAAGGCTCTCTGGCACAGGTTCATTCTCAGGGCTTTGCTCCCGATCTTGTGGATCTTTCCGATCTTGACGTGCACCCCGAGGAAACCGGAAAAAGCCCGGCACTGCTTCGCGGCGTGGCCAAGGCCTTCTCTCTTCGCAGTCTGAAGATCGGTGCTTTCAAGGCTTATACCACCTCCAATGTTCCCAAGGGAAGCGGTGTTTCTTCCTCCGCAGCCTTTGAGGTACTTCTGGCCACCATTATGGATCACTTTTTCAACAAAGGGGATTTACCCGCCATTGAGATTGCCAAAATTGCCCAGTTTGCAGAGCGGGATTATTTCGGCAAGCCCTGCGGGCTGATGGACCAGGCGGCAAGCGCCCTGGGCGGTGTTGCCATGATCGACTTTGCGGACAATGAAAACCCCGTTGTGGAAAAGATCCCATTTTCCTTAAGCGACGCTGGCTTTAAACTTTGCCTTGTAACAGTAGGCGGAGACCACGCAGATCTGACCCATCTTTACGCCGCCATTCCCACCAGAATGAAAAAGGTCGCTTCCCTGTTCGGAAAAGAGACCTTAAGCCAGGTTTCCTATGAAGAACTGCTTTCCGAAATTTCCCGTGTTCGAAAGGAGCTGGGGGATGATGCGGCGCTAGCCGCCTTACATTTCGCCTCGGAGACCCGGCGCGCCATGCTGGAAAAAGAAGCCCTTGCCGCCGGCGACATCAAAGAATTTCTGGCTCTGGTGACCGAAAGCGGCCACTCCTCCTTTGAAGCATTGCAAAATGTTCTGGTTCCGGTGGAGGGAGCAAGCCAGGGGGCAGCGGTTGCCTTGACCGTGGCCTCTCACTTGTTGAAAGGAAAAGGCGCCTGGCGCGTTCACGGAGGCGGATTCGGCGGCACCACCCAAAACTTTGTGCCGGAGGAGATGACCCCCCACTTTAAGGCCACCATGGAATCCATTTTCGGAGAAGGCTCCTGTCAGGTTCTTTCCATCCGTCCGGTGGGTCCCATCAAGGTAATCTAAATCAAATTGCAAAACAAAATGCACCTGAAACAAAATCCGTTTCGGGTGCATTTTTTCGATTACATATTCAGAAAGGCCTTCAAGGCAGAAAGCTTTTTTCTTGCTTCCTCTTGCCCCATTTCATAGGCCTGATAAAGCTTTTCCGGATCCTTTTCCGTGCGACTGACCGGAAGGGGTGAAGATGGGGCAAAAACAAAGGCCGACCCCTCCCTCTCCCGCCGGAATACCAGTTCCTTTTCTTCCCGGTATACCAGGTGCCGCCGTTCCATAGCCCGACATAAAAGAGGATCCTTTCGGTAACATAGCCGCACCAGGGAAAGTGCGCTGCTTTTCGGCTTTACATAGTCCCTTGGCTGGGTGAGGATGACCACGTTTTTTTCCATCCCCTTTTCCTCCATAAATCCAAGGGGAATGGAGGCGGAAACCCCTCCATCCAGATACTCTTTTCCGTCCACCGTCACCTTTCGTGAGACCAGGGGCATGGAAGCGGAGGCCTGAAAGATCTTCATCACTCTTTCCTTTTCCCCGGTACAGGAAAAATATTCTGCCCGGCCCGTTTCCACCCGGGTCAGGGCCGCGTAAAACTCCAGGGGGTTTTCATTGTATTCTTTCCAGTGGAAGGGATCCAACTCTTCCGGCAAGAGGCGATAACAAAAATCCGCCCCGTAAAGATCCCCGGTGGTGAGAAGAGAAAAAAGACTGCAATATCGCTTATCCCGGCAGTATTGGGTGTTGTAACGGACCACGCGTCCCTTTTGGCGGGACTTGAAATTGCACCCGAAGGCCGCACCGGCACTGACCCCCACGGCGGCATCAAATTCGATCCCTTCTTCCAAAAACACATCCAGAACTCCGGCGGTAAAAAGGCCGCGCATAGCACCGCCCTCCAATACCAGACCGCATTTTGCTTTCATCTGCTTTTCTCTCCCTTTTTTATTCTCCTTACTATTATATCCCAAAATAAATTTTTTTCAAGATTGCTCCCATTTGGAAACAGGAAAGGTCTTGACAAACTCAAATTCATCTGTTATAATACATCTTCGCAGACGGCCCATTGGTCAAGCGGCTAAGACGCCACCCTCTCAAGGTGGAATCATGGGTTCGATTCCCGTATGGGTCACCAGAAGAAACACCTTTTGTTAGAAGACAAAAGGTGTTTTTTGTTACGATTGAAAAGATCAATATCTTGTGATATAATAGGGCAAAAGAGGGCGATCGCGGAAGGATGGCCGCCAAAATGCTCTGAAACGGAGGCTACTGCACAATGAAACTTTCTATTCAGGATGTTGCCACACTGCAACGTTATGATATGGACACTGCTTTTCGCATGATCCGGGAAGCAGGCTTTGAGGCCATTGACTTAAACCTCAATCAGCAATGGAACGAAAACGGAGAGAAAAGAAAATGCTGGGATCGGGATTCGATCCAATCGGGCCAGTCTGTAAAGCAAAACTGCATTTACGATGAAGATATGGACCTGATCTACCGTCAGTATGATCCGATTTTACAGTGCATCAAAAAGCACGGACTTTCCATCGCCCAGGCTCACGCTCCTTTTCACACCTACAGCTCCAAAAATCTTCCCTTTGCCGATTACGCCGCCCAAACCTATGAAAAGGTTTTGAAGCTCTGTCAGTATGCCGGCTGTCCCCGGGTGGTAATCCATGGCTTTTCCAGAGGAGCAGATGATTACGGAATCACAAGCCAGGACGTGTATCAAGCCAATATGAAAATGTACCAGGCCCTGATTCCCACGGCCCTTGAGACCGGAGTTATGATCTTATTAGAGAATCTATTTACCAATTGCAACAACAGAAAATTTTCCGGCGTTTGCTCCGATCCGCACGAAGCGGTCTCTTATATTGATACCTTAAATCAAATCGCCGGAAAAGAAGTGTTCGGTCTTTGCTTTGACGTGGGACACTTAAATCTTGTGCGCTGTACCATACCGGAATATGTTGAAATTTTGGGATCGCGGATCCGGGCTCTTCACATTCACGACAATGACGGAGACCGTGACCTGCACCAGGCTCCCTTTACCGGCACCGTGCGTTGGAATGACTTTTGCACTTCCTTGAGAAGCATCGGTTACCGGGGTGATCTGAATTTGGAAACCTACAAACAGACCTCTCAAAAGCGCTGTCCCGATGAAATGGTCATGCCCTCTCTTCGATTCATGGCAGAGACTCTGGACCATTTCCGAAACGAGATTTTAAAATAAAAAGCGCAGATCAAAAAACCTCCTGCTTTCGCAGGAGGTTTTTCATGCGCAAAGATACGCTTTTTCATTCTTTTGATTCTTTCTTTTGCTCCAGGCTCTTTTTTTCCTCTTCGACTTCCTGTCTATAGGGGATCGCCGGCATCACATATTTTCTGCTCACGCTGATGCCGGAAGCCACCACCGCATATTGGCAAGCAAGGGGAAGCGCCATTCCCTCTGCCAGGCACACTGCCAAAACACCGTTGAAGGTATCTCCTGCGCCGGTGGTATCCACAGGCTTTTTGGAGGTTGCGGGGATGAGCGTGTCTTCGCCGATCCGGCAGCCCCGTTTTCCCAAGGTGGTAATGACCGTGCCAAAGCGCCCCGGCAAAATAGCCTTTTGCTCCTGTTCGTTTGGTGTTACAAGGTCAATGTTTTTTGCCAGATCATCGGAAATGGCACGAATGGGAGCCGGGTTTAAAATCACCCTCGTTCCATGCTTTTTGGCAAGGCTTGCCGCCCGTTCATTCACTTCCGCGGGAACCTCGTTTTGCAAAAGCAAAAGATCGCTTTCCGCAATGGCCTGTTCAAAGGATTCCACATCCTCCCGGGAAAGCTCGGCCCCAGGAGCGCCGGTCACCTGGTTTTCTCCCCGTCGGTCAGTCAAGATATAGGCAAAGGTGGTTCTCTCCCCTTTTTTTACGCAAAAGGAGCCCCGGATGCCCTCTCTTTTTGCAAGGTGCATACACTTCCGGGCGTCTTCATCCTCTCCCACAGCCGCCAGGAAAGAAACCTGGGCGCCCATTCGGGCGGCGGCCACAGCTTGATTGATTCCTTTTCCGCCAATCTCCTCAAAAACAGACTCTGCCACAACGGTTTCGCCCTTTTCGTGAAAGTGATCCACATCCAGAAAAACAGAGTTTCCGCAAATTCCAATGACCGCGATCTTTGCCATTTTTCTTCTCCTTTATAAATGCTTGATCCTGGGGAGATATTTTGCAATCAGCGCCTTGTTGTACTCAGCGCCGCCCTCCACATTGCCGCTCATATAAGCCGGCACATCGGCGCCCTCGTTTGCCGCCAAATGCGCTCCTTGCACCAAAACAGATTGCAAAATAAACGAGCTTGCCACCGTGGAAACACTTCCCATTTTCACTTCCGATCCGGGCATGGAGATCACCGCGTCCCCATGGGGAACGCAGTTGTCAAGATAGACGTCGGAGCATTCATATAGCAAGGGAGAATCCTTTTTGTCTGCAAAATACGAGGAGGATACCACCGAAACCGTTTTGATTCCGGCTTTTCTTGCCGCCTGAGCCATTTCCACCGGAACTGCATTCTTTCCGGAAGTGGAAATGACAAAAAACAGATCCTTTTCGGTGATGCAATACCGCTGGAGAATGCTGGGAGCGATCCCCGACATTTTCTCCATCACACTGCTTTTGGCTGCGCCGTTATGTAGCATCAGATCCGTATCCAGCATAGCGCTTACATTGGCAAGGCCACCGGCCCGATAAAAGCAATCCAGTCCGATCAGGTGCGAGTGTCCGCAGCCAAACAGATAAATGATACCGTCTGATCGGATCACCTCTGCCACCATTTCGGCCACAGCAAGCATTTTTTCCTTCTGGGTATCCTTAATTTGCTTTAACACCTTCAAAATCTCTTCGTAATAGGTTTCGATCATTCTCATACTCCTTTTTTCCGCCTTGTTTCCAAAGGCAAATCAAAATCGGTTTTGATCATCATAACACATTCCCTCCGAGAAGTCCAGGTGCGATTCCGCTGTCCCCTCTTTAGGAAAAACCCTTTTATACTTTTATTAAACCACAAGGCTCCTTTCTTTTCAACTGACAAAACAAAGAAAAAACAAAATGGAAACCAATTGGAAAATCCATTTTTCATCCAAAATAAATCCAAAAAGGAAACTGGCATGAACATTCAATTATCCGATCACTTCACTTACAAAACATTATTACGCTTCACACTCCCCTCCATTGCCATGATGATCTTCACCTCCATCTACGGTGTGGTGGACGGCTTTTTCGTATCCAATTTTGTGGGGAAAACACCCTTTGCCGCCGTCAATTTCATTATGCCCTTTCTGATGATCCTGGGGTCCTTTGGCTTTATGTTCGGAACCGGCGGCTGCGCCCTGGTTTCCAAGACCATGGGGGAAGGAGATCAAAGGAAGGCAAACAAGCTGTTTTCCATGGTCACCTATATTTCTCTGGGTGTGGGCATTGCCATTGCCATTCTGGGCATCCTTTTCATTCGCCCCATCGCCATCTTTTTGGGCGCCGAAGGGGAAATGCTGGAGGGCTGTGTCCTTTACGGAAGGATCATTTTGGCCGCCCTTCCCTTCTTTATGCTGCAAATGCAGTTTCAAAGCTTTTTCGTGGCGGCGGAAAAGCCGCAATTGGGATTGATCGCAACGGTGGCAGCAGGAGTGGCCAATATGGTACTGGATGCCCTTTTCATCGCTGTTTTTCGCTGGGGAATCCCGGGCGCGGCACTGGCCACTGCCATCAGTCAGCTGGTGGGCGGTGTTTTCCCTCTCGTGTATTTTTCCTGTCCCAATACCAGTCTTTTGAGGCTGCAGAGCGCCTCTTTTGACGCAAAAGCCTTCGTAAAGATCTGTACCAACGGTTCTTCGGAATTGATGAGCAATGTTTCCATGTCCCTTGTGGGAATGCTTTACAATGTGCAGCTGATGAAATACGCCGGGGAAAACGGAGTCGCCGCCTACGGAGTTCTTATGTACGTAAGTATGATCTTCATTGGTACCTTCATCGGATATTCCATCGGAACCGCCCCGGTGATCAGTTATCACTTCGGCGCGGAAAACCACAAGGAAATGAGAAGCCTTTTGAAAAAAAGTCTTGTGATCATCGCCACCTTTTCCCTGGGAATGCTCCTTTTGGGCGAAGCGCTCGCGCTCCCCTTGACCAAGCTGTTTGTGGGGTACGATCCCGCCCTTTTTGACCTGACCTTAAGAGGCTTTGCTATTTTTTCCTTTTCCTTTTTGTTTGCCGGTGTGGCCATTTTCGGATCCGGTTTTTTCACTGCGCTGAACAACGGTCTGGTCTCCGCGCTCATCTCCTTTCTGCGCACTCTGGTTTTCCAGGTGGCATCCATTCTGATTCTGCCTTTTTTTTGGCAAACAGACGGAATCTGGTTCTCCATTGTGGTGGCGGAGGCAATGGCGCTGATCGTTACCTTTCTTTTCCTTGTGAAAATGAGAAAGGAATATCATTACTGAAAAAGAAAAACGGAGACCGACCGGTCTCCGTTTTTTACAGATCGTAGTACTGCTTGACAAAACTTAAAAAGGACAAATCCTCCGGGGTCATTTCCCGGTTCTTTTTATAATAAAGCCGATAGGACCATCGGCAAGAGGGGGCATTGAAGGGGACAAAGACAAATTCCCGAGAAATGTGATTTTGAGAACGAGTACTTGTCAAGACCACTCCCACATTCCGGGAAACCAAGGATTGGCAGGTCACTTGGTGGTGAATGAAAAAAACGGGGGCCTTGATTCCTTTCTCTTTAAAAAATTGTAAAAGGCGATCTTGAATGTTAACATTGGCGCGGCTCAAGATGATCCTTTCCTTCAAAAGCTCCTCCGGCTCCACCATGCTTTTTTGAGCAAAAGGATGGTCTTTGGATACCATCAAAGCCGGGGAATCCTCAAACAAATAGATGCTTTCGGTCAACGCAATGTAATCATCGGGAAGCTCCCCTTCCGCCGCCAAAAGAAAGGAGGATTTCCGGTACAAACCGGAGGGATGATCGTATTTGAGATTGACGGTCATAGTGGAAAAGGGAATTTGAGGATACGCTTCGGAATAGGAGGTGATCAGATCCACAAAAAGATTGGGTGCAGTGGTGCCTACTGCAAGCTGATTGGCTCCGTTTGCAAGGCTTTCCTCCAGCTCTGTTTTGGCTTCCAGGAGAGTGAGCAGCATGGAATTGACATATCCCAAAAAGATCTCTCCCTGCCGATTCAATTCCAGACCATTGCCTCGGCGAATAAAAAGCGGCATTCCCAATTCCTTTTCCAGTCCCGTAAGGGAGGTGGAAATGGCCGGGGGCGTCACATACATCATTTCCGCCGCAAGACTCACCTTTCCGGTTTCCGCAACCGCTTTAAAATATTTTAACTGATTGATTTCCATCTCGTCTCTCCCTCGTGTTTGCTGGTTTCAGCCTATCACACCAAACCCCGCTTGTCAATTTTTTACCGAATTTTAACCAAATTTTAATCGGCATAAAAAAAGATTAACTTTACTTTTTTTCACCGGGAAGTAAAATGGTCTTGAAGAAAAGATTTCCATAAGGAGGAAAAAATGAAAGATTTCAACATATGCGATTTCGGAGCAAGATTTTGTGACTCTCTGCAGACAAAGCCCATTCAGGATGCCATTGACGCTTGCTTTTTGGCCGGCGGCGGCAGGGTGGTCATTCCCGGCGGCATTTATCTGACCGGTGGGTTGCGTCTCCGTTCCAACGTTACCCTTTATCTGGAGACCGGTGCCATTTTAAAGGGAAGTCGGAATCCGGAGGACTATTTCGACTGGATGAAAGACCCCTTGGAGCCGGTGGAAATGGAAGAGATCGTCAAAGACGATCCGAAGAAAGGCCGCAGTGCCGTCTGTACCAGTGACTGGTGCAATGGCTTGATCCGCGCCATCGACGCGAAAAACATCGCCGTGATCGGTGAAAAGGGGTCCTATATTGACGGAAACAACTGCGCCAATATGCCCAACGGAGAAGACGGTTACCGGGGTCCGCACGGCATAAGCATCTGGAGATGTGAGAATATCCATCTGGAGGGCTATACCTTCGTCAATTCCTCCAACTGGTGTCACGCCATATTCCAAAGTCAGAACATCACCGTGAACAATATTTCCGTTCACGGCGGTCACGACGGAGTGGATATCAGAACCTGTGACAATGTTCTCATTGAACACTGCAAATTCAATACCGGAGACGACTGCGTGGCCGGATTTGACAACCACGATGTGGTGATACGAGACTGCATTCTCAACTCTGCCTGTCAGTCCCTTCGTCTGGGAGGAAACAATATCCTTGTTGAAAACTGCAATTCTAAAGAGAGAAACTTCGGCTTCCGCAAGCATCTTTCCGATGAAGAAAAGATCCGGGGCGAATTAACAGGGGACCACTGCAGAAAAGAGACCATCGTTCCCTTCTCCTATTACTGCGATCACAGAGCCACCCTTCGAAAGCCCGCGGAAAACATTGTGATCCGCAACTGTCATTTTGCCCAGGCAAGAGAATTGATCCGTCTGGAGTTTGACGGTCTGCACAGATGGTGCTGCAATCGCTCCTTGCGAAGCATCACCTTTGAAAACTGCTCTGTGGGGGATATCATCCGCGCGGGTATGATGTGGGGCGATGAAAAAGAAAAGGTCACCTGTATTTTCCGCAACGTGAAAATCTCCTGCCGGAAGGGCCACGAAAAGGAGCCTTTATTTGTAGCCGGAAACTTTGAAAAGATCGTATTTGAGGACTGCACGATAGAGGGGTATGAAAACCCCCACATTCTGGCCGCTACCGACGATGTGGTGGAGGTGATCCGTTCCACACCCATTCAGGTGAAAAAAGCCTCCCGTGATCAGTGCCTGGATATCCACCCATGGGGCATCGTGCCAGAGGACCGGGCCGCCGGCAGAACCTTTTGCTGAAACAAAAAGCATCATTTGATGTTCAATCAATACCCCCCGCAAAACGGGGGGTATTTCATTTTTTCGATACCCGAATGAGATTTTATTGTAAATTCTATTACAGTCTGCCGCAAGGCGGGAGGCTGATAGCCTCCCCTACGAAATTGCGGAAATCCCAAAGTTACGCCAGAAACCTGTTTTTTTGCATCGCCCGGTTTTCTCACCTAAAATCCCAGCTTCATCAAACCATGTAGGGGCCCACGTCCCCGACAGCCCGCAAAATCAGTACAATCTCCGGGTTCATCAAACCATGTAGGGGAGGCAAATTGCCTCCCGCGAAGGTTTTGCACTGGGGAAGGCAACTCTTTTTCCATTTTCTCTTTCTTCTCCCCGGTTAACCTTTTTTTGAACCACGCACCTGACGCGTGGTTTTCCTTTTGCAAACAAAAAAACAGCCCCTTTGCAGGGACTGTCTTTTCATTTTTCCGCTTCCGGAGGTGCATAGCAAAAGGAGGCAATGCTTCCGGAGGTAATAAAATACCGGTTTTCTTTTTCCCCGGGAGAAAGGGGGAAGGTATCAATGAGAACCAATTTTACCTTCATTTTTTGAGGAATGATGTTTTTTATGTAAACGGCACAGCCGTCTCCCACCTTTACATCTCCGCGCCATTCCGCAAGTCCGGCAAGATTGGGCGAAAGTTCAATGAAAATTCCATAGCTTTCAATGCTCCGTATGACTCCCACCACCGTCTGCCCCACCTCAAACCGGGAGGCGTTTTCCATCCAGGTGCCCAAAAGCTCCTTGTGGGTCAGGCTGATCCGTCCCCGGTTTCCCAGGCGAATTTCATCCCTGGCCTTGACAGCACAGAAAATATGCTGACCGATATGGAAACGGTCCGAAGGATGTGAGATGCGAGAGACGGAAATGCAGTCAATGGAAAGCAGCGATATGATTCCGCAGCCAATATCGCAAAAAGCACCGAAGGGTTCAAAATGCGTCACCCTGGCCGGCAAAACATCGCCCTTTTCTTTTCTGTCCAGATATTCGGTCAAGCATCGCTCCTGGGCCTTTTTTCGGGAAAGATACACCACCGGCTCGCCAAAATACTCTTCGATCCGATCCACCAGAAAAACACAGGGCTTTCCCACGCGAGTGATCACAGCAATGTCTCGAACCGGCTCCTCTTCTTCTGTCACGGCGACCTCTTCTCTGGGGAGAATGGCTTTGATGCCACCCAGATCAAACACCAGAGAAAGATCCCGATCGCAAAGGGTGCTTTTGGCTTCCAGAATGGTTTTCTCCTCCATGGCCTTCTCCAGATTCGCCAGGGAAGAAAGGGCTTTTTTGTTTTCCGGGGTCAGGTATAACGCTCCCTCGGGGAAAAATTCATTCATGCTTCTCCTCCAGTTTTTCACTTTGTTTTTTGTTCATTCTATGACTCCCGACGGCAGATTATACCCTCCCGGGAAAGAATGCGGCAAACCGCCTCCTCTTTCTCCGGAACAGGACAAACCGAAAGAGTCCCCTCCGGGGTCCAGAAAAAGGATGCCGCCTCTCCCCGAAGAGATGCCACCGCCCGAGCCGCCGCTTCCGAGGAGGAAAACCGAACGCACCACTCCGACAAAGCATCACCTCCCTATCAGGATTGTATGCCGTTTTCTTCTCTTTCATTCTCAATGATACCAAAATAAAAAAAGCCTCTTGCACCACGCAAAAGACTTTCTGTTTCAAGATAAAAAGGAAAAAAGGGTTTTCCCTCGTAAAGTGCCGAGTTTCGATAGCGATCTGACGAAGTCACAGACCTACCAAGGCCTTGCGAAATAAAATGGTGCGAGACGAGGCGCAAAAAGAAAAAGCAGGGGGAGTTTACTTTTGTAAATGACTCCTGTTTTTTCTGCATTGGAACGAAGTCGCAGCCCATTTTATGAAGCAAGAGAGAGAATGTATACGCGCATCGCCCCACACCCTTTCAAAATCCGCGCGCATTCCCGTGCACTGGCGCCGGTGGTAACAATGTCATCGATGAGAAGGACGGTTTCGCCGTGAAGCGGCCGGAGAGGACGAAAAACACCGTGGACATTTTTCTCCCGAAGGCGGGAGGGGAGCTTGTGCTGGGACCGGGAAAAGCCGTGACGGGAGAGAAGCGGCTCAAAGGGAATGTTCAGCCGCTGGGATACTTCTTTTGCCATTTGCTCGGCCTGATCAAACCCGGCATACCGCCGCGCCGAGGCACGGCGAGGAGCAAAGGTGACCAGATCAATATTGCGATAAAAGCTCTTTTTCCAGGCGGCCCGTTCCAGATATTCTCCGAAAATCAAATGCAGATCGTGAAAATCGTTCCGCTTCCAGTCCAAAAGCATTCTTTTGACCTCCGGAACCTCATAAGGAAAAAGGGAGAGCATCCGATCGGCAAAGCCATTTCCGCCACGGGCTAAAAACTGCTTGGGAGAAAAGGCCTTCTCCACCCGTTCCCGACACCGGGGACAAAGCCCCTCCCATCCACATTCACCGCAAGAAGCGCATTTTGGCGGAAAGAAAAAGAAGAGAAGCCTCTTTTTCAGGGAAAGCTTCTCTTCCTTGGAGTCTTTTTCATTCATCCGTTTTTTTCTCCGATCTTTTGACCCATTTTCACCTTTTTTTCATAGCCTTCTTGAGAAAAACGCATCAACTCTCCGGGAAAATTCACAGCGTCCTTTTCAAACAGCAGAACAATGGTTGAGCCGCCAAATTCAAATCTTCCTTTTTCTTCGCCTCGGGAAAAACGGTGCTCTTGGTGATAGTTGACGATTTTTCCTACCAGAAGCGCTCCCACTTCCATCTGCACCACATCACCGAAGTTTTCCGTGTGGAGCACGGTATATTCCCGACTATTGGTTTTATAAACCGGATAGCGCTCATTGGAGATGGGATTTACAGTGTGGAGTTTTCCGGGGATGAAATGGTTTTTTTCTTTGGTGCCGTTGTCAAAATAGCAATAGCGATGATAATCCGCAACCGTCAGTCGAAACACGGCACAAGTACCACCCTGATACTTTCGATTCAACTCCTCACTTTGCAAAAGAGAGGAAACGGTATAGCAAGAATCCTTGATCTGAAAGGTGGATTCTTCCCGGATGGGAAAAACGGAAAGGTAGGAATCGCAAGGGCTGATCAAGCTCTCGGGGTCCTCCGGAATGGGTCTGGCCCCGTCCTTGAGAGTTCTGGTGAAAAAGTCGTTAAAGGAAACATACTCTCTCTGAACCGCTTCGGAGGCATCGATGTTATTTTTTCGGGTAAATCGGGGAATGTACCGACGGCTCACTCTGGAATCCAGAATTTTCCCGGCCACCCGGGAAACGCGCGGCTGAATCAGCGCTTTCAGCAAGACTCTTCCGCTTCGGGTGCGATAAAGCCGACACAGGCTTTTTTTCTGTTCCGGTGGGTAATACCCACGCTCCTGCAATCTCGGTTCCGTCATAGGTTAAAAGCGTCCGCTGCAAAGGATCACACCCACTCCCACAGCGATCCCCACAGCCAAAAGGACGATCTTTCCTTTTCCGTAGGGCTTTTTCAGCGGAAACGGTGTTACTTCCATCCCGGCGATCACCACCAGGCAAAGAGGCGCCCAAACGGTAACAGGAACCTTCAAAACCAAATTTATAAGAAGCAAAAAGGGGAAGAAAATGGAAATGAGCGTAACAGGAAGGCCCAGGTAATGAGATCGTTTTTCTTCTTTTTTGCGAAGGGTCTCCTGAACATTAAAATACCCCAGGCGAATCACCGAAGAAAGAAGGATCAGCGTGGCGGCGATTTTGGAAAACAAGCTGGTCTGGCAAATATCCAAAACGATCACTGCCGGCAGCGCACCAAAGGCCACCAGGTCGCAAAGAGCATCGATCTGAACGCCGAACAGCTCTTCTTCTTGAGTGCGGCGGCAACGCTGGGCGATGGCACCGTCAAACATATCGCAAACGCCGGAAATCATCAGGCAGATCAGAGCGGAAAAAATACTCTTCTCTCCCCCGCCCAAAACAAAAGCCAAGCCAAAACTGGCAGAAACCAGGCTGATATAAGTCAAAGCAACCGATGGGTTGTAAAAGCCAAGCATAAAATGTCTCTCCTGTGGATCAAACAATTCTTTTTGATTCAAACTATAATATGTCCAAAAGATCCTATTTATTTTACCACAGAAACATTTACCGGTCAACTCTTTTCCACAAAAATCGACGAAGGAGGAAAAAGAAGGAAGGGCAAAAAAAGATTTTTTCTCAAAAAGAGGTTGACATTTCTTTGTGAAATTGCTATAATAATTAGTGCCGACGTTGCAAACCACGCCGTTGTGGCGGAACTGGCAGACGCAAGGGACTTAAAATCCCTCGGTGGCAACACTGTACGGGTTCGATTCCCGTCAACGGCACCATCCTATATCGCGGGGTAGAGCAGTTGGTAGCTCGTCGGGCTCATAACCCGGAGGTCGTGTGGTTCAAGTCCCACCCCCGCAACCATGAAAAAACCTTGAAAACATTGCGTTTTCAAGGTTTTTCTTTTTTTGCTTTTTTATGATTTATGGCTCGTTGACGCCAATTTTGACACCAGTTGAGAGGGCAAAATTGGTATTTTTTATTTGGTACGCATGACCATGTTTAGGATAGACAAATTGCATTTGCAGATTTTCTGTAGTTGAGATATAATTAAAAAGAGGTCAAGCAATATTTGCAATTTTGGTGTTTGAGGTTAACTGGAGGTTTATATGAGTATTAATTTTGATATCACTTCATCTGATAATGCACATGGATTTCTCATTGATACACTTAAATTGAAGCCAGAAGAACTGGTTATGGAATATTTAGTTGAATGTACCGAGGATGTCGATTTGTTTGTAGAGAGAAACAGACACCGCCTCAAAGATATGGATATTCATGATGTTCATTTTATAGCATTCCATGTTACGGCTAGTTTAGATGATTGTGCAGAAATCAAAGAAAATGGCATAAGAGATCTTCAGTACGTTTTGAGTCATAACACAAAGTTGACAAAAAAACTTAATCACATAGATATTAAATTTGACATTAAAAAGCGTTTGATGTATGTAGATGGAAAGTGTTTTAATATTGATTATGAGCATTATAGAAAGTGTAGAGTTTTCACTTCTGAAGAAAAGCAGTTGGAGGCAATTAGCCACAGAATCTATTATGATTTTTGTGTAGATGGATTTTGGGCAAATGAGCATATTGAAGGATATGGGACTGATATTCATAAGAGACCCGAGTTTATTTCAAAACTAATAGAGCTGTCACCCAAGGCAAAAAAATTAGATGCTTTTTGGAGAGACAAAAGCAAGCCATACAAGATTTTCTTTTTTGCAACAGCGGATCAAATACAAAAGTTTACCTTCGATTTAAAAAAGGACTGCAACCCTTATACGAAAGATGAACAAGAAAGCATAAAGGACTGGATGCTACGGAAAGCTATAGATCAAGCATTTGATTCAAGGGGGGAGGACTATATCTACATTCGCGATTATCAACACATTCCGCCAGAACAAATAATCAAATATGAGGAAATAAGAATAAAGTAAGAATAAGCTGTTGGCGAGGAACAAATAATCATAGAAAAATCTAGTGCTTTTTCTATTCACCCATAAAACACACCCATTTTTTCCATACTAAGCTTCTTGTGATCCGGGAGGGCGTGGGCGTAGAGGTTTAGCGTGGTGGAGGCTTGGGCGTGCCCTAGGATGGAAGAAAGAACTTTGACGTCCATACCGGCTTCTAGGGCTCTGGTGGCAAAGGTGTGGCGAAGGGCGTGAAAGTTGATGTCTGCAAGGCCCACGGCTTTGAGAGTTCGTTTGAATAAGTCTTCGTAGGTTCGAGGTTCGTAGGTAAGGCCCAGCGGTGTAGAAAAGATTGGAGTGCCGGGTGTGATAGAGATTCCGGAAGCTCGGAGTAGCTCTTGTTGTTTGCTATGATAGAGCATAAGATCGTCCCAGACTTTAGGGAATAGAGGGATCGTTCGAAGGGCAGTTTTGGATTTTGGGGACCTGGTTACAATTTCGGTTGTGGGAACACCTGCATCCTTTGCGATCAAGCGACCGTTGTCATCTACCTTTTGCAGTCTTCCTACGGTGCGTCGGATACGGATCGTATGATTGACATAATCTAAATCACCCCATTGCAAGCCAAGCAATTCACCAAGTCGGATTCCGGTACTGAGAGTGAATACGATCCCGAAGGCAGCCGGTGTAATTGATTCATTGGCCGCGCGATGGAGAGCTGCTTGATCTGCCCGGTCAAGAATGGTGATCTCCTTTTTGGTAACGCTGGGAAGTTTGACGCCCATTAAGGGATTGCGGATCAGGTATCCGTTCATAATCGCTTGGTTCAAGCAGTTGTGAAGCATATTATAAATATTACGAAGCGACTTCGGAGAAAGAGGTCGCTTGTCTTTTTGCTTCTGATTGAAGAAGCGTTGGAGCTGTTCTCCCGATAATGCCGCCAATTTGGTGGAGCCAAGAGCCGGAATCAAATGAAGCCGAGCATAGCTTTCATAGGAAATGTACGTGGACTGTTTTACCGTGGAAAGGGCGTAAGTGGAAAGCCATTCCTGAAGCCAATCGGATACGGTGTAATTGGAGGACGACACTCCGATTCCTTTGTTCAGGTTGGCAAGCTTTTCCGTTAGACTTACTCGCACTTCTTCAAACGATGAACCATAAACAGCATAGCGTTTCCCGTCTAAGGTGTAACGCCCCATATAACGACCGTCTTTTCGTTTTACAATAGATCCCTCTCGGTTTGCTTTTCTTTTACCCATAAAAATAACTCCAAACACGTTTTTTTGAATTATAACGCGTTTGGAGTCTTTTGTAAGCGGGGGATAGATCTTGATTAGTTGAACAATATATGAACTTGATATTTTCTTTTTGTGAATGCTATTGGCGAATTTTTGGGGTTGTGGTATAATAAGGCAAGAAACGATTTCTAAGAAAGGAAATTTTAAATGAAGATTATCTTTTATGATGTCGAGCATGGTAGTTGCTGTCACATTATAACACCTAACAACAAGCACATTCTTGTAGATGTGGGAAGCAAAAGAGAGAAAAGCGTTGTGCATTATATCAGACAAAAATATTTTTCTACTAGAGTAGGGGCTGGAATAGATCAGCTTATTATTACCCATCCTCATGAAGATCATATATTTGATTTGCCGAATCTAAGTAAGTATTTAAAGCCAAAAGTATTGCAACGTCCTATTGAGGCTTTTGACATTGTACCGTCTCAAGATACTGCCTTGCATCGTGAAATTGTGGCGTGTGCAAATCAAATGAATCGTGAGTATAATGCTCCAGTAAAAGCAGGAGAATCTCCTTTGGATCCTGATGTAAATGGAGGGGTGGAGTTTGTTGTTCTTGCTCCCAAGACGGAATGGACAACAAAAAACGATCCGAATACTTTTTCAAGTGTTATTGTGGTAAAAGCGATGGGATGTAAATTTGTTTTAACTGGTGATAACCCATCGTCAATTCTGAGAAAGATGATGGATGAAAATTATAGAGAGATTAGAAAACACATAAAAGATGCTACGGTGCTTTTAGCCCCCCATCATGGTAGAACAGGGGAATTCTGCAAAGAATTCTTTGAATGTGTTAATCCTTATTTGACTGTTATTTCTGACAAGGGAATTGAACACGGAACACAAGATGAATCGTCTCATTTATATAAAGGAAAAGGCGCAAATTTGAATGGTCAAGATCGTTATGTTTTGACTACACGTAAAGATGGAACAATTGTTTTTGATATTTCAAATGATTGTTGTTATGTTGACTGTGGAAACGAGGGTTACTGATGAAAGAAAAAATACCTTTTTATAATATTGTGAATATGTTTTTTGTTGGTGCAGTGTTTTCTGTAGTGCTCTTTCTCTTGCTGTTTGAATACATTCCGTTGGAGAAGTTAAAAAGTGGTTTGGATTTTTTGTCAGGATGGAGTGTTTTTGTTTCCGGCGTGTTGATGATAATTATGTATGAAGTCGGTTTTATTATTAACCGGATGGGATCAATTGTTATTGGAACTTTGTATTACTCGAAAAAGCTTAAGTTGTGGCCAAGAGAAGATTATGGAATAGAAGTTTCTGAAATTGCCAAAAAGAATGAGAGATTTCAGACATTGATAACGGAACAGAATTTGATGCGAAGTCAAATTATGATGTGTTTGCTTCTGTCAGTTGTTGCATTATGTTTAAGAAAATGGCTATGGGTGGTTGGACTTGTTTCTTTGATAATAGTTTTCACAATTGGTGGGAGAATGCACAATAAGAAGATTAATAGAATCAAAGAGGATTACAGTAGAAGGCAATTAAAAGCAAAAGAAGAAAGAATAAAAAATAAGAAATATCATGCCTATTGGGGCAAGTGAGAAAGTGGGAATACCCCACTTTCTTTTTCTATTCTCAACAATTTTTATGGTTGCTGAGAGTTTATTTTTTGCGAAAAATGCAAAATTTTGATTTTTTGTACCGTATTTTATAATATAAAATTTTTCAAAAGAAAGAGAGTTTATATTATGAAATACAAAAGCGATTTAACTATCATTCACAACAAACTTGATACCTTTACTTTCGATCAACTCACTACCTTGTTTCACATAATTTTCAAACTCAATTGTCTATGTGATTATTTTATGTCCGAAGAAACCCACCAACATTTTATTCTCGATTATTACAGTATTCCCGATATCAGAACACTTGAAAGTTTTAGATACTTTATGATTTATTCCGTTATCAAATATGTTTCACCCTTTAAGTTTCACGATATTTTGAGAACGATTGTATTGATTGAAAACGAAACTCCTTCTGATCAAATTATCAACACACTTAACCCGTCTTGTTAACCACCCTGATGATTTTATAATAAAGAAATACGTTTACTCGAAAAACTGAGTAAACGTATTTTTTGCTTTGTTGACCGAAAAAAATCATGATCGAAGAAGCTGAACATTGACATTTTTTGACAACGATATATTTTAGATTTAAGTACATAACATTTGCTAAAATAAATGAATGAATAAAAAAGCTAAACCTTTAGTTTCTACATTTTACAGAAAAGATTATTAATACAAAAGCAGTTTTTTAGCTTGCAATTCGACAAACTCAATATGGTTAGCACCGGCTCAATCGTTCAAAAACGGAACTTCTCTTTTATTTTTATTCAATTATTAACTGTAATAATAGATCGTTTTCTCAAAATAGTTATTAAAAATCTTTGCTAAAAGATTTTTAATAATAAATATTATTTAATTATTATTATTTTTTATTATTATTTATGTTTAATAATTGAACTAAAGATGCCCGAAAATCAACTGATTTGAATCAATTTTTCAACCATAAACGTTCAATAATTTGCCCATGATTCTGCCGCCCCAAATAGATAGCCCGCGCGATGCGCGGGCTTATAACATATGTATTAAAAACTGTGTTGAAACGTACGAGTAGAAGAATCAGTTTCAATTTCTTCTTTTGACTGATTTGAATTTAATTGAAAATCTTGATATAGCCGATTTATTATAATCAAATCAAATTTGAAATAACGTTTTTTGGGAAGACCGTGATATTTTGTTTTGATGATCCCGTAAGATATGAGTTCTTTACACGCGGACAACTGTTGATGTTTACTGAGACCGGTGTTGTAATAAATGTTTTCAACCGTACTGAAGAACCATCCGCCCGGATCTAATAAGTTTTTCTCTTTCCAGTACATGTATTCAGAGTAGATTTCCGATAACATGACCGCGGTGTTTAAGTTGAAAAGACGAATAAACGGTCGGGGGAGACGAATGAATTCTTGTGTAAACATTTTATCTAATTTTTTCATTTTAACTTTAGTAGATGTTTGAATTTTATTTTTATAAGACATCCACTACCTTTCGAAATACCATACAGTAAAATATTTCAAATTTTTGCATTGCTCGGAAAAATAATCCTTTTTATCGAAATAAAATACCCGTGCTGAATTTCAGCACGGGATTTTCTATAAATAAGAGTATTCAAAGAAAGTTTGCGATTTTTGTATTAAAAGGGGCTTACGAACGGATAAAAACACGACATAATGGTAGTATCGAAAGTGAGTTTAGTTTGTTTCAATACTGAAGGGAGACATTACACAATGATTTATGGATATGCTCGTGTTTCAACTACACATCAAAGAATTGCAAGGCAGATTACAAATATCTTAGCTGTCTATCCTAATGCAACTATTATACGTGAGTTCTATACCGGAACCACCCAGAACCGGCCACATTGGGAAAAGTTTTTAACTCAGGTTACGAAGGGTGACACCATTGTCTTTGACAGCGTTTCACGTATGGCTCGTAACAGCGAAGAAGGCTTTAAGGATTATAAAACCCTTTATGAGTGTGGGATAAATCTGGTTTTTCTCAATGAACCCTTAATTAACAGTAGTGTTTTAGACGCAACAAAAAGTAAATTACTTAATGTGAAAATTGAAACCGGTAACGCGGCCGTCGATTCATTCTTTAAGGGTAATATAGAACTCATTAACAACTTCATATTAGCCATTGCCGAAGAACAAATAAAAGCAGCCTTCGATCAGGCAGAAAAGGAAGTTACCGATCTTCATTCACGTATTAGTCAAGGTATCAGAGAAGCCAAAAAGAACGGTACCCAAATAGGACTTACTAAAGGAACAACCTTGGTAACCGGTAAATCTATTGAGAGCAAAAAAATAATAAAAAAGCATGCCGCCGATTTTGGTGGCACGCTTAACGATACAGAAGTAATGACACTTTGTAAGATTTCAAGAAATTCATATTACAAATATAAACGAGAATTGAAATCACAAACTGCCTGACATTTTATAAACTCTCTATAAACGCAATCAAAAGTTTCTTTTGTTTTGGTGTGAGCTTAGAAATCGCGATAGACAGTTCATCATTTCTTGTTTCTATATTAAAAAATTCTTGAAGTGAAATACCCATTGCGTCACACAGCAGTTGTAAGTGTCCCACAGTAATATCAGCTTGTCCAAGTTCAACTCTACGTAAATGTGTCTGAGACACCCCGGCTTTTTCAGCTAAACCGTTTTGTGTGAGCCAACACCTATTTCTTAATTCAAGCAGTCTTTTACCAACATCCATATTACGACTCCCCAATTAGTCTTATAAGAATATTTTATCATAAAAATACTAAATATATTAGTTGTATAAGGTTGACTAATTAGTCTTATCGTGCTATACTGTTACTTAGTAAGTTTTTTACTAAATACTAAACGCACTTAGTTGCGATTTTATTATTGAAAGGTTGGTTTTTTATGGGTTTGTTTGATAAGTTGAAAGAGGTTGTTGGAAATGCTATAGAATCAGGCATTAACGGTCCAATGAACGAAGAAGAAAAATGGTACTACGACATGATTCTTAATATGCTTTTATGCGTAAAGAATCTGCAAAAAGAACATATTAAAGTCTTCATTGAGAAAAAGGCTAACAAGGTTTGCGATGAAGCAACGTTGGACAAAGTGCTTGAAAAATTCGAATCTGAAGAAGATTCTGAAACCGACACCGTATGGTATCGACTCACTTCAACACAAAGCTCGCGGGCAGATAATAAAAATGGCGGAGCCTCTTGGTTTAAGAAAGAGGATTTCGAGTTTATATTTGACGGCTTTGCAGAGGAAATCCTTTCCAAATTTGCATCTGTATACGAGGTTGTCAGAGAAAATCCTACTGAAGATATTTTGAAACAAGGAATTTCAAAAATAACCGGCAAGCTTTCTACCGACAAGCCGGGCGAATATGATTTTTCTTACGCTCAAAAGGCAGACGAAATCATAGGAAAAGAAATTCATAGGCGATTTATGATCGGTGACGGATTTCTTTCGCAATATTTTATTGATAAAGTAATCGGCAGCTTGCAATATAATTTTGAACACGATCGCAAATACAAATATATTGATAAAATATATGCCTTTGCATTACATGCAATGCACTATGAAAAAGCAGATAAAGCAGCAGAAAACTACGTTACACTCACAAAAGAAGAGTGCCTTGCTGCAGTAAATGCTTCTGAGATATATCAAAACAGAATCAAGAAAAAGCCTTTTGATAAGGAAGAAATTATCGATTCGGCTGTTTATAGAATTTCAAAAAGTTGTGTTCTTTTTGCTAGCGAACGCACTTGGGAAAGCGCGGCAATCGACGATAAATTAACGGATGCCGTTTGCTTCCAGGCTTGGCAGGAAATTGTTGATGCAATGGGCGAGAGTGCAGACAACGTAGAAGACGCCGTCAACATAATACATGCGTACATCAGCAATACATCGGATGGCGAATATGAAGAATCCGAAGATCATACTTCTTATAACTATAACATGCTCTCTGATGAACAACGCGAAGGCCTTGGAGTTGTAGATAACGACTAAGAAAGGAGGAACCTATATGGCTTTTTACGGAAAATGGGAAACTTGGAAAATTGTTTATATCCCTAAAGAAATGAATGGTGGAGTAAGAGGTGTTGCTCTGGTTGAAGCCGGCGACCGTGGACACGCTATGCAGACTTTTAGGGAACAATATTCAGGTCAATACACAACTGTTGAAAGTTGTGAAAAGCTTTTTGACAAATAACACATCTGTGTTATCAAAATAAGGAGGAAAACAAAATGGTAATTTGTACATCAGGAAATGCAGTCATTACAAGTGATAACGGAAATATGATTCACTACAAGTATAAGTGCCCAAGCTGTGGATATGTTGACAGTCAAGAACATCTTTGTAGTGTTTCGAGCCGTACCAGTCAGATGTCTTCTGTTTCTTGCCCTAAATGTCGCAAATCTTACGGTGACTTTAAATTTGAAAGACGATAAAAATAGCAGCGGCAGAAGCAAACTGCCGCTGTTTTCCTTATGCTTTAAAAGTATCAAAAAAGTATCATTATTGTACAGGACCTATGTGCTAAATTAAATGCGATAAGCAACAATTTCTTATAAAAGGAGAAACTAAAAATGACGATTGAAGAAAAGAACGAAGCTTTATATAATGCAGTAAACAGTGCGTGGAATGATAGCTTTGACGGCTGGGAGGAATTAGATAAATCGGAAGACAATCCCAACGTATTTATTTTAGGGGAAAAGTATCCCGAAAATGGATTCATATTCTACCTTGCGGGGTGTAGAGATTTGTACGGTGGATGGATTTGGATTGAATATGAACCTGAGAAAGACTTAGTTGGAGTATACATAAAAGATAGACCCATTCAACCAAAGTTCAAAGAAGATCTAAAAAATCTTTTTGAAAAATATTCCCCGTTCAATATGAAAGTGTCCTATGAAGGTAAATCGACTCCTGTAATATCGAGAATAGAAAAGGTTGAACCTAAAGATTTTGCGAACTTTTTCGGAGATTTTAAAAAGGCTTATGATGAGTATTATCCATTGTTTTATATGTTTACAGTCAGTGCTATAAAATGGTATGACGGATTTGATATTGTCGGTTGTGATTGCTAAAACGATAAATCACAGAATATTCGAAATATTTCCATAAAAAATAACGGCACACTCTGCCGTTATTTTTCTATTATATCATACTATCAAACACCGTTTTTGCTTCTGACATTTCATTAGTAGTAAAAGCGCAGAGCCTTACATCTATTTGGTAATCGGGATAATCTAAAACGAATTTTTTATATGCCAATATGCATTGTTTGGTTGACACGGCAACCGGATTTTCCAAATCACCACCATATATACCCGAGCTAATCAACGGAAAAGAAATGCTATGTAAAAGATACTCTTTCAACACACATAATGAATTATAATAGGCGTCAAAAAGTTCTTTAAATGCAGTAGGCTTTTCACCAAAATCAGGGCCAACGGCGTGAATAATAAATCGAGCATTTTTTATCTGACAAGCGTTTGTGAGTACGGCGGAACCGTCTGGTAGCGGTCTTTTAATGTAAGAACAAGCTATCATCAAATCCACAATGTTAGCTCTTTTGAATATTTCACCACATACACCACCGCCGGGCGCTAAGTTTTTGTTAGCAGCATTGACAATGGCGTCAACATTTTGATCGACACAGGATTCATTTAGTAAAACAATACTACTCATTATAGTCTCCCTTATGTTAAAACATTATTTATCTAATGCTTTCGATAGTGTCCTTAATGGTTTCGAAATCGCACTCGCAAGTTAAAAAACATTGATTCAAATCAAATATTAATGAAACAATTTCCTGATACAGATCGTGCAAGGGCGTTTCTTCCAAATCACTAATCCACCAGCCGAATTTGTTCATCTCAAGAAGCAAGCCACTAATTTCTTTAGGTACAAGTTTATCCTTCCCATACTTATCCAAAAGCTCAAACGTTTCTTTAAAAAGCGCACGAACCTTTTCATATCCGGGGTTTTCAAATTCAATTATTTTATCAATTGCGTTTTTCCATTCAGCAGTTAATTTCTTGATCTTTTGAATTTCCATACAGCCCTCTCCTTGCAAATGTTGATTTTTTATATTATAACACATTATTCTTAAAATGTTAAACTTTATTTTTATAAAGTGTTGTTTTAATGAAATGTGTAAACTCTTATATGCCGATAAAACAGTTTGAAGGTTAGGCTTACGGTATGTTTTTCGATTTGTAGTAAATCTTGTGGTTTTCTTTTTTTAATGATATAATAAATAAAAATGATGATACAATTAGAAAAGACATCAAGGAGATTTTTATGGATGTAAACAGTGCTTATGCTTTGGGAGCTTTATACAACATTCAAAAGCAGCAACAACAAGATGAAGCGCAGAAAAAAGAAATTTTACTAAAAGGTGCTGAAGCTAATGTTCAGCAAAATGAACTGTTATTAAAACAACTAGAAGAAATCAAACAACAGAATGTTCTTTTAAGCAAGCTTTATGAAGATGCCAAACAAGAAGCAAAAGATAATGCCAAGGAAGCCAAACAAAACAAAGTGTTTGGCTGGATTTCCTTTGGTGTCGGTACATTTCTTGGAATAATTGGCAACGCGATTGCTTTGATTGCTCTTATAGCGACTGTGTGAGGGGTGTATGGAAGTTTTTGCTGATTTGTTGGATGGCTTTGAAGAGTGCGGTCGACTGATAAAAAAGAAGAAGCAAAACAAAAGTGTTTTGGCCATAATTCTTATTGATGCATTGATTGATATTTATTCTCGAAAATACGTAAACCAATTGTCTGAACGGAAAAAATGGATGATTTCCTTAGATCAAAGTTTGCTTAATAGTATTGAGACTTTTGGACCGATAGATGAAGAAACTAGAGCAGATATAAAGCGAAGAAAAACAGCAATAAATGTTTTAAAAAAAGAAGTTGAGAAGATAGAAAAGGTCTGCTCGGGATTTGATAATAGATTTTCATACTTATCAAAGCAGGCAATCATATCAGAAGCAACCTCAAAATCTATTAGAAGACTTCATGAATATCGAAATCAGTATTTACATCGAATGAAGCAAAAAGAAGATGATGCACTTGCTTTTGCAATGCTATATTTTTACCTATATCAACAATTATTTTTAGCTATTCCCATAAACTCTATTTCTGGGGTTGATATGCAAAACTCTCTTGTAAAGAAAGCAATGAAAGAATTACCTGGGTTTTCATTTTCTGCCAGAGAATTTAGAGTTCGCTTGATGGATTTTGTTAACGAAAAACACGGGATTTCCTTTAGCCTAGAAGAGTTCTTGAAAATACTAACCGATTTTTTAATCAAAAAGCACGAGAAGATTATTACAGCCATTCACTTTCTCTTGGAAAATTCGAGAGATATCACAAAAGAGATTGAATGCTTAGAAACAGAAATGAAACTAGGAAAAATAGAGATTCAATGGATTGATCAAGAAGAAAGAAAATTTGATTGTTTTTCAACTAAAACAGCAATGTTGTTAGGAAAAATTCGGAAATTATCTAGTGTAAAAAATGAACACGAAGGTCTTCAAACCTTTGTTGAAATTCTAGATAGTTTAGAAAAACTCGGTCGCCCTGTTATTGAAAGGTATTATGACGTTGATGCCTATCTTGAACTGCAAGCTGATTTATCAAGGGGAAAATAGTAATCTAAGAGTGTGCCTATTTTTAATCAGACGCCAAAGTTGACGCCAACGGCGGCGCAATTTGAAGGTGGAGCTATTTCTTAATGTGCTAAAAAGCAAGCAATATCACCTTGTTTTATTGAAAAAATCATAATAAAACACAAAGCACATTTCCTCATAACCCGGAGGTCGTGTGGTTCAAGTCCCACCCCCGCAACCAAAAAGAAAAGCACTCATTCGAGTGCTTTTTCTTTTTGGAATGATGTGTTCCCTGAGGGAACGTGATGCGCACTGCGTGCGTGATGCGTCCTTCGGACGTGATGTGCGCCTGCGGCGCGTGAGTTGGAACACATCACATCACGTTGCGCCATAGGCGCAATGCATCACTATGGCAAAGCCATAACTTCACTTGCCCGTTAACAAATACCGATTGAAGATTATTCATTCGAACTTATAAAAACGAGCCCATTAAGTTCTGTATTGCTTACAGTTAACCATCTTGTGTTGTTGTTCGGGGTATATTTATATTTCATTTCAATGTTTTCATCGGATAATAGCTGGCAATGAACAATGATACTATCTGTTTTTATTTGGTGAACAAATAATGAGTCTCCATCTCCTATGTTTGGAATATAATATTGACTATTGAATAAAATTTTTCTTGGGCTGTTTCTTAAAAATTCTTCAAAACTTGAAAATTGGCTCTTGCAATATTTGTTGTAATAGGGTTCGGCTAATACATAACCAGTATAAATCACACTATTTTCATAAGAATCAAATGTGATTTTAAATTCTGAAAGGTCGTCCTTGTTCCGAGTATATCTAGAGGCGGTAGTTCTCGCTATATACGTGCCGGACAATGGTTGTGGAATGATTTGGGTATTGGGGTCAACTTCTGAACAATTAACGCACGTGCCGTTTTTGTAGTTGTGTTCTGCTACTCCGCCCGTCGTTACACCGCATACCGAACATTTTTTGGGTGCTTTGCAAGTGGCATTCACCCAATGGTGCCCCAATGCTTTCCCTTCCGTTGCACCACAAGAGCATTTTTTAGGAGTGGTACAAGTAGCGGCAGAAAAAGAATGGGTATGAACGGGTTTAGTCGTGGTGGTGGGCACTTTGGTTGTGGTCGTAGGCGCCTTGGTCGTGGTGGTGGGCACTTTGGTTGTGGTCGCAGGCGCCTTGGTCGTAGTGGTAGGAACTTGGTTTTCAGAGGGTTTTACATTCGACAAATCAAGTTTGTCATTGCGTACAACCGAAGAAAGTTCATCATCTGAATATTCTGAAATGACAGAAATCGATTCTTCGGTCTTTTCTTTCCAATAATTCGTTGCAAAGCCAAGATCTTTATCAAACTCATACAGAGAATAGGCATATTGGCAGGCTCTTAAATAGAGTATGGTTGTGTATTTGATGGTTTTAGCTCGTTCACCTTTTGAATTTAGAAATTGCCCATTTTTATACTGCTGAATCGCCGCCTCTTGAATATTCCGACAAGCTACCGTTTGCAACACTGCAGTTGTTTTTTCTTTCATACCAAGCTCATCAAGAATCAATTTTACCAGCTTTATATAAGCCGAATTGATGTAAACACCACCGATATTCTTACCAAACTCTTGTTTAATAAGCTCAATTGTGAGTTTCTCAACAGGAATTTTATCTAAAATCCCCGTTCTAATGTCGTTACTTAATGACATAAGTACCGCTTCATAAGTAGGCTTATTCTTGTCGTAATAGGCATATACAAGCTTCGTTGCAGCTTTCAAATTGTCATCATTAATGTGTTTATTCTGAACCAATCCGTATTTAACAGAATTAGAATACAACTCAGAGCAAGCTATTGAATTTTCCACATAATTCAATATTGCAATGGTATTGCTTACACTTACCCCCGGAATAAGTTTGTTCAGTAAAGAGTAAGCTTTAATGATTCCGTCTAAATCGGTGCCAAGAAATTCGGCATAAGTTTTAACTCCGTTAATGTCTTTCTCTACAAAGTTTAGCATCTTTGAAAGTTTTGACATTATAGAGTCGCCCTGTTTTATAATGGATAAACTTGACTCATTATCTTCAGCGATAATATTGGCAACAGCTTCTTCGTACAATTCTTGTTGATAGCCGCCCCATAGCACATCAACTCGTAGTCCACCTAAAATTTCGTACACGCCTGCGAGTTGCCACCCGGTTCCTTCATAAAAATCCAATTTGTAGTAACCTGCGAAAATATCCTTGCAATCTGAAAGCAAATTCTCATAATAAGAAGAACAAGTCAGAAAAATTAGGGTGTTGGTGGATTCTTCGTAATAATATCGTGTGGAAAGATTATCCATAAGTTCACATAATGGATAATAGAATACTCCATTATGCTTTTCTTGCTTATTTTTGAACTCAACCTTGTGATTTCCATATTCAAAAATAATTTGTCCGCTTTTCTCTTTATAGTCATTATAGCCTGAAAGCAAAAGGGCATCCTTGCCTGTAATATATGCAGTATTCCCCAAATTCAATAAAGTGACTGCACGATATTGCTCATCAGCGTCGCTGTATGCCTGTACCGTTACAAGTGAAGAGCCAGAAGCAAAAACAATATTGGAGTGTGAGAAGAATATGACAATTAAAAGAAAAATGCTTATCACTTTGAGCATTCTTTTTTTCATTTATCATCACCCCCAATGTAAGAATTCACCGATTCGTCTTGCAAACTCAATAGTCCGCCATACAAAGCGTCAACAAATTCATAGGATAATTCGATTTCGTGCTCATCATTGAGTTGTACTACCGTCTCCGTAGTTTTCATCTTATAATCGCCATCTTTTAATTTTGCATAGACGGAATCAAGCAAGGAACTCACGAGTTGCTCGTATTCAGATGCGGTTTGCGGCACTACATCGCCTTTGCGCTGAACTTCAGCCATATAAACGGAATATATATCCGGAGAATGAATTACAATTTTTGCCGTTTCTCGGTTAGCAGACATAACTTCAAAGGAAACGTTGCTGTAAATTGCTTCTGCTATTTTTGTTCCAACAGATTCAGGATCAAGTTGTTCTTTTTCCTGAAGCAAAAGACTATTCATATTCTCAGTTACTTTTTCTTTCGGAGATTTCTGCAAAACCGCAGCTGCAATTACACAAACAACAACTAGTAATGAAATCGCAGATACAAGGATAATTTGTTTAGATTTTCTATTATTCTTTTTCGCAGTTTCGATGCTTTTGTTATTCATCAAGACCCTCCACAAAACAAATAATGCGACAGCCAAAGATTCCTTGCTTTTCTGCACCTAAAGTACCACATCACCTAAAAATTGTCAATCCTCCACAATATCCGCATCAATATAAGAGGCAATCTCCTCCGCGGATTTCGGGGTTCCAAGAAGAGATTGAGAGTTTTCAAGAAACACCTTGGCAAGATAGCCGGTCGGTCGTGTGGTAAGGGTTCCACCCCAGAGGCCAACAATGCGAACCGAAAAAGATATCGGTTCGGAAAACCCAGAAACCTAGGCGGTTTCTGGGTTTTTTCGTGCCATTTTTCAAGGTGCAATTCAAAAGATATCATTTCTCCAAAACGACCTTTGGGGAGGACTTGAACTAAATACCTAGGCTTTTATGGGTTGATTTTGCGTTTGTTTTTGCAGAGTCTGTCCTTTTTTGTTTCTCTAATTGTTAAATGTTTATGTCTTGGGAGGTTGCGCATAAAATATATGCGCAACCTCCTTTTTTGTTTGTACTCCCTTCTCTATGATAATTTTTGCGCAACACTCAAAAAAGTCTGATATTCTGTCAACAAACAGCTTGTGTCATAGAAACTGAACGGCAGGAAACTTTTGCTTTCTGCCGTTATAATGTTTTAGAAAAGTGTAGAAAAAGTCTTAATTTATGCTATAATGTTCTTATAATGATGTTTTTAGTGCGTCTATGGGATATTAACCTATCCGGAATAAAATCAGGAATGATGATACGCCGCAGCTTTCCAGTTATGGTGGTGTTGCTTTTGTCATTATAAAAGACCAACAAAGTTTGCTGGATGAATAATGATATAGCTTAATTTTAAGAAATACGCTAAATAAACACAATATACTTTCCACAAATGTCATTGACAACTCTGGAAAACGGTGAAAAAATCAGATGAATGTGTTATAATCTTAACATAAGGAGATCTAATAAGGAGGTATTTAC
>JAZQJZ010000008.1:0-1840 GCA_045541915.1 Eubacteriales bacterium
ACATGATATGATGTATACATACCATATCGGGAGGGGTTGTCATGGCGGACTGGAAGGAAATGTATTTGAAACTCAAACTTCGCAGAAGCGAAGATTGAACGTGAACAGGCAAAAGATGCGGCATAAGACAGGAATATTGTAAAAATAAGGAACGATTGATAAAGAAACGAGGCAGGGAATTATTCAGGCAAGGAACATAGAAGGGTTTGGGAGGCGTTCCGAAAAGCGCTGAAATCAAGGAAATTAGCGACGACAGGCGGCAATTCGGCAAGAAGACTCGCAAAAAAGCCGGGAATGTCGGACAGCGCGCCCGTTAATCCGGAAAACAGTTTTTGCAGAAAAAGTTGCAATTTTTCCATCGCTTCCGTGAACGTAATGTCTGGAAGCTCCTCTGAAACCAGACAAAACAGTGGACCCGCCGAGCGCAAATCCTTCTCTTCCCTTATCTCAACGGCAAGGAAAAGATAACGGGTAAAGACAATCGCGGCCTGCGCGCACATGGCGTCGTAAGAAAGGGAACGGCATTCGTTCTCCAGCTTCAAAAGGGATTTGCAGGTTTTGAAGAACACCTCAATATCCCAGCGTTTTCCGTAAAGCCGGATGATTTCCTCTTCGCTCAGAGAAATGTCCGTACAAATCAGCACCAGATACTCCGAGCGTTTGTTTCGGTTGCGGACAAAGACCAGTTTCGCCGGAAGGCGCTCTTGCCTGCCGACGCCAACCGTGACGCTCAAAAGATATTTGGAGCGTCCGCGCCGCTTTTTGCATTGGGTGTAAATAGAGGTAGCGCTCATCCATTTTCCCTGATACTCATAGAATATCTTAGAGCTTTTCTTGACCATCGCCACGGTTTCCAGTTCCATCTTTTTGAGCGCCAGAATCATCTTGGGGCTGGAAAACCAACGGTCGAACAAAACGTATCTGGCCTTGTAGCCGGCGTGAAGCGCAAGGTCGAGAAGGCGAAGGACGACTTCCGTCGCCTTTGTCTGGGAAAGTTCCCGAATTTCCGCCGCATAGCTTCTTTTGTCGTATGTTTTGGCCTCAACTTTACGGTTTTTCGCGTTTTCCGTGGACAACAGACAGAAGTTAATCGGAAGGAACGTCGCCCCGTCCGACCATCCCAGCGTCAGCATCCGAAACCCCAGCGTATAGCGATTCCCCGCGTGGTCGTACACTCTGGCCAGCAGTTCCACACATTTGGAACGCGCCCGCTCAAAGACGGAATCGTCTATGATAAACGCGCCTTCCCGCGTCTCATTCGTCAGGGGTTTTATCGCCGTATGATAAACGCGGTAACTCAGGGTCGTGACAAAGCGGAGCCAGTTGATTTTCACGCTGTTGCGAAAACGGTACGCGGTGTCTTTGCCGAATCCCGGCGCCTTTTTCAACAGCGTATCCAGATACAGACTCCGCCCTTTAAACGCCAGCGAAAAGAGATAGGCCAATACCGTAAGAGCGGGAACCCCCCGCTCCTTATACGCGTTGCATTCCCGGAGAATCCCGCCGATTTGAAAGCGTGAAAAAAATCTCCGCATTCTCCCGGAAAAGCCCTTCCCTTTTTCGCCCTCAAATGCTATACTTTCCATAACCGCAAGTCCTTTCTATGGTATTTCAGTGTTGTCTTCCAACGACATTATACCATACTTTAGGACTTGCGGCTTGTTATTTTATCAAATCCCTTCAAAAAGTTGCAAATTTACAACTGCGAAGTTTGAGTTCACAATAACCATCTCTTATGCGGCCAAAACTCATCATGAGTGCTGTATACGAACCAAATTCTGCGGAAGTCCTGTCCTCCTGCCATACTTCTGTTAAAAAATATACATTATTTTCTTTGGTT
>JAZQJZ010000009.1:0-1716 GCA_045541915.1 Eubacteriales bacterium
GCCTTAATTAATTGTCTTCCTAAGACCGCTTGGCCTCCGACTTCCCATTTGGGCAGAGCCTTGATCATGCTGGCGGCGGCTAATGCTGCGCTGGTATTGCTGGTGGTGGTTGCCATTTTCCTTTGGAGCTCCGTTCATCAGAATTTTTATCTCACCATGTTTATGATATTGGAATTCTTGCTGTTGGGTCTTTTGGCTCTTTGCCTTTGGGGCGGCTTTAAAAAGAAAGCCTTGTCCATTCCCTTGTGTTCCCTGATTGCCGCTTGCCTTTTGGCTTCCGGTGGGTTTTACGCATATCAATCGGCCATCGATCGAATTCCGGTGGTAGGGGAGAGCCAAAATCTTTTGGAGCAGTATACACCTTTTTATGAAAGTAAGGTGGCCACCTTGGAGGAGCCTTCTGAATTGACCCTGACCGGCGAATTCAAAGAAATGCCGAAGCTGGATGGTGCCACTGCTCTTTACCCCATCTATTCTGCCTTTTTTAAAGCCACCTATGAGAATCAAGAGGAATCCTTTATTACCTGCTCCACCACGACCGGTGCTTATGAGAGCATTGTGGATGGAAGCAGCGATATTATCTTTGTGGCAGGTCCTTCGGCAAAGCAGGAGCAATATGCCGCTGATCAAGGGGTGGAATTGGTGTATACCCCCATCGGTAAAGAGGCTTTTGTCTTTTTTGTAAACGGAAAGAATCCTCTGGAGGATATTTCACTGGAGCAGATCCGGAAAATCTATTCCGGCGAGCTTACCGAATGGAAGGATTTGGGCGTTAAAGATCTTGGAAAGATTCGTGCCTTTCAGCGAGATGAGGGAAGCGGCTCTCAAAGTGCCTTGATTCGCATGATGGGAGATCTGCCTCTGATGGATCCGCCCAAGGAAAACGTGGTGGCCGGTATGGGTGGGATTATCGAAAAGGCTGCCGACTATCGCAACTATAAAAATGCCATCGGCTATTCCTTTCGTTTTTATTCCACCGAGATGGTGAAAAATGATCAGATCAAATTGCTTTCGGTCAATGGCATTGCCCCCACCGAGGAAAATGTAGCCAACGGTACCTATCCCATCGCCTCTTACTTTTATGCGGTGACCCGCAAGGATTGCAATGAAAACACCCAAAAACTGGTGGATTGGATCCTCTCAGAGCAAGGGCAGGAATTGATTGCCAAAACCGGCTATACCCCCATAAAATAAAAAATGAAATGACCCTTAACCGTTGCATCTTTCACCTACAAGCGGTTAAGGGTCATTTCTGTTCACTCTTGATATCTAACATCGATGGATAACCTCTCTTTCTCGTGATTTCGCTTTCGCCTTCCCTTTCTTTGAAATTATCCTTCTAAACACCATCTTAGTTTTACGTTTCTCCTAAGCGAGAATTACTTTTGTGCTTGGATTTTTCAATGGAAGACTGAAACAAAACCTTGACTCATTTTCTGATTGCTTTCAGCATTCGGTTTTCGGAATCGCTTAACCTTCTTTACGATTAAGCATCTATATAAATTTAACCTTCAACCTCTCACTTCTCGCATCACAACCGATCCGCCGAAAAGCCTTTTGAAAAGAGTCGCTCTTAGTTGTACATGGGACTCACCTTTCTCCTTTCGTTCTTTGGTAACTCCTTTTCTTGTCTATATAGTATCACAATTTTTATCAAAAAACAATCCATATTTTGCACAAAATAACCAAAAATTTCTTATGCAAAGGGGAGAAATT
>JAZQJZ010000010.1:0-1637 GCA_045541915.1 Eubacteriales bacterium
GAAAAAGAAAAAACGGAGGGGAGCGCCTTGAAAAGAAAGATTACTGCCACAGTTTGCACCGCCCTGCTCGGAATCATTCTGTTGGCGCTCCCCGGGGCCGTTTTGAATGCCATTCCCGCGGTTACTGTTTATCACCCAAAATATGAAACCCTTCAGGATTCCCTCAAATTTCGGGGAAATGTGACAGATTCGGTTGCAGCAGAAATCACCTCTCCCATTCCCTTGGTGGCTGAAAAAATTTTTGTCCGGGAAGGCGGTCGGGTGCAGGCAGGAGACCCGCTTTTCTCGGTGGATCGGGCCTCCACGCTCAGCGCTTATTCCCTTTTCTTTTCCGAACTGGGAATCGATCAAACCGCCACCATCGGGGAAACAATCGCCGGGTTACAAAATATACTCTCTTCTTTGCCGGAGGAAGCCCGCCTTTTGCTGACAAAGCAGATCCCATTTTCTTTCGATCAGATTCGGAATCTTCCGCAAAATATCACGCTGGAAATGCTTTTGAACGAGGCAGTTGGTGCTCTGCCCGACATTTATTATGCCCCTTGTGAAGGGATTGTCAGCGGAGTATACGTTTCTCTTTCTGCCCTTTCTGCACCCGGGCAGCCTTTGCTTTCTCTCGGAAACAACGGCGAAAAATTTGTGACCCTTCAGGTGCCGGAGACGCAGATTAAACGAATTTTTGTTGGGCAGACGGTTTATCTTTCCGGGGATGCTGTGAAAAAAACGATCCCCGGCAGGGTGAAACAAATCGGAGAAAAAGCTGTCACTCCCCTTTCTTTGACCGAGACCACCCCCTACTTTTCTGTTTTGGTCGAAGTGGCAAATGAGAAATTGCCTGCGGTGGGTTGTTCGGTCAACGGGAAGATTCTTTTGGGCGAAAAAAGAGAAAGTCTGATTTTGCCTTATGAAGCCATTCTGCAAAAGGGAGAAACCGAATATGTCCGGATTCTGCAGGATGGAATGATCTTGGATCAGGAGATCAAAACCGGGCAGGAATTGGCAAAGGGTGTGGAACTTTTGTCCGGCATTTCGGTGGATGCGGTGGTGGTGATCGCCCGGACAGAAGAGATCCCCACCTATTACAGAATCAGGGAGGAAACATCTTGAAAGGGAGTTTTTTCTATGCTCTTTTGGAAATCAAAAGACGGCGCACCGCCTCTTTTTTGATCGGACTCGGGGTTTTTATCGGCACCCTTTCCATGCTGCTGCTTTCCGCGGTGGGAGAAGGGGGCAGCAGACAGATCACCGCAGAATTGACCGACACCGGGATTTTGGGACTGCTTATCAAGAGAAGCGATCAATCGGACCTGCCCGGGTTGAGCGAAACGGAACTTTGTGCCCTTCAATCACTGCCGCAGGTAGAAAAAGCCGCCCCCATTCTCACCGTCTATGGCACCGTTTCGGCCGCCGGAAAGGAAGAAACCTGTATTCTTTGGGCCGCCACAGAAGGAGCGGAACAGGCCTTTTCTTTGAAACTGTTGGAAGGTAGGCTTTTTTATCCGGGAGATCTACAGGAAAAATCGGCCGTTTGTTTGGTGGATCGGGTGTTTGCCTTGCGCTATTTCGGGCGGGAAAACATTGTGGGAAAAGAGGTTTCGGTCTCTCTGAACGGACAGAGAAGGGATTATCGTGTGGTG
>JAZQJZ010000011.1:0-81883 GCA_045541915.1 Eubacteriales bacterium
CATTTACGTCTTTGTTGTTCAATTTTCAAGGTTCGCCGCTGCTCGACGCAGCATCGTCTATTATATCCCACCTCATCCCGTTTGTCAAGACCTTTTTTGAATTTCCTTGAAAAACTTTTTTCAAGCTCTTTCTCCGGTCCTGCCCTCCCGGGCGGCGGTGGATTTACAGTGTACCAAAATTTGTCCCCATTGTCAAGATGTTTTTTCAAAAAAATTCACTTTTTTTCATTTGTTTTCAATATGTTCATAAAAGCTGGGTTTTCCGCGCTTTTTCTTCCTTTTCCAATCACTGTTTCACGCAGTTTCCTTCCTTTTATAATATATATAGTATATACAGACTCTTTCAAAGGACTGTGCCGCAAAAAACAAAAAAGAGCCTTTCGGCTCTTTTTGTTTTCGTTTCCTTTTACAGCTGATACTCCCGCTTGCAATTCTCCTCAACCTCTTGCAGGGTAGGAACGCTGGAGATACCACCGGATTTTCCGGTGGAAAGACCGGCGCCGGTGCAAGCAAAGCTGGTGATCCGACGAAGATCCTCTTCCTCCAGATCCTCCGGCGCCTTGCCGATCCGGAGCATTTTCCAGACTGCACTGCCGCCGAAAATATCGCCGGCTCCGGTGGTATCGATCCGGGTGACACCGCTAAGACTGGGAACCGTCCCGCACGCCTTCCGGTTCCGGAAAAGGCAGCCTGAGCCGCCCATGGTCACAAAGACCAATTTCACACCAAAATGATTCAAAATATACTCCGCGCCCTCCTGGGGAGAAAGGCCGAAGAGAAATTCCACCTCATCCTCGCTGATCTTTACCACATCCGCCTGGCTCATGCCCCAGAGAAGCTGCTCTTTGGCTTCCTCCAGACTTTTCCACAGGGGCTTGCGGAGGTTGGGGTCGTAGGTAATCAGTTTTCCTTTGGATTTGGCATATTCCACTGCGCGGTAGGTAGCGCTTCTGGCCGGCTCATCGGTGAGAGAAAGAGTTCCAAAGTGGAAAACTTTTGCCCGATCAATCAGAGAAAGGTCCAGATCCTCAAAGCGGATACAGGTATCGGCGCCGGGCTTCCGGGCAAAGGCAAATTCCCGGTCTCCGTCATCAGACAAGGTCACAAAGGCAAGGGTTGTGAACACATCCTCTGCCAAAACAATCCCACCGGTTTCGATCCCGGCCTTTTTCAGAGTCTGCACCAGAAGTTTGCCGAAGGTATCCTGGCCCACCTTACCAAGGAGAGCGCATTTGGCACCGTAGCTTGCCAGAGCGGCAAGGAAATTGGCCGGGGCGCCGCCGGGATGGGCCGCCATGGTGGGGTATCCGTCGGCATCGGAATGGACACAGGTAAAATCAATGAGAAGCTCTCCCAAAGCTACAACGTCGATCATGTTATTTCCCTCTTCTTTCAAGATGTTCATAATCGGCAAAATCAGTCCTTTGCCGGGGGATATTCGTTGCAAAGCAAGCGATAAGGAGGCTCGTCCTCCTCAATGGCCGGGAATCTTCCCATGGGAGGGTTGAAGCGGTTGTCGCAGTTGTCATCGTTGCACTGGCTCACCTCGCCCAAGAGCACCGGGCCCGTTCCCTCTTCCACTTCAAAGTCGTGATAGAGATACTGGGGAATGAAAATGCTCTCGCCGGGGGTCAGGCGGATCTGGGTTCCGGCGGGGACCACCGTGGTCTTGCCGTCGGTGTAAACAGTAACATCGGACTGATAGTCGATCTCTTCATCCGGAAGAGAATTGTAAACCCGGATCAGAACATTGCCGCCGCCGCGGTTGATGATATCCTCCGTCTTATACCAATGGAAATGGTTGGGAGAGTACTGGCCTTCCTTCAAATAAAGCAGTTTTTCCGCATACACCTTGGGATACTTTTCACCCATTTTCAAATTTCCGTTGCGAATGGTGATAAGAGAAAAGCCCAGCTTATCAAAATCGCCTCCGCCGTAATCGGTAATATCCCAACCCAGCATGCAGTCTCTCACCTCGTCATATTCGTGGCCCACATTCTGCCACATTTCCGGGGTGAAATGGCAAAAAGGCGGCAGGTAGCAGTGCTCTTTTTCGCACATGGCCTCCAGTTCTTTCAGCGCTTGATTGATTTCGGAACGCTTCATGATGTTCCTCCCTTAAATCCCAATTTTTATGGGGAATTTTTCTTTTTTTCTGAATTCATACTATCACAAAATCCCCCGTTGTGTCAATTGTAAAAAGGGGAAAACGCCTTTACACCATATCCCAGGTGAGAACGGTATCCTCCTCCAGGTCGCACTTTGCTCTTCTTCCTATGACAAGCTCTGTAAAACGAGGGGAAATGCCCGTGCCGGGGCGCTTTGCCATCACATCCTCTTCTCTCAGGATCTCCCCTGCTTTCATGGAACGGGTCAAAACAAGAGAGCGCCGCGCCTGGATTCTGGGGACTCTTTCACATTCCAGCACCGTCTTTTTTTCAGATCCCAGCACCGTGTCGATCCAGGCGAAATTGGAAACGGCCCTTCGAAAGTCCTCCGGATCCCCGGCGTGGTAGTGATCGTTACCGGGCAGGGACTTATCCAAGGTGAAATGCTTTTCGATCACCTCTGCCCCCAACAAATACGCCGTGGCCAGGGTCATCATAGTCTCATCCGGCGCTACATGGTCGCTAAAGCCGATCCGAGCCTGGGGAAATACCTTCTTCAAGGTTTCGATCACCCGAAGATTGGCATCCTTGGGATCGGTGGGATAGGAAAGAACGCAGTGGAACAAAACGATCTCCCGGCATCCGGCATCCATCAGCACCCGCACCGCCTCCTCCACCTCTGATAAATAAGAAGCGCCCACCGAAAGGTAAACCGGCTTTCCCTTTTTTCCGATATGCCGGATAAAGGGAAGATTGGACAGATCGGAGGAAGAGATTTTATAAAAATCCACCAGATCCTCCAGGTAATCGGCAGAGGCGTAATCAAAGGGCGTGGAGGTGAAATCCAGACCCTTTTCGTGGGTGTATCGGCTCAATTCCCGATACTCCTTTTCCCCAAAGCCATCGTGCTTGCAAAACAATTCATATTGGGTTTTGGTGGGCTCTTTTTCGGTGTCCCAATAGGCCGGGGATTTTTTGGAAACGATGGTCCTAGCCTTATAGGACTGAAATTTGGCACAGGACACCCCGGCTTCGGCGGCTTTTTCCACATAAAGCTTTGCCGCCTCCAAGGGGCTGATGCCCAGTTTTTTAGCGGTGTCGTAGAAATTTACACCCATTTCTGCAATCAAATACGGTTTTTTCATTGTTACCTCCTTGTTATAACGAACGGATCAGACCCATCACTCTTTTTCTGCCGCCGCGCAGATCGTGCTTTAACAGTTTTTCCTGAAGCGCCCGGCGCTCCTCTTGGGGAAGAGATAAATATCGCTTCAATTCCTTTTCGATGACTTCATCGGAAGGGTTCAGTCCCAGATAGGAAAATCCGTTTTCCTCACACACAAAGCCGTGCTTCTCCTCCCGGGCATTTTGCGCCATGGCAACAGAGGGGATTCCCAAAAGGGCAAGCTCATACCCCGTTCGGCCGCGGGAGGTGATTCCCACATCGCACCGGCTCATCAATTCTGGCATATTGGAAACATCGTACAAAACCTCTATATTTTCAAATCGGTTGTATTCCAACAGTGCCTGAACATTGTGCTTTGCCCGTCCCAGCACCACGGTAAACTGAATGTTTTGATATTCCGGTTCAGAAATGATGGCCAAAAGTCGGTCCGAATAGTTCTGGGGATCGGCGCCGCCAAAGGAAATAAACACTCTCTCCACCTTCTCCCGAATGAGGATAGGGTCGTAAAACAGAAAGAGCTTTCCGGAAATATAGTACTGTTCTCCGGCACGGATCTGGGGCAGATCTGTTTTTTTGTAAAGGGCGTTGAACACCAGGTCTGCCTTGGTGGTGCCTTCGCCGTCGTCCTCGAAATTGACGATCCTGGCCCGGGGCAAAACACTTTTCAGCCCGATCATATAATCAATGGAGGTGGTCAAAATATCGTTGATGAAAAGGGTATATTGCTTTTCCCGGCAGATCTGAAACAGTTGGGCAATGCCGTTGACCGGGATCAGGTTATGGGTGGTTTGGCCAAAGACCTGGCGCTCCGTTTGATTCTCGTCGTAATAAATATCCGGCTTGGTGAAAAATTCATCTGCCAATTCCAACGCCCGGTAAATATGGCCCATTCCCCGCTTGTTGTTTCCGTTTACATAAATGGCAACCTTTTCTTCCTTGAGAGAGGCAAAAACGCTTTGGAGATCGGAGAAGGTATCCACATCCTGGGATTCCCTTTCCGGCACCGGAAACACATCCACCTTTTCTCCGATGCGCGTGTCCTCCTTGACCACCGATGCACGGGAAATCACAAATGCGCCGGTTTCCACATAATGGGCAGGAAGATACTGCCGGTTCAGGCGAGATGTGTAATTGGGAAGCTTTTTCCCGTCCTGCTCCCTCCAGGACAAATGAGGGGAGTTGATAACAGAGATCAAAGTATCCAGGCCGTTTTCTATGGCGCAGGAAATGGCGCGGTCCAGAGTTTCCACCGACAGGGTGGGCGAGGTGGGCTGCATGGTCACAATATAATCCCAGTCCTCCTTGGGAATGGCATCGTAGATCACTGCATCCAGGGTCACATCATCCCCGCATAAGAAGGCCTGTCGCCATTTGCATCTTACTCCCATTTGCTTGGCGATCACCTGCACCTCCGGAGAATCGGTGGAAACGATCACATCCGTGATCAGGGTCGAGGAGAGGGCATTGCGGATGGAATAATAAATCAACGGGTGATCTCCCACCATACGGATGTTTTTATTGGGAATTCCCTTGGATCCAGCGCGGGCAGGAATCACGGCAAGAATTTTCATCGTGTTCTCCTTTCAAAAACAGTTGCTTTTCTTCTCTTATTTTGAAATCAAATGCACCCGATTATAACAGGCGCCTACAAAACTGTAATTTCTGTCATATAGCACAAAAAGCAAAAAGTCAACAACATATTGAATATTTAATACGTACTAAAACGAATCTTTGATATGTTTTTGGGCATAAAAAAAGAAGCCATGCTCTTTTACACGGCTTCCTTCATAAACGGGATTTTAAAAGCTCATCGGTTGTGACCTTGAAAAATCCCGCTAAAATCACAACCTCATAATCCGGAACAAATCTTGTGCCCTGCTCGATCCGCAAAATGGTCAGATCGGAAAACTCATGCCCCTCCAGCTGCAATTTTTCCGCCAGAGCCTTCTGGGTGATCCCCATTTTCTTCCGCAAGGTTTTGATGTTATTTCCAATGATATTTTTTGAGTCCCCGTTCCAATAGATCTTCATTCCATCTCCTTAAAATCTTATAAAGATGAAGTTTTCATATTGATTTTACCCAAATTCGATGCTACAATACTTCTAAAGATGAAGTTTTTTGAAATTTTAAGGAGAATTATGAAAAAAATACTCTGTATGGCGCTCCTTGCCATCTGCTCGTTTCAGTTGATTTCCTGCGCCACCGCGCCGCCCGAAGAAACCGCCGCGGATGTGGATTTTGCCATCACCGAAAAAGAATCAGAAACAGAGCAAAACGAATCCTTGCCCCAGACGGAACAAATTGCGGAAACGATCCTAGAGGTTCCGGCCCTTTGCCAATACCCCACATTGCCCACCGGGTGTGAGGCGGTGGCAGCGGCAATGGTTCTGCAGTATTACGGGGAAAGGGTCAGCGCAGAGGAATTTGCCCGGACCTGGCTTGAATGCAGCCGGGATTTTTACAGCTGGGACGGCATGAATTTCGGGCCGGATCCCAATCTGGTTTTTGCAGGTGATCCCTTCAGCGCCAATTCCTACGGCTGCTTTGCCGGCGCCATTACAAGTGCCATCAACCGAGAAAGCAAGATCTGCGTGGCAAAAACCATCCAAGGCCTCTCCTTGCCGGAGCTCTGTGCCGAATACATTGACAACGGAAAACCCCTTCTCGTCTGGGCAACCATGAGTATGAAGCAATCCTCCCCCGGAAACAGCTGGTATTTGAAAAACAGAGAAAAATTTACCTGGATCGCCGGTGAGCACTGCCTGGTGCTGGTGGGATACAACGAAGGGTATTATTTTTTTAACGATCCCATGTCCGGTAGTACCGTTGCCTATCAAAAGCACATTGTGGAAGCGCGGTTTGAAGAGCTCTCCCAGCAAGCGGTTTGTGTTTCTCCCATCCAGCCATAACCCCCTCCGGCCTTCCTTTTTTTCTGACGGCAAGTGCCATGAATCTTTCTCCAGCTCCTCTTGAATTCTGCTCCTCTTTGTGATACAATATCTCCGATGTAAAAAAAGGAGAACAAAACGCAAATGAAATTAGGTATCGTAGGGCTTCCCAATGTGGGAAAAAGCACCCTTTTTAATGCGGTAACCGGTGGCGGCGCCCAGGCCGCCAACTATCCTTTCTGCACCATTGAGCCCAATGTGGGCGTGGTACCGGTGCCGGATGAAAGATTAAACCGACTTGCCGAAATGTATGACCCGGAAAAGATCACCCCCGCGGTGATCGAATTTGTGGACATTGCCGGCCTTGTGAAGGGCGCAAGCCAGGGCGAGGGCTTGGGAAACAAGTTCCTTTCCCATATTCGCGAGGTGGATGCCATCGTTCACGTGGTGCGCTGCTTTGAGGATGCGGATATTGTCCACGTGGATAAGGGGATTGACCCGGTTCGGGATGCGGATGTGATCAATATGGAACTGATCCTTTCGGACATTGAAATTCTGGATCGGAGAATGGACCGGGCACAGAAGAAGCTGAAGGGTGATAAGAGCGCCCAGGTGGAGATCGACCTGATCGCAAAACTTCTTGCTCCCTTGAATGAGGGCAAAAGCCCCCGGAGCCTGGAGTTTTCCGAGGCAGAGCAGACCCTTCTGCAGGAAATGCCCCTTTTGTCCTTAAAGCCTCAGATCTTCGCGGCCAATGTTTCCGAGGAGGATATTAAACTGGGAGATGCTCTGGCGGAAAAGAACCCCCATTTTGCCTCCCTTTCCCGCTACGCCAAGGAAAGCGGCGACGGGATCATCCCCATCTGCGCCAAGATCGAAGCCGAGCTGGCCGAGCTTCCCCCGGAGGATCGAGCTATGTTTTTGGAGGATCTGGGCATTGCCCACGCCGGTCTGGAGAATCTCATTTCCGCAGGCTACGCCTTGCTGGGTCTGATCAGCTATCTGACCGCCGGCAAGCCCGAGGTCCGCGCCTGGACCATTACAAAGGGAACCCTGGCTCCCCAGGCCGCCGGTAAGATCCATTCAGATTTTGAGCGTGGCTTCATTCGCGCCGAGGTGGTCTCCTTTGAGGATCTGGTCGCCCTTGGCTCTATGGCCGCCGTCCGGGAAAAGGGTCTTCTTCGCTCCGAGGGCAAGGATTATATGATGCAGGACGGAGACGTGGTCCTGTTCCGCTTCAACGTATAAACATTTCCCCTGTTTTCCAAAAGGAAAGCAGGGGATTTTTTCGTCCCCGGAAAAAGAAGTCTTTTTCAGCGCACTTCTTGCGAAAAAAGGGGGATGTTTCTTGACTTTCTTTTTTCCGGCTGATACAATAAAGAAAATACAAGAAAAGGAGTTTTTTATGTCTAAAATCCCTTTTAAGCGTTTCGGCGTTATGCTGGATATGAGCCGTAACGCGGTGATGAACCTTCCCAGCTTAAAGGCGTTTGTAACCGAGATCGCCGCCATGGGCTATAACACCCTCTTCCTTTACACCGAGGATACCTATGAGATCCCCGGGGAGCCTTATTTTGGCCACCAAAGAGGAAGATACTCCCAGGATGAGATCCGCCGGATCGTAGCCTTCTGCGAGAAAAAAGGAGTGGAGGTCATTCCCTGTATTCAGACCCTTGCCCATATGGACTGCTTTGTGAAATGGAAGGCAGCCGGCCCCATTACTGATATTGATAACATCCTCCTGGCAGAGGATGAAAGAACCTATGCGCTTATTCAAAAAATGCTCCAGAGCGTGAAGGATACCTACAAAACAAACCAGGTGCACATTGGTATGGACGAGGCACACATGCTGGGCCTTGGCAAGTATTTTGACAAGCACGGTTACCAGAACCGCTTTGATATTTTGCGGCGTCACCTGGAAAAGGTGTGCGATATGGCAAAGGAAATGGGCCTGGAACCCAATATCTGGAGCGATATGTTCTTCCGCCTGGGCAACCACGGTGTCTATTCCATGGACAAGCCTCACATTGACCCGGAGGAGATCGGCGCCCTTCCCGAAGGCCTTAATTTGACCTATTGGGAATATTCCTCCAAGGACAAAAAGCGCTACCGCGCCATGTTCGATGCCCACAGAAAGATCACAGACAATCTTTGGTTTGCCGGCAGCGCCCGTACCTGGAAGGGCTTTTGCCCCGATAACCGCCACTCCATCCGCACTGCCTTCCCGGCCATTGACATTTGCCGGGAATACGGAGTGGAAAACGTGATGATGACCATGTGGGGAGACAACGGCGCCGAGTGCTCCCGTTTTGCCGTGATCCCGGCTCTGTTTGCCATTGCAAAATACGCCGCCGGAGAAAAGAGCCTGAAAAAGATCCAGGACGAATTTAAAAAGACCTATGGCATCTCCTGGCGCGAATTTTTGAACATTGACTTAAACACCACCATTTCACGAGAAAGACCCTCCAACCCGGAAAAATACCTTCTTTACAATGACCTTTTCCAGGGAAAGATGGACTCCACCCTTTCCGGCCACGAAAAAGAGGATTACAAGGCCTACGCCAGAAGACTTTCCAAATGTAAGGATCATCCTCGCTTCGGAACCCTATTTGATACTGCGGCAAGCCTTGCCCGCACTCTGACCTACAAGGCTCCCTTGGGTGCCACCACCCGTGCCCTTTACCAGGCCGGCGATAAGGACGGAATGAAGGCTCTTTTGAAGGAATATTCTCTGGCCATTAAGAACTTAAAGGAATTTACCGTAAAGTTCCGTAGGCAGTGGATGGGAGAAAACAAGCCCTTTGGCTTTGACGTGCAGGATTCCCGTTTGGGCGGCGCTCTGGTTCGCTGGGAATTTTGCCGCCAGAGACTGGTGGACTGGATCGAAAACGATACTCCCATTGCGGAATTGGAGGAAGACGCGCTGGATGTGCGTGGCGGCGGCAAGGAGTTCTTGCGCGAGCCTCTTCAAACCAATAACTACAAAGACTATATCTCTGCAGGTCGGACCTGAGGAAAGGAGAAAACGAAATGGGAAACATTCCTTTTAAACGATTCGGCATTATGCTGGATATGAGCCGCAACGGTGTCATGAGCCTGGAGGGGCTGAAAACCTTTGTGGATCGGATCGCCCCTATGGGGTATAATACCATTTTGCTTTACATTGAGGATACCTATGAGATTCCCGGTGAGCCTTATTTCGGCCACCAGAGAGGAAGATACTCTCAGGATGAGATCCGCCAGATCGTAGCCTACTGTGAGAAAAAAGGCGTGGAGGTCATTCCTTGCATCCAGACCCTGGCGCACCTAAACTGTATGTTCAAATGGATGTGCTACAAGAAGATCAACGATACCAAGGACATTCTCCTGGCAGAAAACGAAGAGAGCTATGCCCTCATCCGGAAAATGCTCCAAAGCGTGAAGGATACCTTCAAAACAAACCAGGTGCACATCGGTATGGACGAGGCGCATCTTCTGGGCCTTGGCAAATACCTGGATCAAAACGGTTACCGCGACCGCTTCCAGATCCTCTCCCGTCACCTGCAGGTGGTGTGCGATATGGCAAAGGAAATGGGCCTGGAACCCAATATCTGGAGCGATATGTTCTTTCGCCTGGGACAGGGCCAGTACTATTCCGACAAGCCCTATCTTCCCATGGACCAGATCGGCACTTTGCCGGAAAATGTCTCCTTGACCTATTGGGATTATTACACCACCAGAAAAAAGAGACTGGCTGCTATGATCCGTGCCCACAAGAAATTTGACCGGCCCATTTGGTTTGCCGGCGGCGTTTGGACCTGGAAGGGCTTTGCCCCGGACAATCGCTATTCCGTTCGCGCCACCCGTGCCGCTATGGAGGTGGCCGCCCACGAGGGTGTGGAAAACTTCTTTGTTTGCTCCTGGCAGGCAGTGGCTTGCATCTGCCCCAGAGCCTCCATTTTGCCGGCTCTTTATGCTTCTGCCCAAATCGCCAAGGGCGAAACGGATATGAAGAAGATCAAGGAAGGGTTTGAAAAGGAATTTGACATTCCTTACAATCACTTTATCGACCTGGATCTGGCAGAAAACAGAACCGGAACCGAAGCAGGAGACTGCGCCTGGTCTCCGGAGCGGTACCTGCTTTACAACGATCCCTTCTGCGGAAAATTTGACAGCACCCTGGTGGGAGGAGAGGCAGCTTTCTACAAGAAATTCGCTTCCAAATTGGCAAGACACGCCAATCACCAGACCTTCGGCCCTCTCTTTGCAGCGCAAAGAGACCTTGCCCGCGCCCTGTCCTATAAGGCAGATCTTGGCGTTCGGGCAAGAAAAGCCTACCAGGCCGGCGATAAGGAAGAAATGGAAAAGATCGCAAAGGACTTTGCCATGGCAAGAAGATACGTTCTGGCATTTCTGAAGTCTTACCGAGTGGTCTGGTTCCAGGAGAACAAGCCCCAGGGCCTTGAGGTGGAGGAGCTTCGCCTGGGCGGTCTGGCAGAGAGATTGAAGGCCTGCAGGGAGAGAATTTTGGACTGGATCGAAAACGATACTCCCATTGAGGAATTGAATGAAGTCATTTTGGACTTCCACGGCGGCGGAGAAAACCTAAAGCCCGGTCATATGTACCAGGTGGGCTGGGCCAAACTCTTCACCGTTGGCAGAGACTGATTTAAAAAAAGGGACGAAAAAGATTTCGTCCCTTTTTTCTTTTTCTTATTTTTTGTAGTTTTTCTTTCATTTGGCATCTTTTCCCCCGCAAAGAATTGACTTTTCGCAGGTAAAATGCTATATTGATTGTATCATACAGCCAAAAAACAAAGGAGAATTGTCATGTCAAAAATCCCTTTCAAGCGTTTCGGTCTGATGCTGGATATGAGCCGCAACGCCGTCACCAATCTTCCCAGCTTAAAGAAATTTGTGGATCTGGTTTCCGATATGGGCTATAACACCCTCTTTCTTTACATTGAGGATACCTATGAGATCCCGGGCGAACCTTATTTTGGTCACCAAAGAGGAAGATACTCCCAGGATGAGATCCGCCAGATCGTAGCCTATTGTGAAACGAAGGGAATGGAGGTCATCCCCTGTATCCAGACCCTGGCGCACCTGGAATGTATGCTGAAATGGCGCCATTACTTCCCCATCCGGGATACGGATAAGATCCTCCAATGTGACAATGAAGAGGTCTATGACCTGATCCGTAAAATGCTCCAGAGCATCAAGGATACCTTCAAATCCAAGTCTGTGCACATCGGTATGGACGAGGCGCACATGATGGGCCTTGGCAAATATCTGGACAAGCACGGCTATAAGCCCCGTTTTGAAATTCTGCGCCATCACCTGCAGGTGGTGTGCGATATGGCAAAGGAAATGGGACTGGAGCCCAACATCTGGGGCGATATGTTCTTCCGTCTTTCCAACGAAGGCAAATATTTTCTGCGCAACCCCAAGCTGGAGCTGGATAAGATCGGGGAATTGCCCGAAAATCTGGGCATCTCCGCCTGGTATTACTATTCCGCATCCCGTCGCCTTTACCGGGATATGATCCGCGCTCACAAGGCACTGGGAAGAGAGACCTGGTTTGCCGGCGGTATCTGGACCTGGAAGGGTGTTGCCCCCGATAACCGCTTCTCTGTTCATATTACCCGTGCGTATATGGACATCTGCATCGAAGAGAAGATCGATACCTTCTTCTTGACCATGTGGGAAAATCCCTGTGCCGACTGCTCCCGCTTCTCCGTTTTGCCGGCCCTTTACACCTGCGCCAGAATGGCCCAGGGCGAAAAGAGTATGAAGAAGATCCAGGCCGAATTTGAAGAAAAGTACAAGATCCCCTACAATCACTTCCTGGATCTGGATATGGCCGCAAAGAAAAAGATGACCCTCAACTCCAGATGCGTTTCCAACGAGGAAATGTATCTGCTCTTCAACGATCCCTTTATGGGTCTGATGGACGGTACCCTTATGGGAGACGAGACCGCGCGGTACAAGAGATACGCCACCAAGCTTGCCCGCTACGCCAAGGATGAAAGATACGGTCTGCTCTTTGCCGCTCAAAGCAAACTCTCCCGTACCCTCTCCTACAAGGCAGATCTTACCGCCCGCACCAGAAAGGCTTACCTTGCCGGCGACAAAGAGGAGATCCAAAAGATCCTCCACGATTACGATCTGACCCTTCGTTATTTGAGACAGTATATGGACCTGTTCTGCCAGTGGTGGCACCAGGAGAACAAGCCCCAGGGGTATGAAGTGCACGACCAGCGTCTGGGCGGTCTCTGCCAGAGACTTCTCACCTGCAAAAAGAGACTGCAGCTCTGGCTGGAGGATGGCACTCCCATTCCCGAATTGGAAGAGCCTGTGCTGGACTTCAGAGGCAAGGGCGAGATTGAGCGTCCCGGTCACTTCTTCCAGAGCCGTATGTTTGGTGTCACCTCCGCCGGCCGGAACTGGGAAGTATAATGAAAAAAATTTTAATTCTGGATGCCAATAGCCTCTTTAACCGGGCGTTTTACGGCATCCGATCCGGCCTGACCACCCGGGCGGGCCTGCCAACCGGCGCGGTCTTTGGCTATATCAACATTCTAAAGAAGCATCTGGATGCGATAAAGCCGGATTTTGCCGTGGCCGCCTTTGACGTACACGCTCCCACCTTCCGTCACAAGCTTGACTCCCGCTATAAAGCCACCCGAAAACCGATGCCCGAGGAATTAAGGGCTCAGCTTCCCTATTTAAAAAGGGCCACCGAGGCCATGGGACTTTCCATTGTGGAACAGGATGGCTTTGAAGCGGATGACATTTTGGGCACCCTTTCCCGGGTGGCCGAAATGGATGGAAATGAGGCGGTTCTGGTCACCGGCGACCGGGATTCCTATCAGCTGGTATCCCAAAAGGTCACGCTGATTTTAGCCGGAACCAAGGAAGACCAGGTGATTACACCGGAGGTCTTGAAAGAAAAATTCGGTCTTGCGCCTTTGCAGATGATCGATGTAAAGGCCCTGGCCGGTGACAGCAGTGATAACATTCCCGGCGTGCGGGGCATTGGCGAAAAAACCGCCGTGAAGCTCATCGCGGAAAGAGGCTCTCTTGACGGGGTCTATGAGGATCTTTCTTCTCTCCCCGTGGGGCCCTCTGCCAAGGAAAAGCTTTCCACCGGGAAAGAGGACGCTTACCAGAGCCAGATCCTGGCCCGGATCTGCCGGGAGGTTCCCGGACTGGACCGGATCCAGGATTATCCTTATACCGGATTCCGGAAGGATGCGCTTTTGCCCCTTTTGGTGGAGCTGGAATTCTCCAAAATGATCCGAAGCTTTGGCTTGGAGGGAGAAGCCTTTTCTGCCCCGGCAAAACCGGAGCCGGCAACACAAGAAGAGACAAAAAAAGCCGCCGATTTCATGCAGGGGTCTATGTTTGACCTGCAGGAGGAAACAAAACAGGTCATAGAGGAAAAGGACGTTTCCCAGATCCGGGAAGAAACCCTTTTTGTTACCTTTGATGAATCCTCCTTTTTTGCCCTTGACCGGGGAAGGCCCGTTCGCCTGACCGGCAAGGTGGAGGAATTTTTAAGGAAAGCCTCCCCGGTGCTTTCCGATTACAAGGCATATCTTCACGCGTTTCACAAGGCCTTCGGCTCCATCCGTGGCGTTGGCGCCGCCTTTGATCTGTGCCTTGCGGCATACGTGGTCAATTCTCACGATAGTTCCCCCACTCTTTCCCGCTTATCCCTATCTTATCTGGCAGAAAGCGCACCCTTTGATCTGGAATCGGATCCGGCGGCAAGACTTTCTCTTATGGCAAGGCTCTACCCCGTTTTGAAGGAAACGGTGGAAAAGAGCGAAGCGAAGGATCTGTATTTTGACATTGAACTGCCCCTGGCGTACGTTCTGGCCAAAATGGAAATCGCCGGCTTTGCCGTCTCCCGGGAAGGGATCCAGGCCTATGGCTCGCTCCTTCAAGGCGCCATCCGGGATTTGGAGGAAAAGATCTATGAATTTGCCGGAGAGGAATTCCTCATCAATTCCCCAAAGCAGCTGGGACAAATTCTCTTTGAAAAGCTCTCCCTACCTGCCGGAAAAAAGACCAAAACCGGCTATGCCACCGATGCGGAGACCCTCTCCAAACTCCGCTTTCACTCTCCCATCATTGACCTGGTGCTGAACTACCGGGCAGTCAAAAAGCTCCACAGCACCTATGTGGAAGGCTTTTTGCCCCTGATCGATGAAACCGGAAGGGTGCACACGATCTTCAATCAAATGCTCACCGCCACGGGCCGCCTTTCCTCGGCGGAGCCCAATTTGCAGAACATTCCCGTGCGAACGGAATTGGGCAGAGAGATGCGAAAGTTTTTCACCGCCAAAGAAAAGGGATACCTTTTGGTGGATGCGGACTATTCTCAGATCGAGCTTCGGCTTCTGGCCCATATGTCCGGAGATGAGACCCTGATCCGGTATTTCCTGGAGGGAAGGGACATTCACGCCAAAACGGCCTCGGAAATTTTCCACGTTCCTCTGGAAGAGGTAACGCCGGAAATGCGAAAGAGCGCAAAAGCGGTGAATTTCGGTATTGTATATGGCATTGGAGAATACTCCCTCAGCCAGGATCTGGGGATCCCCATGCGGGTGGCAAAGGAGTATATTCAGTCTTATTTTGCTCTGTTCCCCGGCGTGAGAAAATACCTGGATGAATTGAAACGCTCCGCCCACGAAACGGGCTTTGTCAAGACCCTGTTTGGCAGAGTGCGCACCATTCCCGAATTGAAGGGACCGAAAAAAAGCCTGGTGGCCTTTGGAGAACGGGTGGCAATGAACACCCCCATTCAAGGCACTGCCGCCGACGTGATGAAGCTTGCCATGGTCCGGGTGGACCGGCGTCTGGAGGAGGAGGGGCTGGAGGCCCGTCTGGTGCTTCAGGTGCACGATGAACTCATCCTGGAGGTACCGGAAAAGGAAGCGGAATACGCCGCAAAGCTTTTAAGCGAGGAAATGGAAAAGGCCAGTTCCTTCCGGGTTCCGCTGGTAGCAGAAGCCTCCATGGGCTTTACCTGGTATGACACCAAATAAAAAACAATCAGAAAGGAATTTTTTACTATGAGCATTCAAAATCTGAAACTGGATCACATCGGCCTTGCCGTGACCGATGTGGAAAAAGCAATGGAATGGTATGTTTCCGTATTGGGAGGCAAGATTGAAGGAAAGTTCCGCTGCGACGGCAACGATTACAATGTTTATTTCATCCGCGTGGGCGAGACCCTGTATGAAATGTATCAGGACACCCTGTCCCCCGATGTGGCAGGCAAGATCGACCACATCGCCTACACCTCCGAAGACCTGGAGGCAGATTACAAGTACTGCCTGGAAAAGGGCTATACCGTCTGCACCAACGGAATCGAAGGGATCCCCACCTTCTGGGAAAACGGCTGCCGGTATTTTAAGATCCTCTCCCCCACCGGCGAGCAGGTAGAAATCGCCCAGAAGTGCTAAAAGTAAAAGCACAAAAAAAGACAGAGAAAAATTCTCTGTCCTTTTTCTTTTCGTCCATTTTTTGATCCGTTTTTTCACCAAAATCCCGATTCCACCAAACCCTGTAGGGGCCCACGTCCCCGACAGCCCGCAAAAAACAACAATCTTCCGGTTCGATAAAATCTTGTAGGGGAGGCTATCAGCCTCCCGCCGGATGTTCGCCAATGCCAATTTCGTTTGCCCTTGGTTCTGTTTTCACCAAACCCTGTAGGGGCCCACGTCCCCGACAGCCCGTAAAAAAAGACAGAGAAAAATTCTCTGTCTTTTTTATTATTATTTTTCAGATCACATTTACCAGGTGTTCTGCGGAAATGGCATCGGCCTTGCGGCGGATCTCCTTCAAGCTCTTGCCTTCCAGGATCATCTGATACATGGAAAGGATCAATTCGTAGAGCTTGTCGCCCTTTTTCAGCTGGCACACCTCTTCCAGAACCTCTCCGGCATTTTCCAGGGACTGGTCCTTCCCCTCGGCCTCGTCCAGAAAACGGCGAACGCCGGCTGCAGCGCCCACAGCAATATAGCTGGGAACCACACCCACCTCAAGGGCAAGGGTGGAAGAGCCGATGAGTCTGTCTTGAGGGGAAAGCTTCCGGTTGGGATCGCCGCCCACTCTCTTGCAGGTATCCTTCAAGGCCGCATTGGTAAAGCGGTTCAGAAGATCGTTCACGTGGCGGAGAATGTCCTCTAAAGCAACGCCGTACTTCTTGGAAAGGGCCTGTGCGCTCTCCTCCATGGCGCCGCGAACCAGAATATACACCTCGTCCACATCAATGGACTGATAAATATACTCTAGTCCCAGAATATCGCCAAGATAAGCACAGGTAGCGTGACCCATATTGTGCACGTAAAGCTTTCTCTTGAGATAGAAATCAAAGGGAGAAAAGGGGACCATACCTTGAATCTGGGGAATTTCACCCTTGAAGGCGTCTTTATCCACCGGCAAATAGCCGTAGCTTTCCACGCAAACGCGCATGGGATTGCCGTCCTTCATTTCATCGGTCTGAACGGGAACCATTCTGCCGATGGAAGCCTCCACCAGGCCGATGTTTTCATCAAACCAGGCTTTTTCTTCTTCGTTCAGGTGCTCCTTGATCATCTTTTCAATGACCTTGTTGGCATCCATTAAGTTTTCGCAAATGATGATGTTAAAGGCGCCAAGGCCTCTTTCCTTTCTCAAGCGAAGACCCATTACAATATTGGGAATGATGAACTTGAGCACATTCACGCCCACTGCGGTTGCCATAATATCTGCCTGGGCAATGGCCTGGGCAACAGCCTCGGGCTTCTTGCCGTCCACAGCAGAAACATTCTTTACCTCCAGATCCTCATGTCCCTTATTGGAAATGATGCGCACCGGATAGGATCTATCCCGGTTGAGGGTGTCGATCACCGCATCCACCACATCCACGAAAGCCACTTCATACCCGGAGGAGGAGAGCAAATAGCCGATAAAGCCGCGGCCGATATTACCGCCGCCATACATCACTGCCTTCATTTGATTCCCTCCCTTATGCCATCTTTTTGGCGTTGGCCAAAAGGAACTTTTCAGCGTCGCCGCTCCAGAGACCGTTGTTCTCCTTCACAAGCTCTGCCAAACGGGCAAACATAGGATCGGTCTTGCCCTTTTCTTCAAAATCATCAATGGCCGTCAAGGGGAGACTGATCTGGTTGTAGATCAATTTCTTGCCGCCGCGGATATTGGGCAGATTCAGCGTGGTTTCCACCACGGCATCCAGACCGCCGATGTGAGTCACCATCGCAGCAGGATTGATCTTGCCGCTGTTCATCATTTCGATGGCTTCTCTCATATCGTCGGTGTTACCGCCGCTGGTGCCCACAATGTGGGTATAGGAGTAGTGAACATTAAAGAAGTTCATTTCTGCCTTAAACTGATTGTTGGTAGGACCGGCAAAGAAGTTGAGACATCCGTCAAAGCCCAAAATGCCGTCTGCCTGCTCCACCACCTGCTTGACGGGGGCAAAGCAGATCACATCGTCATAGCCCGTGCCGCCGGTGATCTCACGCAGTGCGGCCACCGGATCGGGGGTCTTGGCGGTGTTCACATAGTGAAGCTCCACACCCATTTCCTTTGCGTGCTCCACCGTATAGATGCTCTCTGCACGGGCAAGTCTGGCATCGTCAATGTCCGTCACCACCAGAAGGGAGGGACGGCGGTCGCAGTGGAGGGCATAGTCAATGGCACCCAGACCCATCGGGCCAACGGAGGCCAAAAGGGCCATTTTGCCGCCTTCTACGATTCCCATATCGTGAACGTAGCTGCCGGCCTTGGTGTGATACATGGCGTGGAAGGTACCGATGATACAGCTCATAGGTTCTGCCAGGGAGCCGTAGAAATAAACATCGGAATGGTAGGGCAAAAGGCAATCCATCACCAGAGTCTCCATGGGGATATTACCGTGCTGGGCGTCGCCGCCGCAGTAAGAGTAAGAATAGCCCAAAGCCTGCTGGGTGCCCTTATAGAAGTGGGCAGGCTGAACGGCAACGCCGTCGCCTTCCTTGAATTTGTGCTTCCATTTTTCCCCGACCTTGATCACTCTGCCGCAAAACTCATGCCCAATGACAATGGGATTCTCGGCAACGTTATCGGGAACTCTTTTATGGTCAGCGCCTTCGACGGCAGCCTTGTAGCTGCTCATACAAATCGAGTCGGAAACGATCTCTACCTGTACGCCGTCCTCGCCGATTTCGGGAAGGTCGATCTCCTCCAAGCGAAGATCCATCTTTCCGTATAGTCTGACTGCTTTCGTTTTCATCCTATACTTCTCCTTCAATAGATTGGAAAATTTACATTACTTCTCTTTCGTAGCGGGAATTCAGCTCGTCCAGTTTTTCCTTGGGGAGCATTCCGTCAATGGAGTTTTCGGAGAACAGATTGGCAGATGCCGCAGAAATGGCAAATTCCAGGATCTTTTCATCTTCAAATCCATTGTAAATGGCATACAGGCTTCCGGCACAGAAGGCATCGCCTGCACCCACGCTTCCCTTGATCTCGCTACGGGGAATATCAAGAGAGGTAAGACAGGTGAACTTGCCGCTCTTATCCAGGCAGAAGCCGGCCTTTTTGCAGTGCACGATGACCTTTTCCTTGACGCCTGCCGCCAGGGTCTTTTCCATGGCAAGGCGGATGGCATCCACATCCGGGATCGGGCTCCCGGCAGCATAGGGAGCAATGCCCCAAATGCCACAGCACTCGATCTCGTTGAAGATGATGTAATCGCAGTAGCGCAGAGCCGGCGCGATCACTTTGGCATAGTCAGAGGTGCTGCTGCTTGCCACGTCCACACTGGTTTTGATGCCCTTTGCCTGGGCGTCGTGGAGGAAACGGGCCATTTTGGTGCCGTATTCCTCATCCTCTGCATCAAACTGATCCAGAAGAAGAATATACCCAGTGTGAAGAAGCTGGCAGGAGAGAGAATCCAGATCCACATCCTCGGGAGAAAACTTGGCGTTTGCGCCCTTGCAGTGGAAGAAGGTTCTTTCTCCGGTGGTGATCAGGTTCATTACGTCGCTAAAGGAGGTGGGCTCATCGCAACGGACCACAGCACTGGTGTCGATTCCGTATTCGCCCATTTTCTTCACCACGTAATCGCCGTAATCATCCTTTCCCACCTTGCCAATGGCAGAAAGGGGAATGGACGGATCGATCACTGCCAGGTCAATGGCGGTGTTGGGGACACAGCCCCCAACCGCCTGACTGACGCTGGTAATATTGGCGAGCATTCCCATTTCCGGGTAACACTCAATGTTTTTCACCACATCCACCAGCACGTTGCCGGCAAATGCGATTCCCTTACGCTCTTTCATTAGTTGCACTCCGCGGTCAAGGGACCAGCCAGTTCCTTCAGATAGAAGAGTCTGCCGGGCAGAGTGGGAATGAAGGAAGAGGTGATGGCAGTGGTGGGACCGTAGTGGAGGGTGGTCAAGAAGCTCATGCCCTGCCAGCCCATGCCTCTGCCCAGAGCGCCGTCTGCGCCGCCGATGGCGTAATCAGCCTGGAGGAACAGACCCGGTCCAATGGTATTAGCAGTGCAAGGAACCAGGGTGGTGCGGCTCTTGAAGCTGGTGATGGCATTCTGCTCGATGGTCAGAGGATGCAGCTTTGCGCCGATGCGGTAAGGAGCGGCCTTCCACTCTTCTACTGTCTTATAATCTTCAGCAAAGTGGGGTTCCCAGAACGCGATGTGGCACATTCTGCCGATACCGTAAACCAGAACCAGCTTTGCGCCTTCCTTCTTCAGAGCGGCGATCTTTTCGGGATAGGTGGGAAGATTGGTCAGGGTTGCAAAGTTTCTCTGATTTTCGGGAACGGTCTGATCCAATTTGCCGAAGAATGCCTGCTTCATGGAATACTCGAAGGAAGCGGGGTTGGAGCTGTCCAGAGTGTTACCGTTTTCATCAGCCCACTCGTCCATATTGAAGGTGGTTACGTGGTCACAGTTGATTTTCCACTCGTTGAGGAAGTATGCGGCCCAGCGATACATACCCATAGGACCTACGGGCAGGATCATAGCAAGCTTTCTGCCTTCTTCGCGGGCAAGTTTAATCTGGTTTGCGATTTCGTGACCCATATAGGTATCAAAATCGGCAAGGGAAGCACATTCGACGGGAGTAAAGTCCTTGTTCCAGAACTCTTCTCTCTGAACGCCCTTTTCGCAGCAAGCGTCGATCTTTGCCATATCCCATCCCTTGGGATAGAAGCCCTCCAACAGGGAGTTTTTAACGGTGCTCATAAAATCCATAATACAAGTCTCCTTTTCAAAGAAAAATTTATTTTTTAGGTGCTGTCAGGGCAGCAGCCTTTGGGTCGTGCCTTTTAGGTAAACCTGACACTGGCGGAAGCCTTCCGCATAGCCGGCGCCGCACTGGTAACCGCGGAAACGGGAGCAGGTGCGCACCATATCGGCAAAATCGATTCCGTCGTGCTCTCTCATCCAAACCAGCTGGCTGGCATGGCATTCCAGCATTTCGATCTTCAGATCAATTTCGTCCGTAATGTCAACAAATTCGGTGGGGTTAAAGTTCACGCCTGCCAGGGTGTCCATATAGTAAATGGGAACCAGCTTTGCAGGAGTGCCGGGGTTTTCGCTGAAGCGATGGGGGTAATTGGTATGGTTGGGAAGCGTGGCGGCAAAGCTTGCATCGAACACAAGACGGGCAACCGCAGTGTGGTCGGGCATATAATCATCGGGGTTGTGGGTGATGATAAAATCAGGGTTGGCGTAACGGATCACGTCGATGATCTTATCTCTGGCCTCTTTGTTGTTATCGTAAATATCCAGATCATTGAAGCCGGCAGAGATCACTTCGATTCCGGCAAGGGAACCGGCTTTCTTTGCTTCTTCGCCGCGGATGATGGTCAGTTCATCCGGGGGGATCACCACGTGACCTAAATTTCCGGTGGAAACGTGGCAAACGATTACTTTGTCTCCGCGTTTAACGCACTTGGCAAGGGTGCCCGCGCAGGCAATTTCCACATCGTCGGGATGACAGCCGATGGCTAAAACATTCATACCTATTCTTCTCCTTACTTTTATTTTAGTCCACCTTTATTATAAAAGATATCGCGGGAGAATGGTATTGACAAAATGACAAAAAATTTATAAAATAGGCTCATCCTGTAAGACTTTTTCAAAGTGAACTTATATTTTGGAGAAAAATGAGAAATGGAAAAAGGAATTACCCTTTCAAAAACGCTGGAGGTCACCCGTCTGATCAGCGATTTTTACTATGAATTGCCGGAGAATTTTGATTATTCCGGAGAAAGGCACGCCGGCTGGGAATTTGTCTATGTGGAAAGCGGCAAGTGCCTGGTGGGCGTGGAGGGATCCAACTGCATTGTAAAAAAAGGGGAAATGGTGTGCCATAAACCCTTTGAGTTTCACACCGTCAAGCCCTATGAGGGAAAGGCCTCGGTGATGATCATCTGCTTTGAATCCGAGAGCGATCATATGAAATATTTTAACAATAAGATCATCTCCATCAACCAGTCCCAAAAGCACTATCTCAATGACATTGCCCAGGTGGGACGGGATGTATTTTTACCCAAGGATCCGGTGGCCATCGGAAGGGACGGGGGAATGGATCGGGCCCCCGGCGCCACACCCTTCAAGGAGCAGTTTTTGAAAAACGCCATCGAGCTTTTGGTGCTCTCTCTCATGGATGCCCAGGTGACAGAAAAGGAAAACCGCGCCTCCCTTTACGAGCACTTTTCCCAGCGGCAGACCCTGGCAAAAAACATTGCCGAGTATTTAAACGAGCATCTGGACAAGGAAATCAACCTGGAGGAGATCTCCAATCGCTTTTCCTATTCCCTTTCCAGCATCAAGCGTATTTTCAAGGAGGTCACAGGATACAGCATCATCGCATATCTGATCCAGCTGCGGATGCAAAAGGCCACCGTCCTTTTAAAAGAAACCAATCTTTCCATTGAAAACATTGCCTCCCGGCTTGGCTATTCCAATATTTATTATTTCTCCACCGCCTTCAAAAAAAAGTGGGGGATCTCCCCCTCTCGCTATCGGGCAGAAAATCCATAAATTTGGATCCCTCCTCCGCCAACCTGCGGCAAACCACAAAACATTCTTTTGCAAATATTCCGTTCGGATCTTTTGTAGGGGAGGCTATCCGCCTCCCACCCTGCGGAAAATAAAATCCCCCCGTAAAACTGCGTTGTTCTTATCGGAGAAAATAGGATTCTTTTAAATTCGGCTAAGAACCAGCATCGCATTTGTATGCACAAATTCAGCTGGGCAGTAGCCCAAACCCACAGAGCAACAGAAAAGAGAAGATTCGTATCATAACGAGTCTTCTCTTTCTTTTTGTCTGATAAGTGATATGAAACCTATCGGTTTCGTGATATTCTATTCGCCGTAAACTGTCCGCAGGACAATATCACTATGCGTAGCATAATATCACTGCGAAGCAATATAACTCGCCTCAGGCGAATAGAGTTGCGTGATACTCCGCTTGGAGCATCACGCTAAACGGGGGGTATTTTTTTATTACACCTCGGTTTTGGCCAGAAATGCCTGCAGTCGGGGGGATTTGGGAGAGTGGAACAGTTCCTCCGGATCGCCCTCCTCCTCAATGACGCCATCGGCCATAAAGATGACCTTATCGCTGATCTCCCGGGCAAAGTTCATTTCGTGGGTCACAATGATCATGGTGATCTTTTTCTTGGCCAATTCCTTCAGCACCTTCAGCACCTCGCCCGTCAATTCCGGATCCAGAGCACTGGTGGGCTCGTCAAAACAGAGCACCTTAGGAGAGAGCATCAGCGCACGGGCAATGGCCACTCGCTGCTGCTGACCGCCGGAAAGCTCGCAGGGGTAATTTTTCGCCTTTTCCGTCATTCCCACCTGGGAAAGGATCTCATCGGCCCTGGCCTCGATCTGGGCCAGGATCTCCTTTTTATTCTGCTTGTAATCCGCCCGCTCCTTGGCCAGGAGCTTAGGCGCCAGGCAAAGGTTTTCCTTCACGCTATACTGGGGAAAGAGATTGAACTGCTGGAACACCAGACCGAAATTCATTCTCATTTTGCGGATCTGACCGTCGGTGAGATTCTTGTGCTCGGCGGCGTTGAAAAGGCTTTTTTCCTCCAGGAAAAATTCACCCTGATCCGGATCGCAAAGGAAGTTGATGCAGCGAAGCAGCGTGGTCTTGCCACTGCCGGAGGAACCGATGATGGACACCACCTGTCCTTTTTCCATGGAAAAATCAATGCCCTTGAGCACTTCCGTTTTTCCAAAGGACTTGCAAACGTTTTTCACTTCAAAATATGCCATATTCCCACCTCCTACGCCTTAAAATATGACAGTTTCTTCTCAACGGCACCGAAGAGCACCGTGAGAAGACCGCAGAACAGAAGATAGAACACCGCAGTGTAGAACAAGGGCCAGATCAGGCCGGCGGTGCGAATATAGCTTTCTGCAAAATAGATGATCTCATAATAGGTGATGATTCTGGCAAGGGAGGTGTCCTTCACCAGAGTGATGATCTCATTGGACATGGGCGGGATGATGTGCTTGATCACCTGGAGAAGCACCACGCGGAAAAAGATCTGGCTTTTTTTCATTCCCAAAACCTCACCAGCCTCGTACTGGCCACGGGGAATGGCCTCGATTCCGCCACGGTAGATCTCGGAGAAATAACAGGCGTAGTTGATGCTGAAGGTGAGATACACCGCCGTGGGCACCTCCAGAAGGCGCCAGCCAAAGAGCAGACCCGGCCCGTAATAAAACACGATCAGCTGCAACATCAGAGGGGTGCCGCGGATGATCCAGACCACCGTGCGGCAAAGCCATTTTAAGGGGTAAAAGCGGCTCATAGAGCCAAAGGCGATGATCAGCCCCAGGGGAAGTGCAAACAGGAGCGTTACGCCAAAAATCTCAAGGGTTTCCCAAAAGCCTTCCAGAAGGCTTCTGGTCACATCCCAAAAGGTCACTTGAACGAGCATTTGTATTCCTTTCCAAAACGCAGGAAGAAACAGGGTGAGGAAAGCCCTCACTCTGTTTCCTGTTTCCTATTGTTCTCCGGTTTTATTCGCCAACCAGAGTTTTTGCCATAATAAAGTCGATGACACAAGCATCGGCCGCACCGGATTTCACCTGGAGCAGAGCAGTTGCCTGGTCCTGAACGGGAACCACATTCTTGGAAAGATCTGCATCGGCCTTGGCAGCGGTCTCACCGGCAGAGCCGGCCTCCACTGCGATCTTCTTGCCGGCAAGGCTTGCAAGAGAAGAGAATTCCTTGGCATCCTTCACTACCACGACCTGGTAGTTCTTCATATAAGCGCCGGAAACATCGCAAGCGGCGGTGATCTCATCGGTCACGGTCATACCGTTCCAGATGCAGTCAATGGCGCCGGTAGCCAGAGCGGTGGTCTTGGTGTTCCAGTCAATCACCTTAAATTCGGCGGTCACACCCAGCTTCTCGCAAACCTTTTCAGCATATTCTGCATCAAAGCCGATCCACTTGCCGTCGGCATTCTTGTAGTCCATGGGAGCATAATCGGTGATACCGATGATCATTTTGCCGTTGTTCTTGATCTTTTCCCAATCGCTGGTTTCATTCACGGGCTGATCCTTGGCAGCGGCAAACTGGGAAACCAGCTGGTTTTCCACCTTATACTTCTCGGCAATAGCCTTGATGGTACCGTCGCTGAACAGATCCTTGGAAATGGCATCTACCTTGCCTACCATATCAGAGCCGGCACGGAAGGCAATGGCATATTCCTCCACGCCGATCTCCACACCGGGAATGATCTCAAGCTCGGCATAAGCACTGGCAGAGCCGTCATCGGTTTTGGTTTCATCGTCCTTGGCGCAGGATACAAAGGAAAAGAGCATCACTGCGGCCAAAAGGAAAGCTAAGATACGTTTCATTTTTCTGATCTCCTTATACTGTTTTGCACACCCACTTGCTTTCTTTAACAATTTAGTGTGCTAAATTGATGAAGTTATGATAACACAACCGTTTTCCTTTGTCAAGCCTTTTTTGAAAAAAGTTTTATTTTTCCCGAACTGGGCGGAAAAGTCACAAAAAACCCCTTGAAATTGCCTGTCTTTTATAATAAAATGAAAGAAAGCTCGGGGAAAGGAGGGCCATATGAGATCCTTTTGGAAAAAGCATCCGGTTTTGGTTTGTTTTTTTGCGCTGACCCTTCTTTGCACACTGCTTTTTTTCCTGTTCCGCCTTTGTTTGCCCTTGGCGGAGTGGTTTGCCCGCGGGCCGGGAAGCGCCTTTCGCTTTTTGTTGGCGGCCGTCAGTTCCCCGTTTCCCTTTTCTCTGTTTGAAATTTCCATCGGGCTTTTTTGCCTGTATCTTGTGTTTCTTCTTTTCTTTGTGCCCATCCAGCTTTTCCGAAGAAAAAGAAAAAATGCCCCCTTGCACCGAAAATTTTATCCCATGCTCCTCTCTCCCCTTCTGGTGCTTCTTTCGGTGTTTGATCTATACTGCGTCACCCTGGCGCCTTGCTACTGGCGTACCCCCACTGCCCAGCATATGAATCTGGATCTGGAGGGGGTGGATACCGAGAGCGTCTTTTTCGCCCTGGAGGAGCTTCTTGATGTGATCAATACCTCCGCACCGCACTTAAACTATAACCAGGCCGGAGAAAGCATCCCCCCAAAGCCCCTTTCCCACATCAAAAAAGAGGTGGCAAAGGCGGCAGATGCCTTTGGAACAAAAAACAGCTTTTATCAGTCAAAGGGCTTTCCCGCCAAAAGCTTTTTTATTTCTCCGGTTATGACCTATACCCATATTTCCGGGGTTTACGGTTTTTTCACGGGGGAGGCAAATGTAAATACCAACTATCCCCATTTTATTGTAACGGCAACCCTGGCTCACGAGACCTGTCACGCCAGAGGGATCGCGCCGGAGAATGAATGTAATTTTCTGGCCGCGGTGATCCTGATGGAATCGGATGATCCCTATCTTCGCTATTGCGGCGCCAATTTCCTGGCGGATGATTTTGTTTCCCTTTGCCGGAAGATCGACCGGGAGAGGACAAGCGAGCTTCTTTCCCATACAGCGCCGGTCCTGCAGAAGGACTGGGCCGCTTACAGCCGGTTTTTTGACCCTTATCGGGACTCTTCTGCCGCCAAGGTGGCAGACAAGACCAATTCCGCCTATCTTCAGTCCATGGGGCAGGAAGAGGGCACCGTTTCCTATTCCCGGATCATCCGTTTGACCAGCGCATATTTTGCACAACAACAAAACTGATATTTTTTCATATGAAAGGATCTTTATGGACATCACCCTGGCTCTCTCTCAAGAATTGACCCTATCCCCGGAACGGGTAGAAAGCGTCATCAAGCTTCTGGACGATGGCAATACCATCCCCTTCATTGCCCGGTACCGCAAGGAAATGACCGGCGCTATGGACGACGTGACCCTGCGCCGCTTTGCGGAGCGCCTGGAGTATCTCCGGGGGCTGGAAAAGCGCCGGGAAGAGGTGCGAGAGGCCATCAAGGAGCAGGGAAAAATGACCGAGGAGATCAGTCTTGCCCTGGACAAGGCCGAGATTCTTGCCACCATTGAAGACATTTACCGTCCCTTCCGTCCCAAGAGAAAGACCCGCGCCAGCGTGGCAAGGGAAAAAGGGCTGGAGGGCTTGGCAGAGCTGATCTTCCGCCAGGAAAAGGGCGGCGCGAGCCCCGAAGAGGCGGCTGAACAGTATCTCAATGAGGAAAAGGGCGTTCTCACCGTCCCCGATGCCCTGGCCGGCGCCATGGACATTGTGGCAGAGGACATTTCCGACAATGCCGAATTCCGCGGCGAAATGAGAAGAATGTTTGAAAAGGAGGCAAAATTTGTTGCCACTGCCGCCGAGGAAGGGGCAGATCTTGGGGTCTATGCTATGTATGGGGATTTTTCTCAGGAGGCCTCCAAGATTCCCGGCCACCGGATCCTGGCAGCCAACCGGGGAGAGAAGGAGGGCTTTTTGAAGGTCAGCCTTCAGATGGGCGATTACCTTCCCCTTTCCTATTTGCAAAACCGACTGGTGGATCCGGCTTCCCCCTTTGCCAAGGTGATGGAAGCAGCCCTGGAGGATAGCTACCGTAGGCTGATCTTTCCCTCTCTGGAGAGGGAGATCCGCACCGAACTGACGGACAAGGCCGGAGAAGGCGCTCTGGTGCTTTTCCGGGAGAATCTGAAAAATCTTCTCCTTTGCCCTCCCATTAAGGGAAAGACCGTCCTGGGCTTTGACCCGGGGTATCGTACCGGCTGTAAATTGGCAGTGGTGGACCCCACGGGCAAGGTGCTGGATAGGGGAGTCATTTACCCCACAAAGCCCCAGGAAAGAGTGGAGGAGGCAGAAAGGGTGGTCCTTTCCCTCATCCGCAAGTGGGGCGTGGATACCGTGGCCATCGGAAACGGAACCGCCAGCAAGGAAAGTGAAATTTTCATCGCCGGGGTCATCGGCCGCAATCACCTGGATGTGAAATATATGATGGTGTCCGAATCCGGCGCCTCGGTGTATTCCGCTTCTCCCTTGGGAGCAGAGGAATTTCCCGATTATGATGTGACCTTGCGCTCGGCCATTTCCATTGCCAGAAGATTGCAGGATCCCCTGGCAGAGCTGGTGAAGATCGAGCCCAGAAGCATTGGCGTGGGTCAGTATCAGCACGATCTGAAGCCGGCCAGACTGGAGGAGGCTCTGGGTGGCGTGGTGGAAAACTGCGTGAACCTGGTGGGCGTGGATCTGAACACCGCTTCCTTTATGCTTTTATCTTACGTGGCCGGCATTACCCGTGCCGCCGCCCGGAACATTGTCGCCTGGCGGGAGGAAAACGGTGCCTTTGAAAGCCGCAGCCAAGTGAAAAAGGTGCCTAAGATCGGCGCCAAGGCTTACGAGCAGTGTGCCGGATTTTTGCGCGTGCCCGGTGGCAAGGAGCCCCTGGATAACACAGGCGTTCACCCGGAAAGCTATGACATTGCCAAGGCTCTGCTGAAAAAATTCGGCTTCGATCCGAAAAAACTCACCAAGGACGGGGTTTCCGGCCTGGGCGAGATGTGTAAAAAAGAGGGTGTAGAAGCCATTGCCCGGGAGCTGGAGGTAGGAAAAGAAACCCTCCAGGATATCATCCGGGAGCTGGAAAAGCCGGGCAGAGACCTGCGCGACGACTTCACCCAGCCCATTTTGCGCAGTGACGTATTGGGCATGGAGGACTTAAAGGAGGGCGAGGTGCTCACCGGCACGGTGCGCAATGTGTGCGATTTCGGTGCCTTTGTGGACATCGGTGTTCATCAGGACGGCCTGGTTCACATCTCCAAGCTCTCTGACCGCTATGTACGTCACCCCTCTGAGGTGGTTTCGGTGGGAGACCAGGTGAAGGTTGCCGTTTTGAGTGTGGATCTGAAAACCAAGAAGATCAGCCTTACCATGAAAGGCATCAAAGAATAAAAAAGTAGGAAAAAAGAATGAAAAAATCCGTTTTTAGAATTGCCTTAAGCGTTGGCTCGGCCATTTTTCTCCTGTATCTGGCCATCCATTATTGGCCCACGCTTGCCTCTTGGCTGGGAGCATTGTTTGGCGCGGCACTGCCTTTGATCGTGGGTGCCGGCGTTGCCTATATCTTCTCCTTGCCCATGAACTTTTACCAGCGGCACTGGTTCCCCAAGAGCCGGAAGAAGTGGGCGGAAAAAACCAGAGTGCCTTGCTGTCTTGCCCTTTCCATTCTGTCGGTTCTGGCAGTGATCGCCCTTGTGGTTGGCCTGGTTTTGCCCCAGCTGATCTCCTGCGTGAAATTGATCATTGAGTTTTTGCCCGGCGCTATTTCTACGACCCTCTCCACCCTGGAGGAGTTTCAGCTCTTGCCGAAAAACATCCTGTCAGTTCTGGAAAGCGTGGACTGGAAAAGCCGGATCAAGGAGATCGTCAGCCTCTTTTCCAGTGGCATTACCGGGGTGGTGGATGTTCTCATCGCCACTGTCACCGAGGTGGTCTCCGGCGTGATCACCAGCTTTTTGAGCTTTATTTTCGCTATTTATCTTCTCCTTTCCAAGGAGCGTCTTTCCCGTCAGATCATGCGCGTTTCCCGGGCTTATCTGCCTCATTGGCTTTTGGAAAAGAGCGTTTACGTGCTGGGCGTTCTGGATTCCTCCTTCCGTAAGTATTTCGTGGGACAGTGCCTGGAGGCAGTCATCCTGGGTGTTCTCTGCGCTATCGGTATGCTGATCCTGCAGCTCCCTTATGCGGCTATGATCGGCGCCCTCATTGCTTTTACTGCCCTGATCCCCATTGCCGGTGCCTATATCGGCGCGGCGGTGGGTGCCTTTATGATCCTGACGGTCTCCCCCATCAAAGCACTGATCTTTTTGATTTTCCTTGTGATCCTCCAGCAGGTAGAGGGCAATTTCATTTACCCCAAGGTGGTGGGCTCCTCCATCGGTCTGCCCGGCATCTGGGTCCTGGCGGCGGTCACCGTGGGCGGCGGACTTTTCGGCATTCCCGGAATGCTTCTGGGCGTGCCCCTGGTCTCCGCTTGCTATCGCATTTTAAAGCACGACGTGAAAAAAAGAGAAATGGAATCAGCCGCCGAGGCTGCCCCCGCCGAGGATCCTGCAGAACCGGAACAAAGCTCCGAGCCCCAAGCCCCGTCGGAAAAAGCCTGACCGAAAAGACCCTTTCAAGCAAAAAAAGGACAGAGAAAAATCTCTGTCCTTTTTTCTTGGCTTTCTTTTAAAAACTTCCTTTTTGCAAGGGCTTATATAAGGCTCAAAACGCCCTGCTCTTCCAGGTCTTGACCTCCCGGAAAGGGAATCGAAAGGAGCGAATAGGAAAACGGGCCGTGCTGGAAGGAACTGTCTTGGCTGAATTTTTCTGCCAGAACCGTGCTGCTCAATTCTCCCGGCAATCCTTGAATGAAAGCAGCAAAGCACTCTTGCACTGCATTGTAGTAAAAGTTTCTGGATCCAACAAATAACGATGTGCCGCTGTAATGAATGCTAATGTTTTTTGCCAATCTACCGTTGGGATATTGTTCGTAGCCTTCGTATTTCAACTCCAGCTCCGTTTCGTTGTATTTTAAGTAATAATTGTACTGTGTCGACGATCCGGTATCGGTCATAATCACTTCATTTCCATTGTTGGAGGCCGTCGTCCAGGAAATATTGGAAAACATCATCAGCTTCAAAAGCTTCTCTGCATATTCCTTTGGTGTGGGCAGATCCTTTTCTACAGAGAAGGTGCAAAGGCTTTTTGCTTCCTCAAACAAAGAGGCAATGCTTCCTTGGGGCGAAAAATCAGAAGCGATTTTTTCCAGCTTCAGCTGCATTTCAATCCCGCCGGTATAAACCGGACCGTCAGCAAGCAAAATCACTTCCCCGTCAGAAAAGGAAACGCTTTGACTTTCAGGCTTGATCTTCGGAGATTCAAGAAGAGCGAATTCCGGAAAATTCATCGCGGGCAAGGTCTTCTTTGCGTAAGATTTGTTATAGGCATCTGCGCCCTCTTGTTTCATTGCATCATCGAAGTATTGGTTGAGTGCTTGGATCAGCTGGGTCTTGCTGAAAAAATAAAGCTTGTTTTCCACAGAAGCAAAATAGAAATCATCCTTTGCCCCTTTTCCCATCCATACACCGCTCAAAGCTCCTTTCAACGCGTTTTCTTCCGATGAAGCCCCCGATTCCACCGTATCGGTAACCACCGTTTGTTCCGGTTCGGATTCCGAACCGCAGGAGATCAAAGAAGCCAACAGGCTCACTACCAAAAGAAATACAAAAATGCGTTTCATTTTCATTCATCCTCTCTTTTTTTATTCAGTGAAAAAATACAGGTTATCCCCGGTTTCCATTCCGTTCCATGAAAAATGGGTCATATTGTAATAGGAGGCGTCCCCTACCCGGAAGCTTGCATTGGGAAGCAGAGTTCCGTTAAGATAGCAATCAAAATAAGTCATAGGACCATATTCCTTTTGCTTGATTTGGATCTCATAGCACTTTCCCTTGAATTCAAAGGACAAAATACCGGAACGGCTGATGGAAACATTGCTGACGGTCAAAGGCGCTCCTGTTTTCCCATCATAGGACTCCGTTTCCGGATACGATTTTGCAATGGCGGTATAATCCGCATATCCGCAGTGAAAACAAGCGGTCAACCTCAAAGTGTGGTCCAGGGGATTTCCCTCTGTTGCACCGCAGGAGGAGCAGGTTTTCGGCTTGGTACAGGTTGCTTCCAAAAAGAGATGTCCGGGGGCAGAGCCGTTGGCCTCCACGCCGCAAAACTCACATTTCTTTGGCGTTACACAGGAAGAAAAGACAAAGTTATGTGCCTTGGGATTGCCCCTGGTAATCCGGCAAAGCTTACAGGTTTCCGGTGCGGTACAGGTAGCCGGAACATATTCGTGCACACAAGAGGTCCCAGTGGAGGGAGTATTTCCACCTGAGGGAGTATTTTCCACAGTAGGAGTATTTTCCACAGTAGGGGTATTCTCCACAGTAGGGGTATTCTCCACAGTAAGGGTGTTTTCCACTGTGGGGGTATCCTCCGTGTTCGCCTTCAAAAGAGAAAGACAGTCTTTTAAGAGGATGGTTTCATCAAGATAAAATACAATGGTAATCTGATCGCCGTCTTTTCCATTGTAGAGGTAGTAATCATAATAATCTCCCACCAGATACTGATTGGGAATACAGATAAAATACCGAATGGCACCTACCTTTTCATCCATGGAAGTAGCGACTTCAGAATTTCCGTTATATGGCCCTGCTTTTTTCAAGAACAGATCGTAGATCTCCGTGGCATTCAGCGCGCCGGGGAAATCCTTGAGAGGCTCGGATGCAATTTCAATCAGTTCTTTCGGATCATCGATGTCATCCGAGGAGACGGTAATGGTCGTGGAAAACATCGCGGCAGTGATCTTTTTCTTCTCAGGGCGAGAATTGGAGTCGATCCCCAGCACCACTGAATCCTTCGTATGCACATAGGAACCGGAATAAGCGCTGATAGATCCGCTATCGGTATAAATTTGAGAGCCGTCTTCATTCTTCGCACATTTCCAACGGTTAACTTCGGGAAATTTCTTTTTCAAAAAGGAAAGATAACGGTCCGTTTGCATCAAGAAATCTTCCAGAGGAACGGAGGTTTTCTCCTCCATTTCTTCCCGTGCCGCTTGAAATGCCTCAGCAAAACTTTTGCCGGAAAAAGATGTGTCCTCTAACGGCAAAAAAACTTGATCGTATTTTCTCCCTTTGGTCTTGACCTTCAATCTTCCTTCTTCTACCAAAAGTGTGCTTTCCTTGCTCAAAAGGAGTTTACCTTTTCCAGCTTCCGCAGAAAACTCCTTTTCGTGCAGAAACTGAGAGAGCCGATCCTCTGTTAAGAACCGGGCATAATCCAGACTTCCCCAGCTTTTAATCCCGGTTTTGGTAGAAGCGGTTTTGTCCAAAAAACTCATCCAGCTTTCTTTCATCTCCGCCATCGTGGTTTGAAAAAGCTTTCCTTCTTTGAAGTAATAGTATTCTTCAGCAGAGGTATTTTTCCAAACCCCTTCCAGGCTTTCCAGCATTTTTTCCTCATTTTCGAAGGAAATCCCGGAAGAACAGCTTGCCAAAGAAAGAACAGAAAGCAGCATGATAAAAACAACAAGAGCCATTTTTTTCTTCATCGCGATTGAATTCACCCTTTCCTGAAAATTCATATGACAACATCATATTAGCGGATTTTTCGCTAAAAGTCAATAGCGAAAAATTTTCTAGATATAATAAGACCATACTGGATTGGTATGGGGGAAAAAAAGATGCCGCACTATCCGCGGATACGGAATTTACGGGAAGATAAGGATATGACCCAAACCGAAATGAGCAAGATTCTTTCTTGCAGTCAGAGGGTCTATAGCAATTATGAACGGGGGGATATTGACATTCCCACCCAAACCCTTTGCAAGATCGCCGATTTTCACAAGGTTTCTGTGGATTATCTCTTGGGCAGAACAAACAATCCCAAGATAAACGAATAAAAGCGCCGAAAATCGGCGCTTTTTCTTTTTTTGCTGCCACCGTACAATCGGTTCCGCGCGGGAGAAGACCCCTCCCCTACAGGGTTTGGAAAAACCGGAGATTGTGGTTTTGCGGGCTGTCGGGGACGTGGGCCCCTACAGGATAAGACGAAACCGGAAACAAAGGCAAATAAAATTGGCATTGGCAAAGATCCGGCGGGAGGCAGGTTGCCTCCCCTACAGGGTCTGGTGAAAACGGAATTCCAGGTGACGAAACCGGAATTTCAGGCGAAAAATCGGGCAATGCAAAAACCGGTTTTCGGCGCAAGATTGGGTTTCTCCTTATTTCGTAGGGGAGGCAATCTGCCTCCCGCCCTGCGGCAATTCACAATTCTTTTTTTCACCTAAACCTCGTTCGGCATTGTAGGGGCCGACGTCCCCGACGGCCCGCCTTGCGAAAACCAAAACGAAAATTTCCACCAATACCTCGTTCGGCATTGTAGGGGCCGACGTCCCGACGGCCCGCCTTGCGACAATCAAAACGAAATTTTCTACCAAATCCCCGTGCGGGCACCGAAAACAAAAAAGCCCTTTGCAAAATGCAAAAGGCTTTATTTTGATTCTTCTTTGAATTGTTCGCCCAGAAGGGCGCGGGCCAGGCGCTGGATCTCTTCCCCTCCGGCGGAAAATCGGAAGGAGACCTCTCCCCCTTCTTTTCCCTCGTTCAAAAGGCCCTTTTCCTCCAAAATGGCGCGCATTTGCCGGGCGGTTCCGGCGCCACCGTCATACAGGGTGACCCCTTGGCCGAAATACTCCTTCAGCGCCGGGGCAATGTGGGGATAATGGGTGCAGCCCAAAACCACCGCTTGCGGAGGGTTTTCCAGGGTGGAAAAGAGCGTTTTCAAATAGGATTTTATGGTTTCATCCTGCAGGTGCCCACCCTCGATCAGCTCTACCAGACCGGGACAAGGAAGCAGGGTGATCCGGGCGCGATCCTCAAACCGGGCCTTCAAATTCCGGATCCGGGCGGTTTTCACCGCAAGAGGCGTTGCCATCAATAAAATATTCTTTCCGGGGTTTTCCGTTACCGCCGGCTTTAAGGCCGGCTCAATGGCCACAATGGGAAAACCGGGATTTTGTTTCCGCAGAAGATCCGCGGCCGCGGCAGTGGCCGTGTTACAGGCAATGACCATGGCCTTACAGCCCAAGGACTGAAAATAGGTCAGCGCGTTTTGCGTCAGCGCCACCACCTCCTCCGGGTCGCGGCTTCCGTAAGGGGCATTGGCACGATCCCCAAAGAAGCAGTACCGTTCACCGGGAAGGGACAAAAGAAGCTCCTTCAAAACGGAAATACCGCCCAGGCCGGAATCAAAAACACCGATGGGCGCTTCTCTTTTTTCCATTTTTGCTCCCTTCTTTCTTTCGGATCGTTACAGTAGAAAGTTTGAAATTGCCATCAAGATCGGCAAAATGGCATAGACCACAGCATCCAGCACCGAAGAGGCAAAGGCCCTCTGGGTTTTGGGATCCGGATCCGGTCGGTACCAGAAAAAGGCTTCGCCAAAGGCCATCAGATTCCCCAAAACGGAGAGGAAATACGCCTGGGCGCCAATGGAAAGGATCACCAGTGCGCCCAAAATCTTCAGCGCCAGATCCGCAAAGGCAAACCAGCCGATGACCAACTGCAGCACGCCCAAAACAAATAGGGCGGAAAAATTCATCACATTCAGCCAAAACAGCGCCGGGGGCATTTGTTCCTTCAGGGTAATCAGCAAATAGGCATTGGCGCCACGAAGAGAGGCCTTCTCAAGCCCTCTTTTTCCCAGCTTCCGCCGGAGAAATGAAACCAGGTGCTTGTGGGAAATCAAAAGGATCACAAGGCCATAGACCAAAAATACGATCTGTGCAAAATTTCTTGCCATCTTCTCCCCCTTGTCGGATCAGTCCAGAATACTGGTAAAATCCTTCTTTTCCTTGGGCAGGAAAATGGCCCGTCCCAAGGCAGCAGTCCAAACACAAAGCGGATAAAACACAAAATAAGGCGTGGTGTGCAAAAAGAGCTGCCGGGTCTCCACGATCCCATCCTCAAACATAAAGTTCCAGGCCAGATCCATAAAGAGAACATAAGCGGCAAAGCCCAAAAAGAAATGAATCACTCTCAGCATAGCCCGGTTCTTCTTCCGGTCAAAAATGCGGTTCAAAAAACCAAGGCAAAGGGAAAAGGGCAGAATGCAGCCATAAAGCTTTCCAAACAGGTAGCTGAAAAACTGGAAGAAGGTCTGGTCGCCGCCGCCGGATTTATTTCCGATCAGGGCAAACACACCCACGTAAAAAAAACTGATCAGCAAAAAGGAAAGACAGGTGGTAAACACCACTTCCCGGACAAATTTTCTCGCGCTTTCGTTCATTTAGTCCTCCGATTCATTTGGTTCAATGGTAACAAAATTCGGTGTAATGGAGATGGCCGGAAGAAACAGGTGGAAAAAATCGTCCCGTTCCAGCACCACCGTGACCGTTTCATCCGAGGGATGAAAGCAGATCCTCTCCGCCTCCAACAGATCCCGGTCAACGGAAAAGGAAATGACCTTTTCTTCATCAAAGATCAGCTCCAGAGGGCTGACCGAGCCGGACCGGGTGTGCAAAATCCCATCCAGGATCCCCTCCTGGGCAAAGGAAAGGCGGCCGCTGGCCATCTGCCGGGAAACGGGCCCCGTGCGAAACCTTTTTTCAAAGGGCATGGTCAAAAGGTAAAACCGGGTCTTCTGCCGATTGGCCAGAACCAGGTTCTTGCAATGGGTGGCGTTTTCAATGCCGGCCTTGGCATCGTTTTGCAATTTTTCCGGCAGGGTATCGGTTTTGGGATGGGAAAAGGCCCGATAGGGAATCTTCTTTTCCTCTAAAAAAGCGAAGATCGCTTCTTTTTCACGGTTTTCGGAAAAATCTTTCTTGGTATTGTTCATAGGCTTATTGTAACAAATAGAAGAAAATCCTGCAAGTACTTTGCAGGATTTTTCATCGTCTTCTGTTTTATCTGGCGCTCTTTGCCTTCTCTACCAGAGCGGCAAAGGCTTCCTTGTCGTTGACGGCAAGGTCAGCGAGCATCTTGCGGTTCAGCTCGATGCCGGCCTTTTTCAGACCGTTCATAAAGGTGGAGTAGTTCATACCGCACACCTTAGCCTGAGCGGAAATTCTGGTGATCCAGAGCTTGCGGAAATCTCTCTTCTTGGCTTTTCTGCCGACGAATGCGTAGTTACCGCTCTTCATGACGGCTTGCTTCGCCATCTTAAAATGCTTACTCTTAGCTCCCCAGTAGCCCTTAGCGGCTTTCAAAACTTTCTTTCTTCTTGCGCGGGTTACTTTTGCAAATTTAATTCTTGCCATTTTTTATCACACTGCGTTCAAAACGCTTATCCTTTCTTTGATTTTTCCCTTTTCTTATGCGTAGGGAATGAGCTTCTTGATGTTCTTTGCGTTGCAATCGGAAATGTAAGCAGCCTTACGCAGTGCTCTCTTACGCTTGGTGGTCTTCAGGTGGACCTGATGTCTTCTTCCCTGCTGGGTCATCTTCACCTTACCGCTTTTGGTCACGGAAAATCTCTTGGCGGATGCCTTGTGAGTACGGATTTTTGCCATTTTTCTTTCTTCCTTTACTGATTATTTTTTTTGGGGTGCGACAAACATTGTCATAAAGCGTCCCTCTAAATGAGGTTTCTTTTCCACGGTGCCGCAATCTTCCACGGCTTGGGCGATCTGGCCCATCAGATCAACACCGCGCTGCGTATTGTTCATTTCACGGCCGGAGAACATAATGGTCATTTTCACCTTGTTGCCAGCGGCAAGAAAGCGCTTCGCGTGGGAAATTTTGGTATCAAAGTCGTGCTGACCGATTCTGCAGGAAAACTTGATTTCCTTGGTTTCTACCGTTACCTGCTTCTTGCGGGATTCCTTTTCCTTTTTGCTGCGATCGAAACGGTATTTACCGTAATCCATGATCTTGCAAACAGGTGTGGGGTCGTTGGGGTTCATCTCCACAAGATCCATCCCTTTTTCGTAAGCGATCTCCAGAGCGCGAGACGTTTTCATTACGCCAAGCTGACTTCCATCGGAGTCGATCACTCTTACCTCGGCTGCGCGGATCTTTTCATTGATGGTCATTTCCTTTGCGGCTATCTTTGCCACCTCCAAAAAATAAAATGCGGAGAAACAACTCTCCGCATCAAAAAAGCACAGTAATCGCATTACCGGATTTTTATTAACACTGCCAGGCTCTCTGGTCGGCAGGTGAGAACGGAAAGTTCTTCTTCCTTTTAGGGTTCTTTGATTATATCCTCAAAACGGCCCTTTGTCAAGGTCATTCACGGATTATTTACAAAAATTCTCAATGTAAGAGTCAATGGCGGCGTCGATGATCTTCACAGCGACCGACCGATCGCCCACCTCATTCACCACGGTATCCTTTCCTTCCAGCTGCTTATACACCCGGAAAAAGTGGTTCATTTCCGCGGAAATGTGCTCCGGAAGCTGAGAAATGTCTACATAGTGATTATACGTGGGATCCTCAAAGGGAATGGCAATGATCTTCTCATCGTTTCTGCCATTGTCGATCATGGTGATCACGCCAATGGGATAGCACCGCACCAGAGTCATAGGCTCCAATTCCTCGCTGCACAGAAGCAAAACATCCAGCGGGTCCTGGTCGTCGCCGAAGGTACGGGGAATAAAGCCGTAATTTGCCGGGTAATGGGTGGAGGTATACAGGATCCGGTCCAACTTCAAATACCCGGTCTCCTTATCCAATTCGTATTTTTTCTTGGAGCCCTTGGGGATCTCGATCACCGCAACAAAATCCGTGGAGGTGATGCGCTTGGGGCTCATATCGTGCCAGATATTACTCATTTCTTCTCCCCTTCCTTCTTCTTTCTGTCCTTCAGAAGAATCTCCAGTTCCTCCATAAAGGTATTGATATCCTGGAACCGGCGGTAAACAGAGGCAAAGCGAACATACGCCACCTCGTCCAGCTCCCGCAGGCCGTCCATGATCATCTCGCCGATTTTGGCAGAGGAGACCTCATTTTCACCGCAGGAGGCCACATCTGACTCGATTTTGGCCACCAGTCCCTCCATTTTCTCAAAGGGAACGGGCCTTTTTTCGCAGGCGCGCAAAATGCCGTTTAACACCTTGGTGCGGTCAAAGGCTTCCCGGGAGCCGTCCTTTTTCACCACCACAACGGGCATTTCCTCCACTCTTTCATAAGTGGTGAACCGTCTTTGGCAACGGAGACATTCCCGGCGGCGGCGAATACAGCCGAAATCCTCTGCCGGGCGGGAATCCAGTACCTTGCTTTCCGTGTAAGCACAGCTTGGACACTTCATAGGCTTCTCCTTTTCTTTAAGGCTCCAGGTTGATCAGTCCGTCTTTGAAATAACCGGTATAGACCCTGGGGGTCTCTCCTTCGGCGGCGGCCCAGGTGTAGGTGCCCTGGCCGTGGAGCTTTCCGTCCAAAAAGGAGCCGGTATAGCTATCGCCATTGGCCCAGGTGTAGGTCCCTTGACCGGTGCGCACATCGTCCAAAAAGGAGCCGGTGTATTTGTCACCGCTCGCCCAGGTGTAGGTGCCCTGGCCGTTTTTCTTATCATCGGTAAAGGCGCCCTCATATACATCGCCACCGGCCATCACATAGGTTCCGGTGCCGTTTTTCATATTGTCCACAAAATTGCCGGTGTAGCTGGAGCCGTCAGCGAAGGTATAGACCCCCTGCCCCTGGCGCAGACCGTAGCGCCACTGGCCGGAATAGGTATCCCCGGAGGCGTAGATCATAATGCCGTCGCCCTCCCGGACGCCGTCCAGAAAATCGCCCTCATATACATCACCGGAAGAATAGCTGAGCTTTCCGTGACCGTGGGGAACCAGGTTTTTCACCTCGCCCACATACACATCGCCGTTTTCATAGGAAAGGGTCTGGGTGGTGGCGTTGTACTTGGCCTTGCCCTCCTCCAGATACGCCGTGCCCTTTACCGGAACACCGTCCTGAAGCTTTCCCAGAAAATGGATTCCGTTTTCCAGCGTGGTATACTGAAAACCGAAAAGCCAGCCCGAAAGCACCACAATGCCCAGGGCCAAAATCAGCGCCAGAAGCACGACTACCGAGATCGCAGCGCCTTTTTTCTGCTTTGCCATACTGTCTCCTTTCTGTTTTCCCCTTGGGAAAAACAAAGGTGTTTCTTCTTATAAATAAATGCCGAAATGCTTCAAAAGACCCGGTACCAGGTAATACAGGATCACCAGAGCCAGGTAGATCCCCAGAATACAAAGGACCTCCTGCCACCAGCGGAAGGTGGACGCCTTCAGATAATACTGCGCCTTTTTCAGCCGCTGGGGGGGAATGTAAAACCGGGGATCCTCCCCTTCCTTTTCCACCTTTTCGATCAGGTGATCAGGCGAGGAGATCGCTTTGGGGGAAAGACCGCCCAGCTCCGCTTGTGTCAGCGCCGTTTCCGGAGAGGTACATTCCTTTTCCAGGAGCACCTTTGCCGCCTTGCCCACGGTTTTCCGACGGGTGGAAAGATACAGCCAGGCAAACAAAACGGCAAGGAAAATGCACCACATATAAAGGGATGCGGTATCCTTTGTGGGGGGAACGAATAAAACGGAGATGGACTCCCAGATTACTTGCATATCAAACTCCCATGATCCTTCAGATCTTCTTTGTGATCTTCTCGCAAAAGCCCATATAAGGCTGGAGCGCCTTGGGAATGCGAATGGTATAGGCGCCGTCCTTCATTTCCAGATTGTTCTCCAGAAGGGCAATGAGCATACGGGGCGGTGCCACCACCGTGTTATTCAAGGTATGAGCAAAGTATTTCTTGCCGTCCTCGCCCTTCACGCGAATGCCCAAGCGGCGAGCCTGTGCGTCGCCCAGATTGGAGCAGGAGCAAACCTCAAAATACTTCTGCAAACGGGGGCTCCAGGCCTCCACGTCATAGCTTTTCACCTTCAGATCGGCCAGGTCTCCCGAGCAGCACTCCAGCGTGCGAACGGGCACATCCAGACTGCGGAACAGATCCACGGAATAGCGCCACATCTTATGGAACCAATCCATGCTCTCCTCAGGCTTACAGATGACCACCATTTCCTGCTTTTCAAACTGGTGGATACGGTAAATGCCTCTTTCCTCAATGCCGTGAGCGCCCTTTTCCTTGCGGAAGCAAGGGGAGTAGCTGGTCATGGTCAAAGGCAGGCTTTCTGCCGGGGTGAGGGTGTTGATAAACTTACCGATCATGGAGTGCTCGCTGGTACCGATGAGGAACAGGTCTTCCCCTTCGATCTTATACATCATGGCTTCCATTTCCTCAAAACTCATCACGCCCGTTACCACTTCAGACCGGATCATAAAGGGAGGGATGTAATAGGTAAAGCCCTTATCGATCATAAAGTCACGGGCATAGGCAGTCACCGCGCTGTGAAGACGGGCAATGTCGCCCATCAGATAATAAAAGCCTTCTCCGGCCACTCTGCCGGCGGCTTCCTTGTCGATGCCGTTAAAATAGGCCATAATATCCGTGTGATAAGGAATTTCAAAGTCCACACTGGTCTTTTCCCCGAAGCATTCCACCTCCACATTGTCTTCATCGTTCTTGCCGATGGGCACGGAAGGGTCAATGATATTGGGGATCTTCATCATTTTTTCCTTCAATTCAGCAGAAAGGGTAGATTCCTTTTCCTCCAATTCCTTCAGCTCTGCCGCCTGGTCGTTCACCAGCTTCTTGATCTTTTCCGCCTCTTCTCTTTCCCCTTTTGCCATGAGAAAGCCGATCTGCTTGGAGATCTTATTGCGGTTGGCACGCAACTCCTCCCCGCGCTTCAGTGCCGCCATTTTTTCATCGTAAAGGGCAATGACCTCATCCACCAAGGGAAGCTTATCCTCTTTGAATTTCTTTTTGATGTTCTCTTTTACCAAATCCGGGTTTTCTTTGACAAACTTAATATCCAGCATTGTTCTTTCTTCTTTCTGATTTATATTTTATTGTAAACTTTAATTGAGATTCAAAAGAAACTCCTCGCCGCAAAGCTGCGCCAGGATCTCTTCCAGATCTTTGGAATCAAAATATTCCAGGGTGATCTTCCCTCTTCCGGTGCCATCGTCCTTAATGGCAACCTTTCTTCCCAAGGCGGCGCCGGCGCGACCGGCCACTTCCTTCATCTGAGCCTGGTACACCTCATTTTTGGCCTTATCCTTGGAAACCTTCTTCAAGGGCGCACCGCCCTCCAGGATGTTCTTGACTGCATCCTCCACTTCCCGGACGGTCATTTCCCGATCCACAATGCAAAGAAGCATATCGGAAATGGCGCCCTCCTCCTTCAAAGGAAGGAGCGCTCTGGCGTGACCGGCGGAAATAATGCCCTGCTTCAAAAGGCTCTGGGCCGACGAGGGAAGGTGCAAAAGACGCAAGGAATTGGCCACTGCCGCACGGCTTTTACCGATCTGCCTTGCCGCCTCCTCCTGGGTGAGATTATAAGCGCGCATCAAGGCAGCGTAGCCGTTTGCCTCGTCAATGGGGTTCAGATCCTCACGCTGGAGGTTTTCAATGAGGGCAGCCTCCTGGGCCTTCTTCTCATCAAAATCCTTGACGATCACCGGGATCTCCTTCAGTCCCACCAGCTTGGAGGCGCGATACCGCCTTTCACCGGCAATGATCTGATACCCAGCGCCGAATTTCCGCACCAAAAGGGGCTGGATTACACCGTGGATCCGAATGGAATCCGCCAATTCCTGCAGGGTTTCATCGTGGAAGGTCTTTCGGTGCTGATTCTCATCGGGATAGACCTTTTCAATGGGCGCGGTGATGACAATTTCCCCCTCCTGAATCACTTCGCTTTCCGGAGAGACGGCAAACAGGTCGCCCAGACCCTTGCCCAATGCATTCTTTGCCATACTTAACCTCTTTTCTCCAATTCCCGGGCAATTTCCAGATAGCTCTGGGCACCCTTGGAATTTTTATCGTAATAAAGCACCGGCTTTCCGTGGCTGGGGGCCTCAGAAAGGCGCACATTTCTGGGCACGGTGGTGCGGAAAATCCGATCCGGGAAGTATTTGCGGATCTCAGCGGCCACGGCCAGAGAAAGGTTCAATCTGCCATCGTACATAGTCAGGATCACACCCGCCAGATCCAGTGCCGGATTATACATCTTTTTTACCAGATTGACTGTATAGATCAGCTGGCTGAGGCCCTCCAGAGCAAAAAACTCGCACTGCATGGGAACGATCACACCCTCGGCGGCGCAAAGGCCGTTCAAAGTCAAAAGTCCCAGGCTGGGAGGACAGTCAATGATGATATAATCAAATCCGGTGGCTTGGGAAAGGGCCTTTTTCAGCACCGATTCCCTGCCGGAAACCCCGGAAAGTCCGATCTCCGCGCCGGCCAGATTCATGGTCGCCGGCACGCACCAAAGCCCCTGGAACGGGGTTTTCACTGTGGCTTCCTCCACCGTTTTTCCTTCCAGAAGCACATCATAGGTGGAAAGAATCACCTTCTCCTTGGCAATCCCCACGCCGCTGGTGCAGTTTCCCTGGGGATCCAGATCCACCAGAAGCACTTTTTTTCCTAAAAAACCAAGGGATGCGGCCACATTGACCGCCGAGGTGGTTTTGCCCACGCCACCCTTTTGGTTTGCAAAAGCAAAAATTTTTGTCATAGTTCACCCATCATTGATATTGTTTTTTTATTATACCCCAGCCATCCCTCTTTTGTCAACGAAAATCCCACCGATCCCGGGATTTTTCCCGGGTTTCTATCGCTCGCTCCTCAATTGTTTCACGTGAAACATTTTCCCAGATGTCCGTTTCACAAAGAAAGGAAAAGCCGGAATGTTTCACGTGAAACATTCCGGCGCTGTTTAACCGTTTGTAAACTTGGGAATCCGAATGGAATATGTAATGAAGCTTTCCTCTTCCTTTTTGTCCGCCTCTACCGAAACTCCAGCCTCCCGGATGTTGAAGATGGCCCGATCCACAGAATTGACAAAAAGGCGCACGTCCTTGACCACAAGGCGGCGCACCGGCTTTGGCTTGGGACGGACTCTGGGCGGCATTTCGGCGGAAAACTCCTCCGGATGGCTCAAAAGGCCGTCCAGAAACTCCTCGGTGCGACGGACGCTGAATTCGTGCTCCACCACAAATTTCAGCGCGTAAAGACGCAAAACCGGATCACCCACCCGAAGCAAAGCTCTGGCGTGGCGCTGGGATAGGCCGTTTTCCGTGATGATCACCCTCTCCTCCCGGGAAAGGCGCAGAAGGCGGATCTTATTGGCAATGCCGCTTTGGCTCTGGCCCAGGCGCTCTGCCAGCTCTGACTGGGTATAATGGAAGGATTTCAGCAGTCGGTCCAGGGCGGCGGCCTCCTCAAACAGATCCAGATCCTCCCGCATGAGATTTTCAACCAGTGACATTTCCGCCCCCATTCTGCCTCCCACATCCACCACGCGGCAAGGCACCGTTTCCATTTCCAGGATCTTGGCGGCGCGCAGTCTTCTTTCTCCCAGGATCAATTCATATTCACCGCCGATTTCGCGCACGGTCAAGGGCGAGAGCATTCCGTACCGGGCGATGCTCTCCGTTAGGGATGAGAGTGATTCCTGAGGAAAATTCTGCCTGGCCTGATAAGGATTGGGATAAATTCGGTTTGTTGGCAAAAAGTGCAGGTTTTCCGTTTTCTTTTTTGATTTCCACATGTTTTTCGCTCCTTTCCACACCATTTTAAGAAAATTCAACAGAAAATTTTGACAAAGGGTGGTGTTGGAAATTGTCCTCTTTTGTCGCAATTTGTATTTTGTTTACAATAAATTGTTTTTCCTGAGGAGAAAGAAAAAGAAATGTCATTGACCGGCAGTGTCTTTTATGTTACAATAAGGTGAGAAAATATCCACAGGAGATACTATGATCTATCGAATTGCTTGTACCTATCCGGATTCGCTGATGATGCTACCGGAGGAGGTTTTGGAACGCTTGCCGGAGGCAGGGGACAGGGAGATCCGCATTTTACTGCACTTAGCGTCCCTTCTGGGCCACGGCGCCATTGAGGAGGATGACCTGGTGGACACATTGTCCTCCCATTTTGACCCCCAGGAGGTTCGCCTTGCCATTGCCTTTTGGAGAGGATGCGGCATTCTGGATACCGATTTGCCGGAAGTAATGCCCCGAGGCGAGCGGAAAAAAACCAAGTCCACGGAAAAAAAGGCCCCGAAAAAGGTGATCGATGCTGAGGAAGCGCCCTTTTATTCCGCAAAAGACCTGGCTGAGGCGGCAGAGAATGTGCCCGATTTTAAAAATCTGGTCTCCTTTGCAGAGGGTCGCCTGGAAAAGGTGATGAATACCAGCGAATTGGCCCGGCTTTATTCCTTCCTGGATTATCTGAAAATGCCTCTTGATGTGGTGATGCTGGTGATTGAGGACTGCGTTTCCAGGGAGAAAAAGAGTCTGCGCTACATTACCAAAATGCTCACCTCCTTCCAGGACGACGGCATTGATACCTATGAAAAGGCAGAAGCCTATTTTGCCTCCCGTCAGGAGAAGATGCAGTATGAAAGGATTGTGCGGCGACTTTTCGGCCTGGGCGAGAGAAAATTGACCTCGGCGGAGGATGAAATTCTTTCCACCTGGCGAAATAAATTCTGCTACGGGGAAGAGATGCTGAATGCCGCTTACGAGAAAACCGTAGCATCCGCCAAGAATCCCTCGATCAAATATATGCATAAAATTTTGGAAGGCTGGTTTAAAGACGGGATCCAATCCCCGGATCAGATCGGAAAGAGCTCACCCGGAGGGGAAAAGGCCGCCAAGAGCTACGATCTGGACGATTTCTTTCAGCAAGCCGTTTCCAAGGGCAGAAAAAAGTTATAAGGGGCTATTATGTTCAACAAAGAAAATCTTGAAATTGTCACCGAGCGCTTTGAAAAGCGCAGACTTTCCGCTGAAATGATCGCAGAGCAAAACGCCCGGGAGGCAGAGGAAAAGAATCCGGAGCTGCGACGGGTTGGCATCCAAATGCGCGGTATTGCCGTTCGGGTGCTGGAGGAGAGCATGAAAGGCGGTAAAGATCTGGCAGGGCGCGTGGCAAAAATCACCGAAGAAAACCGAGCCCTCCAGGAGGAATACCGCCGCATCCTGGTGGAAATGGGCCTTCCCGAGGATCACACCCGCCCAAAGAGAAAATGCTCCCTTTGCGCCGATACCGGCTTTGTGGAAAATAGAATGTGCAGTTGTATGAAAAGGGAAGTGGTTCTGGAAGGATACGCCACCTCCGGCATCGGAAAGCTTTTGAAAAAACAGCGCTTTGACAATTTCGATCTCTCCTATTATTCCACCGCCCTTTTAGAAGACAAGCGCTACAGTCCCCGGGATGTGATGGAGGGCATTGTGAAGGAAGCCCGTGCCTATGCCGACGAGTTTTCCCTTCAGTCTCCCTCACTTTTGTTCATCGGCGGCACGGGCCTGGGAAAGACCCACCTTTCCAGCGCCATTGCAGGGGTGGTCATTGAAAAAGGCTTTGATGTGGCATACGAATCCGCTCCCATGGTGGCCAGCCTCTTTGAAAAGGCAAGATTCGGAAAGGAAGAGGGCACGGAAGAGAAGCTGGAGCGGCTGATGGAAGCCGAGCTTCTCATTCTGGACGATCTGGGCACCGAGCCCAATTCCTCCACCACCGCCTCCGCCTTTTATCAGCTGATCAATCACCGGGTCTCCATTGGAGAAAAGCCCACCATCATCAGCACCAATCTTACCTACCGCCAGCTGGAAAAGCAGTATGACACCGCCATTTTATCCCGCCTTTTGGGCGAATTTGAAGTCAAGCTCTTCCAGGGAGAAGATGTGAGAATGGCAAAGCTGAGAGGATAAATGAAAAACAGAATCAAAAAACCTCGATGAATTTCATCGAGGTTTTTTTCTTTTTACTGTTCTTTTTTCTTAATGAGAGGCTCAATGGAGCCGTCTTCATTCTGAATGTCGATCTTCTCCAGCGCCGCCAGGGTGTTGCGCCGAAAATCATCAATGTATTCCTTGCGCAGTCTCTGCTGCTCGGCCCGTTCCAGATCCGTCAGGCCCTCAGGGGTCTTGGATTTTCTGGCCAAGGCATTGATCCGTTCGATCTTCTCTTGTGTCATGCCAAAAACTCCTTCAAAGGACGAAGATCCACTGCGCTCTGATCCTGCAGGAAGGAAAGGAGCTTTTCAGCCAGCACCTTGCAGCCGCCCTTGAGATTGGATTCAATGTTCAAAGGCATCACCGGATCGTGAACGGAAAGGCGCAGAAGGAACCAGCCGTCTCCATCGCCTTCGCCAAAGGAGATGCGAACGCCCTCAAAGCTATCATCTGCCACAGACCAGCCCATTTTTCTGCCGTACTCCTCCAGATCGGAAAGGAGCTTTTCACCGGCGGGACGGAAATCGTTTTCAGTAATGTCAAAGCGAAGCTCCACCGATTCCAGGGGCTCGGAAAGGGTGGCGATCAGATCCACCACGTTTTTGCCCTCTTTTTTCATTTTGGCGGCTTCAATGAGGATTCTGGTGGCCAGATACGCTCCGTCATCCAAAAAGTAATTTTCCCGCAGAGCCGCGTGGCCGCTGGTTTCAATGGCAAGGGGCGTATTGATCCCGGCCTTGTTCATTTCAATGGCCTTGTTGATCACATTCTTATATCCGCGCTTGAAGCGAATGTGCTTTCCGCCCAGATCCTGTTCAATAAAGACCTTCAGACCGGAGGAGGTAATGGAGTCGGTGACCACAGCGCCGCCGGGATTGTCCTGGAGGGCGATCACAGAGGAAAGAGCAACCAGGCGGTTGCGGTTGATCTCACGTCCGGTGGAATCCACACATCCGGCACGGTCCACGTCCGTATCGAAAATAATACCCAGATCCGCTCCGGCTCGCTTCACCGCACGGCAAGCAAAGCCCATGGCCTCCTTGTTTTCCGGATTGGGAATATGATTGGGGAAGGATCCGTCCGGCTCTAAAAATTCGGATCCGGAGCAGTCACAGCCCAAGGGCTCCAGAACCTTGGAAACGTAAAAGCCGCCGGCGCCGTTTCCGGCATCCACCGTCACATGAAATCCCTTTAAGGGCTCCTGGCCGCCGCCAACGCCCTGGCGGATCATCTCTCTCAAGCGCTGAGCATAGGTATCCATATAAGAAACCTCTTCCGACACACCGCCGGGAGAGTTGGGAGCAAATTTCTCTTCCTGGCAAAGGGTGAGGATCTCCTTGATATCATCTCCCTCAAGACCGCCGCTGGGAAGGAAAAACTTCAGACCGTTTCGGTTCCAGGGGTGGTGAGACGCGGTGATCTGCACTGCCGCATCGGTTTTCAGGTCAACGGTGGTCATAAACATAGCCGGGGTAGAAGCAAGGGCGCAAAGAAGAACACGCACACCCTTTTCCTTCAAGGTCTTTTCCAAAACGCCCATAATTCTGGGGCCGGAAAGACGGCTGTCTCTGCCGATGGCAACCGTCAATGCTTCTTTGCCGGTCTTTTCCTTCAACCAAAGGACAAAGGCTGCGGCGATCTTTTCCACGATCTCATCCGTCAGATCCACATGTTGTCCTTCCACGCCCTCCAGGGCCACACCGCGGATATCCGTTCCGCTTTTCAAATGCTTCCAGGGTTCTTTTAGCATCGTATCCTCCGTTTCTGTTCTGAGAACAAGTAAAATTTATTGAATGGGCGTCTCTTCCAGAGCGCGCATTTTATATTCGGTAAAGTATTGCTCGGACCAGAGTACTTCTCTCGGCTTGGAGCCGGCATAAGGGCCAACCACATTCATTTCTGCCATAAAGTCCACCAACTTTGCCGCACGGGCATAGCCCACACTGAGCTTTCTCTGGAGCAGGGAAGTGGAAACCTTCTTTTCCGTCACCGCTACTTCAATGGCCTTTTCCAAAAGGGGATCCTTATCGGCAAAGAGACCGATCATGCCACCTTCGCCCTCTTCCTCGCCACCGGCAAAGAAGCCGCCCTTTTTCTTTTCGCCGCACCTCTGGGCTTCCCGTTCAATGAGATTGGAGACAGCCTCGTCATAATGAGCCTCTCTCTGTTTGCGGATAAAGTCACACACCGCTTCGATCTCGGAATCGGAAACAAAGCTGCCCTGCACGCGAAGAGGCTTGGGGATACCCACAGGGGCATAGAGCATATCGCCCTTACCCATCAGTTTTTCTGCGCCTTGAATGTCAATGATGGTACGGGAGTCCACCTGGCTTGCCACGGTACAGGCAATACGGGAGGGAACATTGGCCTTGATCAGACCGGTAATGACGTCTACCGAGGGTCTCTGGGTACCGATCACCAGGTGCATACCGGCGGCTCTCGCCTTCTGCGCCAGACGGCAAATGCTGGTTTCCACCTCGTCCCGGGCGGTCATCATCAGATCCGCCAATTCGTCAATGAAAATGACAATGTGGCTCATGTGGCGCTTTTCGGGATCGTTTTTGGTGATCTCATTGTAGCTCTTAATATCCCGAACGCCCACCTCTTCCATTTCAATGAAGCGTTTTTCCATTTCGATCACCGCCCAGTTCAAAGCACCGGCGGCCTTTTTGGAATCGCTCACCACGGGAACCAGAAGATGGGGGATCCGGTTATAAACACCCATTTCCACCTTTTTCGGATCAATGAGGATCAGCTGCACCTCTTCCGGCTTTGCCCGGTAGAGAATGCTCATGATCAGAGAGTTTAAGCAAACGGATTTACCCATACCGGTGGCACCGGCAATGAGAATATGAGGCATTTTGGAAAGATCGCAGAAAATGGCTTTTCCGGCCACATCCTTACCCAGACAGCAGTGAAGCCTGGAGGGAGCAGAGGAAAAATCATCCCGCTCGATCAGTTCTCTTAAATAAACCGTCTCTCTGGCTTTGTTTGGCACTTCAATGCCCACCGCCTCTTTACCGGGAATGGGCGCTTCGATTCTGACGCCGCCTGCCGCCAGGGAAAGGGCAATATCATCGGAAAGATTGACAATGGAGCGAACCCGCACACCCGGCTGGGGCTGAAGCTCGTATCGGGTAACCGCCGGGCCCTTGGCAATGCCGCAAATGCTGGTTTTCACACCAAAGCTTGCCAGGGTCTCCACCAGCTTTTTGGCGGTGCTTTCCTGCTCTGCCATGGAGCTTTGAGAGGCCGCAGGGCCTGCTTGCAGAAGGGATGTGGGAGGGAAGCGGTATTCTTCCTCCACCGGCTCGGCTTCGGTTTCCTCCGGGAACAGATCCCGGGCTTCGGTCTCCATTTCCTCCCCGTGCTTCTTCTTCAGATCCTCCTTCAGCTGGGATTCCACCTGATTCAGATCCAAGGGCTCATCCTCCACCGGCTCTTCCATGCCTTCGGACGATGAGGAAAAAATCTCCGCCAATTCCTCCTTAAGGCTGGGCGCCGGCTCGGATTCGATTTCTTCAATGGGAGTAAATTCGGAAACGGGGACGATCTTCTCCTCCCGCTCCATTTCCTCCAAGGGCAAGCGAATGTGCACCTGATCGTCCGGAATCAGATCCTCCGGTGAGGGCTCGGTCACTTCCTCGCCGCTTTCCAGATTCACCGGGCATTTTTCTTTTTTCTTTTTTTCTTCTCTGGCCTCTTTTTTCACATTGTATTTATCCTTGGCTCTTTCCTCTGCCAGACGAAGGCGCTCCATTTCCCGTCTTTCTCTTTCTTCTGCCTGACGGTCCCTTCTCTCTTCACGGCCCTGGCGCATCTTTTCACCCAGGGGAATGAAAATGGCCCGAACCAATTCAGCCGGGGTTTTTCCCACCAAAAAGGAGGAAAAGACCAGAACGGCGATCACCGCCACCACCGGGGTAAAGACTCCAACGGTTTTTTCCAAAAGGGCATATACCATACCGCCCACAAGGCCGCCGCCGGAAAGGTCCACACCGGAAAGATAGTTATCCGCCGGAGTAAAGACCGGCTCGGTCTGATGAATCAGGGCGCAAAGCACCCCAAGAAAGGTCATATTGCCAAAGGTAAACCAGAATTTATAAAGATTGCTTCCGGCCGTCAGATCGCGCTTGTAAAAAATGGCGTGCAGCGTTAAAAACACCGGAAAAAAATACGCGCCAACGGAGAAAAGGCCGCAAAGAAACACACTGGCCTTTCCGAAATATCCCAATTTCTCCTCGCCCAAAAGAAAGCAAAGGGCGAAGAACAGGGCAAAGATCCCCAGAATATAGGGCATTAAAATATGAATCGCCGAATCCTCCGGACGCCGCCGGGCCTTTAAGTCCTTGGGCGAACGCTTGGCGGTTTTCTTTTTTTGTGGCATATTACTCCTCCATCGGATTTGCAGTCAAACGGATCAAAAGATCCATCCGATCCGGCTGTGTGCCCGAAAGGGCGGCCTTGTTGGTATGAATCTGCCCGCATTTTTTGCATTTGTAAATAATTTGAAATCCTTTTTTCGCATGAGGAAGGGCCGAAATGGGCACCAGAACACCGCCGCAGGTATTCTTCCGATCCCCGGGGAATACATCCACGTGCAGGGAATGAAGGCACTGGGGGCAGTGATCCCGACTGGTCACACCGTTGGGCAAAACCCTCTCTCCGCAGTGAACGCAGATAAATCCCTCATCGTTTTTCTGAAACCGTTTTTCTTCCATTCAATCTTCCTTTTGGGCCACCGTGATCCGAAATCCCTCCAGAGAAAGGGTATCCAGGGAATAAAAATCGCCGTTCAAGGTGGCTTTTTCCTTCAAAACACGTGTCTGCAGCGCATCGGATAAGCCCACTCCCGTCAATTTCCCCACCGCTTCCCTTGCTGTCCAAACCAGGGCAAAGGGCATTTTCTTCTCTTCCGGGGAAAAGTACCGGTGGGCCACCCGGGGACGATCCTCCGTCTCCCTCTCGCAATCCACACCCACCGGGCGTGGCGCAAAGGCAAAGACCAGGTAGTCCCCCGCGTGGGAAAGGGAAAGGTGATACGGGGCAAAATCTTCAAAATAAGGCTTTCCTCTTTCATCAAAGAGCACCTTTTTCTCTTGTTCTCCCAGCTGACGGCAAAAAGCATCCACCGCCAAGGGCAAAAGCCGACGGGAGGCAAATTTTGCCTCCCCGTCGGTTCGGTAACAAATCAGAATCAGATCATTCTTCCTCTTCAGAAGCATTCTCTGTTTCGTCCTCCATTTCATCTGCCGTCTCGGGAAGATCCGGCACCTCCTCATCGGAGAGCACCTCGTCCGATTCCTCGGCATTTTCCGCATCCTTTTCGATCTCTTCCTCATTGACCACTCTCTGGAAGGAGATCAATCTCTCGCCCTCCTCGGGGCGCATCACGTAAATACCGCTGGAATTTCTTCCCACCAGAGAGATCTTCTCTGCGTGCACGCGGATCAGCTTTCCGTCGGAGGAAATGAGGATCAGGTCATCCTCCTCGTTCACAGCGGCAATGCCTACCAGTCTTTCGCCGGCCTTTCCGCCCAGCTTCTGGCAACGCATACCCTTACCGCCGCGGTGCTTGGCGGCAAAGTCATCAAAGCTGCTGCGCTTGCCCACACCGTTATCCGACATGGTCACAAGGCTTCTTTCTTCCTTCTGGTCAATGGCAAGAGCGCCGCAGATCTCCTCATCCTGGGCAAGGCGCATAGCGCGGACACCTCTTGCGGTTCTGCCCATAAGGCGGATCTCACTTTCGTGGAAGCGTACGGCAAGACCGTTTGTGGCGGCCACAAACAGATCTCCCTCACCCTCGGTCTTGTTCACAAAGAGAAGCTCATCGGATTCGTTTAAGGTGATGGCCTTCACGCCGTCCCGGCGAATGTGCCGGAAGAGCTTCAAGGGCGTTCTCTTGACAAAGCCACATTTTGTTACAAAGGATAAGGTCTCCTCGGTATTGATCTTGGGAACGGAAAGGAAGGCGGTGATCTTTTCGCCCTCTTTTAAGTTCAGAACGTTTACAAGGTTGGTTCCCTTGGCGGTACGGCTGGCTTCGGGGATCTCATAGCACTTTTTCACATAGAGTCTGCCGAAGTTGGAGAAGAAGAACACAAAGTTATGGGAATGGCTCACCAAAAGATCCCGAATGGAGTCCTCCTCCTTGGTGGTCAGAGCGCGCATACCCTTACCGCCGGTATGCTGAGCCTGGTAGTCGGAAAGCTTCTGGCGCTTGATGTAACCGGCATGGGTCACAGTGATCACAGCCTTGTGCTTTTCGATCAGATCCTCCAGAACAATATCGTCTGCCGCCTGCTCAATGGTGGTTCTTCTTTCGTCACCGAATCTGCGGCGGATCTCAAGCAATTCGTCCTTCAATACGCCAAGGAGCTTTTCCCGGTCTGCCAGAATGGCCTGGAGCTTTTCCACCAGAGCCTGCTTTTCTGCCATTTCCTCCAGGATCTTTTCAATTTCAAGACCGGCAAGACGGCCCAGGGGCATTTCCACAATGGCCTGGCCCTGCACATCGGAAAGACCAAATCTTGCAATCAGGGCTGCCTTGGCTTCTGCCACAGTCTTGTGGCTGCGGATGATGCGGATCACCTCTTCAATGTTATCAATGGCGATCTTATAGCCCTCTAAAATGTGAAGTCTTGCCAGAGCCTTGTCCAGATCGAACTTGGTTCTTCTGGAGGTGACCTCCTCCTGGTGCTCCAGGTAGTATTTGAGCATCTGCTTTAAGGAAAGGGTCTTGGGCTCGCCCTTGACCAGCGCCAGCATATTCATAGCGAAGGTATCCTGAAGCTGGGAATACTTATAAAGCAGATTGAGGATCACTTCCCGGTTCACATCGTGGCGCAGTTCAATGACAATGCGGATCTTACCCTTGCAGCTTTCGTCACGCAGATCCACAATGCCCTCAATGCGCTTGTCCTTCACCAAATCCGCAATGCCGGAAACCAGATTGGACTTGTTCACCTGATAGGGAATCTCATCCACAATGATGCACTCCCGTTTTCCGTGGGTCTCAAAGTGGGTGCGGGCGCGCATCAGAACCTTGCCGCGGCCGGTGAGATATGCCTGCTCGATTCCGTTGGTACCGTAAATTTTAGCGGCAGTGGGGAAGTCCGGGCCCTTCACAAAGGCCATCAGATCCCTTACCTCTGCCTCGGGGTGATCCATCAGATAGATCACCGCATCGATCACCTCGCAAAGATTGTGAGGGGGAATGTTGGTTGCCATACCCACCGCAATACCCACAGAGCCGTTGCAAAGAAGGTTGGGGAAGCGGCTGGGGAGCACGGTAGGCTCCTTTAATTTGTTATCAAAGTTGGGGGTAAAATCCACCACGTCCTTTTCAATGTCCTGGAGCATGGAGTTGGCCATTTTGGCCATTCTTGCCTCGGTGTAACGGTAGGCAGCGGCGCCGTCACCGTCAATGTTACCGAAGTTACCGTGTCCCTCAATGAGAGGATAGCGCATGGAAAAGCTCTGAGCCAGGCGTACCATGGCATCGTACACCGCCGCGTCTCCGTGGGGGTGGTAGTGACCCAGCACATTACCCACCGTGGTGGCGGATTTGCGGAAGGGCTTATCGCTTGTGAGCTTATCCTCATACATCGCGTAAAGGATTCTGCGGTGAACGGGCTTTAAGCCGTCACGCACGTCAGGCAGGGCTCGGCCCACGATCACGCTGGCAGAATAATCAATAAAGCTACGCTTGATCTCCTTGACAATATCCACATGGTCAATCTTCTGACCCAATAAATTCAGTTCCATTCAAGGATTCCTTTCTTTTGTAGGGAAAAAACTGTTTCACAAATTTACGTTTCACAAACATTTTTTTCTCTTTTTGCTGTGAAAATTTTTGGGGAAAGGGCCGCCTCTTTTTTTCCGATGCCGGGAAAACCCCAGTCAAAGTGCGCTTTTTTTTCTCTTTCCCTCTGTGGATCACAGTTATCCACAGGCTGTGGAAAACTCCGCCGAAAAGGGGAGTTTCACACACAATCCACAGACTTTTCCACAGTTAGATGTCCAAATTCTGAACGTATTTCACATTTTGCTCGATAAATTCCCGTCTGGGCTCTACCTTGTCACCCATGAGAAGGGAGAAGGTCTCGTCTGCCGCGTAAGCGTCCTCAATGCTCACGGAAATGAGGGTTCTGGTTTCCGGATCCATGGTGGTTTCCCAAAGCTGATCCGCGTCCATTTCACCAAGACCCTTGTATCGCTCAGCCTGGGCATTGTCGCCCATTCTGGCAATGATCTCATCTCTCTCCTCATCGGAGAAGGCATATTCCTGCTGCTTTCCCTTGAACACCTTGTAAAGAGGGGGCATGGCGCAGAATACGTGGCCCTGTTCGATCAGCGGCTTCATATGCCGGAAGAAGAAGGTGAGAAGAAGGGTCTTAATGTGAGCGCCGTCCACGTCCGCATCCGCCATGAGAATGATCTTGCCGTAGCGGAGCTTTTCAATGTCAAAATCATCGCCGATGCCGCAGCCCAGCGCCTGAATGATGGGCACGATCTGGGTGGAAGCATAAACCCGGTCAAGGCGCGCCTTTTCCACGTTCAAAATCTTTCCTCGCAGGGGCAAAATGGCCTGGTACTTGGAATCTCTTCCGTCCTTGGCCGTACCACCTGCAGAGTCTCCCTCTACAAAGAACACCTCGGATTTGGCCGGATCCTTTTCCTGGCAGTCTGCCAGCTTTCCGGGGAGAGAGCCGGATTCCAGAGGGGATTTTCTGCGGCTGGCCTCTCTTGCCTTCTTGGCCGCTTCTCTGGCGCGGTTGGCCGCCAGTGCTTTTTCAATGAGGTTTTTAGCCACCGAGGGATTTTCCTCGAAGTATTCACCCAGCTTTGTGGTAATAAGAGAATCCACCAGGGGACGGATCTCCACATTGCCCAGCTTTGTTTTCGTCTGACCCTCAAACTGGGTCTCCTCCACCTTCACGGAAAGAACGCAGGTCAAACCTTCTCTTACGTCCTCGCCGGAAAAGTTCTTATCCCCGTCCTTTAAGTAGCCGTAACGCTTTCCGTATTCATTAAATACCTTGGTCAGTCCCGTCTTAAAGCCGGTTTCGTGAGTACCGCCCTCGGGGGTATGAATGTTATTGGCAAAGGATAAGGTCATATCCTGGTAACCGTCGTTATATTGCAGAGCCACCTCTGCCATACAGCCCTTTGCCTCCGTGGAAAGATAGATCACGTTTTCATGCAAAAGGTTGCATCTTTTTTTCTCGTTTAAGTAGGAAACAAAGCTCTTGATACCGCCTTCAAAGCAGAGCTTATTGTATTTCTTTTCCTTTTCCTTCTTGTAGTAGCCGCCGTCCTCCCGTTCCTCGTCGTCCTCGTCTACCACATCCTCTTCCGACACAAGGCCGCTGGCAAGAGCGGCTTCCTCGGCACTTCTGCCGTCAAAATCTCTCTCGTCGAAAAATTCAATGGTCACACCGGCCGTTAGGAAGGCCTGCTCACGGAGACGGTTCAGCACAGTGGTATAGTCAAATTCCAGCTCGGTGAAAATTTCCCGATCGGGCATAAAATGAACGAAAAGGCCGTGCTTTTCCGTTTCCCCTAAGCACTTGATACCTCTTGCCACCTTGCCTCGCTCAAATCGCTCGGTGTATTCCTTTCCGTCGTAGCAGTTGACCACTTCCATCCATTCGCTCAGGGCATTGACCACAGATGCGCCCACACCGTGCAGACCACCGGAAATCTTGTAACCGCCGCCACCGAATTTACCGCCGGCGTGAAGCACGGTAAAGACCACCTCCAGAGTGGGGATCCCCATTTTCGGGTGCATTCCTGCGGGAACGCCGCGGCCATTGTCCTGCACACTGACAGAGCCGTCCTGGTGCAGTCTTACCGTAATGGTATCGCATCTTCCGGCAAGAGCCTCGTCAATGGAGTTGTCCACAATCTCATAAATGAGATGATGAAGGCCTCTCTGACCGGTAGAGCCAATATACATACCCGGTCTCTTTCGAACTGCCTCCAGTCCTTCCAGGACCTGGATCTGATTTTCATCATACGTGGTTGTGACCTGAGAAAAATCTTTTTGTTCCAAAATGTTATTCCTTCCGTTTCATAGGATTGATTTACTTGATTTACAGGACTCTGCAAGGGATTTTGCAGAGCGCGATGAGGAATAGAGACTGTCTTTTCCGTAAGAATTGCAAAGAACCAGGGAATTGACCTGGCGCAAAGCCTTTTTCGCCGGAACGGAATCGCCCTTTTCACTCATTTTTCGAAGAAAGCGACGAGTGGTATTCCGCAGCGTCGCCGTTTCTGCATTGAGAATGAGAACCACCTTTTTGTTTGGGATGCTATTTCCGTCTCCCAGATCCAAAAATGGCATTTTCATCGGGAAAAACCTCCGTTTTCTACCAGGATCTTCCGATCCACAAAGGAAAAATCCTCCTCGTCCGTGCCGGTCAGGATCACCTGCTTTCCCACAAGGCCGCCGGTGATATAAGCCCTTCGATCCGGGTCCAGTTCACTGAGCACGTCGTCCAAAAGATACACCGGATTTTGCCCGGTCATTTTTCGGGAAATTTCCCCTTCTGCCAATTTCAGCGCCAAAATAGCGCTTCTTTGCTGCCCTTGTGAGGCAAAGCCTCTGGCCGGATAAGAATTGATGGAAACGGCCAGATCGTCCCGGTGAACGCCCTTTTGAGTAAAGCCGTATTTTTGGTCCATGGCAAAGGATTGCGCCAGAACCTTTTTGTATTCTTCTTCCATTTCTTCCCGGGATAAGCCCTCTTTGTAAACATCACTGTCATAAGATAAGGTCATCTCTTCCAGACCTTGGCTGATCCGTGAAAAATGTGCCGGAGCAAACAGATCCAATTCCTTGATGTAATCGGCACGCAAGCAGGCAATTTTCACACTCACCTGGGAAAGCCTTTCTTCCCAAACGGAAAACAGCTCTCTGGGAATGTTTTTTTTCGTGCTTTGCTTTAACAGCGCCGCTCTTTGTGCTTCGATCTTATTGAATTCATTTAAAAGGGATGCATAATACGGCCGGAGCTGGCAAATAGCACTGTCAATAAAGCTTCTCCGTTTGCCGGGGCCGTCTTTGATGAGAGACAGGTGCTCCGGGCAAAACAAAACCACCCGGAAAAGTCCCAAAAAATCACTGAGCTTCTGCAGTCGGATCCCGTTTTTCTGAATCTCTTTCCCTTCCTTTTCGTGAAGGGTCATGGAGATCTCAAAGGGAAGTCCCTCGCCGGAAACGGTGGCCTTCACCTCTGCCTTTTCTTCTCCGTGGCAGATCAGATCCCGATATCGGGGATTGCGAAAACTCTTTCCGCAAGCAAGCAGATAGATTCCCTCCACCAAATTGGTTTTTCCCTGGGCGTTTTTTCCCAGAAGAACATTACTTCCCGGGGAAAAGGTAACCTCGGCGCAGGAGATATTGCGAAAATTTTTTACCTGAATATGATCCAGTATCATCAGTTCAATTTCAGCGGCACGACCATATAGTAGAACGAATCGGTTTCAGGGCTTGTAATGGCCATTCCGGAGAAGGGACTGGTCAGTTCCAGTACCACCTCCTGGGCATCGCTTTGAGCGGCACCGCGAAGGGCATCCAATAAAAACTTATTGTTAAAACCAACCAGCATTTCCTCGCCCTCAACTTTGCAAAGGATCTCCTCATCGATCTTTCCGTTGGCCGTGGTGCATTTTACCTGCAGCGCATCGGAAAGAACCTGGAGACGAATAGGGCTCTTGGCTCTCTCGTCAATGAGAAGAGCACATCTTTCAAAGCAGGAAATGGTGGAAGCAAGATCCACTCTTACCCGAGTTTTAAATTCCTTGGGAAGGCTCTTGGCATAATCAATGTAATCTCCATCCACATAGCGGGAGAAGAAATAAAAATCCTCAAAGGCAAAGATAATGTGCCGACGGGCCAATTCCACCCGAACATTTGCCTCTTCATCGGAAAGAAGACGGATCAATTCCTGGAGGGTCTTGGCCGGAACCACAAAGCGCACGTCCATCGCCAAGCCGGAAATGCACTCCTCATCCCGAATGGCAATGCGATAGCCGTCGCATCCGCAAAGACGCAGTTTTTCTCCTCTTGTTTCAAAGAGAACACCGGTGAGAATGGGTCTTTGATCAATGACCGCGCAAGCGAAGATCACCTGCTGGAGCATTTTCTTCAAAATTCCCTGCTTGATCTCAAATTTCTTATCACCGGCCAGCATGGGCATGGAAGGGAAGGCGTCTCCGGTCATACCCAGAATTTCAAATTTGGTATTGCCGGTAGAAATGGTGGTGACAAAATTGGCGTCATTGGCAATGGTGATCTCTCCATCCGGGAGAGAGCGGATCATGGAATTGATCTTCACTGCATCCAGAAGAATGCTGCCCTCCTCCAAAATTTCTGCTTTGAAGGCTGTTTTCACACCTTTTGTGGTATCAAAGGAGGTGATCACCACTTTTCCCTCTTCCTTATCGGTTTTAAAGTGCAAACAGGAAAGAGCGGCGTTTGCAGAACGGGAAGAGGTGGCACACAAGCAAGGACTGATGGTTTCCAGTACGGTTTTTTTATCGGCACGGATAAACATAATTCTTTTTCTCCTCGTGCAAAAAATGAATTCTTTTTATTGTTTTCATTATTTCGTATTCGTAGTAGGGACGGTGAATTCTGTGGATAAGTAAAAAAAGTATGATACTAACGGGTTTTTTCCCGGTTTTTTCTTCCCATTTTTTCTGTGGAGCTCTTTGATTTTCTCCGCCGGATCCACAGAGGGAAAATCACAGGAAAAAAAGATCTCATTTTCCACATTCTTTTCCACCGCAACTTCACAGAATATTCTGTGGAAAACTATTCCCGGATCTCCCGGATGAGCCCGGTGACCTCTTCCTCAAAGGCAGGATTGTCGTCGATCTTCTTTTCCACATTTTTAATGGCAGATAAAATGGTGGAATGATCCTGAGAAAAGTATCGGGCAATTTCAATGGAGGAAAGATCGGTGATTTGACGCAGAATGTAGGTTGCCACATGACGGGCAATGACAATATTGGCCTGCTTTCTCTTACCGGTGATATCCTGAATGCCCACCTTGTATTTATCGCAAACCTTATCAAAGGTCTTTTCCACGGTGTGATCCACGCTCTTGGTGGGAACGATATCGTGAATACAGGTTTTGGCAAGCTCTAAATCGATCTTCTTTCCGAAAATGGTGGAATAGCCGTGAAGACGCTTGATCACGCCCTCCAACTGACGGATGCTGGATTTGATATTCTCTGCCACAAACTGGATCACCGAATCCGGGATCTCAAGCCCCAGGGCTTCTGCCTTGGAGGTGGCAATGGCAATTCTCAATTCCAATTCCGGCGGCTGAATGTCCACCGTCAGACCCGATTCAAAACGGGTTCTCATCCGATCCTCCAGGTGTTTTAGTTCCTTGGGAGGACGGTCACTGGTGAGAATAATCTGCTTGTGCTGCTGATAGAGAGCATCAAAGGTGTGGAAAAACTCCTGCTGGGTGCTTTCTTTTCCGGCGATGAACTGAATGTCATCCACCAAAAGCACGTCCACATTCCGGTATCTTTCCCGGAAATAGTGCATGGGTTTTTTTTGAATGAGATTGTCAATGAGCTGGTTGGTGAAATCCTCGCCTCTCACATACAAAATCCGCTTGGAGGGATTGTGACGAATGATCTCATTGGAAATGGCGTAAAGCAAATGGGTCTTTCCCATTCCGGAGGGGGAGTAAAGGAACAGGGGGTTCCAGACCTCCGCCGGATTTTTTGCAATGGCCATACAGGCATCGTGAGCCATTCGGTTGGTATCACCCACAATGAAGTTCTGAAAGGTGTATTCCTCTCCGCGAACCGCCGGGATCTCTGATTTAATCAAAGTTCCCACCGGAGATGCGATCTGCTTTTTTTCCTCCTCGGAAAGGGGCGTTTCCTTTTCGTAATCCTCGCTTTTGGGAACCTTGCAGAAGGCCTTGTCCGGAAGTGCTCCGGTGGCAAGGTGACGCTCGATGATACCATTCATATTTTCGCTGTGCAAATCCCGGGAAAGGATCACCAATTCCACTCTGGCGCCCAGGGTTTCGAAAATGGCATTCTGCAACTGCTTGTGATACATATTGAATACAAATTCGCCCTTGTAATTATCCTTGGCGGAAATATAGGCAAAGGAATCCGTCAGCCGTTCCAATTCCAGCTCCTTAAACCAGATGCTGAAGGTGGCGGCGGAAAAGCCGGAGGAAGCGCGAATGTAATCCAAAACGTGTTTCCAAATGTTTTGATTCAAGTCCATTTTGTTCTCCGTTAATGGTAAAATTTCCGAAAATCCCGATGGAGTTGGGTATAACTATAGATATATATAATATTATAATATATATAAAAAAGAATTTCAAGTGTTTTTCGCGATTCTTTTGAGAATTTAGGTCACTTTTAGGTGAAGCAAGGGTTTTCCCTTTCTCAAAGGCAAAGTGCGCGAAAAAACACGAAATATTGCTTTCTTTTCACCTCTCTTTCTTTTTTTCTTTCGGGCTTTTGCGGATTGGACTCATTTTACACCCAAAAAAACCGATACCGTCAATTTCCAAAAGAGAAAGGAAAAGTTGGCAGTGTGTGGCAGTATGTGGCAAAAAGTTATCCACAGCTTTCTGTGGAAAACTGCAAGAATGCTTCCAAAAAATTGATTTTCCGCAAGGCGGGCCGTCGAGGTTGAAAGGCCCCTACGATGACGAATGGAATATTTGCAAAAGAATGTTTTGTGGTTTGCCGCAGGGCGGGAGGCAGGTTGCCTCCCCTACGAAATAGAGGAAAATCTCAATCTTGTACCAAAAACCCGGTTTTTTACATTGCTTACATTTCCTGACAAATTACCGGTTTTACCAGACCCTGTAGGGGCCCACGTCCCCCACAGCCCGCAAAACCACAATCTCCCGGTTTTACCAGACCTTGTAGGGGCTGACGTCCCCCACAGCCCGCAAAACCACAATCTCCCGGTTTTACCAGACCCTGTAGGGGAGGCTATCAGCCTCCCGCCGGATATTGGCTTTCTTCAACGGGAGAAGGTTGCAGGTGGTTTGCTTTTTGGTGGTGTAGGTGCTATTGTCGGTGGAGTTACAGGTGGGAAAAAATCCAAGGGTGTTTGTAACTCAATGAAACTTCGTGTTTCATTAAAGAATGCACATACTGATGTTGTTTACATTAACTTTATACTTACTGAAACAAAAACAAAGAGTTTCATATATAAAGCGGCACAAGATAGTGCTCAAAAATGCATTACTGCACTTGAAACTATTAATGACATTAACCAATGTGCATCAAATCAACCGATTTATGCACAGCAATCTGTTTCTTCAGCCGATGAAATCGTGAAATTTAAAAATCTTCTTGACCAAGGAATTATCACACAAGAAGAGTTTGATGCAAAGAAAAAAGAATTACTTGGACTATGATAAAAAGTGCTCACATCAATTAAGTGTGAGCACTTTTTGTTATTTTAAAGAATAAGTGTTATCGTTTAGAACCAGCATCGCATTTGTAAGTACAAATGTTTTTGGGCTAAGCCCAAACCCTTATTTTGATTTTATAGTTTTAAGCGAAGAAATTAACATTCTACGTATTGCACCGCAATCGTTTTGTAATGCTTTATAGTTTTCTTCTGCCATACAATTTGTTTCGAAAAGAAGTTCCAACCAATATTCTGTTTCATAACACTCTTTTTGAGCAATTTCAAGTTTGGAAATAAAATCTTTTGTTCCTTGTGCGTATTGTGCTTCGTGTAAATTAGCACCTATTGAAGTGGCAGAACGAAGTAATTGATTTATCAAAACTGATTCTTTATGATTTGTTTTCATATCACGGCAGAGAAAAACAACAGTTTTTGCAAATTCTTTTGCTTTATCTCGTAAAACACTATCAGCCATAGTAATCACCTCAAAACTTATTATACATAAAAGGAGAAAGTCTTTCAAGTGATATTCCGACTTTGTCGGAGTGATATTATTGCCCTATGGCAATAGTGTTATTGAAACCTTTCGGTTTCAGTGGTATTTTATTCGCCGCCTAAACTCGCAAAGCGAATACCACTCGGCGAAAGCCGAATATCACTGCGAAGCAATAGAACTCGCCGCAAGGCGAATAAAACTGCGAGACTTCCTTATGAGAAGTCTCGCTACGGCTCTTTTTTTCAATCCATTCTTATTTTTTGTTCCACTTGTCACGGAGAAGGGGCATAAAGCATCCGCCCTGCACGCTTCTTCCGATGAACTGCTGATAGATTCCCTCCACGGTATCGTAAAAATCGCCGAAGGGAACGGGTGTGGAGCTTTCCCGCAAATAACGGGCAAGAGGAGAAACCAGGGCGTCGAAGGTTTCTCTGTCATCGGCCATGGCCGCTACCCACATGGTCCAGTCGGACTTGGTATAAGTGGCGCGGGAATCCAAGGGCAGACCGTATCGGTTGATCCGAGGCAGGTAGCTGTTTAATTCCTTCTTGTAAAATTCGTCAGGCAAAAGGTTCCAGCCAAACAGCTTATCCCAAACCAGATTGTACTTCTGGCTCCAGCCGTCGCCGTTGAAGGTGAGGGCGGAATGGGTGCCCAGATCGGCTCTTTCCAGCCAGCTCTTTGCCATTTTTTCTGCGGTTTCCCAGTAGGTTTTTGCTTCTTTATTTTCTCCCAGGGCTTCCAGGATCTTGCTGTATGCGGCAACACCCATCATAGCCTTGGCGGAAAGGTTCACATTTCTTGCCAGGTGACCGGCAAAGTCATCGGTACAAAGCTGTTCGCCGGGATCCTCGCCAAATTCCACCAAATACCGGCTCCAGAGACGGATCAGATCCAGATTTTCCTTTGCTATGGAAAAATCTCCGTCGGCAAAGCATACGGCATATACCATCAAAAGCATATCACCGCATTCCTCCACCGGCATCTGCCCCTCCAGCTTAAAGGCGTCCACAGAGGAGGGATAGAGATAGTAGGGCGCCACCGTATCGCCCTGGGTGTAATCCTTGGTGCGAAGACGGGCGCCGTAGATTTGGCCGTTGAGCACCGGGTATCTTCCCACATCGTGAGGAGCAAAATCATAGCGCCAAACGGGCATTCTGGCAAATTTGAAAATGGGACGGCACATACCCCGGACCAGCTCCGGGCAATAAAGGAGGAACAGAGGAACGGAAGGGTAGCTCACGTCCACCGTGCCGCCGCATCCGTTGGAGTCATTTTCCTTGGAAATAAAGAGAATGTCACCATTCCGGTCGGCCACCAGCTTATGGGCTGCCACGCTCTGGCGATAAGAGGCGCAGAGCACCAGGGCATAGTCCTCGCCACCCAGTCTTTCTGCATCCGAAAGGAGCATTTTGTCAAATTGGGCACAGCGATCCTTGATCTCCTTTTCCCGACGGTAAAATTCCCAGAAGGCGTCCACAATGGTCTTGCCGTTCCGGGCGTAATAGGCCGGAAGAAGGGCGCCGAAATAATTGATGGAGGCCACATCGTCATAGCCGATCATCAGTGTGGTTTCAAAGGGCTCGTTTCGGCTGTCGAAAAAGCGGAGAGAATGGGAGAGGGCATCGGGATTGGTATCCACCTTGCCGGTGGCAGAGGCCAGGAACAAATATCCCCAGTCAATGCAAAGATGATCCCCCGAGCCGCTTAAGGGATTTTGCTTCATCTGTCCCATATAAGTGAAATTCAACTCCCCGTCGGAGAAGGTATCCACACGAAGCTTGGGCGCAATTTCACCGGAGTGAACAAAGGTCTGCTGAGCCACCAGGGAAAGGGAAACCTTATGCTCCTTTCCGTCAATGAAATCCACCTTGAAATCCACGTAGGTAATGGGGGTAGAGAGGAGATCCAGATCGTCGGGCAAAAGGGGAGAGGTAAAGGTCAAAGTCAGTCTGACTCCCATATCCTCAAAGGTATACCGGGTGGAAAGAGGGGTAATATCCACGGTTTTTCTGGGCATGGAGGGCTTTCCGCCGGCGCCCATGAAGCGCATGGCTCTTCCGTCCACGGTAATGATGCCGCGCAGTCTTTTTTCCACACCGCTCCAATGACGGGTCTCACCGGCATAAGGGGCAGAGCCGCAATCCCAGATGGAAAAGAAGGGATCGTGGGTGATCAGCGGAAGGGCAGGAAGTCTTGTGATCTTCTGTTTCATTTTTCTTCTCCTGAAAAATTTTCGGGGATTTCAAATCCCTCTTGATTGTTTTGTTACAGTTATATTATAATAAGTTTATCGATGCATTTCAAGGCATATTTCAATTTAAAAAGTGAGGAAAACAATTTTGAAAGAGCGTTTGAAGTATTTTCCCTTTGCCGATCAAGTCACCCCTTTTTATATCACCCTGGCAGGGATCACCCTTCCCGATCCGGATTATTGCATCACCCGCGCCTCTTCCAAGACCTCGGTGATCGAATATGTGGTGCGGGGAGAGGGCTTTGTGCGCCTTGGGGGACGGGAAGTGTCTGTGGGAAAGGATACGGTGTATTTTCTTCCCCAGGGCAGCGCCCATGAATATGCTTCCCACAGGGCGGATCCCTTTGAGAAGATCTTTTTGAACGTAAGCGGTAGCTTTTGTTCCCAGCTCTGGAGTGAATACGGTCTGGAGGGGAAGCATTTTTTTGACGGCGGCGCAGTCAAAAGTGTATTTGAAAAGATTCCGGGCATTATTTTTTCTTCCCTTTCCGATCCAGAAATGCAGTCGGCCTTGCAAGGAATCTTTGTGGAGATCGTCTCCCATCTTTCCTTTGCCTCTCGGGCATCGGGTCATAGTGAGGAAGCGCTGAAATTGCAAACATTTTTAGATTCCCATCTGGATCGGCTGGTCTCCGCCAAAGAATTGGCGGGAGAGATCTTTCGCTCTCCCGATTACTGTCAGAAGCTTTTTTTACGGGAATTTGGGCTGACTCCCTACGCCTATCAGATCCACCAGAAAATGAAAAAAGCAAAGGCGCTTCTTTTGAACACCCAAATGTCCATCGGAGAGATCGCTGCTTCCCTGGGCTATCGAGACGCCCACTATTTTTCTAACCTCTTTCAAACAAAATGCGGCATCCGCCCATTGGAGTACCGAAAAAGCTGACGGTAACGGGAAACAAATCCCACCGAGGCCCACAGCCCAACGGAATATGTGCAAAAGAATGCTTTGCGGTTTGCCGCAGGGCGGGAAGCAGGTTGCCTCCCCTACAATACCCGAATGGGGTTTTGGCGGAGAATTTGTTTTGGTTTGCCGCAAGGCGGGCCGTCGGGGACGTCGGCCCCTACAATGCCGAACGGGGATTTGGTAAAAAATATAATTGTAGTTTGCCGCAAGGCGGGAGGCAGGTTGCCTCCCCTACGAAATAGAGGAAAATCCTAATATTGTGCCAAAAACCCCGGTTTTTTACATTGCTTGCATTTCCTGACAAATTACCGGTTTGATGAAACTCTGTAGGGGCCCACGTCCCCGACAGCCCGCAAAACCACAATATCCCGGTTCCACCAAACCCTGTAGGGGAGGCAACCTGCCTCCCGCCGGATCTTTGCTAAATTTCCGATCTTCCCCAAATGCCTTCCCCAAGGGCAAAAAAAGAGACGGTATGTTCCGTCTCTTTTTTGGTTTATTTGACGCTATAGAGCAATTCCGCATAGGTGGGGAAGGGCCAATACTCTCTTGCCACAACGCTTTCCAGCGTATCCACGGTCTTCCGCAGTGTGGCCATATCGGAAAAGAGCACATCCCGTGAGAGGCGGGCACAGGCCTGAGCGTCGGAAGAAAATTCCGATGCCTTTTCCGTATCCTCTTCCAAGGTCTCCAGCTGGGTGAAAAGATCGGATCCCAGGGCTGAGATCTTCCGGATGAGAGCGTCCTCCGCCAAGGTGGAAAGATCCTTTCCAAAGGCTTTTTTGGCTTCTCTCTCCTTCAGAAGAAATTTCTGATATTTCAATACCGCCGGAATGATATCCTTTCGCACCAGATCGATCATGGTAAGGCTTTCCACTCTCAGGCTCTTGTGGTAATTCTCCAACAGAACCTCCTGACGGGAGGCAATCTCTGCGCGGGAGAGGACCTTGTGCTTTTCAAAGAGCAGAACATTCTTTTCGTCGGTGTAATGGGGAATGGCATCCACCGTGCTGGCAAAATCCAGAAGACCGCGCTTTTTGGCTTCCTCGCGCCACTGGCTGGAATAGTTATCCCCGTTGAACACGATCCGATAGTGCTTTAAGAGGGTATCGTGAATGAGCTTATTTAAATCGGTGGCAAAATCCCGGCTTTTCTCCAGAACATCGGAAAATTCCGACAGGGCATTTGCCACAATGGTATTCATGATCATATTGGGGCAGGCAATGGAGCAGGAGGATCCGGGCATACGGAACTCGAACTTATTTCCCGTAAAGGCAAAGGGACTGGTACGGTTCCGGTCCGTGCTGTCACAGCGGAGCACCGGCAGAACGCTCGCTCCGATATCCAGCTTTGTTTTGGGTCTGTCCTCCGGCTTTTCGCCGGCCATAATATCCTCCAGAATGGACTCCAATTCCGAGCCCAAAAAGATGGAAAGGACGGCGGGGGGCGCCTCGTTTCCGCCCAAGCGGTGGTCGTTTCCGGCGTCGGAAACGGAAATGCGAAGCAGATCCTGGTTTTCATCCACCGCCTTGATGATGGCAGTGAGCACCAGGAGAAACAGAGCGTTCTGGGAGGGGGTCTTGCCGGGCTTTAAAAGATTGATTCCCGTATCGGTGGAAATGGACCAGTTGTTGTGCTTGCCGCTGCCGTTGACCGTGGCAAAGGGCTTCTCGTGAAGCAGACACACAAGTCCGTGACGGGCGGCGATCTTCTTCATCATTTCCATGGTCAGCTGGTTGTGATCGGTGGCAATGTTCACCGTAGAGAAAATGGGCGCCAATTCGTGCTGAGCCGGTGCCACCTCATTGTGCTCGGTATTGGCCAGGATCCCCAGAGACCAAAGCTCCTCGTCCAATTCCTTCATAAAGGCGTGAACTCTGGGCTTGATCTGACCGTAGTAATGGTCGTTCATCTCCTGTCCCTTGGGGGGACGTGCGCCAAAGAGGGTTCTGCCGCAATAGACCAGATCCGGTCGGCGGCTCCACATTTTCTGATCAATGAGAAAATACTCCTGCTCTGCGCCCACCTCGGCGTGGACCCGCTTCACATCGGTCATACCAAACAGAGAAAGCAGTCTTCTGGCCTGGCGGTCAATGGCTTCCTGGGAGCGCAAAAGAGGGGTCTTCTTATCCAGACTCTCCCCTCGGTAAGAGCAAAATGCCGTGGGGATGCAAAGGGTATTGTCCTTCACAAAGGCGTAAGAGGTGGGGTCCCAGGCAGAATAGCCGCGGGCCTCAAAGGTGGCTCTCAACCCGCCGGAGGGGAAGGAGGAGGCATCGGCCTCGCCGGAGATGAGATTCTTGCCGGAAAAGGCCATGATCACTTCACTTTCACCCACGGGCTTCACGAAGGAATCGTGCTTTTCCGCGGTGGTTCCGGTCATGGGCTGGAACCAATGGGTAAAATGGGTGGCGCCTAAGGTCAGAGCCCATTCCTTCATGCCCTCTGCTACCGCATCGGCAATGCTGGGATCCAGGGTTTCACCTCTGGCCATGGTGCTTTTGAGGGATTCATAGATCTCCGGAGGGAGATATTCCTTCATCACGCGGTCATGAAAGACCTTGGTACCGAAAAGTTCGGGAATACGAGTCATAATTTCACCTTTTTCTGTATTTATAGGAGATTGATGCCACCTTGGCGGCAAATGTTTTCCGTTGCTTCATCCCAAAGGGATACCTGCACCTCGCCTACATGGCATTTTTCCAAAAGAAGCATACAAAGGCGGGATTGGCCAATGCCGCCGCCCATGGTCAGAGGAAGCTTGCCGTCCAGAAGCTGACGGTGGAAGGAAAGCTCTGCGCGCTGGGGACAACCGGCCTTTTGAAGCTGCTCCAAAAGGGATTTGGGGGAAACACGGATTCCCATGGAGGAAATTTCCACTGCCATGGAAAGGGCTTCGCACCAGAAGAGAAGATCGCCATTGAGAGACCAGTCATCATAGTCCGGGGCTCTGCCATCGTGAGGCAGGCCGTTTTTCAGGGCACCGCCGATCTGCATAATGAATACGGTCTTGTATTCCTTGGTAATGGCATTCTCCCTCTCCTTGGCGGAAAGGGTGGGGTAACGATCAAAAAGCTCCTGGCTGGTGATGAATTTCACCTTTCGGGAAAGGGTGGTCTTCAGTGCCGGGTAAAGGCTCTTTAACTCGTCCTGGGTATCGCAAATGGAGGAAACAATGGCACCCACGGTCTTTTTCAGATAATCGATGGTGCGGTCCTGTTCTCCAATGACCTTTTCCCAGTCCCACTGGTCTACATAGATGGAATGGAGATTGTCCATTTCCTCATCCCGGCGGATGGCATTCATATCCGTATAAAGACCTTCCCCTTGGGGAAAGCCGTATTTTCCCAGGGCCATTCGTTTCCACTTGGCCAGGGAATGAACCACCACTGCGTCTTTTCCCGTTTCCTTGATGTCAAAGCGAACCGGGCGCTCCACTCCGTTCAGGTCGTCGTTCAGTCCCGTATCCGGGTCCACAAACAAGGGCGCGGAGACACGCTTCAGATTCAGCGCTACGGCCAAATTTTTTTCGAACCGACGGCGCAAAATGCCGATGGCGGCTTGGGTATCGTACGGTCCGAGGCGGTTTTCATATCCCTCGGGCACAAAAGATTTAGACATATTGGCTCCTTTTTTTACCAATGGGGCAAGGCTGGATCAGTATCCCACCTGGCCCAGAGAATCGTCGTTTTCCACCCATTCCGAAACGAAAATGGTGCGGTAAGAATCCCGGGTATCCCGGATGATGACCTTTTCAATGCCGGCGTTGATGACCATGCGCTTGCACATCTGACAGCAGGAGGAATTTTCCACGTAAGCGCCGGTTTTCACATCCACACCGCAAAGGTACATGGTGCTGCCGATCATCTGCTCCCTGGAGGCATTGATGATGGCGTTCTGCTCTGCGTGCACACTGCGGCAAAGTTCGTATCTTTCGCCTCTGGGAATGTTCATCTTTTCCCGGAGACAAAAATTCATATCGCAGCAGTTCTTTCTGCCGCGGGGAGCGCCTACATATCCGGTGGAAACGATCACATCGTTTTTCACAATGATGGCGCCGTATTTTTTTCTCAGGCAGGTGCCACGCTCTGCCACGGTCTGCGCAATGTCAAGGTAATAGTTTTCTTTGGAATTCCGATTTGCCATAGAAAAATCTCCTTTGCAAACAGATAGATAATCCATTATAACAAAAAAAATAAAAAAAGTCTATATTGCACGGCCCTCTTTTTCAAAAAAAGAGGGATTTTTTTCTCTAAACCCAGAAGATTGTGTTTTTTTGCGGGCTGTCGGGGACGTGGGCCCCTACAGGGTTAGATCAAACCGGAAACAAAGGCAAACGAAATTGGCATTGGTGAATATCCGGCGGGAGGCAGGTTGCCTCCCCTACAGGGTTTGGTGGAACCGGGAGATTGTGGTTTTGCGGGCTGTCGAGGACGTGGGCCCCTACAGGGTTAGATCAAACCGGAAACAAAGGCAAACGAAATTGGCATTGGCGAATATCCGGCGGGAGGCAGGTTGCCTCCCCTACAGGGTTTGGTGAAAACGGAATTCCAGGTGACGAAACCGGGTAATGTAAAAAAACTGGTTTTTGGCACAATATTAGGATTTTTCTCTGTTTCGTAGGGGAGGCTATCAGCCTCCCGCCCTGCGGCAAACTACAATTATATTTTTTACCAAATCCCCGTTCGGCATTGTAGGGGCCGACGTCCCCGACGGCCCGCCTTGCGGAACACCAAAACAAATTCTCCACCAAAACCACGTTCGGGCATGGAAAATAAAAAAAGCCCTTTGCAAATGGCAAAAGGCTTTCTTTTTTCTTTCTTTTAATTCCAGAGGAAACCGGCGATGAACACTTCTTTTCCGGCATTCAGCGCCCGGGTGGCAAAATCGTGCATCTGGGAAACGGCCACCGGCTGGGTCAAAAATCCCTCACCCCAGGCCTTTTTCTCCAGGGAGGCGAAGAAGGGATCCTCCGTGAAGGTGGTGCGCACATAATAGCGGTGGCATTCCACGTGGTTGGCCAGATCCATTTCCTTCATTGTTTCATTGTAAAGGCCGCCAAGACCGTTTGCAATGTCCACACAGTCCTGAACCACAGCATATCCGGTGGGGTATCTTCCGGCGCCGGCACCGATGAAATGGGTCTTTCCGATGTGCGTTCCCTCAAAGGCAATGATGTTATCACAGCCGTGAATGTTGGCCTCGGGGGTATCCATGGGCACCAGGGTGGGCTCCACCCAGGCGGCAACGGAATCCTTTTTTTCACCCACGCGCAGGGCCTTGCCCATGAGCTTGAGCATATAACCCTTTTCCTTGCAGGCGGAAAGGTCGGACTTTTTCACATAGCGAATGCCAAAGGCCGGAACCTTGTCATCGTCCAGAATGGCACCAAAGGCAATGTTGGCGGAAAGGGTGGTTTTGTGACGGGTATCCAGAGCGTCAATATCAGAGGAGGGGTCTGCCTCCGCAAAGCCCAGGCGCTGGGCCTCGGAGAGGGCCTCGTCAAAATCCTTGTCACAGGTATCCATAGCGTCCAGAATATAGTTGGTGGTGCCGTTCATAATGCCGGAAACCACCTGCACCTGACAGGCTCTGTGAGCGCGCTGAAGGTTTACAAGCCAGGGAATTCCACCGCCGGCGGCAGCGGAAAAACGGAAGGAAACGCCATTTTCCTTGGCAAGACGCACCAATTCTCCATAGTGCAGACTAATGAGAAGCTTATTGGCAGAGACCACGTTTTTTCCGGCCTTGAGAGAGGCAGTGATAAATTCATAAGCCGGGTGCATGCCGCCGATGAGCTCGATGATCGTATCTACCTCCGGATCAGAGAGAAGGTCCTCTAAATTCTTGGTGACCTTTGCGGTGGTCACCTCCGGGAGAGGACGAAGATCCAATACATATTTGACTTCCATTCCGGGCATTTCCGCGAGAATGTCAAAGACGCCCTTTCCCACGGTGCCGAAACCGATCAGTCCGATTTTCATTGCTTACCTCCAAGAGAGTGTTTCCCATTCAAAAACAAGTGTTTTCACCTGAAAAATAGACAAATTTGGAATTTTTCAAAAAATGCTTGAATTTTCGGGGAAAATGGTATATTGTTATAGGTAACATAAATTGCAAAAAAAGTCAAGTAAATTTTTTGAAACACAAGAGGAAAGCTATGATCTATCGCAGTACCCGATCTCCCATTACCGCAAGCCCTGCCCAGGCGATCCTTTCGGGCATTGCCCCCGACGGGGGACTTTATTTACCGAAGGAATTTTCCTTCCCCGAATTTGACGCCGAAAAGGCGGTCTCCCTTGATTTTTACGGCATTGCCGTGGAAGTGCTTTATGCCCTGTTTCCGGAGTTTTCCCGCCAGGAGGTGAAGGATCTGGTGGAGGCGGCTTACCGGGGAAAATTTGATGTGGAGGAAGTGACCCCCACCGTACCCGTTGGGGAAAACTATGTTCTGGAGCTGTTCCGCGGCCCCACCTGCGCCTTTAAGGATGTGGCTCTTTCCATTCTTCCTCATCTGATGGTGAAGAGCCGTGAAAAATGCGGCGTGAGGGATGATATTGTGATCCTTACCGCCACCAGTGGCGATACGGGCAAAGCAGCCCTGAAGGGCTTTCAGGATGTGCCCGGCACCAAGATCCTGGTCTTTTATCCCCAGGGCGGTGTTTCCGCGGTACAAAGAGCCCAGATGGTCACCCAAAAGGGAGAAAACACCTTTGTTTCTGCCATCGAAGGCAATTTTGACGATGCCCAGACCGGCGTGAAAAATATTTTTGCCACCTTCGCCAAGGAGCATACCATGGCCGGCACCGGTGCCCGTCTTTCCAGCGCCAATTCCATTAACATCGGCCGTCTTGCGCCCCAGATTGTGTATTATTTCAAGGCTTACGGGGATCTGTTAAAGGAAGGCAGGATCCATTTTGGGGATCAGGTGGATTTTGTGGTGCCCACCGGAAACTTCGGTAATATCCTGGCCGGCTATTTTGCCCGGATCATGGGCCTTCCCGTGGGAAAACTGGTCTGCGCCTCCAATGCCAACAATGTTCTGACCGATTTTATTCGCACCGGTGTTTACGATAAGCGCCGTCCCTTTTATCTCACCTCTTCCCCCTCTATGGATATTCTGGTATCCAGCAACCTGGAGCGTCTGCTCTTTTTGCTCTCTGATGGGGATGACGTGGCTGTTTCTCAGTGGATGGCAGATCTAAATTCCAAGGGTGTGTACCAGGTTCCTCAAGCCCTTCGGGAGAAAATGAATCAGGTATTCTGCGGCTGGTGCTGTGACGATGAAACCTCTGCCCGGGTGCTGGGAGAAGTGTATGAGAAAACCGGCTATCTTCTGGATCCCCATACTGCCGTGGCCTGGTCTGCCGCCGAAGAGTACCGCCGGGAGGAAAAGAGCGAAAACCCTGTGGTGGTGCTGGCAACTGCCTCTCCCTTTAAGTTCTCCCGTCCGGTTCTGAAGGCCATCGGAGAAAATGCCCAAGGGGAGGAATTCGGTCTTCTCAAGGCCCTTTCGGAAAAAACCGGACTTCCCATTCCCGCATCCCTGGCGGAATTGGAAACGCTGCCCGAGCGTCATAACGGGGTGATCCCCAAGGAAAAAATGGGCGAATTTGTTCTATCCAAGGTGAAATGAAGTTTTGCTCAAAAAAGCGAAAAACCCTTGACTTCAAGCTTTTTTTGGAATACAATGTGGTTGAATTGGTAACAATACTGTAACGGAGGATAAGAATATGTCTAAGGATCAAGAAGCCAAATTGCCCGAAGAATTGGAAGCCGATCGCGTAACCTTGACCGATGAGGAAGGGGTAGAAAGAGATTTTGATATCATCGGAACCCTGGAGATGGACGGAAATGAGTATTTTGCTCTGGTTGCCGTGGATGGGGATGAGGATGAGTACATTGTCCTGAAGGCCGTGGAGGAAAACGGCGAGGAAGTGCTCATTACCATCGATGACGATGACGAGTTTGATAAGGTGGCTGACGCCTTTGATAACGAAATGATGGAAGAGTACGACCTGGACGCTCCCCAAGAAGAAAAATAAATCAAATTTCCTGCCCTTCCCGTGATGAAGGAGACAATAAACCTACAAATCGAAATTGGAGCCCGACTTCTCAAAACGGCTGCAGACCTCCCCTCCTTTCGGAGCGACGTTGGGAGCACATAAGTGCGAGAGAGGGCACCGCCCCTGGCGTAATGGGGTTTTTCATTTCCCTTTACACGGTCGCGGCGGGGCTTCAAAACCAAAAAAAGAGCCTGAATGAATTTCATTCAGGCTCTTTTTATTTTCATTTGTTATGCATTTCCCGTGGGCTGGCTTTCCGGATCCACCACCGGGGCCACGGGAATGGTGGCCGCGTCCACCGTAGCGCTTGGCAAGGATGCGCGGAACACAAAGGAGGGAGTCACGCTCTCCCGGAAGGTGAGCACATTGGCTCCCAGAGGAGAGGAGACAGTAAAGGTAAAGCAGTTCATCTTATCGGTAAAAAAATCCACCGGAAGATAAAGCACATCGTCCTTTAAAAAGGAGGCGTTTTTCAGGGAAACGGGAACGCCGTTGATCACCGCATTGCAGGTATTTAAATAAAAGGTAGCATATTCCCCGGATTCGCAAAGAAGGAAGGATCGGGTGGCGTAATCCCCGAATTGGCTGATGACCATGTATTCTTCCAGTGCCGTCACCGGAACAAAGGTCTTGCCGGCAAAGCTGGTCTCCTCCACCGTAAGGGACTTATCCTCATCCCGTTCTCCTTCGGTGAAAAGCAAAAGGGGGAGCGCATCTTCATTGCCGTTTTCCCTTCCGGAGATGGCAAAGGCAACGTATGCCCAGTACAGCACCACAAAAACCAGTGCCAGAGAAAGGGAGGTCAAAAAGAGCTTTTTCCGACGGATCTTTCTCAATCTTGCCCGTTCCTTTTTCTGTTCCAGGGCGCGCCTTTCTTCTTCCCGGCGTTTTGCCCGGGCAATGGCCTGAAGGCGGCGCTTTTCTTCGGGAGAGACCCCTTGGCTTTGTTTGCCGGGCGCGGTTTTTTGGCCTTTTGGCCTTTGGGTGCCTGTGCGGCGGTAGGTTTCCGGTGCCATGGGATTCTCCTTTCAGGAAATTGGTATGAAAACAGTATAACACAAAGGAAGGCCTTCGTAAAGAAGCAAAAAGAATTTTCCTTGATTTTTTCTCTGTATTCTCTTTTTACCCGGTTTTTTAAATTCTGTAGGGGAGGCTAATAGCCTCCCGCCGGATATTCGCCAAAACAAATTTCGTTTGCCTTTGTTTCCGGCTTCACCAAACCTTGTAGGGGCCCGCGTCCCCGACAGCCCGCAAAAAAAGGACAATGCCCGGATAAAAAAAGAGAGAACGCCAAGCGTTCTCTCTTTGGAAAAACTGTATTTCTTAGATTTCTGCGAAATACTTGATGGTACGAACCATCTGGCTGGTATAGGAGTTTTCGTTGTCATACCAGGAAACAACCTGTACCTGATAGGTCTCGTCGTCGATCTTAGCAACCATGGTCTGGGTAGCGTCGAAGATGGAACCTGCGGTAGAACCGATGATATCGGAAGAAACGATTTCGTCTTCGTTGTACTCGAAGGACTCGGTAGCAGCAGCCTTCATAGCAGCGTTGATGCCTTCAACGGTAACATCCTTGCCCTTTACAACGGCAACCAGAATGGTGGTAGAACCGGTGGGGGTGGGGATTCTCTGAGCAGAGCCGATGAGCTTGCCGTTGAGTTCGGGGATAACAAGGCCGATTGCCTTGGCAGCACCGGTGGAGTTGGGAACGATGTTCACAGCGCCGGCACGGGATCTGCGCAGATCGCCCTTTCTCTGGGGACCGTCCAGAATCATCTGGTCGCCGGTGTAAGCGTGAACGGTGGTCATGATACCGCTCTGGATGGCAGCGTAGCCGTTGAGAGCCTTTGCCATGGGAGCCAGGCAGTTGGTGGTGCAGGAAGCAGCGGAGATGACAGTATCTTCAGCCTTCAGGATGTCGTGGTTTACATTGTAAACAACGGTGGGAAGATCGTTGCCTGCGGGAGCAGAGATAACAACCTTCTTAGCACCAGCGGTGATGTGAGCGCTGGCCTTTTCCTTGGAGGTGTAGAAACCGGTGCATTCCAGAACAACGTCAACGCCGATCTTGCCCCAGGGCAGATTCACAGCGTCCTTTTCAGCGTAGATCTTGATTTCTTTTCCGTCTACGATGATGGAATCCTCGGTAGCTTCTACGGGCTTGCCGTAGCGACCGTGGGAAGAGTCATATTTGAGAAGATGAGCGAGCATTTTGGGGCTGGTCAGGTCATTGATAGCAACCACTTCGTAGCCGTCAGCAGCGAACATCTGACGGAAAGCAAGGCGGCCAATACGACCAAAACCGTTAATAGCAACTTTTACAGACATTTTGGTATCTCCTTTATATTAAAAATTTTTTTACCAAACGATAGTATAGTATATCTTTTCCAAGATTACAAGGGAAAAATGGAAAATTTTTAATTTTTTTACATTTTAAAGAATCGCAGGGCGTTTTCCCTGGTGATCTCCAGCATTTCCTGGGTAGAAATGCCGTGGATCGAGGCCAGTTTTTCCACTGTGGAATAAGCGTAGGAGGAAAGATTGCGCTTGCCCCGATAGGGTACGGGGGCAAGGTAGGGGGCATCGGTCTCCACCAGAAGCCGATCCAGAGGCACGGCCGCCGCCGCTTCGGGAACACTGGCGGCATTTTTAAAGGTGACGGTACCGGAAAAGGAAAGATACCAGCCCATTTTCACATATTGCCTTGCCATTTCCGCGGAGCCGGAATAGGAGTGGAGAACGCCCTTCACATCGGGAAAGGAACGAATGGTATCAAACACATCCTTGTGAGCGTCCCGGTCGTGGATGCAAACGGGATACCCGGTTTCCCGGGAAAGGGCCATTTGCTCCCGGAATACCTGCTTTTGAAGATCCCGGGGGTCGTTTTCGTATTTGTAATCCAGGCCGATCTCCCCAATGGCCACCGCCTTGGGATGAGAGAGCATCTCCTTTAATGCTGCAATGCTTGTTTCGTCAAAGCTGCCTGCATCCTGGGGATGGATCCCCACCGCGGCGTAAAAGATGGGATAGCGCTCTGCCAGATCCAGGCACAGGCGGCTTGTGGCCACATCGCACCCAATGTTCACCACGTATTCCACGCCCGAAGGGCAGATCTCGCTTTTTGCCATCAGGCTTGAGACCACCTGATCCAGATCCTCCTGAAACCGAGGGTCATCGTAATGGGCGTGGGAATCAAACAGTCCCATATCAGCCGATCCTTGCGCCGGCCGGGGTTTCGGGATCCAGGGTCAGAACGCGCAAAACGCCCTCTGCCTCACTGGAAAGAAGCATACCGTGGGATTCCAGGCCCATAAGCTTTCTGGGGAGGAGATTTTTCACCAGAACCAATTTTTTGCCCACCAGATCCTCGGGCTTGTAGAATTTGGCAATGCCGGAGAGCACCTGGCGCTCCTCGGTGCCGATGTTCAGGCGGAATTTCAAAAGCTTTTCGCTCTTTTCCACCTTTTCACACGCCATTACCTCTGCACAGACCAATTCGATCTTGCAGAAATCATCAAAGGTGCAGGGGCCGCAAGGAGCGGTCTGGGCCTTTGCGGCTTCCTTTTTCTTTTCTTTTTCTTCTTTTTTAGCCTTCTTTTCCTTTTCGGCAAGTTCCTTCATCAAGGCTTCGCCGTCAATGCGTGCAAAGAGAGGCTGGCAGTTTTCCACCGCAAAGGCCTCTTCGCTTCCAAAGGGAGAAAGAACAGAGTCCATGTTGTTTTGGGGAGCGAGATTCAAGGCCTTCTGGATCTTCTCACCGGTTTCGGGCATAAAGGGATAGATCATCACGCCGATGCGGCGAATGGCCTCCAGAAGGTTGTAAAGCACCGTTTCCAGACGCGCCTTCTGGCTTTCATCCTTTGCCAGCGCCCAGGGCATGGTCTCGTCAATGTACTTGTTGCATCTCTTGGCAAAATCCATCACGGCGTTGACGCTGTCTCCGATGTGGAGAGAGTCCATTCCCTGTTCCAGGGCGGAAAAGGCCTTTTTCTGGCAGTCGATCAGATCCAGATCAAATTCGTTTTCAAACTTCTCGGGACGGCGCACCTTGCCGCCAAAGTATTTGACTGCCATGGCAATGCTGCGGCTCACCAGATTCCCCAGGGTGTTGGCAAGATCGGCATTGAATTTGGCGATCATGGATTCATAGGTGATCGAGCCGTCCTGGGCAAAGGGGATCTCTGAGAGCAGATAGTAGCGCACTGCGTCCACGCCGAAGATCTCTGCCAATTCGTCTGCATACAGCACATTGCCGCGGGATTTGCTCATTTTATCCTCGCCCACCAGAACCCAGGGGTGACCCAGCACTCTTTTGGGCAGGGGAAGATCCAGCGCCATCAAAAGAATGGGCCAGTAAATGGTGTGGAAGCGGACAATGTCCTTTCCGATCACGTGAAGATCCGCCGGCCAAAGCTTGTCAAAACTTTCCTTGCTGCCGTCGGGATGGTAACCGATGCCGGTAATGTAGTTGGAAAGGGCATCGATCCAAACATAGATCACGTGACGGGGATCCTCCTTCACCTTTACACCCCAGGAGAAGGTGGAACGGGAAACACAAAGATCCGCAAGTCCGGGCTTGATAAAGTTGTTGACCATTTCAGCTCTTCGGGAAAGAGGAGCGAAAAAGTCGGGGTTTTCTTCATAGTATTGCATCAGGCGGTCAGCGTACTTGGAAAGGCGCAAAAAGTAAGCCTCCTCCTTGGCATCCACACAGGGTCTGCCGCAATCGGGGCAAAGGCCGCCCTCCTTCAGCTGGGAGGCGGTAAAGAAGGATTCGCAGGGAACGCAGTATTTTCCCTCGTATTCTCCCTTGTAAATATCGCCCTTTTCCACCAATTTGGCAAAGATCCTTTCCACGGCTGCCTCGTGATCGGCATCGGTGGTGCGGATGAAACGGTCATAGGAGATGTTCATGCAGTCCCAGACTGCTTTGATCTGGGCGGCCACGCCGTCCACATATTCCTTGGGGGAGATTCCGGCCTCTTTTGCCAGCTCCTCGATCTTCTGACCGTGCTCGTCGGAGCCGGTAAGGTAAAACACGTCAAAGCCCATCATTCTCTTGAATCTGGCAATGGCATCGGCCAGCACCGGGTCATATACGTTTCCGATATGAGGCTTCCGGGAGGTATAGGCAATGGCGGTGGTGATATAGAACTTTTGTTTTTCCATCAAGGCTGTCCTCAACATTTCCGGATGGGGCAAATGAAGCCCTCTCCTAAATTATCCTTATTATTATATACCATCTTTTTCCTCATTTCAAGTGTTTTTCCCCTTCGGCTTGACTTCTCTTTCTTTTTTGTGCTATGATGAAAAAAATATCCGTTTGGGGAGAAAGAAAAATGCGCGATTATCAAAAAGAAACAGAAGAAAGAGTGGCCTTTATCCGCACCCTTTTGGAAGAGAGTCATGCCAAGGGAATCGTATTCGGCAATTCTGGCGGAAAGGACTGCGCCCTGGTGGGTATTTTGTCCAAAATGGCCTGCGAGAATACGGTGAGCGTCATGCTCCCTTGCGGCTCCTCAGTGAATTTCGGCAAGGATCTGGAGGATGCCCGCGCTCTGTGCGACACCTTTCACATTGAAAACCGCCTGGTGGATCTGACCCAGGTCAAAAAGGAGCATATCCGTGCCTTGGAGAGCCAGACCCAGCTGAACGACCAGGCTCTGACCAACATTGCCCCCCGGCTTCGGATGACCACCCTGTATGCCATTGGCGCGGCGGAAAACCGCCTGGTGGCCGGAACCGGAAACCGCAGTGAGCGCTTTATGGGTTATTTTACCAAGTGGGGCGACGGCGGACACGATTTCAACCCCATCTCCGATCTGACCGTGGGCGAGGTGTATGAATTTCTGCGCTATCTTGGCGCACCCTTGTCCATCATTGAAAAGGCCCCCTCTGCCGGTCTCTTTGAGGGACAGACAGATGAAAAGGAAATGGGCGTGACCTACCGGGCCATTGATGAATATATCCTCACCGGCCGGGCCACCGACCAGGACCGTGCCATTATGGACCGCTACCACGCCAGAAGCCTGCACAAATTAAATCCCATTCCCACCTTCGAAAACTGGAAAAAGAAATAGATCTTCCGCCTTTTCCCGGAGAATTGAAAAAAAGACGCCTCTTGAGGCACCCTCCGTAAGGAAGGTGCCTCAGTTATATTCGCCTTACGGCGAGTTATATTGCTTCGCAGTTATATGATGCTGCGAATCGTGATATTGTCCTTCGGACAGTTTTAATGGCGAATAAAATATAACTGAAACCGCAAGGTTTCAATATCACTTTGCCGTAAGGCAAAATATCACTGTGATACCTGTCTCACAATATCACTTATTATTCTCATCTTTTAGATAGGTTAATTTTAAAGTATATAACCGCGTTACGCACCTTTTGAAAATGTGCAACCCACGATTACACTTTCAAACCGAAAGTGTCAATTTTTATATAAAAAAGTAGGGAGAACACTTCGCAAAGAAGTGTTCTCACTACTTTCTTTTTTTTATGTAAAATTATCTCTTTTTAAATATTTTGTTTATATAACAAATACAGCGCACCAAAAAATTGTTTCTGAGTTTGCTATATGCAATCCCCAATTCGTTTAGTTGGTCTGCAGTAGAGTGAAGTTGTTTCTCAATAGAGATTATATAATCATTTTGATCTTGGTTGTTTTTTTCTAGGTTTTGACAATAATTTTTTAAATCTTGAGTGTGGTCTTCTAAATTTTTACAGTGTTTTTCTAAATCTGAAATATATGCGGAGCAGCGTTTTATTTCCGTCAGATGTTCTGCAACAATGTTTTCAAGATTTGTGGAGTATGCTTTTTGTGATTCAAGTTGTGAAGAAGACAACTCTAATTTGCGTTCAACTGTTGACAATAGAGGCAGAATTTTGAAAATAGGTTTTGAAAAATTAAAATAATCCTTTGGTTTATTTTTTGAATCGTCAACAATAATGGAATGTATAGTGTTAAAATAATCGTTGAGCTGATTTAAAACATTACTTAAGTCAGGATTAAACAATGTCTTGTTCTCTAAAAGTTGCACAACAATATCAAGCGCTTTTTTAGCGTCATCTGCAACAAATTCAGAAATATTATACATACTAAAAATTTCATTATTTTTATTTTTGGGATAAATGTAATTATAACTGATTGCTTTTTTGCCATACGCTATTGAGGTTATTGCACCGTGAAAGCTTGAACCAATATATATTTCGCACCCCGCAAGTATGGCGGCGGTTTCTAAAATATTGAGCTTTCTATCTATAATTTTACACTCCAAAGAATATTTTTGATTGAATTCTTCGAGAACAAGATCGTCGTTATGTGTGTAACCTATTGGCAATAGAATTGTTTCAAGACCCTTTTCTTTAAATGAATTTATGATTTTTATCAAATACTCATCATCGGATTCAGGCTTTTGCGGGTTGAACTGAATGACTGCGTATTTGTAATCAGATTGAAGAATATTGAATTTAATTTGTTCAAGTTCATTAATATTTATTAAATCAGCTATGCAACAAACCGAATCAGGAAAAACATCAATTTTTGGCGAGGTGCCGCCGTACAAATCTAAAAGATACTGTTTGGATATATTATCCCTAAAAGAAATGTAATCACATTTATCAAATGCTGCGCGTGTTATTTCCTTGAAACTATCCGGAAAAGGAAATGGAATTTGTGGTAGATTGAAAATCAACTTTATATTGTGGCGAGTTGCAAATTCAATTGCTGAATACCACGACTGACTGATATCATAGTCTACATACTCGTCGCTGTTGGGGAATTTTACCGATATATTATTATAGTGAACCAGTGCCCCTCCGCCGACAACCACGGCGTCAATGGGAAATTCAGAGTGTATTTCATCGATTTTTTCAGCCGCGTAAACCATGGTGCTTTCGTCCAAAGCTTTTGCGCAGGTTTTTTCGGGCGAAAAGAGAAACAGGTTAAAATCAAGACCTCGTTTTTCCATTGCTTTTTTAAAAATAACAGGAAACATAAGGTCACCGTAATTTTCAACATTAAAGGTTCCAAATAGGGCTATGTTATATTTCATAATTACCACACCAAATTTTCAAATTTTTAGCAGCAAAATTATAGCATATTATCGAAATAATGTCAAATTGATAAAACTTTGACAATTTTTTCAAAAAAACAAAATTTTCTTATTTACTTTTTGGTTGGAAAGTGTTATTATATATCCGTATGAGACTGTCTTGGCTATTTTTAGCCACCATAAATTGTGCAGCCTCTCGAATTAAATTTTTTGGAGGAATTTTCACATGGCAAGAAAGTTTAAAACCATGGATGGTAACAACGCTGCGGCTCACGTTTCTTATGCGTTTACCGAAGTAGCAGGTATTTATCCTATCACACCATCCAGCCCAATGGCAGACTATGTTGACCAGTGGTCAGCACAGGGCCTAAAAAACATTTTCGGAACAAAGGTTAACGTTGTAGAAATGCAGTCCGAAGCAGGTGCTGCAGGTACAGTTCACGGCTCACTCGCAGCAGGTGCTCTTACCACAACATTTACCGCTTCACAGGGTCTTCTTTTGATGATACCTAATATGTACAAAATCGCAGGCGAATTGTTGCCTTCAGTTTTCCACGTATCAGCTCGTTGTGTTGCAAGCCATGCTCTTAATATTTTTGGCGACCACTCTGACGTATATGCATGCCG
>JAZQJZ010000012.1:0-201853 GCA_045541915.1 Eubacteriales bacterium
GGCACGAAGCTTGGAAGGTTCCGACAAAATAAACGTTCCCGATAATTCTGAACGGCTCCATTTTCCCTTCCCAAGGATTTGTAATTTTTCTTCTTTCAAACATTTATTATCACCGCCTTGGGTTTATTATAGCATAAAAGCGGTGGAGGTGCAAGTCAAATCAATGCGAAGCATCGTATGTAATCCGCAACTTGTTGCGGGATGTAATCATTTTCGATAGAAAATGTATGTAATCCACCGCAGGTGGCATGTAATCAATCCGAAGATGGTAAAATGCAAGTCTTGCGACTTGATGACATACAGTTCGCATAGCGAACGGATTACATACGCCTTGCGGCGATTACATGCCAATCCTTCGGATTGGATAAAAAAAGAGAAGCTCGAAAAAGCTTCTCTTTTTTTGTCATTCGTGTCCGAAAAAGAACTGGTTAAAAACCGAGAGTTTCTATCTGATGTTAAAAAAAACATTTATTTATCTAGAACATAGCATTTTTCTAATCCGGGATTTGCAGATACAAAATCCTTGTATGTGCCAAGTATTGTAATTTGATCCCCTTGTCGCAAATTCGCCACTTGAGAAACTTCCTCCTCGTATTCAACCTCGCATCGCACATCATAAAATGTTTTATTTTTACCACCTAATGTAATGTAAACAGTCTTCAAAATACCTTGTCCAATATCAGTTACGTTACCTGCTACTTTAAGAATCTTACCTTCATATTTCAAATTGCAACTAACCTCATTGGTTTTATATTCCTCTATTAAATCAGATGCATTTATAACCGGAATGGAAGATAACTTTTCATCAATAAACACTTGTATATTTTCATTAGGAAATTTTTCGGTAAGTTCAGCTAATATTATTTGCATTTCTCTTAAGTCACCTCGTTCAAATTCCTGTGCAGCTTTTTTGTAATAGCCGGCAACTACATCTTCATTACCAGTTTTACTACCAGCCACACTTATATCACCGGAATTCACTCCGACAACCCAAATAATACCCGCAGCCAAAAGCAACGCAAAAGCCATACCACCTAAAACCAAACTTATCTTTTTTCTGTTTTCTTCACCAAGTCTCACAACAATCCTCCTTAGCAGTTATCATGGTAATTATATCTGTATTACAGATAAAAGTCAATATCTTTATTACAGATATTGCATAATAATTATGAGGTGATTATTATGCAATTTAAAAATTTACGAGGAATAAGAGAAGATCGGGATATTAAACAAAAAGATGTTGCCAAGTTTTTGAGCATATCGCAAAATACTTATTCCCAATACGAAACAGGAGTCATTGCTCTAACTGCAGAGGTTTTGATTAAACTTTCAAAATATTATAATGTGAGTATAGACTATCTTCTGGATCAGACTGATAACCCCAAGATACAAAAATAAGCCGTGAATTTCACGGCTTATTTTTGTTGATCTTATTTTCGATTGTAATGCAAGAGGAGGTAAGCATTCTGCGGATTCTGCCGCAGAGGTTGCGGTGTTTTTCTGAATGTGACATAATCCTTTCGTTCCCAATCACGGCGTAGCCGTGCATAGAATCAACACGCAGTGTTGGATGGAATCCACCGTAGGTGGTATGGAATCAATCCGAAGGTCAGATACACGCTGACGCGTGATGCCATACAGTCGCAAAGCGACTGATTCCATACACCCTTACGGGTGATGCCATGCCAATCCTTCGGATTGGATAAAAATAAAGCACTTGTCGAAACAAGTGCTTTATTTTTGGGTATTTTGAACTTAATGGCACGAATGAAAAGTGCCTGAAAACCGTTAGTTTTATTTGCTATTGTCAATAGTGTTCAATTTGCATTCTTCATATGCGTTTTCTTGCTCTTCTACCAAGATGTAACAAAAAAACTATTCAATACAATAAGCCACCGAGGCAAGTCTTTTTGCCGCCAAAGCAAGAGAATCAAGATATGCAAATTCACTGAGTTTATGGATATCTCCACCTATTGTGCCAAAGCCTTCAAGGCACGCAATCCCCATCTCTGTTAAATCCGACGAATCTGCCGCACCCAGTGATTCAATCATTATTACATCATCAAGCCCGTTATCAATGTAAATTTTTCTTACCTTTTCAAAAAGTTCCACATTCCGTTGCGTTTTAGTCATAGGGCAACGACTACTTGCAAGAACAAGGTTGCAAGTCGTTTCCTCAACGAATGAAGTATTCGCAATTTCTTCCGCAATTCTCATTACTTCTTCCCTCTGTTCATTCGTATGAAAACGAAAATCGGCAGTGAATATGCATTTTTCCGGAACAGTATTCTCTGCACTGCCTCCATTTATAAGTCCACAATTACAAGTAATTGAATCCTTATCTTTATACTTTTCAAGCCTTATAATTTTTTGTGCGGCTTCGCAAATTGAACTTGCTCCAATATAACACGTAGAAGAATGTGCGGATTTTCCCGTAATCTCAAATCGGAATTTACAGATACCCTTCATAGATATTGTATGACCGTTTTTTCTGCCCGGTTCCGTATTAAGAAAAGCTATGCAACCTTTTGCTTTTTCATACATATATTGCACTGTCGTTTTTTTGCTGTTGCGGCTCCCATTTTCTTCATCACTTTGAAGAATTAACTTTATAGGGCGGTCACTAAAACCGCTTCTTTGCAAAGCATCCATTGCCATAAAAGATGCCGCAATACCGCCTTTACAATCAACGACACCCGGCCCGTAGATTTTTTCATCATCAAAACGAACAGGCGTTTCTCCAAAGGAGCCAACGGGATGAACTGTGTCCATATGTCCAGAAAAACAAACAGGGGCACCTTTTGCATGAGGGTTCATTGTAATGCATACTACATCGCCCGATATCTCCTGCTTTTGTCTTTCAACAACCCACCCCTTTTGGTTAGCTTTATATGAAATATATTCACCTACCCTGTCTACTCCTTCTTTATGATCCGTAGGACTTTCAATCGTACATATATCAGTTAAAAATTTTATGTATTCGTCATTCATGGATTCGATGATTTGAAAAAGTTTCTCGCACTTCATCATTTGTGTCCCTCCTTGATATATTTTATAAGCTTTTTATTCCCAAATCTCCACAAATTCAAACAATAAGCAATGTTTCCGCTTATAATTCCCCGGTTTCGTGCAGAAATTTTGCTTCGCTTTAAGTAAAATTTAAACCATTCCCATTTCGAATAGTCTTTGAATTTTGGGAAAAGGTACGGAAATTTCACATGCTCGTTTTTATAAAGATTTCGCATAGCAAGGGGCCACAGTAATGCATACTGACACGCAGATACATTGGTAAAAATGTCCGGTGCATCACAGGCAACAATGGTTTGTGTCTCTCTATCAATTTTCATCGCCATATAATCCCACTTAAAACTGTCCGCACCAAAATAAAGCTTTACAAACACACCGAACTCTGTATATTTTTGTAATCTCTGATAATCTGTATCAAAAATAAAGTTTCCTAACGAATAGAAAATTATCTTATCGCCAAATTTTTCGTAATTCTCTACAACGTGAGGATGATGTCCAATGACTACATCTGCACCAAACTCAAGATACTTCTTATATTGTTTTCTTACCGAAGGAGGCATAAGCTGACAAAATTCCGGTCCCGAATGAACGACAACCACACACCAGCGACACTTTTTCTTTATTTCGGAAATCATTTCTGAAATTTTTGCATTGTTGTCCCACAAAACACAACCCTCTCTATTTTCCGTTGCCTCTTCGGTTTCCTCCTGTGTTACTGCAATAATTCCGATATTGGCGTCACCATTTTCTATAATAATCGGTTTTGACGCCTGCTCCATATTAAGTCCTATGCCTACCGTCTGCACACCGTTTTCTTCCGCAATATTCAAGGTGCTCTCTAAGCCCTCTCTGCCACAGTCTGTAATATGGTTATTTGCCAATGCCCAGATATTTCCATTTACTTTTTTCAGGAAAGGTAAACATTCCGGAGGGTTGGCATGAATAAGCGGTTTGGATGCCGAAGCTTTTCCATTGTTGATACAACCTTCAACATTTAGCACCGTATAATCAGTATCGCAAAGATAATCAATAAGTTTTTTATCGACAAGATCCTCTCGAACGTATGTTCCTCTAAAATACTTTGAAGAAAATCCAATATCCCCTGTAAAAGCAATTTTTTTCATATAACCAATCCTCAGTTTTTCAATTATCATAGAAACCACAAAAAACGATACCGCAAAGGTAATCCACAACGATATAAAAACATTTGGTGTATTATAGCATAAAAGCAGCGGGGGTGCAAGGCTTCAAATGAAGAACTCACTTCGTTCGTATGAAGCGGCGAATTTGCCGCCATGAAATATTTTGCTTCGCAAAATATGAAGCGAAGCGCACTTTTTATTTCTTAATGTGCCGAAGGCGTGCTTCATAGCCGTAGGCGGCTTCGTTTTTCATGCACCGCAGGTGCGCTTCATTTCCAAAAATAAAAGCAGGTCGATTGACCTGCTTTTATTTTTGGGACCGACACTCAAAATGGAACCGGTCTAAAAACTGATTTTCTTTAATATTTGAAAAAAATATACTTATTCGTTACGTAATATTCTTTTCCTTTCTTATTAATACTTTAGAATTGCGGTGTTTTCATCCTTGTATGTAACAGTTTCTTTATCAAAGTTAATATTATCAACAAAATCAAAATATTCCTGCATCGAAGCAAAGGGCGGTTTATAGTTTGCGATAATATCTTTTGCTCTCTTAGCATTATCCTTTAAAAGCACCGATAAAAGCACCATCTGTGCTTCGGCAGATTTCACACAAGCCGTATCACCATCGGTTATATAATACGTATTCCCGTGACTGGTTCCAACGGCACCGCTTGCGGTTGGATGAATGATCGGCATAACAGCGCCAACATCTCCCATATCCGAACAACCCGTGTCCCAAGCATTATTAATTTTTACATTGTCCAAAACCTGTTTTGCCGCTTCTTCGAAGGCAACTACAAAATCATCAGGATACTGTCTTGGCCAATATCCAGGAATGTCTCTGATATGCACCTTCGCACCCATTGCCGCCGCGCAAGCAGAAAATGCACGATTGATTTTTTTATTAGTATTTAAAATACTCTCCATTGTAGCGCCGCGCACATAACTTTCCATAGTAACGGTATCAGGGATAACGTTAACCGCATTCCCACCGTTGGTAATAATAGGGTGGAAACGGATATACTCTCTTTCAGTAAAGGTTTCTCTTAGTGCATTAGCAGCATTCATAGCAAGATTGGCCGCATACAAAGCATTTACTCCCTTTTGAGGAGAGCCACCTGCATGAGCAGAAACGCCTTGGAAGGTCATCGTTTTTGCTATACAACCGTTGGAGCCACCTTTGATTGCCAAGGTTGGCGTGTCAGCAACCGACGTGTGAACCATAAACGACAAATCAACTCCATCTAAAAGGCCGCGCCACATAAATTCTGGCTTTCCGCCAAAGTATTTGATTATTCCCTGCTTACGTAAGGACTCACGATATTCAACCTCAATAAGCTCCTCTGCAGGTACTGCTACAAGTCTTATTTTACCGCACATACCATCCAATGCGCCCTCTTCTTTAAGGGCAGCTGCAAGACCAATAAGTGCCGCCGCCTGTGCACAGTGGCCACAGGAGTGCACCGCATGTGTTTCTTTATCTGCTTCAGGGTGGGTAGCACAGATAAGTGCATCCAACTCGCCAAAAACCGCAACAGTAGGACCATCCTTACCTGTGTCAACCTCGGCAGTAAAGCCGGGAATATCCCCTGCCTCTATTAACTCATAGCCCAACTTTTCAAAAATATCCTTCATATATTTGTGGGTTTTCCACTCTTTATATCCTGTTTCAGGATTCTTCCAGATATAATCAAGGGAATTCAGAATTAAATCACGGTGTTTTTCAACATATTTAGCAAAATCACTCATAACTACCAGCCTCTCTTGCGAGTATTCGTTCTGCATCATTCAACCAATTTATATAGTGGCAGAGTTTCATTTTCTAAACTCCTTGGAATAGTATAGCATAAAAGCGGTGGAGTGGCAATAATTATTCATCAGCGCAAGCGACTTCAATATTCATTATTCATTTGAAAATCCGTTCCTTTTTAATGAATAATGAATGATGAAAAATGAATAGTGAATAATACAAACAAAAATCCGTCCACTTCCGTGACCGGATTTTCGTTTGTCATTCGTGTCCGAAAAAGAACTGGACGAAAACCTGATTTTCTTTAATATTTGTAAATTATGTACTTATCTTTCACATAAAAGGACAACTTATGCTTTATTCACCAGTGTTATGTTCTGTCTTTTTCTTTCAAGAAAAAATTCTAATGTTTGTTTATATGAGTCTTGTACAACACCTTTTTTTTATTTTGCAATCAGAGCAACAGCTTTGATCATCTCTTTGCGATTCTCTTCCGTTTTATCTACGACAAATTCTCCGTTGAAAAACCTATCCACGAAACGGCTTGCGTTTTCTTTGGTTGGAGTGATACCGATCTCAGACAAGGTAGTAGGAAGATTCATACGACGAAGCAGATCAATCATCGCCTGATAATCCATTCTGTTATAGGCAAGCTGAACGATCAAACCAATACCAACCAGCTCTCCGTGGAGGAAGTATCTTGCCTCTTTGCAATAGTTTGTTCGGATCTCATAGTAAAACTCGTGACCCAAGGCTGTTTGCGACGAATTTTTGGAAAGTCCGCTAATAATACCCGTAACGGCAATGGAATAAAACAAGGCAAGTTCAAAAGTCTTGGTAATCTTCTTCTCCGCCAGTGCTTTTTCCATTTCTTCCATATTCTCTTCGTAAAAATGGTCGATCTCCTTGGACAGAGAATATGCCATTTCAAGGCCAACCGGAACTTCCCTTCCATCAAGGAAGAAGTGCTGAATCTCTACCATCTTTGCGCGAGAGTCAACGATTCCCGACCAGAACAAGCGAGGGGGCTGAGCTATTAAAATAGCAGTATCAACGATAACGGCGCTTGCTTCTTTTTTGCAAATGAAACTGCCGCGGAATACGCGAGTTTCCGGATCGTAGGTAATGCTCAAAGGTGTTGCCGCTACACAGGTGGCAGAAGAAGTCGGGATTTGGAAAAGGTAAATATCAGCAATTTCCGCTACCAATTTCGCAATATCGCCAATGACACCGCCGCCGATGCCACAAACGATCTCAAAACCTTTTTCTTTTACGATCTGCACGATTTCTTCCGCTTTTTCAAAACAAGGAACGCTACGGAACATTATAACTTCGTATTCAATATCCGTATTCACCAGCGCCTTTTGAACAAATTCAAAAGCAACCTTGTATCCATTATCACCAGCAACAAAAAGAACTTTTTTTCCAAAATTCTTAAGCTCACGATAAAGGTTCTTCTCGATCGCATTTTCTTCCTGAATGTAGCGACCGCAACCAAACTTATATGCAATATCCGAATTTAATGCCATAGCAAACTCCAATCTCAATTTTATTGATTACAAAATCAAATGTCATTTTATGAAAGAAATTATATCATAGATTTGATCCTAAGACAATCTCTTTTGCTTCAAATATGAAAATAATGTTAGAATGATGTTTGCAACTCTTCATAACAAAATGATCTTGTGTCCTTACGGAGACAAACACAAAAAAGAACGAAGCAATCGCTTCGTTCTTTTTTTGGGACCGACACTCAAAATGGAACCGGTCTAAAAAAGGGGGATTTGTTGTTTTGCTATTTGATTTGTAACTTTATCTGCTAATAACTTCAAAATAATCATCTATGACTTCTTTGTCAAAGTCCGTCCATTCATTTGGATCTTTATTCATAGCATCTTCTAATGGACTTGTTTTTGGGGTTTCAACAATAACTACACTCTTAAAGCAAATCATACTGACAATACACAATATAATAACAAGAAGCCCTCTCCATAAATAACCATAGCCACCCAACATTGCTGCTACTATAAAAAAACAAATTATTAGAACTAAAGATATTGTAAAGACTGTAGTAATAGCTTCAATTCTTTCATTTACTACAAAAAAAGCAACTATCTGAATAATCAACCAAACAATTAAATACTTAATGCTTTTTTTGAATCCTCCAGACACCGAATTGCCCCATATAAATAAAAAAATTCCAAGCAATACAGACGAAACGATTGCGAGAATTATGCACAAAATATCCATAACTACACCTCATAATAAAACGATTTTAAAACAATTCAGTCCATTTTGAATAGCACTTACAACAAAGATCCCTTCTTCGTTGACCGCCTTCAAAAGAACTAAGAGAACACTCACAAATGCCTTGTTCTGAATGGATTTCAATTTTTGGATTACCGTGTTCATCAAAAATCGGTTGTCTTACTCCATTCCAAAACTCACAAGTTCCACACATTCTGCGATCTGTTTTACTTCTCATATTTACACCTCCAACCAAAATATACTCTATTTATCGAGCTCAACAAAATTATACTCGTTTTATCGGGCATTGTCAAGGAAAAGAGCAGAATTTATCATATTTATAGAGGTGATATGATGATTTCTTATGAACCATTTTATAAAACTCTGAAAGAAAAGGGATTTTCCACATACAAGCTTATAAATGATTATGGTATCAGCAGAAGTTTGCTTGACAGGCTCCGTCACAACCGCCCAATCAGCACAGTGACATTGAATGATCTTTGTAATATTTTACATTGTAAAGTTGAAGATATTTTGTTGTTTACCGAAGATGAAAAATAAGCCGTGAACATTCACGGCTTATTTTTATTGATCTTGTTTTCGATTGTTATGCAAGAGGACGTGAGCATTCTGCGGATTCTACCGCAGAGGTTGCGGTATCTCTTGAACGTTGTTTCATCAATAGCGGAAGAAGACAAAAGAAGCTTTAACCAAGATTCAGTTTCCATACATTCCTTACGGGCAATCTCAAATTTAGAAAGCATATCCGGAAGACTTTGAGGATATTGTGCTTCGGAAATATTGGCAAAAACACTGGAAGAAGATTTCTTCAACTGGAAAAGCGTATTGGAAATCCCTCCTCTATCGTTGAGAGACTTACACAATTCCTCAATGCCCGTTGCAAGTTCTTGCGAGTATTTCAAAAGATAATTAGCACTCATCGCTTGATCCTTTCGTACCCAATCAAGGCGAAGCCTTGCATGGAATCAACACGCAGTGTTGGATGGAATCCGCCGTAGGCGGTATGAAATCAATCCGAAGGAAATACACGCTGACGCGTGGTGCCATACAGTCGCCGCGCGACTGATTCCATACACCCTTGCGGGTGATGCCATGCCAATCCTTCGGATTGGATAAAAATAAGACAGTCGATTGACTGTCTTATTTTTTGTCTCTCATGTCCGAAAAAGAACTGGTCAAAAACCTGATTTTCTTTCGTTTTATTTAATTTTTACACCCTTGTTATTTAAAAATCTAATAAAACTCTCTTTATCACCTTTTGTAAATGTATCTTTTCGGAATATGTAAATTAAATTCGCTTTTGAACGTAACAAAATCAAATTTTTGGTTTGAACGGAATTCCTTATCTTATCATACTCAAGTTTGTTGACTGCACCAGTCGATGCTGTATTCTGAATGTACTCATTCGTAACGATTGTTTCAACAGATATTTCTTTTCCGTGAACTTCACTATCGCGTTTTACCATTGTATTCACTTGACGAAAATAACAATATAGTTGGAATAACAAGAATAAAGGAACGAAAATGAAAACGCCCCAATTATATGTTTTTTCAAATATTGAAATAAATATATTGCTCAAAAAAGAGAGTAACAGCAAAGCATAGCAAACAACTAACCATTTGCGTTGAAAATAATAATACCTGTAAATTTCTTTTGCTAACTCTTTATTTCTAACATAACTATTTTCAAACAATATTTCCATAAAATCACCGCCTTGGGAATATTATAGCATAAAAGCGGCGGAGGTGCAAGAGTTAGTGAAATCGTGCTACGCACGGTGAAATCAAAGGCGTTTGCCTTTGGTGAAATCTTTTGCTTTCGCAAAAGGTGAAATTAAATCCGTCCCCTAGCCCGACGAAGTCGGATTTCACCACGAAGTGATTTCACCCATCGAAGATGGATTTATCCCATCCGAAAGGACGGATTTAGTTGAAAAAGAAAAGACAAGTCTTTCGACTTGTCTTTTCTTTTTCTGGAGCTGATAACCAGAGTCGAACTGGTGACCTCATCCTTACCAAGGATGCGCTCTACCTACTGAGCTATATCAGCGAATATGGCGACCTGAAGGGGGCTCGAACCCCTGACCTCTAGCGTGACAGGCTAGCGTTCTAACCAACTGAACTACCAGGCCGTATAGAACTCGGAACAGAAAAATCTGTTCCGAGTGTGGTGGAAACTATAGGGCTCGAACCTATGACCCTCTGCTTGTAAGGCAGATGCTCTCCCAGCTGAGCTAAGCTTCCATGTGGAGCGGATTACGGGGCTCGAACCCGCCACCTCGACCTTGGCAAGGTCGCGCTCTACCAAATGAGCTAAATCCGCAGGTGGTTTTGCAGAGAAGAATTGGTGCCTCCGGTCGGAATCGAACCAACGACACGGGGATTTTCAGTCCCCTGCTCTGCCAACTGAGCTACAGAGGCATATCCTCGCTGCGACCTTGACAGTATAGCATCAGAGCGGCAGAATGTCAAGGGTTTTTTTGAAAGTTTTTGTGTTTTTTTCGTTAGAAATTTTTCAACACCAAAAAAAACAAAAAAGAGGCTGAGCCTCTTTTTTATTTTTCATCTTGATCTTTTTCGATTCCGTAAATTTCCTTCAAGTCCAGTTCTTTTTCTTCCTCATTTTGTTTTGGCGGCTGTTCGACCGTCTCTTGAAGAAGGGTTTCTGTTTGCTCGATGGGCTTCTCTTCATCCTCACAGTTTGATTTTTTCCGGCGAATCAGAAGGGTGATGCATACGATCAGCGCAATAAACAAAACCACTGCCAGAATTCCGGTTGCCAAAGCCGCGATCTCTGCTTTTCTGACCAGAGCATTCATTTTTTCCAGCTGACCGCCAAGAACGGTGGGATCTTCCGTTTCCTCTCCCTCGGTGGCGGTGGATTTACTGATTTCAAAATAAGTGGTGATGGATTTTAGATTGGCATCGTAATAGTAAAAGGCGCAGGTGCCATCCTTTGCCATTGCATATACAAGATAAACATTCTTGGTCAAGGAGTCATCGGAGCCATAGACCTCAATCTGACGGTCCGAGACAGAAAGGGTTTTGGGAATAAAGCCAAAGGGAATTTTGGCGTCTGCCGGAGGGGTCAAAAGCACAAAGCTACTACCCTCTGCGGCAAGGGTCTCCATTTTGGAAAAGGACTGGTCCTCCCGGTGGAAAAGATACCAGTCGGAGGCTTCTTCTTTGGTTAAATGAACAATGCAGATGGATTCCTTCGGTGCCAGATATGCAAGGATCTTCTTTTCCCCAAAAGGAACGGTGGTAGCGGTGAATCCCTCAGGAGGAGTGAGTGTGGCGGGATCATAGGATACCGAATACGTTTCCCCGTTCAATTCCACCTGGGCGCCGGCAAGCTCGGATTCCTGGCGTGTGACCAGGATGGTATAATTCTTTCGATTTCCGTTTTCTGCCGTTACGGTAACGGTAACGGTATTCTCTCCTACTGCAAGCTCCAAAGCTGAATTGGAAACGCTTGCCGCGCGGTGGCTGGCAGAAGCGGCCACCGTAATGGAGGCCACTTCAAAAGGGACGGTAGCAGTATAAGAAGTATTTCCGGAGGAAAAGGCTGGGCTGAGTTCTCCGGGAGAGATGGAAAGAGATGATAGATTGTTATCCCCCGAAAGGGTGGGCGCCGCCACGATATTGATTTTACGTGAGGCATTGTTGGCATTCATATTGGAAATGGTATCAAAAGCCACGATCTGGGGACTATTCACCGAAACGGTGGTGCTTCCGATCTTTTTGGTCTTAAATACAACGGTTTTGCTGATTGATTTTACGCCGCTATCCAAAGAGTCGGAAAAAAGAAGGGTACCGCCGCCGCCGCTATCAGCTCCGGAAACATATTCCAGAAAAGCGGGGTCATAGCTCAATGCAAAGCGCCAGCTACCGATATTCTCACCGCCGGCGACGTTTACGGTCACGCGTACCTGATTTCCCACGAACACCCGATCTGCGGAAGCGCTGATGGACACGGTAGCATTGGCCGCAAAAACGGAAATGCTCAAAAGAGACAGCAAGACAAGAGTCGCAAGAAAACAGGCGCAAAGTTTTATTTTTTTCATATTACACCTCACTGAGTGATGGTAGTAAGTCCCAAGAGACTTTTTCGAACCAGGAGCAGATCAATGGCATCCACCTTGCCGTCCCGGTTCACATCTGCCGCCTGAGAAGCGGAGGAATCCAGATCTGTGATGCCCAAAAGATTTCGACGGACCATCAAAAGGTCAATGGCATCCATAACAGAATCCTTATTGATATCGCCAAACATTACAAGGGTGAATTTCAGGGTAGTGGATCCGTCATAATACGACAGGAGGTGCCCGGTTCTTACCGCACCGCCGGAAACCACGGCTCCATTTTCATCGGAGAGAGTGGCGGCTGCTTTTCCATACACACCAAGTTTTGCGAGAAAATCTCCCACAGAGGTTCCCATAGGGATGCCGGAGATCATCTGCCCCTGGATCCGATAAGGAGGATTCCAACCGGAGGGAACCGGCTTTGGCTCTTCCGGAGAAACAGGCGGAGGATTGGGGGTGCTAGGTTCCTCCGGTTCTTCCGGAGGCGGTGTGCCATCGGCACCCTTTCCGTTCAGGATCACCCGGAGGGTATAGGTTCTGGTTTCACCGGCTGCGCTGGTGCATTTGATCTTCAAGACATTCTCTCCGGTCCAGATGGAAACATTTCCCAGAGAGCCGCTCAACGATGCTACCTTGCTTGCGGCTGTGGCGCTCACCCGAATGGAAGATACATCTTCATTGATAATAATGGTATAGGACGAGGTGCCGTTGTGCAGAGTGTCATAAAAATCAAAGGTAGGCGTTAAGGCATAGCCTTCGACGGTAATCGAGGTGAGATAGTTATTGGGACTTCCGGCCGGGGTAGGTTCGGCACAGAGCTTTTCCGGCATATTTTTATAAAGAGGGATGCGAAACACAAAAGAAGATTCCATATACCCAAGAGCCTCATAGGTACCGCCCTGGAGTTTGCTTTCGCTATGGGCGGCGGCAATGTTGGTCATATACTGATGCCAGTAATAATACTTGGGGTCTACAACGGAAAACTTCTGAAAATAAGGGGTATTCTGCCCTCTGGCAATATAATCGCTTCCAATGAAGGAGCCGCCGGCCATAATGGCTTTATAGGGGCTATCCCATCCTTGGGCTTTTGCGTGAATCATTCCGTCGGTGGCGCCGCTATTTGCACCGATGTTGAAAAAGTTATAATACCCTTCATAGCCGGGATAGTTTCCGTGGGCACAGGAGGAGCCGGACCATCCCACTTCCTGGATGCAACGGGTAACCAGGTGGAAGGCGCTCACATTGGCGCTCTCTGCCGCTTTGAGAAATGCCGCGCCGTAGGAAATGGGATTTGCCTGGTCATCCAGAATGGTCTTCCCTTCCATAAAAGAGCCCTTCAGCATGGCTTCCACACTTTCCAGCGTCTGGCTGGCAGAGGAAAAGGTCAGTTTTTCAAATTGGAAAATATCATCCTCATTTAAGAAATTCCGAGGGTCCATATAGTAGGCTACCAGGGAGGGATTGGCCTGGAACCAGGTGCCGGCTTCCATAGCATAGAAGGTATCGGTCTCCCAATCATAGCCATGGGTAGTGGAATAATGGGAGGCATAGCGGGAATTGGTCAGGCTTCGGCCGGGAACATTCTCATTCCGCTGCACCTCTGCCCAATCAAGACCGGTATCAAAGGCTTCAAAATGCCAGGAAGGGTGGGCCTCGTGAATTGCCTTCAGCGCTCTGTGATAGGCTTCCGGAAAGGCTTTCAGTTGTTCTTCGAATTTCAAATTTTCCACCACCGGAATATCAGCAGTGGAGCGAATCACCACATATCTTCCATGAATATATCCTTCATAAGCAGTGCCGGAATATGTAAAACTCACAAAAAACCAAGGATCGCCCACCGAATCCGGGACCGAATCACCCTTGACGGTCAATTCATGGCCACTGAACAAAAAAATCTTCTCGCCATTGTGGGTCAAGGGACTGAAATTCGTACCGGCTCCGGAGCGAACATGGACCGCATCGCCCTTTACCATTGCCGAACGGGTCGCAGGAGCTTCCTGGGCAACCGGACTGTTTTCCCCTTCCGCAAAAACAATGGGAGAAAGAGGAGAAAAAAGAAGGATCATGCACAGCACGGCGGAAAGCGCGCTTTGAAATACCTTACATTTGAAAACGACCATTTTCATTTTTCCTCCTTTCTTTTTTCATAACAGAACACGGTAATACTACCATATTACTGGGGATTCGTCAAGAAGCGGCACGGCTCCAAATTTTTAAGTTTTTTCTAAAAAATGGCGGGAGTTTGCTTGAGGAAATACCCTTCTGTTTCTTTCTTGGGAAATGCCATTTGATAGATTTCATCTGCCAAGTGAGCTGCAGAGGCCTGGCGGAGAATACCCTGATCCTCTGATCGCAAAGCATGAGCAGGCTTTGTGAAAACGGGAATGGAACCGCACTCTTTTGATTTTGAAATCATTTCTCTTCCCTTTTCGCCTGCGGCAAGGACCTGGGTATAAAGGGGCGCTTCTTTTTCAGCGTGACGGGGAATGTTCAAAAGAAGCGCAAGAAGTCCTCTTCGGATCCGAGAATCGGTGACGCTGGCATTTTTCATTTTCCGGACCAGATCCTCCACGCTCTCGCTTTCTCCGGCAAATTTTCTGGCACGGTCGCAAAGAGCGGAAAAGCCATAGATCTCTTTCATTTCCTTCCGACTTTTCGTTTTTAAGAGATAAAATAGAATGGGCGAAAGGGTTTCCATGGAAACCGGAAAATGCCCCTTTTCCTTTTCTTTTATCATTTCATCAAAGGATACGGCAGGAAGATGCTCCATCGGATCACCGCCGGAAAGGATCATTTTTCGAATGGCAGTGGCAGAGAGGAATTCTCCCTCTTCCTTTTCGGAACGGATCTGTTCTCCCAAACGTTTCACCGGGTAAAACGAAACAGGAAAGGAAAGCGCTTGGGCTGCCAGGATATATTCCATGGCAAGGGAAGCATTGGAAGAGGACAGGATCTCTTCCCGGCCGAACATTGTTTCATATACCCTCTCTCGAGCGGTGGGATAGCCCACACCTCGGTTTTCCTCCAAATACTGCTTCAGTTCACAAAGAAAGGAAGGATCAGAGAGATTTTTGGCACAAGTTAGCATTCTTTCCGGATCGGGAATTTCCGTTCCAAAAGCCAGAGTATCGCAAATGCCAAGGCGCTTTAAGATGGAAATGGCGCTGGTTCCAAAGCTTTCTCCGGAGAGAGAGGAAAAAGGGAAAGGCAGTTCCAGGACCAAATCGGCCCCGGCGAAGATAGCACTGCGGGCGCGGCTGAATTTTTCCTGAATGGCAAAGGAGCCTCTCTGAACAAAATTGCCACTCATCACACAGACGATCCCCTTTTCGGGAAAGGCTTTCTTCACTTGTCCGAGAAAATATTCGTGCCCTTTGTGCAAGGGATTGAATTCACAAACAATACCGACGGCGTTCATACTGCCTCCTTTACTTTTCTTTCAAACTATGCTATGATAAACCGAATTTCAAATGGGAGCTTCAAATGGAACAGAAAACCTATCTTTGGGAATATTTAAAAAACACAAAAAAGAATATTGTCATTTACGGAATGGGCGACGGGTGTGATAAGATCCTGAAGGTTTGCCGGGAAAAGGGCATTTTAATCAAGGGTATTTTTGCCAGCGATGAATATGTGCGCGGCAAGACGGTTCACTCATTTCCCGTCACCACCTTCCAAGAAGCAAAAGATACCTTTGGAGATATGATCGTTCTCCTGGCATTTGGCGTGTTTCGACCGGACATGATGGAAAAAATCCGACGGATGGCAAACGAAACTGAATTCTATGCGCCGGAGGTTCCCTTGTTCGGCGGTGGCCTTTTGGATCGGGAATTTGTTCTTGGTCATAAAGAAGAAATCGATTCCGTTCGAGGCTTCCTTTCCGACGAAACTTCAAAAAAGGCTTTCGACGGACTTTTTTCTTACAAAATAAGCGGAAAAATCGACCCTTTGATGGAGATTGAAACAGATCGAATACAGGATCTGAAAACGCTAGTTCCCTTTCGCGAGGGTGATTTTTATGTAGATCTGGGCGCTTATGATGGGGATACCGTGCTGGAATGGCACGAAAATTTCCCAAAGCACGGAAAGATCCTGGCGGTGGAGCCGGGCAGAAAAACTTTTCAAAAGCTAATGAAAAACTGCGGTCACATTCCGGGCTTTCAAGCCATAGAGGCGGCCGCATGGAATGAGAACACGCCCCTTTCCTTCAACGGGAAATCCGGTCGCAGTGCCGCGGTGGCATCGGACGGAAAAGACCTGGTAGAGGGAATTTGCTTATCCGATGTTTGCACCAAGGCAGATTTTATCAAATTCGACGTGGAGGGTGCCGAAAAGGAGGCCATTGAGGGAGCAAGGGAGCTGATCCAAAGAGAAAAGCCAACGCTTTGCATCAGTTGTTATCACAGGACCGAGGATTTCTTCGCCTTGCCTTTGCAGATCAAAAAAATTCTACCCGAATATCGGGTGTATCTGCGGCACTGGCCCTACATTCCGGCCTGGGACACAGTTTACTTTTTTGTGGCAAGATAAAAAAGGATTTTGCGCCATTCGCGCAAAATCTTTTTTTGCTTTAGAGGCTGACCTCGTCAATGTTCTTGGTAAAGGAGTCAATATAATGCTCCAAAAAGAAGTCCACCTCCGGCATTTCCAGCTCGTGGAGTGATCTTTCGTTGAAGGTGCAAGCAGAAGAAAACTCCCGGTTGCCTCGTTCGATCTCCTGGAGACATTTAATATAAGCGCAAAGCTTATCCGCACCTTTTACAATCTTTTTTTCCTCAGGAGAAAGCGCCAGGAGCGCGGTATAAGCACCGGCGGTCTCTTCGTCCAAAAGTGACAGCATTTTACCCAAGCTGACACGCTCGATCTCCTTATAAGACTCCTTGATCTTATCATTATAATACTTGATGGGAGTGGGAAGATCACCGGTGAGCACTTCGTTCATATCATGAAAAAGAGCCGCAGAAAGAAGCCGGTTGGGGTCCAGTTTCTTTCCGAAATGGCGGTTTCCGATGAGTGTGAGCGCGTGGGCAATCACCGCACATTCCATAGAATGCTCGCTGAGATTTTCATTTCGGGTATTATACATCAAGCCCCAGCGGTTGATGTTTTTCATTTGAAACAGGAGGGCGTAAAAATCTCCGTTGTTTTTCATATGTCTTCCTCGTTTTTATGTTTTTCCGCCAGAACAGACAATTTCTGCAGACGGTGATTCAAGCCGGATTTTGTAATTTCCTCCTCCGAGCGCTCCACCAACTCCGAAAGAGAGACCTCCGGGTAGGATAGGCGAAGCTTTGCCGCCTTTTGAAGCGGCTCCGACAGAGTTTCCAAAATCCCCTGCTCCTCCAAATAACGGATGGACAGGATGATGTTTTGAGAACTGACCACGGCTTTTTTGATGTTGGCATCGTCAAAATTCTGACGTCGGTTAATATTGGCGCGAATGCTTTTTTCAATTTTTTGGTTCATCAATTCCAGAGAAAACTTTTGAGCACCCATCACGGAAAGAAGATCTTCGATCTTACTGCTTTCCTTCAAATACAAATAGATTCCGTTGGAATCGTATCTTTTTTTGACCAAAATATCGAAATCCGTCAAAACCGAAGTAAGCTCGCGCGCCTCATTTTCGCCGGGAAGGAGAAAGGCGGCGTGGTACCCTTTTGCCGGATCCAGAACCGTTCCGCAGGAAAGAAAGGCACCGCGAACAAATAAGACGCGGCAACGCTCGCACCCCATTTCACCGACACTTGTAGTTTCGCGCAAGATCCGTTCACGAGTTCCGGAAGGCAAGGAAAGGATCGCTCCTTTTCGATTGCCCCGATCCCTCGGAAGAACACGGGCCTCCAAATCGAAGGAACGGATCAAAAGGTAGGCGATCACCTCCAAAAGGGATTCCCGATCAGAGGAAAGAATGTCCTGTTTTTCTTCACTTTGCGCCAAAAACAGAAAAACCGATCGCAAAAAAGACAAGCGACAGCACTCTTTCCACTTTACGTGTCCGTTTTCGCCCACGCCCAGCTCCTCCAGGCTTTTGGCACACAGATAATCCTTAACAGAAGAAGAAAAGCTCGTCACACACTCTCTCCTTTTACTCGATGACACGCACTTCGCACTGAATGTGAATGCCTTCTTTTTCGAAGATGATCTCTTTGATCTTACGGATCAGTTCCAGAATATCAGAGCTTGTAGCATTGTCATAATTGATAACAAATCCGGCGTGCTTTTCACTGACCTTAGCGCCGCCCACAGCAAAGCCCTTCAATCCGGCCTGGTCGATCATTTGAGCTGTATACCGCCCAGGATAACGCTTAAAGGTGCTACCGGCACTGGGATACTCCAGAGGCTGCTTTTCCGAACGCCGGGCTATCAGATCTTCCATATTCCGGAAAATCTCCTCCGAGTCTCCCTTTTCCAGCTGAAACGTTGCAGAAAGGATGACCGCACCGTTTTCTTCGAAAACACTGGTACGATACCCCATATTCAAATCTTTTGTCGGCAAGGTCTTCACCTCGCCCTCCCGGGTAACAAAGGTGACTTCTTTTAAAATATCCTTACACTCACCGCCGTAAGCACCGGCATTCATAAACACCGCGCCGCCCACAGAACCGGGAATGCCATAGAAAAACTCCATTCCGGTCAGGCTGTTTTTTTTGGCAAGGGTGGCAAGAGAAGTAATGGAAACCCCAGCCTCTGCGGTCACGCAGGTACCCAAAACACGAGTTTCCCGGAGACGGGACAGGGACAAAACAAGACCGGAATACCCTTCGTCCTTTGCGATCACATTAGACCCATTTCCCAAAATAAAGTAAGGAATCTTCTCCGAGACAAGAATGGGAAACAGACAGGTGATGACCCTCACCTTCAAGGGAAACAGAACCGCTGCCCTTCCACCGGTGCGGAAAGAGGTCAGCCTCGAGAGCGGGTGATCCGGGATCATTTCCCAATCCTCCCGTGCAATCTTCCCTTTTTGGCAAAGTTCGGCGAGAATTTCGTTTACCCGAAGACAAACATTCATGGTTATCTCCACAAAAGAGCTGCGCCGATGATGCCGGCGTCATTTCCCAGCTCTGCTTTTTTCAAAACGGTTTTCTTTTCGCACATACGGGAATACTGCTCTGCCTCCAGGATCTTTCTTACCGGGCCTAACAGTGCTTCGCCCTCGGCAGAAATACCTCCGCCAACTGAAATAATCTCCGGTTGGAAGATGTTGACCATATTGGTAATACCGGTACCAAGATAAGAGGTGAACAGATCCAGCACCTTTTTGGCGCTTTCATCCCCCTGGCGCCAAGCGTCAAAGGCCGTTCTACCGTCCACGTGAGAAAGGTCTCCTTTGCAAAGGGACCACATCAAGCTTTCCTTGTTTTTCTCCATTTCTTCTTTTGTGATCCGGCAAAGTGCCGTAGCAGAGCTATAGACCTCCCAGCAGCCTTTTCTGCCGCAGGAGCATGGCAAGCCGTCCTTTTCAATAACGCAGTGGCCGAGCTCAGCACCGGCAAAGTTAAATCCGTGAAAAATCTTGCCGTCCAGGATCACGCCGCCACCAACGCCGGTTCCCAAGGTAATAAACACAGAGGATCGGCAACCCTTGGCGGCACCGGCTTCTGCCTCCCCTTTGGCGGCACAGTTGGCGTCGTTTTCGAGACCCACTCTGGCAATGCCGGTTCTTTTCTTCAGATCTTCCACGATGTTAAAATTCAGAAAGGAAGGGAGATTGCAGGAATACTCAATGACACCCGTTTCCGAATTGGCGATACCGGGAGATGCGATGCCGCAAAAAGCGACTTTTTCTTTTTCCACGCCGCTTTCCAAAATAACACTCTCCACCAAATTTGCCATATCTGTCATAATGGCGTCAGCGCTTCTCTGGGCGCCGGTTTTACAGCTTTTTTTCAAAAGCAATTTCCCGGATACATCCACAAGTCCACAGGCGATATTGGTTCCGCCCAAATCAATTCCGATATAATACATTATTCTCCTCCAAACTGTTTCATCAGTTTCTCGTTCAATTCTTCGGCCGTATTAAAGCCCATAAGCTTCTGGCGCATATTCATGGTGGCGATCTCAATGATCAAGGCTAAATTTCGACCGGGACGAACCGGGACCGTCACCGAGGGAATTCTGATTCCCATCAGTTCAGTATATTCCGTATCCATTCCCAAACGCTCATAATTTTTTTCCTGGTTCCAGGGCTCAAGATTGATGATCAGATCGATTTTTTCCGTATCCTTCACCGCGCCCATACCAAACAGGCGGCGCACATCTACCACACCGATGCCTCTGAGCTCCACATAATACCGGATCAATTCCGGCGCAGATCCCACCAGAGTCTTATCCGATACTCGCTTGATCTCCACCGCATCGTCTGCGATCAGACGATGTCCTCTTTTCACCAGGTCAATGGCCGTTTCACTTTTACCAACACCGCTGTCACCCAGGAGGAGAACGCCTTCGCCGTAAACCTCAACCAAAACACCGTGACAGGTCATACGGTCTGCCAGAGCCACGTTTAATTCTGCAATGAGAGAAGCCATAAAATACGAGGTATCCTTTTCGATTCCCAAAAGGGGTACATGATTTTTCTTGGCCAGCAAAACAACATCCTCCGGCACCACCAGGCCATGACAGACAATGACACACACCGGCTTTTTGCTCATCAAACGGAAGAAGGCATCCTCGCGTTCCTTTTTGCCAAGGGATTGCAAATACTCATATTCTGTTCGACCGATGATCTGGATTCTCTCCGCATCGAAATATTCTTGAAACCCGGCAAGAAACAGGCCGGGACGGTTTACTTCCTTGTGATAAATTTGCTTTTTATGATCTTCTTCGGAGACAGCAATTTCACTCAAAGAAAATTTTTTAATGATCTCGCCTAATGTAATAAAATATTTTTCCTCCACTGCATTTTCCTCCTTTTTCGATCAAAAAATATTGTAGCATAAAGAGAAAATAATTTCAATGGGGAAAGCATAAAAACCGCCGGAAAAAGCAAACTAAAAGAAAAAAAGGAGTTTGCCATGCAAAAGGATTCCCCCTTTAAAAAAACCAAGATCAGTCCCAAGGACAGACACCCCCGTCCCGTAAACGAAACCGGCCCCAGTGATATGATCCGCCTTCCTCCCAGCAGAATGGACCCGGACGGATGGTACACCGGCCTTCCCATGGATTTTCGGGAGCCGGTGCAAGACGCAGACGATCTTTGAGAAGCAGCGCTCGGCGCTGCTTCTTTTTTTCAAAAAACTCTTTTCAAATATAAAAAAAGGTGTTACAATGGAAAAAAATACAAGGAGGCCTACCGAAATGAAAGAAAATAAATATGCAGGTACTCAAACCGAAAAGAATTTGGAAGCAGCTTTTGCAGGGGAAAGCCAGGCAAGAAACAAATATACTTACTTTGCCTCTACTGCAAAAAAGGAGGGCTACGAGCAAATTTCCGCGCTGTTTTTGAAAACTGCGGAGAATGAAAAGGAACATGCAAAAATGTGGCTGAAGGAGCTTGGCGGCATTGGAGACACCGCCGAAAATCTTCTGGCTGCCGCAGAAGGCGAAAACTACGAATGGACCGATATGTACGAAGGCTTTGCCGTGACCGCTGAAAAAGAAGGCTTTGTGGAACTGGCAAAGAAATTCCGCCTGGTTGCTGCCATTGAAAAGCATCACGAGGAACGTTACCGTGCCCTTCTGAACAATGTGGAAACCGCTCAAGTATTTGAAAAGAGCGAGGTAAAGGTTTGGGAATGCCGCAACTGCGGTCACATTATGATCGGGCCCAAGGCTCCCGAAATGTGTCCCACCTGCGCTCATCCCAAGAGCTATTTTGAGATCCACTGCGAAAATTATTGAGATTTTTTGACAAAATTCACAAAACAGTCTTGACTTTTTCCGTACAATATTTTACAATAATCCCACCGAGACAAAAAAAAGATGCAAGGGCTCGCTCTTGCATCTTTTTTACTTTTCCCGCATAAGATGAAAAAAAACGAAAAGGAAGTGACTTTTTTGAGATTAGAGGTTGTATTATTCCGCTCCGCACTTGCTGTTGTGATCGGTCTTATCATCGGCCTGGAACGCGCCCGTCACGGACGTGCCGCCGGTATGAGAACGCATATTCTGGTGTGCCTTGGCTCTGCCATGACTGCCATGACCGGAATTTACATTCACGAGGCATTCGGAACCGGCGATGTGTTCCGACTGTCTGCGCAGGTGATCTCCGGCGTCGGTTTCTTAGGTGCCGGTATGATCATTTTAAAAAATGACAATGTGATTATGGGTTTGACCACTGCTGCCGGCGTTTGGGCCACTTCTACCGTGGGTATTGCCATTGGATACGGATTTTACAGCGGCGCGGTCACCGTCTCTGTTTTGTTCCTGATTGCCCTGATCCTGTTTGCTAAATTGGAGAGAAGAAAAAAGAACACCGAAGTGCTGTATCTGGAGCTGGATGATATGTCTAAACTTAATTTCGCTCTGGATTCCTTGAAGGAAGCCCTTCCCCAAGATACTGTTTTTCGCGTTTTACCACCGAAATCCACCTGTGCCGGTCACATTGGACTGGAATTGGTTCTGGACCGGAGAAAGAATATTGTGCTCTCTGATCTTTTGGCCTTTGAGGGCGTCGTATTTGTAGTTGAAGTTTAAAACTTAAAGCGAGGATGTTTATGACCTGGCAAGAAAAAATCAAAGAGATCCGTCTATTTCTCTTTGATATGGACGGCACTCTTTATCTGGGAAACACACTCTTTCCCTTCACCCAAGAACTACTTAATACCATTCGAGAAACCGGAAGGCGGTATCTGTTTACCACCAACAATTCCTCCAAAAGCCCTGCCGATTATGTGAAAAAATTAAAAAAACTCGGCATTGACTGCTGCGAAGAGGATTTTTATACCTCCTCTCAAGCCACCGCTTGCTACTTAAAGAATCACCACTGGGGAAAAAAGCTTTATGTTTGCGGAACCGATTCATTGAAGGATCAGCTGAGAGAAGCCGGCTTTACCATTACTGAGAACACAGACAAAACACAGTGTATCGTAATGGGATTTGACACCGAACTTACCTTCCAAAAACTGGAGGATGTCAGTCGGATGCTCTGCCAAAGAAATCTTCCCTATCTGGCAACCAATCCGGATCTTGTTTGTCCTACGGAATTCGGCAGTGTTCCGGACTGCGGAAGCGTTTGCAAAATGATTGAAAATGCCACGGGAAAAACACCCTTTGTCATTGGAAAGCCTGCTGCCATGATGATGGAATTAGCCATGGAAAAAATGGGCGAAGCAAAAGAGAGAACCGCCGTGGTTGGCGATCGGATCTATACCGATATTAAAAGCGGCTTAAACGCCGGAATTTACAGCATTCTTGTCATGAGCGGCGAAACCGACGAGGCCATTTTGAACGCATCCCCAGATCGGCCGGATCTGATCTTAAAAGATGCAGGTGATATCATAAAAGTTTTAAAAAGCTGAACATTCGTTCAGCTTTTTTCTTTTTAAGGCTTCTTATGTTTTTCTCAATCCTGGGTATGATAAGAAAGAATGAGGTGATAAAATGAACATTGCTTTTTTTGATACAAAGCCCTACGATCTTCCGGCATTTCAACGGTACGGAAAGGAAAGCGGAATCAATTTTCATTTTTTTGATACCAAATTGACGGAAGAAACCTCGGTTCTTGCTCACGGGTTTGACGGAGCGTGCGTCTTTGTTAACGACACCGTTTCAAAGGAGGTCATCAATGCTCTTTTGAAAGAAGGCTGCAAATTTTTGGTATTGCGCTGTGCGGGGTACAATCAGGTGGATCTCAAATCTGCAGTCGGAAAAATCAAGGTGTACCATGTTCCGGCCTATTCTCCCTACGGTGTAGCAGAGCATGCCATGGCACTACTTCTCACTTCTGTCAGAAGAACCCACAAGGCTTATATCAGAACCCGAGATTTTAATTTTAGCTTAAACGGTCTTGTTGGCTTTGATCTTCACGGAAAAACCGTTGGGATCATAGGTACCGGACGGATCGGAACAGAATTTGCCAAAATTTGTCATGGCTTTGGAATGCGTATTTTGGCCTATGACAAAAAAAGCAGAGCTACAAAGCTTTATGAAAACACAGATACTGACACGATTTTTGGGGAAAGTGACATCATTTCTCTACACTGTCCTCTCAACGAGGAAACACACCACCTGATCAATCGAAAAAGCATTCAAAAGATGAAAAAGGGTGTGATCATCATCAACACCTCCCGAGGTGCTCTGATGGATGCAGATGCACTCCTTTGGGGCATTAAAGAACGAATCGTGGGGGGCGCCTGTCTGGATGTTTATGAAGAGGAGACCGATATTTTCTTTGAAGACCGATCCGGTCATATCTTAGAGGATGACACCCTGGCAAGACTGATCTCCATGCCCAACGTGATTCTTTCCTCCCACCAAGGATTCTTGACTCAGGAGGCACTGGATGCCATCGCAAAAACTACAGTGGAAAACATTCTTTCTTTTGCAAATGGCAAGGAAAGCGAAAACGAATTGACCCAAAGAATCAAGCATTGAAGATTATCTTATTGCCCAGAAAAAGACGACGAAAATTCGCCGTCTTTTTTCCATTTCTTTCCGCCTTTTTTGTTTACAAAAAAAACTTTGCGTGATATAATACGAGCGAATAAAACGCTTTTTTATGTGTTTGGAGGAAATATGATCAAAGAGCAACGTTTTATCCGAGCATCACAGTTTGATACCGCCGGTCCTTGCCCGGTTTTCGTCAAATCCTTTTCCACCCGGCCTCCCGTTCGCGCTACCCTTGATGTTACAGCCAAGGGAGTCTATTACGCTGAATTGAACGGACTAAGGGTCGGTAATTTCATTATGGCGCCCGGTTACACCCAGTATTCCTCGCGACTTCAGGTTCAATCCTATGATATTACAAATCTGATTAAACCCGGCGAAAATACTCTTGAGGTGACCCTTTCCGGCGGATGGTATGCCGGAAGAATTGCCTCTCGCACTATGGAGTGGTCTCCCGAGATCATCGCAGAGATTGTTCTTTCTTACGAGGATGGAACCAGCCTTACCCTCGGAACGGATGAGACCTGGCTTGTGGGTACGGGTCCTTTGATTTTTTCCGATATCTATCACGGCGAGGTATTTGATGCAAGAAAAGAAGTTTCCCATTTGATTCCGGCCGTCTTTTCTCAGGACAATACCGACACGCTGATTGCCCAGGAAGGCGAGACCGTGGAGGAACAGGAAATCTTCTCTTCCCTTTCCATTTTCACCACGCCAAACGGGGAAACGGTCGTTGACTTCGGCCAAAACTTGGCTGGATACCCTGTCTTTTCCTTAAACGCAAAAGAAGGTGAGGTATTATCCCTCTCCTTTGCAGAAACATTGGACAAGAATGGCAATTTTTACAATGAGAATTACCGTTCTGCTAAGTGCCAATATCATTATACCTGCCGTGACGGCTTCCAAAGCTTTAAGCCCAGATGCACCTTTTACGGATTCCGCTATATTCGGATCGATCAATTCCCGGAATCCGCTACCTTAAACGAAGATACCTTCACGGCCATCGCTGTGTATTCCAAAATCAAAAAAACGGGTCATATTTCCACATCCAATTCCAAGCTCAATCAACTGTTTTCCAATGTTCTTTGGGGTCAGCGCTCCAACTTCTTGGATGTCCCCACAGACTGTCCCCAGCGAAACGAGCGCTACGGATGGACCGGCGATGCCCTTTGCTTCTGCAAGACTGCCAGTTATAACTTTGACGTTTTAACCTTCTTCAAAAAATGGCTTCGAGATATGGATGCCATGAGAAAGGAATTCGGCTATGTGGGTCTGAAGGTGCCGGGAAAAGCCACCAAGATTGCCGCCGCCTGGACCGATGCCGCCGTCTTTGTTCCCTGGCAGATCTATTTATCCTACGGCGATCGGGAGTTTTTAGAAGAAATGATCGATATGATGGTGGCACACGTGGATCTGATCGGAAAAGAAAGCGAAGTTCCCAACACCTGGCGAGGCGGAAACAATCTGCGTCAGTTCGGTGACTGGCTGGCCACAGATTCCCTGGATAAGGATCGGGACGCCGTCTTTGTTACCACCAGCTACAGCGGTGCTACAAACCCCGATTTTCTGCAAGCGGCTTTTTATGCACAGGATGCCAAGATCGTAGCCGATGCTCTGGATGTTTTAGGTCGGGACAGCAAAAAATACCGCGATCTTGCGGATGCCATCAAAGAGCAGTTTCAAAAGGATTTCACAAAATATAACACCCAAACAGAATGCATCATTGCCTTGCGATTCGGCTTGGCAAAGGATCCGGAAGAGGTCTTAAAACTTTTGATCCGAAAGATCCGGGAGAACGGTAACCGGATGTCCACGGGATTTGTAGGAACTCCTCATATTCTGCACGCTTTAAGCGAAAACGGGAGAGTGGACTTGGCTTACACTCTTCTTCTTCAGGAACAATATCCTTCGTGGCTGTTTTGCGTCAATTTAGGCGCCACTACCATGTGGGAACACTGGGACAGCATTAATTTGGACGGTGATATGTGGAGCACGGCAATGAACTCCTTTAACCACTATGCCTACGGCGCTGTGGCTGACTGGATCTATGAGGTTGCCGCCGGAATCCGGCAGGAAGAAAAAAGCGCCGGCTTTTCCCAGCTTGTTATTCATCCCCATCCGGACAAGCGCCTGGATTGGTTGGAGGCTTCTTACGAAACCAAATATGGCACCGTATCCTCCAAGTGGACCAACACAGTTGACGGTGGAACAAGATACGAGATCTCCGTTCCCCGTGATGCCAAGGTCGTTCTTCCCGGCAAAACAATGAAGGTTTCCAAGGGAAATTATATTTTCTTTGAAAAGCAATAAAAAAAGAAAAATCCTCCTGTGATCGGATCACAGGAGGATTCTTCTATTGGTACGAATTAAAACTTGATTCTTTCTGCAATGTATGCCTTCACTTCGGACAAGGGAATGCGAACCTGCTCCATGGAATCACGGTCACGGACGGTGACGCACTGATCGTTTTCGGTATCAAAGTCGTAGGTGATACAGAACGGAGTACCAATCTCATCCTGGCGGCGATAGCGCTTGCCGATAGAACCGGCTTCATCAAATTCCACATTGAATTCCGAAGCAAGCTCGGCATAAAGCTGGCGAGCGGAATCGGAAAGCTTCTTGGAAAGGGGCAGAATGGCAGCCTTGACCGGTGCCAGAGCGGGATGGAAGTGCATCACAACGCGGGTATCGTTCTCCCCTACCTGCTCTTCATCATAAGCCTCGCAAAGGAAGGCCAGGGTAATTCGGTCTGCACCCAGAGAGGGCTCAATGACATAAGGAACATATTTTTCATTGGTTTCCGAATCGAAATATTCCATAGGCTCACCGGAATGGTTGGCATGCTGGGTCAGGTCATAGTCTGTTCTATCCGCAATGCCCCAGAGCTCGCCCCAGCCGAAGGGGAACATAAACTCAAAGTCAGTGGTGGCTTTGGAATAGAAGCTCAATTCATCCTTATCATGATCCCGGAGACGGAGGTTTTCCGGTGCAATGCCAAGATCATAAAGGAATTTTTCGCAATAGCTTCTCCAGTAATCGAACCACTCCAGATCCGTGCCGGGCTTACAGAAAAACTCCAATTCCATCTGCTCAAATTCGCGGATTCGGAAAATAAAGTTGCCGGGGGTGATCTCGTTACGGAAGGATTTACCGATCTGGCCTACACCGAAAGGAACCTTCTTTCTGGTGGTACGCTGAATGTGCTTGAAGTTGACAAAAATTCCTTGGGCTGTTTCGGGACGGAGATAAAGTTCGGAGGAGGAATCCTCGGTAACGCCCTGGAAGGTCTTGAACATCAAATTGAATTTACGGATATCGGTAAAATCGGCAGAGCCGCAAGCAGGGCAGGAAATGTGATGTTCGCGAATAAACTCTGCCAAACGGTTATTGTCCCAACCGTTGGGATTGATATCCAGCTTGTTTTCTGCAATGTAATCCTCCACCAGCTTATCGGCTCTGTGACGGGTCTTGCAGACCTTGCAGTCCATCAAAGGGTCGGAAAATCCGCCCACATGACCGGAGGCCACCCAAGTCTGGGGATTCATCAAAATGGCGCTGTCAAGACCTACATTGTAGGGGCTTTCCTGGACAAACTTTTTCCACCAGGCGCGCTTTACGTTGTTCTTCAATTCCACGCCCAAGGGGCCGTAGTCCCAAGAGTTAGCCAGGCCGCCGTAGATCTCACTGCCGGGATAAACAAAGCCTCTTCCCTTGCAAAGAGCAACGATTTTTTCCATTGTTTTTTCTGTGTTTTTCATAGTATCCTCTCTTTCTTTCCTGGCTGGTTGCCAGGTGAATTTAAACAATCATCTATTATACATAAATTTACATATTTGTCAAATCACAAAGGGTTATCCTACGCCTTGCTTTTTCGAATGGAAGACATTTCCCTTTGCGCCAGCACCAGTCCCTGATAAATGCCGCCCTCTTTGGCGGTCAATTCCTCGTGAGTGCCGATTTCTGCCACTGTTTTCTGATCTAAAACCAGAAGCTTTGTTGCATTGCGCAGGGTAGAAAGACGGTGGGCAATGGCGATGGTCGTGCGGTTCTTGCAAAGTCTTTGGAGGGCATCCTGGATCAATTTTTCCGTTTCCGTATCCAGAGCACTTGTGGCTTCATCCAGAATGAGAATTTTCGGATCGTGAAGAATGGCACGGGCAATGGCGATTCTTTGACGTTCGCCGCCGGAGAGGGTATATCCCTTCTCCCCTACCACGGTATCGTATCCGTCGGGAAGCTTCATAATAAATTCGTGTGCATTGGCAAGCCGCGCGGCTTGGATCACCTCATCGTATCCGGCTTCGGGCTTGGCATAGGCGAGATTTTCAAAAACGGTACCGGCAAACAGGAAGGTCTCCTGAAGCACCACACCGATCTGACTTCGCAAGCAATGCTGGGCAATGTCCTTTACGTTTACTCCGTCAATGGAAATGGATCCTCGGTTCACGTCATAAAGACGCATGATCAAATTGATCAGGGTGCTTTTTCCCACACCGCTTCTTCCCACGATGCCCAGCATTTCACCGGGCTCCACCGTTACACTCACATCCTCAATCACATTGTCCTGTTCATTATATCCAAACCAAACACGGTCCACCTGGATCTTGCCACGGAATTGGAATTTTTTGGCATCCTTGGCATCTGCCACGTCCGGCTCTTCCTCAATGACCTCAAACACCTTGTGCACCGCCGTCATGGCCTGCTGAATGCTACGCGGGAAGTTTGCCATAGAACGCAAGGGCGTATAGATTAAACTGACAAAGGAGGAAAACATGGTCAGTTCACCAATGGTCATATTCCCCTGCAGAATGTGATTGCCGACATAGTACAGCAAAATGAAGTTTCCGATTTGAAGTACAAATTCTGCAAAGGGTACCACTCTTGCCCAAGCCTTTTCATTGCGGTAGGAAATATCTCTCTGGGTGCGAATGGCACGCTCATATTTTTCAATTTCTCTCTTTTCCGTTCCAAATACCTTCACCACACGAACCCCTTGGAAAATATCATGCAGAACCGTATTGGCTTTGGAATTTTCCACCCACTGGCGGCCATAAAGCTTGCGGTTTCGATTCCAGATAAGCTGAAAGATCAGAATCACAAACGGAACCGGAAGCAAAATCATAATGGCCATACGCCATGAATACACAAAGAAAAAGATGGAAATGGAAACCACCACGATCATCTGCTCCAAAAGATTGGGAAGCTGGCTGGTGATAAAGGTGGAGATGATGGACGTATCCGACGAAATCCGGTTCATCAGATCCCCTGCTGTGCGACGGGAGATTCCGGCCACAGAAAGATTTTGAATGTTGGTATACAGTCTTTGACGCAAGGTGACCACCGTACAGTTTCCGATGACTGCAATGACATTGTTTCTCAACACGGAAATCAAGGTATGGCTGATACGGACGGCAAAAAGAGAAAGCACCACCAAAAGAACCGAGGAATAAGAATCCAAAACGGCTTTTGGATCGTCTGTCAAAAGATATCCGTCCACCAAATTTCTCTGAATCACCGGAAGCACAATCTCCAATGCAGAGGTTACAAAAAAGAGCACAATGGAAAGAACAATCCAGCCAAAATGAGGCCGAACCAGATCAAAAAGCTTTTGAAAAGAACCGTTTTTTCCCTCACAGGCACTACACACAAGAGAGCCGCGACGCAAGGGTCTTTGACATTTGGGGCAAAGGGTGAGCCGATAGGTAAACGAGGCCTCCTCCGGCTGCAAAACACCGTCAGAAACCTCTTTGATCACTCGAACCAATTGAGAAATATTCTCTTTTTCTTGAGCAAAGGCGCGACAAAACTCGACCCATTCCCCGTTATACTCGATCTCGCAGACCGCACCGCCCAAAAACGCTTCAAAGCGGGCGTTGGAAATACCGGAAAATGGATAGTGGGCGATTTTTTCGCCGTCTCGCGGTGCCAAATACAGCGCTTTTTTTCCAAAAATAACTGCACTGTCCTGGATTTCTCCCTTTCTGTTTAAATTCACAGGAAAGGAAAACACCGCCTCATCTTCCCAAGCTTTGCGGATGCGATCCAGAATGGGAGAGATGGCCAGTTCAAACGTCTCTTTGTTTTCCAAGACACTTCTCCTTCTTCTTATAAGTAAAGCTCGATTTTTGAATGGCTTTTTTTATCCAGACCGCATATACTGGGAATCTCATACCGGCATCCGTTCACATCCACCACAAAAACCCGATCAACACCTGCGCGGAGAAGATGACGGTGGGTATCCTTTACGGTGAAAGACAAAGGGCCATAATCGGTTTCGCAGTCCCAATAGGTGGAGCCGTACTGCTCGCGAAGCTTCTTGATCTTGATAATTTTGGGAGCAAAATAACGTTTTTTCAATTCTGCCTTGATCAGAGAAGCGGTTTCCGGATCAAAATCCGAAAGGGAGCGGATCATCCCAATCTCCTCTTTTTCTTCGTTTTGCACACAAACATATTCGCTTTCGGTTTCAAAGGGGAAACTTAAGGCAAGGAAGGCTCTTCCCTCGTATTCTTTTTCGGGAACACGGACCTTCAAAAGGCCGGAAGAAGACAGAAAAAATTGGGAATTTTCCCGTGTCATCCAAAAAGACTGAATGATCTGTTCCAATCCGTCGATCATAATTTCCTCCTATTCCTCAATTCCAATGGTGCGAAGAGCATCCATTTGCATCCGATAAAGCTTTCGGTAGATGCCATCTTCTTTTTTCAGCAATGTTTCGTGAGTTCCGGCTTCCACGACCTTTCCCTCTTCCACCACGATCAAAGAATGGGCATCTCGCAGGGTAGAAAGTCGATGGGCAATGGTAATAGTGGTTCGGTTTTTGGTGATCTCCTCCAGAGCACGCTGGATCTTTCGCTCGGTTTTGGTATCCATGGCAGCGGTGGCTTCATCCAGAATGAGAATAGCCGGATCCTTCAGAATGGCTCTGGCAATGGAAACGCGCTGTTTTTCTCCGCCGGAAAGGGTTTTCTTATCAAATCCCACCCAGGTTTCATACCCTTCCGGGAAAGACATAATAAAATCGTGACATCCGGCAGCCTTGGAGGCGCGGATCACCTCTTCACGGTCAGCTTCCGGTTTGGCATAACGAATGTTATCCATGATGGTACCACGGAACAGATAGGTTTCCTGTGATACTATGGCAACGTTTTTGCGAAGAGAACGAAAACTGAGGCGCCGGATATCCACTCCGTCAATGAAGATCGAACCGCTTTCCGGATCGTAAAGACGGGTCAAAAGATTGGCAAGAGTACTCTTTCCGGCACCGGTATGCCCCACAATTCCCAGCGTTTTGCCAGCAGAAACATCAAAGGAAACAGACTGAATGGTTTTCTTGCCGGGTGCATAGGAGAAATTCACATTCTCAAATCGCACATCCCCACGAACATTCTCCAGGTCCACGGGATTTTCATCCTCCTTGACCTCCGGCTCGGTGTCCATAATCTCAAACAGTCTTTGCATAGCGTTAAGCGCGCTGGCAAGCTGACTGAAGAAATGGGCAAAAAAGTTCAAAGGGCTATAGAGCAGAGCAAGATAGCTGATAAACAGATTCAATTCGCCATAGCTGATGCCAGAGCCGGGAGTGATCCCTTCCTTCAAAACGAAATAGGATCCGATCCCCCAGACCAGATAGGTGGTCAGACGGACACCTAGATTCAGAATCGGAAAGAACGTATGTCTTCTTAAGGAAATCCCCAGGTTGGTACGGGCAAGATCCTGCAGCCTTCCGTTGAAGCGTCCAATTTCCGTTTTTTCCCGGGAAAAAGCTTTGACAATGCGCATGCCGTTGAGTACATCGGAAATAACACTGTTGAACCGGGAAGCGTGGATGTGCTGCTCTGCGTGAAGCCGGCGAAACAGTTTTAAAACCAGCCAATAGCCAATAAAAACAAGCGGAAGCGGAATCCACACAACCAGAGTCAAAACAGGATTGGTAAAGAGCATCACAACGGTAATGCCCACAATTTGCAAAATATTGGTAAGAAAATACGGAACGCCGTCACAGAAAAACCAATAAAGCGTTTCGGCATCCGAATTGATCTGCGTCATCAATCGACCTGTATGACGGGAGATAAAAAACGAATAAGAAAGTCTCTCAAACGAAGAAAAAATGGTTTTTTTCAGATCGCAGGAGACAAAGGCGGCAACCTTTGCACCTACAATGGCGTTGACCATCCGGATCACAGCCCCCAACAGAGAGACCAGCGCCATAGAAAGCACCAAAAAGAGAACCTTTCCATATAGCGGAGCGCCGGGAGTCAAAACATCGTCATACAAAACCTTACTGCTAACATACGGTGTTATAACACTGACGATACCGGACAGGACCACCGTGAGAAGCACCATTGCCATATGCATCCGATAACGCAAAAAGAACGGAATCAGCTTGCGCACCAGATTCTTCTTTGAGAGACATTTTTTGCACTTTTTCCCAACGGGATCGGAATAGGGCGAATGACAGCGGGGACAAACCTCCTGCTGCATCTCTCCCCTCTCCGGAAGGGTTTGATCCTTCAAAAATCCTTCGACGGCTTCTGCAAAGGAGAACACTTCCTTCCGGCAGGCATTGCTTGCCCAGAACAGGACCTCATCCTCCCCGTTTTTCTTTTTCACCACAACGCGCAAGGTGGAGACCGCCTCCTCCACGGAAAGCGATTCTACCTCCGAAAAAGAAAAATAGACATAATCCAGTTGACGGAACACCTCTTCGGTGTGACAGAGCGAAAAGAAAGAAGCACCCTCCTTTTTTTGAATGGCAAAAGAGCAGAAAAGAACCGCGATCCCGTCCCGCATAAAAGCGGTATAGGCATCACAGTAGCATTGTTCTCGCGCCATATCGGTCTTAAGGAGCATTTGTGCTTCTTGGGTTTTGATTCCTTTTTTTAAAAAGGAATCTTTTACTTCTTCCGGGATTTTGATCATTCCACAGTCCTCATATTATTACAGTTTAATCATAAAATACCGGGCCATTTTTGTCAAGGTTTGCGGGGAAAAAAAGTTTTTTCGGAAAAACTTGCATCTCTCCTCTCCGTTGGTTTATAATGGATCAAAAGCAAAGGAAATTCCTTCCCCTTTTTCCACAAAATCAGAGTTGCAAATCCCGCCCTGATGCTTATACTGAAATAAGAAGAGTAAAGTGAGGGGCAGAAATTTGAAACTTGTTCGTTCCGGATTCAACACATTGAGAATTTCGCTGACGCCGGAGGATCTGAAGGATCTGAAGGTCCGGCTGGATGATTTTGACTACGATCGGCCCGGCGGTAAAAAGGCCATTGGAGCTTTGTTTGAAAAGGCAAAGTCGGAAACCGGCTTTGATGTGGAGGAAGAAAAGGTTTACATACAGCTTTATCCCAAAAACGATGGCGGATGCGAGCTTTTTGTGATAAAATTGCAGGAGGACGACGAAAAGGAGTTCATTCTTTTTTCTAATTTTGAAGCTTTTTTTGCAGCGCAGAAGCTTTTTTCTGAAAAGGATGGGGTTCGCTGTTACCGCTTTTTGAATGGAGAGCAATATTTGATTGAAGCACCTTTGATCCTCCTTCCCCATGGAATTTGGGAATTTGGAGAGAAGATCAAGCACGCGCCCTCTCCCCTTTTTTTGAAAACAAGGTGCAAAGAGATTTTTACCGGAAAGGAAACAGAATAAGACCATGACGTCAGAAGAAAAGAAGATCCGGCTGGATGCTTTGGAAAATCAGGTCCGCACCTGCGAAGGCTGTTCCTTATGCAAAACCAGAACTCAAACAGTTTTTGGCAGAGGATGCGCCGGAGGGAGGATACTTTTCGTTGGAGAAGCTCCCGGAGAAAACGAGGATTTAGAGGGATATCCTTTTGTTGGCGCAGCGGGAAAGCTTCTGGATCAATACATCGAATTTTGTGGCTTGGAAAAGGATGACTATTACATTGCCAATATTCTCAAATGCCGTCCTCCTCGGAATCGGGATCCCTTACCGGAGGAAGAAGACGCCTGCATGGATTTCTTGCGCCAACAGGTGCAGATCCTGGCGCCAGAGATTTTGGTTTGCCTGGGCAGAATTGCGGCGCAAAGGATCATTTCTCCGGATTTTCGCATCACCCGGGAACACGGAAAATGGTTTCATCGTGGAAATATGAAGATCATTGCCACCTTCCACCCTTCTGCACTGCTACGGGATCCGGCAAAAAAAGAAGAAGCCTTGACCGATTTCAAAATCATAGCAAAAGAATTTTTCAACAAAAAGTAAAAAAATGTGACTGCTTAAAAAAATAGGCAGTCATATTTTATTTTGTGTTGCAAACAATATTCTCGTAAAGGAGGATCAAGATGAAAAAAATCATCAGCTTTACTGTGGCATTCATTCTGTTGACGATCTCTTCCTTTGCACAAGCGCAAACCACAAACAATTGGTATTTTGTTTCCAAAGGACAAAACGAACGGCCGGGACTGCCTTCTTTGAAAACAGCCTCTGCAAAGGGGATCGGAAAAGAAGAAAAGGTGCTTTACCTCACCTTTGATGCCGGCTATGAAAACGGAAATGTAGAAAAAACAGTGGATATCTTAAAAGAGGAGAATGTAACCGGCGCTTTCTTTGTTTTAAAGCATCTGGTGGAGGCCCATCCCCAGCTTTGTCAAAAAATGAAAGAAAACGGAAATCTGGTCTGCAATCATACCTCTTCTCACCCCTGTATCACAAAAATAACAGAGGATGAATTAAAGTTTGAAGTGGAGAATCTGGAAGCGATCTTTCGAGAGAAAACCGGACTGGAGCTAGATCGTTATTTCCGACCGCCGGAGGGCGCCTGGAACGAGGAATCGCTTGGGGTTTTGGAGAAAATGGGATATAAGACCGTGTTTTGGAGCCTTGCTTGGGCAGATTGGGATAACAACAACCAAAAAAGCCCGGAATATGCAATGGAAAAACTCACCACACGGGTTCACGACGGTGCCGTGATCCTGCTTCATCCCACATCGGAAACCAACACCAAGATCCTTGCCCAATTCATTTCTGAAATGAAAAATAAAGGATACCGTTTCGGTTCTCTGGAGGAACTTTGGACCGCTTCAGAATAGCCTTACTCCGCCTTTTTTCTCTCACATTGATTCTGACACTGTTTTTGCCTTTTTCCTTGGATGTGAAGGCAGATGTCTTCCGGAAAAGTAGCACGGAAGAAAAGAAGATCGCGCTGACCTTTGACGATGGCCCCAGCAAACGCAATACCCAGGAGATCCTGTCCATTTTGGCCGAATATGACATCAAAGCAACCTTTTTTGTCATTGGGTCCAATGCGGAAAAGGATCCGGAGAGGATTCGTATGATCTTCGATGCCGGACACGAAATCGGCAATCACACCTATACCCACTGTTATATTTCCAAAGTAAGCGAAGAAGAACTTCGGCGCGAAATCAACAAAACCGAAGAGATTCTGATAAACGTTACGGGGGTACGTCCCATTGTTTTCCGTCCCCCCGGCGGCTATTACGACGATGCATCCATCGCCGTATTGGAGGAAATGGGCTACCGGAATGTTTTGTGGTCGGTGGACACCAGAGACTGGAGCATCCCCTCTTCCGAAAAGATCGTTTCCAAAATTGAGGACAGTGCCGGAAGCGGCGACATCATTCTTTTTCACGATCTGGAAGACAAACGCTTGCCCACTCCCGCTGCGCTTCGTAAAATCATCCCTTACCTGATCGAAAACGGATATGAATTTGTTACCGTTTCTCAATTATTAGAGAATGAGGCAGAGTAAAATCTGCCTCTTTGTTTTTCTTTCGGAAACGATTGACGAAAGAGTTTGTTTTCGATATAATAAGAGAAGAAATTTCAAAAGGTGCGTTATGGATACAACACGACTTTTTATCAAAAAAATTGAAATAGAATCCTTCAAAAAAATCAGAAATCTTGTGATCGAACCGGAAGACGGAGCCAATCTCTTTTTCGGTTCCTTTCGCAGTGGAAAAACAAGTCTGTGCGAATTTATTCAGTTTGCACTGTACGGAGCCGATTCTGTGGCTCTGGCAAGAAATCATGCAGAGGATGCTTTGGGCAAGATTTTTTTTGCCGACAGCGAAAAAAACTATGTGATCGAACGCAGTGTGATCGGTGGAAAAGAAGAGCTTTCCTTTTTGGACGGAGAAACGGGCGCTGCCGTAGATACGGATCTGACCCCTGGAGAATTTCTCACGGGAATGGATCAGGATTCCTTCGACCTGATCACCTATTTTAAGCAAGCGCGTTATGAAACACCGGTTTTCAAGCCAAAATTCAGTTTTCTCCATGAAATCTCCTCCTTCAATGAAGAAACCAAAAACATTTATCGCGATGAAATGCAGTTGAGAGAAAAATCGCTTTCTTTCCGCAATTTGGAGGGAACCGGTAGCTTGGATGTCCTTTTGGAAAAGCGCGATCGGTTACATAAGGAATGGAAGGATCGCCCCACTTGGGAAGAGGAATCGGCTTCTTGCGCAAAGACCCTTTCGGAAATTGCGGCAAAGCTGGATGAAAACGATCGCCGGTGCGTTCTTCTCAAAGCGGATATGGCGGGTTTTTCCGATGACTTAAAGCTCAGCCGAAACAAGGAAAATGCCGAGGAGACGCGAAAGAGCATTCAAGCAAAAGAAAAAAGGCTTCGCATCATGCACTATGAGGTGACCAATAAAATCGGTCTGATTACTGAAGAAGAATTGGAAACCATGAAAGAGGACTACGCTTCCTTGAGCCTTGCAGAAACCTCCCTGGCCGAGGCGAGAACCGCTCTTGCTGCCGCAGAAGAAAATCTTTTGTTTCACAAGAAGATCTTTGTTGGTCGAGAAAAAAAAGAATCCTTTGAACAGGAAAAAAAGCGCATTGAAAAATGCAAGGCTCAGCGCCTTTTTTTGCAGGTTTTCGGTGTGATCCTGATGGGTCTTGGCGCCGCACTGTTTTTCGTTCTGCATCATTTTAATTTTAATCTCCTTCCCTGTCTTGCCAGCGGCGGAGCCGTTTTCCTTTGCGGTGTAGCGCTGGAATTTGTTTCTACTGTTTTCAACGGCTCCATCCAAAAGATCCTTGCGGAAAACGGCAAAGCAAATCTTACCGAATTTTATCAGTTTTATGACAAGATCCGCGCTCATCATATGACCACGCAGGTTTATCTTGACCAGGTACGCCAAAACGAAGAAAACTGCAAGAATAAAAGCGAAGAAAAAGAAGCCATTACCCTTCGCATTTCTCAAAAGATCGCCGCTTTGGGCTACAAAGAGGAGGATGGAGAGCTTCTTGCCATCTGCGATCAGATCATCGAAGCCAACGATGCTCTTTATGATCTGCAGCACGAAATTGAGAAGGAAGAGGAAGAATATCAGAGTCTTCTCTCCATTGATGTGGAGCGGGACAATCTGACGGTCAGCTCGGAATTTGCTTCACTGCAAAAAGAGCTTTCCTTTTTGATGGTACAAAACGATTCTCTTTACAAGAAAAAAGCCCTTCTAACCGCAAGACTTCAGGAGGCGGAGGATCACCTGTCCCGTTCTCCGGAGGACATTGAAAAAGAGCTTTCCGATCTACAGGAGAAAATTGCAAAACAAACCCAGGAGAGCGATGCTGCTGAACTGAATTTCTCCGTTGCCAAGGCAAGAAAAGACCGCTTTGAGGAAGCTTTGAAGGAAACTTTAACAAAATCCATCAATGAGAAGATCTCCTTTGTTTTGGGAGAAGGAGAATCCTTCCTCTTTGACGATCAGTTTGAGCTTTGCTTCCGGGATCGGGACTCTGTTTTGCCTTTGATCGCCGCCGGTGGCGGTGTGGTTTCGGAATTGGGTCTTTTGGCCTTCCGCTTAAGCCTGGCTCAGGTTTTGGGCAAAACCTCGCTTCCCATGATCTTTGACGATTCCTTTTCCATGCTTTCTCCGGAAAACGCCAAGGATCTGTATCGGGTTCTGCAAAATACCTGTTCACAGTTTTTCATCGCCACCTCTTCTCAAGCCTTAACCGAACTGTGTCAGGATTCTGCTAAAATCTTTTCACTGTGATGGAAAAAATTACACTTTCTTCTCCCATTGAAACCCTAAAAGGGGTGGGAGAAAAACGGGCAAAGGAATTGCACCGCGCCGGAGTTGAAACCGTAGGAGATCTGATCCTTCGATATCCCGTTCGATACCGATCCGGCAAGATCTTTCCCGTTTCCGATGATCGAGTTGCCCTTTACAGTGGTTTTTGTTTAACTGCCGACACTGCGCCGGCAGTTTTTACAATGGCCGGCGGGCGGCGTGTATTACGATATACCGCTTCCGATGAAAACGGCATTAAGGTTCATATTCTTTACGTCAATCAGCCTTATTTAAAGAACAAGATCGCAAAAAGCGATACTTCTTATTATTTTGGCGTTTTGCAAAAGAAAGGAAGTTCTTATTTTCTTTTCTCACCGGAAAAGAAAACCGAAGCTCCGGATCCGGATGGGATTTACCCCGTTTATTCCCCCATTGGGAGTATTTCCTCCAAGCAAATGGAAAAGTGGATCGGAGATTGCCTGGTTCCCTGTCTTTCTCAAATTAAGGACAATTTGCCCTCTTCGGTTCTAAAAAATCAATCGCTGATGCCAAAAGCCAGAGCTGTTTTTTGTCTTCACGTGCCTGACTCCGCCGAACAGTTAAAGCGGGCAAAGGAGAGGATTGCATTTGAAGAGCTATTTGATTTTTCTGTCAAGGCACACCTTTTTTCAAGGCGCCAGGAAGTGGGCTTGGTACAAGGGTTTCACCCGGTGGATCTTTCCCCCTTTCTTTCTGCCCTTCCCTTTTCCTTAACCGACGCTCAAAAAAGGGTGATCAGGGAGATCCAGCAGGATTTGATCTCGCCTGAACTGATTCCGGCAATGAACCGTCTTCTTCAGGGAGATGTGGGAAGCGGAAAAACTGTGGTTGCCGCCGCGGCCGCGTATTTTGTGGCGCAGAATGAAAAAAGCACCCTTGTGATGGCACCCACCGAAATTCTGGCCCAACAGCATTTTGCTCTATTTCAAAAACTCTTTGCCAAAACCGGAATTCCAGTTTATCTTCTCACCGGCTCCACCGCAAAAAAGGAACGGGAAGCCATTTTCTGCGAGACCACAAAGCAAGATCCCTACATTTTAGTTGGCACCCATGCGCTCACTGAGGAGGGCGCAAAATGCCGCAATGTTTCCCTTGCCATTACCGATGAACAGCATCGATTCGGCGTTCGTCAACGAAACCTTCTGGGAGAAAAAGGCGGTGCCGTCCACTCTCTTGTGATGAGTGCCACTCCCATTCCAAGAAGCCTTGCCATGTTTCTTTACGCCAAGGGAAAGATCTCCATCATTGATCAGCTTCCTCCCGGCCGGCAAGTGATCGAAACTCTTTATGTAGGGGAAGACAAGCTGCCACGAATCTATGCCTTTTTGAAGGAAAAGGTAAATTTGGGCCAGCAGGCATACATTGTTTGCCCTCTCATTGAAGACGAAGAGGAAAAAAGTCCGCTTCAATCGGCAAAAGAAGAATATGAGGATATTTCCCGAGCATTGCCCGATCTTTCCTGCGCCCTGCTTCACGGCAAAATGAAAAATGAAGAAAAATGCCGTGTGATGGAAGACTTTAAAGCCGGGAAGGTTGATATTTTAGTATCCACTACAGTCATTGAAGTGGGAGTGGATGTTCCCCGTGCCACCGTGATGGTGATCCGGAGCGCAGAACGCTTCGGTCTTTCCCAGCTTCATCAGCTTCGAGGCCGAGTGGGCCGCGGAAGCGAGCAGTCCTGGTGCATTCTTGTCTCCTCCCATTCCGGGAAAAACGCAAGGGAACGCTTGAAAAAGCTTTGCGACTGCCACGACGGCTTTGAACTGGCAAAATTTGATTTAAAGACGCGAGGCCCGGGTGAATTTTTCGGAACCAGACAATCCGGATTTGCCGGCATTGATCTGAGAGAAGAGGTTTCCATGGAGCTTTTGAAGGCATCTTCCGAGGCGGCCGAACTCTTTCTTGACACCGCTTCGCCGGAGGAGCTTATTCCCTTCGAAAAAGGAACACGTTTAAATTAAAATATAAAAGGAGAAACCAATATGTTTGATTCCATTACACAAAGCATCGGTAGCTTTCTGGCAAACAGCGGCATCAAGCTGTTTGGCTCTGTGATTTTACTTCTGGTTTGCTGGAAGTTGATCGGAGTCGGAACCGGCCTGATCAAAAAGAACCGCCACTTTTCTGCCATTGATGACGGTGCCAAAAATTTTATACTCTCTTGCGTCTCCATTGTTTTAAAGGTGGTTCTGATTCTAACGGTAGCCGCCAATTTAGGAGTTCCCATGACCAACGTGGTCGCCATTGTGGGCTCTTGCGGATTGGCCATCGGTCTTGCTCTGCAAGGTAGCCTTTCCAATTTTGCAGGCGGTGTAATGCTTCTGGTTTTCCACCCCTTTCGCGTGGGAGATTACATTGAATCCGGCGGAAAAGAAGGAACGGTAAAGGCCATTTCCCTATTTTCCACAACACTGACCACTCCCGATAACAGAAATATTATCATCCCCAACAGCACCTTGATCAACTCTGTGATCACCAATGCCTCTGCCGGCGATACCCGTCGGGTAGATCTGGAATTTACCGTTTCCTACGGAAGCGATGTGGATCGGGTGAAAAAGGTGCTTCTTGTTTTGGCGGAGCAGCACAATTTGGTGCTTTCCGATCCGGCACCCTTTGCCAGACTGACCAAGAACGATACCTCCGCTTTGGTATTTACCCTTCGTGTTTGGTGCAAGAGAGAAGATTACTGGAATGTGCGCTTCGATCTTTTGGAACAGGTGAATTCTGCCTTTGAAAAACTGGAAATTCAGATCCCCTATCCCCAAATGGATGTGCATCTTCACAACTGATCAAACATCCCCGATCAAAAATCGGGGATTTTTTCTTATGTTTTTCCATGAATTGGTTGACAAAAACGTGGGAATCCTTTATAATGTTGGAGTTCATAGGGATGTCGCCAAGCTGGTTAAGGCACAGGACTTTGACTCCTGCATACGTGAGTTCGAATCTCGCCATCCCTGCCAAAAATCGACAAATTTCGATAGAGGTTTGTCGATTTTTACTTTTTCACTCTTCCCTTTCCACGAACATCAAAAAATCCGAAAGAAAAACTTTCGGATTTTTCTTTTTTTATCTAAATGTGAGGTTCAAATGAGGTTGAGAATGTATTCTGGTATTGGTTTCAGAGAATGGCTTGGCAGTATGGGAATTTTCATTTATAATAGTCTCAAAGGATAATAGGAGAAGGATGCAAACAAATGAAGCTATTGATTGCGGAAGACGATAAGGATCTGCGCTATGCACTGCAGATCTTCTTTCATAGAAACAATTTTACGGTGGACAGTGTTGGAAACGGAGAGGATGCACTTTCCTATTTGCAGTTGGGAAACTACGATGCCGCCATTTTGGATGTAATGATGCCGAAAATGGATGGCGTTAAGGTGGTGGAAATGCTTCGGAAAGAAAAAAACCGGACTCCGATCTTACTCCTTACCGCAAAATCGGAAATTGAAGACCGAGTGGAAGGATTGGACGCCGGTGCAAACGATTATCTTTCCAAGCCCTTCGATGTGCGGGAGCTGCTGGCTCGGGTTCGGGTATTGACCCGAACGAATCCGGAACAAACAGCAAAAATATCCTTCGGCAATGCATTTTTGGATACCACGCGTTTTTTATTAATAGGGCCGAATGGAGAAGAGCAACTGACCAATAAAGAATATCAAACTCTCCTTTTGCTGATGCAAAACCCGGGGGCACCGGTTTCGGTGGATCGAATCATGACGACGGCATGGGACCCGGAAAGTGCCGGCTTGGAAAACGCACTTTGGACCGTGATCTATAACCTAAGAAAGAAGCTTTCCCTGGTGGGGGCAGACTTTTCCATTCAAAACAAGAGAAATCAAGGATATATTCTGGAGATAAAGCCATGAAGCAAACACTCAAAAAGAAACTACAGACTCGCTTTGTATTATTGACACTGCTTTGTCTGTTTTTGATTCAAAGCCTGATTGTTTGTACAAGCATTTATCAAAACTACAGGGATTTGGTGGCAAAATCCGATATGCTGATCTCTCAGCTTCACAGTCACCACGCCGGATCCAATCGGTATTTTTCCGTTAAAATTCCGGCAGGAAAGGACACAGTTTATCCAGATGCGATACAAAATGTGAACATTTCTGTTCAAGAGGCTTCTGATTATGCTCAAAAGGCCCTTGCCGGAAAACAGGAGCGGGGATTTATTGGCGGATACCGCTACCGCATTTATCAAAACGAAAACGGAACCAAAATTTATTTTCTTCTCCGGGAATCCGGCATTGAAATGTGCACTGCAGCCGCAGAAAATATGATCGGTGTCAGCCTAGCGGGGTTGATCGTGGTGGGGATTCTTTTGATTCCCGTCTCCGGCTGGGTAACAAAGCCTTTGGTTGAGAATCATCAAAAGCAAAAGAGGTTTATTACCTCTGCCAGTCACGAACTGAAAACACCGCTGACTGTGATCAATACCAATGCCCAGCTTCTGGAATCTGAAATTGGGAAAAACATTTGGTTGGAGGGAATCCAAAAACAGGTTTCGCTTCTTACAAAAATGACCCAGGATCTGGTGACATTAAGCAAAGCAGAAGAGTATTTTAATCCTTTGATTCGGGAAACCTTCTCCTTTTCCGAAACCCTCTCGGATGCGATAAAAGCCTATCAAAGCGTAAAAGAGCAACGGCACATTGAATTCTCCCACCTTTTTCAAGATGAAATCCGGTATTGCGGGAGCAAAAAGGAGGTTCGACAACTGATAGGGATTCTGCTGGACAATGCGTTTAAATACTGTCCGGAAAACGGAAGTGTATCCGTAAAAGCCAAAGAAACCCGAAAAGGGGTGTGGTTCACTATTACCAACACTGCCAAAATTTCTCAAAACCAAAACATCAAACACCTGGCTGATCGCTTTCAGCGAGGTGAAAATGCCGCGGACAAGGACGGTTTCGGTCTCGGCCTTTCCATTGCAAAGGCCATTACGGAGCGGCATAACGGTCACCTCTTGCTCTCTATCGAACAAGACGGACAATTCCGTGCAGAGGTGGTCCTGAAATAAAAAAAGAGGAGTTTTTTACTATGAAATATGTTTTTTGCAGACTGATCTGCCTGGTTCTTTGCTTTGGAATGCTCCTACCCTTGATCTCTTGCGCCAAGGAGCAGAATTCGAACACCTGTGTGGACGGACAGTGTGACATTCCCCAATACGATGAGGCCGGAAAGCAGGTGTACGCCATTGTTTCTCCTGTGGGGTATCACAATGTAGAGATGATAAAGCAAGCCGAAAGGCTAGACAGCTTGGAGGGAAAAACCATCGCGCTTGTGGGAGGAAGCTTTATGGCTTCTACCACTCATCCTGAATTGAAAAAATGCATTTTAGAGGCTTATCCTACCGCTAAAGTGTATATGCTTCAGGAGGTAGGCTCCGGCGGTCCTTATTCCGTATTCGGTCAAAGCGCCCAGACCAAATCCTTTCAAGATCGCTTAAAGGAATTGGGAGTGGATGCTGTGATTTCCGGCAACTGCGGATGTGGACTTTGCACCACAAAAGAATCCGGTTCTGCCATTGCAGCGGAATACATTGGTATTCCCACCGTTACCGTAGGAGCTCCCACATTTATTTCCCAAATTCACTCCACCGGAGTCAATCGCGGAGTGCCGGTTCTTCGCACCGCGGAATATCCCGGTGCCTTTGCCTCTCACTCTACGCAGGAGCTGATGAAAAACACCAGGGAAACGGTTTTTCCTCAAATTGTAGAAAGCTTGACAAAAGCCATTACGCCAGATGAAATTGCGCTTTACGCCAATGACGGCAAGCGTCCCTTTGATGAGATCGTTTACTACGGGAATGACACGCAAATCCAAGAATACTGTCAGGTCAATTCCTGGACCGACGGATTACCGGTGGTCCCTCCAACCGATGAAAAGGTGCGTCACTACTTAACCTTTACTCCCTACTCTGCTGAAGATGTATTGGGAACTTATGCCCTTGCTTACCGGGAATGCACCGCCTATGTGGTAGCGGTCAATGCGGTGATGGCCGGTGTTCCGGCAGAATTTATGCCAATATGCATTGCTTTTGTGGAAGCAATGGCCGATGGCGAATGGCGAAGACCTCTCGCCAGTACTCACGGCTGGTCCCCTTATGCCTGGCTCAACGGACCTTTGGCGCGACAGCTTGGAATCGATCACGGTCAGGGTATGATCAGCGAAGAAAACAACAAGGCTCTGGGACGTTTTATTGATCTTGCTATGCTGAACATCGGCGGTTATTATGTGAAAGAAAACCGCATGGGAACCTTTGGATATTTATCGGCCTTTACATTTTCCGAGGACGAAAAGGCTTGCGCACGGGTTGGTTGGCAGCCTTACCATGTAACGAAAGGGTACGGATGGAATGACAATACCATTACCGCCGCCTCTGTACTGCAATGGGGAAACAATGTGACTCCGGCAACGGATGACGGAGAAAAGATTATGACACTTCTTGCATGGGACATTACGGAAAAGCAGCAAAATGGCTTGGGAAATACCAATCCACAGGTTTACCGGACCGTATTCATAACCGAATATGTGGCCAGAGATCTGGCAAAAAAATACACTTCCAAAGGTGAACTGGAAGACGCATTGATTGAGACGGCGCGAAGACCCCTTTATATGCGGGCCTATGCCAACTACTGGGCCAACACCGGCTCTCAACAGTACGGAAAATACACCTTTGAAGAATATTACCGCAAGCTTTTGAAGGATCCGGAGGAATCCGCTCAACTGACAGAAACCCCGGAATGGCTGAAGGGAATCGTTGAGGAAGACAAAATCGAAACCATTGCCACCATGAAAAAAGGTCAGACACCCTTGCTGATAACGGGAGATACGGACCGAAATAAATTCCAGGTGATGCCCGGCGGTGGCTACACCACCGTTTCCATCAAGCTTCCGGAAAACTGGGACGATTTGGTCACACCGTTAGGATATCAACCTTTGAAGAATTATTATATAGATGACATAGATACCGACAGCACCAAACCGGAAACAGAACCCGAAATTCCAACGGAAGAGCTCTCCCCTGTCCCCGATGGCGATCAAATCCGCGTCCCTTCCCAGTGGACCGACGGAACCTATCGAATGGTCCCCTCTGACAAGCAGTTGACAGAAGCCGGCAGAACCTATTATCATGATTCCAAGGCTTCCTATTGGGCAACCGGCGCTTCTTCCGCTTCCACCGATTCGCTGCCCGAAGGCAAATTCAAAACGCTTCTTTCTTGCCTTGGCTACAACTGCAGCTTTACTGTGAAAAACGGAGAGGTTTGCGAGATTGTATTCCGTATGTCCACAGTGGAAAAAAAGCCTGCTTCTGACGTTTCCAAATTGGATCAGCAATTCCTTGGAGATATCAAGCTTTCTTTCAGCCTTACGTCAAAGCAAAGCAAAGAAGCCGGCGGTGTCACTCCCGGTGGAACCAGTTTGACCTTATCCTCTACGATTACAAAGCTCTTTCTTCATTTGGGACAAGGCGCGCAGGTCAAGGATGACAGCACCGAAGGCTTTGTGATTTTGGATGGCAACGCCCTTACGTTTTCTTCAGATGCTCCCATCGGTGCCACAGCTAAAATCGGAATAAAGCAATCCGGCGGTACCAAAGCGCTATTGATCACAAAAAAGACAAAAGACACCATCACAATCAAGTATCAGGGGTAACAAAATGAAAAAAAGCATTCTGATCTTCCTTTTCCTTGCTCTTTCTCTTTCGCTTGTCGCTTGTTCTGCAAAAGAGGTTCCCGTAACCCTTGGAAACAAGGTTTTTGGCACCTTTTCCACCACAGATCTTTCCGGAAAACCGGCAACGGAGCAGATCTTCCAAGACAAAAAATTGACTATGGTCAACATTTGGGCAACCTTTTGCAATCCTTGTATCAAGGAAATGCCGGAGCTGGCAGAGCTACATTTAGAATACGGCGACAGTTTCCAGGTGATCGGCATTGTGGTGGATGCCGCCGACAGAAACGGCGCCGTTCTTCCGGAGAAAAAAGCGGAGGCGGAATGGATTGCAGAAAACACCGGAGCAAACTATCTGCACCTGTTACCCTCTCCCTCCCTAAATAGGGCCTATTTGAACCAAGTGCAATCGGTGCCGGAAACTGTCTTTTTGGATGAAGAAGGCAATCAGATCGGCGCGAGCTATCTTGGCGCAAGAAGCAAGGCGGAATGGAAAGAGATCATCGATGCTTTACTGGAGAGTGCAAAATGAAAAAGTGTCAAAGAGCATTGACCCTTTGTCTTTTGGGAGCCGGCTTCTTGATGATCACTCTGGGAATCCTTCGGGGGGAGCATCAGGCTGTTTTGGAAAAAGCAATCAAGATTTGTTTGGAGTGTGTGGGAATTGGCTAAAAAGAAGAAACAACCGGGAAAGATCCGCTTACTTATTCAATGCGCTTTTACTGCCATTTCAAACGGACATCTGATCGGATTTCAAACGGGTAAAATTTATACCGGGAAGATCAAATATCTCTGTCATCCCGGACTGAACTGCTACTCCTGCCCCGGAGCGCTGGGTTCTTGTCCCATCGGTGCCTTGCAAGCTGTTCTAAATCAAAGACAATATCACCTTTCCCTTTATGTTTTTGGAATTCTCACCGTTTTGGGGACAATTTTCGGCAGGCTGATTTGTGCCTTTTTATGCCCCTTTGGCCTCTTTCAAGACCTACTTTATAAAATTCCATTCCCCAAAAAACTGCGCAAGCTTCCCGGAGAAGCCTGTTTTCGATGGTTGCGTTTTGCAATCCTTGGAATTTTTGTGATTCTTTTGCCTACAGTAGTACATCATGGTTTTGGCATTGGAGATCCATGGTTTTGCAAATACATTTGTCCGGCCGGAACCCTGGAAGCCGGTCTGCCGCTGGTTCTGTTAAACCAGGAGCTGCAGGGAGCCATTGGTTTCCAATACTTATGGAAGATCTCTCTTCTTCTGGTGTTTCTCATTTCTTCCATCCTTATATACCGTCCCTTTTGCCGGTATCTTTGCCCTTTGGGTGCCATATACGGCTTTTTTAACCGATTTGCAGTTTACCGTTTTCATATTGATCAAACAAAGTGCCTCCGGTGCGGCGCTTGTCAAAAGGTCTGCAAACTGGATATTCCCGTTTGGAAAACGCCAAACAGTGTAGATTGTATCCGTTGTGGAGAGTGCCGAAATGCCTGCCAGGCAGGAGCCATTCAAACCAGCTTTCAAAATCTTTCCTTAAAAATTAATCAAAAAAACAAAACAAATGGCACAAAACAAAAATAATACGCTTCACAAAAAAATCCCACGCATAATGCGTGGGATTTTATCTTATTTAAAATTTAAATTCTTTCCCAGGTCCTGACTTGCAATTCCGCCGGGATGGGCGGCAATGCACTCTTCCATGGTTCCCTTTTTCTGCTTGATGGGAGTGGATCGAATCACTTCGATCTCCCCTTCCGTTCCCACCAAAATGGTGGGATCATTGTAGCCTTCAATGATACAATCCTCGAATACCAGGCGTTCAAAGTTTCCAGCCACCAGAAGATACTCATCTCCTCTGCCCTCTCGGCAAGAGATCTTGGTATTCTTAAAGATACAGGTCACCTTTTCGTTTTCACTGCTCCAAAGCATACCGGTATCGGTCAAGTCGGAGATGGTACAGTTTTCAAAGGTAATGCTGCGAAGAGGACGGTTACAGCACCATCTGTGCAGACCGTCAAATTCCAGACGCATCAATTCGTGCTCCTGGGCGAAGTGGCAATTTCGGATCACAATGTTCTCTGCAGGCTTACGAAGTGTCGCACGGTTATCGCAGTAATAAGAGAATGGGGCATGAGATTCGTGGCGAACGCTTTCATTAGACAGTTCGCCCCTGATCTTCGCCTCGTCAGAAAGACGGAGACGGGAGCCAAAGGGACGCTGATCGGAAATACAATTCTCCACCAGAATGTTATTGCCACCCAAACGGAGAGGCATACAAGCGGTGTTGAGCGTGCAATTTCGAACGATCACATCGTGGTTATCAAAGCCGGCAACGCAGTCATCGCCGGTATTGAGATTGCAATTTTCAACAAGAACATTGTCACAGGTTCGAATATCAATTCCGTCAAAGCCGGCAAAAATGCTGATGTTTCTCACGGTAATGTTCTGGCTCTGGAAAATAGCATGGCACCAATTGGAGGAATTAAAGAAGGTGTATCCCTCCAGGTGGATGTTTTCACATCTCCAAAAGCTCATACCGTGGGGACCGCGATAGTGATTCTCTCCTTCCGGGTCATAGCAGTTGGAGCCGTCAAGAAACGCACCTTTTTCACCGATCACTGAAATATTCTTGGCGTCAAAGGCCCGGATCAAGCCATTGCTCCAGCGAGAGGTGGAAACAGCACTTCTTCCTTTCTTGGGATCACTCGGGTCAATCTCTTCCATTGCCACCGGCTCCAGAGTATCCTCGGTCCAGGCATAATAATCTTCGGGGTTTCTGCTTCCCTTCAAAATGGCGCCGGCCTCCAGATACAGCTGAATATTGGAGCGCAAGCGGATGCCACCGGTCAAATAAATACCGCTGGGGATCACAACTCTTCCGCCGCCGGCTAAAAAGCAAGCGTCAATGGCACTTTGAATTTCTTTTGTCTGAAGCTTGTCGCATACCTTTGCGCCGTAATCGCAAATATTAAATATTTTCATCCTCACAAAATTCCCCTTTATATTTCATTCTTGAAACAAGGTTCTGATTTCCTTCAAGGTCTCACGGACCAGCTGATCGCCGCCTACATGACCCACGGTGCCGCTGGAAATGAATGCACTGTAGTGACCGCCCCGTTCTGCTTTGGCAGTGGGAAGATATCCGTCGCTGCCGTTTGCCAACTGAATGATAAAGGTCTGCTCTGCCAGACTCCTGGCTTTGATCTGGTTTCCGTAATCCAAAAACAGCTCAAATGGATTGGAAACAAAGGCAATATTGCCGAGCTTTATGATGTGGACTTCAGTATCGATCACATCCAAAAATTCCTGAACCTCGGCACGGCGCAGGATTCCCAGGTGGACCTGGAGAGCGGCGGCATCGTTAAAGTCTACCGTATCTCCATCTTTGTCCCGGAGATATTCACGGATAGCTTTTTTGGCAGCAGCAATCTCGGAAAGGGTTGTGCGGCGAAGAGGAAGCTGCATCAAACGAACGGTATGAACAAATTCCAGATCGTCCGATGCTTCGTCCAAGCCCTCTTCGAATACATCAATAATTTCGCTTGCCACTCTCTTTCCAGCTTTTCTCATACCGGCCAGATCAAACATAGACGGATCGGCTTTTCTCTTGGGAGGATTGTTGCGCTTTAAATTGGGATCGTTTACGTCGCTTTCCGGCTCCACCCAGCGGATCAGGTCAACAGGGCACTGGTCACCGGCGGCAGAGCATTGAGGCAAGAGAAACAACTTTTCACCAAAGCGGCGGCGAAGAAGCATTTTCACCTCTCCCCAGAAGTCAGGTGAAACAAACAGGCGGTGCTGAACGCACTGCGCAGGGCAAGCTAGGTTGGCAATCACACCAGCAAGTTCCTTCTTGTCATCAAATACATAAAGCAATTCGATTCCGGAATCGTTTCCGCCTTCCAATTCAGTGAAGACAGCGGTATTGGTATCACCCCACATTTGGGCAGAACTGTCAGAATAAACAGCGCGGCGGCACATTCCCACCACAGCGCGGCCAAAAGCATTGACACAGGAGCCCGGCTTGCGGTTCTGCCAAGCTTCCAGGATCACGTGAGTGATCTTCTCTGCCAGAAAATCAAAGGTTTCCTCCGGAGATATGATATCCGGGTTGTTGGAAATTTGTGCGCTTTCTACATATTTCTTATCAGAAGGAAGCTCCGATTCCAACAAGGCACGAAAGCTGCTGCCTTTACCGGTAGCCTTAGCAAGCCGATTCAAACGGGGATAAACCGGACCGGTGTGGGTATGGATGGCAGAAATGACCACCTTTTCCGGATCCAGACCAAGATCATTTCCGGCTAGGTTTTCACGGATCTTTTCCAATAGGTTTAAGCTAACGCTCACCAAGTCGGCACTGACCAGAACCATCTGTTCGCCACCGGCTTCCACTGCCATCGCTGTGGCAGTCAAGGGTTTTTCCACATATTGGGAAATGCGCTCCGCAAACTGGCCGGCCAGAGCCATTTTCCGATCCGGCGTGATGCTCACCTCGGACCAACCGATCAAAAGCTTACTCATATTGAAACTCCCTTCAAGAACATCTCTCCTGTATTTATAGTCTGATTATAAACCACAAAATAAGGCAAGTCAACGAAAAAAATAACGAAAGATTTTCGCTGATCTCCGATACTTTTTCGCATTTTCTTAACAGTGTCTTTTTTCAATGCTATACTGAATCAAACACCTTTGAAAACGTCACCGTTGACGGTTTTGTTGATCCTACGGTTCTGGTTGCCACAAACAGCAAGATCCAGCAGATTGGCGGCACCCCCATCTTCTTCAAAAAAGCCACTCAAGAGAAGTGCTTCGCGGCGCATCCTTACGGCGTTCCCAAAGATACAGGCAAAAAAAGAACTGCTCCAAAAGGAGAAGCAAATGCTTCTCCTTTTTTCTTGACAAAATTAACTTTCATTGGTATAATGTGTGAGCATTAAGGGAGTAGCAGGCGGCGTGTGCCGTAACAAGTCAACACATTGGTTTTTTAACCTGGCTTGTTTTGAATTGCGAGACTTATGTATGGTTCCGGAAAACTATACATAAAGTCTTTTTTTTATGCGTATTTTTGATAAAAGGAGAATCCGAATGAATTGGTTTTTTGTTTCTAAAAATGCTCTGCTGGGAGCCGGTCTTGCCATGGACGCTTTTTCTGTTTCCTTGGCAAATGGTCTTTCCGAACCCAAAATGAAATTGAGAAAAGCGATGGAAATCGCAGCCCTTTTCGCTCTTTTTCAGGCGGCAATGCCCCTTTTGGGCTGGATTTGTGTGCACAATTTTGTTCAGCATTTTCGTTTTTTTGAAAAATGGATCCCTTGGATCGCGCTGATACTTCTTGTTTTCATTGGCGGAAAAATGCTTTTGGACGGTCTTCGCCCCTGCCCGGAAGGCGATTGTGAGTGTCTGGAAAAAAAGCAATTAAAGCTCGGAACCCTTCTGGTTCAGGGCGTTGCTACCTCCATTGATGCTCTTTCTGTGGGATTTACCATTGCTGAATACGACCTTCTGTTGGCACTTGTTGCAGTTTTGATCATTGCCGCGGTCACATTTGTCATATGCTTGGGCGGTGTTTTTCTTGGAAAAAAATTCGGAACCAAGCTTTCCGGAAAAGCTGCAATTTTAGGCGGCGTGATCCTAATCGTTATAGGGCTTCAGATCTTCATTTCTTCTTTCCTCGGATAAATAAACAAAAACGGAAGAGAATCTCTTCCGTTTTTTCTTTTTACTTGAAAGCAGTATGACTTTCCTATATAATAGTTCTATGATCCTTGGATCAAGATCCACCATTTAAGGGAGTAACATTATGAAACCACTTCAAATCTTTTGCAAAAAGACCGTTCTTTTTCTACTTTCTTTTTGCATGCTTTTTCCCACCTTCTCCCCGGCATTGGCTCTTACCTACATAACAGAAAAAACGGAGGTTGATTCTACTTATATGACAAGCACTGACTGGATCTGGAGTACAGACAAAATTACCCACCATAGCATCTCTTATTTTCGCAAGGAGTTGTCTTTAAAGAAGACGGTTTCTTCGATTTCCGTTATGGCTTCCGCTCACAACCACTTGAAGTTTTACATCAACGGAAATATCATCACCGGATATGTATCTCCTGCACCGGCCTCACTCCCGGAAAATGTAAACTTTCTTTCCTATTCCTTTTCCGGCGCGGCGCTTGACAAGGTTTTAGGCAATTCAAAAAACAAGGTATGCTTTGCTGCCGCCTGTCAATATATGGGATATGGCGGTGAAAACTATATCAATGGCTCTCCTGCCTTCTGGACGGAGATTCAGATCACCTATTCCGACGGTTCCACTGAAAAGGTTGTTTCAGATACAAGCTGGCGCGCACTTTCCAAGACTCCTTACGCCAACAAAACTCCCAGTCAAAACAACACGAAGACCAATATGCAGTTGGATTACGATGCTACCAAAATGCCAGGCGATCCTCTCGCCTGGACCAAATTCGGTTATAATGAAGCTAGCTATACCGACGGCGAATGGAAAAATGCCGTTGCCGCCGCAGAAGAGACCAAAACCTGGAAAATGAGACTGCAGAACATTCCGGAAGGTGCGGTACACGAAAACATCACTCCCAAAAAAGCCGGAAAGCAAGAGACCGGCTGGCAGGTTTTCGATGCTGGCAGAATTGTAACCGGCTGGGTGAAGATCACCGCTTCTGCTCCTGCCGGAACCAAGATCTACATTCGTTATGAAGAGGATTTGGATGGAGATGTGGTTTCTCACAAAATCGCATCCGAGGGCGCTTCTCCCACCGAAAACTACGGCGATTATTACACCTTCTCCGGCGAAGGCGTGGAAACCTTTGTGGCTGACTTTGACTACAAGGCCTTCCGTTATTTTGAAGTGATCGGTTTCCCCGGAACCTTGGAGCCGGAAAACCTGACGGTGCAATGGGCTTCCACCGGAATGGAGCAGATTGCTCAGTTCTCTTCCTCCGATGAATTTCTTACCAAGCTTTACCAATCCTGCATCAATACCCAGATCAACAATGTCATCGGTATGCCGGTTGACTGTCCTCACAGAGAGCAATCTCAATATCTGGCAGATTCCCAGCTTCAGTTTGCGCTTATGTCTTATGCCTTCAGAGAATTTTCCGAGATCAGCTACAAGACTCTTTTGGATTTCGCCACCCTTCAGAAGAAAGGCGGAAGATTTGCTTTTGTTTCCCCGGGCGAGAGATTGTTCAACAAGCCTTCCATTCCGGAATGGGATCTCCGGTATTCCGCAATGCTCTATCAGTTCTATCGCACCAGCGGTGATCTTCAGAGAACAGCTGAATTTTATGACAATGCAGCCAAAAACGTCAATTACTATCTGAAAATGCTGGATAAAAATGGGCTTTTGCGAGACGAGGAGGGTGCCTGGAATATCAGTGACCATCCTATGGTAAAACACGTTCCCGATGATCCGGGAAGTGATACCCATCCCACCGTTGTCAACCTTCTCCTTTATGATTCCCTCCACAATCTTTCCAAAATCGCGACCTTGTTGAAAAAAGACGAAGAAGCAGCCGATTGGTCCCAAAAGGCAGCGGCGCTTCGGACAGCCATTAACTCCACTCTGTTAAACCAAAACACCGGTCTTTACCTTCATCACTCCGGAACCAGAGACACCAACCCCGGTGTAACGGCAATGGCCATCAACGTAGGCGTTGCAGAACCCAAAATGTTGGAGAAACAGATCAAAGCGATTTCCCGTTCCTCCGTCATGGAAACCAGTATTGTTTTGACATACGAACTGTTCCGGGCCATTATGGAACACGGAAATTCCCAGCAAAAGGAATACGTTTACAAACGCATGGTTACCTCTTGGGGACCTATGGTGAAATTGGATTTCCAGACGGTTTGGGAAGGCTTTAAAAATCAAAGCTCTCACTCTCACGCCTGGAGCGGATACCCTGCCTGGATCATGCTGAAGGATTTTCTCGGCGTGGAATACACGGGTACAAAGTATTCCGGCACTTCCATCATTCCCTTCCTTCCCTCCGCTGTGGATCAAATCAGCGGTACGGTGACAAATCCCGTTACCAATAAGGCCATTGAGATCGAACTGGCAAGAAACGAAGGCTATCAGCTTTCCGTGACTGCTCCGGCAGAAGAAACCATTTTGGTAGCCGTTCCCCGCGTTCCCGGTGTCTACACCAAAATCACAGCCGATTCCGTTGTGATTTTCGAAGACGGAAAGGGACAGAATACAAGTGAAATCGAATATATGAAGGACGATGCGGATTACGTTTACTTCAATGTAAAGGGACAAGGAAAGAAGATCCAATTCGTTTCTACCGCCTCCGAAGGCATCACCGGTGAGATTACGCTTGACATTGCCCTTCCCCAGGGTGGCGTTGTAAAGGTAAACGGACAGGAAATCACAGCTGCATACTCTGCAAGCTTTCCAGCTGGCGAAAGTGTAACCTTAAAGGCAAGTCCTTCTGAAGGCTTCTTCTTTGTGGGATGGTCCGGCTCCGTTGGATCCCTTGACGATGAATTAACTCTTGTTTTGACGAGAAACACCACGCTTCAAGCCAATTTTGCTGACCGTTCCGTGGAAACTCCCGAATTGGAAGAAATTCCCGATCAGGGCGAGGGAGACGGTGGAGATTCCGCTGATACCCAAACACCAATTCCTTCTTCTTCCGCTGAGCCTTCCCTTTCCGGAGGCAGCAATGCTTTGCCCGTGATCCTTTCCCTTTTGGTGGTTGCGATCCTGGGTGGCGCCATTGGACTTTTCCTTTATAGAAGCAAAAAATCGAAAAAGCAATAATGCATGAAACAAAAAAGCACCTTTCCAAACCCGGAAAGGTGCTTTTTTATGGCAAAAAAATTCCGAAACCAAACGGTTTCGGGATTTTTTTGCTCTTGAAAAATAATGACTTATCTCTTGGAGAACTGGGAAGCACGACGAGCTGCTTTGAGACCGTACTTCTTTCTTTCCTTCATTCTGGGGTCACGGGTGAGAAGGCCAGCCTTCTTCAAAGTGGGACGGAATGCTTCTGCATCTGCCTGAAGAAGAGCTCTGGAAATACCGTGACGGATGGCACCAGCCTGGCCGGAGACACCGCCGCCGATTACATTGCAAACGATATCAAACTTGCCCATATTGCCGGTGAGTTCCAGGGGCTGACGAACGATGAGCTTGAGGGTATCAAGACCGAAATAGTCATCGATATCTCTCTTATTGATGGTGATCACGCCGGTACCGGGATAAATACGAACACGGGCGATGGATTTCTTTCTTCTGCCGGTGCCGTAGAAATAAGGTTTTGCACTAGTGTAATTCATGGTTTTCTTCCTTTCTTCTTAATCAGAACTCAAAGCTCTGGGGCTGCTGAGCAGCGTGCTGATGAGCTTCGCCGGCATAAACTTTCAAACGAGTGAGGCTCTTTCTGCCGATGGTGTTCTTAGGAAGCATTCCCTTGACTGCAAGGAAAATAGCCTTTTCGGGGTTCTTGGACATCAGTTCCTTGTAACCGATTTCCTTGAGACCGCCGATGTAACCGGTGTGGTATCTGTACTTTTTCTGTTCCAGCTTCTTGCCGGTGAGAATTGCCTTATCAGCATTGATCACAATGACATACTCGCCACAGTCAACGTGAGGAGTGAATTCAGGGCGGTTCTTACCACGGAGAATGGTAGCTGCTGCTGCTGCAACCTTACCGAGGGTTTTGCCCTGTGCGTCGAGAACATACCATTTGCGTTCAATGGTTTCGGCTTTTGCCATAAAAGTGGACATTGCATTTCCTCCGAATTTATTATTTGCAAGTGTTATTATACTTTTTCCCGGATGGGATGTCAAGGCTTTTTTAAGAAAAAATATTTTTTCATATTATTATCTCTTGATTTCTTCGTTTTTCTCTCAAAAGCTCTTGATTTCTTATTTCCCGTTACACATTCTTTACAAACAAAATCGGAGAGAAAATTCTCTCCGATTTTCCTTACTTCTTGAAAACCATTAAAACCCATTCTTCCGACTGATGCGTTTTGTGATAGGAAAAGCCGGCTTCCACCAGAGTCTTTTTCACCTCTTCTTCCCTACTGGATAAAATACCCGATGCCAAAAGAGTGCCGCCCGGCTTTAAGGCAGAAAGCAAGAGCGGTGCCATATCCTTGATGATCTGTGCCACAATATTGGCCAAGATCAAATCAAAGCCGGTGCCCATTGCCTCCAATTTATCCTTTTCTGTGAGAATATTGCCGCAGATTAAGGTAACATCCTCCGGAGAAATTCCGTTCTTTTCGAAATTCTCTTTTGAGGTGCGCACGGCTGCTTCGTCAATATCCACTGCCACGATTTTTCCGGCGCCAAGCTTCTTTGCGCCGATAGCAAGGATTCCCGAGCCACAGCCCATATCCAGCACCCGGTCCCCCTCCTTCAAACGAGGCTCCAACTCTTCCAGGCAAAGCCTTGTAGTGGCGTGGGTTCCACTTCCAAATGCGGCGGCCGGATCGATTTCAATCACCTTTCGATCTCCGATCAAATCAGAAGAAACCTCTTCCCAGCTAGGCTTAATGAAAAGTCTTTCTCCTACCGGGAAAGGATAGAAATACTGTTTCCACCGAGTGTCCCAATCACTGTTTTCCACCAGGGTGATCTCACCCTTCACATCCTCCCAGCCAAGCTGAGAACAAATGCCGGTGAGAAATGCAAGGATCTCCTCCGCGCGATCTCTTTCCGAGGTTTCCATATAAAACTTGATAGCCGGTGGTGCGGACTGCTTTTCCAAGAGATCATCTTCAATGTAATCGCAGAACATGGTTCCGGCGTTTTCCAAAAGGTCGGAAAGATCGCACACTTCAAAGGTGTCATATCCCCCTGCAACAAGAAAGGTCGATACAAGATCGACCTTTTCCTGAGGCATTGAGAAACAAAGCTCAATGTAATCCATATCAGAACACGTACTGCTCCAAAGTCTTAGGCAGATCTGCCTGGTCAATGGAGGAGGTGGTAATGCACTGCACTTCATACTTGGCGCAGAGCTTATCCAGCTTGCCGATAAATTCCACCCAGGTAGCAACATCGTCGCCACAGATTTTCAGAGAAGAATCGATGAACAGATCCTTCACATCATAGTTGGTGGCCAGAATGCCGCAAACCAGACCGTAAAGCTGCTCCGCATTGGTAACGGAATACGCCTCGGTATCCACCAGACGAACCTTATGATTCACATCAAAAATAAGCTTATTGGACTTTTCGATACAGACCACATTACCGGGAGAGATTTCCACAGCCTTGTTGGCAAGTTCGATGAGATGCTTGGTCTTACCGCTGCCCTTTAAACCGATGATTAATTTTAACATATTAAAAACCGTCCTTTCCAGATCAAAGCGATCTGTTCTTGTGAGAATATATTACCATATTATTAACAAACTTGCAATAGAATTTTTCCGCTTTTTTCAGGAAATTGAAAATTTAGTGAAAAAATACCAAGAGGAGAAGAAAACTTTCTATTATTTTGTATATCCGGGTTTGCCCAAAAGACGGAACATATTCTTTTTATAGGCCTCTACACCGGGCTGGTTGAAGGGATCTACCTGTAGCATATAGCCGCTGATGGCGCAAGCCAGCTCGAAGAAATAGACCATATAACCGAAATTTTTCTCGTCTGCCTGTTCCAGAGCCAGAACAACGGTGGGAACACCTCCGTCCTGATGAGCAAGAGCGGTGCCACGGAACGCATTTTTATTCACAAAGTCCATATTTCTGCCTTCCAGATAACCAAGGCCGTCCATATCGGTTTCAGCCTTCGGGATGGCAAAATCAACCTTGGGAGAAGTGATTTCCAAAACCGTCTCAAACATGGTGCGCTCGCCTTCCTGGACATACTGACCCAGGGAGTGAAGATCGCGGGAATAAATAGCGGATACCGGGAAAATACCCTTTCCATCCTTGCCTTCGGATTCGCCGTAAAGCTGCTTGAGCCACTCGCCCATCAGCTCCATAGCCGGAGAATAGGAAGCGTACATTTCAAACTTCTTTCCCTTGCGATAGAAGAGGTTACGAATGGCAGCGTACTGCATACAAATGTTATTTTCAATTTCAAAGGTATCGAATTCATTCTTAGCGGCCAGAGCGCCTTTCATCATGGCATCAATATCAGCGCCGCTGACAGCGATGGGAAGAAGTCCCACGGCAGTGAGGACGGAATATCTACCGCCGATGTTACCGGGAACTACAAAGCTTTCATAACCGCCCTGGGTTGCAAACTCCTTCAGAGTACCGGGCTTTACATTCTTATCGGTGGTGACGAAAATTCTCTTTTTGGCTTCTTCCTTGCCATACTTTTTCTCAACCAGCTCGCGGAAAACGCGGAAGGCGATGGCAGGCTCGGTGGTGGTGCCGGACTTGGAAATGACATTGACACAAATTTCTTTTCCTTCGCAGATCTTCAGCAGATCGGCAAGATAGTCGCCGTCAACACTGGTACCGGCAAAATAGATCTCGGGGCCGTCCTCTCTCAGCGAATTGTGGAAATTGCCCTGCAAAAACTCAATGGCAGCACGGGCGCCCAGATAAGAGCCGCCAATACCAATCACAACAAATACATCACACATTTTGCGGATGCGAGCAGCACATTCCTTGATTCTATTAAACTCTTCCTTATCATAATCTTCGGGAAGAGTATACCAGCCGAGAGGAGATTCCCCCTTGGCATAACTTTCTTTTACCGTTTCCAGTGCTTTTTTTGCTTCCGGAACAATGGCCTCATATTCTTTTTCAGAATAAAAGGGCGCAGAAAATTCAGTGCTCAACTTCATGGACATAAACAAAACTCCTTTGCTTTCAGTTTGGATGTAATTACTATACACCAAAAAAGCGAAAATGACAAGATAGAACGGCATATTTTTTCAAGTTTTTTGGCAAAATGATTGACAGAATCCGTGGCTCGCGGTATAATAAAGTGTACCAAATGAGACAGTTTTCGGAGGTGCCTTATTTTGAACAAAATGGCGATGGAAACGGTAATAAAATGCCCCCTGTTCGCCAAAAGCGATCCGGCAAAATTACCGTCACTCCTAAAGAAAGCAAATGCTTACAAGGAAAGCTTTTCTTCAGGCGAGCCAATTCCCTTTCGGGTAAACAATTGCGGAAGAGTGGGAATTGTTTTGAGCGGAAGTGTGAAGGTTTATTCTTCCCAGGACAAAAAAACGCTCCTCAATCTTTTAACCGGCGGAAGCTTATTCGGTGTATCCTCTTTATATTCCCAGGCTTCGGCAGATACCTTCCTTTTTCCCCACGGAGAAACCTCGGTTTTGTTCATTGATGAGAAGGATCTGGATCCCCTTTGGGAAGACCGTAATGTGAGAGGGGCGCTGGTGGCATTCCTTGCCGGGCGGATCCGCTTTCTTTCGAAAAAAATCGCTTCCTTTACCGCTCCCTCAGCAGAAAAGAGCCTGGCTCGTTTTTTGGTGCAAAACGCCGATTCAGAAGGATGCGTGTCAGGTTTTCGTTCGTACGCTTCCCTTGCCCGGAGCCTGAATCTGGGAAGAGCAAGTCTTTACCGCGCTTTGGAAAAGCTGGAATCGGATGGGCTAATTGATCGAGAAGGCAAGAGAATCCGGATTCTTTCCCTCTCTCACCTTGCCGAATTCAAATAAAAGCAAAAACAGAACAATAGAAAGAAGGAAAAAGACAATGAAACGATTTTTTGCTGCTATGCTCGCACTTCTCACCCTTTTGACGCTCTGCGCCTGTGCGCAGGAGGGCGAGGCCACCACAACAGAAGAAGCTTTGACCTTGGTTACCCAAGAGACCGAAACCAAGGAAGAGACTGAAACCAAGGGAGAGGTTCTGACCGACAAAACCCCCATTCGCTTGATGGCGCTGAAAGGGCCTACCGGAATGGGTCTTTCCGCCCTTCTCCACAACGACGCCGAAGGCAGCGGAAATAAGGTGGATTATGAAGCAGAGCTGGTCAACAGTTCTGAAATCTCCAATATTGGCGCCGCTATGATAAAAGGCGAATGTGACATTGCCGCAGTTCCCATTAACTTAGCCTCCACTCTTTACGCTAAGACAAAAGGACAGGTAGAAGTGCTTTGTGCCAACACCCTGGGTGTTCTTTATATGCTGGAAAACGGCGAGAGCGTTAGCTCTGTGGCAGATTTAAAGGGCAAAACCATTTACGCCACCGGCAAGGCCTCTACACCCGAATATGTACTTCGCTATGTTTTAAAGGAAAACGGAATTGATCCCGATCAGGATGTAACGCTGAACTTTGTTGCTGATCATACCGAGCTTGCAACCTTTTTGGCCAACGATTTTTATGCCATCGGAATGCTTCCTGAACCCAATGTTTCCGTTGTACTTGCATCCAACGAAAAATTCCGTGTTGCGTTGGATATGACCGAAGAATGGAACAAGGTCGCCGGTGAGGACAACACCTTGATTCAGGGTGTTTTCATTGCCAGAAAAGCCTTTATCAAGGATCATCCTGCCGTGGTTTCCGCATTTCTTGATGACTACAATGCCAGCCAGAATTTGGTGAATACCAATCCGGAACAAGGCTCTAAGTACATTGTGGATGTCGGTATTCTGGCAAAAGAGGCCATTGCAAAAAAAGCTCTTCCCGGATGCAACATCACCTTCCTGGAAGGGGAAAAGATGAAATCCGGTGTGAAAAAGTGTCTGGAAGTTTTGTTCGAAGCCGCTCCCAATTCTGTTGGAAACGCACTTCCCGCTGACGACTTTTACTACGCACGATGAAAAAAAGAGAATTGCTTTGGGGGGTGGCACAGCTTGCCGCCCTTCTGTTTTGGATTCTGATTTGGTTTTTGGTATCCGAAAAGGTTGATCTTCCATTCATTCTTCCCTCGCCCATACAGGTGCTCCGTCGGTTGTGGGAGCTTCTTTTCTCCGGTCAGTTCTATATTACTGTCTGGACCTCCCTGATTCGTATTTTTTCCGGTTTTCTTGCAGGAGTGATATTGGGCTTTGTTCTTGGATTTCTCGCTTTTCATTCCAGAATTCTAAATGCACTGATCTTTCCCGTGATGACCATTATCAAAGCAACTCCCGTCGCCTCCTTTATTCTGGTTGTGATCCTTTGGATCCAGCGGGACAGTGTTCCGGGATTTATCAGTCTTTTGATGGTACTGCCCATTATCTGGCAGAATACCCTTTTGGGGTTTCAGAAAAGAGACGGAAGACTTGGGGAAATGGCAAAGGCTTTTCAATTTGGCAAATGGAAAACCCTTTGGCGGATCGATCTGCCGCAGGTGTTTCCCTTTGTGCTTTCTGCGGCCAAAACCGGTATGGGACTTGCCTGGAAGGCCGGGGTTGCGGCTGAGGTTCTGGCTCTGCCCAATGTTTCCATTGGGGAAATGATCTACAATGCCAAGCTTTATCTTGAGACGGTGGATCTGTATGCATGGACCCTTTCCATCATCATATTAAGCATTCTCCTGGAAAAGCTGTTTTTCTTCCTTTTAGAGGGAAAGAAAGGAGGTCACCGTGCTGAAAATAAGTAATATTTCAAAATCCTTTGACACTCCGGTTTTGACCGACATTACCCTATCCTTCCCTGAAACAGGACTGTTTTTGATCCGTGGAAAATCCGGCATTGGAAAAACCACTCTGTTGCGATTGATTTTGGGGCTGGAAAAACCGGATTCCGGCGAAATCGAAGTAAACGGTATCACCTCCCCTGTATTTCAAGAAGCGCGTCTGGCACCGTTTCTCACGTTGAAAGAGAACCTTTTTCTTGTAAAGCAGGATCGGGATGAGAAAAAAGCCAATGCATTGCTTACCCGTTTCGGACTGCTGGAAAGCGCGGATAAATACCCGGACGAGCTTTCCGGCGGACAGAAGCAGCGCGGTGCCATCGCCCGTTCCCTTTACTACGGCGGTGATATTTTTCTTTGGGACGAGCCCACAAAGGAATTAGACCCGGAAAATCGAAGCCTGGTCATCAAAGCCATTCATGATCTTTCCCAAAAGGCACTTGTGATCGTGGTGACCCACGATCCGGAATTGGATGGCGGAGAAGAGATCGTGCTATAAAAAAAGACACTCACTTTCGTGAGTGTCCTTTTTTGTTTTGATTTAGATCTCACCGATCTTTTTCATGGTTTCTTCCATAACCTTTTTGGCCTCATCGGTAATGGGAGTGCAGTAATCCTGGTGGTAATTACCCGGGCAGCCCAACAGACCCATACAATAGGAGAAACAATACATCAAGCCATGAGCCAGCATGGTATCACGCATAAGCAGGATATTATCAAGATACTTGCGAGCGCCTACCAAATCGCCGGCGGCTACACATTCATACATTTTCTTTCCGTTGGCGGGAGTGCAACTGAACATACCGTCCAGATTCTTTGTGATTCCCATCATATTGGCATAATCAAAGGTGTCAAGTCCACTGTAAAGACACTGGAAGTTTGCTTCGGGGAACGCTCTTCCAATGGCGTGGATCAACTGCCAGTCAGCGGTTTTAATTCCCTTAATATTGGGATGAGAGATGATTTTCTGAACGATCGGAAGGGTGATCTTGGCTTTTGTAACAGTGGGAAGATCGTAAAGATAAATGGGATATTTGGAACGGTCTGCGATTCCGGTATAGAAGTTTACAATCTGCTCATCATTCACTCCGCTATAGAAGGGGGTGGTAAGCACAACGCCTTCTATTTCAACATCGCCGATCAGATCGATCTTTTCCATTACCTTTGCAATGGAGGTATCCATTGCGCCGACAAAAAGTGGCAATCTGCCTCGGTTTGCAGCAACTGCAACCTTCACAATTTCTTTGTAGGCAGCATTGGTAACAAATGCTTCAATGCCCATGCTTCCCATCAAAAGAAGACCGGATGCGCCAGCCTGGATCTGCTGTTCAATATGTTTTTCCAGGGAAGACGGGATCAGATTTCCCTTTTCATCCAAGGGGGTTCCAAGTGCAGTGTAAAAGCCTTTTTTCAGTTCCATTTTTACTTTTCTCCAATTCTATTAATACTTCAAATTTTCTTATTTCATTTGGGAAAGCAGATCCTGTCCTTCGCGGATGATCAGTTCTGCTACACCTGCCTTAAAATTCGAGCTTCCGGCTTCATAGCCGCCTTCGTCGTATGCCTCCTGCATGGGGAAATATCCCTCGTAGCCGTTGGTGCAGCAAGTGGGAAGCACCAATTCATAGCCTTTTGTTTCCTTCAAGGCTCTACCGATACCGTTAAAAGGTTCGCCGGGGATGCCGATCAGCGCCACAGGGCCGATCCGGACACCGGAAAGGGTCATTTCAAAATATTCCGGTCCGTGCTCCAGCCGTACCATACGGGCGGCTCTTGCCACCACAGTGGTCAGCATCATTCCCTGATAGCCCAATTCGTCATCACGGCCATCCAGGTGCATCTGATGGATGCGCTTTGCTTCCGGAAGATCCTCCTTCTCCGGTTGGTTGGAAGGAACGCGGATCAGCTTCTGCGCAGAAAAAAGATGATCCACGGGGGTATATTTTACTTTGTTATAAACCTGAAGCACTGCGCCGGTAACAACATTGGCAATGTGCTGAGAATGGGAATAACCGCGGGAAACATCATCAAAATCCACGAACATTCCGTTGAAATCCCCTTCCTTGGGATGGATATTCACATGGTTGATATCGCCCTGAGCTCCGTTGAAAAAGATGCATTTGGTATCCACAATGCTCCGTTCCACCGTTCTGCGGAGAAGGCCGGGCCAATCGGCAGAGATCTTACATCCACCTACCACATCGGGGTGGTTTCCAAAGTTCACCAAAACCAGAGATTCGGCTCCCTCCCGATCAAAGCGGAGAACGTTGACTCTTTCATCCACATCGCCAATGGGTGCCAGAATATCGGGATTGTTCACACCTGGATTGGTACGAATGCTTCCATCTTTCATACGGAAGCGACGGACAAAAGCCACATTGGGAGCAGTTCCAATTCCAAATCCCATTTTGGCTTTTTTCAAGTCATCCAAAGCAAATTTTGCAGCGTCAGAGGCGCGGTGAGCCAGGAAGGAAAAATACTCACGCTCCAACTTGTCCTCTTCTGCGATGCTGATCACAGGGCCTGTATGAGTATGGGTTGCAGCAACATAGATCTCCTCCTTGGAAAGGCCGGTTTGATCCATCACGTGTTGCACAATGATTTTTAATTGATTCTGCTTTACTCCGGCAAGATCCAAGGAGATGAAAACAACTCTTTTTTCTCCAAGGGCCAGAGCCAGTGCACTGGCTTCCAATTCATCCAATACACCAACGGAAATTCTCTCTTTATAGTAGCCGGAAATTTTGATTCCCATCATTGGGGTGATGTTGGTACGACCAAAGCCTGCATAAAGCTGATCCATCTGATATTCTCCTTTGTTATTTGATCAAGCGATAAGATGCGGCGCCTGTTTCATCATCGTAGGAATCCATCGAGAAGGAAAGGCCTGCCATTTCTGATAGTGCTTCCATCACATATTCCGTGGAATAGCGGAAGGACGGGTGCACTTCCAAGCCCTTATCCCTCAAGTACTTGACAGCCGGGCAAAAGGAAACACGGACAGAAAGAACCTTACCGTCATTCTCAAGAGAAAGCACATCCAGAGCTTTTTCCGATTCATAAGTAGAACGAATCTTTCTTTCAATGGCGCCCAGAGGGTCCTGCTTCATTTCTTCCAGAACGGGCCAATACACATTTTTCACGAAGCGATGAAAATACGCCTTCAAAGCATTCTTTCCATAGTGATCCAGAATATAGAACAGACCGCGGTCCATGCTACTGTGAAAACCGGGGTGAAAATACTCATGATCCTTTGAGCGAATCTCCAACTTCACGACGTTTTCATCCATTACCATCACACCCTTGAATATCTTCGGGTCATAAATCACACTGCGGCAGCTGGCCTGATCAACATCGATGTGATTCCGAATCCAGGTGAGACCCACCTCCTCCAGTGAGGCACGGTAATAATCACAGTGTCCGCAATAGTCATAATAAGGCTTTAGGCCAATGGTTTTTTCATACTCCAAAAGGCGGCCTTTCGAGGGGCAATGATGGCAATGGCTGTGAATCCAGCCGGCCTTTTCATTCATATACCTAGTGACATCTGCCGCTTCCTCTGTGAGGGTTTCTTTCCAATATTTCCAGCAGCCGACCAGGCCTTCCTTTTTGGCATAATTGATCAGGGGGATCCCTTTTCCATCTGGCTTAAAAAGATATTCCCAAAAGCGCTCAACTTCCTTGTGACCCCCATAGTTTTCATCCAAAAACCAAAAAAGTTCACTGTAGGCCGGAATAAATTCAGTACAGGAAATCACAAAAATTCCCCCTTTCTCTTCATATTTGATTGTAATCTTTTCTCCCTGTTTGTCAATGGATTTTTTTATGCATTTTCTTACATTTTTTGAGGAAAAAAATGAAGTTAAATCATTGTTTTTTTAGGATTTATTTTCTAAAATATACAATAATTTGCATCGGATCGGGAAAGACAGAATAATCAGAATTTTACAAAAAAACTCCTATGGCAGTTTGACTGCCATAGGAGTTTTCAATTGTTTCAAGAAACACTCAAATTAGAATTTATAGTCCTTGATCGTCTGGATGTAAACCAGAAGAGCAACAGCCTTTTCGTTTGCGGGATCGCTCTTCACGATTTCAGCCACAACGCGTTCCACGCTGGTGGTAATGGTAATGGCCTCGCCGCCGTCCGCCGTAACGGTAAACGCATAATCAGTGCTCATATAGTCGGCACCAAAGAAGATCTCAATGGTAACCTTTCCTCCGGCAAGGGAAACAGTATAATCTCTTCCCTGCTTCAAAGTCTTGCCGTCCTGCTTGAGCGCAATCTGGCTGACAGAGTTCACTCCGTTTGCATTGGCGGTCAAACGCAGCCCCACAGCATCGCCCATGAGAGCGTCGATACGGAATGCGCTGAGCTTCTGCTGGGAACCGAGAGCAACTTCGGGAGAGGCAACGCCATCGGTGGTATAGCCGATCAAGTGGTCATACTTGAGGGGCAGATCGGAAGCAGCTGCACCGTAGTCATACACTGCCTGGAAGACAGCTTCGGCATCGGTACCGGCATAGTCCTGAGCACCTGCCTGTGCCATATCCAGAATGGAACTTACAAAATCAAATCCAGATCCGGTAAAGTGAATATTGCTTGCAAAGTTGCCTGCTCCAATACCGGAGAGAGAAACAACGTAGTACTCGTGGATGATGCCATCAATGATATGAGTTGCATCTGCGTTGCTGGTCTTGGAAATGGTACCCTGACCGATGACAACGGGAGTTCCGTTGTTATCCAAGGTCACCTTGTATTCATAGAAACCGCCGAATACATTGATGAAGGAATCCACCGTCTGCTTAGGCAGCCAGAGGTTGATGGAAATGCGCTCATCCAAGCTCAAGGAAGCCAGGATCTTTTCGCTTTCGGTTCTAAAGCCGATCACTTTCACGGTTTCTCCGTCAGAGGTATCAATGATTGCAAAGCCCTCTACATAGGAATCAGAGTTGGTGCCCTTCACTTCGTCCTTGAACGCAATGGGAGCAGTCAACTGTACCACACCGGTGGACCAGCTCACGGTCTGAGCAAGGTCAACATCATCCAAGTGATCTGCAACAATGTTGGTTTCAGAACCAATGTAAATTTTGCCGGTGAGAGACAGTTTCTTTTCGCCGGTGACAGTGGCAAATTCAGAAGCATTCCTTGCAGTTCCGAAAATACCGGATTCATTCAATACTTCAGTCACAGCGGAAGCATCGGTTCCCATGGCAGAAGATCCACAGAACTCGCCAACACTGGCGCCATCGATGGTATTGATAATGGCTGCACCGGTGCCAACTGTCTTACCGCCGCCATAGAAGAAATCAACCTGAGCGTAATTAGAAAGATTGTTGACAACAGAATCCTGAACAGTAGCGTCTGCACCGTAGTAATTACCGATGATATAGGAGCCGGAAATGTTATTGGTAACAGATCCTTCCACAGTGCCGAATGCGCCGACATATTCTCCATGAAGGACGGAATACTCAATGTTGTTTACAACGTCACCCTTCGCAACACCGGCAAAGGCTTTGAAATCAAATCCGGTGGTGCTGTTTCTAAAGTCGGTGGTAGCGGTACCGGCAACACTCTTAATCTGACCGATATACCAAACGGTTTCATTCACGCCTTCAAGAAGCACATTCAGATCGCCGCCGACCGTTGCGGTTGCAGTACCAAGATACAGGTGAGCTTCGTTTGCGTCAGTGGTTTTCTCATTGTCTTTGAGCGTTAATCCGTAGATCTCAATGTCCAGATCACCGGAAACCAGGTTTCCGCAAAGGAAGGTATCTGCTTTGATGATGCTACCACCAATTCTGATATTGGCATTGCCGCCAACGGTATCGTTCTTATCGGAATCGGCATAACCAGAAACAACGCGGAAGTTGGATTCAATGTAAGAGTTTTGCATATCAACATTGACATCGCCACCAACGGAGCCCTGGATCACTCTGGACATACCGCCGGCATTGTAGTTCATAAGGAATACATCAACATTGCCGCCTACATCGCCGTAAATGGCATGGAGCTGGTGGGTGCGCAGGTAGCAAGGATTGCCTTCATCGTCAGAACCAAGGCCGATCATTCTCACAGAAGCGTTGGCCGTGACAGTACCATGCGTTGCATAGAAGTGGGAATTGTTAAAATAGGGTGCACCGTCAACGTATGCAGTGGTAGTACGGGAAGATTCGATCACTTCCACTCTGACAGAGTGAACAGAAGCATTGGTTCCATAGAAAGCAGTGCCACGGGTGGAGCTATCGCCTTCGTAGTTGAAGGAGCCACCATAGACAAAGAGGCGCACTGCAAAGTAACCGTCTTCATTCAAACGATTGGGATCGCCTGTTACTTTACCCAAACCGGTGCCGCGGAAGGTCTTGAAGGTACCTCCGTGGATCATGGTTTCGATTTCGCCATCTGCTTTCTTTGCATCGCAGCTTCCGGCATGGAAAATATTAAAGTCGCCGCCGGTAATATAGTTATAAACCGACTTTGCACCGGTAGAACCGAAGAATTCGGTACGGAAGGTACCACCTTCAATATGGTTTTGAACCTCCATATTAGGACAGTTGGTTCTGGCACCGTAGAATGCAGTATCAAAAATACCGCCATAAACTCTGTTGATGGTAAGAGTAGCGGGGTTCTGGTTTTCACCCCAAACCGTGGAGTTACGTGCAAAATAGCCGCCCTGGATCACGTTTTCAATGACACCGTTGACCGCACCGTGGTTCATAGAAACACGTCCGCAGTCAAACAAGGGGGTATAGCCGTCTTCTTCAAGAATATTGTTATAGAGCTGAGCTTTTACGGTTGAACCGGTACCACGGAACTGACCGTCGTGGTTGGACAAGGTGCAGAAACGGGTTGCACCGCTGAAGGTATTGGTCAAGCTACCGTTTACAGTAGCGCTATTGCCGTAGAAGCTGGCGGTGATGATACAATTCTTAAAGTAGGTTTCAACATCGCCGTTTACTGTGCAGTATGCACCGTAGGAAATATCATTTCTGGTAGTGGAGGCAGGGGTAATGTGAACACCGGTCAGACCGTTGTAAACATTGCCGGAGATGGTGGCGCCGGAGCCAGTACCATAGAATTTACCGCCAACGGTAAAGTTGGTAGATACCGCCGTGGGCCAACCTTCTGCTTCGCCAATGATAGCAATACCGCTCAAGTAGTTATAAACTGCCGTGGGATTGGTTTGAGTGGCAACATTAAAGTTGCCGGAACCGAAGAAGTTTCCTTTGAGATTAAAGGAAGCATCGGCAGATTCCACCAGAATCTGGTTCTGAACGCTATCCGTCACAGCACCGCCGGTACCGTAATAAGCCCCGCCAACGGTAACTGCAGAATTGCCGCGAACCTCAAAATAGTTGTCTACTCGACTTGCCGTGCCGGAGGTTCCCAATACATTACCGCTGATGGTCACATTCTTATTTTCAGCAATGAAAATGGTGGAAACATCGCCAGTGCAAGCTGCACCGGAGCCGCTGAGGCATCCGAGGATATCGGTGTTGTGGAAAGTGGTGGAAATATGGCCATCGGGAGAATCTGCATCGCCATTGCCACCAAAGAAGCAAATATAGCTGCCACCCAGATCATTGAAGAGGTCGGAAGAGCCGATCTGGCAATTGTTGATAGAGTTGTGAACCGAAGTAGCACCGGCAGAGCCATAGTAATAGGTTCCGATCTGGCAATTGTCAAGAATATTGCTGACCGTTCCGTCTACTACGTTGGTACCACCGTAGAATGCTTCGTTGATGGTAACACCGGAAAGAAGGTTGGTAACATTGCCCTGGTAAACAAAACCGGATTTACCGCCGGTGTGAACACCGACAAAGTCCTTCATAAAGGTGCCGCCGGAAATATTATTCAAAACTTCAATCGTTGCGGTATAGTTGCTTGAGTTGGTATTCGCACCGTAGAATGTTTTCTTAAAGGTACCGCCGGAAACGTTATTGACAACGATTGCGCCGGGCGCACTATAGGCGGTTCTGATGCTATGGAATTCACCTTCAAAAGTACCGCCGGTGATATTGTTGGTGACGCAATCAGCTTGTGTAAGTACCTGATTATTATAGTTCATTCCCTGGTAGGCCACAAAATAACCGGCATAAATATTGGTGGTGATATTTCCGTCTACCGGGCCGTTAAAGGTGGTACCGCTGGAAGAAGAATTGATGTAAGGCGCCAGTCCAGGATCGCTTTCATGGGCGCGGAAGGTGACGGTATGGTCACCGCTGATCAAGGAGGTGGAACCGGTTCCATAGAAACGGTCTCCAATGTATGTGCATCCCACAAGGTCGATGGTGGAATTTCCGCCAACGGCGCCGCCGTTGTTATAAAGTCGGCCATTTACTCTGGTGTTGATCAGGGTGGAAGTTAGATCTCCACCAACTGCTTTGGTGGTGAAATACGCCGGATTGCTGCTACCGGTGGAGTTTTTCAGATGGGCGCCGGTGATGGTATTGGTCAAATTGCCGCCAACGGTTCCGTTTGCACCCAGGAATCTGCCATCCACAAGGATGCTACAGGAGGAGTCATTGATCACCTTAACACCCTTTGCCTGGTCCAAAGCACCGGCAGAGGCAGTGCCCTCGAAGGTGTTGGTAAGGTTACCGGAAATATTGGCTTGGCTACCGTAGTAAAAACCTTTGATGGTAACTTTACCGGTACCGATGGTTTTGATGGTATTGGAAACATTGTCTGCGCTGCCGGATTTCAGACCACTGAAAGCACCGTTGATGGTAATTTCCTTGTTATCGGCCTCAATATAAGTAGTCATATCGCCGGTGACAGTGGCGGAGCCGCTGGCATCGTAAGCGCCGGGCAAGCTACAGTAAATATTATTGGTAAGATCGCCTACTTCCACTTCGCCGATGAAGGTGAGAGTGCCGGAGGGAACAGCATAAATATGATTGACAACGGAAGCGGCATTTTTCGCAGAGCCGCAGAAGTTGCCGGTAAGGCCGTAGACTGTATTTTCAATGGAAAGATCAGGTGCATCAGAAGAGGAGCCGCTGGTGAAGTTGGTAATGGCAACAGCCTCGCCACCCGGGGTACCGATCACGTTGTGAACAGTATGGGTGCTTGCACCCTGAATACCGTAAAAGTCCGTAATAGTTGCACCTGCGCCAATATAGTTGTAAACAGGACCATTGGGGGGATTCTTAGAGCCGAAGAAGGGCACATTGTTGCTGGAGGAAGATGCCTTGTGAGTCAGATCGGCTCCTGCAGCAATGTAGTTATAGTTAGCAACCACACTGGCGCCATGTCCGCAAATACCGCGGTTACCAAGGGTGCCGGAGTTGTTACCCATTGTGGGACATACAGCATTGCCGTCCACCTCAGCCAGAATTTTCGCAGTGGCAACACCGGAAATTTTGCAGTATGTAGAGGCGTCAGGGCGAACGTTACCGGCAGCCTGGAAGTATCCACCCAACTCGGTGGTAACTCTTCCGTCAATGTTGGTATACTGAGCACCAATGTAAATGTTGGCAATATAGCCGCCATGCAATTTTGCTACATAATCAAACGGAGCACGATATTCATCCTTATGGGGATTATATGCAGAGCTGTTTTTATACTCTGTAATACCCACATTTCTTGCGCCAATGATAGCTGTGCCGCCTTTCAAAGTATAGATCACTTCAGAAACGGGAGTGTTGGCAAAATAAGGACGAACAACAAGCCCGGTCACCTTCAAAGGTGCAGAGGAAGTTTTGTCATCGCCTTCGCCATCCAGAGTCAAGCTGACGCTGGTGTTGACAGCGGTAACCAGATCGCTTCCCGTTGCGCCGACCCAAGCAGAATCGGTCCAGCCGGCAGCGGAAACCAAGCCCTTCTTTGCAGCCATAAAGTAGTCGTTTTCACTCGTTCCACGGTCAAAGCCATATGCCATAGTACCGGAAAGCTTGATGCCGGTGGAAATCAGTTTTGCTTCGGTGCCGGTTTCGTCGTGATACTTCTGAACGCTATTAACAGCGATCTTATCGGCATCCCAACCAGCAAAAGCTCTTGCGGTGAAGTTGTCGCCGAAGAGGTTGGCAACACCATTATTGGTAGCGCCAAGATCGACCGAATTGAACTCAACCATACCGGAACCGGCATAGAAGTTGAGATCCAGCGCACCAATGGCAAACTTCAAGTCCTTAAAGGTGTAGCTGTTGGCACAGGCTACATCGGTAGAGTTGAAGTTGGGCGCAAGGGTACCGCCTTCAATGACGATGGGGAGTCTCGTACCGTCCTGTCTGAACTGAGTCTCCAAACCGAAGAGAATTCCATTGGCGTCAGTCGTAACAGACTGATCGTCCGTGGAAGTAATCTTGATATAGAGGTAACGTCCATTGTTCCAGGTGGTATTGTCTCCAATGGAATCGAAGGCTGCCTGGAGAGTAGGAAACGTTGCATCCGCTGCGTCATCGTTCGCGTTTGCAATCGTCCATTGAATGGGCGCATCTGCTGCATTGGCGTTGAAAAAGAGCATACCTGCAACACAGGTACACAACAAAAGCGTTGCCAACAGAACAGAAAGCAATTTTTTGTTTTGCATGGTTGTTCCTCCTGAAAACAGTTATGGTGCAGTAAGGAAAAGCAAAAGATATGGCTATAGCTTTCCTATTTATACACTTTTATTATACCGATGGAAGCCGCCTAAGTCAAGAAAAAAGTTCAAAAAATATCAACAAACTTGCTTTTTCTTTTATGGTCATTATCACAAAAGGAAACAAGTCGCCGAAAAATTTCGGCGACTTGCAAAAAAACGGGATTTTTCACATATTTTTCCGGAACCATTTCCGGATCAGATAGAGATAAGAAAGATTGTATTTTTCACGAACCACAATGAGGCAAATAGCAATGGCGGAAAGGAAAAACACCACCAGAAGCGCAAGCCACGGGAAGGGGTCGGAATCCATGGCATCATGGGGCCCGGTGGTCACATCCCCCACCACAGTGGAAAGAACAAAAATGGCGGTTACGGTCACGTCCTTTCCCGGCATAATCACAAGCGTTTCTGCTTTTGTCGGATCCAGAATGGCATCGGGATCCGAGCAGCTCCACCGGGAAAAAACATACCCTTTTCTGGGCATAGCGGAAACGGTGATCTGCGCTCCCATTTCATAGGTTCCTTCCAGACCGGTGGCAGTGCCTCCCACAGATTCTTCCACTGTCAGCGTATAGCCGCCTTTCACAAAGAAGGCCGTGACCGTGCAGTCCTCGTTTGGCATTGTAAAATTGGTAGAAGGATCCTTTTCGTTTTCGAACTTGCCTTTTTCAGAGCTACATTCCCAATGAGAAAAGGCAAATCCTTCCTCGGGAACGGCAATCAGCTCATAAATGGTCTCCACACCCCAATTCAAGGTTCCTTCCGTAGGAGAGACGCTTCCTCCGTCAGATGAGGCTATGGTAAGAGAAGCGAAGGTAGCTGCAAAATTGGCGGTAATGGTAAAATCGGAAGCTGGACAGGTCAAGGTAGTATCCGCTGCCAAAGGATCGGAAAAGCCAGCACCGTTCATTCCGGTCCAGCCCACGAAGGTGAACTCCTCGCCGGCTTCGGCAAAGAGTACAATGTTTTCTCCCACAGTGCACTCATATTTTCCGGCAGGATTCGGCTTTTTATCTTGCACCTCCACTTTTCCCTCGCCCTTTGTCTTCACCTCAAAGTAATAGGTGATGGGTTCAAAGTTCATGGTGAGGGTGACATTTTCCTCGGGCATTAAAAAGGAAAGGGTGGCATCTTCAGTTTGCTCCGGGGTGAGCTTAAATGTGGCGGCAGTCACCGTCCAGCCCACAAAGCGAAAGCCATCATAGGGAGTTGCATCCACCTTTACTTCTTCCCCTTTTTTAAACTCTGCTTTTCCGCTGACTATATAGCTTTCGCCGTAGATATCATTTTTTTCCACAGAAAGACGGTAAAACACCTCTTTTTGGAACACTGCGGTCAAATTGACATTCTTTTCCGGCATCACAAAGGTAAGAGCGGGAGAGGAAATTTGTTCCTCGGAAAGTGAAATGGAAGAATCGTTGCAGGCCCATTCCTTCCAATCGAATCCTTTTTTGGCAGTGGCAGTCAGAACCACGGTAGAGCCGGGAGAAATCTGCCCCAGATCCAGATTCTCGGTTTTTCCGTCAACAGAAACCGAAACACTTCCCATTTCAGCGGAAGAAACCGACACCGAAAGGGCTACCTTTTGGGAATTAGCAGTGGTATTTTCAGGCGCGGTGGTATTTTGAGATGTATTTTGAGGAGGAGACACGTTTCCCGTGGAAGAGGTCTCCGGAGGATTCCCTCCTCCCTCCTGTGATTCCTGCGGCAAACGGTTCTGACCCTCCGCAGGCGCGGCAATTGCCGAAAAAGAGAAAGCCAAAAGGTACAGAAGCAGTAAAACGCAACTGAACCACACTCTTCGATTACACATAGAAAGGCTTCCTTTCGAAAATTAAGTTAAAGTTTTTTTGAATACCCAGATTCTTCTAAGGGAACAGTAAGAAAAAAAGGGAGATTCGCTTTGAAGCCAACATTGACATCCCAGCAGGATACCTTAGACAGGCTCATTGGAGCCGATCACGCTTTTGATATCAAGAAGCGGCCTCTTTTCATTTCGGACAAAAGGGCTATGATCACCTTTATCATCGGTTACACAGACAACACCTTGATGGAACGGATCTTTTTTGCCTTGCAAACGGTTCCGGAATTTCCCGGATCCATACAAGAGCTGATGGAAAGGCATCTTTCCTTTGCCGGTGCCGAAATAAAAGAAAGCATCAGTGATGCCGCTCAAGAGGTTTTGCGCGGCAGCACCGTTCTTCTGGTGGACGGATTCCGGGAATGTCTCATTTTAGATGCCCGTTCCTTTTCTCTGCGCGGAACGGAAGAACCGGAAAAGGACAGAACCCTGCGGGGGCCGCACATCGGACTGAACGAGAGTTTGATTTCAAGCCTGATCCAGATCCGTCGGTATTTAAGGACCGCCGACTTTCAAACCGAGCGCTTTCTTTTGGGAAGCAAAATTCAAAACGAGGTAGCGCTGATCAGTCTAAAAGGAAGAGCCAGCGAAGCTCTTTTGAAGCAGATTCGAAAAAAACTGTCTTCCTCTTCCCTGCCGGCGCTTTCTATGACCCAGGAATCCCTGGCAAATCTTTTGTTTCCACAGAAAAAAGGTTCCATTCTCAACCCCTTTCCCCGAGTGCGCTACACAGAACGGCCGGATGTAGTGGCCGCTACGCTCATGGAAGGCAAGGTGGCATTGATTTGCGACAATTCTCCGTCTGTGATGCTTTTACCGGAATGCATTTTCGACTTTTTTGAAGAAGCAGACGATTACTATTTTCCCCCGGTGACGGCAAGCTATTTAAGGATCGTTCGTTTCTTTGTTTTTCTTGCCTCGGTCCTTTTGATCCCCGTCTGGCTTTTGGTGGTAAAATACGAAAACTACGTGCCGGAAACGTTCAGCTTTATTCTGACGGAAAAGGACTATGCGGTTCCGCTATTTTTGCAATTTTTGATCATAGAGCTGTCCATGGACGGGTTAAAAATGGCATCCTTGAACACCCCCAGCACCCTCTCCAACTCCTTTGCCATCATCGGTGGCTTGCTATTGGGAGAATTTGCGGTGGAAAGTGGGTGGTTTGTGCCGCAGACCATTCTCTATTCCGCTTTTACCGGAATTGCCAATTACGTTCCCACCAACTATGAACTGGGATACAGTTTTAAATTTATGCGGATCTCCTTAATCTTGCTGGTGGAATTCTTTTCGCTTTGGGGCCTTTTAGGAGGACTTCTTCTTTGGCTTATCATTCTGGCCAGCACCAAAAGCGTAGCCGGAAACGGATACCTTTATCCGTTTTTGCCCTTCGACAGAAAAGGCTTTGTCAGACTGTTCATCCGGCACACCAAAGGCAGAGAACAAGACCCCATTTAGAAAAATTTTGCCGAAAACTTCCGCTTTCGGCAAAATCATTTGATACAGTTTTTTCTTTACTCTGCGTCGGTTGCAGTTTCTTCGGCAGGAGCCATATACTCTGCATTTTCTTCGAGAATTTCAGCTTCTGCATCTTCCTTTTCCTTCTCGATCAAGGAACGCATGGAAAGGCTGACTCTCTTGGATTCATAGTTGATATCGATCACTTCTACCTGCACTTCATCGCCCACCTTCAAAACTTCAGCGGGATTGGCGATCTTGTGATCGGCAATTTGAGAAATATGGATCAAGCCATCAATACCGGGGATCAATTCAGCAAATGCACCGAAGGTGGTGAGACTTACGATCTTAACGGTAGCAACATCACCAGCCTGGTACTGATCTGCCAAAAGCTTCCAGGGATTGGTGTCTTCGGTCTTATAGCCCAAGCTGATCTTGCGAGTCTCGGGATTGATTTCTTTCACGAACACAGTGATCTCATCGCCTACGCTGACCACTTCGGAAGGATTCTTGATCTTCTTCCAGGAAAGCTCGGTAATGTGAACCATTCCGTCCACACCGCCCAGATCCACAAAAGCGCCATAGGAGGTGAGGGATTTTACAGTACCGGTATAAACCTTATCCACTTCCACTTCAGCCCAGAACTTCTCTTCCAGGGCACGTCTTTGTTCCTTGAGAACCTCGCGGATGGAGGCCACAGCTCTCTTTCTGGCAGGATCAGTTTCCACAATCTTGAATGCCACTTCCTGGCCCAGCATGGGATCCAAAGAAGCTCCCTTGGGAGCACCGGTGAGAGATGCGGGAACAAAATAGCTCTGAATGTCATCAGCAACCAGAATACCGCCCTTGATGACGGAAACAACTTTACCGGAAAGGGTGGCACCGTTTTCAAATGCTTCCTGGATCTTTGCCCAACCGGCACGAGAATCCACTCTCTTCTTGGAAACCTGAACGGTTCCCTCGGGATCGTTGAACTTCTGAACCAAAACGGTGATTTCATCACCGGGCTTAAAGCTTGCTACAAGGTCAGATTCACTGTCAGCAACTTCGCTGGAAGGCAGAATACCGGTATGCTTAATGCCTAGATCAACATGTACCTCGTTAGTAAAGACACTGGTTACGACGCCCGTAACTTCTTCTCCTGTTCTGATGGTTTTGAATGATTGGTTGAGCATTTCCTCAAAGCTCATTTCGTCGTTTTTGATTTCCGACATGGTTTGTATTACCTCCTTGATCACGCTGTCAGGAGTAGAAGCTCCCGCCGATACACCGACAGTCATGTTGTTTTGAAATAAATCGCGCTTTAATTCCGACGCGTTTCTGATATGAACGGTTCTGCAAATCGTTTCGCAGACCGAAACCAGCTTTTTGGTATTGCTGCTGCTTTTTCCGCCCACCACCACCATCAGATCACTTTTGCTTGCAATCTCACGGGCTTCTTTTTGACGGATGCCGGTGACATTGCAGATGGTATCGTGAAACGAAAGGGTCGGAAAGCTTTTTTTCGCGTGATCGCAGCAGCTCTCCCACTCCGAAACACTGTGAGTGGTTTGAGACAGAAAGATGTGCCGTTTTTCCTTCGGAGCTTCCTTTTCGTAGTCCAAAAGTTCCTCCAGTGAGTGGATCACCACCACCGGGAAGTGCTCAGCATAGCTGACGATTCCCAAAACCTCCGGATGGGCCGCATCGCCCAGAAGGACAAAAACGATCTCTTCCCCGGAAGATAGGCTCCTCTCCTCTTCTTCCTTCACAATCTTATGAATCTTTTTAACGAAAGGGCAGGTAGCATCAATGAAGGGGATACTCCGTTCCTCCAGTTCTCGAACGACCTTCTTGGTCACACCGTGGGTGCGAATGAAAACCAGAGCATCGTCTTTGGAAATGCCATCCAACTCTTTGACCGAAAGATTGGTGACCCCTCGGCGTTCCAGGTCAGCATTAAAATCCTCGTTGTGGATAATATGCCCCAAGGTGAAAACCCTTCGTTTTCCGGCAACCAGTTCCTTCTCCAACAGTTCCACTGCCCGGCGCACACCGAAGCAAAAACCAGCATGCTCAGACAAACAAATCCTCATTTGGCAGCTTCCTGAGCCATTTTTTCCAATTCTGAAATCCGCTCAAAGAGCCGATCCGTCACATAAAGCGCAGTATCCTTGACACCCATTTTTTCCTCCGGCATAAAGCTTTCCGGCTCGCCGAACTGAATGTAGGTCTTGCGGAACAGGCGCACCTTATAGTACTTGGAATAAATGCCCACAGGCAGAATCTTGGCACCGGAAAGAGCAGCCATCATTCCCACACCAGCTTTAAAATCCTCTTTCTTAAGAGGATAGCGGCACCTTGTGCCCTGGGGGAACAAGGAGAACAGCTTGCCAGCCTTCAGTTCTCTGACTGCCTGGCGAAGCTTAGCGGCATCGCCGCCGTCACGGGTCAAGGGAATGACTCCGCACTCTTTCACCCATTTTCCGATAAGGGGACGGGAGAAGAGTTCTTCCTTTGCCATAAAGGTGATATTTTTCGGAAGGGTAATAGCAAGAAAAAGCGGATCGAAAAAGGAGATGTGGTTCGGGCACACAATCAACCCCTCATCCGGAAGGGATTGGGGAAGATTAAAAAGGCGAATCGGAAATAAAAACCGAATCAATGGCCGAAAGAACCATACCAAACGATCATACAGACTCATATTGCCTCCCTCGAAAATAAATCGAGAGGTATTATATTACAAAATGCGGAAAAAGTCAAGGCAATCTCTACAGTTTTTTCGATTTTATTTCACATTTTTTGAAAGGTTTTTTGCAAAATCCCTTAACATTTTTACATAAAAAAGGAGCAGACGCAAACTGCTCCTTTTTGTTATGCGGTCTGAATGGCTGTCTGCGCTCTTTCCTCCGCCAGTTTTTTCCACTCTCTTTTTCTGACAAAATAATAGTTGACCAGCTGTCCCAGCATAGAACAGAACCAAGACAGCGGGTAGGCAATACAAAGATAACCCAATGTCTGCTCCAGGTGCGGATACACCGCAAGGATCCAGACCAGGCGCACCGCACAGATGCACACCAAATTGATCGCCGTGGGCATTACGGACTTTCCAAATCCTCGCTGACATGCATTTGCCATTTCTGCCACCATATAGAGGATATACCCCCAGCTGGACAACAAAAGTTTGGGAATCCCCGCTTTGATAACCTGCGGATCGGAAGTGAAGAAAAGGAAAAAGAATCGGGGATTGACGGTAACAGCTACATTCACCGACAGCAAAATTCCCACCACAAGCAAGGACCCCTGCCACAGTAGCTTATCCACCCGTTCTAGCTTTCTGGCACCGTAATTCTGCCCGGAAAAGCTAACGGCGGAGACGGTAAAACCGGATACCAAGGTATGCACCACATTGGAAATACTGCTGGAGGCGGAAACTGCCGCCACTGAAATGGCGCCCAATGCATTGAACGAGGAGGTCATCACCACATTGGAAAGGCTGAAAAAAATTCCGTTGATTCCGGCGGGAGCGCCGATTTTGATCATCTCTTGAAAGATATCCTTATGAAATCGGATATCGGACAGGGACATGTTAAATTCTCCGGAGGGACGGAGCAGGATGATCAGCATCAAAAGGGCGGAAATATAGTTGGAAATCACCGTTGCCAATGCAACGCCGGCTGCGTCCAAATGAAACCCAAGAACAAAGAAAAGATTGAGGATTACATTGAGAATGCCGGTGGAGGTGAGAATATACATGGAACGCTTGGTGTCTCCGTGAGCCCGAAGAATACCAGCACCGAAATTATAGATCAAGGTGGCCGGCTGGCCAAGGAAAATGATTCTCATATAGGTCGTGGCATCTCCGATGACCGAGGCAGGGGAGCCCAGCCAGGTAAGAAGCTGCGGGGACAAACAAAATCCGACCGTGGCAAGAAACGCACCGGAACAGACTGCAACGATCAGCGAGGTTCCGATCACTCGGTTCACAGAAGACCGATCCCCTGCTCCCCGACGCTGGGCGCACACCACGTTCACACCCACAGACAGGCCGACAAACAATTGGAGAAAAAGACTTGTGATATGTGAGGTAGACCCGACTGCGGCCAAGGCAATGGTGGGATTTTGGGCAAAATTTCCCACCACGATCACATCCGCAGAGTGATAGAGCTGCTGTAAAAAATTGGTGACCACGAGGGGAAAAGAAAACACCAGTAATTTTTTGAACACTGATCCTTTGGTTAGATCCATTGAATGAACCGACATTCTCGTTCTCCTTTTTCAAAAACGTTTCTCAAAAAACACAAACAGCAAAACCACTGCTCCTGCCAAACATTAAGTCGTCAAAGCTTCCGATTCTTTTTCCACAAGGGACGCCGCATACGCCGCCTTATCCTTTTTCGAGTAATAGAGATAACAGATCATCTGTGCGACGCCTGAGAAGATATAAGAGACCCCATAGCAAAGATAGAGCACTCCAAAGGTGGGAAACTGAGGAAACACAAACCACACCCAGAGAATACGGGGTACACAGATCATCACAGCATTAAGCACCGTGGGAACCACAGATTTTCCCATACCGCGAAGACAACCGATTGCCATTTCGGAAACGCTGTAAAGCACGTAAGAAAAGGACACGATCAAAAGCCGCACTGCACCCACCTCAATCACCGCTTCGTCCGGGGTATAAAGCCGTAGGAAGAAGTGAGAAAACAGGTTCAAAACGGTGCTGATCAAAAGCAACAGTACCATACTAAGCAAAATACTCTGCCAAAGCAAGCGGTCAATCCGCTTGAATTTTTTGGCACCGTAATTCTGCCCGGAAAAGCTGACACAGGCGGCATAAAGAGACGCCAGCACCTGGAACACAAGATCCGTTAAGCTGCCGGCGGCGGAATTGCCGGCCACCACCACATCACCCAGCTGGAACACAGCCCTGGCAATGATCACATTGGAAATATTGAACACAATTCCGTTCAGTCCGCCGGGAATGCCGATTTTGGCAATTTTTGACGCCATATCGCAATAAAAGTGAAGATGAAAAAGATCCAGCCTCTGTTCTCCGTGAGGGCTTGAAAGAAGATACAATACGATAGTAGCAGAAATGTAGTGAGAAATGGTGGTCGCAAGGGCTACGCCGGCAGAATCCAAATGGAAAACGGCAACAAAAACCAAGTTCAACACCACATTGATAAAGCCGGAAAACATCAGGATATACATGGGCCGCTTGGTATCGCCGTGAGACCGAAGGATACCGGCGCCGAAATTATAAACAAGGCTTCCGGGTTGTCCCAAGAAGATGATGCGCATATAGGTTATGGCATCGGGAAGCACCGATTCGGGAACACCCATCGCCGTCAGGATCGGTCCGGCAAAGAAAAAGCCGATCGCACCCACAAAAAGGCCGCAAAATGTGGCTAAAATCATACTGGTCTGCATGGACTTTTGGAGGCCTTCCCGATCATGAGCACCGTAAAAATTGGCACAAACCACATTCGCCCCCATAGAAAGACCCAAAAACAGATTCAGGAGAAGAGCGGTTACGGCACCGGAGGAACCCACTGCCGCCAGAGCGGTTTTGCTATCTAAAGCAAAATTGCCGACCACGATCACATCTGCAGCGTGATAAAACGCCTGCAGAAGATTGGTCAGCAAAATAGGAATCGCAAAAACAATCAGCTTTTTAAAAACAGATCCATGGGTCAGGTCCATGGAATGACGGGATGCCATACAGTTTCCTCCTCCAAAAAAGTTTTTACCTAAAAGAATTTTATCACCAAAGAAAAAAAATGCAAGACAAAAAAGAAAAAACCATGAAACTTTTTCATTTTCGATGACTTCTTTTGAAAAAATCTTAAAAACATTGAAAAAACGGCTCTTTTCTCCGTTTTCGCCTTGACTTTGAAATTAAAGTTTGCTATATTATATTGATAGATTATTATTTTGGACGCAAATTTGTTCGGGAAAGGATCGAAAAAATGCTCAAAAGTATGACCGGTTACGGACGCTGTTCCGATTGCATCAACGGATTTGAAGTCAGTTTCGAGGTGCGTTCCGTCAACAACCGTTATCTGGATACCAACATTCGTCTCCCCCGTATCTACGGCTATCTGGAGGAAAAGATCAAAAAAGCCATTCAAAAAAGAGCCGCCAGAGGCAAGGTGGATGCCTTTTTGACCGTGGAACGTCCCCAGGGAGATGCCACCGAGATTGCTCTGGACGAAGCACTCACCGCCCAGTATGTGGAGGCACTTCGCAAGATCGCTCACAATCACGGCTTGCGGGATGATATTTCCGTCTCTTCTGTAGCCCGTTTTTCCGATATTTTCTCCAAGAAAGTAAAAGAGGACGATGAAGAAACCGTTTGGGGCGCTGTGGAGCCGGTGGTGGAATCAGCACTGGACCGTTTTCTGGAAATGAGAGAAAAGGAAGGAGCCAATCTCTTTGCCGATCTGAATGCACGGCTGGATACTATGGAGCAGATTCTGGAAAAAATCAAGATGCATTCTGCTGTGGCACTGGATCAGTATCGGGAGAGATTGGAAACGAAACTGAAGGAATACCTGGCCGACCGCCAACTGGACGAAGGAAGGCTTTTGACCGAAGTGGGCATCATTGCCGACAAGATCGATACCGGAGAAGAGATTACCAGACTGACCAGTCACATTGCTCAGTTCCGGGAATTGATCCGTCAGGACACTCCCTCCGGAAGGACCATGGATTTTCTCACACAAGAGCTGAACCGCGAAGTGAACACCATTGGTTCCAAATGCTCTATGATCGAGATCACCCAGCTTGTGATCGATGCAAAAAACGAAATTGAGCGGATCCGCGAGCAGATCCAGAACATTGAATAAAGGAGTAGGGCTATGATGACCAATATCGGATTCGGCAACTTTGTGGCCTCCGGCCGCGTGATTGCCGTGGCAGGTCCGGACTCTGCGCCCATTAAGCGTCTGGTACAAGATGCAAAGGATGCGGGCATTGCAGTGGATGTGACCTGCGGAAGAAAAACCCAATCTGTCATTCTGACCGACAGTGGGCACGTGATCCTATCTGCCCTGGCCACAAGATCCGTTCAAAAAAGACTGGCAGGAGAAGAAGGAAAGGACGAAGCCGACGATGAAGCATAACATTTTGATTTTTTCCGGTTCCGCCGGCAGCGGAAAAGGAACGGTTTTAAAGTTGGCAAGGGAGATCTGCCCTGCCCTGCGCTTGAGCGTTTCCATGACCACCCGTCTCCCCAGACCCGGAGAGGTGGATGGCAGAGAATACTATTTTGTTACCCGAGAAACCTTTCTGCAGACTCTGGAGGAAGACGGTTTTCTGGAACACACGGAATACTGCGGCAATTTCTACGGCACTCCCAAAAAGCAGTTTTTCCAGATGATCGAGGACGGCTTTGTTCCGGTTTTGGAGATCGAAACCGACGGAGCGGAACAAGTGATGGCAAAGCTTGACCGATACCTGTCCGTTTATCTGACACCGCCGAATTTTTCCACCCTGGAGGCAAGACTGAGAGGAAGAGGAACAGAAACGGAAGAAGTCATTCAAAAACGCCTTGCCACCGCAAGAGAAGAGATTCTTCGTTCTGATCTGTATCAAAACATCATTGTCAACCTGGACGGTCAGGCTGAAGAGGCCGCCCGGACCATGGTGGACTTGGTGGAAAACGGAGAAACCCAGCGAGAGGTTCTCGTCCGCGACCGGGAAGTCTTTTTAAAACAGTTTTCAAAATAAAAATTAAAATACAACAAACAAAAATTAGGAGGAACCATTATGATCTATCCGTCTATCAGCGATCTTTCCGATGAAGGAGTAAACCGTTATATGCTCTCCATTGCCACTGCAAAGTGCGCAAGAAGAATCACCGACGAACAGTTGGAAAAAAGCCAGGCAAACCTGGAAAGAAGCGATGACAAATTTCAGAGCTTTTCTTCCAAGAAGGCCGTTGTGAACGAAAAGCCTGTAAAGGAAGCCATCGAAAAGCTTTATACGAGAGAATACAAGATCCTCGTTCCCGAAGAAAAATAAACCCAAATTGCCCGGGAGGATGCCATGGAAAAAGTTCGGATCGCCAAAGTGCGTCTGCTTTCCACAACCAAAGCCACAGACAGAGAGTTTGATTATCTCTGTCCCGCTTTGTGCTCCGTTGCCCGGGGAAATGTGGTAAAAGTTCCCTTTGGGAAAGGAAACCGCGACCGTTTTGGTGTGGTGGTCCAGATGGTGGAAGAAGTTCCCTCTATGGAATTGAAATCCATCCAGCAGGTCCTGCCTGACCAGATCGGTCTGACAGAAGAGCTTCTGCAGCTTTGCGATCATTTGAAGGAGCAGATCTTTTGTACCTTTGGCGACGCCGCAAGGGCCATTATGCCCACGCCGGTGTATCAAGCCAAGCCTCGCACCCAGAGCATTCTTACTGTCTGCCCAGGGGTCGATGCCCAAAAGGCTCTTTCCGGTGTTCGCAAGCAGAACAAAGAAAAGTATCTTCGTCTTTTGGAGTATTTAAATCTCATCGGACAGGCGCCGGAAGCCACCTGCAGAGAACTGTTTGATCTGGAAAAAAGCGCCATTTCCACCTTGGCAAAAAGAGGGCTTGTCGCCGTTTCCCGGGAAGAATGCTTCCGGGATCCTTTTGGTGCCTTGCCAAAGCCGGAAAAGGAAGACCATGCCGCAAGCCTTTCCCCTCATCAAAAAGAGGCCTATGACAAACTGGAAGCATTGCTGACAAGCCAAAAGGCTTGCGCTGCCCTGCTTCACGGAGTCACCGGAAGCGGCAAGACCCGCGTGATGCTTTCTCTTTGCGACCGTGCGCTGAACATGGGAAAAACTGTAATGTTTCTGGTGCCGGAGATCGCCTTGACCGGGCAAAGCGCAAGACTGCTTTTTGCAAGATACGGAGACAAGGTGGCCATTCTTCACTCCGGACTTTCCGAGGGAGAGAGAAGAGACGCTTACGTTGCGATCCGTTCCGGTGAAAAGCCGGTGGTGCTGGGCACCAGAAGCGCTGTGTTTGCGCCGCTTTCCAATCTCGGCCTGATCGTCATTGACGAAGAGCAGGATCAAAGCTACAAATCCGATACGCAGCTGAAATACCACGCAAGGGATGTTGCCCGTTTTCGCTGTGCCAAAAACAATGCCATGTTACTGTTGGCCTCCGCCACGCCCGACATTGAATCCTATTACAAAGCCGTCAGCGGGATCTATACCTTGGTCTCCCTTGAGGAACGCTTTGGAGGGGCAACCCTGCCCCAAGTGCAGATCGTAGATCTGCGACCGGACCTTCGCAGAGAGCCCGGCATTTTACTGGGTTCAGCCTTAAGAGAAGAGATCCGAGGCAATTTAGAAAAAAAGGAACAGGTCATTTTGCTGATGAACCGTCGCGGTTACCGGCGATTTGTTTCCTGTATTGATTGCGGAAAGGTCATCACCTGCCCCAACTGCAGTGTTTCCATGACCTTGCACAACGGAACAAGAAAACACCTTTCCTGCCACTACTGCGGCTACGCCACTCCCCTTCCCGAAAACTGTCCCTCTTGCGGAGAGGGTCACCTGGTCCCTCACGGCTTTGGAATCCAGCAACTGGAGGAGGAATTGGCAAAAACCTTTCCGGAAGCCAAGGTGCTTCGGATGGATTCCGATTCCCTCACCGGAAAAGGCTCACACGAGGCCATTTTGGGTGCATTCCGTCAAGGGGAAGCAGACATTCTCATTGGCACGCAAATGGTGGCAAAGGGACACAATTTTCCCAATGTAACTCTGGTGGGAATCGTGATGGCCGACAGTGCTCTGTATTTAAGTGACTTCCGGGCCTCGGAGCACACCTTTTCCCTCCTCACCCAAGTGATCGGCCGCGCCGGCAGAGCGGAGAAAAAGGGCCGGGCGCTGATCCAGACGCTCAATCCCAGGCACAATGTATTTTCCTTGGCGGCAGATCAGAACTACACCTCCTTCTATGAGGGCGAGATCGCACTGCGCCGGGCATTCCAATTTCCACCCTTCTGCCAGTTGGCGGTGTTTACCCTTGCCCACGAAAAAGAAGCAGTTTTAAAGCAAGGAACTGAAAAGCTCGGTCTTTGCCTGGAAAAAGCCTTAAAAAATGATTTTTCCGATGTTACTCTCATCGTTTACGGGCCCTTTGATGCCCCTATTTACCGTGTGAAAAACATTTACCGGAAACGGTTTATCATCAAGTACAAAAACAACGCCCGCACCAGAGCCTTGTTTACAGAGATCCTCACTACCATGACCGATCCCAAAGCAAGCGGCGCACGTGTTACACTGGATATTGGTCCGGGTCTGATCTAAAGGAGAATTATGGCAATTCTGAACATTGTAAAGGACGGAGAAGAAATTCTCCGCAAAAAATCAAAGGATGTTGACAAGATCGACGAAAAACTCTTTACCTTTCTGGAGGATATGAAGGAAACCATGGCAAAGGCCGGCGGTGTTGGCCTTGCCGCCGTTCAGGTGGGAAAATTAAAACGGGTGATCGTCATTGATACCGGGGAGGATCAGCTGGAGCTGATCAATCCCAAGCTTCTTCGCTCAAGCGGTCATCAGGAAAGCCTGGAGGGGTGTCTGTCCTGTCCCAATCAGTGGGGCATTACCAAAAGACCCTTGAAGGTGGAAATCGAAACGCTGGACCGCAAGGGAAACACCGTTCGCAAAAAAGCCGAAGGCTTTCTGGCCAAGGCCATTTGTCACGAGATGGATCATCTAGAAGGAAAGCTCTTCTACGATGAAGCCGTCAGAATGCTCACCCCCGAGGAACTGAAAGAATATGAATAAAACCATCGTCTTTATGGGAACCGGCCCCTTTGCCCTTTGCGCACTGATGGGGCTCTGGGAGCACCTGGAGGAGGGAGACACCCTTTCCGTTTACACCAAAGAAGCAAAGCCGCAAGGCAGAGGAATGAAGGAAAAGGACGGGTGTGTTGCCTTGTTTGCCAAGGAAAAAGCCTTGCCCCTTTTCCAGCCTCACTCTCTGAAGGAAGAGAGCGCAAAAGAAGAATTTCTCGCGCTGGGTGCCGATCTTGTGGTGGTCGCCTCTTATGGGCTGATTTTGCCGCCATACGTCATTCACACACCGCCCTTCGGCTGTGTAAACATTCACGCGTCCCTTCTTCCCAAATACCGCGGTGCCGCTCCCATCAACCGTGCCATTTTAAACGGGGATCCGGTAACCGGTGTGACCATTATGCAAATGGATGAGGGACTGGATACCGGTGATATGCTATTGAAAAGAGAAACCCCGATCGGAGAAGCGGAATGTGTCGGTGAGCTATTTGACCGACTGGCCGTTATGGGAAAGGATATGATGCTGGAGATCCTGCCTCATATCTGGAACAAAACCCTCTCCCCCATTCCCCAGGACGATGCCCTCTCCACTTACGCGGCAAAAATCACCGGAGAGGATCAAAAAATCGATTTTTCTCAAACCACCCAGGAGGTATTTGACCGCATTCGCGCTTTGTCTCCCATTCCCTGCGCCTTGTGCCGCACGGAAAAGGACGGCAAGATTTTAAAGATCCATTCCGCAGAAAAAGCAGAGTTTTCCGGAGACGGAAATCACGGTCAGATCGTCGCCGCGAAACCCAAGGTTTTGGTGAAAACAAAAGACGGCGCCATTGCCCTGGGACTGGTTCAGCCGGAGGGAAAAGGCAAAATGTCCGCTTCGGATGCAGTAAACGGAAGAAAACTTCAATTGGGAGATCGTTTGATATGAACCGTGCCAGGCTTTGCGCTTACCGCTCTCTTTGCAAAAGTGTGGAAGCGGCCGCTTACGCCAGCATTGAAATGGATACCACGCTGCAAAACACCTCCCTATCTCCGGAGGATCGGGCTTTATACAGCCAGCTGTTTCTGGGCGTGGTGGAAAAAAAGATCACTCTGGATTATCTATTGTCCCGTATTTGCCACGTTCCGTTAAACAAAATGGATCTTTCTGTCCTTTGCATTTTAGAGTTGGGGTTGTTTCAAATCTTATATTTGGATCGGATCCCGGATCGGGCCGCCATCTTTGAAGCAGGGGAAATGGCAAAGAAATACTGTCCGGCCTCGCTTGGAGTAATCAACGCCGTTTTGCGCCGTGCTTCCCGGGAAAAGGAAGAGACCCTGGCCTTTTTGGATCTGCCCGGAAAAAAAGGACTTGCTCTGCGATACGGCTATCCCAGGTATCTGGTAACCCTTTGGCAGGACTCTTACGGAAAAGAAAAGTGCCTTGAGATTTTGAAGGCGCAAAACACCCGCGCCGCGCTGACACTGCGCATCAACACATTAAAGACCTCCCTTTCCGATTACACCACTCTTTTGGATCAAGAAAGGATCGAATATCACAAAAATCCACTTTGCCGAAACGGCATTACCGTAAAGGAAAGCTGCAATCCCGTAAGCCTACCCGGATTTGAAGAAGGCCTTTTCTTCATTCAGGATGCCGCTGCTCAAAAGGCGGTTGACCTTCTGGAAGCAAAGCCGGGAGAGCGCATTCTGGACCTGTGCGCCGCACCGGGAGGAAAAAGCTTCGGCGCAGCCATGGATATGGACGGAAAGGGCGAAATTCTTTCCTGTGACCTATATCCTTCACGATTGGAAAAAATTCAAAGCGGTGCCAAGAGGCTTGGAATCTCCATCATCGGATGCAAGGCCTGTGATTCCTCTCAGGAAACACCGGAATGGAACGGAACATTTGACCGGGTCATTTGCGATGTTCCCTGCTCCGGATACGGCGTCATCGCAAAAAAGCCGGATATTCGTCACAAAGATAAATCCCTTGCCGATGATCTTCCACAGCTTCAGTATTCTATTCTGGAAAAGGGCGCCAAGGCGCTTCGAAGCAGAGGACGACTTCTGTATTCCACCTGCACATTGAATCCCGCGGAAAACGAAGCGGTGACGGACCGCTTTCTTTCCTTAAATCCTCAGTTTGAGCGAGTAGGAAAAGCGGAAACCATTTTCCCGGTGGGTGGACAAAACGATGGGTTCTTTTGTGACCTTTTGGAGAAAAAACATGACTGAAAAATACGATCTCCGCTCTCTTTTTCCGGAAGAGATCCGCGAAATTTTAAAACAAGAGGGCGTGGAAGCCTACCGTGCCGGGCAAATTGTTTCCTGGCTGGAAAAAGGAGTTTTTTCCTTTTCCGAAATGACAAACCTTTCCAGAGCACTCAGAGAAAAGTTGGATCGAATCTTTTTCATTTCCAATATGAAAGAAACGGAAAGCCTGGTTTCCCGAATTGACGGAACGGTCAAATATCTGTTCACACTTCCGGACGGAGAATATGTAGAAAGCGTTTTGCTTTCCTACAAGCACGGATACAGCGTTTGTCTTTCCACGCAAGTGGGATGCAAAATGGGATGTCAGTTCTGCGCATCCACCAAGGCTGGATTTTGCCGGAATCTGACTGCCGGCGAGATCCTCTTACAAATGGTAGAGATTACCAGAGATCAAAGAAAAAACGACCCGGATTTCCGCATTGGACACGTAGTTTTGATGGGGATTGGCGAACCTCTTGACAATTATGACAATGTCATTCGTTTTCTAAAGCTTTGCAACCACAAGGATCTGTTTGGCATCGGCTATCGGAATATTTCCCTTTCCACCTGTGGGATCATTCCAAAGATCCGCCAGCTAATGGAAGAAGAGATGCCCATCACCCTTTCCATTTCTCTGCACGCATCCAACTCTCCCCTTCGGGATGAATTGATGCCCGTCAACCGAACATATCCCATGAAGGATCTTTTGAAGATTTGCCGGGAATACACCGAAAAAACCGGGCGCAGAATTTCATTCGAATATGCGCTGATTGCCGGAGTGAACGATACGCCAAAGCAAGCGCAGGAGCTGATCGGACTGCTCTCCGGCTGGCTCAATCATTTAAACCTGATTCCGGTCAACCCCACCAAGGAAACTCAGTTCCGCCCGGGAGACCGGGAAAAAATGAACGCCTTTGCAAAGACTCTTCAAAAGGCCGGAGTCAATGCCACCATCCGCAGAACCCTGGGCGCTGACATTCAGGCAGCCTGCGGACAACTTCGCAGAGAAAAGCAACTGATTTAAGGAGAAATACATGCAGTATTACGGTTCCACCGATCAAGGCATTCGCAGAAGCAGCAACCAGGATGCCTTCCAGATCAAGATCGCAGGGAATTTGCTCATTGCTACCGTGTGTGACGGAATGGGCGGTGCCAACGGCGGACATATTGCCAGTGCCATTGGCGTACAGACCTACACCAAAAAGCTTTCAAAATACATTAACTCTGCCCTCAGCTTTGTTTATCTGGGGGACATTCCGGAATTCGGCCTTCCTTGCGAGGATTTTCCGGAATTGAGGCTTTCAGATTTCATTTCCAAGTCTGTGGATCTGGCCAATGCAGAGGTATTCAAAACCGCGGAAGCAGATTCCTCTCTTTACGGAATGGGAACCACGCTTACCTCTTGCATTGTGACGCCCAAGGGAATTGTGACCGCCAACATTGGTGACAGCCGCATCTATTATGTAAAGGACGGGGTCATTTCCAAATTGACCCACGATCACTCTCTGGTACAAAACCTCATCGATGAAGGCAAGATCTCCGAAAAAGAAGCCCAACATCACCCCAACCGGAACATCATTCTTCGGGCTTTGGGCGTGGACGAAAAGGTGGAGGCTGACATTCAGTGCTTTCCCTACACCAAAGGAACCTTGCTTCTTTGCAGCGACGGACTTTCCAATTATTTTGACGAAAACTTCTTCTTACAAACGCTGGAAAGTCGGCGGAGCTGCCAGGAAAAAGCAGAGCTCCTCATTGAATATGCCAATTCCTGCGGCGGTGCAGATAATATTACCGCAGTGGTAATCAAGCTTTAAGGAAAGGAGAACCGTATGGATTCCACTCATAACAAATACGAGCACATGGTGGGAAAGGTCATCGATGACCGATATGAAATTCAACAAGTAAAGGGAATCGGCGGTATGGCCGTGGTTCTGAAAGCCAAGGATCGGCTGAAAAACCGTACCGTTGCCATTAAAATGCTGAATGAAAAGCACGAAGGCGATTCCGCATCCGTGCGTCGCTTCGTCAACGAATCCAAGGCCATTGCGCTTCTCTCCAACGAACACATTGTGGATATTTACGATGTTGCTTTCTCCGGTAAAAACAAATATCTGGTGATGGAATACATCGACGGGATCACCTTGCGCGAATATATGAAGCGCAGCGGTCCCCTGGGTCTGGAAAAGAGTCTTGACTTTGCCATCCAGATCCTCTCTGCCCTGCAGCACGCTCACGAAAAGGGCGTCGTTCACCGGGATATTAAGCCTCAGAACATTATGGTTCAGGCAAACGGAAAATTGAAGGTAACCGATTTTGGCATTGCCCAGATCAGCGATGCCAATCAGCAGAATGCCGGCGTTGCCATGGGAACTGTGTACTATATTTCCCCGGAGCAGGCAAGCGGCAAGACCACCACCTTCTCCTCTGATATTTACTCGGTCGGTGTTATGCTTTACGAAATGGTAACCGGAAAACTCCCCTTTGAAGGAGATACTCCCCTTTCCATTGCCATGATGCAGGTAAACACCAAGCCCACCCGTCCTCGGAAAATCGATCCGAAGATCCCCCAGGGTGTGGAGCAGATCATTTTAAGAGCCATGAACAAGGCGCCGGAAAACCGGTTCCGTTCCGCCAAATCTATGCTCCGCGCCTGCGAGATCGTGAAGAAGGATAAAACGGTGGTATTCGAAGAACCAAAGGCCACTGTTTCCAATAAAGCCCCTGCTCCAAAGCCGAAGCAGGAGGAAGATGCACCGAAAAAGCGCGTAAAATCCGCCTCTCATACGCTTTTCCCCATTGTTTTGGGCGTTACCACCGCATTTTTAATGGTTCTTGCGGTGGCCGGTATCATTCTCTTGTCCTCCTTGATCAACATGACAAGCGAGGATAACACCCTGGTAGTTCCCATCCCAAACCTGGTGGGACAGACCTTGACCGAGGAATCCATCGCCCGTTTGGAAGCACAGAACATTGTTCTTTCCATCACGGAAGTGAACAACGATATTTATTCCGCCGGACAGATCGTTTCCCAATCTCCGGAAGGCGGCCAAACCAGAAAGGTTGCTTCGAAGGATAAGATGGTCACAGTAGAGGTGGAAATCTCTGCCGGCAAGAGCAGTTTTATTCTGGATTCCTATCAGAATCAAGACTACCGCGACGTTCAGATTGCGTTGGCCGGTCTGGGAGCCAAGGTTACCATTGAAGAAAAATATGACGGTGAGGTCATCAAGGGCTATGTGATCTCCACCACACCGGAAGCCGGCGCATCTGTAAAAAACGGAGATACGGTAACGCTTGTGGTTTCCAAGGGTGGGGAAAGCGCCAACGCGGCAATGGTATCCTTGGAGGGATTGTCTCTCGGAGAGGCAAAGCAAAAGCTTTGGGCCAACCATTTTGCGGTGGGTTCCATTAGCAAGCAATATTCTGAAACGGTTCCGGAGGGATGCGTGATCAGACAGAGTGTTCCTGCCGGAGAAATGCATCCGCAAAAATATACGGTGGTAGATCTTGTAATTAGCCTGGGTGCTCCCCCAGCACCGCCTACCACCACAACCAAGGAAGAAGAAAACAAACCGGAGCAAAATCAAGCAGAAGCGACCACAACGACGACCACAACCACCGCTGCTACAACCACCACCTCTTCCCCACGAAACTGAAACGATGGAAGAAAAAGGAAGAGTTTTAAGCCTTTCCGGCGGACTTTACACTGTCAAAACAGAATCTGATGCTCTGCTTTGCTTTGCCAAGGGAAGCTTTCGCCGAGACCAGGTTCGTCCCACAGCCGGTGATCTTGTGATGATCGACCGAGAAGAAAAGATCGGTCAAAAAGAAAAAAATATGGGGGCAAGAGGCCTGATCACAAAGATTCTTCCCCGCAAAAATATTTTGATCCGCCCCCCTCTTGCCAATCTGGATACCCTTTTTTTGGTGGTGGCAGTCAAGGATCCGGAGCCGGTGCTCCTTTCAGTAGATAAGCTTCTTTCCATTGCCAAGCACAACGACATCAATGCCGTTTTGGTATTCACAAAAAAGGAACTGGATCCGGAGCGAAGCGAGGAACTGGTTTCCTTATACCGCAAGGCCGGTTTTTCAGCCTTAGCCGTAACCAAATGGGAGGAAGAAGAGGCTCGGTCTCTTCTATACCCTTGTATTCAAGGGAACCTTTGCGCTCTGGCCGGTGCCAGCGGAGTGGGGAAATCCACCTTGATCAACACTCTTTTTCCGATGATCTCTGCTGAAACAGGCGTCTTGAGCGAAAAAACGCAGCGCGGCAAACACACCACAAGACAAAGCACCCTTTATGACATCTCCTCACTTTTAAACGAAGACAGAGAGGTATTCGTTGCTGATACGCCCGGCTTTTCCCTTTTGGATTTTGAACGGTTCTTCTTTATGGATCAAGAGGACCTGGTATACTCCTTCCCCGAATTTCTACCGTTTTTGGGAACGTGCAAATATACCAAGTGTTCCCACCAAACGGAGGACGGATGCCGCATTTTAGAAGCGGTGCAGAAAGGGAAAATTGCCTCCTCTCGGCATAAGAGTTACTGCACCCTTTATCGGGAATTGGGAAAAACAAAAGCCTGGGAAACCGATAAGAAAAAAACAAGAAGATAAAAAAACAACCGCGAAAGCGGTTGTTTTTTTACTTTTTTTTGCCGAACTGGGCTCGGTATTGATTGGGAAGTAGATTTTTGTGCTTGAAGAAAAACAGCTCAAAGCCCCGCAAGGTGGAGTAACCACACTGCTCTGCCACGGATGATACGGGAAGAAGCGTATTGGAAAGAAGATTTTCCGCCACCTGCAAACGGGTCTGCTCCAATTTCTGGGAAAAGGTCAAGCCCAAGCAAGACTGAAGCAGACGATTGGTATGGGTTTTGCTGTAATTGAGTTTTTCTGCCAGATCCTGAACCGTAATGTTCTCGCTGTAATGACGGGAAAAATAATTGTTGATAAAAATTCTTTGATTCAGCCGGTTCTGACGCTTTTGAAATACCTCATTCTCTCCCTTTTCCTCGTCTCTTTCCGGCAGGATCGAGGCAATGATGTGGCTAATGATGATCCCAAGATAAGACCGGATCTGGAAGAGGCGAAGCGTATCATGAGGCCGAAGGATATGAGCATAAATATAAGAGATATTCTGAAAGATCTCACTGACAGTATCTTCGCTTGCAAGATAAACAAAATAAGGCTTTTCAAAATACGATCCTACATCTTGCCTTATGAGAAAGCGAAGATTGAACTTTTTTAAATCTTCCGTGCAGCACTCCAGATGATGAACTGTGTGGGGGGAAAGAACAAAAATATCCCGTTCCCGAAGCACGGTTCGTTCCGTTCCACAGCAAACCGTAAGACTTCCCTTCTCCACAAAATAAACCTCATAGGTAGAATGCTCGTGGGGAGAAAAGGAGCTACGCACATTTTGCATGGCATTGAAATGATCCACCTGAGCATCCAGACGAAGTCCCTCAATGGACAGAGAAACATCAAAAAGAATATCTTCCATACCGGCTCCTTTGTTACGTGATTTTCTTTATTGTATCATCGAAAAGCGAAAAAATCAACCAAAAACCATCAAAAAACAGAAGAATAGAGCCATATTTTTTCCAATTTTGGCATTATTGTCTGTTTACACGGTATCAGAGCGCGTGATATAATACCCATAGAAGAAAAAGGAGAAGAAATACGATGATCTCAAAGTTTTTAGCTGAAACTCACGTAATTGGCGCCGCCATTATTGAATCCAAGGATCATGGGCATTTATTGATGTATTCCTCCAACGATGGAAAACACTTTTTAAAGAGTTATGATCTGTTTCGTACCATTGCGGAGAGCTGGGTGGTTCCCTTGGGCTCTATTACGGCAAATGCAAATTTGATTCGCTTGAAAGACGGCCGTTTGATGACCATCGTACGTCAGATCAGCTCCGATCCGGCCATTGCGGAAAACAAAGGGGCGGATTTCTACACTGCCTTTTCTGAGGACGACGGTTATCATTTTGAATTGGGCAACAAGATCAACGAAAAAAGCGGTTGCTATTACCTGATGAATCAGCGTCTTTGCCGCACCCATACCGGAAGAATTCTGCTTCCCGTTGCCTATGTACCGGAAGAATACTTAATTAAAGAAGAATTTTTTGAAAAAAGCGGTTTTGCAGGATGCTTCTTCTCCGATGACGAAGGAGAAACCTGGAGCGAAGGAAGCTTTCTGGTGCCGAAGAATGCAGATCAGCTTTCCGAGCCTTGCGTAGCACAGGGCGAAGATGAACTGGTTCATCTTTATGCACGCACCGGCTATGGCTATTTGTACCGCTCCATCTCCCATGATAACGGAGAAACCTGGGAAGAAGAGGTTCCCTCCTCCCTTCGCAGCCCCTGCGCTCCCTTTACCATTACATTTGATTCCCATTCCAAGCAGTTTTTCGCTGTTTGGGACAATTCCTTCCCGGGCCTTGTGCATCAGTATCCCAGAAGCCCCATTTGCTTGGCAAAAAGTTCGGACTGCATTCATTGGGAAATGGTTTGCGAGTTAGACCAGGACCCCATGAAGGGATACGGCTATCCCGCCGTTTACTTTACGGAAAAAGAGGTTCTTGTTACCTATTACGAAAGCTATTCCAGAAAATTCAGCCGTCCTGAGCAGAATTTGAAAATGCGTCTTTTTGAAAGAGAAGAATTGGGTCTTTAAAATGACTGGAAAAATTGCCGATATTCAGCGATTTTCCCTTCACGATGGGCCCGGAATCCGTACCACAGTCTTTTTCAAGGGATGTCCCCTTTCTTGCCGGTGGTGTCATAATCCGGAATGTATTTCCTTTGACACTCAGACTCTCTTTTATCCTGAAAAATGCATTGGCTGCGGCCGTTGCCAGGAGGGCTGCTTTTCCGGTGCGAGGGTCATTTGCGGAAAAGAATGGTCGCCGGCCGACCTTTTAAAAGAGATCCTAAGAGATTTGCCTTATTATACCAACGGTGGCGGTGTTACCTTTTCCGGCGGCGAGCCGCTGGCTCAACCGGAGTTTTTAAAGGAGATGATTCTTCTTTGCAAGAAAAACAGGATTCACACAGCCATTGAAACCTCTCTTTTTCTTTACGATGAAGAGATCTTCAAGCTCACAGATCTTGTGATGGCAGATCTTAAAATTTGGGATCGCGATCTGCACCGGGAATGGACCGGAGTAGACAACCGTGTGATCAAGGAAAATTTCGAAAAGCTAGACCGTTTGGGTGTTCCCATCATTGCCAGAACCCCCATCATTCCCGAAATTTCACAAGAAATTCCGGAGATTTCCAATTTCTTAAAGAGACTGAAATCCGTTCAAAAGTACGAGCTCTTGCCTTACCATCCTTTGGGGCTGGAAAAGGCCGATGCTCTCAACAAACCACGAGAAACATTTACGATTCCTACAGAAGAGTGGATGAGAAAGGTGAATATCTATGCTTTCCTACGCTGACAGACTCGCTGCAATGCGCCGAACCAAGATATGTCACACCTTGGAGAAAAAAGAGCAAAACGGATTTACGGATCTGGACGATTTCGGAACCGTTCCTCTGCCTGACGACTATGAAGTGATTCCCTGGTACAACAGTGAAACCGGAAGCTTTTACGGCTACGATGGAATGGCAGAAAACTTCTGCCGCGTGATGGATGCCCATCCGGCTTATGTAGATCCTATGGAAATGCTTTGTGGCAGATGGCGTGATATGCTGGTCAATTACCGCGGCGACCTGCATTATATGCCGGACTGGCTGAAAAAGAAGCCAAAAACCATGGAATTTATGAAATCTGCCACCACCCAATGGTCCAAGCGTTGGGACGAAAAGAGATTCCCCTATGACCATTTAAAGCCTCTTCAGGAGAAATACAACATTCAGACCGGAATTGACTCGGACGCACATTTTGCCTGTGATTACCGCATTGGATTTGAATTGGGCTTCGGAGGGCTTTTAGAAAAGATTCGCACCTTTGCCAAAAAGAATCCGGAAAAAGCGGATTTTTACCAGGCGGAGGAAAAGGTCCTTTTATCCATCATCGCCTTTGTGGATCGGCACATTGAAAAGATCTGCGAGATCTTGAAGGAGGAAACAAGGCCTGAGATTCGGGAAACGCTGGAGGAGATGCTTCAGGTGAACCGAAACATTCGTCTTTCCCCTCCCAAAACCTTCCACGAGGTTTGCCAATGGACCGCTTATTTTAACTGTGCTTCGCGTATTTATACCCGAGACGGCGCAGGATTTCAGCTGGACACTTTGCTTTATCCGTATTATAATCAAGATATGGAAAGCGGAGTTTTAAACGAGGAGAAAGCAAAGTTTCTCATTGCCAACCTGCTTTTGATCGATCCTCACTATTACCAGATCTCCGGAGTGGATCACGAGGACCGGGATTTGACCAATCCCTTGACCTTTCTTTGTCTTCAAGCAGCAGATAGCATCAATATCTCCTGCAACCTAACCGTGCGTGTTCACGAAAAATGCGATCCCAAGGTTTTGGATATGGCTGTTTATTATTTACTAAAGAATAAAAACGGCTGGCCTCGCTTCTGCAATGACAAGACCCTCACAGAAGGTTATATGAGAAACGGGGTAGATCGAAAGACCGCAAGGGAACGAATTGCCGTCGGATGCAACTGGATGGCAGTTCCCGGCAAGGAATACCCTATGAATGACACGGTGAAGGTAAACATTGCCAAGGTTTTCGCCGTAGCATTAGAAGAAATGAAAGAGGAAAAGGAAAAATCCACCGAGCGCCTTTTTCAGATCTATCAAAAGCACTTAAAGGAAGCAGTCAGGGTAACCGCGGCCGGAATCAATCTTCACCTGGACCATCAGTGGGAGGTCACTCCTGAATTGGTGATGAATCTGATGATGGAAAACACCCTGGAGACCGGTCAGGATATTTCCCAGTGCGCGGAGCTCTTCACTGTTGGAATTGACGGCGCCGGGCTTGCGGTAGTGGCAGATTCCCTGGGTGCACTCAAGACCCGCGTGGAGGATGAAAAGATCCTCACCTGGGATCAGGTTTACGAAGCAATGGAACAGGATTTTCCCGATGAACGAACAAGACTGATCCTGTCGTCCTCTCCTAAATACTGTCAGGGCGGTACAGTCTCCGACAAATGGGCGCTCCGCTTGACCGAAAGCTGGACCCGAACGGTGAAGGAGCAAGAAATGCCGGAGGGAAGATGCTTGATTCCCGGTTGGTTCTCCTGGGCAAGAAGTATTGAATACGGAAAGCAGGTCGGAGCAACGCCAAACGGAAGAAGAAAGGGAGAGCCCATTTCACACGGCGCCAATCCCAATCCGCATTTTCGGACGGACGGCGCTCCTACAGCACAATCCGCAGGCATTGCCTCGGTTCAGTGCGGTTGGGGAAACACAGCACCCCTTCAAATCGAATTTGACCCTAATGTTTCCATTGAGAACGGCGGGGTTGAGATCATCAAAAATTTCGTCCTGGCTCATTTCCAGCAAGGTGGCACACTGATCAATATCAATATTTTAGATAAAGATACCTTACTGGAAGCTCACCGAGATCCCACCACCCATCCGGATCTCGTGGTTAGAGTGACCGGCTTTACCGCTTATTTTGCAAGCTTATCCCCCACGTTTAGGCAATTGGTTGTAAACCGTTTTTTGAAAGGAATTTAAGATGAAATTAGAACGAGATATCATTGAAAAAGGTTCCTTTGATGTCATTGTAGTAGGCGGTGGAATCGGAGGCGTTGCGGCAGCAGTGGCTGCATCCAGAGGCGGCGCCAAAACCCTTTTGATTGAGAAAGGCGTCAATCTTGGCGGTCTTGCCACTTGCGGTCTGATCTCCTGGTACGAGCCCCTTTGCGACGGATTGGGCAAGCAGATGATTTTCGGCCTTTCCGAAGAGCTGATTCGCCTTTCCTGCCGATATGGCTTCAACAATCTCCCTACCGTTTGGGGCGGAGATGGCAAGAATAAAGAGAGAAACCAGCGATTCTCCACCTACTTTTCTCCCGGAGTTTATTCCATTGCACTGGATTCCTTTGTAACAGAAAACGGTGTTACCCTTCGATTTGATACCCTGGCCACGCTTCCTGTTATGGAAAACGGAATTTGCAAGGGTGTGATCGTGGAAAGCGCGGGCGGCTGTGAATACTTTGAAGGAAAAGTATTTATTGATGCCACCGGAGATGCCTCTCTTTCCCACAGAGCCGGAATTCCCACTGTGGAAGGTAAAAACTATATGTCTTACATTGCCCACGGCTATACCAAGGAAGGTGTGGAAGCGCTCTCCGAAACCGGTGATACCTGCGCGTTCCGGAAATGGATCAACTCCGGTAGCAGCATGACCGGAAAGGGCCAGCCGGAGGGAATGGAAAAGGTAACCGGCACCAGCGCAGAGGACATTACAGAATTTCTCCTGATTGGAAAGAAACGAATGCTGGATCGCATTTCCAAAATGGATCAGAATAGTTTTGATCTGATGATGATCCCCTCGATGCCCCAGTACCGCACCATTCGAAGAATCGTTGGAAACACAGATTTTTGCGCCATTGATGGTGAAACCTTTGAGGATTCCATCGGTACTTGCGGAGACTTTCGTAAGCTTCACATTGGAAAACACTATCAGATCTCCTTTGGTTCTCTGTGGAATCGGAATTTCCCCAATATTCTCGCTTGCGGTCGAATCATTTCGGCACCGGAGGGAGACGGTTGGGAGGCTTCCAGAGTGATCCCTGTTTGTGCTCTGACCGGCGAGGCCGCCGGTAAAGCTGCTGCCCTTTGCGTTCAGGAAAATAAGAATCTGGGCGGCATTACCCAAAACGATATCAATAAAATTAAAATAAATTGAGAAAGGAAAAAACTATGACACTCAATGATTTCAAAGGCGTTATCCCGGCATTTATCACCCCTTTTGACAAGGATGGCAACTACTCCGAGAACTGCGCAAAGCAGATGATCGAATGGCAGTTGAGCCAGGGCATCGGCGGTTACTACTTCTTGGGTAGCAACGGCTATGGCCCGGCAATGGATTCCAAGGACCGTATGGCTTGTCTGGAATCCACCTGCAAGCTTGTTGACGGAAGAGTTCCTTGCGTCGCTCACATTGCAGCCGTTTCCACCAAGGAATCCATCGAAATGGCAAAGCATGCTCAGTCTGTTGGCTGTGTCGCCGTATCCGGTGTTCCCTCCTATTACTACAGACTCAGCCCCGATGAAATGTATCGCTACTATGCTGAAATTGCAGAAGTAGTTGACATTCCTCTGGTGGTATATGCGAAGACCGCAGAATACAAGCCCTCCGTTGATATGTTCCGCAAGCTCCGCGAGATCCCCGGCGTGGAAGGCGTGAAGTACACCGGTCCCGACCATTACATGCTGGGTCGCATCAAAGAGCAGCTGGGCGAGGATTTCAAGGTATTTTCCGGTTATGACGAAATGTGCCTTTCCGGTATGCTTTCCGGTGCCGATGCAGTTATTGGCGGTACTTACAACCTGTATCCCGATCTTTGCATCCGTGCGATCAAAAAGCTCTTTGCCGGTGATACCAAGGGCGCACAGAAGGATTATCTGGCAAGCAACGCCATCATTGAGGTTCTGTTCAAGTACGGTAACCTGCAGTCTGTCATGCGTACCGCTCTTGGCTTTATCGGTGTGGATGCCGGTTACAACCCCTCTCCCTTCTCCCCTGTTAGCGAAGAAGGTGCAGCTGCACTGAAGAAGGAATTGAAGGAACTGAAGAAGAAGCTTGATATTGAAAGCGTCGCTCTTCTGGATGCAGTAGACTAAATCGCAAAAAAAGAAACGGAAACATAAAGTTTCCGTTTCTTTTTTATTTTTGATTTTTTATTTTTTCCCAATAAGCCTTAGCAGCCATCTCTGCTTTGTTTTCTCCGAAGGTATAATACTTTTTGTCCTTGATATCATCCGGCAGATACTGCTGAGAGATCCAATGCTGGGGATAATCGTGAGGATAAAGATAGGCTCCTTTTGTCTCACCAACACCGAAGAAGTGATTGTTTTTCAGTCGGGATGGCATATCTCTTCCCAAGCCCTTTTCAATGTCCTGCGCCGCCGCGGCATACGCCATATAAGCGGAATTGGACTTAGGGCTGGTTGCCAAAAGCAACGTGGCGTGGACCAGAGGGATCCTGGCCTCCGGCATTCCCAGCATCAAGGCAGAATCCACGCAGCTTTTCACCACAACTGCCGCCTGGGAATAAGCAAGTCCCACATCTTCCGAAGCAATCACCATCAACCGACGGCAGGCTCCTTGCAGATCCCCTGCTTCCAGAAGCTTTGCCAGGTAAAAAACAGCGGCATTTTCATCGCTTCCGCGAATGGATTTTTGCAAGGCAGATAACAGCTCATACTTATCGTCGCCGGAGCGGTCATAAGCGGAAAAATTGCGCTGAGCGCAATTCTCCACATCCTCCGGCGTTATCATATCGTCAGAAATATAGTAGCAAAGCTCCAAAAAATTCAGAGAAGCCCGCACATCGCCGCCGGAAAGGGTGGCAATCAGTGAAAGTGCGTCATCCCGGGCGCTTTTCTTTTCGCCGGTCTCTTCATTGAGCTTTTCCAAGCCTCTGATAAGGTTTTTCTTAATTTCTTCCGGCTCGATCTCCTTGAACTCGAACACAGCGCAACGGGAGAGGATCGCCTTATACACGTAAAAATAGGGATTTTCTGTGGTGGAAGCGATCAAGGTGACCCGACCATCCTCAATATATTCCAGGAGGGTCTGCTGCTGCTTTTTGTTTAAATACTGAATCTCATCCAAATAGAGAACGATTCCGTTGACCCCTTCCATTCCCTCCGTCTCTGCCAGGACTTCTTTGATATCCTTGCCGGCAGAAACAGTGGCATTCAGCTTTCGGAAAGGAAGACCGGCCAGGCCTGCGATCAGATTGGCTACGGTGGTTTTTCCTACGCCGGACGGGCCATAGAAGATCATATTGGTCAGTTTGCCGGATTCCAGTAAACTGCGCAAGGGCCTTTTTTCCCCCAGAATATGCTTCTGTCCTACAACTTCAGATAATTCCTTGGGGCGAATCCGTTCCGCCAGAGGGATGTTCATCTGTCAAAATAGCCCAGACGGAAAAGCAGTTCCGCCATTTCCACTGCACCGCCTGCCGCACCGCGCAGGGTGTTGTGAGAAAGACCTACAAATTTATAATCGTAGATGGGATCCTCACGCAGTCTTCCGGCGCAAATGCCCATTCCCTTCTCGGTCATGCGGTCCATATTGGTCTGAGGGCGATTGTCCTCTTCAAAATAGGTGATGAACTGCCGGGGAGCGCTAGGAAGCTCCAGCTCCTGAGGAAGAGACTTATATTCCTTCCACTTGGCAAGGATCTGTTCCTTGGTAGGCTTTTTAGCAAAACGAATAAAGGTTGCTGCCATGTGACCGTCGGTACAGGGCACACGCAAGCACTGAGCGGAGATCTTAAGGGAGGTAGAATCCACTACGCCGTCTTCTCCGATCTTGCCCCAGATCTTAAGGGGTTCCTTTTCACTCTTTTCCTCTTCGCCACCGATAAAGGGGATAATATTGTCCAGCATTTCGGGCCATTCGTTGAAGGTCTTACCGGCACCGGAGATGGCCTGATAGGTGGTAACGAAAACCTCGGTGGGTTCAAACTCCATAAGAGGATGGATCAGAGGAACGTAGCTCTGAATGGAACAGTTGGGCTTTGCGGCAACAAAACCGCGCTTGGTTCCCAGTCTCTTTTTCTGCTTTTCAATGAGCTCCACATGATGGGCGTTCACCTCGGGAATGATCATGGGAACGTCTTTTACCATACGGTTGGCGCTGTTATTGGAAACGACGGGAATCTCAGCCTTTGCCAGAGCCTCTTCGTAAAGACGGGTCTCTTCCTTGGGCATATTCACCGCACAAAAGACCATATCCACGCTCTTTGCGATGTTTTCAATGTCGGAAGCGTCATAAACGGGCATCTGAGCGATTCTGTCAGAAAGAGGGGTAGCCATTTTCCAACGGCCCTCTACAGCCTCGCCATAGGTTCTGCCTGCGCTACGGGCACTGGCATAAAGACCTGCAATTTCAAAATAAGGATGGTTCTCCAAAAGAGTAATAAATCTCTGACCTACCATACCGGTAGCACCGATAATACCAGCTTTGATCTGATTCATACTGTCCTCCATAAGACAAAAAATAATGAAAAATTATAAAAGCCAATTCCTTCCACGGACGTGGTCGGAATTGGCATTACATCCTGCCGGTTAGGCAAGAACGGCAAAATGCCGCGTTGCGCTATCCCGCAAACTTATTTGTACTTGCGCTTTCTTGCAGCTTCAGACTTCTTCTTGCGCTTTACACTGGGCTTTTCGTAGCATTCGCGCTTACGAAGTTCGCTGAGTACTCCACTTCTGGCGCACTGGCGCTTAAATCTGCGAATAGCACTATCGAGTGATTCGTTTTCTTTAACTCTAACTTCTGCCATCTTTTTCCCTCCCTTTGCACATAGCGAAGAGATAAAACAAACCAGTCTTAAAGACTAAACATTATTATAATCCATCTTTTACCGGATGTCAATATTTTTTTCCATTTTCATCAAAGAAAAACGCCCGTCCAAAGCTCTGGACGGGCTCTTTTTTTATTTGGCTACAATATTCACCAATTTTCCGGGCACATAGATCTCTTTGATGATATTCTTTCCTGCTAGCTGCGCTGCAATGGTGGCCTCTGCCTTGGCGGAGGCAATTACTTCTGCAGCCGGAGCATCCACGGGGATGTTCAATTTGGCTCTTACCTTACCGCAGATCTGAATGGCAATTTCAACGGTGGCATCCACACATTTTGCCTCGTCATATACCGGCCAGGCAGTCTGATTGAGCATTCCGTCAAAGCCTAAAAGTTGCCACATTTCCTCGGTCATGTGAGGAGCAAAGGGATTGAGCAGAACAATGAAGATTTTAAGCTCGTCACGGGTTACCGCTCCGGTGGCAGAAATGTCATTGAGCAGCGCCATTAAGGCGGCAATGGCAGTGTTCATTTTGAGGTTTTCAATATCCTCGGTCACCTTGCGAATGGTCTTATGGAATGCGCTTTCCAGTTCAGAACGCACATCGCCTTCCTTGCATCCATCCATCAGGGCCCAAACACGGTCCAAAAATCTCTTGCATCCTTTGATGGAGGCAGAGTTCCAAGGAGCGGCTTTTTCAAAGTCACCAATGAACATTTCGTAAAGGCGCATGGTATCGGCACCAAATTCATTGACGATGTCATCGGGATTCACCACGTTGCCGCGGGATTTACTCATCTTCTCGCCGTTTTCGCCCAGGATCATACCGTGGCTGGTTCTCTTCGCATAGGGCTCGGGAGTGGAAACGGCACCAATGTCATAAAGGAATTTGTGCCAGAAGCGGCTATAAAGCAAGTGAAGCGTGGTGTGCTCCATACCGCCGTTATACCAATCAACAGGCAACCAATACTCCATGGCCTCCTTAGAAGCGATGGCAGAATCGTTATGGGGATCGATATAACGCAGGAAATACCAAGAGGAGCCTGCCCACTGGGGCATGGTATCCGTTTCTCTTTGAGCGGGAGAGCCGCAGCAAGGACAGGTGGTATTCACCCAATCGGTCATCTTGGCAAGGGGAGATTCGCCGGTTTCGGTGGGTTCATAGGAATCCACATCGGGAAGCACCAGGGGAAGCTGATCCTCTGGAAGGGCAACGGCGCCGCACTTGGGACAGTGGACGATCGGGATGGGCTCGCCCCAATAACGCTGACGGGAGAAGACCCAGTCACGAAGCTTATAGTTGACTTTTTTCTCACCCACACCTTTTTCACTGAGCCACTGGATGATCTTCACCTTGGCTTCTTCCACGGAAAGACCGTCAAGGAAGCCGGAGTTGGTCATCACGCCGGTAGCGCAATCCACAAAGGCTTCTTTCTCAACATCGCCGCCTTTGACCACCTCAATGATGGGAAGGCCGAATACCTTTGCAAAGTCATAGTCTCTTTCATCGTGGGCCGGTACTGCCATAATCGCACCGGTACCGTAAGAGGCCAGAACATAGTCCGAAATGAAAATGGGGATTTCCTTTCCGTTCACCGGATTAATGGCGCAAACGCCGGAAAGCTTCACACCGGTCTTTTCCTTTACCACTTCGGTTCTTTCAAAATCGCTCTTTCTGGCGGCAGCCTCCTGATAGGCGCAGATCTGATCCATATTATGTAACCGATCCTGCCACTTTTCAATGAGGGCATGCTCCGGTGCCATTACCATATAGGTAGCACCAAAGAGGGTATCGGGACGGGTGGTATAAACCTCCAGCACATCCCCGGCTGTGGTCTGGAATTTCACCTGGGCGCCGGTGGATCTGCCGATCCAGTTTCTCTGCTGGGTTTTTACTCTTTCAATGAAGTTCACATCGTCCAGGCCATTTAAAAGCTTTTCGGCATAGTCTGTGATCTTAAGCATCCACTGGCTCTTAACCTTCCGGACCACTTCACTTCCGCAACGTTCGCAAACGCCGCCGGCGGCTTCTTCATTGGCGAGTACGCATTTACAGGAGGGACACCAGTTGACTGCCATCTCCTTTTTGTAGGCCAGGCCTTCCTTGAACAACTGCAAAAAGATCCACTGGGTCCATTTATAATAATTGGGATCGGTGGTATTCACTTCTCTGGACCAGTCAAAGGAAAATCCCAGAGAGCGCAGTTGCTCCTTGAAATGCGCCACATTCTTTTCCGTTACCACAGAAGGGTGAATGTGGTTCTTGATGGCAAAGTTTTCCGTGGGAAGGCCGAACGCGTCCCAGCCCATAGGATAAAGGACGTTAAAGCCCTGCAATCTTTTCTTACGGGAAACAATATCCAGGGCTGTGTAAGAACGGGGATGACCCACGTGCAGTCCCTGGCCGGAGGGATAAGGGAATTCCACCAAAGCGTAAAACTTGGGTTTGGACGTATCCGTTCCCACCTGGAAAACACCTTTTTCTTCCCAAATATCCTGCCATTTTTTCTCTGTTTGTTTAAAATTGTAATCCATTTTCTTTTCCTCTGTCTTAATCTTCTTTTTGCTCAAATTCGATCCATTCGGCATTCTGCCAAAGCTTTTCCAATTTAAAAAAGTCACGGTTGGTTTCATCGAAGATATGAACGATCACATCCCCAAAGTCCACCAGGATCCAACCGCCGCCCTGATAGCCCTCCACCCGGTTTGCCTGGATGGAATCCTCCTGGCGAAGTCGGTATTCCACTTCGTCGCACAGGGCCTTTAAGTGAGTGGAAGAGGTTGCAGTGGCAATCACAAAATAATCCGTGATAACGGTTTCATTCAGCATCTTCAAAATCCGGACATCTCTTCCCTTTTTCTCATCCAGAACCGAAGCGGCTTTTTTTGCTTTTTCCAGGGGGGTCATAGGCCTTCCTTTCTTTCCAAATCTTCTTTTGCCTCCAGGGTAAGCGGATGGATCGGCACCTTCTTTTTCTTCAAATGGGAAACAGTGCTATCCATTACCTCCAAAAGACACTGATCCAAAAAATTCAGACGATCCTGTTTTTCTTCCGGAAGACCGGAAAAAAACCTCTGTCGCATGCTCTGACAGGCGGCATGAAGACGGGTTTGTTCAATATAATCTGCAAAATACAAAATTTTTTCCGGCAAGGTCATACCTCTTCTGCCGGTGGTGTGAAACCGAATGGCTTGACACATCTCTTCAGACAAACCCATTTCCTTTTCCGCAAAAAGCGACGCGGTGATTCCGTGAAGGCAATTGGGGCTTGCCAAATCCTCTTCGGAGGGAAAAACGCCATAGGCTTGCAGCTTTTCTATCTGTTCTCCGGCACTTTCGTTTCGGTAAAGATCGTGCAGAAGAGCGGCAATGCAAAGTTCTTTTTCCCGTGGATAGGAAAGGAGTTTGCAAAGTTTTTCCACTTCCCTTTCCACAGAAAGGGTATGACAAAGTCTCTTTTCCTCCAGCTTTAATCCGATCAAGCGCATCACACGGTTTCTCTGTGGGCTGGAAGAGGCACCGTAATATCCGTTTTCCGCAACAAAATCATTCACTGCCGGGGAAAGAGACCAGGAAAAGCCGATTTCAGCCAGTTCCTGACGAATATAAGTCGAAGATATTATATATGCTTTTTCCTTTAAAAGCAATAAGCGAGCGTGAAAATCTTTTTCCAGCTTTTCTTTTTTTTCCATCAGTTCTTCTTCGTTGCCGTTTCGTGACATGGCACAAAGGGTAACCTGGGAAAGAAGATACTCAAATTCCTTCCAGGTTTCAAAGGCAAGAAACTGATCCGTCCCTACAAAGAGGAAAAGCTCATCCTCCGGATGCTTGGTTCGCACCCGTTTGACCGTCAGGTAAGAAAAGGAGGTTTCCTCCCGCTTCACCTCGTCATCGGAAACGACGATCTTCTCGGAAAGGAGAGAAAAAGCAAGTCGTGTCATTTCCAATCGGCCAAGAGACGGAGCACCGCCGGAGATGACTTTATGAGGAGAGATGCCAGAGGGGATCACATAGCAGAGATCGAGCTCCGCCTCTTTCATAAAGGCCTGCACTGCCTTTTCGTGTCCCAAATGCGGCGGATCAAAGGCGCCGCCGAAAATACCGATTCTCATATCAATCAAACAAGGCGTTGACAAACTCTTCCGGCTGGAAGGGCCGCAGATCGTCCACACCCTCTCCCACACCGATAAATTTTACCGGGATTCCCAGTTCCTTTTTCAGAGAGAAAATAATGCCTCCCTTTGCAGTACCGTCCAGTTTCGTCAGAACAAGGCCGGTAATGCCGGCGCTTTTTCCGAATTCCTTTGCCTGGCTCACTGCATTCTGCCCTGTGGTGGCATCCAAAACCAGAAGGACCTCCCGGTCTGCACCGACAAGCTCCCGATCCAAAACACGGCCGATTTTACCAAGCTCATCCATTAAGTTTTTCTTGTTGTGAAGCCGACCGGCTGTATCCACAATCAAAACATCGGCGCTTCTTTTTTTGGCAGCTGCCACAGCATCAAATACCACGGCGGCCGGATCCGCGCCATCCCCCTGGCTGATCATCTCCAAGCCGATGCGATCGGCCCAGATTCCCAGCTGCTCCCGGGCGGCGGCACGGAAGGTATCACCGGCGGCAAGGATGACCTTTTTCCCCTGCCCCTTCAAATAATTGGCAATTTTGGCAATGGAGGTGGTTTTTCCCACTCCATTGACCCCGATGACCAAAATGGAAGCCGGGGTGGTACCCAGATTCAAATCAAGGCCTTCCTTTTCCAGCATCGAAATCAGAATGTCACGAAGAGCCGCTTTGGCATCTTCCCCATTCATAATGCGATCCTCCTTCACCTTGTCCCGGAGGGCATCAATGATCTCCATGGCTGTTTCAGCACCGAAATCTGCCAGGATCAGAATTTCTTCCAGTTCTTCATAGAAATCCTCATCGATTTCACCGGAAAGGGCGCGGAACAGCGCATCGGTCCGATGGAGAATTGCATTTTTTGTTTTGGAAAGACCTTGTTTTAGTTTTTCAAAAAATCCCATATTCCATTCTCACTTTCCGTCAGATGCAAATTTTGCCGATTCGGCAGCATCCAAACGGATAAAATCGCTGACACCCTTTTCCTGCATGGTAATGCCATAGAGGGTATCGGCTTCCTCCATGGTACCGCGGCGGTGGGTGATCACAATAAACTGCGTTTTGTCATTGTGCTTTTTGATGTATTCTGCAAAGCGGCGCACATTCGCCTCATCCAGTGCCGATTCAATTTCATCGAAGATACAGAACGGACTGGGGTTGATGCGAAGAAGGGACATGTAAAGGGCAATGGCAACAAATGCCTGTTCGCCGCCGGAGAGCAGTGACAGATTCTTAATGACCTTTCCGGGCGGCTGAACCCGGATCTCTACGCCGCAATTCAACAGATCTTCCTTATTGGTCAGTTCAATATCGGCGCTTCCACCGCCAAACAGCTCCACAAAGATCTGTCGGAAGGTATAACGGATCTGCTCAAAGGTTTCGGTGAACATGTTCCGCATGGTGCCTTCCAGATCGGAGATAAGCTTTTCCAATTCTTCCTTGGACTTTGTAATATCGGAATACTGCTCATTCAAGAAATGAAAGCGCTCCTTGGCTTCTGCCAATTCCTGAACGGATTCCAGATTCACCGGCCCGATTCTGCGCAATTCTCCGCGCAAGGTCTGAAGTCTGGCTTCGCCGCCCAACTCTTCCGTATCGATCTTGACGGCTTCCGCAAATTCTTCACTTTCCGGCTCCAATTCGTACTCCTCAAACAGGGAACGGACGATGCTGTCCTTCTCCTTGCCGGCAGCGCTTAATCGGGAAGCCAGACGGGAGAATGCCTCCACCCTCTTTTCCTTTTCGCTCTGATTTTCCTTTTGCTCCTGACGGATACGAGCCGTTTCTTCTCCAGCCAAGCCGACGCGCTCCTGAAGCAGCGTCACTTCTTTTTTCTTTTCTTCCATCCGGACGCGGATCTCTTCCCGCTGTCCTTTGATTTCTTCGATTTTTTGGAGCGCCTCTTGCTTTTTGGTCTCCAGCTCAAAAAGTAAGCTTTCCTTGTTCTTTTCGCTCTCCTTCAACAGTTGGATGGCTTCTTCTTTTTCCGAAAGGCGGTCAGCCTCCTGCTCCAGGCGAAGCTGCTCCTGACCGCGAAGGGCAAGAATCTGACCCTGGGTGATGATCAGTTCTTCTCTTGTTTTTTCTTTTTCCTCACGCTGGGCACGAAGCAATTCCACTTCCTGATCGATGACTTCTTCACGCTGGGACATTTCGTCCATTTTTTCGGTCATTTGAGCAGCATTTGCCCTTCTCTGTCCAATGCGATCCTCAATTTCCAGGATCTCTTTTTCCATCAGCACCAAGGCAGACTTAGCAGCATCCATCCGCTCTGCCTCCAGAGTCAAGGCATTTTGCGCTTCTCCAGCCTTCAGGCGAAGGGCATTGAGCTTTTCTTCCGCCTGCTTTGCCTGTTCCCGAAGATTTGTTCTCTCCTCTTCCATTTGATCGATTTGTCCGCGAAGAGAAGCAATCTTTTGATCCAGTTTTTCGATCTCATCCTTCAGTTTTGCCAGATCGCCGGAGCGAGACAGCACACCGGTCAGATTCAGCGCCTGACCGCCGGTAAAGGAGCCACCGGCGTGGATCACCTGGCCATCAAGGGTTACAATGCGAACGCCGTATTTTTCTGCCTTTGCCAAACGGGAGGCAGATTCAATGTCTTCGCAGATCAGGGTCTTTCCCAAAAGAAACTCCACTGCAGGCTGATACTTTTCTTCACTGCGGCAAAGCTGGGAAGCAAGTCCCAAAAAGCCGCTTTCTTTGATTTGAGAGATATCATAAAGTCCGGTTCGCAGTGTAGTAAGAGGAAGAAACGTGGCTCTTCCCAATCTGTTTTTCTTCAAGAATGAAATGGCGTCCTTGGCGCTTTTCTCATCCTCCACCACAATGTTCTGCACACCGCCACCCAAAGCGGTTTCAATGGCAAGGACATATTTTTCATCGGTGGAGATCAATTTGGAGACCGGTCCGCAAATGCCGTCAAGCTCTTCACCGGCGGAGCTCATTACTTCCTTTACCGATTCAGAGAAGCCCTCCAGGAGACGTTCCATACGCAAAAGGGTATCTCTTCTCTGCTCCAGATCCATTTTTTCCAAACGGATTTTTTGCGCTTCTTCGCTTTTTTCTTCGATCTCTTCCCCTAAGCGATAAAGGGCAAGATTCAAATTGCCATTTTCTTTTTCTGCTTCGTTTTTCTCTTCCAGAGCCAAGCTTGCTGCACGGCGTACTTGCTCCAGACGTTCACGAAGTTCCTCATCCTTTCCGTCGTTTCCGGAAAGGCGCTTTTCCAGTTCTTTTTTCTGCTCCTCTTCCGCACGGCTAAAGCCCTCATCCTCCTTCAAACGCAGAGAAATCCGGGACTTTTCCTGGGAAATAGAATCCTTCTCCGAAAGAAGCTTTTCTTCCCGATCCGCCAGGGTCATATATTCTGCGGCCAAGGATTCCTGCTGTGCGCGATTTTCCGAAAATTTCTGCTCAATTCCGTCCAAGGCACCTTGAATTTCGGAAAAGCGTGCCAAAATGGCTTCTTTTTCTTCCAGCAAGGCCTTTTCCTTGGTACCGCTTTCCTCGCCCAAAAACAGGATCTCTTCCCGTTTCAGTTCCATATGACGGATTTCATTTTCCAAAACGGAAAGCTGAGAAGAAAGCTCGGAATCGGAGGTGGCAAGAGAGGTCACCTCTCCGCGGAGGATCTCACTTTGCAAATTCTTTTCCTGACTTTCAATATAAAGAGAATCAATGGCGCGATCCTGTTCTTCAATGCGACGGGTCAGTTCAATGAGCGCGCGGTCCTCCTGGGCATATTTTTCCTGGCCTTCCTTGGTAAAATTCTCTAATTTTTGAAGGCGCTTGGCCCATATTCCCATTTCCAGGCTTTTCTTTTCCTCCGCCACTGCAAGGTATGCCTTAGCCTTGGCGCTTTGGGCCTCCAGGCGCGGCAGTCTTCCCTGCACTTCCGAAAGGATATCGTTGATTCGCACGGCATTGTCATTGACGGACTGCAATTTCAAGCTGGCCTCGTGCTTACGATAACGAAAACGGGAAATACCGGCGGCTTCCTCAAACAATTCTCTTCTTTCATTGCCTTTCAGGGAAATGATCTCCGCAATTTTTCCCTGGCTGATCACAGAATAGCCCTCTCTGCCGATACCGGTATTCAAAAAGAGATCCACCACGTCCTTCAAGCGAACCTGCTTTTTGTTTAAGTAGTATTCGCTTTCACCGCTGCGGTACAATCTTCTGCCCACGCTGACTTCATCAAAATCGATCTTCATCAGAAAATCGGAATTGTCGATGGTCATCACAACCTCTGCAAAAGAGGCAGGCTTACGCTTGGAGGAGCCGTTGAAAATGACATCCTCCATTTTGCTGCCACGGAGAGATTTTGCGCTCATTTCGCCCAAAACCCAGCGAACGGCGTCGGAAATATTACTCTTTCCGCTTCCGTTTGCGCCCACGATGGCAGTCATACCCTTATCAAATTCAATTACCGTTTTATCCGGAAAGGACTTAAAGCCCTGTAATTCCAGTGTTTTCAGATACATGGTATTCCCTTTTCTTACTTTGTTTTTTCATTTTCGCCAAACCAGGTGGAAAGTGCCACTCGCGCGGCCTCCTGCTCGGCTTCCCGTTTGCTTCTTCCTTTGCCTTTTCCGATCACATTGGAATTGAGTCTGACTTCCACCTCAAATTCCTTATGATGGTCCGGACCTTGTTCTCCGATCAGACGGTACTCCACCTTTTCGCCGGGACTGGTTTGCACCTTTTCCTGAAGCAGACTCTTATAGTCATCGTCCCGGATTCTTCCGCCCTCCAGAAGGCGGTAAAGCCGGGGCTGGGCAAAGCGAAGCACAAATGCCTCTGCCACAGAAAGTCCTCCGTCCAGAAACAGTGCCGCGATCAGCGCTTCAAAGCAATCGGCCAGAATGTTTTTCTGATGTCTGCCTCCGGCTTCCTCCAAGCCATGATTGAGGAGCATATACGCTCCCAGATCCAATTCTTCGGCATATTCAAACAAAGCTTCCGCACACACGGATGCAGCGCGAAGCTTGGTCAGAACGCCCTCCTGGAAGGTGGCGTGGTCGTGAAACAGATGGCGGGAGATAATCAGAGACAGGATGGAATCTCCCAAAAACTCTTGCCGTTCATTGTGTTCGTACAAAATACGCGATCTTTTTTCATTGGAAAAAGAGGAATGAGTCAGGGCAACCAAAAGGTATTTCCGATTTTGAAATCGGTATCCGATCTTATCCTCCAATTGAGAAAGCCGGGAGAGAAATCCCTGGGGATACGCACTCTCGGTGGCTTTTTTCGGTTCCATGTTTACGCTTCTCCTTTTTTCTCGCTGCCCACTTTTTCAATCATCTGGCAGATTCCGGTCTCATAGCATTTTTTTGCCTGAGCCACTGCACTGGCAATGGCACGGGCGCGGGATGAACCGTGGGCTTTGATGACCGGACGGCTGGTGCCTAAAATAGGCGCACCGCCATGCTTTTCATAGGACATACGGTTTTTCAGCTTTTTCAGATCAGAAAGGATCAGCAGTGCGGCAAGCTTTCCTCGGACACCGCCCAGCATTCCCTTCAGTTCCCGGCTGATGAATTTTCCAAAGCCCTCAGATAGCTTTAATATGACATTTCCCACAAAGCCGTCACACAAAACCACATCGGCTCCGCCCAAGGGAATATCCCTTCCTTCAATATTGCCGGTAAAAAGAAGCTCTTTTTCTTCCTTCAAAAGGCGATGAGTTTCCACATAAAGCGAGGTGCCCTTGCATTCCTCCGCACCATTATTGACCAGAGAAACTCTTGGTTCCTTTAAGCCATAAACCCCTTTCATATAGGCATTTCCCATGTGGGCAAACTGCACCATTTCCTCAGGGCTGACTTCAATATTGGCACCACTGTCCAAAAGCAGGGTAGGATTTGCCAAGGGAAGAACCGTGCCGATGGCACAGCGACGGATTCCCGGAATTTTCACTTTGTAGATCCGGCTGGAACAGCCCACGATCAAGGCACCGGTAGAGCCGGCGGAAAGAAATGCATCCCCCACTCCGTCGCGAAGGAGAGAAAGTCCCTTTGCCATAGAAGAATCCTTTTTGCTTTTTAGGATACAAAGAGGATCCTCTTCCATTCCGATGGCACTGGGAGCGTGCTCCACTGTAATATGATCCATGGGGATCTCATGCTCGGTCAGCACACAACGGATGGCATCCTCATCGCCGGTGAAGATCAATTCAACCCCGGGATTCTTCTTCATTCCTTTCACCGCACCCAGAACGATCTGCTCCGGGGCGTGGTCGCCACCCATGGCATCCACAATTAATTTCATTCGATTTTCCCTTAACTTTCTTTGTATTTACAGTCTTTTGAGGAACAAACGACTGCACCGTTTTTCTTCTTGACCAGCATCTGTCCACACTGGGGGCAATCTTTACCAATGGGTTCATCCCAAAGGGAGAAATCACAGTTGGGATAATTGTCGCATCCGTAAAAGGTACTCTTACGGCTATGCTTTTCCACAATGTCTCCGCCGCACTTGGGACAGGCAACGCCGATCTTTCTGGCCTTCTGACGGGTAAAACGGCATTTGGGATAGTTCTGACAAGCGTAAAAATCACCGAAGCGTCCTTTTTTTAGGACCACGGGACTACCGCAGATCTCGCACACCATTCCCTCCACCACTTCTTCCTTTTCCTTTTCTGCGGGAGGTGCAATTTTGCCGTTCCGGTCCAGGGTCATGGTGGTCTTACACTCGGGGTAACCGGGACAAGCGGCGAATTTTCCGAAGCGTCCGGTTTTCACAATGAGTTTTCTTCCGCACTTGGGACAAACCTCATCCAATTCTTCTTGTGGAAGCTGAACCTTTCCTTGCTCAGAAAGCTCCTTTTCCGCTTCCTCCAGAAGCTGCTTAAACTCGCCATAGAACGCATTCATCACGCTCAGATAGCTTTCCTGGCTTTCCGCAATATCGTCCAGTTTCTTTTCCAGATTGGCGGTAAATTCATAGTCCACGATGGTAGCAAAATGCTTTTCCATAATATCGTTGGTCACTTCCCCCAATTTGGTGGGAACAAACTGCTTTTTATCTCTGGCGATATAGCCGCGATTGATGATGGTATCAATGGTGGGAGCATAGGTACTGGGTCTGCCGATTCCCTTTGCTTCCAGTGCATCCACAAGGCTTGCTTCGTTGTAACGGCGGGGAGGTTGAGTGAAATTCTGCTTGGAGATCAATTCCTTTTTCTTTAGCAGATCCTTTTCCTGCAAAGGCGGCAGCTTTCCTACCGGCTGATCCTCCTTATCCTCTTCCTTCAGTTCTCCATGCACCTTCAAAAAGCCGTGGAACCGAACGGTCTCGCCGCTGGCCTTGAAGCAATATTTCTTTCCGTCGAGACAGTCTGCCTCGATCACCACATTCTGAACATCGATCTTCGCACTTGCCATTTGGCTTGCAATGAAGCGATCCCAGATCAATTTATACAAACGATACTGCTCGGAGGTGAGAATGTCCTTAAGAGATTCGGGTGTTTTGAACGGATCCGTGGGACGGATGGCTTCGTGAGCATCCTGACTTGCTCCCTTGGATTTATAAACACGGGCCTTGGAGGGATAAAACTTTTCGCCGTATTTGGAAAGGATCAGATCCTTTGCCATTGCCTGCGCCTCGGTGGAAATACGGAGAGAGTCGGTTCTCATATAGGTGATCAAGCCGTGGCCCTCGTGTTTTCCCAGGCTGATACCTTCATAAAGTGCCTGCGCAATGTGCATGGTACGCTTCGACTGGAAGCCCAGGCGCTTGAATGCCTCCTGCTGCAATTGGGAAGTGGTAAAGGGAGGCAGAGGATTTTTGGTTTTGGAGCTGATCTCCACTTTTTTCACGGTGAAGACAGCATCCTTCAGGGAAGCCAGAACCTTCTCGCAGGATTCTCCGTTGGGAAGGGTCATTTTCTTTTGAGCGGTGCCGTGAAAACGGGCGAGAAAATTCTTTCCCTGAGGAGTGGAAAGAAGCGCGGAAAGAGACCAGTATTCCTCAGGAATGAAGCTGCGGATCTCCCGTTCCCGATCCACGATCAAGCGGGTGGCAACAGACTGCACTCTTCCGGCGGAAAGTCCGTTCTGGACATTTTTCCAGAGAAGCGGGCTTAATTTATAGCCCACGATACGGTCCAGAATCCGGCGAGTCTGCTGGGAATCCACCAGCGCCATATCAATCTTTCTGGGATTGGCAATGGCACTTTTCACCGCCGGCTTTGTAATTTCGTTAAAGGAGATGCGTCCGCCGGCTTTTCCCTCCAGACCCAAAACCTGATACAGATGCCAGCTGATGGCTTCTCCTTCTCGGTCAGGGTCGCTTGCAAGGAATACCTTATCTGCATTTTTGGTTTCTTTTTTCAATTCAGCGATCAAATCGCCCTTGCCGCGGATGTTGATATACTTAGGCTCAAATTCCTTTTCCAAATCAACACCCAAGGTACTCTTGGGCAAATCGCGAATATGGCCCTGGCAAGCGACAACTTTATATCCGCTTCCCAAAAAGCCTTTGATGGTGGTTGCTTTTGTAGGTGACTCTACGATCACAAGATTGGATGCCATATATTTTCCTTTCACGCTTCTGCACGGTCGGTCAGCACATATTTGCCTCCGGCCACTTTTTGCACAAGCCCTTTGATTTCAAGTTTGGTAAGAATCCGCATTACACTGGCGGCAGTATCCGTTTCGCCAACGATCAGATCCGCCGCGATGGGTTCGTATCCCAGTGCACAGTAGATCCGGCGTTCCTCCTCCGACAGAATCGGCAGAGGGGATGCGGCAAACGCCTTTTGCTTTTCCTCTTTTTGTTCCGGCGCATTCTCATCGATCAGAACAAAATCATATTCCGGAGGCAGGAGCTTTGATTCTTCTCTTCCCTTGCCGGGGAACACATAAGAACGGATCTTCTTTTTTAGATCCGGCTTTTTCTCTTTCTTTTTCGCAGGCTCTTCCTTCTTTCCAAAAAGGGAAAGAGCACTCTTTAGTTCGGGGTACTTTGCCCGGTAGTCCTCCACCAGGTCATAGGCAGAAAGACAAGGCTTGGCTCCCACCTTCAACAGAAAGTTGCTTCCGGCAGAAACACAGGCAAAAATGGAACCGGGGACAGCATAAAGTCCTTTCCCTTGCTTCAGAGCATCCTCAGCGGTAATCAACGATCCGCTTTGTTCGCTCCCTTCAATGACACAAACGGCATCGGAGATGGCCGAGATCAACCGATTTCTTACGGGAAAGTTTTTGCCTAAGGGCGCCGTTCCGGGTGGATACTCAGTCAGGATCAAGCCGGACCGAATCACTTCTTCATAAAGAGATTCGTTTTCCTTGGGATAGACCCGGTCGATGCCACAGCCTAAAATACCAACGGTAAATCCACCGTGATACAAGGCAGCCCTATGGGCGGCACTGTCAACACCGGAGGCCAGTCCGGAGGCGATCACCGCGCCGGATCGGGACAGATCAAGAGAAATTCGTTTGGCGGCATGAAGCCCGTATGCACTGGGCTTTCGGCTTCCCACAACACCTACCACAAAGCGATTGTCAAAATCGCAGAAATTGCCCAGATAATAAAGGACGATAGGCTTATTGGGAAGAAGGCGAAACCGCTCCGGATAAAAATAATCTTCCGGGGTCATCACACCGATCTTTTGCTTTTTACAGTACGATAAAATCTTTTCCGCTTGTTCCAGACTCTTATCCTCCAGATCCTTTTCGTGACCGTAAAAGGGAGTCTGCACCTCTTTATAATCCTCTGCTGTGGCTTCATAAATTGCGCGGGGAGAGCCAAAATACTTCAGCAACGTAGAGGGCAAAACAGAACCGGGTCTGAGCCGAAGAGAAAGCCAGATCCACAAAAGAAGATCCTTATCTTTCATCGTTCCCCTCCTTGACGGAAAATCTCCCACAAAAAAATGCTGGCCGCCGCAGCCGCGTTCAAGCTCTCGGTATTGCAAATGGGAATGATGCTTTTTTCATCACAGCCCCGGATGGCAACTTGGGAAAGACCCTTTCCTTCATTTCCGATGAACACGCAAACGGGGGAAGAGAGATCGGTTTTTTGAATGCTGCGAGAATCCGGAGCCAGGCAAGAGGCCACCTTGCGTACCTTTTTTTCATTCAAAAAAGCCAGGAGCGATGATGTATCGGAAAACACCTGAACCGGAACATTGGCAATGCCGCCCATGGATGCGCGGATAGCCTTGGTGCTGAAGGGATCGGCACAGCCGGTAAGCAAAACACCGTCAAATCCAAAGGAGGCAGCACTGCGGATCACAGTTCCCACATTGCCCGGGTCCTGAACATTCTCCAATGCTACCAGACGATGAAAGCTGCAAAGCGGGCAAACAGAAGAAAGTTTCTTTCGGGAAAAGACCGAAAGAATTCCCTCACTTCCCTTTTCCGTGGTGATCTTTTCAAATGCCTGGTGGGAAACCAGGTAAAGCGATGCGCTTCTGTCACCAAGGAGAGATTCCACCTTTTCCTTCAAACCGAGAGCGCTTTGGGAAAGATACACTGCTTCCGGAAACATTCCCTTGGAACAAAAGTCATAAAGAAGAGTGGTCCCTTCGGCAACAAAAACTCCTTCCCGATCTCTGGCTTTTTTTTCGGCAAGAGATGCGGCAAATTTGATGGCGGGATTTTGCCTACTTTCGATCACATTCCAGTCCATAGACCTCTCCTTTTACAACTGATATCCTTTATCATATACCAAACCCAGGTAAAATTGCAAGATTTTTTCCATTTATTTTTTAAAATAAATGTAGAAACTTTAAAAAAACGAAACAGATTTTTTTCCAGAAAGAAAAAACGAAATAGAAAAAAACGATCGTTTTTTTCAAAAAAATTCAAAAAAGCCTATACATTTTTATTTTTCTATGTTATAATACTACTTATGAAAAACAATCATTTGAAAGAGGTTCACCGCCTCCCCGAATCCCCCGGAGAAGGGGGCGTTGTCGCCGGGCGCAATGCCGTCACGGAGCTTCTCCTTTCCGGTAGACCCGTGGAAAAGGTCTTTTTGCAAAAGGACGGAGAAGGTGCACTGAAAAAAATTCTTCACCTGGCAAAGGAAAAGAAGATTCCCGTTTCCTTCGCTGACAAAGGAAAGTTGCAGACACTTGCCGGTGCTTCGTTTCACCAAGGTGTGGTCGCACTGGCGGGGGAAAAGGAATATGTCACCCTGGATGCGCTTTTCGACATTGCCCACAAGCGGAATGAGGATCCTTTTTTTGTCTTGGCAGACGGAATCGAAGATCCGCACAATTTAGGCGCTTTGATTCGTTGTTGCGAGGGAGCCGGAGTTCACGGCATTATCATTCCCAAGGCCAACGCCGTTGGGGTAACAGCTACCGTAATGAAATCCTCTGCCGGGGCGGCAGAGCATCTGGCCATTTGCCGGGTGGCAAATCTTGCGGCGACCATTGACCTCCTCAAGGAAAAGGGTCTTTGGATCTATGCCTGTGAAGCAGACGGTACCCCTTACCATCAGGCCGATTACAAAGGACCGATCGGAATTGTACTGGGAAGCGAGGGCTTCGGTGTTTCCCGACTGGTGCGTGAAAAGAGCGATTTTGTCGTCTCTTTGCCCATGCGGGGAAAGGTCAATTCTCTCAATGTTTCCTGCGCCGGTGCCATTGTTCTCTATGAAGCATTAAAATTCAGATAAATCGAATCATTTTCGGAAAGGACTTTTCATGGCTTCCATTTACAGATTCACAAGAAAAAGTAAAAAAGAAGACCCGAAAGCCGCCAAAGCAAAGGATGAAAAACAGAACAGTGATGATTTCTTCCCTCTTCTGTTCAGTGAAGATCCTATCCCCTCTGCTCCCCAAAACGAGCCGGAGATCAGCCCCGTTTTAGAGCAGCTATTCGCTCCTGAAGCAAACGGCGAGGATCCTGCTTTGGCAAAAACCCGCGAAATCTCCTTTGACAAGGAGGAAGAGCTCGAAAAAACAGAGGATGCCGGAATCACCCGAACATTCCAGCTTCCTCTTGACAAAAAAGAAACAGAAGCAGCCGATTCCTTTGGATTGCCGGAGGAGCTGATGAAGGCTCTCCAGGAAAAGAAAGCGGATTTCACCAAGGTGGACGAGGTTTTCAATCACACCAAGGGAACCTTATCCGGTGACGCTTCGGAACAGGAATACGACCAGACCACCGCCCTTTTGAAGGAAGTGTTCGGAAGCGGCAGTGATCGGAAGAAAAAGAAGAAAAAGAAAAACGAAGAGATGGCAGAAGCCGCAACGTCTTCCGGCGAGGCTTCCTCTGTTTTAATGTCGGAAGAAGAACAAGGCTCTGATCAAGTGGCGGAAAACGACAGTTATATTGCCGTGCACGACAGCCAGGACGAAAGCACCAAGGAATACCACGCCACCTTCTCCATCGAAGAAGAATTAAGCAAAATCAAGCCGGAAATGCAGGATGAAAGCATTCCGGAATTGGCAGAAGAGGTAAAGGTTCCCGATCTTGACAATCCCTACAGCGATACTTATGAAGAGCTGGAGGAAAAAGAAAAGCGAAGAACACCTCTCCCGGAGGAGTTTTCTTCCCAGGAAGAATACGATGAATTTGCAGAGCACTTAAGAAACTGCAACTTCAAAACCCTTTGCAAGTGCATTTGGTCCTTTCTGATCTTCCTTGTGATCCTGTATTTGGAAAGCGCTACCTTCTCCAATCTGTATCACCCCTTGTTTTTACAGCCCGGCGGTCTTTATAACATCATTTATCTGCTCATTGACATTCAACTGCTTTTAATTGCCGCACTTTTGGCGCTCCCCGCTCTCGGGCAAGGCTTTGGAAGCATCTTCCGCGCAAAGCCCAATCGCCACGCTGCTACCGCATTGATGCTGGTCTTTGCACTGGCGCATCCCATTGTACTGCTTTCCACAGGGGCAGTAGAATATCCCCTATTCGGCTCTCTTGCCGCTCTGTTTTTGTTCATCGGCGCCGTGTCCGATTTTCTGGAGGCCAAGCGGATTCACCGCACCTTCCGCATTTTCGGTAAAAACAAAGAAAAATTGGTGGCAACAGAATTGAGCGAGGATTGTGCTGAAGCCGAAGCCTTCCGTGAACAGCTGGAGGGAGAGCCTAAATTTTTCTCCGTTCACAAGGCAAACTTTATCGACGGATTCTTCGGCAAGGTGAAAGAAGCCGGAAAAGCAGAGCGATTCCACGGTGTTTCCATTTTATTGTCGTTTTTGATTTCTTGCGGATTCGCGGCGTTTTCTTATTGGAAAACACCGGATGCGGTTTTGACCTTTACCCGTTTTGTCACCATGGCGATGATGACCTTCCCTCTTTCCGGTGCTTTGACCGTAGTTCTTCCCTTCTCGCACATTTCCAAAAAAGCCCAGAAGAAGGATTGTGCCATTGTCAGCGCAAAAGCAGCGGAGGAATATGCCGCTTGCGATGTGGTTTCCTTTACAGATAAAGAAATTTTCCCGCCGAAATTTGTAAAAGTGACCACCATTCGCACTTACGGCCAGACTCGCATCGATAAGGCGATCCTCTACTCTGCTATGATTTTCCAGAAGCTGGGCGGTCCCCTTTCCCACGTATTCAAAAAAACCATTTCCGGTGTGGTAACGGAGATTCCCGAAAACTTCGAGTTCCAGGAAATCACCGCAGACGGTATGTGTGCCAAGATCGAAGGCAAGGATATTTTTGTAGGCAATAAGAACTATATGCTCTCCTATGACTTCGGATACACCAAGGACGAAAAGGACGAAGCATTTGAGGCCAAGCTCGGCAAAATCATGTATATGGTGATCGGTTCTGAATTGGCAGCAAAATTCTATATTCGCTATTCCATCAGTAAACGCTTTAAAAAGACCATTGTGGCTCTGTTCAAATGCGGCATTTGCCCTGCAGTGAAGACCTGCGATCCGAACATTGACAGTGATCTGTTCCGCACTCTCTTGCAGAATCACAAAATTCCGGCTGGCATTATCAAAACCTGTGATGCTATGAAAGATGCTCCGGCAGAAGAAAGAAGCGGCAGCGGAATGGTTTGCACCTCCACCATTGCCAATCTTCTTTACGGTTTTTCTCTTTGTGATGCACTTCGCCACTTGACACGATCCAATATTATGATTAAAATATTGTCAATGCTGGTTGGTGCCGGTGTGGTCTTCTTCCTCTTCTTCATCGGAGAGCTTACTAAGGTGACCGGACTGTTTGCCATTTCCTATCAGCTTCTTTGGATGATTCCCATGATCATCCCCTCTTTATCAGAGTAAAAAAATAAGTGCTGATTTTTTCAGCACTTTATCACCACCCTTAGCGCAACTGGATAGAGCATCAGATTCCGATTCTGAAGGTTGGGAGTTCGAACCTCCTGGGGTGGACCAAAAGACCGACAAACACTGTCGGTTTTTCTTTTTTATTCGTCATGCTCCAAAAGCAATTCCCGAAGCATACAGGGATGGGTGTTGCTATCAGCGCAGTCACGAAAGAACGCAAGGCTCCTTTCTTCCGAAAGCAAACTCCGCTCCGGCTCTCCGGCATACAAGCAAACACCATCGCGGGATTCCGTCCCACGAAAAAAGATCTCACCCTCCCGTTTCCACACAAGATAATGATACACCGACCGATCCTGCGAAACGGACCGGGAAAACATAATTTTAATCTTGGTCATCGCGCTCTCCAACTTCTGTTTTTTTCAAAACGAAACACAGTATACCCAAAGAGAATCAAAAAATCAAGAGGGTAAAAATGGCGGAATTTCGCTGTTTTTGTGCATTTTCACAAGTTTATTTGACAAGAAATTTATTTTTCTCATTTTTTCCGTTTCTTCAGAACAAAAATGTGGCCAAAAAAAATATTAAGCTAAAATATGAGTCCGATTTTTGAATATTTTAACTGGTCTTCGTCCATATATCCGCAAATCCCGTATAATATACACTGCCCTCTAAAATCAGCCAACATTTTTGTTGAAAATGCACAAGCGCAGAAATTGGACGGAGACGAAAAAATGGAAATGATTTGACAAGCGAGGGGGATCATTTTATAATTAAATCAGTGATTTTCGGGAGGCCGTTATGAAGCGTTTTTTGATCGAACTATTTTCCCGGCGCACGCCGGAAAATCTGATTTCATTGTTTAAAGAGCGATATGATGGGGTTTATTTCCTCTATTTTTCCAAGGATGATGCTCCCAACCGGAAGACAAAGGAGCATTTGAAGAAAACCGTTTTGGATATACTTGGATTTTCGCCCCAGTTTATCTCTATTCCCGAGGATTCCGTGGAAAGCGCCCTTTCCGTTCTATCTTCCCTATGTACAAGTGAAAATCAATATGACATTGATCTCACTGGAGGCAACGAAGGTTATATTGCAGCAGCCGGAATCTTTTCAGCCCAGCATCCGGACTTCGACATTTGCTTGCATCGATATGATATCCGAACAGGAAAACGAATCAACCGATATCCAAAGGAACGGAAAGACGACTGCTTTTTCCCCCATTATTTAAGCGCTGAGCAGATCCTGACATTAAACGGCTTACCTCCCCTTTCCGCGCCCTCCCCACATTTTACCCGCGGCACGCTGAAGAGAGATACCCTTTCCCTTTGGAACGCTTTGAAATTGAATTTAAAGGAGTGGAATACCTTTTGTTCCATTCCCACTGACACATCCAAAATCAAAGAAAATCGGATTCGCAAATGCCTGGACTACAAAAAATCCCACCGTCAAAGCTGCGATGCGATCATCAAAAAGCTTCAAGATGCCGGCGTAATCAAGGATGCAAAATACGTTTCTAACAGAAACAAGGAATTTTTGGATTTTCAGATTCTTTTGCCGGAAGATTCCCGATTTCTTCTGGAAAAAGCCGGGAATTTACTAGAAATGTATACGGCTCTGGCCGCGACGGAATCCGGTCTTTTTCACGATGTTCGGGTTGGCGTTACCGTGGATTGGAACGGAACGGTGTTACCCCACTGGAAGCCCGATCCCAGAAACGAGATTGATTTGTTTTTAATGCGCGAAAACTTGCCGATTTTAGCCAGCTGTAAAAATACCGTGCCTCAAAATGATTATCTTTATGAAATTATGATCATGACCAAACACTACGGAGGTTATTTTGGCACACCGATGCTTCTCTCTTCCGCCTTTGCCTCCCCAACGGTTCGGGCAAGAGCACAAGAAATGGGCATCGTTCTCATCGACGGGATTCGCAAAATGTCCTTTGAAGAATTGGTCCACACCTTTCAAAAACACTTTTCCTAATGAAAAATGCCAACAAAATGTTGGCATTTTTCGCTTCTTCCAGAACGAAAACAACGCTTGGCCAGCCTCACAAGCTCATTTTCCTTTTCATTCATTCCTTTGATGCAGTCAAAGCGTCCAACGTGCTTTTCTTTTAAGTTAAGCTATTTTTAAAACTTTTTTGCAAAAAAACTGTGCAGATACCAATATTGTGATATAATAATTGTATTGAAATAAACACTCTTACTTTCATTAGGATGGTTTCTATGAACGAACTCCCTTCTGTTTGTCTGCTAAACGATTCCTTTCCGCCGCTGATTGACGGCGTTGCCAACACAGTAATGAATTACGCCAAGGAGCTTCCCGGAGTGGGGTATGAGCCAATGGTCATCACCCCGGCGCATCCCCAGGCTCACGACGATATTTTTGATTACGCCATCGCCCGTTATCCCAGCATTTCCACGCAGAAATTCGAAGGATACCCGGCAGGTGTTCCCTTTTCTCCCGAGGTGGCAAGGCAGGTACAGAAACGAAACATTGCCGTTTTACACTCTCACTGCCCGGTAATGTCCACCTTTATGGCAAGGCAATTACGCCAGATTACCAATGCACCGGTGGTTTTCACTTATCACACAAAATTCGATATTGACATTGCCCAGATCACCAAAAACAAAGCCTTTCAGATCGCCAGCAAAAAGGTATTGGCCTCCAATATTTCCGCTTGCGATGAGGTTTGGGTGGTCAGTCACGGTGCCGGATTGGATCTGCGCGCTTTGGGCTACAAGGGAGACTATATCGTTATGCCAAACGGCGTGGATCTTCCCTGCGAAAAAGCTGAAAACAAGTTGATCCTGGAGGCAACCAAAGGATACGATCTACCACAAGATGTCCCGGTTTACCTTTTCGTGGGACGGATGATGTGGTACAAGGGCCTTCGAATCATCCTTGATGCACTTTGCCAACTGAAAAAAATGGGAACCCCCTTTCGCATGGTATTTGTAGGCGACGGCGGCGAAAAGAATGAAGTGGAGCAATATGCTTTGACATGCGGAATGGAAAAAGAGTGCATTTTTACTGGCGCCGTTCGCGATCGCCAGCTTTTGCGCGGATGGTACAGTCGGGCGGATCTGTTTTTGTTTCCCTCCACCTATGACACCAACGGCCTTGTGGTACGGGAGGCGGCAGCCTGCCATCTTCCATCTGTTCTGATTCGGAATAGTTGCGCGGCAGAGGGTGTAATAGACGGGCAAAACGGCTTTTTGATTGAAGAAAATGCAGAGAGCCTTGCCGCTTGCCTTTCCTCTCTGACAAAAGAAAAGCTTTTTTCCGTTGGACAAGGTGCAAGCCGGGAGCTTTATCTTTCCTGGCAAGATGCTGTAAAAAAAGCAGCGGAGCGTTATCAAATTGTCATAGATCGATATCAAAGCGGCGCCCTTCCCCGGCAAAATTCTCCGGTGGAAGGGGTCATGAAACTCAATGGGGAATTGATGGAGGCACTGTCCAAAATCTCGAAGCTTCGACTGGAAAACATCCGTTTCAGGAAACCTTAAATGATCATTCTCGTAAGAAAAATGGCGACTGCAAAGCAGTCGCCATTTTTTATACTTCTTTGTTTTTGGTCTCTTCCGGAAGGGAGACAAGCCCCACCACATCTGTGACAGGCAAGGAAAAAACAATGTCCTGAGACTTTGCTTGTGCACCCATCTGCTTATACAGGGCGTGGAGCACATCATCCCGAATTTCTTTTTCCACCACCATCATCAGAATTTCCTTTTCTGCATGAATGTTGATTCCGAAGAAAGTGGCTTCATTTTCCTGCACAACGCCGCGGCAGCTGATAATCGTTCCGCCTCGGACTCCCTTTTCGCGGGCAATGGCCATAGCGTCTTCCGAGTGGTCCGCATCCACAATGGCAAAAATTACCTCATGGTTTTTCGTCTTCATAATCAATCCTCCTTGCCCTGCTTATTGTTACTCAAAAACTGGTACATATTGACGCCGATCAAGCTGGATAAAGGCACTGCAAGGGCAATTCCTTTGCCGTTCCGAATGGTTTTAAACTTATCATTAAGACATTTCATAATCGGACTTACCATATCTTCCCGAACCACACTCATAATCACCGCTTTGTTGATATTCAGTCCCAGCATATTGATGATCTCGGAGGTAGCAGTTCCTTTTCCACTGGTGACCATTTGAAAATTCACTTCATACTGACTGAGTACATCCAGATAGAACTCGGCCTTACCGCGGTCCACCACGGTGATGATCAGCTTCAGCTTTTTGATGGCTGCGCCATTGGCTGTATTTGCCATTGATCTTCCTCCTTACATAAAATTGATGATCTGATCATCATCTGCACTGAGAAAGCGCTTCATCGCGCGTTTTTCCTTCACCTTATTGGAAACGATCGCCCGGAAACCAAGCAGCTGAATGGTGATCAGCGGTGTCATCGCCACCAGCGCCACCACACCGAAGCCATCCCGAAGCACCGCGCTCTCCCCTTGGAGAGATACGCAAACACCAATGGCAAAAGGAAGAATGAAGCTGGAGGTCATAGGGCCGCTGGCAACACCGCCGGAGTCAAAGGCAATACCTGTATAAACCGGAGGCACAAAAAGGGCAAGCGCCAAGGAGATAAAATATCCCGGAACGATATAATACACAAGAGAAAAATCAAATATGATTCTCAAAAGGCTCAAGCCAATGGCGGCACCCACGCCGATGCAAAGCCCGATCATCATAGACTTTTTTTTGACGTAACCGCCGGTAACATCCTCGACCTGGGCATTGAGCACGTGAATGGCCGGCTCTGCCAGAACCACCAAAACTCCCATCACAACACCAAGGAAAACCAAAAGCGCAGGGTGGAGGGATGACATCTGCTCTCCCATCTTATAACCGATGGGCATATACCCCACATTGACACCGGTCAAAAAGAGAACCAGTCCCAAATAGGTAAACACAACACCTACGCCGATCCGGAAAAGCTGACGTTTGGGCAGTTTCAAAAAGAGGATCTGGCAAATGAAGAAGAATGCCACGATCAGTCCCAGGGCTGTTCCCACCTCTTTTGCCACCTGAAGAAGATTCTCCAGATACGCGCTCAAAATATCGTGATCCACAAGGCCGTATGTGACCGTATAAGCCAGGGAGTTTCGAGCAAAAAGACCGAGGATCAGAACTGCCAGAATGGGACCAATGGAGGAAAGAGCCACAAGACCGAAGCTGTTTTCCTGGCCATGACGGTCACCCAAAACACTGGAAATTCCCACTCCCAAAGCCATGATGAAAGGAACGGTAATGGGACCGGTGGTCACGCCGCCGGAGTCAAAGGCCATGGGCAAAAGATCCAATTTATCCTGGACCGCCAAAATCAGCGCCAAGGCAAAAAGGAGCATATAAAAGAGCATCAAAACCTTGGAGAGACGCCGATGGAACACAATACGCAAAATAGCCACCAGCAAAAACGAACCAACGCCGAATCCAACGGAAAAAATCAAAAGTTTCCCGTTCATTACGGATCTGACCTGATGGGCCAGAACCTGCAAGTCCGGCTCTGCAATGGTAATGAGCATTCCCAAAACAAAGCACACTGCCAAAAGCAATCCCAATTTTTTCTGTCTGGAAAGACCGGCACCCACGTGGATTCCCATCGGGGTCATGGCAATATCTGCCCCCAGATTAAAAAGACCGATTCCCAAGATCAAAAGAACTGCCCCAACGGTAAAATTGACAATTTCCAAACGAGAAAAGGAAAAGCCGGGAAGAAATGCGATCAGATACACGATCAGCGTAATCGGCAAAGCCGAAACAAGCGATTCCCGTATCTTCGACCACAATTCCTTCAAATTGCTTCACCTCCCAAAAACAAGATTATGTTACATGGTAATAGTATAACAGAAGAAAAGAGATCTGCCAAGGGGCAAAAGGACGAAAAAAACTTTCTCTCGCTTCGGCATTTTCCCAATTCCTCCAAAAAAAGATTGGAACAAACGAAAAGCAAATAGTGAAAAAGCAAAAAAAATCCCCGTACTGATCGTACAGGGATTTTTGGTGGAGACAGAGGGGATCGAACCCCCGACCTTACGGATGTGAACCGTACGCTCTAACCAGCTGAGCTATGTCTCCGAGCAGAAGTCATTGTATCACAAAGAAATGAAAATTGCAATACTGATTCTGAATTTTTTCAAACTTTTTTCGGCGCATGGACGGAAAATTTGATATTGACTTTTTTTCCGTTCTGTGTTACAATTCCGTCTGCAGATCACTGCATCTATAAATGGAGGTATAGCCCAGCTGGTAGAGCATTCGCTTGACGTGCGAAGGGTCAGGGGTTCGAGTCCCTTTGCCTCCACCATACATAAAAAATCCGAACTGCTTCACGATAGGAAGTGCGTTCGGATTTTTTGTTTATATCAAAGACATTACATATTGATGCTGAAGCCCAGAGGATTTCACCATCCTCTGGGCATTTTTTATCCATATATCCTGGATCCGATAATCGCCAATGAATGTAAAATGTATGTAAAGTTCGTAGAAATCTTGAATTTTACTACCAAAACAGATAAAATTGTAAAAAACGCAAGGAGGTGCCCGAATGATTTGGTGTGTAGAAGACGATTCCAGTATCCGCGACATTGAAGTATATGCTTTGACTTCCACGGGATTTGAAGCCAGGGGTTTTGAAGACGGTGACAGCTTTTGGAATGCGCTGCAGTCCGAAAAGCCGGAACTCATTGTGCTGGATGTAATGCTTCCCGGCAAGGATGGTGTTACTTTGCTAAAAATGATGAAGGCATCTGAGGAATTCCAGGACATTCCTGTGATCATGGCCACCGCCAAGGGAAGCGAATATGATAAAATTCAGAGTCTGGACTTAGGTGCGGACGATTACCTCGTAAAGCCATTCGGTATCATGGAAATGGTCAGCCGGGTGAAAGCGGTACTGCGTCGGTGCAAACCAAAGGCATCCTCTAACCTGCTGAAACTGGATGGTCTTGTGTTGAATCCCGATGAACATACCGTTACCATCGACGGGGAACGGGTGATCCTGACCTACAAAGAATATGAACTGCTGCATCTGTTTCTCTCTCAGCCGGGTATTGCGTTTACACGAGGGCAGCTGCTCTCCTCCGTGTGGAACACAGAATACTTAGGAGAAACACGGACGGTGGATATGCATATCCGAACCCTGCGGCAGAAATTGGGCAGCTACGGCAGTTTGATTGAAACGGTTCGTAATGTAGGCTACCGCCTGGAGGTCAAACATGACAAGTAAAATCTTCCGTTCCACAGTGTTTGTGGCGGTAGTGGTTCTGCTTTGTTCCCTTGGAATTGTCATAGGTGTTTTGTACAACCACTTTACCGGTGTACAGGTGGAGCAGTTAAAGGACGAACTGAGTTTGGCTGTTACCGGTACGGAGCAGTACGGCAACGCATTTTTGGAAAATGTGGAAGCTGACCGCTTCCGTGTAACTTGGATTGATGCGGATGGCACCGTACTTTTTGACACGCAGGTGGATCAGTCTGTCATGGAAAACCATGCCGACCGGGAAGAAATTCGGGAAGCCTTTGCCACCGGCTTCGGCAGTGCGGTGCGTAACTCTTCGACCCTTACGGAGCAGACCTATTACGAAGCGCGGCGCTTAACAGACGGAACGGTACTGCGTATCTCCGCCAACCAAGCCTCTGCCTGGGCGCTGATGATGGATCTTCTGTGGCCGATTATTCTCATTGCTGTGCTGGCGATTGGTCTTTCTTTGATCCTTGCCCGAAGAATAGCAAAGAATATTGTGGAACCAATGAATAAGTTGGATTTGGAGCATCCACTGTCCAACAATACTTACGATGAACTTTCTCCCTTGCTGCGCCGGATCAACCAGCAGCACTTGCAGATCGATGCCCAGATGCGGAAACTGCAGCGCAAGACCGACGAGTTTATTCAGATCACCTCTCACATGCAGGAAGGTCTGGTGGTGCTGGATAAGGAGACCCGTATCCGTTCTATCAACTCTGCTGCCATAAGAATCTTCGGAGCGAAAGAAACCTGTGTTGGCAGTAGCTTCTTTCAGGTAAACCGCAGCAATGCGCTGCGGCAGGCACTGAATGATGCCCTTGACCGGGGCCATGGAAGTGTAGTGTTAGAACTGGAGGGCAGGATCTACCGTTTTGATATGAGCAGTATTCAGTCGGACGGAAACCTGCTGGGCGCGGTTATTTTAGTAGTGGATGTGACGGAAACTCAGAATGCAGAGCAGATGCGCCGAGAGTTTTCTGCCAATGTGTCCCACGAATTGAAGACTCCCTTGCAAAGCATTATCGGCAGCGCCGAACTACTGGAAAGCGGCATGGTGAAATCGGAGGATACTCCTCGTTTTGTGGGTCATATCCGCAAGGAAGCATCCCGTTTGGTGAATCTGATTGAAGATATCATCCGTCTATCCCAGTTGGACGAGGGCGTGGAGCTGCCTGCCGAACAGGTGGATGTGCTGGCTTTGGTAGAAGACGTAAAAGAAATTCTGATGCCCAGCGCTGCTGAAAAGAATGTTAAGATTGATGTGACTGGTAGTGGCTTTGCAATCAACGGTGTCCGCAGAATGCTCCAGGAGATCATCTACAATCTCTGCGACAACGCCATCAAGTACAATGTCCCCGGCGGCAGCGTGACGATCTACGCAGAGAATAATCGTCTGGTTGTCAGCGATACCGGCATCGGCATTCCTGCCGAGCATAAGGATCGAATCTTTGAGCGGTTCTATCGAGTGGATAAGAGCCATTCCAAAGCATCCGGTGGCACCGGTTTGGGCCTTTCTATCGTCAAGCACGCAGTTGCCTACCACAAGGCAGAAATCAGTTTGGAAAGCGCTCCCGGCAAGGGAACGACAATAACGATTCAATTTTGAGTTTGACCGCATCCGTTTGGGTGCGGTCTTTCACTTTACATAGATTTTACTTAGGTTTTGCAAACCCTCTATGGTTTTTACAAATGGCGAAAAATATAATGTAGACTGTCGAAATGAGCATACTATCTCAAAGGAGAATATTTATGACAGCCTATATTTTCAAAATTATCACCCTTTTGGGTGGCTTGGCCCTGTTCCTGTTTGGTATGGATGTGATGGGCAAGGCACTGGAGCGTCAGGCAGGCGGCAAACTGCAAACCGTTCTGGCAAAGATGAGCTCCAATGTGTTCAAAGGCTTCCTGCTGGGCCTGGGTGTCACCGCTGTGATCCAGTCCTCTTCTGCAACCACGGTCATGATAGTCGGTTTTGTTAACTCCGGTATTATGACTTTGAAGCAGGCCGTTGGTGTTATCATGGGTTCCAATATCGGTACCACCGTCACCGCATGGATTCTGTCTCTGTCCGGTCTGGAGGGAGACAGCTTCATCATTAAACTGTTCAAACCTTCCACGCTGGCACCTCTGATCGGCATCTTCGGCATCCTGCTGTACATGGGTAAGTCCGAAAAGAAAAAGGGCATTGGCACCATTATGCTGGGTTTCATGGCTTTGATGACCGGTATGGATCTCATGAGCAGTTCCATGGCATTCCTAAAGACGGAAAGCTGGTTTGCAGACCTGATGATCTCTTTCACCAATCCCATTGTGGGTATCCTCTTTGGTGCGGTACTGACTGCCGTTATTCAGTCCTCTTCCGCATCCGTTGGCATTCTGCAAGGTCTGTGTTCTACCGGCGTTGTCACCTACGGTGCAGCCATTCCCATCATACTTGGTCAGAACATCGGTACTTGTATCACTGCTATCATGGGCGCTATCGGTGCGAACCGCAATGCCCGCAGAACCGCTATGGTCCACTTGCTGTTTAATGTAGTGGGCGCGGTGATGTTCGCAGTAATCTTCTACGGCTTGGGTATGTTTATCGAATGGAAGTTCCTCGGAGACTCCGTGCAGGCATGGGACATTTCCGTAATCCATACCGGCTTTAACCTGATTGCTACTGCTGTGCTGATGCCCTTGAATGGTCTGCTGGTAAAACTGGCATATCTGTTGGTTCCGGAAGTAGCAGAGCCTCAGAAGACCGAACTGCTGGACTCCCGCCTGCTGGCGACTCCCGCTGTTGCTGTGCAGCGCGCCCACGAGATCGCCAGCGAGATGGCTGCAGATGCTGCCAAAGCGATGCATTTGGCCATGGGTCTAACCAAGAAATTTGAATCCGGTGTTATGGAACAGGTAGTGGAACTGGAAGACAAGACTGACCGCTATGAGGATGCGCTGAATACCTACCTGGTGAAGCTGTCCGGTATGAATCTGTCTGTTCATGATAACCGTATTCTAAACACACTGCTTTATACCGTTGCCGATATCGAGCGTATGGCTGACCACGCAATGGCCGTTGCCAAGGCCGCTTTGGAAATGGAGGAAAAGAAGATCGCCTTCTCCAAGCAGGCAAAGGGAGAGCTTGCGGTTTTGGAGCAGGCTGTACTGGATATCGTGGATCGTACCGTTGCAGCTTATGGTAGCTTTGACCGGGAGCAGGCCGCCAGAATTGAACCCCAGGAGCAGGTGGTTGATGCCTTGGTTCGTGAAGTCAAGTCCCGTCATGTCCGCCGCCTGAGAGATGGCCTGTGCACCGTGGAGTACGGCTTCGTGTTGGAAGATCTGCTGACCGCCTGCGAGCGTACCGCTGACCACTGCTCCAACGTGGCCGTAGAAATGCTCCAGGTTTCCGAAGGTAAGCTGGAAGCTCATGAATACCTGAATGCCCTGAAGGCCGGCGAGCTGCGCGAATCCGCCGCTTTTGCAGAACACTTTGCTCGGTATAAGGCCCAGTACGCATTCCCTGAAGAAGAATAATAAAAAGACATTACCTTGTAAATTCCATCTTCGTATATGACGATAAGTTAGTCCTCGCCTGCAACTGTAATGACGAAACCGAGACCCTGACTCTGCAAGAAATTGAAGCTGTTTTCAGTTCGAATTTAACCAGTATGTGTCCACCAAAAATCGACAGGCCTCGAAAGAGGCTTGTCGATTTTTCTTTTTTGCCGTTCCCTCTTCTTTTTCGAAGCTTGTTCTTTCCTTTTTCAATCAAAAAGATGTATGAAGGTTTGGAAAATACATATACTATCGAAAAAAAGGAGAACGATGATGATTGAATCGGATACCATAAAACTGTTACGGGAATGTGATGCAGGAATCAAAATGGGAGTAAAATCCATTGACGATGTTTTAGATCGCGTGAAAAGCAAGGATCTAAAAGATCTTTTGAAAACTTGTAAGGAGGAACACGAAAAGCTGGACAAAGAGCTTCAGCAGCTGTTAGAGCGATATCAAGACGAAGGAAAAGATCCTAACTTTATGGCGGAAACCATGGCAAAAATGAAGACCGAAATGAAGCTGCACATGGACGAAAACGATCATACCATTGCCGATCTGATGACCGATGGCTGCAATATGGGAGTAAAATCACTGAATCAATACCTGAATCAGTATGCCGCCGCGGATGAAAAATCAAAGGACATTACCAAACGTCTGATCAATCTGGAGGGTCAGCTGGCGCTGGATATGAGAAAGTTTTTGTGATGGAAGCTGATAAATTCGAATACCGGAATCAAAAAAAGCCACCTTTCGGTGGCTTTTTCGTTTCAGAAAATCTTACACGGTTTCTGTTTCTTCCGGCTGGGGCATTTTCAAAAGATGATTGCCATATCGTTCGATGCGGTCACGGAATTGGGCATGCATTTCGGCCTTTTCCAATTTGCGATAAACCGTCAGTTCACCCAAGGTTAAAGGCTCATGTTCGAACTCCTCCCGGTGGCTGTTCTGGCCCACAGTGGAAAGGATCTCCAGACGAATATAGCGTGCATTGTGCTTCGGGAAGCGAACGATCTCTTCCCCGCTGAAGGTGCGGAACACACCCTCGGCACAAGTGGTAAAGCTTTCACCGTCCAAGGAGGTGGAAATGGCATAGCGGAAGGGGCATCCGGCCCAGAAGGAGGGAACCTGATCTCCCACTTCTTTCATAAACTTTCCGATGAGAACCCGGTTGTAATGGCCCAGGCCACAAATGGTCTCCTCCTTTTGAAGATCGATCAAAAGAGAAGCGGTGGTGTCCCCGGCCATCCAAGGACGGAAGGGATCGTCACAAACAAGGACAGAAGCACTCTTTTCCGCTTTTTCATCCAGCACGGTCACGCCGCGCTTATCAAGAGGCTCCAGGTCATCATTGTGAAGCAGATAGGGTTCTCTGCCGGTGAATACGGGAACAGACCAGGTTTTCCTTCCCTGGCTATCCCAAAGGCGCAGGTAGAACCAAGAGGCAGTGTTGGAAGTGATTTCAAAATCCATGTTGGAAAAATCACCCTCAAGCTTTTTTAAAGTCACACCGCCGTTGGAAATGACCTCTCCGGCGACGATCCTGGTATCGGGAATATCTTCAAAATAAGAGGTTTCCAGGTGGAAACGATAGGTCTTTGCCATAGGAAGGGTGGCAGGAGCAGTATGGCCGTTCACCGAATAACGCAATTTTACATTGGCACTCATACAGGCATAGACTCGGCCGGACATCAGCGCATCCAGAAATGCTTCGCGGGAATTTTCCTTTGCCATCATCACGGTTTTTCCGGGGCAACGGTCATACGCCCAACGGGAATGGGCATCGCTGGAGCAGGTGGTGGAAACGCGAAAACCGCTATCCAGCGCAACAGAATACATATATTCATTCACAAGGTTGCCGCTGCGATCCGTTCCGTCCCCGATCTCTACATATTTGATCATCTGGCGGAACCGGGCGCTGCAATTCTTATACAGACTGAAATCGCCTTTTCCCACAGTGCCATAGCTCAAGTTATGAGGATGGGCAAGGGTGCAGACCATGAAGGGGCATTTGTTGTATGCATCCATAAAATCGCGGTAGGAATAGGCGCAGGCATAATTGGCTGCATTGATGCAAACCACTTCGTTTGCATTGTCACGGAGGATGCCATAGCGATCCCGCTCGATGGAAAAAATATCGCACTCACTGCCGGCAAAGGTGACCATATTCTCTCCCGATTCTTCCTCTGCAAGGAAACCACGGAAAAACTCTCTGCGGTTTAGAAGAGAGGCATGGTCCGTGATCACGTGAAAACGGAATTTTTCTGCATCACGATATGCCTTTACTGTGGCAAAAGGACTGGTACCGTCGGCGCGGGTGGTGAGAATAAAACGGTTATTGGGCTTACCGCAGGCCGTTGAGGTATGAACGTGCAGATCACCGAGAAAGTATTCAAAGTCATCATCGGAGGATGATTTTTTCATTTCGCGGATTACCACGTGACAAACATAATCAATTCCCTGATAGGTGGCGATAACCTTTGCCTCGCCGGGAGTCAAGAGGGTCAACAGGACGCCGTCGGTAAAATCACCGTCATCGCACTGATTGAAGGCAGGCTCCGTAAAGGTTTTCAGATCCAGACAATCCCCCTCAACACGCCAGGTGATCTCTTCCATTCCAAATTCTTCTACCCCCAAAAGGCGAAGAGGAAGAACATTCCCGCAAAAGGATTCGATTCGATCTTTCGACAAACAGATTTTCATAGTGATCCCCCTTTCTGTTTCGCTTCGATTATACTGCAAAACAGAAGCATTTTCAAGGGATTTTCACCATTTGAAAATAAAAAATTATTTTTTTAATGGTTTCTTCGGGCTTTTTTTAATTTTCATAAAAATAGAATTTTTGATGGATCTATTATTGACTTTTTGTGAACAGAGTGATATAATTCATTACATCAAAAACAAATGCGTTTGAGTAGGAACAAGTAGCTTTGGGCGGAACCTGGATAGAGTTGTCGGTTGGTGCGAGACAATGGGAATGCCTAAAATGAATTCATCCTGCAAGCAGTGCGCTGAACGAAATTTCAATTTCAAGTAGGAAGCAACGGGAGTTCCCGTCATAGAACAGGGGTGTTGTTAGACACTCTAAAAGGCCGTGTTCGTGAGAAAACGGCAAATTGAGGTGGTACCGCGGGATTTGTCTCGTCCTCTGTAGTCTGAAAAGATACAGAGGACGTTTTTTGTTTTCTCTGTCAAAAAGGAGGCGAAAAAGAAAAGCAAACCCACACAAAAACGGACACAAAACCGATTTTATCAAAACAGCCGTATCACTTGTTTTTCAGAAAGGATTACGATCATGGAACAGAGATATTATCAAAAAGAAATCGAGACCATGCCGGTTGAAGAAATTAAAAAGCTTCAATCGGAAAAGCTGGTCAAGCAAGTAAAGCACGTTTACGAAAATGTGGAATATTACCGCAAATTAATGGATGAAAAGGGTATCAAGCCCGAGGATATTCACGGCATTGAGGATCTACATCTGCTTCCCTTTTTAACCAAGGCAGATCTTCGGGATGCTTATCCTTACGGACTTTTGGCAAAGCCCTTGGATGAGTGTGTTCGCATTCAGTCCACCTCCGGCACCACCGGCCGTCGCGTGGTGGCCTTCTACACCCAAAAGGACGTGGATCTTTGGGAGGACTGCTGTGCCCGTGCCATTGTGGCGGCAGGCGGATCGGAAAAGGATGTGTGCCAGGTGGCTTACGGCTACGGTCTGTTCACCGGTGGCCCCGGTTTGAACGGTGGCTCTCACCGGGTGGGATGCCTGACGCTTCCTATGTCTTCCGGTAACACCGAGCGTCAGATCCAGTTTATGATGGATCTGAATGCTACCATTCTCTGCTGCACCCCCTCCTATGCCGCTTATATCGGCGAGAGTCTGAAGGAGCAAGGCTACAAGCCGGAGGATATTCCGCTGAAGGCCGGCATTTTCGGTGCGGAGCCATGGACGGAGGAAATGCGCCAAAACATACAAAAGACCCTGGGTATCAAGGCTTACGATATTTACGGACTGACCGAAACCTCCGGTCCCGGTGTATCCTTTGAATGTAGCGAACAGACCGGCATGCACATCAACGAAGACCATTTCTTAGCAGAGATCATCGATCCCGAAACGGGAGAAGTTCTCCCTGAAGGAGAAAAGGGCGAATTGGTATTCACCTCTCTCGACAAAGAGGCCTTCCCTCTTCTTCGTTACCGCACCCGTGATATTTGTGTTCTTTCCCGCAAAAAATGCTCTTGTGGCCGTACTCTGATCAAAATGGCAAAGCCCATGGGCAGAACCGATGATATGCTCATCATTCGCGGTGTTAACGTATTCCCCAGCCAGATCGAAACGGTGCTTTTGACGGAAGGGTATGAGCCCAACTATCAGATCGTGGTGGATCGCGTCAACAACAACGATACCTTTGAGATCAACGTGGAAATGTCAGCCCAGCAGTTTACCGATAAGGTCAGCGAAGTCCTGGCAATGGAAAAATCCCTTACCTGCGCGCTGAAGGCAATGCTGGGCATCAACCCCAAGGTTCACCTGGTTGCTCCCAAGACCATTGCAAGAAGCGAAGGAAAAGCAGTGCGTGTTGTGGATAAACGCAAACTGATCTAATTGGTGTTATACATCAGAAAGGAGTTATGACAATGGCAATCAAACAGTTAACAGTTTATGTTCCCAACAAACAGGGAACGGTCGTTTCTATTACCAGAGCTCTTTCCGAGAAGGGTGTGAACATTCGCGCTCTTTCCATTGCCGAAACCCAGGATTTCGGACTTTTGCGCCTCATTGTCAATGACGAGGAAACCGCCGAAAAGACCCTGAACGATGCCGGTTACCTGTTTAAGGTGATCGATGTGGTGGGTGTGAAGATCGGAGACGAATCCGGAAAACTTACGGAGGCCCTTGACGTTCTTGACAAGGCAAAGATCAATGTGGATTATCTTTACGCATTTATGGCACGCACGGAAAAGCACGCCTATGTGGTGCTGCGCGTAGAGGATAACCAGGTTGCGGAAAACGCTCTTGTTTCCGCCGGTTTCCACCTAATTTCCATTGAGGACATCCGCAAAATCTAAACTCTCATAAACAAAAAGCCTTGCTCTTTGAGCAAGGCTTTTTGCTTATCTTCCTTTGGCAAAAATTATTCTGCCTGGGAAAACTGCGTTTTGTCAACGCCGCAAAGAGGGCAAACAAAATCTTCGGGCAGATCCTCAAATTTGGTTCCTGCTTCGATTCCGTTTTCGGGAGAACCGACCTCTTCGTCGTATTCCCAGCCACATACTTCACATACATACTTTTTCATCATTTACCTCCATTTTTAAGTGCCGATGGCACTTTTGATTTGATTGTTTACCGCGCTTTACCGCACAAGCTCGTCGGAAAGGGCTGAAATGGCCGCCATGCTCTCTTCATTGAGAGAAGAAAGGATGCGAACGTTATTTTCTGCAAACTTCAGATTCTTGCATTTTTCCAGTTGCTCCTTCATGATCTTCGTGGCCAGCGGCGCCCAGGAGCCGTTTTCCACAAAGGCGACAGTGCGTCCGCCGAAATTTCTCTCCGTCAAATGATGGAGATAGGTTTTCATAAAGGGGAAAATATCCGCATTATAGGTGGTGGTGGCAAGAACCAATTTGGAATACCGGAATGCCTCCGCCACTGCGGATGACATATCACATCTGGCAAGATCCTTGATCACCACCTTCGGACAACCCTTTTCTTTTAACTTCTCTGCCAGAGCCAGAATAGCCTTTTTGGTATTCCCGTAAACGGAAGTATAGGCAATGAAAACCCCTTCTTCTTCCGCCTGATAGGTGGACCAGGTCTGGTAGGCTGCAAGATACGGATCCAAGGGAGACGCAAGATGAGGCCCGTGAAGGGGACAAATAAAACGAATATCAAGACCGGATGCTTTTTTCAAAAGGCTCTGCACCTGGGGACCATATTTGGCCACAATGCCGATATAATAGCGCCGGGCTTCGTCCATCCAATCCTCTGTTACATCCAATGCACCGAACTTACCAAAGCCATCGGCAGAAAACAGAACCTTGGCGGTGCTGTCATAAGAAACCATAACCTCGGGCCAATGAACCATCGGTGCCAAAAGGAAGGTGAGCTGATGCGTTCCCAAAGAAAGGATATCTCCCTCCCCTACTACCATTCTTCTATCAGCAAAATCATCGCCGTAGAAATTTTTCATCATGGCAAAGGCCTTGGAAGAAGAAACGATCGTGGCCTCGGGATAGGTCTGCATAAAATGAGAAATGTTGGCAGAATGATCCGGCTCCATATGGTGAACAACAAGATAATCCGGTTTTCTTTCCCCAAGAAAGCTTTGAATATTCTCCATCCATTCCCGGGTAAAGGCAGCATCCACCGTATCCAGAATGGCAATCTTTTCATCTAAAATTCCGTAAGAATTGTAGGACATACCGTTGGGGACAGCATACTGCCCTTCAAACAGATCCACCTTGTGATCATTTACACCAAGGTAAAAGATATCATTTGTGATCATCATTTTCCTCCACAGAAATATCAAATTCAATATAACATCAATATCACAAATTTTCTGATTCGTCAAGGATTTGCTTTACTTTTTATTCTTCCCTTCTCCACTTTTTTTATAGATCAAAAGGTCCTAAAAAACTCCGCTTTGAAAGCGGAGTTTTTCATTACGGCTTTAAAATTTTCCACTGGATCAATTGATGTACCACATCTTTCCATCTCAATTTCCGGATGGCAATATCTGCAAGAAGCAAAACGGCCGAAATAACAGAAAAGAGAATCAGAGGATTATACACCACCCCTACTGCAGAAACAGAAACCTGCGAGAGCTGTTCCATATCGGTGAAAACCTGACCGCCGGAAGGAACACACAGGGCATCCATCAACTCCTTTCCATCCAGAATGAAGGCGTCGTATTCTGCGGAATAAGAAACTGCAAGGGCGGTATCCAAATAGTCCACCACCTGACCAGCACTGTCCTTTTCAATAAAGCGCATTTCATAAATGCCGGAACCAATCACAGGAAGCGTAACCTGGTAAACACCGGTAGCGGTTTGGAACATGGCATATTCACCGCTTCCGTAATTGGAATTGACCGTTGCAGTCACGGTATTTTGCGGAGAGATGCCGGAGGTTGTGATCACAAGATCCATAGACTTAGAATGAATGGAGGAGGCCATGGAAAGCGAGGAATCCTGCCAGGCTCGATTTGCACTGGAGCTGATCATTTGCCGCATCAGGGTTTGCCCCGATTCATCCGAAAGCCAGGCAGATGACCATTCTCCCTCAAAATCACCGGTAAAGCAAGCAACAGTTCCCATTCCCCAATTGCAGGAGGCAAACAGAGGATGACCTTTTTCCGTTACCAGATATGCAGTGGCATCCTCCTTAATAGTGGTGCCTAAGAACCCCTTCAGTGCAGGAAGCGCTTTTACATTGATCTTTTCCGTTAAGGGGCTTTCTTGATTCAAAACGGGATAAAACTCACCAACCATCAAGGAATCTACCGTAACCTGCTTGGTCTCGCTGAGCATAATATCCGGAAGGCTGGTGGCATTTTCCACATAGTAGTAACGACCTCCGCCATATTCGCTCATTTTTTCCAAAATATCAGAAGAGTATCCCAGACCGATGGTGGAAACAGTAATGCCGGCATGGTTTGCTTTCTGGACGGCGCGGTAATAATTATTGTCGCTGGGCCGACCGTCTGACAGAAAGATCATATGCTTCACATCGGCATCGATCTCATCCAATTGGGCTTTCGCCATTTCCACCGCTCCGGCATAACGGGTTCCGGTAGCAGTGGCAAGGCCGGAGATGGTTCGGATCAGATGATCCTTATTTTGATTGGTGGCACGAATTAGGGGAGAAGCCAATTTGGCAGAGCTATTAAAAGTTACAATGCCCACATAGTCATTTTGTGTCATAACTTCCACGCACTTAATAGCACCCTGCTTTGCCACTGAAAAATAGGTGGCTCCGTGATTGGTCATACTGTTAGAGCAGTCCAGAACCAGCATCAGCGCCACGGATTTTCCCTCGGTGCTTTCTTTTACGGTAAAGGTTACGGGAATCATCTCTTCCAGTACCGTTTTTTCCATATTACCGTACATAAAGGTTTGGCCGCCGCCAACCATCAAAAGGGTTTTTCCGTAAGTGGAAACATAAAGATCCAGAAGCTTACCGTAATCCTCAGGCAGATCCTGATAATCCACATTGGAAAGAACGATCTCATCGTACCGACAAAGCTCCACAATGCTCTGAGGCGCCTTTTTGGCTGCGATCACCTCCACCGTGTTTTCCGATGAAAGGATATTTTTCACGCTTTCCCCTTTTTTCACATCGTCCGCGATGATTAAAACATTGGGGTCACCTGCCACCTTTACATAGGCATAGCTTTCGTTGTTGGTGCGGATGGTATCATACTCAGTCTCCATCACCAAGTGATACACCTGGGCGCCGGGGGCTTTTGCGATCACCTCCGGCTCCAGCACCAACGATCCGGGAGAAAGCTGGGCGATGTAATAATACACCACTTCTCCGGCGCTGTCATAAAGATACAGCTTTGCCGTTCCCATGGTATTGCTCTCCAATTCCACAGTAAAGGACATTTCATCCCCCACATAGGCACTTTGAGGGCCGGAAAAACTGGAGATCTGCATTTCGGCAGTCTGCATTTCGGTGGTATCAAAATACACCGCATCCAAACGGACACCCTGAGTGGCAAGGTAACGGGCCGTATCCTCCCCTTTGCCGTCGGTCTGTTTGCCATCGCTTAAAAGGATCAGCCTTCCCGCCTTGTCCGAAGGCAAGAGATCAGAGGCGTATTGAAGGGCCGCGTCAATATCGGTGGCATTGGCAGCAACGGTAACGAGATTGAAAGTCCTCTTTCCCTTCTCCAATTCCAGAGCATAGAGCTGATCGTTTCCGAATGCTACAACGCCGCACGGTACGGTTTCATCCACCAGATCCAGAATCTCCTGGGTTTTGGATCGGATCTGATCCTTCACCGGCTCGGTACTGTCTGACAGGTCCACCACCAGCATCACAGCTTGTTCATCGGTTTTAGTGGTAATATGAAAGCCCGACAAAGCCAGAACCAGGAAGGCGGCAATGATCACATGCAGTACCACAGGAAGAATCTTTTTGACAGATTTTCTTCTCTGTGCGGGAAGCAGGAAAAACGGAAGCAGAATGATGACAAGGGCCGGGATCGCCACAAGCAGCATCCAAGGATTTTCAAAGCCTAACTCAATACCTTTCACGGCAATACCACCCCCATTCTGCCAGCAAGATCAAGAGAAGTGCAAGGGACAAATTAAACCAGATTTCTGAAACAGCATCGTACTCTGTTAAACTGGTTCTGTCCTGGAAACGAACCTCCAGTTCCTTGTCCAACTCTGTTACATTTTCATCATTGGGAATATGGACGAAAAATTTCGCCTCCTGCGCCTCTTCTCTGCTTTTGGCGATCACAGTGTGCACTCCCAATTGAGAAGCCGGAACAGAGCTATGCTCTCCGGTAAAGGAAAGGGCATGCTCAGAGCCATCGGGAAGGATGGTATAAAGCTGATCCACGCCGGGCTTTACCGTCAGCTGCACCGATTCTCCAAACACCACATCGTTTTTTTTCACAAGGCCAGGAACGGAATACTCCACCAAGTTTCGAACAAAAAGCGGATAATCGCTTTTTATGGGGAAATTGGTATCGTGCAGGTCAAAGGCGAGAACGGTAAAATACATTCCGTTGCTCATTCTTCTGGTGGCAAGAACCGTCTCTTCCTCGCAGAATACCAGTTTTTCCCAAGCCGGCGTTCCGGTAAGAGGAGAATAATTGGTTACTGCTACATCGAAAATGGAAACATCCCGGAACAGTTCGCTTTCAATGCCTTTTTTTTGCGTCAAATAGCATACCTTTTCCGAAGGATTTCCGGCTCGGATCCCCTCCGGCAAATGGCTTGTTCCAAACTGGACAATGGAGCCGTCCTGGGGGTATTCCTCCGGAGAAACACCGTCGAAAATATAAAGGTCAAAGCCCTCAAGCTTGGTGCGACCCAAGGAAGAAACCACCGATACCGTGCAGTTATCCAGAGCTTTCAAGGCTGTTTTCAAATACAAGGGTGTAGCACTGACCAGGAGAATGCTATAATCCCGGTCGATTTTGGGACAAAAAACATAAGAATTGTCAAGAGAGAGGGCATCCTTTTCATCCAAAAAGACCTCTGCCGCGCTGTACTGGATGGGCTCTTCCACCACAAAGGAAAACTCAGTTTGGGCATCGGCATCGCAGGAAACCATTTTGGCATCCACCACCTTGCCGTCAATGCGCAGACCCACGGTGACCTCGCAAGGTTGATGGAAGCTGGCAAGAGTCCCGGCGAAGGTGGTTTGGATCCCCTCTTTTTTGGCTGTCAGATCAGAAAGGCTTAGATTCCATTCATTCTCATTGAGGTTTTCTACCGAAACATGATTGGTTTCGGGATACTGGGTATCGGTAAAGAAGATCACCTGGGCGTTGACACTTTCATTGCAGATCAGCTGCGCCAGGGCGATGGCTTTTTCCGCATCACATCCTCCGTTTGAGCAAAGAGCTCTATTCAAAACCAGTTCCGCTTCTGCCGTTTCGGTACATTCCTGGAGCATAAAGGTGGCTTCATCCCCGGCTAAAATGAGACTTAGGGTATGTCCTTGACCGATCTCAGAAGTAAAATCCTTGATCTTTTCTACCGCTTTTTCAAACCGGGAAACACCCTTTTCATCCACCGTTTGCATACTGGCGGAGGAGTCCAGGATCAAAATGTAATCGCAGCTTTCTCCGTTGATCACCGCCGGACGCGCAGCCAAAAGGGCCATGATGATCACCATGGCAAGCTGCATCAAAAACACCAATAGCTTTTGGATCCTCTGAAGGGGGAGATTGCGCTTTAAAAAGCGGTCACTCAAACGCCAGATATAGGTGCTGGAAACCGAGCGATCCTCGTGCTGTGCCCGGATGAGATAAATGATGATCAGAATCGGAACGCCCAGAAGCAGCCAGAGTCCGGCAGGATTTAAAAACTTCATCGAATCAGACCCTCCTCTGTGGCGTGGTGGAACAGTATTTTTTCCACACTCATATCACTGCACACGGTCATAAAACCCGCGTCTCTCGCGGCACAAAACTGCCGTAGGTCCGTTTGGTGGTACAAGAAAGCATCTTCATAAGCCTTGATAGAGGAACGGGTGATCTCCCGACGGTAATTCCTTTCGTCCTCCTCGTCAAATGCTTCCGAATCCAGCATCAAAACCTTTCCGCTGATATTGGGAGTGATCTCATCCCGGGAAAGCACTTGAATCAGGTTGACCTGTCTTTTTTTGAACCGAAGGTAATCTACCGCACCCTTCCAGTCGCTTTCGGTGAAAAAGTCGGAAATGATCACCGACATTCCATCGTCAAAGCCGGGAGTTTCCTGACTGACAATGGCATTTCCCAGGTCACCCTGACCGTAAAACTTCACCTTGTCAATTAGACCGGCAACGCGGTAAAAGGCTTCCCTTCCCACCACAGTTTTTCCAAGTTCTTCACAGGCAGAATCGTGGATGACATAAAAGGACACCCGATCCATCGCCTGAACCGAGAGAAAGCCAAAAGCCGCCATCAATTTCAGCGCAATGTGAGCCTTGCTTGGATTTCCCCAATCCATGGAAGCAGAAGCGTCCAGATAAATGCGATGATGGAGCTGTCTTTCATCCACAAAAAGCTTCAGATACAGTTTTTCAAAACGGGCATACAAATTCCAGTCGATGCGACGCAGGTCATCGCCGGGGGCATAATCACGGAAATCCGCAAATTCCGCAGAACTTCCGTAGGCACCCGAGCGTCTGTTCCCACCGAACAAGCCCTCCATTGGTTTTCTGATGTGCAAATCACGGCTTTCCAGCATAGCCAGAAAGTCGCCGTCTATCACTCGCTTCATATTGTTTTCTCCGACGAATTTTCATCCAAAGATGGTCTTTATCCTCTTTTTTTGCCTCCCACGACGGAAAGCAGTTTTTGGATCACATTGTCCGTTGTGACCTTTTCGGTAATGGCCTGGAAGCTAAGCTTGATTCTATGGCGAAGTACAGGATAAGCAAGGGTGTTGATATCATCGTACGATACGTTGAATCTTCCTTCCATCAGTGCGCGCACCTTGCCGGCGGTGATCAGTGCTTGTGCAGCACGGGGGCTGGCACCGAAGCGCAAATATCGCTTGGCCACATCGCTAGCCTCGGGAAGCTCCGGATGGGTGGCGGAAACCAGCTTCATAGCATATTGGAACACTTCATCAATAATGGGGATCTCCTTTGCAGTATTGCGCATTTCCAAAAGCTCTGCACCGGTGAGTACAGCCTGCGCTTTCTCTGCCATGGATTCCTGGGTCATATTGACGATCTGGGCCAATTCCTCAATGGTGGGAAAGCCTACCAGAAGTTTAAACATAAAACGGTCCATCTGTGCTTCGGGAAGCGGATAGGTTCCGTCCTGCTCAATGGGGTTCTGGGTAGCCAACACAAAGAAGGGCTCTTCCAGAGAGAAGGTGTGGCCTCCTGCGGTCACAGTATGCTCCTGCATAGCCTCCAGCAGCGCAGACTGGGTTTTGGGGGTTGCACGGTTGATCTCATCTGCCAGGATAATGTTACTGAAAACGGGGCCTTTCTGAAATTTCAATACATTCTGTCCGTTGGCATCCTTTTCGATCACATTGGTTCCCGTTACATCCGCCGGCATCAGATCCGGGGTGAACTGAATACGGGAAAAGGGCAAAGAAAACGCCTGTCCCATAGAACGCACCAAACGGGTCTTTCCCACACCGGGAACACCCTCCAGAAGCACATTGCCACCAGCGATCATGGCGATCACAGTCTGTTCCACCACATCCCCCTGGCCTACCATATCTTTTCCGATCTCATCTAAAAGCATTTTGCTCTTTTCTGAAAAAAACTTTACATTCTGTTCCGTTACCATTGTTTTATTCTCCTTGTCAAAAATCTTAATTTAAAGAGGAATAATACCGATCAATGATCTGCTGCAGATCCTTCGGTACGGCACCTGCCTGAAGGGCCTCTAAATACTCTGCATAATAGGCGGCAAAAACCTTGCCGTAAGAAATGCTTCCTTCCACCGGGTCAAAGATGGGTTCGGTCATCACTTCTACCTCCGGCCCCTCCTGATCGCCGCCGAATTCCGGCTCTTCCTGATCCCCTTGAGGCTTATTTCCCTTAGGATTCTCCGACGTGCCGTTTTCCGTTTCTTCCTTTTTGCCTCCATCTTCGGAGTCCTTTGTTTGGGTCTGGTCCGTTTCTATTTCTTCCGGCTCTTCTTCCAGAATTTTATCTTTGGCTTCTTCTATCACACCCACCAGATAATCCAGCATTTCCTGAATTTTTCCCTGGGCTTCCAGAATCGCCAGAATCTCCTTTTCCGCCTCTGAGCAGGTGCTTTTCATTTGTGAGACAAAAGTTTCACTTTCCGTTTCCAATCGTCCCAGAGCTTCTGCAAATTCTTTCAAAGCGGAATATAGTGCATCCTCCGGCTCCACACCGGAATCGTTCAAGGCAGAGAGAATATCCTGGGATAGCACCCGGCTATGAGCGCGGTCCTGCTCCAGTTTTTCTATGATCGAAGAAAAGGCTTTGCTGACTGCCTGGCCATCGCCTTTTTCAATGGCTTTTCCTATTTCTATTGTGCTCTCGTACTTCTGAAGAGCTTTTCCAATGGGGATTCTGGTCAATTCTTTTTCCAGAAGAGCCTCCATTTCTTCCTTGCCCTGCTCCAGAATGGCCACCTGCTTCAATTCACTGTCCGTGGCCTCCAGTTTATCCTCTGTTTTGTCCAGAATGCTTTCCAGCCCGTCCTTTAGATCCTGATCCAATTCGGAACTGCGAACCGCCTCCCGAAGCTGATCCAGAAGTTCCTGAACCAGGATTTCATACTGGCCTTTGCCGTCATCGGCAAAAGCAGAAAAGGAAAAGATGTTATAAGGGAGAAGCACCATCACAATGGCAAGACAAAGACTGATCAAAGGAAATAGAAAATGCCGCTTATAAAGAGAGAACTTCATTTCCCCGGGCTTTGCCTTTCCCACCTTTTCCACCGTATCCTGCCGCTGAAGCCGAGCAAGATCCGTTTTTTCATTCTCATACGCTAACATGGTGCTGACCCGTTCCTGCAGACCCATTTGATCCATACGCAGAGCGGTCTTTTTTCGATTCGGAAAATACCGAAAGAAAAACGATGCCAAAAACGCCAAAGCGAAGACTGCACCGCCAACCAAAAAGAGCACTGATTTGGGTGTGGGAAGAATCAAAATGTGATACAACAGTGAAGTGAAAAACACGCTGCTGCCCGATAACGCCAAAGCAAAGAGGACGGCTTTGATCAGCGCTTCCCCAAACAGTCTTCTTTGAAATGGCAATAACAATGAACTGATTTTCATACCATACCTTTCCAAGCATTGCGCTCTCGTCAATGCAAACTGAAAAATCTAAAAAAACAGAATCTCTTTTAGCATTTTAGCACATAAAAAGACGGAAAAAATCTCTATTTTTGCTTTCTTTACACAATATTTACTTCTCCCGTCAAAGTGAAATAAAACCAAAAAGAAAAAACAGTGAAAATAACCAAACCCTTCTGTTTCATTTTTCACAAAAACATCACATTCTTTTTTCCCAACATTAAGATTTTGACGCTAAAATGCAGGCAGTTTGAGAAAAGGAGTTGGTAAAATGGGTTTTCAGACAGTATTTTGTCGCTATGAACTTAAATATCTTCTGACCTTAGAGGAAAAAGAAAGGATCCTGGAGCAAATTACCCCTTTGATTTGCTCTGATCCCTACGGAAAAACCACCATTCGCAATGTGTATTTCGATACCAATTGCTTCCGTTTGATCCGAAGGTCTTTGGAAAAGCCGCTCTACAAGGAAAAATTGAGACTCCGAAGCTACTGCCAGGCAACGCGTGACAGCACCGTTTTTGTGGAACTGAAGAAAAAATATCGAGGGGTGGTATATAAAAGGCGAATTTCCCTGAAGGAAAGGGAGGCCATGGACTGGACCTTGGGCAAAACGCCCTGTCCCAAACAGAACCAGATCTCCCGGGAAATTGATTATTTTCTTGATTTTTACGCCCCCCTTCGTCCCTCTGTTTTCCTTTCCTATGAACGGGAATCCTTCTTTGCCAAGGACGATCCCCATTTTCGAATCACATTTGATCAGTCCATCCTGTTTCGTCAGGAAGACCTTTCCTTGACTTCGACTCCTTATGGCACCTCTCTCTTGCCGGAGAATCAAGTATTGATGGAACTAAAATGTGCCGGCGGAATCCCCCTTTGGATGGTGAACATTCTTTCCCGGGAGCACCTTTACAAAACTTCCTTTTCCAAATACGGAAAGGCGTATGAAAATTTTATTTTTCCAAAAAACAAAAAGGAGATCGTTTGCTATGCTTGAGTCCTTATTTCGTGGGATTTTTGATTCCCAGACCGCATCCGTCATCCGCCCGTTAGAATTTTTGCTTTGTCTTGGTATTGCCCTTTTCGTAGGTCTTGTTCTGGCATTTACCTATATGCATCGCACCCGATACACCAAGAGCTTTGTGGTGACCCTCGCCCTGCTGCCGGCGGTGGTTTGCGTGGTGATCATGCTGGTGAACGGAAATGTGGGAACCGGTGTTGCAGTAGCAGGCGCCTTTAGCCTGGTTCGCTTTCGCTCTGTTCCAGGAACAGCGAAGGAAATCTGTGCCTTGTTTCTCGCTATGGGCTCCGGCCTCATCGCCGGAATGGGATATTTGGGGTATGCCGTCTTATTCACTCTGGTGATGAGCGTCTTTTTTCTCCTATACAATCATCTGGATCTGGGCGAGAGAAAAAACGCCGGGCGCTACAAGACCTTGTCCGTCTCCATTCCGGAGGATCTGAATTATACCGATTTGATGGATGATATTCTTCACCGTTATTCCGCCTCCTGGCGCTTGGAACGGGTGAAAAGTACCAATATGGGAAGTATGTTTCGCTTGACCTATCGGGTGGAGCTATCAGATCCGAAAAAAGAAAAAGAAATGCTGGATCAGATCCGCTGCCGAAACGGAAATCTGGAGATCTCCATTTCCAATCAGGAAAACGGAGCTCTTGAGCTTTGATTTTTCCTTTTCTCCTTTGGGCTTGTTTTTCTCCAAAAAAGGACAAAAAAGATCCGCCGATTTTCGACGGATCTTTTTTGTTTTCGGTTGCTTTTCTTCCCCATCTATGCTATATTGTTACCTACAAATTCCTTTTTGGGGGTTTTTTATGAATATTCGTCCCCTTGCCAGAATCATTTCCCGTCAGGACGGTGCCGTCTGGAACCGGTATTTATTTTCCTGCAACGAAAAAGGGATTTGCCATGTATTTGATTTAAGAGAAATTGATTCCCATTCTCCGGATACTCGCCTTCAGCCCATTTGCATTTTTGAATTGGATGGACTGGATGTGGTAAAGCCCCATTGCAATTCCGTAGTCTTTGGCAATGAATATTTCTCCGATGAAGATGAATTTCCTTTGATGTACGCCAGTGTATATAATAATTATGCCAAGGTGGAAACCGATGACAAAATGAAAGGCGTTTGCTGTGTTTACCGTATTCACCGGAACGGAAACGACTTTTCCACCACTCTGGTGCAGATCATTCGCATCGGATTTACCGACGATACCGAGCTTTGGCTTTCCCAAGGGGAAGAGCCGGATAAGCGTCCTTACGGCAATTTTGTTATTGATCGGGAAAAGAGCATTCTTTATGCCTTCACCATGCGTGACAATTGCCAAACCACCCGCTATTTTTCCTTCCCCCTTCCCAAGGTGGCAGAAGGCAAGATCAGCAAGCAGTATAAGGTGAATACCTTCATTCTGGAAAAGGATGATATTCTGGATTATTTTGACTGCGAATACCACCACTTCATCCAGGGGGCTTGCTGCCACGAGGGCAAAATTTACTCTGTGGAGGGCTTCCCGCGCAGTGTGAAAAATCCCCCAGCTTTGAGAGTGATCAATCCTGCGGAAAAAAAGCAGGAGCGCTACATTCCGTTCGGAGATTACGGCCTTGTTCTGGAAGCAGAGCTGATCGATTTTTCCGAGGGGGTTTGCCTGTATTCCGACGGAGAGGGATACTTATACACCATTGAATTTTAACCAGAAAGGAAAAAGCCTTCAATGAGTTCTTATATCATCGCAGAGGGTGGAGAAAGCGATTTTCACATCGTCAATCACAGATATAGTGATGAAACGGTTCGTTTTGCTGCTTCTCAACTGCAAAAATATCTGCTTGCCTCCACCGGCGCAGTGATTCCCTATTTTTCGGACAAATGCCCAAAGCGCAGTCCGGAGATTCGAATCGGACCCGGAGTTCGGGGTGAAACCGAAGCCGAACAGGGTCTGCACAGCGAGGGCTTTTGCATTCGCGGTGACGGAGAAAACATCTCCATTACCGGCTTCACCAGCCGGGGTGTACTTTACGGTGTTTACCGTTTTCTTGAGCTTTTCTGCGACATTCGCTTTTTTACCAAAGAAGTGGAGGAGATTCCCCGTCGGGAAACGCTCAAGATCTGCCTGGAGGGAGAAATCCGGGAAGAGCCGGCTTTCGAAATGCGAGACGCTTATTTCAGATTCGCTTTCGACGGCGATTTTGCCGCAAAATGTCACTTTAATTCCAGCCTTTGCGATCTTTCCGCCGCAAAAGGCGGCAGAATGAAATGGTTCAACTGCCACCATTCCTTTGACGATCTGGTTCCGGCGCGGATTTGGTTTGAAGAGCACCCGGAATACTTTTCTCTGGTAAAGGGAGAGCGGATCCCCAACGGTCAGCTTTGTCTGACCAATCCGGAGGTGAAAAGGATTGCTCTTGAAACCTTAAGAAGATGGATTCGGGAAAACCCGGAGTGCACGGTATTTTCCGTGGCACAAAACGACAACCGAAGACGGTGCCAATGTCCGGAATGCCTGGCGCTGGAAGAAGCAGAAGGAAGTCCGGCCGGGCCAATCATTCACTTTGTCAATGACCTGGCAGATGCCATCCGGGAAGAAGCACCGAATGTTTTGCTTCACACCTTTGCCTATCAATATTCCCTGCCCGCACCCAAAAAGGTAGTGGCAAGGGACAATGTGATCGTGCGGCTTTGCTCCATTCGTTGTCGCTTTGACAAGCCCTTTCAGGAATACGCAGCCCTGGAACCGAACGGAGTGGAGGCGGAATTTGTTCAGGCCCTCTCGGATTGGAAACACCACGCAAAGCTGCTTTACGTCTGGGATTACGCTTCCTCCTTCCGCAACTACCTTCAACCCTTTTTCCATTTTCATACCATGGCAAAAAACATTCGCTTTTTTGCTGAAAACGGGGTTCGCGGTGTTTTGGAGCAAGGCAATTTCTCCTATGGTGGCGGCGCGTGCGGAGATGATCTGAAGATTTATCTGATCGGTCGCTTGCTTTGGAATCCGGATACAGATATTGACCGTGAGGCGGATCGCTTTCTTCAGGCGGTTTATGGCCCCGGCGCTGCTGAAAAAATGAAAGAATATTTCACCCTGATGGAGCAGGCTTGTTCCCAAGGGCCTTTGGTGATTTTCCAGTATCCTGACGCTCCTTATTTAAGCGATGAATTGATCGAAGCATGTGATCGCATGTTTCAGGAGGCGGAGGATCTGGCTGAAAATGAAGTTTTCCGCAGAAGAATTCAAAAGGAAAGACTTGCCATTCGCTATTTGACCATCACCAGAATGGAGCTTGGAATTTGCGGACGGGATACGCTCGTGGACGAATTTTTGCGAGATGTGAAATCCCATGGGCTGACAGAGGTCATGGAGCGAAAATCCTTGAAGGTAACACGGGAAAGCATGCTGACCAGTCGCTACACCCGGGAACGGCCGGGAAGCTACAGCGTTTATTACATTATGCAGTAAGAAGGGAAAAACATATGACGCTTCAAGAGGTTGCCAAAACACTGGGGATCGAAGAATATCCGGAAGAAATGGATCGGTATTTCCCCGTTTCTCAAGATCGAAAAGGTGAGATGCCAACAGACGAGCTCATTGACCGTTTGCAAGAAAAGTATGACCTTTTCGGACCCTTTGTCAAGAAAATGCATCAAGGTCTTCAGGATATGGAAAACGATCTGGAACGAAAGATCTGGATGGAGACGGTCTCTCAATATTTAAAGGATTGCAGTTTAAAAGAGGCAAAAAAGATACCGTTTCCTCCTATGGGCTCTTCCCCTGCCTCCAAGCTCTTACCGATGCTTTCTCACCTTCCCTCCATAGAAGACACCTACCGGGGTTATCGAAGCCGCGGTTTTTCCCACGAGCAGACGATCACCAATATGGAGGGTTACAAGGTCAACATGGCCATTGTGGCGGCACAGACAGACGGTTTTCCCGGTATTCACGGAATTCTTTGCCCCTGGATCTGCAATTACACCAAGGGTGTTATGGTCCGGCACGGATGCTTAAATTTTGAAATGCGTAATCTCCCCAAGGATACCCCGTACATTTTAAAGCACAAGGTCACGGGAGAAGTCCTTCCGGTCTCCACCTGTCTTCCGGTTCATCGCAGTGGATTGATGCTGGGATCAGCCGGCGCAGAGGAAAAAGAGGGTTCTTTTGAGGCTACCTGGGAAGAAACCGAAGAGGAATACATCGGTTATCCGGTTAAAAATTTCCGTTTTTCCAATCAAAAAGAGCATTTTTCCAAGAAGGATTGGAGTCTTCTTGCCAGTCCCAAGGATCCTTGTATTTCCGTACACATTCCCAAAAAAGTCGATCTTTCTCCCGAAACGGTTGCCAGAACCCTCGCCGAAGCAAAGGAACTGCTCCCCCGCATGTACCCGGAGCACGCCCCCAGGCTTTTCCATACCGGTACCTGGCTTCTTTGTCCCGATCTGGAAGAGGTGTTAAAGCCAGAATCCAAAATTCTCGCCTTCGCTCGCTTTTTTGTTCGCTTTCCCAAAATCGACGAAGGAATGTCAGTTTTCAATTGGGTGTTTCCCAATGACTGCGGCGGCGATTACGAAAAACTTCCGGAAGATAACAGTCTCAGACGGGGATTAAAGAAAAAATACTTAAAGGGCGAATATATTTTAAAATTTGCCGGGGTAATCCCCCTTTAAAAAATGCCGCAGTTTGCGGCATTTTTTCTTTTTTTATATTGCAGAAAAAAAGATCCCATGATAGAATGAAAAGCAGAAAAAATGTAATTCGGAGGATATCGCAATGACATTACGCGAAGTGGCTGATGCTCTTGGGATTGAAACCTATCCCGAAGGAATGGAGCAGTATTATCCCATCCCGGAAGAAAGAAAGGAAGAGCTTTGTTCTTTGGAACTGATCCAGCGTTTGCAAGATCGGTTTGATCTGTTCGGAAAATATCTTGATCAGGTCAAGGAGGGTTTTCTGGATCTTTTGGAGCGAGATCACGTCAGACTGGAGTGGCTGAACGCTTCCAGCCTTTATTTGAAGGACTGCACGCTGAAGGAAGCAAGAAAGCTCGTACACCCCGACGGAGGGGAAACACCGGCTTCCAGATGGATGCCTCTTCTGGTTCATCTTCCCTCTATTGAAAATACTTATGATGAATTGGTGCGTCGCGGATTTCCCCCCGAGCACGCCATTGTGACCCTGGAAGGGTATAAGATCAACATTGAAGTGGTGGAGCAACACATGACCGGCTGGGCCGGCATTAACAATGCCTATTCCGCCTGGCTTTATCTTTACACCAAGGCACAAATCTTCTATCATGCCGGTTTGAACTTTGAAGTGAGAACCGCCCCCAGCTATTTTCCTTATATCATTCAAAACAAGACCACCGGTGAGCTGGTGCCCCTAATGATCAAGGAACCCATTCACAGAAGCGGAATTCAACTGGGCAGTGTCCTGGCAAAGGACGAGGAAGGCTCCTTTATTCCCACCTTTGAAGAAACAGAAGATGCTTACATCGGTCACCCTGCGCGCGATTACCGGGTTCAGAAAGAAAAGGAAGTATTCCCCAAATCCGAATGGGAGCTTGTTCTGCAAAACGGGGATGCCATTGTGAGCCTTCACATCCCCAGGCAGACCGACTTTTCCCCGGAAGCGATTTCCAAATCTCTGGAGGAAGGCTTTGCTCTGGCGCAAAAATGCTACCCTGAATTTCATTTCAAGGCTTTTTACTGTTGCTCCTGGCTTCTCAGCCCCGTGCTCAACCAGGTACTGGGTGAAAAGGCCAAGATCAGCTCCTTCTCCTCCCGTTTTCACCGTTATCCCCAAAAGAGCGGCGGAAAATCTGTTTTCGGTTATGTTTTTCCGAAAAAGGCCAGCAAATGCTATGACACATTACCCGAAAATACCACGCTTCAGCGCGAACTGAAAAAGTGGTTCCAGGACGGCAAATACGTTTACGATACCGCCGGTGTCATTCTAATAAAATAAGAAAAGGTGCGCCGTATTTGGCGCACCTTTTCCATATAAAATACAAGTAATTTTTAAGCTGATATTTACACATTGCAAAATTTATGCTATACTGAGAAAAATTGTTTGGGCGAAAGAAAAAGAAGGCACCCAAACGGATGCCTTCCTGGCGCGTTGTAAGGGACTCGAACCCCTGACCTACTGGTTCGTAGCCAGTCACTCTATCCAGCTGAGCTAACAACGCAGGTTCTTTCGAACATCGGTTATCTTATCACATTCGGATTTTTTTGTCAAGAGGATTTGCAGAAAAATCAACAAAGGAATCGCATATGATCAATCTTCCATTACCCAGCCAAGTAAAGGAAGCACTTGCAAGACTGAACGACGCCGGCCACGAAGCCTTTTTGGTGGGCGGAGTTCGGGATCTGCTTTTGGGGCGAGAGGTTCACGATTGGGATATCACCACCTCCGCAAAACCGGACAAAATCAAAGAAGTGTTTGCAGACTGCTCCCTAAACTGTGTCGGAGAAAAATTCGGAACTATTGTGGTCCACTTCGGGCCGGTTTTTCTGGACATTACCACATACCGAAAAGAGGGTGCTTATCAAGACCACCGTCACCCACAGGACGTCACCTTTACCAAGAATCTGTTTGAAGATCTGAAACGGCGTGATTTTACCATCAATGCCATCGTTTATCATCCGGAAAAGGGATTCCGAGACTTTTTCTGTGGAAAACGGGATCTGAAAAAGCGCTTGATCCGCGCCATTGGCGATGCCGACGAGCGTTTCCGCCAGGATGCGGTTCGCATTTTGCGCGCCCTTCGCTTTGCCGCCGTTTTGGGCTTTGGTATTGAAGAAAAAACAAAAGAGGCCCTTCATCGGAACCGAAATTTGCTCACCACCATCGCGCCAGAGAGAGTCCTACCGGAATTGATCCGGATGCTTTGTGGCCATAACATTCGTTATGTATTAACGGAATTTTCCGATGTTCTTGGGGTTCTGGTACCGGAGATTTTACCCTCAGTGGGATTTTCTCTTCACTCACCTTTTCACCAGTTTGATGTGTGGCAACACATTGTTCACGCGGTTGCTCACTCCGATCCGGAGCCGGATATTCGGCTGACTTTGTTTTTCCATGACATTTCCAAGCCCCATTGTCTCACCTTTGACAGCACCGGAAGAGGGCATTTTTACGGTCATCCGAAAAAAAGTGCAAAGATCGCTCAGGATGTAATGACCAGAATGAAATTTCCCACAAAACAGATCGCGAGAATTTCTCTTTTGGTGGCTTGCCATGATTCTCACCCCAAAAGCGATGCTGACATTAAGCGGCTTTTGGGAACTGTGGGAGAAGAAAATTTTCACACACTGATCCGGGTGATGGAGGCCGATGCCCGTGCCCACAGCAAATGGACCGTAAAAAAACGGTTGCTTCACGTACAGGAGATCCGGGAGCGCGGAGATCTGATCCTGGCCTCCGGAGAATGCTATTGTTTAAAGAACCTTGCCATTGACGGAAAAGATCTGGAGGCAAAGGGAGTCCACGGTAAAAGAGTGGGAGAATTACTTCGTTTTTCCCTACAAAAAGTCATCAACGGCCAGTGGAAAAACCACAAAGAAACCATCCTTTGTGAACTGGAGAAAAATAATTGGTAAATTCTTAGAAAGCCTTGACAAAAAATGGCTTTGCAATTATAATAAAATACTGTCGATACCTTGAGGAAAAGTAAAAATGATCAACCAAACCGAAAACAATTTTCTTGATATTTCAAAGCTTCTCTCCGGAGAAATCGGCGAGCTCGCCTTTGACTTAAACGAGATTGAATTCCCGTTTGAAGAAAATGAGATTGCGGTTTCATCCCTTCGCTTTTCCGGGCGCGCTTACGATCTTTCCGGATTCATTCGACTCTCCGGCACCGTTTCAGGCGAGTATTCCGCTCCCTGCGCACGTTGCCTTGCTCCGGTCAAAGAGACCTTTTCCATCGATGTTGATTTCCCCGTGGAAAAAGACTCTCCCGAATCCGAGGAGGAAGTGATCGTTGCCGAAGGTCAAAGGATTGATTTGGCTTGTGTTGCCCAGGAAACGGTCTTGACCGGTCTTCCCTTCAGACTGCTTTGCAGCGAGGATTGCAAAGGGCTTTGCCCCAAATGCGGAAAGGACCTGAACACCGGCTCTTGCGATTGCCAGCACAAGGAAATAGATCCCCGACTTGCCGGTTTGGCGGATTTTTTCAAAGATAAATAAAATTTAACCGGAAACGGTATCAAAAAATTGGGAGGTGCGAAACATGGCAGTACCGAAGAGAAAAACATCCAGTGCAAGAAAGAATTCCAGACGTTCCAGCGTATGGAAATTGGAACAGCCCACTCTGCAGAAGTGCCCCAACTGCGGTGCATACAATCTCCACAACAGAGTTTGCTCTGAGTGCGGACAGAAGGACGGCAAAGAAGTCATCAAGATCAAAGAAGACTAATTTGCACTATGCTCGTTTCCCGGTCTCCGCTGATCTTTCGGCGGAGACTCTATAACGGCACATAAAGATATGTCTTTGGCATAGCCGAAAGGCTTTGGTGCCTAAGATGTATCTTTTTTTCATTTTTATACCAAAATCAGAAAGGAGGTCGGTTGATTTGGTTACAGTAACGCAAGTGATCGAAAATTCTTTGGCCGAAAAGAGCGGAATTCGCGCAGGCGATGTTCTTCTGGCCATTGATTCTCACCCGGTACGCGATATTTTAGACTACCGTTTTTTTCTCACAGAAGAAAATATCCTGTTATCCCTTATGCGCGAAGAAAGAGAATTTGAGGTTACCATCCGAAAGGGTCGATACGATGACATCGGACTGGAATTCGAAACCTTTTTGATGGACAAGAAAAAGCGTTGCGCCAACAAGTGCATTTTCTGCTTTATTGACCAGAACCCTTGCGGAATGCGAGAAACCGTCTATTTTAAGGACGATGACACCCGGCTTTCTTTTTTAATGGGAAACTATGTGACCCTGACCAATGTTTCCGATGAAGAGCTCCAGCGGATCGTCACCATGCGTCTTAGTCCGGTGAATGTTTCCGTTCACACCACAAACCCGGATCTGAGAGTGAAAATGCTGGGCAACCCCAAGGCCGGACGGATCATGGAGCAACTCAAGATCCTGAAGGACGGCGGAATTGACATCAACTGTCAGATCGTTTCCTGTAGCGGAATCAACGACGGCAAGGAGCTGGAAAGAACCATTCTGGATCTGGAAAAGCTCTACCCTGCCCTGCAAAGCATTGCCGTGGTTCCTGCCGGCTTGACCCGTCACCGCCAGAATCTGACGAAGATCACCCCTTACGAAAAGGCCTCTTCCAGAAGAATCATCGAAACGGTGGAAGCTTTTGCAGAAGCCTTTATGAAAAAATACGACACCCATCTGGTCTATGCGGCAGACGAATTTTATCTTTCTGCCGACATGGAATTGCCACCGGAAGAAGCCTATGACGGATATCCCCAATTGGACAACGGCGTGGGACTGCTTCGCAGCACCAGAGAAGAGATTTTGGATGAATTGGAATGGCGTTGGAACGAGGGAGAGTGGAAAACGCTTCCCAAAACGCCCCTTTCCATCACCCTGGCAACCGGAATGGCGGCAAAGGATTTTCTTTCGGAGATCTGCGAGAAAATCCGGGAAAAGCTCCCTTTTCTTTCTTTGAAGGTGTTACCCGTTGAGAATCACTTTTTCGGTGAAACGGTAACCGTTGCCGGATTGATCTGCGGCGGTGACCTTCTTCAAAGGGCTCTGGAAGCAAAACCGGAAATTCTTTTCATCCCGGCCGTTTGCCTTCGTCATGAAAGAGATAAGTTTTTGGACGATATGACCCTGGAAGACTTGAAACAACAGCTGGACTGCCCCGTTTATACCATTGAAAACGGGATTCCCCTTTTGGACCAGATCGAGAATTTACTAAACGGGAGGGAATTATGTCAAAACCCGTAATCGCCATCGTTGGCAGACCCAACGTTGGAAAAAGTACATTTTTTAATAAGCTTTCCGGCGAACGAATTTCCATTGTGGATGACGTTCCCGGTGTGACCCGCGACCGGATCTACTATGAAACCGAGTGGTGCGGCAGAAAAATGGTTCTCATTGATACCGGCGGTATTGAACCCGGAAGCGGCGATGAGATTCTTTCTCACATTGAAGAGCAGGCCTACCTTGCCATGGACGCTGCCGATGTCATCATTTTTATGACCGACATCCGATCCGGTGTGACCGCTGCCGACCGGGAAATCGCCACCATTCTCAAGCGCAGCAAAAAGCCGGTGATTCTGGCAGTCAACAAGGTGGACTCCATCGGCGCTCTGCCACCGGAGTTTTACGAATTTTATGAACTGGGTGTGGAAAACGGCCCCTTTGCCCTTTCCTCCATTCACGGTACCGGAAGCGGTGACATCCTGGAAGAGGTGGTACGGCTCCTTGGTCCATCTGACGGCGAGGAAGAGGACGAGGATGTGATTAATGTTGCCGTGATCGGCAAGCCAAATTCCGGAAAAAGCAGCTTGATCAATGCCGTTTTGGGCGAGAACCGCGTGATTGTCTCCCCGGTGGCAGGCACCACAAGAGATGCCATTGATACCCGAGTGGAAAATCAGCACGGGATCTTCAACTTCATTGATACCGCCGGAATCCGCCGGGCATCCAAAATTGATGACCGCATTGAGAAATACAGTGTTCTTCGAGCAAAATTGGCCGTGGAACGAAGCGATGTTTGCATTATTATGGTGGATGCTTACGAGGGCATCACCAGTCAAGATGCCACCATTGCAGGTCTGGCGCACGAAGCCGGAAAGGCCTGTATCATCTGTATGAACAAGTGGGATCTGCCGGAGAAAGACAATGATTCCGTGAAAAATGCAACCAAAAAGGTGTTTGATATTCTTCCCTTTATGCAATATGCACCGGTGCTCTTCATCTCTGCCAAAACCGGGCTTCGGATCGACAAGATCTTTGAGCACATCAATTATGTGAACATGCAGGCTTCTACCCGCATTTCCACCGGTATGCTCAACGATATGCTCAATGAAGCCACCACCAGAGTTCAGCCGCCCAGTGATAAGGGAAGAAGGCTGAAGATCTACTATATGACGCAGGTCAGTGTGAAGCCGCCGAAATTCGTTGTATTCTGCAACAGCGAAAAGCTCTTTCATTTTACCTATCAACGTTACATTGAAAACTGCTTAAGAGAGACCTTTGGATTCAAAGGTACACCGATTCAATTTGTAATCAGAGAAAGGACAAAGGAAGAATCATGAGATATTTCTTTCCCTCTGCCATTGACGAATGGGGTTTTCTTGGCTATTTGTTAAACGGAAAAAGCGGCGCCGCTTTCATTGCACTTCTGGTGGCCGGCTATCTTTTCAGCGCTTTGATCGCCTATTTTTTGGGAAGCATCAATTCCGCTGTGATCATTTCCAAAAAGATCTTCGGTTATGACGTAAGAGATTACGGCTCGGGAAACGCCGGAATGACCAATATGTTCCGCACCTTCGGAAAAAAGGCCGGCTTTCTCACGCTGGCCGGAGATGTGGTAAAAGCCCTGATCGCCGTTTCTGTCGGCTTTTTGGTTCTGGGTGTTTCCGGCCAGTATATGGCAGGATTCTGCTGCATTTTGGGACATGTATTTCCCATTTACTTCAAATTCAAAGGTGGGAAGGGCGTGATCGTAGGTGCCATTACGGTGCTTCTGATCGATCCGATCGTGTTTTTGGTTCTCATTGGCATTTTTGGTTTGATGTTCTTTGCGTCCCAGATCATTTCTGCCTCCAGCATTACTGCGGCCTTCTTTTATCCTCTGGTGGTTTATGCATTCAACGGTCCCGGCATTCACATTTTCTTTGCTCTATTTATGGGACTGTTTATCATTGCCATGCACAAGGACAACATTCACCGAATGATCAACAGAACAGAAAAGAAATTTGTAATCAAAAAGGATAAATAAATGAACAAGGTTTCCTTTTACCGCACCGAACATTACGATGTGGAAAAGCTTTGTGCAATCGTAGAAAGGATCATCTCTGACCACGGAGGCTGGGATACGCTTTTTGCCAAAGGAAAAAAGGTTGTCATCAAACCAAATCTTGTGGTGAAAAAGAAGCCCGAGGGCTGCGCCACCACGCACCCTGCCATTTTGGAAGCGGTGATCCGATGCCTGTTGCCTCACACCAAGGATATCACCGTGGCAGAATGTCCCGGCGGTCCTAACACCGAAGCCCTCTTATCCGTCATTTACAAGGATACCGGGATCTTCCAGGTCTGTGAGCGATATCAGATTCCCATCCAAATGAAAATGACTCCGGTGACCCTGAAAAACCCCTCCCCCATCAGCGCCGGTGAAGTGGATGTACTGGAGATATTCACCCAGGCAGATGTTTTCATCAACCTGGCAAAAATGAAGACCCATTCCCTTACCACGGTGACCGGGTGCGCAAAAAATCTTTACGGCACCATTCCGGGAATGAAGAAAATCGAATATCACGCGGCCTTTCCCCAGGTGGAGGCGTTTTCCGGCTTGATCTGTGATCTCAACCGTCTTCTCCCCCCCACTCTTTCCATTTTGGACGGCGTATGGGGAATGGAGAAAGATGGCCCCTCCGGCGGTATTCCTAAATTTGCCGGCGGTGTTTTGGGCGGCACCAATACCTTTGCAGTGGATCTGGCTATGTGCCGCTTTATGGGAGTGGATCCCGCCCTTTCTCCCATTTTAAATCAAGCGGAAAAGAACGGTTTATTTGACGGAAGGATCACCGTAGTGGGAGACGATCTGGAAGAAGCCAAGCCTACCCCCTTCCTTCTGCCGGATAGCCAGAAAAAGAATCTTTTGCGGGATTTCCCCAATCTGTTTGGCGGAAAACTGGCTCGCTACCTTTCTCCCCGTCCTAAGATCACTCCTTCTCGCTGCATCGGATGCGGCGAATGCGCCCGTTTATGTCCTCAAAAGACCATTGTGATTCAAAACAAAAAAGCGCATATCATCAAAAAGAATTGCATCCGCTGCTGGTGCTGCCAGGAGCTTTGTCCCAAAAAAGCAGTAAAAACACAAAGCCACTGGTTTTTGAAATATCTTTGAAAGGATGCCCTTATGGAATCCATCACCCTTTCTGCTCACGCCAAGATCAATCTGACCCTTTCCATTACCGGAAAACGGGAAGACGGATACCACACGCTGGAAAGCGTGATGCAGGAGATTTCCCTTGCCGATACGGTCAAAGTTGAAACGATTCCTTGCGGCATTGCCATTTTCTGTAATCGCCCCGGAATCCCCACTGATGAAAAAAACCTTTGCTACAAGGCGGCAAAGCTTTATTTTGATGCTGCCGAACGGATGGGCGGAGTCAAGATCGATCTGATCAAATGCATCCCGGACGGCGCCGGAATGGGTGGAGGAAGCTCCGATGCGGCAGCCGTTCTCAAAGCACTGCATCAGCTTTATCCCGCCCCAGTGAATCTTCCGGAAATCGCCCTTCGTGTGGGCGCAGATGTTCCCTTTTTCCTAATGGGAAAAACTGCACTATGCCAGGGAATCGGCGAGGTGCTAACGCCCTTGACCTTTTCCGGAAAAGAAGCTCTTTTCTGTGTGGTGGCCAAAACCTGCCCCGGTCTTTCCACACCGGAGATCTATGGGCGATTTGATTCCCTTTGCTCGGAAAAGCCCCTTTCTCCGTCAGCGGCACAATGGGAGGATGCCTTGGAGAAGGGTGATATGAAAACCTTCTTTTCCTTGATGCAAAATGACCTGGAGCTTCCGGCTATTACCCTGCGGCCCGAAATTGCCCGGTGCAAGGAAGCCCTCCTTTCTCTCAAAGCCGATGCGGCTATGATGACCGGCTCCGGCAGCGCCGTTTTCGGTCTGTTTTTCCAAGAAAAAGCAGCACGAGGTGCGGTCTTGGCATTGAACAAAGCAGGCGCAGAGGCACATTTTTGCACTTTGATTTGATTAAACAAGAAAAAAACACATCATAATAGCTTCGCAGAGCAATTCTGCGAAGCTTATTTTTTTGAAAGGATACATAGTGCAATGAGTAGCAAAACGGTCAAAGCCTTTCTTTTTTGGGGACTTGCCATTCTGATCCTGTTCGTGATCAGCCCCATCGCCGGAGCAGAAAACCTTTACGGATCGGTGATCCGGATCCACGTGATCGCTGATTCCGACTCCCCTCAGGATCAGGAACAAAAGCTTTTGGTGCGTGATCGGATCGTGGAATATGCCAAGGAGCATTTTTCCAAAGTAGAAAATGTGGATCAAGCGAAAAAGGAAATTGAAAAGAATCAAAAGGAAATTTGTCAAGTCGCCAAAAGTGCCTTGCAGGAGGTGGGATGCCAGGACGAGGTTGAAGTATCCTTGACCCGTGAATATTACCCTACCAGGGAATATCAGTCCCTTTTTCTTCCCTCCGGGAGTTACCTTTCCTTGCAAGTGAAAATCGGCTCCGCTTCCGGGCGAAACTGGTGGTGTGTGCTTTTCCCACCCATGTGTCTGGACAGTGCCGTGGGAAAGGAAGATGCGCTTTTGGACGTGGGAATGAATAAAGAAAACGTGAAAACCGTAACACAAAACGGAACGTCCTACAAGGTTCGATTTAAGATTCTGGAAATATGGTCCTCAGCAAGAGAAAAAATCCAACGCATTTTTTGAAAAAAGGTCTTTTCATTTCACTGCCGGAATGATATACTGGAAAAAAGAAATTCATTAGGCGGAAAAAATGAATCAAAAAACACGAAAACAAAAGCTCTTTTCCAAAAAGATCGCTTTTCTTTCCGGAAGGCTTCTGGTAGCCTTGATCGCGGTTGGTTTGGGTGCCCTTCTTGTCATGTGGGATATGGGCATTGTGGACCTTCCGTTTTTAATCCGGAAGGATCGAAGAGATCCCATTACGGAAGAAGAGAAAGAAGAGCCGGACGTGATCACCCAGGAGATGGTGTTGGTGGATTGGGAGGGCTTTGCCCGTTCCAATATCAATGCCCTCTACGATCTTTCCTTTTTGGAGGACGGATTCGATCGGGTTACCCCTGACGTTTTTGATGGCGAGACCATGTCCCTTTTGAAAACAAGACTCCCCAACAAAGAATATACCACCTCCATGGGCTTTCTCATTGACCCGGACGGAGTGATCCGCTTTGCAAAAAATTTGGTGGCTCTTCCGGACAGTGAAAGTTATTCTCTGACCCATTGGCGCGATCGGAATGGAAGTCCCATTTTTCAGCATAAAGAGTCTATGGAATACTTTGTTTTGGATTCCAAAACCTCTTCCTGGACCCCGGCTTCTTTCTACCATTTCACCGACGACAGAGGCATCGATTTTGCTATGCCGGCTACCTACGGTATGAGCGAGAGCACCTATCTTATCTATCAAGAAGGAAAATACGGATATGGCGGCACATATCTTGACGGCAGACGAAAAAAAGAACTGAACATTGAGCCGCAATATACCACCGCTTTCCAATATTCCGAAGGCATTGCCGTAATGGCAGATGAAAATGGAAAAATCACCTTAAGAGGCAACGACGGAAGTGAGATTTTCACAGAGCTTTCCTTGGTCCTTCCGGAGAAAAAAGGCATGGAAAGCCTGGGTTTCCAGTATTTTGATCACGGGCTTTTGCGTGTGGTTTTCGCCACTTACGGAGAAGATGGGGGCCTGACCCAAACCCGAGAGGGCGTCATTGATACCAGCGGAAAGGAATTTTCCATTCCGGATGGGTTCCGGGTGGTCTCTTATTACGACGGAGTATTCACCCTTACCGACGGCGCCCTGTTTGGTTACTATTCCTTCAAAGGCGAGTGGATTGCCTCCCCGGTTTACTACGGTGCAAGACCTTTTTTTGAGGGACTTGCCGTTGTGCAAAACGAAGAAGGAAAAGAGGGCTTGATCGACTTAAAGGGTAATGTGGTTTTGCCCTTGGCTTTTGATTCTGTAGAGAATTTTTCGGAAGGGGTCGCTTTGGTTCATTCTGAGGGAGTGGGTGTGTTCCTTCTTTCCAAAATAAACGGTGTTTATTCCCATGAATACAATGGAGAAAAGGTGCCTACAACCACCGTCCTTTATACCAAGATCACTTTAACCCGCGGACCTCTCAACACCTTCCGGGAGGACGATGAAGTGATTGTAGACCGTCCCATTAAGACCACCTCAAGCCGCCCCCAGCTCCCGGAATTCTGGCAGTAAGAAACAAAAAACGAAACAAAGGAGGCCTTTTTCAGGCTTCCTTTTGTTATTTCCGTAAAAAAATTGACATTATTCCGCGATTGTGCTAATATTTCAAGGAGATCAAACTTTTGAAAGGATTGGAATCATGACGAATTTTGAACAGTTAAAGCACTACGGCCAGGAACACCTGCTCCGTTATTATGATGAACTAAATGATCAGGAGAAAAAATCCCTGATCGAGCAGATCAACGCTGCCGATTTTTCTCTTTTGGATGAACTGAAAAACAAGGAAAATGCTGTAAACGACGAGGGCGCCGGACAGCTCTCTCCCTTGGGCGCACTGGAAATTGATGAGATCAAGAAAAAGAGAGATGAATACGAAAAAGTAGGAATCCAGGCTTTAAAGGAAGGCAAGGTTGCCGCACTGCTTCTGGGTGGCGGTCAGGGCACCCGTCTTGGCTTTGACGGCCCCAAAGGCTCCTATAATATTGGTGTGACCCGTGATTTTTACATTTTCGAGGCACAAATCAATAATATGCTGGATGTTTGCAAAAAGGCAGACTGCTTTTTCCCTCTGGTCATTATGACCTCTGATAAAAATGATGAAGAAACCAGACGCTTTTTGAAGGAGCACCAATATTTTGGTTATCCCGAAGAAAAGATCCGTTTCTTCCGCCAGGAAATGGCGCCCAGCTGCGATTACAACGGCAAGATCTACCTGGAGGGCAAGGGTCAGCTTTCCCTGTCTCCCAACGGAAACGGCGGTTGGTTCAAGTCCTTGGTCAAGGCCGGTCTTGACAAAGAATTGAAGGACAGCGGTGTAGAATGGATCAATGTATTCTCGATGGACAATGTGCTTCAAAGAATTTGCGATCCTGTATTCATCGGTGCCACCATTCTCTCCGGAAGAAACTGCGGTGCCAAGGTGGTTGCCAAAAATGCCCCCGGTGAAAAAGTCGGCGCTCTTTGCTTGAAAGACGGCCTTCCCACCATTGTGGAATACTATGAAATGGGCGATGAGCTGGCTGCAGAATTGGACGAAAACGGAAAGCTGAAATACCGCTTCGGTGTCATTCTCAATTATCTGTTCAGCATGAAGAGAATGTATGAGATCGTAGATGGCAAAATGCCCCTCCACATTGTGGAAAAGAAGATTCCTCATCTGAACGAAAAAGGAGAATTGGTCAAGCCGGAAAAGGAAAATGGATATAAGTTCGAATATCTTGCCATTGATACCGTCCGTGATATGCTCACCTGCCTTTCCTTCGAGGTGGAACGGGAAAAGGAATTTGCTCCCATCAAAAACAAGGAAGGCGTTGACTCTGTGGTTTCCGCAAGAGCGCTGCTTGAAAAGAACGGCGTAAAGTGCTAAAAAGAAAAAAAGGATACACAAAACCGTGTATCCTTTTTCTTTTACTCCATTTGGGAATGAGAGGCTTCATCCTTTGCCTTTTCCAATTCCTCGATAAATCGCTGATCTATGGGAGTGAGATGATATCCGCTTCGATAGATCAAAACATCCTTATACTTGTGACTCAAGCCTGCACAGCGCTTTTGCACTACATTGTGACGTGCCAAAACCTCTTGGGGCAAGGGCGAGACCCACATAAAGGTGGAGGGAACATCGTTGAGCAGATCGTACTGCGTACCTCTTTCATAAATATAGATCTTCTTATCCGTTAGATCGGAAAACTCCGCCTTCCTCACATAAGCGATCTGAAGAGAGGGTACATAAGGGTCTCCGTGAACGATCTCAACGCAATCCTTGAAATCACTTTTGGTAATCTCTTCCTTCTCTGCCAAGGGGTGATTGCGGTCCATTAAGGCCACATATTCAAATTCCCAAATATCTTCGTGGCGCAGATCCTTTTCTTCCATCATTTTCAGAAAATAGGATTCAAAAGCAGTCTGATAACGAATGATACCCAGATTGTAATTGCTTTGGAGAATATTGGTAATGGCGCGGAGGGAATTGGTTTCCTTATAGTTCAAGTTGATTTCCCTTTTGGGATCCAATGAATTCACAAGACCGGTAAAGGCCCGGGTGATATAACAAGCGCGAGGAGTGGAAATGTTAAAGCTTTGATGCTCGGGAACATCCTTTTTATACTTTTCTTCCATTTCGTCGATCTGACGGAGGATGTTTTTTGCCTGATAAAGAAATTCTTCCCCCTGGGTGGTGGTCACAATCCCCTTGGAGGTTCGCTTGAACACCGTAATGCCAAGACTCTCTTCCAATTCCTTGATGGCACGGGAAAGGTTGGGCTGGCTCATAAAAAGGTTTGCCGCCGCACCGGTGATGGAACGAGTACGTTCCACTTCCACCGCATACTTCAAATGCAACAGGTTCATTTCACTTCTCCTTTCAGGAGTTGAGTTTTTCTTTTGCTTTCAATTTGGCTCGCTGCTCCGTATTCAAGATCTTTTTCCGGAGACGGAGTGCCTTGGGAGTGACCTCCAGAAGCTCATCGTCTGCAATGAATTCCATACACTTTTCCAGGCTCATCAAACGGGGCGGAACAATGCGCAGAGCTTCATCGGCACCGGTGGAACGGATGGCAGTCAAGTGCTTTTTCTTGCACACATTGACCACAAGATCCTTGGAATCGTTGGATTCACCCACGATCATTCCTTCATATACATTGGTCTGAACACCAATAAACATAGTGCCGCGATCCTGGGCATTGAACATGCCGTAAGAGGTGGAAATGCCATCTTCCCAAGCGATCAAGGATCCGCGGGAACGGGCGGTGAGACCGGGTTTGATAGGATGATATCCATCCAGCTCCGTATTGACCACCGCATTTCCCTTAGCGGCAGTGAGCAGCTCTGCCCGGCAACCGATCATACCGCGGCTTGTGATGGAAAACTCCAAGCGGGTAAAGCCGGCAGTGGTGGGAGCCATTTGCAAAAGCTCTCCCTTGCGGCGAGAGATCAGATCAATGACCGTTCCGGTAAATTCATCGGGACAGTCGATATAAAGATTTTCATAAGGCTCGCAAAGCTGGCCGTCGATCTCCTTGGTGATAACCGTGGGGCGGGAAACCTGAAATTCGTAGCCCTGGCGGCGCATATTTTCAATGAGAACCGAAAGGTGAAGCTCTCCTCTTCCGGAAACCTTCAGAGTATCGGTGGTATCGGTATCCTCTACGCGGAGAGAAATATTGGATTCCAGTTCCCGATACAGTCTTTCCCGGATGTGGCGGCTGGTGACATAGGTTCCGTCCTGCCCGGCAAAGGGAGAAGTAGAAACAGAGAAGAACATGGAAAGCACCGGATCCTCGATCTCCACAAAATCTAGTCCCTCAGGATGCTCCGGATCACAGATGGTATCACCGATCTCAATATCGGCAATGCCGGTCAAGCAAACAATATCCCCTGCTTCCGCAAAGGTGGTGGCAGTCTTTTTCAGTTTATCAAAGGTATAGATTCCGGCAGTTTTATGCCGCTCAACCTTGCCGTCTCTCCGAACAACGGAAACCGGGCTCTTTTCATGAATGGCACCGCGGAGAATTTTTCCTACTGCCATTCTGCCGGTATAATCGTTGAAATCGATGTTGGAAACCATCATCTGGAAGGGGCCGTCGGAATCCACATCGGGACAGGGAATATCATGGATGATCACGTCAAAAAGACAGGTGAGATTGTCGGTTTTCACCTTATAGTCAGTGGTTGCCCAGCCGTCTCTGCCGGAAGCATAGATCACAGGAAGGTCCAGCTGCTCCTCGGTGGCGCCCAGGTCGATGAGTAGATCGTACATTTCATCGGTTACTTCCTTGGGACGGGCCATAGGACGGTCAATCTTATTGATCACAATCACCGGGGTTAGTCCCAGTGCCAGGGCCTTTTTTAGCACGGTACGGGTCTGAGGCATACAGCCTTCATAGGCATCCACTAAAAGAATGACGCCATCCACCATGGAAAGGCTTCGTTCCACTTCCCCACCGAAATCCGCATGTCCGGGGGTATCCACAATGTTCACCTTCACACCGTTGTAAAACAGAGAGGTATTTTTGGCGAGAATGGTGATTCCTCTTTCTTTTTCCAGGTCACCCGAGTCCATCACGCGCTCTTCCACCTGTTCATTTGCGCGGAAGGTGCCTGTTTGGCGAAGCATGGCATCCACAAGAGTGGTCTTGCCGTGGTCAACGTGAGCAATGATCGCAATATTTCTGATATTTTCTTTTTCCATACAAAATCCTTATTGTCACAAAATTAGCATTTTATCATCCATTATTATACCACTTCCCTCTCATTTTGCAAGAAAAAATTCCCCATTTACCCCAAAGTTTGAAAAAAGGACATATATTTTCTGCAAATGGAACAAAACAAGGGGAATTAAATCTTGTTTTAAGCCAGAAAAGCGGAGAAAATCCCATAGCATTTCAAAAAATACAGTTTCAAAACAAATCCCCTCCTGCGAACGAGCAAAGAGGGGTACTTTTTCTTACATTTCTTCTATTTTAGTGCGGCAGATTTCTGCCAGATCTTCCGGGGACGTTTCCTTGACTTCTTCCTTTGGAATCACATCCAGCACTTCAAAGAGAACCGGTGTTTTTCGGAGTGGAAGATTTTTCTTGAACTCATTGGTGCCTGAAATGCGACAAACAGCGATGGGCGCTGATGACTTTTTCGCCAGAACAAAGGCGCCGGTTTTAAACTCCAAAAGCTTGCCCGTGCGGCTTCGGGTTCCTTCCGGATAAATGCCCATAGTAAAGCCTTTTTCCGAGACCAAACGGGCGGCATAACGAATGGCGCGCATGGCTCGAAGGGGATTTTCCCGATCCAGAGGAACAAAGCCGATCTTCTGCGTGATGGGGCCAACGATGGGGATTTTCATATTCTCTTTTTTCGAAACAAATCCCAGGCGACAGCCTTTCATTAAGAGAAAGGCTGCCATAGGATCGAAACGGGAAAGGTGATTGCAAACCAAAATGCAAGGCTCTTCCGGGATCTTTTCCAATCCCTCTCCCCGAACACGAAATCGAAACAGGGTAAGAATGCAATCCATGGTGTGATAAGCCAGATACCGGCAATATGAATTGTCCTTTTCCAAAGGCTTTTTCCCGTAACAGAAAAGGCTCACAATAAACAGATACAAAATGGAAAAAAAGATCAAAAGAATCCAAAAGGAAAAAACCAAAAGAATACTCCACGGAATCAGTTGAGGCAAAATCACATCCAGAATCACCGTGATGACCGTAGCTAAAACCAAAAACAAACGCAGAAGCATGCTTCTCTCTCCTTCTCTTTTTTCTCCAACGCGTATTTTACCTCAAAAAAGTTGTGCTGTCAACAAACTCTCCCATTCTTTTTCCCAATAAAAAAACTCATTTTATCGGATTTTTTCTCAAAATCATCTTGACTTTTCCCTTTCTCTTTGTTATAATCCCTAGAGTGAGTTTGAGGCTTACCTCCTCATAGGCTTTCTTGTCAGTGCAAGAAAGAATCTCTGCGGATGTGGCGGAATTGGCAGACGCGCTAGATTCAGGTTCTAGTGGTAGCAATACTGTGTGGGTTCAAGTCCCGTCATCCGCACCAGCAAAAACGGATACCGATTTTTCGGTATCCGTTTTTTGCTTTATTACGATGGAGGGACTTGAAGCCTAAGAGGGCCGGAGGCGTTAAGGCAAACAGTCTAAATGACTGTTTGGTAGCCGACGGGTGCGAAGGCGGGTACCGCGAGCCGCGCGGAGCGGTCGCCAAGCAGTGGGGATTTGCAACGCAAAGCCCAGTCCCGTCATCCGTACCAAGTGCCAAAAAGCATTGATTTATCAAGGCTTTTCGGCATTTTTCTTTTCTTAGGATGCTCGGATTTTGAATGTCAAAAATTCACCGAAAAAGGCTCGATTCTTGCGGATTTCTAACAAATTAAAGTTTTCTAACAATTTTTATGTATGGGACGGGTTTTACCCGTCCTTTTTCATTTCTCCAAGGCGCAAGTTTTCTGCAATCTTATTTGCAGACTTCACCTTGGCTCCGTACTCCAAGTGGCTATAAATGTTTGCCGTCGTATCGACAGATATAATGTATGTGAATTATTGGTTCCGTTTCAAGAAAACAATACGGCACCTACCCGAAGATAAGTGCCGTTTGATGCGAAAAATTATTGTAATGTGATAACAGATGTCCCTTGAGTGATGTAATAACCGATGTTACTAAATTCTCTTTTATTCAGATTTTAATGATAGAAGAAAAGACCGCAAGATCCTTTTGACCCAGTTCCAAATCCTTGTGATAATGTCCGAAAAACCATTTTTCATAAGAAAGTTTTTCTTTGACACTTTGGAGAAAATCGGTCAAAACATTCTCTTCATAGTCGGGTGTAAATTCTCGTTGTATTTTGGTCGGCGCGGAGTGCGTGATTACAAAATCTACGCTCCAACTCACTGCCTCAAGATTTTGAAGCGCAGAATTCATTTCTTCCTTGCTTGGAAGCTCTTCCTTCCACCAGTTCTTCCCCTCTGTTCTGACATTCTTATCGTGAGAGGAGGCGCCGCCAAAGGTGAAAAATTTCTTTCCTTCTATTTCATAAATCTCTCCACGCATCAAATGATAAATTTTATCGCTGATCTTATGCGCCTTCCCACCAAAGAATGAAACAACGGGAAACTCATTCAAAAGATCAAAGTTCTCGTGGTTACCGTCCACAAACAAAGTGGTAAAGTTTTTCTTTTCCAACCACTTTCTCCAGTAAAGTTCCTCATTATCTCCACACCAAACACCGCCAAAATCTCCGCAAATAATCAGATAATCTTCCGATGTCATTTCTTTTTGCTGAGGGAAACGCTTCGAGGAAAGTTTTGTTACATCCGTCGGGATATGCGTATCGCCTGTAATATAGATCATAGTGTTTCAATGAACCTTTCCACGTGCACTTTATATTCTCCTTCATTTGACCAATCCTCAATAACCGTTTCAACAGGATAAATACAATCAGTGTTTTTATCAGCAAAATGTGTAATTACTTCTCCGAAAAACCATCCTCTGGAAAAAATATATTGTTGGTTTTCCGTTTGAACGACCAAAGCCATATCAAAAGCAATTTCGTATTCCCCGCGGTTTACAGAAATACAATCCGTAACAACAGAAACACCCCGTACCTTTTCATTGATCTCAACGAGTGAAACGGTTTCTTTGCAATAGGGTTCAAAAGGTGTATTTGCCTTTATTTTTTTGCAAGAAAAGGAAGAAATTTCCTCTGTTTCATCAAAAAACGGCGTTTCTTTCACCTCGTTCAAAAGCTCAATCGAAAAAGTGTCAAAGTTCAACTTCAAATTTCCGTAAGCCTCTCCGGGAAGGGAAACTCCATATTCATACGAAAGAAGTTTTTGACCGATACAGCTTTTTAATATATTTATCATTTCTTTTGTAAATCTTGCTTGAATCATATAAAACCTCATTATTTGATAAAATGGATCTTTTGTTTTTTAATACCGGAATAAATGCTAATCTCAATGTTAACAGCCGGGCTGTTGGGTGTTTTGGTAACGACTCGATATACAACACGGCTACCGTCTTCAAAGACCGTTTGCACACCTTTCCCATTAGACAGAGCCGAATGAGTTCCTCCCTTACTGATTTTTTTATAAAAATCTGCCGAAGATTTTACCGGATCCGCACTTTTGAAAACTCTTGAGTTTTTCCCCATTTCGCCAAAATAGCCTGTTTTGCTCAAATTATATTTTTTTGCAACACTTCGTGCATTGTCGGATACGCTGGTTACTTTTTTTGCTTTTTTTAATGCTTTGGCAGAATCCGAAGCTTTGTCAAAGGTTCTTGCCGCATCCACAACTCTGTTCGCCGTCTTTGCGCCATCTGCGATCTCACCGATAAAGGGAATTGCACCAACAAGATCAAGTCCGGCCGAAACATAGTCTCCTCGAAGCAGATCCACCGGAATCGCAGCAAGATCAGCAAAGGTATCTACTCCCGGGATAAGAGATGCGGCCGTTAAAACATTGCTGATTGCATCTAGTACTGCTTTCGGAGAAGCCCCACGAGTATTTCCAAAACTTCCTCCTGCACCGCCACCCATTAAGCGTTTCCTCGCTTTCGGGATTTGGAAAACTCACTCTCAAAGGAGATAACGTTGATTCCTCGGTTTCTGCAGGGAGCAAAAATACTTTCCGGCGCAGCACCGTACACAATGATATTTTTAGGAGAAAGCGTCTTCACAAGGCTTGCCAATCCCATTTGAAAGAAAAGCTTGTCTTCCTTTCGTTTCAAGCAGCCGTGAGTACCAAGGGAGACAGTTTTGTTTTTCTCAATTCCATCAAAGCAGAATTCAAAACTGCGGTGATCGGAAAATCTGACGTTGGGGATCACCTCAACGCCATTCCTCTGAAGCCAATGGGCAAGAGCTCTTCCCCGATAAGTATTCCACTCTTGCATCACAAGCGGCATATTACGATAAAGGCTAAAATCGGGAGAAATGATTCCCCTGAATTTCTTTAGTCTCGCAAGATAGGCTTTGGGATTATGCCACAAACGCTCGAAGCGCTCATCGTCTTCATAAAAAACGACCCAAGAATCATAATCCCTATGGCTTTTTGCCATTGCTTTTGAAAACGTTATGACTTTGTTCGGAATCTCGTCACTGGTTTTCAATTTTGGTAACTCAATTTTGCCGCAGTATTCTGCATTTTCTACTAAAAACGAACGAAAGACATCTGTTTGCATTCACTTCACTCCTCATTATACTTTTCCGTGATTTTGTTGTCAACGGCGCTTTTCGGAGTATATCTTGCAAAAGCTACTGACACGCAATGACAATTTTTGAATTTAATTTTTTTCATTACCGATGTATCAAATTATGTCCCTATCAAATCTAAATATTATGTAACAACCGATGTTACCATTTTCGGCAAGTATGATGTAATAAGCAATGTCCCCGAAAGAAGAAATCTTGGGGTATCAAGATGGTAAATTTCCATTTCGCAGAAATCTGTTCCTCCTTATAGGGTAATTATTGATTTATCAATACAAAACGTTTCTAAAGTTATGGTAGAAGGCAAAAAGCCTATCAAAAATGGAATGGATCGCTTAAAAGCCCTTATTTTCAATGATTATCGCTTCAAAACGCAACATCAATACAAAAATGCGAAAAGCAATTATGGCATATGGAAAGCAGCTCGTGATCTGGCCCTAATTGACATCTTAGTAAGTACCGGCATACGAATTGCAGAAGCATCAAATATATCGTTAGACGACATCATAATATCAGAACGCACTATTTTAATTCATGGAAAAGGGCGTAAGCAAAGGTTAATATATATTTCTTGTTCTGAAACTTGGACAAACTTAATGCAATGGATTAAGTTAAGAAAGTCTTGCATTACCAATACCAATAAAATCTTTATTAACCGTTACGGTGAGCAATTGAGCATACATGGGATCGAGTACATATACAACAATCTAAAAACACGGGCTGGAATCAATTCGCAATCCACTCCCCATTATCTGCGACACACTTTTGCTACAAATCTTTTAGCAAACGGAGCTGATTTGCGATCTGTTCAAGAAATACTGGGACACAGCAGTGTTTCAACTACAGAAATATACACAGAGGTAACAACCAAAAGAAAAAACCAAGTCTTAAACAAATACAATTACAGAAACAGATTAATATAACCCAATTATCACACAAAAGAGTTGATTTGTTTCGATTTGTGTGGTAAACTATAGATGGTGATGAGTATGATTATAAATTCAGTCCTCAAAAACGAGGCAATTCGCAATGAACAAATGATATGCGAATACGAAAAATTGATCTCGGAACTGCCGAAGGGTTCTTTGATTTGCCGTAAGAAGGAATACTATTACTTGAAATATCGAAAAGACGGCAAGGTATGCGATGAGTACATCGGTAAGGACCCCGAGATCGTAGAGACAATCAAAGAGCAAATTGAGCGCCGAAAGCATTATGAAAAAATGCTCTCGGCATTAAAGAGGGAGAAAAAAACGATAACAAAGATGATGGAGGGGTTACAATGATTTTATATCATGGAAATACCGATCTCATAGATCAGCCTGAAATTCGGGTGGGCGAGGTCTTTTTGGATTTCGGTGTTGGTTTTTATACCACCACTTCCTACGAGCAAGCGGAGCGTTGGGCAAGAATTAAAATGCGCAGAAATAATACAAATATTGGATACGTATCCATTTATGAGTTTGATTTCGAACAAGCAAAGAAAGATTTGAAAATCAAGCGTTTTGAAACCGCAGATGAAGAATGGCTGAATTTCGTCGTAAAAAATCGAAACGGAGAAAAAGCGGATGACTCTGCCGACCTCCACATCGGTCCGGTTGCCGACGATAACGTGTATCAGTCAATCCGACTGTTTGAAACAGGCGCTGTGGATGCGGAATATACTGTAAAAAAGCTGAAAATTGAAGTGCTACACGATCAATGGACTTTGCACACGGACAAAATCTTAAAGTATCTTACCTTCGTGGAAGCAAAAGAAATCAAATAGGAGGAGCAGAATGGGACAGGAACAATTTGCGGCAATGATGCCCTATATCAGCGCCGATTTGGTGCGCCTTATTTCAGAAAAGCAGAATATACCGAGCGAAGAAGCAATTGCAAAGCTTTACGCTTCCAAACTTTACGAAGCACTGGAAAAGGAAGAAACGAAGGTTTGGCAATATAGCACTCAAATGCTCTATTCCCTATTGGAGCAAGAGGAAAAGAACGGAACCATTCAGTTCCCTGATGTATAAGGAGTGAGATTTATGAGTAAAGAAATGACCTTTACCGTGTTTTGTCTTGAGAGTTATAAAAGACACCGTGGTCTCACCGGTAAAGCGGTAGCAAAACTCTTCCGCGATTACGGCGTGTTCGATTATATTTATGAATTCTATGACGTGCTTCACACGACAGGACACAACTATATCAACAACGATATTGATATTTATCTGAAATCCAGAGGGGCAGTCATATCCGCCTAATATGATAAGAAAGTATATAGTCAAGGAGATCTCAATGAAATTTATTCGTTATATCAACGGTTTGCTTGCGGTTATCTTTCTGCTTACTGCACTTTCTTTTGCAGTATATGCAGAAGAGGCATCCTCCACTGTTGACATTGAAAATAGCACAACTCAAACGCAAGAAGCAGACTCACAAGATAATTTCAGCAGGGATGACGATCAGAAACAACTGGAAGAATCATTGGCTTTAAACAAAGAATTGCTGAATGTGTACCAAACCTGGACGGCTATTATTAGTATCGTCTTGATTCTTGTTACAATTTTTGGAATCGCATTTCCGTTATATTCCAATTCTCAAATTGATAAAAAGATCAACAAAGCCACAAAGAAGCTGCGAGAAGAAACCGAGAATATACTGGAGAAAAATGTTTGCATGAACAATGCGCTTATGTTATCCGCATCCGGAGATCATTGGGCATCTAACGAAATCCTGAAAGATATTTTGAAACAAGATCAGCAAAATTCATATCTTCATTTACTGATCGGAAGAAACTATTTTTTGCAGTATGAAGGTGAAAATTCACCTCAAAAACTGGATGACCAAGATTTGAAAAACATTGAAGATGCCATAAATCATTATCTGTTTGTTGCAAGCCATTCCAAAACGGAAGACAAATACTACGAATTAGGCGTAATTTTTCCAAATAGCATTATCCATGAACTGTGTATGCTTACCATGAAACTCCTTAAGCATTCCATGGAGGGGCAATGTGCCAATTATCATAAACTCACGGTATCTGTTATCAAAGCAATTGAAAAAGTTCTTGGAATCAAAACTTTTGATGATATCGCAAACGGCGAACCAACCGACGTGCATATTATGAATTACATCATCCTGAATCACGAATTGGCAAAGAGCTATGTGCATTTTGGCAACGTAAAAGCCAAGGAACAATACTTATATGCTTTAAAGTTATATTCCATCTCGGCAGATATGAACTATGAAGACGAGATAAAAGCGTGCAAAGCCGCCCTCTCCAAGTTATGAGTTCCCTTTCGCACATTTAATGCATTCCAACTGCAATGCTCTGTATAAAAGGAACTGCTTCTCTAAATTATGAGAAGCAGTTCCTTTATGCTTTGGTTTCATATTGTATCATCCGGGGAATATTGCAATCTTATCAAGCTTTTTCTTTATAAAAATTACTTGTATAGAGAATATACTCCTACCCCATCAACATCAGTACGCAAAACAACTTTTTCTTCTACCAACCGATCCAGCATTGCAACCGTTTGAGCCTTACTAACATCAAAATACACTGCGGCATCGTATGCTGTAATGTTTATTGTTGCTCTTATGTAATCAAGCAAATTCTGCTCTGTAAGCCCCAAAGGCGCGATGCCACAATCAAACGTGACTCCTTTTCCATTTTTGATTGCTTCAAAAATATCTGAATACGTATCCTTAAACTTCTTTAACTCCAGTAGGGTTGCCTTATTCGCTTCCCCTATATCATTTTTATTTTGATCCAACTTGTGCTGAAAGAAAACAACGACAATCGGAATACAAATCGTAGCAATCGCACCAACCCATCCTGCAACAGCAGAGATAGCATCCCAATTGTTATCCAAAGTAGGAGCATAAGTTATTTTGAATCCTAAAAGTGCCAAAATAATAACAGCAACAATCTCCATCATCACCAGCCAAAACAGCGACGATCTAAAAAACTTCTTCATAACACACCTCTATTTGATTAAAACGATATTGGTCAGTGCTTTCGGACCTGTAACAAGCATTCTTCCATCCTAATCATATTATACCGAAATATAGCCTGAGAAGTCAATTGTTTAAGGCAAACAGTCTAAATGACTGTTTGGTAGCCGACGGGTGCGAAGGCGGGTACCGTGAGCCGTGCGGAGCGGTCGCCGAGCAGTGGGGATTTGCAGCGCAAAGTCCTGTCCCGTCATCCGCACCAACAAAACGGATACCGAAAAATCGGTATCCGTTTTTTGCTTTGTATGTTGATTCTTTTTTTATCCCAGGAGGACATCGAAAACCAGCATGAGACAAAAGCCAACCAAAAGCGCATAGGTGGCACCTCTTTGGCTACCGTGAGCGTGGGTCTCGGGAATCATTTCATCGCTGATGACATAGAGCATCGTGCCGCCGGCATAGGCCAGGGCAAACGGAAGAATGGCAGAAGCGAGATTGACGGCAAAATATCCCAGGAGAGTCCCTGCCACTTCCACCAAGCCGGTGAGAAGCGCGCAGATGAAGGTTTTACGAGGTGAGACCCCGGCAGCGAGCATGGGACCGATGATCACCATTCCCTCGGGAATATTCTGTAATGCGATACCGCCGGCAATAAGAAGCGCTTGGGAAGAATCCCCGGTGCCGAAGCTGACACCGGCCGCAATCCCCTCCGGCAGGTTATGAATGGCAATGGCAGAAACAAAAAGCAACACTTTTCCGAGCTTTGCATTGTAATGCACTTCATTCTCTTCCCCGGCAAGCTTATGAAGATGAGGTACCAGGCGATCCACAAGATTCAAACATACCGCGCCGGCAAAAATACCGGTGACAGCATAAAGAAGTCCCCAATCTCCTCCATATTCCACAGAGGGAATCACCAGCCCCAGCACCGCGGCAGCCAGCATTACACCGGCGGCAAAGGAAAGCACAATATCCGAAAAACGGTGAGACATTTTTTTGAACAAAAATCCCACCAGCGATCCAAAGACCGTTGCGCCGCCTACTCCCAGCGCAGTCAAAAGTACCAGTTCCATACTCTTTTCCTTTCCAAAAAACGCTTTCACTTTCCAAAAAAGGAGAAAAAGGCTCTCTTTTTTTGTTTGATTTATTTATTATTTTAGGTTGCCTTCATTATATCGATTGGCACTTTTAGTGTCAATAGCCAACTCCCTTAAAACAATTCGGTTTAACCGCTGATAACCCCAATTTCCTTGACAACAAAATATGGGTATGGTATATTTTTTAGCGAGGTGAGACTATGAGAATTTACGAAAACAGACAAAAAACAAGTGAAAACCGTTTACCCCCCAGAAGTCACTATATTCCCGGAGGAAAGTCCGAATATACCCTCCTGAACGGCACTTGGAATTTTGCATATTTTAAGAGAGATATCGATGTTCCGGAAACGATCGAAAACTGGGATTCGATTCCCGTGCCTTCTTGCTGGCAACTTTACGGCTATGAATCTCCCAATTACACCAATGTGAACTATCCCTATCCCTGTGATCCCCCTTATGTTCCCGATGACAACCCTTGCGGTGTTTACCAAAGAAGCTTTTTTGTTTCCAAGCTTTGGGGAAAAATGTATCTTCACTTTGAGGGAGTTTCCTCCTGTGCCTTCGTTTCTGTGAACGGAACGGAAATCGGATTTACCCAAGGAAGCCGACTGGGTGCAGAATTTGATATTACCGATACAGTGGTAGAGGGTGAAAATATTTTGACCGTCAAGGTCTTAAAGTGGTGTTGCGGCAGTTACCTGGAAGATCAGGACGCTTTCCGCTACAACGGTATTTTCCGGGATGTTTATCTGCTTCAGCGTCCCCAGGGGCACCTGGGCGACATTGAGATCCTGCCCAATGATAAAACCATCAAGATCCGCCTGAACGGCAAAGCCAAGGTTCGTATTCTGGAAAAGGAAAATGAACTGTTTGGCGGAGAAATGGAAAACGAAATGGATTTTTCTCCCCAGGATCCTATTTTATGGAATGCAGAAAAACCCTTCCTTTACACCGTTATATTGGAACGGAACGGCGAAGAGATCACCCTTCGCACCGGCTTGAGAAAAATCGAGATTTCCGATCGGTTTGAGCTTTTGATCAACGGTGTTTCCGTGAAGCTCCACGGCGTGAATCATCACGATACCTCAAAATTTGGAGGTTGGTGCCAATCCGGAGAGGATCTGCGACACGACCTTGAAAAAATGAAGGAATTGAACATCAACTGCATCCGTACCTCCCATTACCCTCCCTCTCCTAAATTTATGGAAATGTGCGACGAAATGGGATTTTACGTGATTTGTGAAACGGACATTGAAACCCACGGCTTCATCCGCCGGTTCCCCAATGTAAAATACGGCTATGACGTGGAGACCGGTGATTGGCCCTGCACCGATCCGGAATGGAAAAAAGAATTTCTGGAAAGAATGGTGCGTATGGTGGAGGAATTCAAGAACTTTCCCAGCATCATTATGTGGTCCACCGGCAACGAAAGCGGTCACGGCACAAACCAGGCGAATATGATCCGCTGGACCAAAAAGAGAGATCACACAAGACTTCTCCACGCAGAAGAGGCCTCTCGAAAAGGAGAATTCCGCAATCCCGATGTGTATTCCAGAATGTACTCCTCTTTGAAATTACTGGAGGAATATGCCAACAACGACGACATTGATATGCCGGTCTTCCTTTGCGAATACGCTCACGCAATGGGCAACGGCCCCGGAGATGTTTACGATTACAGTGAACTGATAGACCGTTATCCCAAACTCATCGGCGGATGCATCTGGGAATGGGCAGATCACGTGGTAACCGACAAGGACGGTGTGGAGCGTTACGGCGGCGATTTCAAGGATGAATTGACCTCCGACTCCAATTTCTGCTGCGACGGATTACTCTTTGCCGATCGGTCCTACAAAGCCGGTACCTTGGAGGCAAAATATGCCTTCCAGCCTATGAAGACCCGTTTGGAAAAGGATGTTCTTTGGGTTTATAACCGCTTGGACTTTACCAATCTGGACGAATACGCCTTCCGATATGAAATTCAGGTGGATGGCAAATGCATCAAAACCGAATCCCTCTCCCTTTCTGTGACACCTCACAGTGAAGTACCCGTTACCATCTCTTATCCTGAAGATACCGTCAAGCTCGGCGCATATCTGAACACTTACCTGGAAAAGGACGGCTTGGTTTATGCACTGACCCAGCATCCTCTTTCCTGCCCCATGGAAAATGAGGAAGCAGGAGAGCTTCTCATTCCCAAGGAAACCAAGGAAGACTTTCTTTTCGCAGGAGACGGCTTTTCCTATACCTTCTCCAAGCACTATGGCACCTTTACCTCCCTTGTTGTTAACTCCCATGAGCAAATGATGAAGAAGGCTGCACTTTCCGCGTTCCGCGCGCCTACGGATAATGATCGCAAGATCAAAGCACTCTGGATGCTGGAGAACATTTGGCAAGGCGAAAACATCAATGTCTCCTTCTCAAAGGTTTACGACTGTAAAATGGAAGACGGCATCATTTCCGTGACCGGTTCGTTAGCCGGTGTTTCCCGCACTCCCTTTTTCCGTTACACGCTGAAGGTCTTTGTGGAACAGAGCGGACGGATCCATTTTGATCTGGAGGGCAAGGTGAGAGAAGACGCCTTCTTCCTGCCTCGACTGGGCTTTGACTTTACATTGCCTGCTGCCTCTCATCACTTCCGTTATTTTGCCCACGGTCCTTACGAAAGCTACTGTGATATGAACCATGCTTCTCCCATAGGCCTTTATGAAAGCGATGCAGAAAAAGAATACGTGCCTTACGTATTCCCACAAGAGCACGGCAATCATTTCGGTGCAAAGCTCCTGGAGATCGGAGACCTGGTGTTCCGTGGAAAAGACCGTTTTGAATTCTGTGTTTCTCATTACAAGGCAGAGGATCTTTACCGGGCAAAGCACACGGATGAACTGAAAAAAGACGGCAACGTTCATTTGCGCATCGACTACAAGGTATCCGGTGTCGGTTCCGGCGCCTGTGGTCCTGCTTTGAATGAAAAATACCGTTTATCAGACAAAAGCATTGCATTTTCATTTACAATTGAACCGACAAAAGCCTGATATTCAGAAAGCCACACCCAATTGTGTGGCTTTCTTTTTTTCGGCTGTATGAAAAAGCTGTCTTTTTCCCAAAACAGTTGACTTTCCTCGACAAAATATGGTACAATGCTGAAAAGGATGCTTTCATTTTTTGTGAGTTTTTTCTTCCTTTTTCGAGAGCTTCATCGGTTTTTAACCGAAACAATTACGAGGATGGTGATTTTGTGTCCCAAAAATTCTCTCGCCACGATTTCAGAGGTTTTCTCAGAGGTCTGGAATGCACACTTGAGGTGGTTCTTCTCTGTGTTTTATACTACCATGTATGGAGACATAGCTACGACAGCACCTTGTTCCTTTTCAAGGGCAAATACATTCTTGCAGGTGTTTACGGCATTCTGATCACTCTGTTCTTTGCCAATTTAGACGGTTTTCTGTTCGATCAGAGAAAGGCCATTGACATTGGTCTCGGACAGCTGATCGGTTTGTTCCTGGTGAACTTTATTACCTATTTTCAGCTTTGCCTGATCGCAAACAAAATGATCTCTCCTCTACCTATTATCCTTTTATTCTTTGCAGAGATGATCCTGGCGAGTTTTCTTATTTGGGTCTATAAACGGATCTATCATCGATTCTTTGCTCCTCACAAGATGATTTTGGTCTACGGCAGTGACAATGCCGTTGAAATCAAGATCAAGATGGATGGCCGCAAGGACAAATACAACATCAAAAAGCTCATTTCCATCGACGAAGGATTTGACAAGGTCTGCAAGGAGATCTTAGAATACGATGCCGTCATTCTCAACGATCTTCCGGCACAGGTTCGAAACGATCTGCTGAAGTATTGCTATCAAAGAGATCTGCGCACCTATGTAGTTCCCAAGATTTCCGATATTTTGATGCGTGGCGGTAAAAACATCAATCTGTTTGACACCCCTCTGATCTTCGTAGATAAAACCGGCATTTCCCTTTCCCAGCGGATTATCAAAAGAGCCATTGATATCATTTTCAGTTCCATTATTTTGCTGGTGGCATCCCCGATTCTTCTATTGGTTGCCATTGCCATTAAATTGGAGGACGGTGGCCCTGTTTTCTACAAACAGATGCGTATGACCATTGGCGGAAGAGAATTTGGTATTTTGAAATTCCGCAGTATGATCCCCAATGCCGAAAAGGCAACAGGCGCCGTGATCTCTGCCGGAGAAAGCGACCCCCGTATCACCAAAGTTGGCCATTTTGTCAGAAAAACCAGACTGGACGAGATTCCTCAGTTTATCAACATTCTCATGGGTGATATGAGTATCGTCGGTCCCCGGCCGGAGCGCAAGGTATTTGTGGAGCAATTTTGTGAGGACATTCCCGAATTTGCATACCGTATGAAGGTAAAGGGCGGCTTAACCGGCTTTGCACAGATCTACGGAAAATACAACACCAGTCCTTATGATAAATTGCGTCTGGACTTGATGTACATCGAAAACTATTCCCTGCAGCTTGATATTAAACTGATCATTTTGACGGTCAAGATCATGTTCACCAAGGAAAGCACCGAAGGAACTGACGAAGCAAAAGAAACCCAGCAGCAAAAAGAAGAGCTTCTCAAGACGCTGCACCACGAGCAGGAAGAACATACAAAATAAATTATCATTTCAAGCAAAATAAAAAAGCGAGATTGCATCTCGCTTTTTTGTTTTTTTGATTTAAAAGTCGCAACGGAAGGTGGTGACGTTGGAGCATTTGGAAAAATCGGCAATGCCGGACCAATTGGAAGAAACCTCTTCCGGAATACGGCAACGGACGTTTTCAAAGGTCAAATCCTTTGCTCCGTGGCCGCAGAACACATAGTCCCCTTTTTCGACAAGAGCAATCTCATCCAGAGGAATGTCTGAGGGGATCTGTTCCACGCTCATATCCCGAACAAAGATGCGGGAGATCATACCGTCCTTTTCCGCTTCAAAAGCAGAACAGCAACGCGCCTTAGCAGAGAAGGAGGAAACGGTAACATCACGGATATAAGAGTCGTTCCACTGGGTTAGGCGCAGAGGGAAGGAGACGTTTTCAGCTACAATATTTTCAAATCGAAGGAAAGAAATGTTGGCATTTCCACTCTTTTTGTATGCCGTCATAATTTCCAGGGCGGTGCCGGCGCGAGGAACCACGAGATTGGAGAAGGTAGCATATCGAATGATACCGGTTCCCACGCCCACACGGACGGCACAAGCGGAGCAAGAGAGAATGCAATTGGTAACCGTAACATATTCGCAAATGTTTTTCTTTTCCGGATCGGTGCTGGCCGCACAGCGAAGGGTAATAGCATCATCCCCAGTATCGATAATGCAATCCGAAACCGTAACGAATCGGCTACTGTCAATATCAATTCCGTCGGTATTGGCACAAGTAGAGGCGTTTTTGATCTTCAAGCCTCGAACCTGAACATTTTCACATCCCCTGAGAAACAGCCCCCAACAAGGATAATTTTTCATATTAAAATCGGAAAAGCGAAGATTCTTGCAATCAATGATAGCCAAAAGCTGACCCGGTCTTCCCTGCTCCTTATCCTTTGCCTTTCGGATGCCGCCAAAGCACCACATATATCGCAATGTTTTAGGCAAATGGGCAATCTCTTCGTAAAACAATTCACCGTTTCCGTTGATGGTGCCGGGGCCGGTAATAGAAAAATCCTCTTTTTGATAGGCAATGATCAGATGCTTTCCCCGCCACTGCTCCACCACACTGCTTCGGTTTTCGGGATAAGCATCATCCGGATTGTAATCCGCAAAATCCGGGCTGGCAAGAAGAACAGCGCCTGCCTCCAGATGGAGTTCAATATGATCTTCCATATAAATGGTGCCAGAAACAAAGGTTCCGCAAGGAATGGAAACTCTTCCTCCGCCGGCGGCGGCAACATCAGAAATGGCATTCTGAATGGCCTTGGTATTCATGGTAACACCGTCAGCGACGGCGCCGTAATCTAAAATGGAAACGTTCATAGTTTCACCTCGTCTTTTACTCCGATCATTGTAGTCCAAAAAACTATTTTTGTCAAGCAAAAGAACCTCTTTCTTTGCCTAGCATATACTGAAATTGGCGGCACAGGCGTGTCGCCGGAACTCAAAAAGAGCCAAGCAATAAGGAGATTATTTTCTATGGCAATTTTTACCAATCAGGCAACCTTGACCTATAACAATACCGTGACCAATTCCAACATTGCCACGGGGGAAATCCTGGAGGTTCTTTCTGCCACCAAAACCGCTGTGACAGAGACCTATGGCCCGGATTCCGACATCACCTATGTGATCAGCATTGTAAACTCCGGGGCGACTGCAATTTCCGGGGTGACTGTCACGGACGACCTGGGGGCTTATACCGTCAATGATCTGACCGTCTATCCCCTCTCTTACACCCAGGGATCCGCGCGTCTTTTCATCAATGGCATTTTGCAGACTCCGCCTACCGTTACAGGAGAAAACAATCTTGTGATCTCCGGCATTACTGTTCCGGCCGGCGGAAATTCCATTTTGATCTACGAAGCCTCCGTAACGGAATTTGCCCCGCTTGACCTTTCCTCCTTGATCACCAACACCGCAAGTATCACAGGAAACGGCGTAACTGCTCCTGTGGAGGTAAGCGAAACGGTGACCCCTGCTGAAAGCGTCGATCTCAGCATCACCAAAACCATCACTCCTGCAGTGGTGACGGAAAACAGCCGCATCACCTACACCTTTATCATTCAAAATTTCGGCAATACACCGGCAGTGGCCACTGGTGGTGGCGTGGTTTCTGATACCTTCAACCCCATCCTTTCGGACCTTGCCGTAACACTGAACGGAAATACTTTAGCAGAGGGTACCGGCTACGAATACAACGAGGGCACCGGACTGTTTACCACCGTTCCCGGTGTGATCACTGTTCCTGCCGCTACCTTTACCCAAAATGCCGAAACCGGTGTTTGGGAGACTACTCCCGGCGTTACTGTGCTGACGGTTGTGGGCACCATCTGAGCGATTTTTCACAAAAAAGATCCTTCTATGAAAACAGAAGGATCTTTTTCTTTTTTCGTTCGTTTTGGACAAGGGCAACACTCAAAAGGAAAAACTGTAAAAAGAGGATGCCGGCAGAAAAAGCGCTTTGCACCGCAAGAGGAAAAAGAAAATACACAATGGGAGCAAACAGCACCGCCACACAAAGATTGGCAAGACTTTCATTCACCAGGATCCGACGTTTTTTTCCATGAAGTGCTCTCCCCAAAAAGAAGAAAAAAAGCGGGCAAGCAAAATCAAGCAGAAATAATACTTCTTTCACGGCGATTCTTCCTCCTTTCCCAAAAGGAAAATACCAAGCCTCCTGCGCCGTATCCCATCAAGCAAGCAGAAAAATCTACCAAAACATCACTTAAGCTGGGATTTCTCCCCACTCCAAGGATCTGCAAATGCTCATCAGCAAGGGCAGCAAAAAGGCAGGCAAACAAGATCTGACTGTACGCTTCCTTTTCTCTGATCCCCCGGCGGTGATGCACCGAAACAGTGAAGAGAAAGGCAAATACAAAGTACTCCAGCATATGCCCCACCTTAGCCACCACAGGGCTTTTCAACAGTTCCTCCACCGAAAGGTCCCGTTGCAGAAAAAACTCCAAAACAGCCTCGACCGTTCCGAGGGCAAAGCCTTTGGTTTTTTCCACATCGGATGAATTTTTCAGGGAATTGGAAAAAATAAACAAAAGAGAACAGACAGTCAAAATGGGCAAAATCACCCGGAAATACCGTCTCATTCCGTCTCCCCTTTCAAAAAGCCTTCAGTGCAAAAGCCTTCAAAATTCCATTGGCGGAGCACCTCATAGGTAGCGATGGCAACAGAATTGGAAAGATTGAGACTGCGAATGCGATCCAGCATAGGAAGGCGGAGGGCATGGGAGGCATTTTCCCGAATGATCTCCTCCGGCAAGCCACGGGTTTCCTTGCCAAAAAACAGATACACCTTTCCCTCATATTGGGGAGCGGTATAATTATTTTTTCCTTTGGTGGTAAAGTAATAGAAATCCCCTTGATTTTTCTGATAGAAATCCTCCAGATTCGGATAGATCCTCAAATCCAAATACTGCCAATAATCCAAGCCTGCGCGTTTTAAGTAACGGTCGCTGATTTCAAAGCCAAAGGGCTCTATAAGGTGCAAAACTGCGCCGGTAGCGGCGCAGGTTCTTGCAATATTTCCAGTATTTTGGGGAATTTCAGGTTCCACCAGAACAATGTTTAACTGTCTTTTTTCAGGCATGCTGGCTGATGTAATCGCAAAGGTCCTGAACGGTGAGGATACCGTGGACATCGTCTTCTTCAATCTCAGAGCCGAATTTTTCTTCGCAGATCACAATAAAGTCTGCAATTTCCAGAGAATTGAGCTTTAAATCATTGACAAATTCTGCTTCCGGGGTTACCAGAGCGGGATCCACGTCCATTTCTTCGGTCAGAATTTTCTTCAGTTCTTCAAACATTTTTTCTCTCTCCTATTGATACTATTTCAGATTGTAACGAATAATCTTCTTGGAAGTATTCTTTTCAAACTCGGTACGGCGCATTTCAATGCCGCGAATTTGCTTAAAGGAAGGAAGGGACCGATTCAACTGGGCGATCTGTTCTTTGATCTTATTGCCCACCTCGGTCAGGTTATCGCCCAGGCCCATTTCCGCAGCACGGGGCAGATCCGGGTAGATCAGCGCGGTAACCGAAACGGTGCCATCTTCAGATTTTCTACCAATAACCACACATTCTTTGATCAATTCAATTTTCCCCAGATATTCTTCGATCTCTTCGGGGAATACGTTCTTTCCGTTGTTTAAAACGATGACATTTTTCTTTCTGCCGGTGATATAGATAAATCCGTCTTCATCCAAATATCCATAATCGCCGGTGCGGAACCAGGCACCGGAAAGAACTTCGTCGGTGGCTTCTTCGTCCTGGAAATACCCCTTCATAATATTGGGGCCTTTTACCACGATTTCGCCGATGAGTTTTCCGTCTTCCTCGTTTTCCACGTCGATCTTGACGGAAACACCGGGAATGGCAGGGCCCACAGAACCGGGACGGTTATCATTCTCAGGACACACACTGATCAGAGGTGCGCACTCGGTGATGCCATAGCCCTGACACAAATGGATACCAAAATGTTCAAACTCCTTCACCATTTGAGGAGGCATCGGTGCGCCGCCGCAGATGATTCTTTTCAATCGGCCGCCGAACACATCCTGAACGGTCTTAAAGAGAATTTTTCTGGGGTCGATTTTCACCTTGCGCAAGACATCGCTCACGGCAATACTTCCGCGAAGGAGCTTATCCTTACCGCTTTTTCTGGCGGTATCCCAAATCTTGTTATAAATCGTGGTGACAAAAATCGGCACCAACACAAGACCGGTGGGTTTAAACAACTGAAAATTGCGAACCACGTGCTTAAGGGAATCGTTGATGCACACCGTTGCGCCAATGAAAAGACAGGTAAGAATGGAACAGGTCATTTCATAGGTGTGATGAATGGGAAGAACGGAAACAATCACGTCCTCTTCCTCAAAGCCGGTGCACCGATAGGAAGCATTGACAGCGTGAATGATGTTCTTCTGGCAAAGCATCACGCCCTTGGAGGAACCGGTAGTGCCGGAGGTGAAGAGAATGGCGCACACCTTTTCCATATCCACAGGTGCACTGTCATAGCGCTCGGCCCCCTCTTCGATCAAGCGCCTTCCCAAATTGAGAAGATCCACAAAATCCACCATTCCTTTTTCCGGCTTGGCATCGTTGATGGTGGGTTCTTTTCCCGGGTCGATCTCTACAAAATACTCTACCGTGGGGAAGGAAGCTTCACTGTCTTCAAAATACTGACGGAATTTATGAGAAAACACCACGCAGTTGCATTTTGTTTTTTCCAAAAAACCACAAATAGCATCTCGGGAAAGCTCCCTGTCCAAAGGAACGATCACACCGCCGCAGATCACCGTGGCAAGATAGGTAATGATCCATTCCGGACTGGTTTCGCCGATGACCGCAACGGTCTTTCCAGCCAAATCCAATTCGAAAAATGCTTCACCGAGGGCTCGGATTCTCTCTTCCAGGCCGGCATAAGTCAAGGACTCCAAGCCGCCGGCTCGTTTATATACCAGGTAATCCTTTTCCGGCAAGCGAGCTGCCGAATTGGCAACCATACTGCGAAAGTCGAACGCCGGTTCCACGATCGCCTTACGATTTCTTGCTTCTATATAATTTGCCATATCAATCCTCTTTTTCAAAAAATGGGCAGACCAGATTATACTGCAAAATTGTTGATTTGTCAACCAGCCGTATTATAACTGACTGTTCTCCGCGCGCTGGATCAAGCTTACGGTTTTGGCGCGAAAACTCTCCAGATCGCCATCGTTCAGCAGAAAAATATCCGCCATGGCGATGGGGCCGCCCTTTTCCATATTCTCGATTTCAGCGATATCACGGCTCTCTGCCTGCTGGGGCGTCAAGGGGCGCACCACCCGCTGGGAAATTCTTTCATAGCGCTCTTTCCGATCTGCCACAATGGCAACCACGGTCAAATTTTCCCCAAAGGCTTCCCGGAGCACCTTCCACTCCGACCAGGAATAAAGACCATCCAAGCAAACATGGCTGGACTTTAACTTTTCACGGATCTCATCCTTTAACAAAATGGCAAAGGCTGCAGGTCCGTACGTTTTTCTCAATTCCTCCCGCACCGCACGCTCATTCTGTTCGTTTCGTTCAAGGCCGCGCTTTTCAAGTTCACGCATGGTAACGCCGCCGAAATAAACATATTCCCATCCGCAGGATTTGAATTCTTCACAGCAAACACTCTTGCCACTGCCGCACATTCCAACCAAAGCGATCACTCGATTCATAGCACAACTCCTTTCATACATTTTTTATTTTACTCCATAACGGTATAAAAAATCAAGTATTCTGGCAAAAAAACAAATCCCCTTTTTCTTTTCTTGACTTTTTCCTCGAACTATTATACAGTGTAATCAAAGAAAATCAAGGAGAAAAAGCGTGAAAAAACTCACCTGTCCGGCCCTTTCTTCCCTTCCGAAAAAAAAGAAGGAAAGAGCCGAGGCCATTGGAAAAAAATTAAAAAGAATTTATCCGGAGGCACAGTGTGCGCTGGAATTTCACGGTGATCCGTTCCGCCTTTTGGTAATGGCGCGGCTTTCTGCGCAGTGCACGGATAAACGGGTCAATCAGGTTTCGGAATCCTTGTTTCAGACATACCCGGATGCCGCCGCCTTTGCCGCTGCAAAGCCGGAAGAATTGGAAGAGGCGGTACGACCTTGCGGTCTTTACCGCACCAAGGCAAAGCAGATCCGGGAAATGTCCCTACAGATCGTAAATGAGTTTGGCGGTGTGGTTCCCTCGGATAAAGAAACGCTTCTTTCTCTGCCGGGGGTGGGTGAAAAGATCGCCAATCTGATGCTTGGCGATGTTTTCGGTGATCCGCACATTGTGGCAGATACCCACTGCATTCGCCTTTCCGGAAGATTTCGCTTAAGCGCCAGCCAGAATCCTTCCATCGTCACCCGTGACCTGGAAAAGCTTGTGGAAAAGAAAGAGCAGGCGGATTTTTGCCATCGACTGATCACCTTAGGCCGCGATTTTTGCCGGGCACAAAACCCGGACTGTCAAAACTGTCCGCTTTCAAAGGATGCCTGACGGCGTCCTTTTTTTCATTGCCTTCATTGCAACTACACGAAAAATCGCACGTTTTAACTTTAAAATATAAGGAAAAAGCTGTGTGAATTGTGCACAAAAAAAGTCCATAAGCTTCTCTATTTTATCCATTGTTTATATAATGAGAAAATGTTATAATTTTCTTAAGGCGTTTGGGTTTTTAACTTCAGTGGCACCCAAGCCATAATTTTATTTTGTGAGGAATTTTCTTATGAAGAAAACAACCTTTTGGAAGATTGCGGCAAGCGTTGTTTTAGTCGCCGTTCTTCTTCCTCTGTTCTCCGCGTTGAACGCACCCACTCCGGTCAGCGCATTGACCGTTGTTCCACCTCTTCCCTATGCCATGGAGCAATACGGTCAGCATCACAGTGGAATTTATCAGCTTACAGAAAGTGCACCGGCAATGGACGGTAAGCTGGAGGAGGGAGCTTATACCTTTGTGGACACCTTCTTTCAGGAATCCGGCAATTTCAACGGCATTTTTGTATCCGATGCCCAGGACGGCTCCAAGCCTTATGATCTGGCAGCGGAATACTGCCCCAAGGAAATGACCATTTACGGTACCTATGACGCCGACTATGCTTATTTCCACATCACCACTGTTACCCAGACCAACGATGATGGATATCAGTTGACGGCAAAATTTGGTTTTGATTTTGCAAGCACCACCCAAAAGGGTGCCGCAGAAGGTTTCTCCTCTGTTTACGCTCTGGCAGGTGGCCAGGATTCGGTTTCCGATCCTGCAGGCGCTTATCACATTTCTACCGCGTTCCTTAAAACCGTAACAGACTCTGCCGGCACTTATGATCTGAACACCACCGTGTTTGAATTCAAGCTTGCCTGGTCTGAAATCAATCCCAACGGCGGTAGCGCAGGTGTTAATTTTGACCGTATGTACACTTCCTTTGTACTGAACTTTTTTGACGGATACTCCACTCAATACTGGGTTTACGGCGTTCCCAACAGCGCACTGTTTCTGGAGAGCGAAAACCTGGTGGTCGGAGAAGCCTTTGCCTTGAACGGAGAAGATACCACCGCTCCCTTTACCCCCAACGTCATTGAACTTTTGGGCGAAAAGGGCAAATACACCGCTTCTCCCACCGTCAGCGTTTCCCGCAAGAGCCAAAACGGAAACGAGCGCACCTTTGATGCTAACCTGACCGTTCAGGATATGGATGTCAAAAACATCCGCCAGATCGGCATCATTTTTGCTCCCGATACTTCCCTTTTGGGCGGAAAGCATCTGGTTTGGATCGAAGGAAAAGAGAATGTGATCTCCACCACCACGCCCAATGATGAGGGGGTCGCCTCTTATACCGTCTCCTTTACCACGGCCGAAGCAAATTACAACAAGTTTTTCTCCATTCGTCCTTTTGTGATCTATGAAGACAACTCCCTGGTTTACGGTCAGTATTATTCCAATACCCCTGCCTATTACGATGCCAACTTTGTGGAATACACCCGATACATGAACGTTTTGATGATCGGATGCAGCTTCTCCAACTATTATCTGGATGAGCTGGTTGCCATGGCAAAGGAAAGCGGCGTTTATATGACCGCAGTCCGTTCCTACAAATCTGCCGCAATGGCATACGAGCACTGGAACTGGCTTCTGGATGACTATCCCAGACTGACCAGACGTGTAGTTTATCCCAAAGCAGACGGATCCGGTATTACCAATGAGCTTTTGGAAATGGACTACACCTACAAGGAAATCCTTGCCTTCCGGGATTGGGATGTGATCAGTGTTCAGGACCACTACGGCATTGAAACCTCTCACGCCGACGGAGAAGGAATCTGTATGGATTACAGTATGCCTTATCTTCCCAATATTTTCCGTTACTTGGATGTGAACTATCCCGAAGCCGATCTGTACCTGAACGAAACCTGGGCCTTCCAGGTGGGTCACGGTTATTCCTGGACTCCCTCCGATGCCACTGCAGAGGGCGATGAATGGGTCAACCCCTGGACCTCTCCTTACGTGGACTATACCATTGAGAATGGAAGAATTGTAGATAGCGAGATCACTGGTGGAACCACCTCCAAGGACGATTCTCTCATTATGAAAAATTACACCCAGCAGATCCAGCATTACAACAACATCAAAAAGACCTGCTACACCGTTTCCGAATCCACCGGAGTTCCCATGATCCCCTGCGGCGACGCTTGGCAGATCGCAAGATATTCCGATGTAATCATGGATCAGCTTTGTAACCGTGGCTCCCGCAGTGACGGTTATCACGACGGCGAAGAAGGCGGCGGCCAGTACCTGAACGCATGCGTTTGGTACGAAATGCTCGTGGGCGATTGCCGCGGTAACACCTGGAGACCCTCTTACAACTTAAGCGAAGAGAAGATCGAGGTTCTGCAGAACGCAGCCCACCAGGCAGTTCAAGAGTACAAGCAGACCCAAAGCTTCACCGGCGCCACGGTCAACAAATAAGGAAAGGAGGATCCAACAATGAAACATACTTTGAAAAGAATCTTCAGCATTGTTCTTTGCGTCCTTCTCCTGATCCCTTCCGTTTTATCCACTGTGACCTTTGCAGAAGAGGCACAGGCAGTTTCAGATACCGGCCTTTTTGACGGTCAGCTTTCCATCCCGGTTGTGAACACCTTTACCCCGGCTGTTCAGGACGGCACCATTTCCCCCACAGAATACGGTTATAGCACCCCCATTCTGGTTGCCACCGGCGAAAACGGTCTTTGGGCAGAGGACCTGGATGGCAATTTGATCCCCGAAAAGATCCCCGAATCCGTTTCTCTTTATCTGTCTCAGGATGATGGCGCTCTTTACGTGGGCATTGTAGTCAAAGAAGAAGCGCATCAAGGGGATTACAAGCTGGATGTGTTTTTGGGATTTGGCAACGATACCAACCGCTATACTGTCAATTCCGGCATCACCAACTCCTACTATATGACAGAAAAGAAGCACGCCTCCGAGCCTTATTCCTGGCTGGATTTCAGAATCCAAGGCCTTTCAGCCACCGTATATGACGAAAACGGCGAAGCTTCTGAATGCGACCGCCGTTACAGCAACGTGGCAGAATTCCCTCTCCCCCGTTGGGCTCGGGTCTCTACCGATGCAAAAGGTAAGGGCTTTACCACCTATGAAGTGGAATTAAACTTCCAGGATGCAGTAGAAGGCAGTGGAAAGACGTGGACCTCCACTCCCGGAACTGGTTATTTTGCCTTTGATCTTGCTCTTTACGAAGGAACCGAGCAGTGCGGAACGCTGCACTTCGGTGCTCCTGCGCAAGAGGAAGAGATGGCAGTTCCTCACGTTTTGAACTTAAGCGGCGGCAATGCCGGCCTTGCTTCTCTTTCCGTGGACAAGGCTGTCAGCATCACACCTGATTTCTCCTCCGGAAAATTTGAGTACGATGTACTCCTTCCCTACGGCGTTCCCGTATCCGTAACGGCCATTCCCACAGAAGAGAATGCCACCGTTACCGTGGAAGGTGAAAAAGCCATTGGCGCAAACGGCGACGGTCAGGTCACCATCAAGGTTTCCCCCGCCAACGGCGCTCCGGCAAAATACTACATTCTGAACATTGTCCGTCAACGGAATGTTACTTCTTACAAGGTCTCTTCTGAAGAGCTGCAAGACACCCTGAATACAGTGGTGAACACCAACTGGGCAACCGGTGCCGCTGTTGAAATCAATGTAACCGGTGCACTTTCCAGCGAAAGCGAAGCTCTCTTGGGCCTGAAGACTGCTTTTGATTCCAGCGGAAGAAAGGTTCCCATTACCATCAACGGTAACGGAAACACCACCATTACCCTCGCGGCAGGAAAGGCATTCTCCACCAACGACCTGACCTTGAAGAACCTTACCATTCAAACCGAGGGAATGGAATTCTTTGCCGGCTGCGGCAATGTCATTCTGGAAAATGTTTCCTTTGTGAAGGCAGACGGCTCGACTCCTGAAATTTCCCTCTTTGCCGATAACTTTACCGACGCCGCCTTTGCAGGCTGGACCAAGGCACAGGTGAAGGCCAATAAGGGCACAAACGGCAAGATCAACACCTCTCTTACCCTCGCTGGCAACTTCAATTATCAACCCGCAGAGAATCTTGGTGTTCTCATCGGCGCTGTGGGCTACGGCGAAAAGGCCTATGAAGGTGCAGTGGGAGCTGAAGCTTTGATCAAGCCGGAGGATACCACCGCCACCTTGATCATTGACGGCGCTACCCTTTCCCAGGTGGGTGCAAGAGTTGGCACCGCTCCGGTCTCTCTTGCGACGGTACAGATGAAAAACGGCACTGTGCAGTCCCTCTACGGTGACAACGCTTCCTCCGAAAAGGAAATTGACGCCTACAAGGGCAGCACCACCCTTTCCGTCAGTGGAGGCCAGATCACAGGTGAAACCGGTATTCGCGGTTTGAACCATGCTTATCTTTCCGGCGATCTTACCATCGAAGTTTCCGGTTCTGCATCTGTTACCAGCATTCTTTCTTCTCAGTTTGCTGAAGTGGAAGGATGCAGTTATCTGAATATTTCCGGCGGTACCTTCAGCGGAATGATCCAGGGTAGCGGATCAAACCTCAATACCATCAATAATATTTCCGGCGGTACCTTTACCGGGGAATTTTCCGGCATTGGCTCCGGAAGCACAAGAAAAGTCTTTAACAATGTTTCCGGCGGTACCTTTACCGGCGGATTCTACGGCGGCGGCGACGGTAGCGGAATGATCCGCGGCATTGTGAATAACATCACCGGATCTGCTCTCTTAAGAAGCGGAAACTTCTTTGGCGGTAATAAAGACGGAATCGTAAGCGGCAGCATTCAAAACAACATCAGCACCAGTGAAGGAATTCCCACCAACTACAGAGGCGGTTCCTCCGCCGGTACGGTCAAGGGCAATATCACCAACACCTTTGAAAACCTGGTGGTGAACGGCTCCGTTTACTGTGGCAACTACACTGCCACCCTCACCGGAAACATTCAGAATACCTTTATCGGTGCAGAATTTTTGAAATCCGTTTATGGCGGAAACTACAAAGTGAGCGCTCCCGGTAACATTCAGAACCGCATTTCCGGTTCCACCTTCCAAACCGGCTTCTTCGGCGGTAACTACACCGGCAATGTAAAGGGCAATATTACAAACACTGTGGAAAGCGGAACCTTTACTCTCCCCTCCGATTCGACCCTATCCGGATGTTATTTCGGAGGCAACTACAGCGGCAACGTGAACGGTACCGTTCAAAACAAGATTTCCGGCGGCACCTTCAAGAAATATGCTGCATTCGGTAACCTCACCGGTAATACAGGTATCATTAAAAATACCCTTTCCGGCGGAAGCTTCTACCGATTCTACGGCGGTAACTGGAACGGTGCAACAATCAGCATTGAAAACACCTTTAATTCCGGCTTCAGCACCTCCAATTGGATCTGCGGCGGCAACCAATATGGCAATGCAGGCAGCATTACAAACACCGTTAACGGCGGTACCTTCAACGGTCTGTTCCATAGCGGAAACCGCTATGACACTGTGGGTAATATTACAAATAAGATCTACGGTGGCAATCTCAAATCAAGCTTTGCCGGAGGCGGCTCCGAGTGCAACATCACCGGTACCATTCAGAACATCATCGACGGCGGCAATTTCGCCGGAGCCTACTATGGCGGTAATGCTTCCAATGGAACCATTGGCGGCAGCATTCAGAATACGATCAAAAAGGGAACCTTTGCGAGTGCCTTCTACGGCGGCAGTGCAAGTGGCACCGTGGCAAACAATATCACCAATACCTTCGAAGGCGGAACCTTTAACGGTGCTGTTTACGGTGGTAACAAGGCCGGTACGGTCAGCGGTATTATCACCAATAACAAAACTGGTGGAACCTTTAACAGCACATTCACCGAAGGTACTGCCGCAGGAGAAAACATTGTTCCTGACACCCTTGCCGGTAAGACGGCGCTGTTTGTGGGTGACTCCATCAGCTATGGCTACGGTGATTCCAACCATAAGTCCTGGGCAGAGCGAATTTCCGAAAGCACGGGCCTGGTCTCCTTTAAAAATGCAGTGAGCGGCACCTCCGTTTCTGACGTTCGAAAGAGCAATCAAGGCATCATTGTGGATCAGTTAAGCTATCATGCGGGCTTTGATTATGTGATGCTTCACGGCGGTGTGAACGATGCCTGGTCAAACGCGCCGGTCGGCACTATGAGCGATTCCTTCTCCCCTGCTGACTTTGACACCTCCACCTTTGCCGGCGGTCTTGAAAATCTCATTTACACTGCCATTCAAAAATACGGAAGCACTACCACCAAGATCGGATACCTGATCAATTTCCAGGCTCCCAGCCATTCCAAAGTCGGTGGTGATAAGATGGTTCCTTATGTGGCAATGACGAAGACCATCTGTGAGAAGTGGGGCATTCAGTACTTTGATATGTATTATCACGATGAGATCACCGAAAGCCTTGATATGACAAATTCTGAAAGCACTTATAAGGGAGACTTGATTCACCCTGTGGATGCAAAATACGATATCCTGACTCCTTACATTACCGAATTCATGCACACCCTGCAGCCCCTGAGCCAGGGAATCTTGGATCAGGTAAAATAAAGGAAAAAAACTTTGCAGAGCCTCAAACGAGGCTCTGCTTTTTTGTACCCTTGGAAAAGCGTACCTCTTTGCATATTTTCTCCCTTTTTTATTCAAAAGCAACATCAGAACAAAACTGTTTGAATGCAAAATGTACAAAAAATGAACGAAAATTTCTCCTTATTACATATTGAAAAAAAAGAGAAAATCATTGATAATGGTATGTAGAAATGGGTTATTGTTTCCCTCTTCAAATTTCCCTCAAAGAAAGGAAAATGATTTATGAAAAAAACTACTCTTTGGAAGAGCGTTTCAATCGGACTTTTGGTCCTTTTGATCGTGCCCCTGGTATTCTTATGGGGCGGTACTTCCGTGCGCGCCGGATTCGATGCAGCAACGGAAGTCTACAACGCTCAAGACTACGGCAACGATTTGAGTGCCGTGCTTTCTGCCATCGACCAGGATTCCTGGAATGACGGCGAAATTGCCGGCATCAAGCTTGTTGACGGCGCGACCTATTCGGCAGATGATCTTCTGCAGGTCAATACCATTTTCAACAATGTAAACAAGAGACTGCCCATTTATTTGGGCGGCGCAAAGAATGTGAAGTTCACAACTGAACAGGATACCGTAGCTTCTGCTAACAGTTTTTCTTTCTTTGATCTGACCTTCCAGGTATCCAGCGACAATTTTGCTTTCTATGCCGGAGCCGGCAATGTGGCTTTCTCCGGAGTCTCTTTTGTGGACGAGGCAGGAGAGTCTGCCAGGGTCTCTCTTTACGGTGATAACTACACCCAGGCTGTTTTTGAAGGCTGGGAAAATATCAATGTGTCTGCAGAACGTGGCAACAGCAAAAAGATCGCCACTTCTCTGACCGTTGCCGACGGCACCCGCTTTGTGGAAAAGAGCCATTCGCTTGCAGCAGTTGGCTTCAGCGGGGATGATTATGAGCCCGCAGAGGGCGTTTCGGTTGCCGTCACCCCAAAAGATACCTCTGCCAGCTTGATCGTGGACGGTGCTTCCCTTTCCCAGGTCAGCGCCAGATTGGGCTTTGCCCCGGTAGCCGATGCCATCATTGATCTGAAAAGTGGCACGGTTGAAAACATTTTTGCCGATAACGGCACTGAAAACGGCGATATTGAGATCTACCGCGGCAGCATCACCCTTCGTGTCAGTGGCGGCGAAGTGACCGGTGCCAATGGCATTCAAGGCTTGAGCAAGGCTTACCTTTCCGGTGATTTTACCGTTGAGGTTTCCGGCGATGCGGTAGTCAGCAACATTAAATCCTCTTCCCTTTCCGAAATTGAAGGCTGCAGTTATCTGAATATTTCCGGTGGTACCTTTACTGGTGAGATTTCCGGTAACTCCTCCAACCTTTCCACGGTCAACAATATTACCGGCGGTACCTTTGAGGACACCTGTTCTTTCTTCGGAGTCGGCTCCGGCTCTGCCAGAAAGGTCTTCAACAATATTTCCGGCGGTACCTTTAAAGATGGCTCTGCCATTTACGGCGGCCATTCCAGTGCAGGCTATGTGCGCGGTGTTGTGAACAACTTCACGGGCGGCAACTTTGAGGAAGGCTCTGTGATCTATGGCGGTAACCGCGGCGGTACCGTTTATGGTGATGTGGTCAACAACTTTAAGGGCGGCGAATTTGAACACATCTCTTTCTTCGGCGGCAGCAAGGCCGGCTCGGTGAATGGCCATGTAACCAACAACTTTAAAGACGGCATCTTCAAGAGCGGAAGCTCCGTTTACGGCAGCAGTGCAGCCGGCACCGTTACCGGCACCGTTACCAACAACTACAAGGGCACCGCCTTCCAGGATGGAAGCTCTGTTTACGGCGGCAGCAATGCTACTGTAAGCCTTGGCGCCATTGTGAACAACTACGATTCTTCCGATTTTGACACCACCGTTTACGGCGGTAACAAAGCAGGAAGCATTTCCGGCGGCACCGTTACCAACAACTACAACGGCGCTACCTTCCGCGGCACCGTTTACGGCGGTAGCCAAAGCGGAACTGTAAAGGTTGCCATTCAGAACAATTATAACAACGGAGTTTTTGAAAGCCATTTTTATGGCGGTAGCAAAGCCGACACCATCTCCGGAGTACTTACCAACACCTTCAACGGCGGCACCTTTGCCGGCGGAAGCGCCATTTACGGCGGCAGTGAAAGCGGCACCCATTCAAAGCTTGTGAAGAATGTTTTCAACGGCGGCACCTTCCTTGCTGACAGTGCCATCTTTGGCGGCAGCAGCCAGGCTGTTTCTTTTAACGGCGGTATTTTGAACGACTACGGCACCGGCGCCACCTTCAGCTGCGCAGTTTACGGCGGCAACGAGGCAGGCGAGCTTTCCACCGGTACCATTACCAACACCTATTCCGGTGCTACCTTTACCAGCCCTGTTTTCGGCGGCAACAAAGCCGGAAATGTAACGGTTGCCATTCAGAACAATTACAATGCCGGATCTCTTGGCAGTGCCATTTACGGCGGCAATGAGACCGACACCGTTTCCGGCACCATTACCAACACCTTCAACGGCGCCACTTCCGATGCCAGCTCTACTGTCTGCGGCGGTAACAAAGACGGTACTGTATCCGGCGCCATTACAAATCGTTATCTTGGAGTAGAATTCGGCAACAAGAGCCGCATTTACGGCGGCAGCGGAGCCGGCACAGTTTCCGGTAATATTACCAACTACTACGGCTCTACTGATTCCACTGTAATATTTTATGATAACGGAGCCTATTGCTATGGCGGCAGTCAAGACGGTGAAATTACGGAAAGCAGCACCATTACCAACCATTACAATCACGCCAACTTTTCCACCAGAGCGGTTCACGGCGGAAATAATACACTTGGCGTGATCAACGGAAACATCGTCAACCATTACAATGATGGATCTGTTTTCAACAAGGTTGTTTGCGGAGGTTGCGAATCGGGAAGCGTATCCAATGGCACCATTTCCAATACTTTTAATCCGGGATGCACATTCCTATACGGCGTCATTGCCGGCGGCGCGAGCAACTGCGACACCAACACCAAAGGCATTTCTTCCACCATTCACGGAGGAACCTTTGGCAGCACATTTACAATCGGAACCTATCAGAACAAAACCATTGCCAACAAAGCTACCTTGACCATCAATCCCACAGGCCCCGTTTACTTTGCAAAAGCGATCAAAGCAGGCAGTAGCAAGGAAAGCGTTTCTTTGGTGGGAAGTAAAACCAACAGCATTTACCTCGGAACGGACGCTTCCCTGAAGCTGGATTCTGTTTCAGGGCAAGTACAGAAGATCCTTCCCAACGGCACCTGGTCCACCGGAAAGACCTACCTCAATGCTCCCTCTTCTGCCATAACCCTTCTTGCAGTAGGCGGTGATACCACTCTCACCTATGATGCTTACAATGGCGTTACCGCCTCCTGGGCCGTTTCTTCAAGAAGCTCAAAGGTTCCTGCCAATGTTACAACCTTAAGTCAGCTTATGGAATCGGACAATGAGATCTATGACCTGAACGGAAATAAAGTGGCCGGAAGAAAAGACACCGGTAATAAGCTGACCAGTCAGCAGCTTGCTGATCTTCCCGTTGCAAACTCTTCTATGACAAGCGCCGAGCTTCGCCAGCTTTGCCTTGATTTCTTCAAACTTCAACTTTCCTTCCAGTGGGTTCCCAACGAAGAGATTCCCGTTTATCCCACCGGCAGTACCAATCTTTTCCTGAATTATTTCAAAAAATACAAAGAGAATAATACCGTTACCAGCTTTAGCAACTATACCGGCAAGGCTTTGAATACAGAAACCATTTACGCCGGTATTCCCTATCAGAATGTCAGCACCGGCAACCTTTACCGCTGGATGGAATACTACGATGAATCCACCGGTGTGATGTACTTAAGAGATGCCTTTGTTGAAAACGGCGGTTACGATGACGGCGACTGGTATAACGCCTGGTTGGAAAACTTTGATGCTGCCACCTTCTACAAGAGAAACGCGGATGGAAAGCTTGTGGATGCAAAAGGAAACCTTTGCGTTCGTTCCGGCCAGGTAGACTTAGCTCCCGTAATGACCGGTGGAACAGACGGAAAATACGCGCCTCCTCCCGGGTCCACTAAAGATTCCGGTCCCAATCTTATCATAGAATTTTCCACTTATGATACTGCCGACTCTACCAATGATATTCAAGAAGGCGACCTTGTGATCGATATAGTCACAGGAAAAGACGGTAAAGAATACGAAACCCCCAGAATATCTTACCGATTCACCAGCTTCCGTTATTTCTTCAGCCAGTGCTCCGTTGGCTCCACCTGGGGCTGGGCAAGAGTGGTCAACTCTGCCAACTTCGCCTGGACCACCGGCTGCACCGTTTACAACGGCTTCATTCCGGTAGGCGGCTTTACCTATCAATACGAGCACGAAGGCAAAACCTACGGTATGGACACCATCGATACCTTCGGCTCAACCGGCAACATCGGCGGCAACCCCTTAAAATGGGATACCATTGACGTGGCAAAATACTGGATCGCACAAAAGGGAACCAATGCGATGTATGACTGCTATGCGAAACTGCAGCCCGCTGACTGCCTGGTGAGCGGCGGACACGCCATGATGGTAAAAGATGTTCACGTTGTGAGAAACAGTGACGGCTCTGTCAACCCCGTAAAGAGCTATGTGACCGTTTATGAATCCTTTAACGATGCCTACGGCTTCTATGGCTCCATGGGCGAAAGCCAGACACCTTACGAGGTGCACGGCGGTTACGTTTCCGACTATGATGACATCGTAACTCACATCAATACCAGCATTCTTCCCAGTTTAACTTCCAGCCCCAGCAAAATGACCTATGGCACCGATTCTACCGGAAACACTCAGATCTACGGAGACAGAGTGTTCAGCTTCCAGTATCTTTTGACCAAGACCAGAACCACTTCCTCCACTCCCAAGAATCCTTATTTGCCCTTTACTTTTGCTGAATTCCATTACCCGGATTACAACACTAACGCAGATTCCAAGGCTTACATTGATTTCTACAACAATAGCATCGTCAACACCAAGAAGGGTGTGGCCGGCATTTATGCGAACACCTATGATCTGATCGATAGTAGCATTGGATTCCAAAACTTTGCTGGAATTGGCGCGGAAGAGGCAAAGGTTTATGCCAAGATCGGTTCTAATTTGAAATCCTATCAGGATCTTGTAAAGGAAACGAATCTGACTTATTCCGATTTCCAAAATATGGTCATTGCTACCAACTATGTTCTTTCTGATGTTTTCGTCACCATTTCGGATGCTGACGGAAATGTAATGAAGGAGATGGCGCGCAGAAGTCTTGGTACCTACGGACGCGAAGTGGCAATAGGGAGTTCGACGAAAAGTGTTACACCCAACGGAGAATCGATCCTCAATTATGTACAGGCATTCTCCTACCCGGATGCGCAGGGTAGAAACTTCAAGATCGAGATTTCCGTTCAGCTCGGAAACGGTGAGCTGATCACCCTTTTCAACGGCGATCTGAAAGCATAACAAAAAAGCTAAATCAAAATCATAACCACCCGTCAAACGGGTGGTTTGCACAAGGGCTAAAAGCCCATGAGACTGACCCGCGTCTAAAGGCGCGGGCTTTCTCTTTGTTCAAGCCTTAGAGTCTTTGCCGCTTTGGCCACCCCTAAAGGGGTTTAAC
>JAZQJZ010000013.1:0-3544 GCA_045541915.1 Eubacteriales bacterium
GAGCTGGGCGCTGAGGGGCTTTTCCAGCAGCTCCTTCTTCGCCCCGCCTGCCACCGCGATCACCGCGTCCCGGTCACAGACCGCGGCGATGCCGTCGGTGGCCTTGTGCAGACTGTCGCAGATCTGGGCGGCGAAGTCCGACAGCTCCCCGATGGGGGAGTATTTCTTGAAGATCAGCTCCCCGTCCTTATCCGTGAAAATCTCCAGCGGGTCACCGTCACAGATAACATTGGCACGAAAAACCTTGTCCGGGCGCTTCTCTGCGCGCTGGACTGTTGTGACTTGTAAGCTATTTTTCGTGCCGGAATTAAAATTTCCGACGGTTTCCTCCAACTTTTCAGGCTCTTTTGCTTCTTCCGACAAAGTTCCGCAGCGAAGGAGCCCATCAATATCGGACTTTAATTGAATATCGATCCCATCTTCGTAGACTTTGATCTTCTCAATGATCAAAAGCAGGTCGTTCTTTTCCAGCTTGTCTTTGGTCAGAATATCCTCAAACGCTTCCAGGGCGGTTTTCGCCACTCGATTGATTCGGATGATCGTGTTCCGTTTGTCGAGGGTCAACTCGATCTGATTTTGCAGTCCCGCGATCCGACTGGCGAGGTCTTCTTCTAACTCATCGTAGGTTTCTTCCAAGAGCTTTTCCTGATCCGGATGCTTGACAATGTCGCGGATGCGCTGACGTTTGGTTGCCTTTAATTCCTCCTGGAGCTCTGCCAGCACTTCTTCCAGATTGGCCGCGCTCCGTTCGGTTTCCTGGACATCCTCTTCTTCCTCTGAAATATTGGCGTTGAGTTGGGCCAGCATCTGTTCGGAATTGTCCTTGACGATCTGAACAAAGTGCTTAACCATTTCATCCAGCTTTTCCACCCGGATGTGATGGCTGGTGCAGGCCTTCAGCCCCCGCCGATGGTACAGGCCGCAGCGATAAGCGTCCTTCAGATCCGAACGGCTCATGGCGAACATGGGACTCCCACAGTCGCCGCAAACCAGAAAACCGGAATACACGTTGTCGTATTTTTTCTGCCCGCGATAGTTGTTTGTGCTGCGGCTCTCCATCAAGGCTTTTACGGTCGCGAATTCCTGGTACTTGATGATTGCCTGATGGTGATTCTCAATGACGATGTGCTCGCTTTCATCCAGCTTTACATCTTCGCCGTTGATTTTCTTTCGCGTATATTTGCCGGAGCGCATGGTGCCGATGTAAAAATCGTTTTCCAAAATGCCCTGGATCGTCGCCGTGGACCATGTGCTTTTTACCTCGCGGCGGTAGTCCATGCCTTCCGCTTCCTTGCGATCCCGCTCCGACATGCGAGGTGTGGGGATCCCTTCATCGGTCAAGTAGTTTGCAATCTTTTTATATCCCCATCCGTCGGTATACAATCGAAAAATCTGGCGCACCACATCGGCTTCCGTGGGAACAACTTCAAATTCCTGGTGTCGATTGATGATGTACCCGTAAGGCGCGGCGCAGATCCACTTGCCGTCTTTCTGCCGACGCTTGACCACGGCGCGTACTTTTTTCGACGCGTCCGTGACCGGCATCTCATTCATGAGGAAGCGAAGTTGAATGTTCAGCCACTGATCATCGTTTGGGAAGTCGATCCCGTCCCCGATGGAAATAATGCGTACCCCGGCGTCGCGGAGGTCTTCCAGTTCTCCCAACCCTTTGCTGTTGCGGCGGGAGAAACGTGAAAAGTCCTTGACCACCAGAATGTCGTATGAGTGGTTCAGAAGCCCCTTGCGCATGCGCTGGTAGCCCTCGCGCTGCTCAAAGGTGTAGCCGCTGCGGTCGCGGTCTTCGAAAAAGGTCAAACTGCTGCCGGGAAACTTTTCCTTGACAAAATTCTCGATGATCGCCTTCTGATTCTCGATCGATGTATTTTCACGATCTAACTCTTCATCTACGGAAATTCGACAGTATCCGGCGATGTCAAAAGTCTCTGTCAATTTTATCGCCACCTTATTTGTTGTTTCGTGTCGACATTGTAGCATATTTTTACAAGAAAAGCAATAAGAAAGTTGCGATTATCCTAAAACGACTATCTTGTTTTCTCATATTTGTTGTTCTTGAGCTGCTTTTTCCATCTGCACCGCTCGCTCTGCCGAACGCTTTATGTTGTATATCAGCAGAGCGCTGGTCATTTCTGTAAGATCTTGTGTGCCGGAACGATAAATCGTAAAAAAGTATCGCTTCTCCCTGTAAGGTTCGAGCCGCTGCATCATTTCCTTCTGAAGATCTTCATCGGCTGATTCTTCTCTGGTAAGCCAGATGCAAACTTGTTTTTTCTGTTCCATTACTTCGATTTTCAACCGGCTCACCTCCTGTTATAGTTTCCCATTTTTTCCTTTTTCATATACGAGAACATCCCCCTCACTTACAAGGCAGTGGGAAAGGCGATTTTCACCCCGCGGGCATGCTATTTTAGATTTTTCCCTCTACTAACTAGGCAATGAGAGCTGCACTTTTATGACATTGTGCAGAAAATATTTTTGAAAGATCCCTCTACTCCCCTATTCCACACTTTTTTGAGGTTTGACAAACGTAGTCGAATATTTTTCCCTCTATTTACGAGGCAGAGAGAACTGCATTTTTACAACCTTCTGGGAAAATTTTCTTTGCTCGCAAAGGAAACAAAAAGCTGCCTCTATTATTCGAGGCAGCGGGAATGCTGTTTTTATGACTTTGAGAAAAGATTATCATATTATTTTTTCAGTCAGGGCTGAGTTTTTCGAAAAGAAAACGGATTTGGACCTCAAACAACTTGAGAGCAAGTTTCGCGCCGTATTACACTTATTCGGCGCCACTTGCTAAGAGCAAGTTTCGCGCCGTGCCACACTTATTCGTTTTTGCCTTTTGCTTCGCACGCCAAAACTTGCTGAGAGCAAGTTTCGCCTTGGCAGACAAAAATGAATTTCGTGTTATTTCCTATGGCACTTGTTGGGGATTTCGCTCCCCAATCCCTCGATCCACTTTGCGTCTTTCGCCGCGGTTCCTGCCTGCGGCAGTCACAGTTTTTGATTTCCCAATCAAAAAGGAAGTGCTTGATCAGCCCTAAAGAAAAAGCAAGCGAATCAGTCAAAGCCGAACCAGATAGAAGCGCATCTTTTGGAAAGAAAGTTACTCGGCAACTCAGCGCCTTTTGCAGTTTTTCGTTTGTATTAGTTCCGGCTATGTGGTAAAATATCTGCAGAGCATCGCAGTGCAAAGGAGTTGAAATCCATGCCGGAGCAGGACAGATGGCAGCTTGAATTAAGTGAATACATCCGTCAGGGCGAGCCGGATCGCGTCGAAAAAAGCGCGGCCTGGCAAACAGCCATCGGGCTTCAGGCTGTGGACGGACTGAAAACTTCTTCGTACTTATTGGAGACTGCGAAGGAACACATTGAGGGCAACATCGATATTGCCGGAGCGCAGCGGCGCATCCAAAGCTATTACAAGGAGCAGAAAAACCGTCAGGCGGTGGAAGCCGGCACTATGGAAGCGGACATCGTTTCCGCGCGCATCACCGAGCTGCTGGGAGAGAAAACTTTTCAGTTTTCT
>JAZQJZ010000014.1:0-86266 GCA_045541915.1 Eubacteriales bacterium
TTGTACTCTAAGACTTGAACAACCTTATTGTACCACCGAGGAGAATTTTTTGGTATAACCCCTGACGCGCACCCGCATAGCGGGTGGTTCTTTTGTTTCGGACGTTCCGTCCTCAACTGGCTAAAGCCACTAATAAAAAAAAGACGCTACCCAAAAGGGTAGTGTCTTTTTTGTTTGAAGTTATCCCATCATTTCTTTGGAAATAATATCGAGAACCTTTTCATAGCATCCACCGCACCCGGTAGAGCACTTGGTGATGGCTTTTACATTCTCAAAAGCACCTAGCACGTCGTCAAACTTTTCGTTTGCGTGAAGAGCAACCAAAATATCGTTATAGGTCACTTTTTTACAGTTACAGATCAAGGTGTTTTGCATAGTATTAACCAAAATATCTCTTCAGGAGTCCTTCGAATGCTCTTCCGTGGCGGGCCTCATCCTTTGCCATTTCGTGAACTGTGTCGTGAATGGCATCCAACCCCTGTGCTTTTGCCATTTTCGCCAGTTCGAACTTACCGGCGCAAGCACCATTTTCAGCTTCTACTCTCATTTCTAAATTTTTCTTAGAAGAAGAGGTAACAACTTCGCCCAACATTTCAGCAAACCGAGATGCGTGATCTGCTTCCTCAAAGGCAGCAGTCTTCCAATATTCGCCAATTTCGGGATAACCCTCGCGGAAAGCGACTCTGCTCATGGCAAGATACATACCAACCTCGGTGCATTCGCCGATGAAATTGGCTCTCAAGCCTTCGACGATTTCTTCGCTTACACCTTCAATGATACCAACTTCGTGTTCAGTAGCCCATGCCTGAGGAGCATCATCCGTGATTTCAACAAATTTTTCACCAGGCTGCTTGCAAAGAGGGCAAACCTCGGGTCTTACATCAGATACTACGATTTCTCCGCATACGCTGCATTTCCATTTTTTCATTTAATAATCTCCTTTAAAAAACTTAATAGGAATTGTTCTTGATAAGAGTTTATCATAGGGTAATAAAATTGTCAAGTATTTTTTTAAATTTATTGCGAAAAAAAATCAAATATGATATAATTTCTTTGTTATGATCAAGGGGAGGTGATTTCATTGCATATTCCAAAAATCAATACAACTGAAATTACGGTTTTGCCCTTTGAAACTGCTCTTATTGGCAGTGCTAATAAAAACTATGATTCTTCCCGTTGGCTATATGTTCCGGACTTTTATTCTGAATACCGATATATTCTTGGAACAAAAGGGAAGAAACCCTTGATTTGCATTGGAATCAATCCCTCAACTGCTCAACCGGATGATTTGGATAACACATTGTCATCTGTTCAGCGAATTGCGTATTTCAATGGTTACGATTCCTTTATTATGTTCAATGTTTATGCCCAGCGCGCCACCGATCCTGACCATATGGAATCAGAATGTAATAAGATTCTGCATCAGGAAAATATGAAGGCTTTTGAATACATACTAAATTCTTGTGAAGCGGAGAAGCCTTCCATTTGGGCAGCTTGGGGCACTATTATTGAAAAACGAAGTTATCTTACTGATTGTGTGTGGGATATGATTCAATTAGGAAGGAACCATCAAGCCAATTGGTTTACTGCCGGCTCCCGTTCCAAAAAGAGGGGACATCCACATCATCCTCTGTATCTTAAAAAGGATTCTGTTCTCGATCCTTTTGATGTTGAAGAATATTTGAAAGGCTTATGTTGATGAAAAAGTTCAAAATTGTTCTTTCTCTTTTCCTTTTAGCGATTTTGATGTCATCCTGTTCCACCGTTACCATTCCTAACTCATCTGAAGCGATTGCAAAATTAGAGGAGATGGGCTATTACGTGAATCACTTTATCCAATATGGTGATGATGTAGCGCACCAAGGGATTACGCAGGTTACAGTGGTTCGTGCAAATAAAGGGGAAGATTTCCTTGAAGTGTTTTTCTTTGCTAATAAAGAAGATACCCAGACCTTCTATGAAATGCGCGCACATACTATTGTTGAAGGCTGTGAAGTGATTAAGAAAAACAAGTATTCAATTTACCGAGGCACAGAACAAGCTGTTTCAGATTTTTTAGGTTGAGGTTACTATGGCAAAAGATGATAAGACCAATGTGATGCGTCTGCTTTCGGCGGCAAAAATTTCATTTGTTGAACACAGCTACGATCCGGAAACTACCGATGGTGAGTTGGTGGCAAAAGCGGTCGGCACTGATCCCAATTCAACATTTAAAACTTTAGTTACTGTTGCTGAAAGTGGAAAGAATTACGTTTTTGTCATTCCGGTAAACCGCGAATTGGATTTGAAGGCTTGCGGCCGAGCAGTGGGAGAAAAAAGCATTTCAATGCTTCCTCAAAAATTATTATTTCCTCTTACGGGTTACGTGCACGGCGGTTGTTCGCCTGTAGGAATGAAAAAACATCTTCTGACCGTTTTTGATGACACAGCTCTTGCCTTTGATTCCATTACTTTAAGTGCTGGAAAAAAAGGAAGACAGGTTTCTGTTTCGCCCCATTCGCTAATCGAGCATGTAAAAGCCAAAACAGCCCCATTGACTCGTGAAAAGAGCAAATCATAAATTTTCTTTTCTGCACCTGTAGCTAAGCAGGATAGAGCGTTTGCCTCCTAAGCGGGTGTTTTAACGCTCGCCTTTGCAAAAAGGCAAATGGTAATATGTTCGAATTGTATCATATATGCGCTTGTAGCTCAGCAGGATAGAGCGTCCGCCTCCTAAGCGGAAGGTCGGGGATTCGAATTCCTTCAAGCGCGCCAAAAAGTGCCGAGAAATCAAGGTTTCTCGGCACTTTTCCTTTTCTTTGCTCACTCATTTCTTGAGTGAGTTTTCTTGTTTCGAGAACGCCAAAACAAGTTCGTACTCCTACCATATCCCGATTAGCAAAAAATTAGCAGAAAATCGGTGTTTTGCTAATCACCTGCTAATCGATTTTTTAGCAAAATCTTGCTAATTCGCACAGGCGTATGTTACATCCATAGACTTTTTCTCAAAATTTATTGTATTCTATTGCAAATTGTGGTAAACTAGATAATGCCAAACTAAGTTAATATGTAAATTGAGAGTATTTTGCCTTAGGGGTGTTATACCCTTTTGCAATTTTGCTAAGAATTTGATAAAAACGCAAATTCCATCAGCATAATTGCAGAAATGCTCTTATATTGACTTAGTTTGGCGACTATCGGAGTTTGCGTTTTTTGTGCGGTTACTTCGGTAGCCGCACTTTTTGTTTTATGAAAAAAATTCACCACATAAAGCTAAATACATTTCTGTTCAATAAGGGGTTCATATGTTTATGAAAAAATTTTTATCAGGGCTAACTTATATTTTAAATATAATAATCGTCGTACTAACTATTGTTGTTTTTATTTGCAACTATATTACGTTTATAAATAAAACTATTATTGCTATTATGTCGGTTTTAATAATCGGCTTACAAATTATATCTATAATAGTTTCGTTTTTTTATGACCATTTTTCGGAAAAATTAATACTGAAAAAGATTGTAAATAATTCACCTGATTTTAACAATAAAGAAATATCAAAAAGAGAAATTTTGAAACATATAAATCCAACACCAAAGGTCAATGGTATGCAAAACTCAAGAGATGTTTTGAGAAACGGATTAAAGATATTGTTATCCTGTTCTATTTTCATATGTATATTTCTCTGTTTGGCTTTAGGATATGAAGGTTTCTTCTTTTTTGTTTCATCAATTTGTTTGCTTTCGTTATTTTTTATGTATGCAGATTACTTGCCTAGTTTATTTCTGTTTGGTAGGAAGTATGATTCATTATTCATTCCTTCTGATGAAACACCAAATTTCAAGCGTGGCTTAGCAAGGATTTATTTAGCTGAATATAAACAAAGTAAGTTCAAAAGAAAAAACTGTTATTACAATAATGCTAATATTAGAACAACTAATTCATCAGAAGCTACCGAAGACGACTGTTTAAAATGTATCTTATATATTTTGGCAGATACTGCATATTGGCCAGTTTCTGTTTGCAATGTAATTTTTCTTGCAATTAATATATTGACTTTACCTAATAATTTTATTAACAATTTATATACTTATTTTTTTGACGTATCTACACCAAACGGTATGCTGTTCTACATTGTATTTATCGTCTTTATTAATATATTATTCTTTCTCTCAAGTATTACATCGACTAAAAACTGTGATTTGGATAATGAAAAATTCGAAAAAATCACAGACTTATTCTTAAACGAAAATTATGAATCGCGTAAGGAAAAAGTTGCAGATGAAAAATATTGCAGCAACTCAATTGTTGCTCGGGGTATTTATGTCTATTACACAAGCCTTATTGATAAAGGATATTCTGGTGAACAATTAGAAACAATAGAAAAGCAATGTAGCTTACAAATTAGGCATAGATATTACGCAAATCGTGATAAGTTTCTAATTACAATTGCTTTATTATTTGTGTCAGTTTTGTTTACTTTGTTAGGACTTAAAACACCAATATATTTAGCATTAACAATCCTAATCACGTTTTTAGGTGTCGTATCGTTATTATATATATTGGTTTTACCTAACATTAGTAAATGGATAATAGGAGCTTGGTGCAAAAAATATTTTAATAAGGAGATAAGACTATGCCAACAGAAAAGAAACTGACGGGTTATCCGTCCATCGATAAACCTTGGTTGAAATACTATGATACGATCTTCGATGAAGGTAACTTGCCTCAAAAAACAATGTATGAATTAGCGTTCGAGCAAAACGAACACAATATGTCCAATGTGGCTATTGATGTTCGTATGAGCACCAACAACTTTGATAAGGGGATTACGATCACTTACAAAGAGTTTTTCGCACGCATTCGGAAATGTGCAAATGCTGCAAATGTTTTAGGTATTAAAAAAGATGATATTATTCCGATTATTTTACCCAATGTTCCGGAAGCAAGAATCTTTATTTATGCCAACAGTATTTTAGGTGCAACATCTTATCCTATTTCACCATTTTTACCTGCTAATCAACTAGAAATGATCATCAAACAGAACAATATAAAAAACATTGTACTTTTTGAAGCGTTCTATGATAAGTATAAAAGTGTATTAGCAAATACTGATTTAGAGCATATGATTCTTTTGAACGGCACTGAATCTATGCCTAAATTCTTAAAAGTACTCAACGGTATAAAAAAAGCATTCAGTGGAAACAAAAAAGAGATGATTGATACTTCTCATAAAGTTCTATATTGGGACGAATTTATCAGGTTAGGAAACATACATAGGGATGTTACACCTGTTTCATACTCGCCTAATCATATTGCCGCAATTATAGGGACAAGCGGCACAACAGGAACATCAAAAGGTGTTTGTCTGTCTGACGATAATATAAATGCCGCCGGACTTGCTTATTTGCAAGGCAAAATTTTTGATGGTTCTTTTTTGGATGCGTTGATACCCTCTATCGGATATGGAATATCTATGCTCCATCATCAAACAGTTGCAGGAGCTAAGGTATATCTGATTCCTGAGTTGGTTACTGATAGAATTGCCGAAGTAGTATGCAAAACAAAACCCGATAATTTCCCCGGTGGACCCGTTCATTATATTAATCTATCGCAAAGCAAACAATTTGCGGACGGAACACTTCCTAAAACCAAAAACATGATTTCCGGTGGTGCATCTTTGCCCAAAGAAATTGAAGAAAAACTTAATGGAGTTTCTGTTGGTTATGAAGAAGATGGCATAAATGACAGCATTTATGTACGTCAAGGATTTGGCTTATCCGAAAATGTTGCTACCGGAACATATTCTAAAAGAGGTGCATACAAATTCGGTAGCATAGGCATTCCCATTCCTTATGAAACTATTTCAATCTTCAAACCCGACACAGACGAAGAATTGACTTATAACGAACATGGCGAAATTTGTATTACCGGTCCGATGGTCATGCAATATTACCTTAACAATAAAGAAGAAACAGACAAAGTAATCAAAATCCATAAAGATGGCAAACGGTGGATACATACCAAGGACATCGGTTATATGGATGAAAGTGGACATGTTTTCCATTTGGAGCGCATAAAAAATATATTTATGCGAACGGGATTTAATGTTCATCCTTCTTCTATTGCTGAATTTATCAACACCTTAGACTATGTCAAAAACAGTCATGTTATCGGTTTTGAACACCCCGCAGAACAATGTGTCCCAATAGCGTTCATTGTTGTTGACAAAACCACAGGAAAGAGTTTGAAAGAAATAGAAAACTATATCAAAGAAGAATGTTACAAAAACCTCGAGGAAACTTCTGTTCCGTATGGCTACGTCTTTGTCGATGCCTTGCCGGTGAATCTTGGTGGAAAAATTGACGGCAGAGCTATTCAAGAGGCCTCTGGAATTGATCTTATGAAAGAAGATAAAATACCGCAAAAAGAACTATATTTTAACAAGTAAGGGGGAATACTACAGGGGATTCCTAGTAATGTCGCAACAAAATATAAACATATTATCACTACCCAAAAATCACTGTTCTTGCTAATTGCTTGCTAATCAAACAATGCAAAATAACATAAAATTAGCGGTAACGGAGCAACACAAGATAACACGTTAACCTTAAAAATCCCCTGACAGCAGGGGGTTTTTAGGTATTATAAGGGATGCCGTTATCGTTTCCATCGGTATCTCCTAAGTGTATGTTTTAACGCTCGCCTTTGCAAAAAGGCAAATGGTAATCTGTTTGAATTGTATCATATATGCGCTTGTAGCTCAGCAGGATAGGGCGTCCGCCTCCTAAGCGGAAGGACAGGGATTCGAATTCCTTCAAGCGCGCCAAAAAGTGCCGAGAAATGAAGGTTTCTCGGCACTTTTCCTTTTCTTTGCTCACTTATTTTTTGAGTTATGATCTTTTTTCCCAACAAATAATAGAGTGTTTATTTGTGCCATAAGTGTGAACTTTTTCAAAATGTATTGATTTTTTCGTAAAAAAGTATATAATAATTACGACAATTTAATCAGCGGGAGCTTGTATTACAGGCTGAGAGGAAGGTATGACCTTCGACCGAGAACCTGATTTGGATAATGCCAACGTAGGGATGCCTGATACAAGGATATTAGGAATAACGAAGACCACTCGGAAGTTACCAAATCGGTAGCTTCCTTTTTTGTTGTTTTTGGAGGTGTTTTTATGGTAAAGATCAACGGCGAAGAACTGAACATTGCAGGAATGACGGTAGCGGAATACCTTGCAACTACAAATTATGATCCCAAGCGGATCGCAGTAGAGCGTAACGGAGATATTGTACCGAAAGCGCAGTATGGCGAAACCGTTTTGAAAGACGGCGACAGCGTAGAGGTCGTCAGCTTTGTGGGAGGTGGTTAATCTGATTCCAACGAAAGATGAATGGAACAAGGCTTTGTGCGAGCGACACGGTGAAGATGCACAAAAGAAGTTTTCAGCAGCTACGGTTGCTATCTGCGGTCTTGGCGGTCTCGGCTCAAATATCGCCATATCTCTTGCCCGTGCCGGCATTGGAAAACTGATCCTCATTGACTTTGATAAAGTGGATATTACAAATCTCCACCGTCAGCAGTACAAAGCAAATCAAATAGGTATGGTTAAGACTGATGCACTATCTGATAATCTTAAAGAGATTGCACCGTATATTGACATTGAATCACATACCGTCTGTATTACAGATAACAATGCAGTAGAGCTTCTGAAAGATGCTGATATCATCTGTGAAGCCTTTGATGATGCCGAATGCAAAGCGATGCTTACCAATCTTGTCCTTGAAGAAATGCCCGACAAATACTTTGTTGCCGCTTCCGGCATGGCAGGAATGGGCAGCGCAAACACCATCAAGACAAGAAAAATCACAAGCAAGTTTTATCTATGTGGCGACGAGAAAAGTGACGTGCAATCGGAAGGAAGTCTTGTTGTTTCCCGTGTAATGCTCTGTGCCGCGCATCAGGCACATACAGTCCTGCGTATTTTAGCAGAACAATTTGAAACTTAAAGAAAGAAGGAAATATAAAATGAACAACGATAAACTGATTATTGGCGGACACGAATTTAACTCCCGTTTTATTCTCGGCTCCGGTAAGTACTCTATGAAGCTGATTGAAGCCGCTATAAAGGATGCAGGGGCAGAGATCATCACCCTTGCAGTTCGCCGTGCAAACACCAAAGAACAAGAAAGCATCCTTGACTACATTCCTGAAGGTATTACCTTGCTGCCCAACACCAGCGGTGCAAGAAATGCCGAAGAAGCAGTTCGCATTGCAAGACTTGCCCGTGAGCTTGGCTGCGGTAATTTTGTGAAAATTGAGATTATGCGGGACTCCAAGTATCTGCTTCCCGACAATCAAGAAACCATTAAGGCAACCGAGATCCTTGCAAAAGAAGGCTTTGTAGTGATGCCGTATATGTATCCCGATCTCAATGTTGCCCGTGACCTTGTGAATGCTGGTGCCGCTTCAGTAATGCCTCTTGCTTCTCCTATCGGCTCCAACAAAGGTCTTGCCACAAAAGAATTTATTCAGATCCTTATTGATGAGATTGATCTGCCTATCATTGTAGATGCAGGCATCGGCAGACCTTCCCAGGCTTGCGAAGCAATGGAAATGGGTGCAGCCGCTATTATGGCAAATACCGCCCTTGCAACTGCAGGTGACCTTCCTATGATGGCTTCCGCATTCAAGAATGCCATTGAAGCAGGACGTAAGGCATATCTTTCCGGTCTTGGCAGAGTGCTGACGAGAGGCGCATCTGCTTCCGATCCGCTGACTGGCTTCCTCAGAGATTAAGGTGAAAGCTATGGAAAATCAATTTTTTGTAGACTCAAGGCATTTGTCGCCCGAAGCACTTGCAAAAAAACACAGACTCGAAACCGATCCTTCCTCACGAAAGAATCATATGGAATATCTTCCGGGGATGGAAGTGATCGAATCGGATGTGTGCGCAAATGTGATGGCGCAGATGAACTCGTATGACTATTCAAAATACACCGCTGCTGATGTGAAAGCGGCTTTGGAGCACGACACCTGCTCGATTGAGGATTTTAAGGCACTTCTGTCGCCTGCGGCAGAGCCGTTCCTTGAGCAGATGGCACAGCGTGCACGACTTGAAACGAGCAAACACTTTGGAAACACTGTATATCTGTTCACTCCTCTTTACATAGCCAATTACTGTGAAAACTACTGTGTGTACTGCGGTTTTAACTGCTATAACCACATTAAGCGTATGAAACTGAGTATGGAACAGATTGAAAAAGAGATGAAGGTCATTGCCGACAGCGGTATGGAAGAAATTTTGATCCTTACCGGTGAAAGCAGAGGACAGAGCAATGTGGAATACATCGGTGAAGCCTGCAAGCTGGCAAGAAAATATTTCCGTATGGTCGGGCTTGAAATCTATCCCGTTAATACCGATGAATACAAGTACCTTCACGAATGCGGTGCGGACTATGTGACCGTATTCCAAGAAACCTACGACACTGATAGATACGAACAACTTCACTTGCTCGGTCACAAGCGTGTTTGGCCGTACCGCTTTGATGCACAGGAACGTGCGCTTCGTGGCGGTATGCGAGGTGTTGCGTTTTCGGCTCTCCTTGGTCTGTCGGACTTCCGCAAGGATGCTTTAGCAAGTGCATTGCACGTTTACTATTTGCAGAGAAAGTATCCCCACGCTGAAATGTCCCTGTCCTGCCCAAGACTCAGACCTATTATCAATAATGATAAGATCAACCCCTTGGATGTTCACGAAAAACAGCTTTGTCAGGTGCTTTGCGCTTACCGTATTTTCTTACCTTTTGTTGGTATCACGGTGTCCTCCCGTGAGAGTGCCGAGTTTAGAAACGGTATTGTGAAGATTGCCGCTACCAAGGTTTCGGCAGGTGTTTCCACCGGCATTGGCGATCATGAAAGCAAATATACGGGCAAAGAAACGGACGACGTACAAGGCGACGAGCAGTTTGAAATTGATGATAACCGCAGCCTTGATAAAATGTACAAGGATATTGCCGAAGAAGGCTTACAGCCTGTCTTGAACGATTATCTATATGTGTGAGGTAAAGAGAATGAAAAAGTTTGATCCAAGTTTATATTTTATAACCGATAGCACGAACTACACCGAGGAGGAATTCCTTTTTCGTGTGGAACAAGCACTCAAAGGTGGTGTAACCCTTCTTCAGCTTCGTGAAAAGAACAAGAGTACACGTGAATATATCCAGCTTGCTGAAAAGGTTCACGCCATCTCAAAGCGTTACAACGTGCCGCTGATTATTGATGACCGTGTAGACGTTGCTCTTGCCATTGATGCAGAAGGTGTTCACGTGGGAGCTGAGGATATGCCCATTTCAACCGCAAGAAAACTGATGGGCGATGATAAGATCGTTGGCGCAACAGCAAAGACAGTCCCTTGGGCAAAGGAAGCCTATGAGCAAGGCGCGGACTATCTCGGTGTGGGTGCCATCTATCCCACCACGACCAAGGTAAAAACTGTTCTGACGTCTACCGATACACTTCGGGATATTTGCAACGCCGTTCCCATTCCTGCTAACGCCATCGGCGGTCTGAACAAAGACAACATTGACGTTCTTGCAGGCATCCCCATTGCTGGAATTTGTGTAGTATCTGCCATTATGAAAGCGGATGATCCTAAAATGGCAGCAGAAGAATTGAAAGCAAGAGCGCAGGAGCTTGGCTTATGCTAAAGGGAGCCATCTTCGATTTTGACGGAACACTTTTCGACTCTATGTTCATTTGGGATACTGCAGGAGAAGACTATCTCCGGTCCATCGGCATAGAGCCAAGGGAAGATTTGCAAAAGGTATTGAAGCCAATGAGTCTTTTGCAATCTGCAACTCACATCCGTGAAAAGTATGTAATTCCGTTAACGGTCGAGGAAATTATGGACGGCATTAACCGCACGGTAGAAGATTTTTACTTTCATACGGTACAACCCAAGGAAGGTGTAATGACATTCTTGAAACAGATGAAAGCGCAAGGAGTCAAAATGTGTATCGCCACCGCAACAGACCGTTATCAAGTGGAAGCGGCATTAAATCGGTGCGGTATGGAATCTTTCTTTTCTGAAATCTTTACTTGCACCGATGTGGGACACGGCAAGGACGAGCCTATTATTTTCCAAAAGGCAATGGATTACCTTGGGACAACAAAGGCAAATACGTTCGTCTTTGAGGATGCTTATCACGCTGCCAAAACAGCAAAGGCTGATGGCTTTATAACCGTTGCCGTATATGATTCTCACGAGACGAAGCAAGCGGAACTACTCTCCATTTCCGATTGCTTTATTGAGAACTTTACACAGACAGAACATTTTTTGAAGTTTGCTTACGGTTTATAACCGCAAGCTTCAAGCGGCAGATTGGGGGCACCACCTTCCGCCGCTATACAAAACGATGCTGAAAAACGAAAGGAGTATTTTTATGAAAATGAAAACAGCATTGACCATTGCAGGAAGTGACTGCAGTGGAGGCGCTGGTATTCAAGCAGATTTGAAAACAATGACGATGAATGGTGTTTATGCTATGAGTGCGATCACGGCGCTAACGGCACAGAACACGACCGGCGTAAGAGCAATTCAGGAGTCAACACCCGACTTCCTGAGCAAACAATTAGATGCGGTATTCGAGGACATTTATCCCGATGCCGTAAAAATCGGTATGGTAGCTTCTTCGGAGCTGATTTGCGTAATTGCAGACAGGCTCAGCTACCATAAGGCAAAAAATGTGGTGGTAGATCCTGTTATGGTGGCAACCAGCGGCTCTTCTTTGATGAAGACCGATGCCGTGCAGACTTTAGTAGAGAAACTTCTGCCCATTGCAACCCTCGTTACGCCCAATATCCCCGAAGCACAGGTGCTTTCGGGAAAGACCATCGAAAGCCAAGAAGATATGCTTTCTGCGGCAAAATTTATCGGTGATACATACGGCTGTGCCGTTCTGCTCAAAGGCGGCCACAGCATCAACGATGCTAATGACCTTTTGTATGCAAACGGTGAAATGGTATGGTTTGAAGGTAAGCGTATCAACAATCCAAACACCCACGGCACGGGATGCACTCTGTCAAGTGCCATTGCTGCAAACCTCGCAAAAGGCAAAGATCTTGAGGCGTCTGTGCAGAGAGCGAAAGAATACATCTCTCTTGCACTTGCCGATATGCTTGATCTGGGGCAAGGGGCCGGACCTATGAACCATGCTTTTGATCTGACCGGTCAGTTTTCCAAATAAAAAAATGCTTGAAAGAAAGTCGCGCGTTCGAATCGCGCCGAATGCGCAAAAAAGCAGCAAGGATTTCCTTGCTGCTTTTTCATTATTTTCTCTTGATTCCGCGGAGAAGTTTTTCTAGAGTTTGAAATTGTTCTTCGCTAAAGTTGTTCTTAAAAGTTTTAATCTCGCGGGGAGTTTTAAGACCTATTTCAGAGCCTTGCCACTTCGCAAGACGTCCAACAGAGCAAAGTCTAACACCAAACTCCATAGACTCGTTGTTCATAATCCAACCTTTTAAGATCTGCAAACAGTCCTCGTCATCGCAGAGAACCTTCAAGGTATCGCTACAACTATAACCCTCTTCGCCGTAGTCTGCATCTTCAGATTGCTCGATGAACCAGTTTCCGGCTTGCATTGCTGCGGCAATATCGGGAAGGTCATAGGCAGTGTTGTGTTCAGAAACTCCGTTTAGGAAGATCAGATCCTCAGCGCCATCTGCAACAGCCTTCAATTCGTTTCGACCGAGGTTTAAGGGAACGTTCTCAAAAACAACAAGATGATCTTCTGCTTTTTGGCAAGAGAATTTAGTACCGTTCACAAAAAGGGTTACCTCATCGCAATTGGTATAAACATGAATGCTTCTTTCATTTGGTGCACGGTCTTCAAAGCGCCGGCCGGAAATGTGCACCATCGGTTCTTTGGTCCAAAAAGCCTTGTAAATAAAGAAGGAGTCTTTTTTGGTTTTGCGATCAAAGGTGATCAGACCTTTGAAGTTTTGACCCTTAGCGCCGCCTTCATTTCTTTGATCTACCGCGAAATCGAACATATTCCACATATGCGTAGCCCAAAGATAAGGCCGTTTTGCAAACTCTTTCAGCATATGGTGGTGGTAAACACAGGCATACTCCTCCGTGTAATCGTGATTAAAAGGAGTGGCAGAATGCCAACAAATCAAGTTATCCACACCGTATTCGGAAATGCCGTAGGGTTTATCGGGATGCATCTTGTGAAAAGCGTCCATAGCAGGCCCGTTTTCTTCCAAAAGACCGCGGTACCAGCCGTAATAATTGTTGTAACTTACAAGATCGGTAATCTCGTTGTGGACACTTGTAAGTTCAGCTCTTGAAAGCTGAGCAACGGTAGTAGGACGACTGGGATCCAAGCGTTTGCATAATGCATTAAGATCACGAAGATTTTGCTGTTGTTCCTCGCATTCACCGCCAATGATAATTTCGTTACCGATACCCCAGAATAAAATGCTGGGATGATGGTAGTTTTGTGCAATCAGCTCTGTCATTTGGCTAATGGTATTCTCGTATGCTTCTTTTCCGGGAATGTGAGAGCTGATATATGGAATCTCTGCCCAAACTGCAAAGCCGGTCTTGTCGCAGAGATCGTAGAAATACTGATCGTGCTGATAGTGTGCAAGACGGATGGTATTGGCGCCAACCTCACGAATTAGATCAATATCTTCTTTGTGTTCTTTTTCGGAAATTGCCCATCCCATATCCTGTCTGTCTTGGTGGCGGCAAACACCGTGCAGAGGGGTAGATTTTCCATTTAGGAAAAAGCCATTTTCAGGGTCAACATGATAGGAGCGGTAACCAAATGATGTGGATACCTCGTCCAAAACTTCTTCGCCCTTTACAAGCTTAACTCTTGCCAGATAGCAGTAGGGATCCTCCATGCCTTGCCAAAGGTGAGGTGACTGAACGATCAATTCGGTAAAACAATGGTCTTTTGCTGAAAAAAGATCTTTTGCAACAATGTTTTCTTCTCGATCCAAAAGCTCAACGATTACATCACACCCATCTGCACAAACAGGGAATACATCCACTCTTGTCATTCCGGAAGCGTAGGGCGTAACAAACACACCTTGAGATCCGTTTTTCATCAAATCGAAATGAGCATTTTCAACTTCTAAGAAATAAACGTTTCGATATAGTCCGCCGAAAAATGTAAAGTCGGCACGCTGGGGATAAATATTGCTGGGAGCATTACTAACCTTAACAGTTAAAACATTGTTTTCATGTTTAAGCGCCTTTGTTAATTCAAATCGGAAGGTTGAAAAGCCGCCTTTGTGGGAACCAAGCTCAATTCCGTTGCACCAAACTGTTGCAACGTGGTTTGCTGCTCGAAATTCAATATATTGGCGTTTTCCCTTTGTAGGATTGGGAAGGGGAATCTCGTAGGTGCATTCGCCGCGGTGATAATCGTTTCCGCCATCCTGGCCATCGAACGCGTTCCAGGTGTGGGGAAGCGAAATAATCTGTGGGTCTTCTCCGGCTTTGTTGAATTTTGCCTGAGAAAGGAGTTCATAGGTTCGCATATCAAATCTCCTCATATTTTTTGATATCACCATCATACCATGTATTTTTAAAAAAAACAAAGGTTAATCAAAATTTTCCATTATTTGCAATAAAAAAGCACCTTTCCACGCATGAAAAGGTGCTTTTTAAAAAATTAAAGAGCGTTTAGTGTGCGATCGTCAATATAAAGCTCGCGAACTCCATTCTCATCCTTTTTGGATACCGGAGCGGCTTCTTCCTTAGGACCGCCGTTATTACGTTCCTCCAAGAATTTTGAGGCAACCTGAGGAAATAGTGCGTAGGAAAGCACGTCTTCCTCGCACTTCGCGAGGTCACCGGCCTCCTTGGTGTATTTTTCCAATTCAGGAGACAGGAGATCAGCAGGACGGCAGGTAATAACCTCATCGTCGCCAATGGCTTTCTTTCGTACTTCTTCGTTTACGGGAGCGGGAAGCTGACCGTATTCGCCACGAAGCATGCCCTTGGTCTCCTTGGTGATCATCTTATAACGCTCACCGCAGAGGACGTTGAGAACTGCTTGAGTTCCTACGATCTGGCTGGTAGGAGTAACCAGAGGAGGATATCCACAGTCTTTACGTACGCGGGGGATCTCCGCAAGAACCTCATAGTACTTGTCTTCTGCGTTCTGCTGCTTCAACTGAGAAAGAAGGTTGGAGAGCATACCGCCGGGAACCTGGTAAAGCAAGGTTTTAGTATCAACATTCAGTACTTTGGGATCTAAGATTTTTTCAGCCTTCATCTTGTCTGCAATACCGCGGAAGTGAGCAGCTGCCTGAGCCATCAGTTCAAGATCAAGACCGGTATCGCGTTCGGTTCCCTTTAAGGTAGCAACAAGTGCTTCTGTTGCGGGCTGAGAGGTACCGTTGGCAAGGGGAGAAAGTGCACAGTCAACAATGTCGACGCCGGCTTGTGCCGCCATCAAGTTAGTCATGTCACCGGTGCCGGTGGTGTTGTGCGTGTGCAAGTGAATGGGACAGGAGACAGCGGCCTTTAGAGCCTTAACCAGGGAATATGCATCATAGGGGAGAAGGAGGTTTGCCATATCCTTGATACAAATCACATCAGCGCCCATTTCTTCAATTTTCTTGGAAAGGGTTACAAAATATTCCTGATTGTGAACGGGGCTGGTTGTGTAGCTGATTGCAACCTCGCAGATTCCGCCATATTTTTTAACGGAATCAACTGCTTGTTTTAGGTTTCTGGTATCGTTAAGTGCGTCGAAAACGCGGACAACATCAATACCATTTTCAATGGATTTGCGAACAAAAGCTTCCACAACGTCATCAGCGTAGTGCTTGTAGCCAAGAATGTTCTGACCACGGAAGAGCATTTGAAGCTTTGTGTTGGGAAGAGCTTTTTTGAGAGCGCGAAGTCTTTCCCAGGGATCTTCATGCAAAAATCTCATACAGGAATCGAAGGTAGCACCGCCCCAGCATTCCAGAGACCAATAACCGATTTTATCCAAAATCTCGCAAGCGGGAAGCATATCCTCAAGCTTCATTCTGGTAGCAGCTTGAGACTGGTGCGCATCGCGAAGAATGGTATCAGTAATAAAAAGTTTCTTTTCAGACATAATTATTCTCCTTATCAACCGAACAAAGCAATCAAAACACCGGCAGCAATACCAGAACCGATAACACCGGCAACATTAGGACCCATTGCATGCATCAAAAGAAAGTTCGAAGGATTCTCCTTCTGACCGACAATTTGAGAAACACGGGCAGCCATAGGAACAGCAGAAACGCCGGCAGAGCCGATGAGAGGATTGATTTTGTTCTTTAAGAACAGATTCATAAATTTCGCAAGTAAAACGCCGCCCGCAGTACCGAAGCTGAAAGCAACGATTCCGAGGAGAAGGATGCCCAAGGTCTGCCAGTTCAAGAAGGTATCGGCTGTAGCAGTAGCACCAACAGAGATGCCCAAGAAGATGGTTACAATGTTCATCAATTCATTTTGTGCGGCTTTTGCGATTCTGTCGACAACTCCGCTCTCGCGCATCAAGTTACCAAGCATAAGGCAACCGATCAAGGGAGTTGCAGAGGGGACGAGAAGGGAAACGAATGCGGTGGTAACAATGGGAAAAACAATTTTTTCCTTGGTTGAAACCGTGCGGAGTTCCTTCATAGTGATCATACGCTCTTTCTTTGTGGTAAGCGCCTTCATGATCGGAGGTTGGATGAAGGGAACCAGTGCCATATAAGAATAGGCGGCGACAGCAATCGGTCCCAGAAGGCGGGGTGCCAATTTAGAGGTAACAAAAATGGCAGTGGGGCCATCTGCTCCACCGATGATGCCGATGGAAGCTGCTTCCAAGGGAGTGAAGCCAAGGAAAGTTGAAGCACAGTAGTAAGTAATGAAAATACCAAGTTGCGCAGCAGCGCCCAAAAGCAAACTCTTGGGATTGGCAATCAAGGGACCAAAGTCAGTCATAGCACCGATACCAAGGAAGATCAAGCAAGGAAAGATTCCAAGTTTAATACCGAGGTAAAAATAGTCCAAAAGACCTGCAGTAGAGGAGAACATATCCCAGTGAACATGTCCGCCTGCAAACAACTCTTCGTGGAACATTTCTGCTCCGGGAAGATTGGTCAAAAGCATACCAAATGCAATGGGTAAAAGGAGCAGGGGCTCGAACTTTTTCACAATTGCAAGGTACATTAAGACAAATGAAACCAAAAACATTACCAAAACTTTCCAATTATCTGCAATCATGGAGAATCCGGTTTGTTTCAAGAAGTTAATCAAAACATTAAGTTTTGTGACCTGTTTCTCTTCTTTCAAAAAGGAAGAAAACGTTTCAGATTCAAAATTCTTAGCGTTATTGCCGCTGCCAGCGTAGACAGTATCGGTGTCAAACTGATAAAAAATTTGAACCTGAATGTCAGCGTAGCGGTCGGAGCAAGAATCGATATCAAAAAGAAACGTAGCCGTTGCGCCGGGGGCAATTTCTCTTGTTTCAGCAAAAAGATTTCCGGCAGAACTGTAGGAAGATTCGTTGAAGGTAATTACTTCTTCGTCGAAATCTGTCACATAAAGATAAACAGTGTGAAGACCTACATTGCCGATATTTTCGATGGTCATCGAGAGAACAAATGCACCGTTTTCTTCCGTGATAGCGGCTTGCTTCAATGCGACGTCTTTCTTCGTTTCCTGGGCAAAAGCAGGAATAGAAAGACTGCTGACAACTAAAATCAGCGAAAGTAAAAAAACGACAATTTTTTTCATATCGACTTATGCAATGGTGCAAAGGCAAGCGCCGGATTCAACAGTAGCACCCTTGGTAACAGAAACAGAACCAACGGTTCCATCAACAGGACACATAATTTCATTCTCCATCTTCATTGCTTCCAAGACAAAGAGAACGTCACCCTTTTTAACACTCTGTCCGGCGGTAACATTAACAGCCAGAATGGTACCGGGCATTGGAGCGTTTACACTTTCGCCGCCGGCAGGAACTGCAGCAGGTGCAGGAGTTGCTACGGGAGCGGGAGCGGCAGGGGTAGCAGCCTGAGCGGTAGCGGCATCAATCAGTTCGATTTCAACTTCATAAGAAGTTCCGTTAACATTAACACGATATTTTTTCATTTTCTTTATCTCCTTAAAATTAGATTTTTTTGATAGAAACGATGCGAATTGCATCAATGTCGCAACCGGATTCTTCTGCAATAGCAGCACCGATTGCTGCGATTACTTCTTGACGATTCTTAAATGCAGGCGCCTTCTGTGCCGCAGGCGCGGGAGTAGGAGCAGATGCAACAGAACCGGTGGAAGCATTTTCGCTGTGTTGGCCGATGGTGCAAACGGCGCCGAGAATCTTGCAAAGCAGAACAATGCAGATCAGTCCTACAAATACAGTTCCAAGACCCATTACGATCACAAACCAACTGGGAATGGTAGTCATAAAGCGTTTCCTCCTTGAAAAAATCATATCAACTTATGATACAACATTTTTTTTGGTATTTCAAGATGAAATTTACATTTTACAGTATTTTCACAATTATTTTCCAGATTTTCGCAAAAACTTGTTTTCGAGCAAAAAAACGCAACAATTCCATAGAAAACTTTTATTTTTTTATTGAACTTCAATACAAATTGTGGTAGAATAACATATATTTTATACTTGGTAGGTTAATATGGATAGAAAACAACTGACAATAGAGGATCGTATCGCTCTTTCCGGTCTTCTTTTTCCCGATGTAATCAAGACATGTGATGAAATTGAAGCGGAATTTCCGCCCCGTTCCCTAAAGGAAGGTGCTGTTGTTTCCAGAATGGCTCCAAGCCCCACCGGTTTTGTACATCTCGGTAATTTGGTTCAAGGGCTTACCTCGGAAAGAATGTGTCATCAATCCGGCGGTGTTCTGTTTTTGCGTGTAGAGGATACGGATGCAAAGAGGGAAGTGCCCGGTGCGATTGAAACCCTGATCGAATCTCTTTCCCACTACGGAATTTTTTTTGACGAAGGTGCTACTCTCTCTGGTGATTCGGGTTCCTACGGACCTTACCGTCAAAGACAGAGAAAAGATATTTATCATGTGTTCGCAAAAAAACTGCTTTTGGACGGATATGCTTATCCTTGCTTCTGCACTGAAGAGGAATTGACACTGATCCACGAACAGCAAGAGAAGGAAAAGGCAAATTTTGGCTATTTCGGAAGATGGGCAAAGTGGAGAGATGCTTCTCTGAATGAGATTCAAGATGCACTTGATCATAATTTGCCGTGGGTTCTGCGTTTTCGTTCCACCGGTTCTCTGGAAAACAAAATCCGCTTCACCGATTTGATTAAGGGTGAAATGGAAGTGACTGAAAACGATATTGATCACGTTCTGCTCAAGTCTGATGGAATTCCCACTTATCACTTTGCACACGCAGTGGACGATCATTTGATGCACACCACCCACGTGGTACGCGGTGATGAATGGCTTTCCACGCTACCTTTTCACTTGCAGTTATTTCGTGCTTTGGGCTTTAAAACTCCAAAGTATCTTCATATCGGTCCGTTAATGAAAATGGACGGAACAAGTAAGCGCAAACTTTCCAAGAGAAAGGATCCCGAACTTGCTTTAACTTATTATAAGGCTGAAGGCTTTCCAACGAAGTCAGTTTATGAGTATATTTTGACGATTTTAAATTCCAATTATGAAGATTGGAGAAGAGCAAATCCCAGCTGTCCGCCCCAGGAATTCAAGTTTTCTCATAAAAAGATGAATCCCGCTGGATCTTTATTCGATTATATGAAACTTGTTGATGTTTCCAAGAATGTCATTAGCAAAATGACTGCCGAGGAGGTTTATGTTGAAATTTTAGATTGGACGAAGGAGTTTGATAAAGAACTTTACGATCTTCTGTTTTCCGATCAAAGTAAAGCAATTCAAATTCTCTCCATTGGCAGAGGAGGCGATAAGCCGCGTAAGGATATTGCAACTTGGAGTGAAATACGCTCTTATCTCGGTTTCTTTTATGACGAGCTATTCTCCGTGAAGGATCCAATGCCGGAGAATATTTCAAAGGAAGATGTTTCTGCTATTCTCCGCTCTTATTCCGAAATATTCTCTGCTGATGATGACAGTTCAACTTGGTTTGAGAAGATCACCTTGCTTGCCACAAGTTTGGGATTTGCAGCAAAGCCAAAAGAGTATAAAAACAATCCGGACCAATTCAAGGGTCACGTTGGAGACGTAAGTATGGTGCTAAGAATTGCTGTTACCGGCAAGTGCGCTTCCCCGGATCTTTATTCTGTAATGCAGATTTTGGGAAAAGAAAACGTATTAAATCGATTGAATCGGTGCTTGAACACCGTAGAAGAATAAGGAGCATAATATGGAAGGAACCCGCAAAACAAATTTTCTTCAGGAAATTATTGAAAAAGATCTTTTGGAGGGGAAAGTTGAAAGACTTCACACGCGCTTTCCTCCGGAACCCAATGGATATTTGCATATTGGAAGCGCCAAAGCGATTTATATCAATGCTATGCTTGCAAAACAATATGGCGGTCTTTTCAACCTTCGCTACGATGATACCAATCCTGCCAAGGAAGATGATGAATACGTTCAAAGTATTTACGAGGATTTAAAGTGGCTTGGCGCCGATCCCACCGGTGGTATTTATTATGGATCGGACTATTTTGAAAAATGCTATGAATTTGCCGTTCAGCTCATTCGTCAGGGGGATGCCTACGTTTGCGATCTTGATTCAGAGCAGATGCGTGAATATCGTGGCACCTTGACGGAGCCTGGCAAAAACAGTCCCTACCGCGATAGATCCGTGGAAGAGAACATTGCTTTGTTTGAAAGAATGAAGAACGGCGAATTTCCGGACGGCGCATGTACCTTACGCGCTAAAATTGATATGTCCTCGCCCAATATGAATATGCGTGATCCGGCAATCTACCGAATCACACATACTTCTCATCACCGCCAGGGAGATAAGTGGTGCATCTATCCGCTCTATGACTTTGCCCATCCCATTCAAGACGCTTTGGAGGGGATCACTCATTCCATGTGCTCCATTGAATTTGAAAATCACCGTCCACTTTATGACTGGGTTGTGGATCGTGTTGGTTTTGAGAAAAAGCCCCATCAGTATGAGTTTGCCCGCCTCAATGTGACACACACGGTGATGAGTAAGCGTTATTTGCGTCAGCTGGTGGAAACCGGAACAGTCGACGGCTGGGATGATCCCCGTATGCCGACCCTTTGTGGCTTGAGAAGACGTGGCTACACTCCTTCTGCGATTTTTGAATTTGTACGCCGTGCCGGCATTTCCAAGGCATATAGCATTGTTGATATCAGCCTCTTGGAACACTGTATTCGCGATGAACTTAATTTTAGTGCTCTACGCAAGATTGCTGTGATGGATCCTGTTAAGGTTGTGATTACAAACTACCCTGAAGGAAAAATGGAAATGTTTCCTCAGAATAACAATCCGAACGATGAAAATGCCGGAATGCGTTTGCTTCCGTTCACCCGCGAAATCTATATTGAACGAGCCGATTTTAAAACTGAAAAGATTCCGAAATTCCACCGACTCTACCCGGAAAACGAAGTTCGTCTTATGGGTGCTTATGTAATCAAATGCACTGGATTTGAGACCGATTCAGAAGGAAATGTTTCGTTGATCTATGCAACAGCAGATTTGGAAACCGGCGGAAAAAATCCTTCTGATGGAAGAAAAATCAAAGGTACGATTCATTGGCTGTCTACGGAGCACTGCTTTGATGCCGACATTTACCGTTTTGGAAGACTGTTTGTAGAGGAAAATCTCGTTGCTCTGCCCGATGGAAAAAGCTACGGTGATTACTTGAACCCAGATTCTAAGACGCTTTTGAAAGGCTGCAAATTGGAGCTTTCTCTTCAGGATGCAAAGCCCGAAGATCGTTTTCAGTTCGTTAGAAACGGATATTTTTGCAAGGATTCCAAGTATCCAAATACCTTCAACAGCATTGTTGAATTAAAGGATAGCAAAGGAAAGTAAAACAAAAAAGAACCTCGATTTGTTCGAGGTTCTTTTTTGTTTCTGTTAGGAAAGTGAATCTTCAATCGGCGCTTCTTCCGAAATGGTAAAATTGATATCGTCTGCGTCACCTTCATCAAAAATGTCATCTTCGCAGCAATCGCAATCGTCAGAACACCAGTGATCGCCTTCAAAGGCTAGTCTTTCATTTTTGGTGTCTTGGTACTCATTATAGAGCAAATAAGCTCCGCCGAGACCACCAAAGAAACCGAGACCAAAGAACAGCTTGGAAAGTTCTTTCTTGCGATCTGCATAAACCAAGGACAGAACGAGACATGTGAAAGCTTGTGCAACCAAGGAAATCGCAACAATGAATCTTGTTTTTCTAGACATAACTAAAAATCTCCTTTTATATTAATTATTTTTTTCACCTGATTTGAAAATCAGATAAGCATTCATAAAATCATCAAGATTACCGTCCATTACTTTGTTGATGTCGCCATCCTCGTGGCCGGTTCGATGGTCTTTTGCAAGAGTATAGGGCATAAATACATAGGAACGAATTTGAGCACCCCATTCAATGTTGGTCTTGACACCCTTAATATCTTCGATTTTATCCAATTGCTCACGTTCCTTGATCTCCAGAAGCTTTGATTTGAGCATTTTCATCGCAACTTCTTTGTTCTGGAGCTGGCTACGCTCATTCTGACATCCAACTACTATTCCGGTTGGAATATGCTTGATTCTGATGGCGGAGTCTGTTTTGTTTACGTGCTGACCACCGGCGCCACTAGCACGGTGTGCTTCAATTTCCAGATCTTCATCGCGAATTTCGATTTTAATTTTTTCATCAAATTCCGGCATAACCTCACAGGAGGCAAAGGAGGTGTGCCGTCTACCGGATGAGTCGAAGGGGGAAACACGAACCAAACGATGGACACCGGATTCAGATTTCAAATAACCGTAAGCGAAATCACCTTCCACAAGAAATGTAACGCTTTTGATGCCGGCTTCATCACCATCTAAGTAATCGAGAACCTTAAACTTGAAGCCTCTACGTTCGGAAAAACGCATATACATACGGTAAAGCATTTCGGCCCAATCCTGCGCTTCAGTACCGCCGGCACCGGGGTGAATGGATACAATGGCGTTACTACGATCGTATTCGCCGGAAAGGAGCAATTTGATTCTTTGATCCTCGTAGGATTTTTCAATGATCCGAATGTCGCTTAAAATATCATCGGTAAAGCTCTCATCCTCATCAGCAATGGCAAGGTCCAAAAGCTCAAGAGTTGAGGTAAAAAGGGAAGAGAGATCTTGATAGGAGGAGACAGTGTCTTTCACTTCCTTAAGCTCACCTAATACCTTTTGAGAATTTTCCGGATCGTTCCAAAAATCTTCAGCAGAGGAAAGAGCTTCCAATTCCTCAAGTTTTTTTGTTAAAACATTGATTCGAAGAGAGGTTGCCAACTCTTCGATCTTTGGCTGCATATCACGAAGTTGTGATCTTGCTTGTTCAAGCTGGATAATCAAAACAATTCCTCCATGTATTTCCTTCACTTTATTATACTATGGAGTTTGAAATTTGTAAATAAAGATTTTTATAAATTTTCCGGTTTTCCATTAAAAATGACCCCAAATATCAGGGAAAAGAACATTGCCGCAGTGATTCCACCGGCAGTTGCTGTCAATCCTCCGGTTAGTATTCCCAATGCCCCCATTTTATCGACAGCATCTTTAACGCCTTCCGCAAGAGTAAATCCAAAGCCTGTTAAAGGAATTGTTGCGCCGCATCCAGCAAACTCTACCAGTGGCTTGTAGATTCCTATCGCGGTTAAAATGACTCCTGCACAAACATAACCTACAAGAATTCTGGCAGGTGTCAGGGAGGTTTTATCAATTAAAATTTGAGCAATGACACAAAGCATGCCACCCACAACAAAACATTTGATCCAGTCCATAGTGATTCTACCTTTCGATTCTTATAAGATGAGCAATTCCCGGAATGGTTTCCTTTTGAAGAACGGTATTTGCGTTTAACAAAGCGCCCGTACCAATGAGCAATAGATTTTGAATTTCACCAATTCTTATTTTTTCCATGATATATCCACAGAAAACACTGGCAGAGCAACCGCATCCGGATCCACCTGAATTGACATCCTGTTTTTTGATATCATAGATCAAAAGTCCGCAATCGTTGCAGTTGCCGCCAAGGATTAGACCTTTTGATTCGCAAAGATCCAGCAGAATTTCGTGTCCTTCCGCTCCAAGATCTCCGGTGAGAATGAGATCAAAATCTTCCGGCTTTTGCTCAGAATAAGAAAAATATCTCAAAAGAGTATCAGCGCAAGCGGGTGCCATAGCTGCTCCCATATTGGAAGCGTCTGTTATGCCAAAATCGCGAATAATTCCCGGCAAAAATTCGGCAATTTTAGGTAGATTTTCCTGCCCCTCCCGAAGGATTGCACATCCGGCTCCGGTAACAGTTGTCTGTGAAGAAGGTGATCTTTGACAGCCATATTCCAGAGGAAATCGGTACTGCCTTTCAGCAGAGCAAAAATGCGATGAGGATGCACATAGAGCTGTTTTTGCCATGCTGCTTTCAATGCATAATGCAGAAATTCCCAGGGAAAGCGCAAAGGTAGAACAAGCGCCGTATAAACCAACATAGGGAATTTGCTTGTCTTTCATACCGAAGGTGCTGGAGGCGCATTGATTGGTTAAATCGCCGGCGAAGGCAAGGTCAATATCCTCAAAGCGTATCCCGGACTTTTGAATGGCAGTTTCCGTGCACTGACGTACCATTTCCGACTCTGCCTTCTCCCAAGTTGTCATTCCGAATTTGCTATCGGGAGAAGTTAAGTCAAAATAATTCTTTAACGGCCCTTGCGATTCTAATTTTCCTACAACGCTTGCGCTGTTTAAAATTTGAATTTGCTTTTGAAATTTTTGAATGTTTGTTCGCATCATTTATCTCATTTCATTAAATTAAGAATATTATTTCGCGAACCGCATCTTTTATTCAGAATTACTTTTCAATAAAAAAAGTGCCCCGAAAATCGGGGCATAGATTCATTTTATTAGGTTGTATAATTATCAAAATAACCCTGAACAAGAACAACAGGAGTTCCCTTGTCACCGGAACCACTGGTTAAGTCGCAAAGGGAACCAATGAGGTCAGTCAACTGGCGAGGCGTGGTGCCTTGAGAAGCCATATTACCTACCAAATTGCTCTGTTTTTTGCGAATACTCTCAGAAATGGCCTTAGTCAATTCTTCACCGGACAGATCCTTGTAGTCATTATCGGCCAAATACTTCAATTTTAATTCATTCGGAGTACCGATCAAGCCGTCAGTGTAGGCGGGGGAAACAACCGGATCAGCCAGTTCCCAGATTTTGCCCTGGGGATCCTTAAAGGCGCCGTCTCCGTAAACCATAACCTCGACGTGTTTCCCAGTTTTCTTGAAGATAATATCCTGAATCTCAAGAACCAAATTCTTGCAGTCTCTGGGGAAGAGCTTAACGGTTTCTTCGGTGGCTTTGTTGGAGCCTAAAAGGCCATAATTCTCATTATAACCGCTGTCGCCGATGGGCGAAGTCATAATATCATCAAGTCCGCAGACAACCTTAGCGCCGGCATTCATTAAGAGCCGTTTACTACGCGCTCTGGTGTGAATATCACAGGTTATGATATGATCGGTGTAGGGGAGAATCGCCTTTGCCTGGTTGGCAAAGATGATTTCTACTTCAGCACCGGCTTCGCGGATAAGATTGCTATAATAATCAACGTAATCAACGCCAGTAAATTCATGCTTGTTGCTTCCAAAAAGTTCTCTGTATTTTTTAAGAGACAAAACGTCAGCATAAGGATCAACACCCGCTTCATCCAATTTGTCGAGACTAACAAGCTGATTGCCTACTTCATCAGAGGGGTAGCTGAGCATCAAAACAATTTTTTTTGCGCCCATTGCAATCCCTTTTAAGCAGATAGCAAAGCGGTTTCTGGAAAGAATAGGGAAGATAACACCAATGGTTCCGCCACCCAATTTGTTCTTGACATCATTTGCAATATCAGAAACCGTAACATAGTTTCCTTGCGCGCGAGCAACGATGGATTCCGTCATTGAAATCACATCGCGATCCCGAAGTTCAAATCCTTCGCATTCAGCTGCTTCTAATACGCTATCAGAAACAATTTTTGCCAGATCATCGCCTTCACGGATAATGGGGCAACGGATACCGCGGGAAACGGTACCAACTCTTCTTTTGTTTTCCATCATAACAATTTTCCACCTCAAAATAGAATCTGTGCAGAGAATGATTGATCCACAACAGAGGTATTATACTACAATTTTTTTCTGTCTTCAATATATTTTTGAAAAAAAATAAAATTTATTTTAGTTATGCCGTAATCACCGCAAGGCGCTTTGCAATATGCGCAACGGAGTCTTTATAAATAAATTCATTGAGCTCGTGAGCACCTTTTCCAATAGAACCGGCGTTATTCAGACAGGGGATGACTTCTGCTGTAATGTACGCAGCTACGGGGGCTGTTTTGATTTCAGGGTTCATTGTAATGTAAACAGGATACCGGCATTCACAAGAGGGAGAATTTCAATATCCTACTTTCTTTTCTTTGCAATATCAATGATCAAATCGGAGCATTTGTCAATTTCTTTCTTTAGCGGCGTTGGACTTTAATGGAACAGATTTTCACCAGGAAATCTAGATAAAATGGCTCAAGCTCTTTAATTGCTTGTTCTAAATCTTCGTATTTCATTTTTTCTCCATTCATCACGGCCTGATTATATCCAATAAATCAATCCATACACCACACTGGCGCTTAGGCCATATACGATGACCGGCCCGGCGATGGTGAATATCCTTGCGCCGACGCCCAGGATGAAGCCTTCGGTTGCTGTCAATATAGAACGCAGTAATTTTGTAAAGATTCTTTATGTTTTACCGCTTAATATTTCAATTCGGTTGCGATCTCATCAGTAATGCAGAAAGAGACATTTCATATTTGTCACACCTTTAAACAATGTCTACGCTTCTGCGTTTTGAAACCTTATCAAATATTTCAGCATACGGTTTGTCACATTCCCAAAGTATCTGGGCACAAAGCGCCTCGGGGAACCACATTCCACCTGCGAACTGACCTGCCATACCGACCGTTACGTCTCTATTACCGTGTTCAAAAATATGCTTAGCCATTTTATGCGCATATTCGCCGTTTTGTAACCATCCGCTCTGAAGTCTGCGCCAAATCGGTTTAAGCATTTCAATATCGTGTTGAATAACATGCGGTGATGACTCACCCAAAACAAACGGTCCTTCCTGATGAACAAAACGGTCACCTATCCAATCTAATGTCATAAATCCTTTGAACAACATACTAACGAGACCGTTATCGCGAAGTGTGAGCATTTTATCAGTGAATTCCACAGTTTTCTCAAATTCTTTTTCGTCGTGTACGTAAGGATGGTATCCATAAGGGAAAGAGCCGCAATCTTCCCACATTATCTCAACACGCTTGTCAACCTTAGATATAAATTCAAGATGATTTTTCACGGAAGTGGCATGCAACCCAAACTGAATAAACAAATGTGGATACTTTTCTAAAAGTTTACTCGAAACCCGGTTTACCAAATCGGTTACTGATTCTGCTATGATTTTATTTCCAATCTTATCGGTGTGCAGTTCGGTAAACGATTGAAAATAGATTCCGTCAGCCCCCGTATCCTTATACTGTTCTTCGTATGTTTTAACAATATTGTCTGTAAGTTTATCAAATGCTTCCAAATCAATATTGGTACAATTTCTACTCCAGCCCCAAGCAAAGCCCCAAATCACTTTTATATTGAATTCGTGCGCATATTCCACAATGTCATTTGCATTAAGCGGAACAAAGTCATTCCATATAATCAGTTGATTGAGTTTTAAACGTGCCATATTTTCAATATACTCTCTATAATCGTTGATTGGATGTCCCCAAGTGAAAACACTACGTGTTTTTATTGCTGGCGCTGACGAAGTATAGTAATCGGGCAGATTTCCTTCGAAAACTTCATCGGCAAGATGCAAGGCACCGTGCCGTGGTGCAGCTTTTACAAAATAATCATCCACAAAATCCACCGCTCCGTAAAATAGTGCGGCAGAGTCGTTTGCGGTTATCAGAACGATTTTTTGCCCCTCGTTTTCGGGGTTATCCATAACCTTTACAACATAACCGTCCTCTTTAATTTCAGTACGCTCTATATACTTTTGAATAATCAAATTTTCGTTATATAAACCAATGACAACTGAATTTTTATTGTTAATTGCAGTTTCAGCTTTTTCACATTCTAATACATGAATCGTATATCGACCCTGATCCCTTAAAATCAGAGCACCCATTTCCTTATAGATTAGTTCAACCGCCTTTTTCTCCATACCGCAATACGAGGTATATATGATTTTCCAATTTCTTTTATTTAACATAATTTCCTCCTTGAAAATCGTTTGAGTTTCTTTTATAATTATATCGTACTTAAGTAGTTTTCTACTATAATGCTTTTGACAAATATTATAACTGTATTGACTTGAAAGGATTTTTATGCTGATAGAAGATCTTAAAATGAAATACACCACTATTCCATTTGCAACTAATACCAGAAACCACAAAAGGAATATACTGAAAAATAATATAGATACACTTTTTCATATTCATAAAGAAATAGAAATCATGTTAGTTTTAAATGGCAAAGCCAAAGTATATATTGATACAAAATCTTTTGAAATTGAAAAAGGAGATATTATTTTTATATCCCCCTTTGTTCCTCATCGTTATACGATTTTATCCGATTTCGACTTTAATCATTACTGTATTTGCTTTGATTTGGAATTGTTACATGATAAAAATCTAAAAGAAAAACTTGAAGGCGGAACACTCGATATAACAAGTGTAGTAAAAAATGATAAAATCGGTGCAGAATTTATAAAAAACGCATTTAAAGCAAATGAAAAGAAAGCAAAATCCTGGGAACTTCGAGTTATTGGAAATTTAATGCTTCTTTTTGCAAGATTAATAGATGATGAACGTATATTCAATACCACATCATCAGTTAATAAATCTATATATTATCAGATTGTTGACTATATTGCACATAATTTCTACGCCGATATTACATCTATGCATATATCAAATCACCTACATATGAACAATAGTTATTTTTGTCGTCTGTTTCGCAAAAATTTCGGTTGTTGCTTTCAAAACTATTTATGTATGTATCGAATAGATAAATCAAAATCACTTTTGAAAAATACTGATATGTCGATTTCTGAAATAGCAGCACGAGTAGGATTCAACAGTATTGGTTATTACAGTAAAAAGTTTAAGGAACATACATCTTTAAGTCCAAGAGAATATCGACACTACTAAAAATGAGCAACCAATATAGTTGCTCATTTTTAAAGAATTTTACAAATCCAATAAATCAAGCCATAAACCACGCTCGCCACCGTACCGTACACGATTACCGGGCCGGCGATGGTAAAAATCTTAGCCCTAGGGCGGGGATGAAGCCCTCTGCTTGTGTGCAGATAGGACCCATTCATTTTTTTCGAATCGGATCAATTTTTTCAGGACAAAGTAAAACACCTCGAATATAGGCATTTACATCGAAACGGCGGTATGGACCCCAATATTACCGGCGTATTTGCCACACCCGGTATGACCGGCGGCATCAACGCCCAACGGCGGTGTATTCTGTCCCTGACTCCCCAGACCCACGGCAACGGCTATGGAATGGGCGCCGCAGATGCCATCACCCGCAGACTTTTTGACCAACTGAACCTGGATATGATCTATCCCAATTCCATCACCTCCACCTCTCTGGGTTTCTCTAAGATTCCCATGATCATGTCCTGCGACCGCGCCGCCATCCAATTGTGTTTGCGTACCTGCAATCGCATTGATCAGAAAAACCCCCGAATCATTTGCATTAAAAACACGCTGGCACTCTCGGAATTTGAAATTTCCGAGGCAATGCTCCCGGAGCTGAAAGAAAATATGCAAGTGCTGACCGCGCCCTATTTCCTGCCGTTTGACGATCATGGAAATCTGTTGTAAAAAAGCTTGACCTTTCGGTCAAGCTTTTTTAGATTTTATATATCATCCAACGGGAAAATAGGACGGCGACTTCTTTCAAGAGGTAGCATTTCGGGGTTTTGCGGTGCTTCCGCCGGTGCCTCTACATCGATAATCTTAGCCGCGATTTTGCCGTAAGAGGCGCGAAAATGGGCAGCGGATTTAACCATTAGGATCTTCATGTCCTGCGGTTGAATACCAATATGCCGGAAAATCTCCAAATCATAAGGCTGTGCATGATAAGTGCACACAATCACCTGAACCCCATCAATCTGCAAAAGTGCACAGTGACCGAAATCAGCGATTACACCCTTGTACATTTCATCGCGGTTCCGAAACCGGCCGTCGGTGATTGCCTTTACATAGGCATTACATTCGATAGGACCTCCGGTAAGCTGCGGAACAACCTTGCCACCTAATTTCACACCAATCGTACTACCTACGCCGGCGGAGATGGCCTGCTCAACTGTTTCTGGATCATATATAACAGCAACTGCTGCATCGGTTACCTTCATTTCCAGCATTGTTCTCAGCAGGAGTGTGGAATCGGTTGAGGCGCCAGACCCGGGATTATCAGAGACATCCGCCAACACCACTGGAAAACGGTCGCTGTTCAGTGCTTCTTGAACAGCATCCTTTGCAGTATAAAACTCACGGCGCAGCTTCCTTCTCGCTTCAAAAATATCGTCACCTAAATCGTCAGCTGTTTTTTGCGCCAATACCGGATCTCCGTCGGATACGGAAATCACCGCAACACCTTGCTCATAAATGTCCGAAGCAAAAAAACCGTGGCAGATATTTACATTGATCATTTTCTCACTTTCGCGCAGGGCTTGTGCGCGAGCCAAAAAAGGTGCAAACACAGGCTCTTGATCCGGCATATAGGGCAGGATCATATTCAGTTTTTTCCAAGCCATAACCGGTGTTTGTTTGCCTTCTAGCGTGTCGTGCATACAGTTTGCGGCACGAAGACCGGTTTCGTAGGAGTCAATATGGGGATAGCGGTCAAAAACAAACAATGCATCTGCATGATCCACCATCTTTTGTGTCATATTCACATGCAGATCCAACGTCGCCATAATGGGCACATCGGGTCCAAGCATCTTACGCAATCGCTCCAATATCTCACCCTCGGCATCCTCCATTTCCTCAGTCACCATAGCGCCATGCAAAGAAAGCAGAACTGCATCAATTTGTTTCTCTTGCTCAATTGCAGTAGCGATTTTGTCCATAAAGAACTCCCACACCTCCTGAGTAACTACCGGGCCGGGACTAGCGCCTAAAGTGACAGGGGCAACAAAACGGTAGTCATCCAAAGGATCAAACACATCAAAATAAGCACCAATTACCGATTTAGATCCTTGATATCTCTCTCGGATGTCTTCGATGCCACAGCTAAAATTGCGTCTGCGAAACATCTCCATGTCGGTAATTCCCTGCGCATAACGATTGGTTTCGTGAAAGAATTCACCAGTTAGTATCGTTTTCATAGCCCACGCCTCCCTTGTAATTACAATGATTGTATCACAGGTGGTATCTCTTTTCAAGGTTTAATTCAACATACGCTTCCAAACACTACGCCTTCGGACACGCCATACACAATCACCGGCCCGGCAATGGGGAGCGATGGAAGCGCCGCCGGTGGCGGATGCAGCGACCTGAGCGAGTGGCCGCGGTCGGCAGATGACGAAGCCGCGCTGTCGGTAGGGAAGATGCCGGGCACCGCAACAAGAGAACATCTTTGCACCAACCCCGAGAATCATACCCTCTGCTGCTGTCAATATAGGACCCATTAGTTTTTATAAAATATTGATTTTTCTCTGATAAAGTGTTATATTAACTATGACAAACCAACTAAATAATGCAGAAGGTATATTTTATAGGGATATTATACGCTTTCGGCCCATAGAATGAATTTGATAAAAATGCAAATTCTGATTCTGTAGGTATAAAGTGTTAGCTTTCTGCGGAGTTGGTTTGGCGACTATCGGAGTTTGCGTTTTTTGTGCGGTTACTTCGGTAGCCGCACTTTTTATTTACGGGAGGATGTATTATGACATATCAGGAACTAAGAGAGCAGACATCGCTTTTTTGGCATCAGTCTATTGAACGCGCAAGAATAGAGCGTTTTGCACGGAACAAGATGGCATTAATTACAGTTATAGGTTCTTTGCTTGCATTTTATGGAATAGCGGTAACTTATTTATATTCGCCGGAACAGGCAGAGATAATTAATATATTTTTAATTACTCCTATATGGCAATATTCTTCTTCTTTACTTGCTAAATTTGGTTTTTCTGCACCTATGACCATCGTAGCATTAGGTGTTTGCTCGTCGCTGATAGCAATTCTCTTTACGACAATCTTTGCAATGCTCCATCCTGTAAAACAATCCCATTCGTTGGTGTTATCAGAAGAAGAAAACCTTAGTAATATGACAAAATTAAAAGAACAGTTCTTTGATAATGCTAAACAGCGAATCAAAGGAGCTTCCGACAACTTCAGTAACATATGCTGGTTTTTACTTTTTGCTCTGATAATATCAATTGCTATGGGCGTTCAAGGCGGAAAAGTATTTGCAGGTATCTGCTACGGTTTTTTATCGTACATTATTTTGTTTATCTTCCGTGGATTATTTATAGCCGTGGTAAAGCCTTTTTGGAAGAAAGATTGCTGGGAAACGCAAGAAATCAAAATTGAAGCTGAGTTTGACTCCATTATTTCTGAATCAGAAACCGAAGAATCTGCAGAAAGCACATCAGAAAACATTAAACAGGAAGAAGACAGCGAAGATATAGAAGAGTCGCCCGAAGAACATATACAATGCGAAGAATCCAAAAATGCAGAACAAAACGAAGAAGTAGAACAAATACAAGAGAATATCTTGGCTGATATGCTTGGTGGAGAGAAGATGTACGAAGAAGCCATTGCCTCTAATCCGGTCAATGAAGAATTGATGAAGCAAGCCGCAAAACTTGGCAGTGTAAGTGCGTGTTATTATTTAGGAAAAAACCTGCTTTCAGATTGGTTGTCCGATATGTATACCGCAGAGGAAAAAGAAGAAATTGCAGAAAATGCTGCAAAATATTTCGATGTAGCAAGACAGATTGCAACATTAGGAAAGTTAGATATTAAAACAGAATGTCAGTTCTTGTGGTTGTTTAGCAGATTGCAGTATGAAAGTAATACAAAAAGCCAATGGAAACAGATGCTGAGTGATTTAAGGGATGTTCAAAAAACAGGTAACCTGCCCGAAGAATACAGCGGAACACTAGAACTTGCTATCAAATCTGTCGTTAATAATATTGACAGATTTGATGACCAACCGGCCTCTCAACCATCCTATGATACAGAGCCCACAAAAATACTTTACTGCAAATTCCGCAATGGTGCCATTTGCACAAAGGAAAGTGGTTCAGCAATGATATATCATTGTAATTATGTAGATTGTCCTGGTGTTTGTCCAACAGCTCGTAGCAGCGGTGGACTCGGATATAGATAATTCCACATAAATCACAAAAAAGGCTTGACCGATTTGGTCAAGCCTTTTTCATTAGAATAATGTGGTTATCCAGTAAATAACCCCATACACCACACTTGCCACCGTACCATACACAATGACCGGACCCGCAATGGTAAACATCTTTGCGCCAAGCCCGAGTACAAAGCCCTCTGCTTTGTTGTCAATTGCAGGAGAACACATTGCGTTGGCAAAACCGGTGATTGGCACTAAGGTTCCCGCACCCGCTTTTTTTGCCAGACTATCAAACCAGCCAATTCCGGTAAAAAGACAAGCAAAGAAAATAAGTGTTATAGAAACAAGCTTCTTTGAAGTTTCTTCATTGATTTGCATACTTTGATATAGATTCAATAGCACCTTCCCAAAAGTGCAAATGCCGCCACCGACAAAAAAAGCCCAAATGCAATCTTTGATCACTGGTGATTTCTTGCTATGTCGAATTGTATATTGTTTATACGATTTGTTTTTCATTGTATTAACCTCAGCAAAACTTGACAAAGCACCTTTTGAACGATAATATTAATTCAAAAGGATGTTGGAGTAGGGGAGAGATGGCGCATCTTTTTGTCTGTTTGATGAAAAATAGATACAGGGGCGCACATCTCCATTGAAAATACTGTTTATTGTATCGTAATGAAACCGGCAAGATCCATTGACTCTGTGTATACAGTCTTTTCTGCACTCGTATTCATAAATCATAAATTTCACCTCGAATTTATTATGTGTAGAGTTTTTAGAATTATCAAAAAAAGGAGTCTGTTTTGAAGATTAGAGTTGCAAGGAACGCGGATTTACCTGCTATTCGTGAATTGTGGAAATGCTGTTTTCATGATTCTGATGACTATCTGGATCTGTATTTTTCGAAGCGCTTTTGTGCTAGAAAGACGCCGCTCGCTTTTGTTGACAAAAAACTTATTGGAATGGTCCACTTGCTACCATGTACTGTTTTTCCGCAACAAAAAGCTTTATACTGGTACGCGGCGTGCATCCACCCGGATTTTCGAAAAATGGGCTATTTTAGATCTCTTGTCAAAACAGTTTTAAACCATTCTAAAACTGCAGGCTTCACGAATATTTGTCTCCCGACTCCGGGACTTGAGGATTTATATCAAAATTTAGGTTTCACCTATACATACTATATTAAAGAAACGCATTTTTCTGATGTAACACTTATGCAGAACATATCAATCAAAAAAGCAAACGCCCATGATTTTTTAAAATTACTGAAAATAAAATTGGGAGGTGCTGTTTGGAATGAATCGGATGTTCAATATGCTATAGAGGAAAACCAATTCTGTAACGGGGATGCTATCAAGTTTTTGTTTCAACAAAAAACATTTGTTGCACTTGGAATCCGGAAGGATGATGGAATTATAATCGAAAATACCAATATGGACATCGAAGTTGCAAAAGCGTGTCAGGGGAATATTTTGGAGTACTTTAATTCCCAAAAAATGATCCTACGTCAATCTCCTAAAAATGATAATGCTTCAGGCTTAACACCACATGGTCAAAGCGATTCGCCAATTGAAATAGGGGCGAACCTGACATTCTCACTTTCATAACCTCAAAAATTTAATATACAATTAGACAAAATGCAAATTTTGTCTAATCTAGGGAATGGAGATTTAGATGGAATTCCTAATGCTGCTATCCATTTCGGTTATTCACTTGTTTTCATCGTTGTTTCGCGTTGTTCAGCGTACTTCGCAACATAAAAAGCAAACATACAGTAATTGTATGTTTGCTTTTTATGTTTAATATTTGTTTGCTACTTCAGCAAATCTAAAATTTGATTGGAATATAAGAAGCCTGTAGCTCTCTTGTGCACCTTGCTGTTTTTTATGCAAATAAACTCAGGAGCGTGTTGTATACTCAATGCGTCGCAGATTTCAGGCTCAAGGTCAACATCAACTGAATATGTCTTAAAGCTCTTACCAATCAACTGATCAACTTCACGGATAGATTCAAGGGAGAGCGTACTTATGGAATGGTATGCCTTGTAGAAGAAAATCAAACTAACCTCTCCAGAAAGAATCACGTCGTTAAAATCTTCTCTCTTTAATTGTTCCATATAGCAAATCACCAATTATACAAAATTTAATAGCGCTTACGGATGATATCACCTGTATGAAGCCTCTGGTTTGTTTTAATATAAAAAACCATCTGCGGATGTTGGCATGATTCAATTGGGTTCATTTTGTCATCAAACATTTGCAAAACATCTAGATGCTGTCCGGTAAGTCCTGGTGTTAAAAATTCGCAGTTTTCCCCGACAGAAAACTTGTTCTTTTGACGGCATTTGGCGATACTGTCGTTTTCATTAAAGTCAAGTACACTGCATAGGAAAGATTGTTCGCCGATATAACCGCTATTGGATGCAAAATGACTATTTTGCATTTTGGGGTCGAAAAAATATCCTGTGCAAAATTCACGGTGAGAAACAGACTCCAATTCCCGAACAAGAGAAGGAATATCTGCGGAAGAGCCATTTTTAAGTGCAATTCTGTATGCATTACTTACAACCGCAGTATAATATGCGCTTTTCATTCGGCCTTCGATTTTAAGACTATCAACACCAACATCACATAATTCTTTTAAATGCTCGATCATACAGAGGTCTTTAGAACCAAAAATATAACTGCCTTCCGGATAAATTTCGCAAGTAAGAACATCATCTGGCCGTTTTTCTTCGTAAAAACGGTACTGCCAACGGCAAGGCTGCGTGCACGCTCCCCTATTAGCATCTCTTCCGGTAAAATATTCAGAAAGCATACATCTGCCCGAGAATGAGACGCACATAGAACCGTGGACAAAGGTTTCCAGTTCCAAATCATCCGGGATGTTCTTTTTGATTGCCTCAATATCACGAAGTGATAATTCGCGTGCCAAAACAATACGTTTTGCACCTAAATCGTACCACATATTACAGGAATGTGAGTTAACCGTAGCGGCTTGAGTCGAAATGTGAATGGGAATATTTTCGATTTTTTTCTTGCAAAGGCGAAGAACGCCAAGATCTGCCACAATGACGGCATCCGGTTTCACTTCAGATATCATTTCCAAATACTCTTCCAGAGCGAGAAAATCATCCTCTCTCGGCATTACATTGAGAGTGAGATAGACCTTTTTTTCGTTTTTGTGAGCAAATTCTACAGCGGAAAAAAGCTCCAAGTTGGAAAAGTTATCAGCACCGGCGCGCATTCCAAAACGACTGCCGGCAAGGTAAACAGCATCGGCACCGAAGCGAAATGCCGCTTCCATTTTTTCAAAATTTCCTGCCGGAGCAAGCAGCTCCGGCAGAACTGTTTTTTTATTCATTATCAGTCTCTGTTGAAGAATGCAAAGCAGGCTTCGTAAGTGCTATAAACATCAAGTTTGGATACAGCCTCATAAGGAGCGTGCATGGAAAGAACGGGAACGCCAAGATCAACAACATCAATGTTTAATTTAGCGATATATTTTGCAACTGTACCGCCACCGCCTTGATCCACTTTGCCAAGCTCACCAATCTGCCAAACAACATCATTTTGATTCAAAATGTTGCGGATTTTACCCATAAACTCTGCACTGGCATCGGAAGTACCGCTCTTGCCGCGAGAACCGGTATATTTTGTAATAATAGCACCGTGATTTAAGAGAGAACTATTTTGTTTTTCATAAACCTCAGGGAACAAGGGGTCAAAGCACGCATTCACATCAGCAGACAAGCACCAGGAATTACGCAGTGCAAGGCGAGGGTTTTGTTCTCCACAAAGCTCTACCAGAAAATCGTAGAGATAGTTTGTGTCAAGTCCGGTGTTGCCGCTGCTACCAATCTCTTCCTTGTCAGCCAAAACCAAAACAGAGGTATACTGGGGATCAACAGCATCAAGCATCGCGATCAAGGATGGATATGCACACACTCTGTCATCGTGTGCATAGGAAGCAATTAGGTTTCTGTCAAAGCCAACATCTCTTGCCTTCATAGCAGGAACCAAAATCAATTCGGATGAAATAAAGTCCTCTTCGACCATGCCATACTTCTGGTTCAGAATGGACAAAACATTAAGTTTTACTGCTTCTTTGATGTCTTCTTCCTCAACCGGGAGGCTTCCGACAATTGCTTTCAGGCTTTCACCGGGAGTCAATTCGCCGGCAACACGTTTCATCTGATCTTGTGCAAGGTGAGGCAAAAGATCGGTAATATAGAAAATGGGATCCTGATCATCCTCTCCAATTGAAATTTCAACTTTTTCGCCATTTGCTAATACAACAGTGCCGTGTAAAGCCAACGGAACAGTAGGCCACTGATACTTTTTAACACCGCCATAATAGTGGGTTTTGAAGTATGCAATGGATTCCATTTCACACAAGGGACTGGGCTTCAAGTCAATGCGAGGAGCATCAATATGAGAAGCAATAATGCCAAATCCATCTTCCGGACTTTTTTTACCGATATTTGCCAAAATCAGGGCTTTGTCACGGTTTACATAGTAAATTTTATCACCGGCAGAATATTTTTTTCCGTATTCAAATTCACGGAATCCCTTCTCTTTTGCCAAAGTTACAGCAAAACGAACGGCTTCTCTTTCTGTTTTTGCAGAATCCAAAAAGTTTTTATAACCTTCGGCAAAATCAAAAGCCAGTTTGATTTTTTCCTTTGAAAAGCACTTGGAAGCGTCTTTTGGTTTGTAGCAAAGTTTTTCGCAGAGATTATTCTTCTTATCCATGATAAAAATTCCTTTCGTTATTTTCAATTTCGGTTTATTTGAATGCTGCTTTGATCAAATCATTGCAAGCGTTTTCAAGTTCATTTAAATCGCCGTTGTTTTCAATCACAAAATCCGCACGGCTCTTTAAAAACTGATTGGAAATCTGTTTGTCAATGCGCTCCTTGGCAAGCGTTGGAGCAATATGATCCCGCTGGCAAATTCTCTGAATTTCAAGATCCTCATTTGATACTACCGCACATACAACATCACACCAAGTTTCGAGTCCTGCCTCAAAAAAAAGAGGCGCATCAATTACACACAAATTTGAGCCTTGAGCAGAAAGCTTCTCTAAGCGTTTTTTTAGTTCATCCAGTATAAAAGGATGGGTCAACCGATTGAGTTCTGAGAGTTTTTTTTCATCCGAAAACACAATTTCTCTCAAAGCGTTACGGTCTAAAGCTCCGGAACGGATAACGTGGCTGCCAAAATGATCGCCAATAGCCAGCAAGCAATCGGAAGGAGAACTTACCAAATCGTGATAAATAACATCGCAATCCAAAACCGGCACACCCTTTTTATTTAGAAGTGCCGAAACGGTGCTTTTTCCTGAACCGCTTCTACCGCATATTCCAATAATTTTCATATTGCCTCACAATTTTATCAGATCAAACGCGCACGCACGAAGCAAACGATTGGAAATAGCAAGTCCTAAATCCTCGCGACTGGTAAAACGGGCATAAATATGAGGCACGTTTTTTCCATCGAAGGAACGAAGAGCGTCAAAAAGTTTGTTCGCCTGGCTTAGAAGATCGCCGCGTGATCCAAAGGAAACAGCAAGATCTTTGCTGTCTTTGAATTTTTGTAAATCCTCATCGAAACAAAGAATACCGCACCCCTCGGAAATTTTCGCTTGAAAGAAGGAAATTACCTTCTCCTCTTCCCCATCCACCATTGTTAAATCAGCTTTTGGTGCATAGTGTCGATATTTCATGCCGGGGGACTCGGGCTTTTCATTTGTGGAAAGTGCGGAAAGGACTGCATCGGAAACGATAACATTTTCAGTCACTGACTTTAAATCAGAAAGGGTTACAAAGCCAGGTCTAAGCAAATGAATGCAGTCGTTTTTTAAAGAAATAACAGTCGATTCCAATCCAACATCACAGGATCCTCCGTCGATGATCATATCCACTCTTCCATTCATATCAGAAACAACATGTTGTGCGTTAGTTGGGCTGGGCTTACCGGAAAGATTGGCGGAAGGGGCTGCAATGGGAACACCGGAAAGCCGAATCAATTCGCGAGCAATCGGATGCTTTGGGCAACGAAGGGCAACCGTATCAAGGCCTACCGTCACGGAATCCGGAATAATGGAGCGTTTCGGCAAAATAATGGTAAGAGGACCAGGCATATAACGCTCAGATAACTTCTGAAAAAGTGGGCTTGAATCTGTATCAGCATAATTCTGGCAATCAGAAGGGGTGAGAACGTGAACAATCAAGGGATTGTCATGCGGCCTTCCCTTTGCTTCGAAAATTCGATCACAGGCAGGGCCATCTAAAGCATTGGCGCCAAGGCCATATACAGTTTCTGTGGGAAATGCAACAAGGCCACCATCGGCGATAATGTTTCCGGCACGGGATAATAAGGCAATGTCGATGTTTTTCGAATCAATTTTTAAAATTTCTGTTTTCATGAAAAATGATCGCTCTCCAGTTGTTTCACGCGGTCAGCTGTTGCCAAAGCTTCGATGATTTCATCCAAGCGACCGTTTAAAATATTTTCGATAGAATGCAAGGTCAAACCAATACGATGATCACTGACACGCCCCTGGGGATAGTTATATGTGCGAATTCTTTCGCTACGGTCACCGGAACCGATTTGGCTTTTACGGGCGCTGGAAATTTCGGCGTTTTGTTTTTCAATTTCAAGATTGTGGATTTTAGAACGAAGTACCTTCATTGCTTTTTCGCGGTTTTTCAATTGACTACGTTCATCCTGGCACTCTACAACAATTCCGGTAGGCTTGTGCAAAATACGAATAGCAGAATCGGTTTTGTTGACATGCTGACCGCCGGCACCACTGGCTCGGTGAGTATCAATCTCTAAATCTTGAGGGTTGATCTGAACTTCCACCTCTTCCGCTTCCGGAAGTACCGCTACCGTAACGGTAGAAGTCTGAATTCTTCCCTGGGATTCCGTTTCCGGAACGCGCTGAACACGGTGAACACCGCTTTCATATTTTAACTTCGAATAGGCTCCTTCGCCTTCGATAACGAAAGAAATTTCCTTAAAACCGCCAAGTTCTGTTTCGTTGGAATCGATCACTTCGCTCTTCCAACCGCAGTTTTGGGCATACATAGAGTACATACGGTAAAGAACACCGGAAAACAAAGCCGCTTCTTCCCCGCCGGCACCAGCACGAATCTCAACGATAACATTCTTATCATCATTAGGATCCTTGGGAAGGAGCAAAATTTTAATTTCCTCTAAAATCTGCTTTTCACTTTCTTGCGCATCGGCAAGTTCCTCTTGGGCCAGTTCAGCAAGATCAGCATCCGGCTTTTCATCTAAAATCATTTTGGCTTCAGCTTGCGATTTGATTACATCGGAAAGCCTTCGGTAAGCCTCCACAATCGGAGTAAGATTTTTATATTCTTTCATTAACTGTCGCGAACGTTCAGGATCACCGATTACACTGGGATCGCCCAAAAGGTTCTCAATTGATAGGTATTTCTCTTCTGTTTTTTTTAGTTTATCAAGCATTCTTATCTCCGATGGATACAGATTTTATGTTTTTTTCCAATTTGATGCGGGAAACAACCATTTCTCTACCGCAGGCATTACAGCGAATTTTCACATCACTGCCTGTGAACAAAACAGAAAACAAATACCCGCCGCAGGGGTGCTTCTTTTTTAATTCTAAAGTGTCGCCGACGCCAAAAGAAATCCTCATATTAAACTCCAAAAAAACAAACGTGCAAAACATACCCTTTGACGGCGCATCTTTTGCACGAATTGCAATTACTTCTTCAATTCCTTATCAAGCCAAACTTTTCCAAAGTCCAGAGCTTCATAAAGTCCGAATTTTTCCGATTGCTTCAGAATTTCGCCGGTTTTAGTATCCTGAACCTGAACGAAGATCATATCGGGAATTTCGGTTCCGTGAAAATCCTTTGTGGTTAAAACGGTCAGAACTAAAATTGCCTTTCGAGCCGGATTGCCATAACAAATGATGTTGCCATTTTTAACGAGCGGCTTACCGCAATAAGAAGTATACTCTGTGATTTCAACTGCCATACTATCAATCCCTTTCTAAATGTTCAAATAACTCTTAAGCAAATGGCGCAACAATTCATCACGCTCGATTTTTGCAATCAAAGTACGGGCGTTATTGTAATTGGTAATATAAGTCGGGTCTTCGGTTAAAATATAACCCACCAGCTGATTCAGAGGGTTATAGCCTTTTTCAATCAAAGCTTCATACACACTGGACAAAGTTTTGCGAACAAATTCCTCTTCCTCTTTTGCAACTTTGTAAGTAATTGTTTTTTCTTTATCAAAGCCGATCATAGAAACCTCCTTAACAAAAACGTCCAAAAAAATGAATATATGACTAGGCTTGTAAGCCGGGTTCTGTAATGCATAAAGCACCAGCGATCATCTATCTAGGACAAAGATTGCTCTTTGCCTCAAGCCACCTCTAGAACTTACCTGGCCGGTAATGGCGGAGCCTGTTCTGTATGCGGTGTTGCTTCGGATAGGGTTTACAGGACTTTTATGTTACCATAGAAGTCGGTGAGCTCTTACCTCGCCTTTTCACCCTTACCGGTTTCCCGGCGGTATCTCTCTGTTGCACTTTCCCTAAAGTCACCTTCGGCGGACGTTATCCGTTATCCTTGCCATGCGAAGCCCGGACTTTCCTCACTTTGTATCTTTCGAAAGCAAAGCGCGATCGCCCCACCTAGTCATAAACACAAATAGTATACCCCAATTACATATTTTTGTCAAATATATTGAATAATTATTTTTTTAAGATATAATAAATTTATAACAAAATTTGAGGTAACGGTTTATGACACAACAAAAAGGGTATGATTCACTATCTGAATTTGTAAAAAATAAAAGCATTTCCTTGATCGGAATCGGTGTTTCCAATCTCCCACTCGTCTCTTTTTTGTACGAAGCAGGAGCAAATTCCGTCACGGTTCGGGATTTAAAGAAAACAGACGACGATCCGCAAATTCTGCAAGCCAGAGACGCCGGTGCAAAAATTGTTTTGGGCGATGGATATCTTTCTGATCTGCAGGAGGATATCATCATTCGTTCGCCAGTGGTTCGTCCGGACATTCCTCCGTTTGAAGAAGCAAAGAAACGCGGCTTGCTTGTTACTTGTGAGACAGAGCTTTTTTTGCAGTTTGCTCCATGCAAAACCGTTGCCATAACAGGAAGCGACGGTAAAACAACCACTACCACTCTTGTTTCAAAAATTCTATCAAATGCTGGTTATGAGGTAAAACTTGGTGGTAACATTGGAAAAGCGATGCTTCCGCAATTAAAAGAAATCAAGTCGGAAAATGAATTCGCTGTCATGGAGCTATCCAGTTTTCAGTTGATGAATTGTCGTTTTAGCCCAGATGTCGCCATCATTACCAATCTTTCCGAGAACCACTTGGATTGGCACCGCGACATGGATGAGTATTTTGATGCTAAAAAGAATATTCTGAAGCATCAAGATATGTGCGGCAGAGCGGTTTTGAATTTCGACAATCAACATACAAAGAATTGTCAGACCAATGGCAAAAAAGTTTTCTTTTCTTATGAGCCAAAAAATATGGATGCTCTCTTTTCGGATACTGCTGTTTTTTGCAGGGATGGAAAAATCTTTGCTCAAGAAAACGGCGTTGTTTCCCAGGTTATGTCCGCTTCCCAAATCATTCTTCCCGGAAAGCATAATGTAGAAAACTATATGGCTGCAATCGCCGCGGTTTTGCCATTCGTTTCTGTTGATCACATCCTGGCTGTTGCCGAAACCTTTGGCGGCGTGGAGCACCGGATCGAGCTTGTTCGAGAGATTTCCGGCGTTAAGTTTTATAATAGCTCGATTGACTCATCTCCAGCAAGATCCACGGCTTGTCTTCGTTCGTTTTCAAATAAAATTATTATGATCGCCGGTGGCTATGATAAAAATTTGGATTATTCTGCCTTAGGAGATGAAATTTGCGAACATGTAAAAACGCTGATCCTCTGTGGCGCAACCGCTGAAAAGATCCGAAACGCGACAAAATCGTCTGCAAAGTATCGAGACGGTTCCCCGGAAATTCATATCTGTAAAACATTTTCCGATACGGTTCTGGTGGCAGAGAAATCTGCCGAAAAAGGTGACTGTGTTGTTCTTTCTCCAGCCAGCGCAAGTTTCGATCTGTTTCGGAATTTTGATGAACGCGGAAAATACTTTAAAAAACTTGTGATGGAGTTATAAATGAAATCGATTTATGAAATCCTTTTGAAGTTATCAGAACTGTCGTCGGTTTCCGGCCGTGAGATCAGTGAAAACGAACATAAGCAACTCTCCTCTCTTTTTCCGACCGCCGAAATTGACGCACTTGGAAATGTTCTGTTTTTCAAAAAAGGCACTGGTAAAAATCCAAAAAAAGTTTTAATTGAGGCTCACCGTGATGAAATCGGTCTTTGCGTCAAAGATATTCTGGAGGGTGGATTCCTCTCCGTGGTCGAATGCGGCGGTATCGATGCAAAAATTTTACCGGGAACAGAATTTACTGTTTGCGGAACGAAAAATGTCTCTTGCATTGCTACCTCTACCCCTCCGCACCTATCGGGTGGAAAGGATAAAAACGAGAAATTCAATGTTGAACAGGTTTACCTGGATACCGGCATGCTTTCTAAAAAGAAACTTAAAGGAATGGTCTCAATCGGAGATCCTATTATGTTTGCAGCCGAACCGGTTAAGCTTTCGGATGGTAAAATTTCCGGCAGAGGGTTCGACAATAAAGCGAGTGTTGCTGCCGGACTTTTGGCATTTGAGAAGGTTGTAAATTGCGAAAACGACGTTTATCTTTTGCTTTCTGTTGGCGAAGAGACCACATCCCGCGGTGTTAGAAAGATTTGCCGTGATATTGACCTTGATGCTGCCTTTGTGGTGGATGTTGGATTTGCTTTTCGCGAGGGCTTGGACCGCACAAGCTGCATCCTAATGGATCATGGGCCCTCTGTTTCTTATACCGACACCCTATCAAGAAAAATGTCAAACTGGGCTTGTTATGTAGCAAAAAGAGAAGGAATTCCTTTTCAGGTAATTGCGGAACCGGGCGGAACCGGTACCAGCGCCACTGCTATTCAATTGGAAAATGGCGGCATTCCGTCGGTTGTAATCTCTATACCCCTTCTTAATATGCATACCCCGGGAGAAATTGTATCTGAAAATGACATTAAAAATACAGCCAATTTGTTGTTAGCCATAGTTCATGACTGTGAAATTCCCCAAAAGGAGGTGATTCTTTTTGATTGAGGCTGATGTTCGGTTTTTAGAAGAGCTCTGCAACGCTTTCGGTCCTTCGGGAATGGAGGATGCCGTTCGTGGTTTGATCATCGAGAGAATCAAGCCTTATGTCGATACTTTAAAAATTGACGGAATCGGCAATTTAATTGCTACCAAGGGGCAAAAGGAAAAGCTTTTTGTTGCCGCACATATGGATGAAGTGGGATTTATGATCACCGGTATCGAAGACGACGGCAAGCTTCGTTTTTCTTCCATCGGTGGCGTTGATCCCAAGCACCTATCGTCCAAAAGAGTACGTTTTCAAAATCCTAGGCTTATTGGCGTAATCGGCGCTAAGCCAGTTCACCTTACAAAGAATGCAAAAGAGGATGCTTCCCATCAAGATCAATACCGAAATCTATACATTGATATCGGGACCACCTCTCGAGAAGCTTCTGAACGAATTGTTTCCATTGGAGACTGCGCTGTCTTTTCTACTGATTTTTCCAAAATGAATGGGGATCAAAACGTGTTCAGAGGAAAAGCTTTTGACAATCGTTTAGGATGTTTTCTTCTTTGCCAACTGATTTCATCCAAGAAAATTACCGATGGCACCTTTGTGTTCACCGTTCAGGAAGAAACCGGTTTGCGTGGTGCCAGTACCGTGATGAGAAACAATCACTTTGAAGCCGGAATTGCCATTGACACTACCACCGCGAACGATCTCTTTGGCATCACAGCTCACCGCACAGTTTCCAGCTTGAAAAAAGGACCTGTAATTTCCTTTGCCGACGGAGCGACGGTTTATCAAAGAGATTTGATACGAGAAATATTTGATTTTCTTGATCAAAAGAAAATTTCTTGCCAGACCAAAACAAGGAGAACCGGTGGGAATGAAGCTTCTGCCATTGAAAAGGTTGGTTTTGGCTCGAAATCAATTTCAGTTTCGGTTCCTTGCCGCTATATTCACGGGCCGGTTGGCTTGGTTTTGGCAGAGGATATTGAGCAAACAAAAGCAGCGCTTTTTGCCATTGTCAACTACTTGAAAGGAGAATAATATGATCGAAAGACTTGCCCTTCTTTCAAAGGCTCATCACGTTTCCGGCTGCGAGAATCAGATGATTGAATACCTGAAAGATTTTTTCTCGAACAAAGGATTCTCCATTTATACCGATTTGGATGGATGCGTTGTTACAGAGAAGATGTCTTCATGTGTTGCATCAAATTCTACAATTATGATCGCAGTTCCACTTGATGTTCCTGGATTTCTTGCCCTTCATTGCGATCTAAAAAAAGCACATCTTGCTAAAACCGGCACTCTAAATGATGAGGATATTATGGGCGAGAGTATTTCGAATGAAAACGGTGCTATATTTTCATTGGAACACGAGAAGGATTCTAAAGAAGAGATATTTGTCACGGGCGAAAATATCAGAATTGGCGATTCCTTTCAATTGTCGAGCAAGTTGAAAATAACTGCCGGCAGAGTTTCTGGATGGTTCTCGTCTCGGCTTGCTCTTTTATCTATGCTTCTTTCCCTTTCCAATCAAGTGTTTTACCATCGAGTTCTTTTTGCTTTTGTTGGTAGCAGTGCCACACGTGCCACGAAAGAAATCAATTTAATTCGCCGATTCCAGCCGGATCATCTGATTCTTCTTGGGAGCATGGAAAAAAGCACAAATGATCCGATTATTCTCGCAAAAGATGGACGCGCTTTTTCTGATTCTAAATTGTTAAGCAAAATCCAAAGGCTGTGCCAAGACGAGAAAATTCGCCATTCATCAGTTGTCAGCGCTCAGGAAACAACAAAATTAACATCGGTTGTAAGCGAAACAAGCATTCCGGTCCTTTCCCTTGCTTTGCCCTGCAAAAACAAGGATAAAAAGAATGAATCTTTTTCCATTCGGACCTTAGAAAAATTTAAGATTCTTTTAACTGAATACCTTATGAACAAATAAAAAAAGAGGAACAAAAGTTCCTCTTTTTTGTTTATTAAAATTTTTCCAATTCATCCAATAGCTTTAAATACCAGCTGGCAGATCCGGTATACCAACTCCATCCACCGTGTCCTTTTAGGCCATCAGATGTGTAAATATCGCCGCAAAGAACGTAAGGCTCACATTGATATTTCACATAATTCTTTTGATCAACATTAATAAAAGGATCCAGACTTTTGGCAATTGCTTTTCCTTTATCAATTAAATCCGGATCATTTGTTTTTCTTCCGTATTGAAGCAAAGCCAATGCAAACCAAACCGCTGCATGAGTGTATTGTCCTCCATTTTCCCGCGCACCAGCACAATATCGCTGAATATATCCCGGTGAGGGATCGGTGTTTACAAAAGGCTTGGTAAACAATTTGGTGGTACGGCTCTGGGGATCAAATAGAATTTCATAGGCAGCAAGCAGCGATTTTTTTACAGATTCTTCCGGCAAACTAAACTCGCTTCCCCAAAACTCTAATTCATAAAAAGCAGAAAAAGCTTGCGTGATCAAATCAATGCTGCATTCCGATTCTAATGAAATATCATTTCCAAGAACAACTCCGTTTTCTCGAACAGCCCGGATAAACCAGCATCCGTTAAAGGCTTTTTTAAGACCGGCGTTCAAAGTAATTAAAAATTCATTTGCGCGCTTCTGAACATTATGATGAAGCCATGGCAAACATTTTTTTAAGCAGATTGCGCCAAAGAAGCCAAGCCATGTGCTTTCACCGGTGACAGCATTCATTCCGTCATTCCAATCCCCGGTGCCAATAAACGGTAGATGACTCTTTCCTAATCCTCTATCGATCAGTAGATTTGCTGCTCGTTCCAAGTGAACCAAAAGAGGCTCTGGTTTTCCAATTTGCGGCACATAGTACTCCTCATCTTTTTCCGCTCCTAACTCACTTCCCTTCAAAAACGGAGCGTTGCAATTTAAAATTTGCCGATCTCCGGTGGCTTCGATATATTCAGCAGTAACAAAAAGGAGCCACAAATAATCATCACTACATTTTGATCTGATTCCCGGATCACCTCGGGCAACTTTTCGAACGGTGTGCCACCAGTGTTGAACATCCCCCTCCTCAAATTGATGGGAGGCTGCTCTTATGATCTGACGTTTTGTGTATCCCGGTGCTACACGCATAAGGGATAACGAATCTTGCAATTGATCACGAAAACCATATGCTCCGCTGGATTGATATAGACCGCTCCTTCCGAAAAAGCGAGCGTGTGTCACTTGATATCGGATCCAGTGTTTCTTCGAATCCAATTCATTCAAGACAAATTGATCGGAAAATTTTTTCTCCTCCTCCAGAATTTCTTCCAATGGCCTCTGCTCAATCTGCTTCAGAATATGAGCAAGATGCAAATCGGAATGAAAACCACCTAAAAAGCAGAGATTTTCTTCTTTTGCCTGGTAGGAGAAACACAATCGCTCTTTAACATGAAAAATATCACAATGGCTTCCCTTTGCAACAAAATATCCCATCGTATCATAATCACCAAAAACAGTTGGCATAAAAATAATCTCGTTTTGTTTTCCTCTTCTTATCAAAACATTGTTTTTTGGCATTGCGCCGAGAGCCGGTATAGCCGAAAAAATAAGTTGCGAAGAGTTCAAGAGCTCTTTCGGAAGAGAGACATAGATAATCTTTCCGCAAAGATGTTCGGATGCTGTAACAATAACCTGATACCGGTTGTCATTGATTTTACCGAGATAAATTGCAAAATGTCTGCGATAAGTCACTTGATCGGCAATTTGCAAAAGGTCATAGTGCCTTCCCTGAAACTGTAGATAGATCTTTTCACCGTCCGTTTCCTCTGGAAGATTATCCCATTTTGTAATTCGACCGAGCCCTGCATTTCGATACCAAGTAAATCCAAGGGAATTTTGATTACAAACAAATCCGCAAATTCGGTTGGAAACAACCTGGGAAAACGGAACATTTGGTGAAAATGCTTCTTTGTTTATTATGATTTCCTTCTGTTCCGAGATCACAACCGGTGCATTTGGATCATGATTGGTATATTTTTTTGTTAAAACGCTGAATTCTCTTGATGGAACATCGGTTGCTAATTCCTTTCGCTGATGAAAAGAAATTTTTGAAGCAAGTATCAGCCATTTTATATCTTCTTCATTTGATAAAGCAACAAAATGAATTCCTGGATGCTTTCCCAATAAAAATTCGCTTTGATTTCGTATTACCATTTGTGTCAAGGAATCGCGGAGAGGATCAAAGTATTCACCGGAAGAAGTATGAACAATGACCAAATCTGCTTTCATTCCACTTAAGATGAGCTTTTTCAAAACACGTATCGACTGTTCTGCTTTTTGCAGCATCAATGTGTCAGCAAATGAAAGATCAACCAACACCATTGGGAAATCTCCTGAGATGCCGTATTGCCACAAGAAATTCCGTTCTTTTGAATGCGTTTTCGAGTATAAATAAAACTTCTGTTCAGAGAAAAATGTTTGCAACAAATCCTGCTCAAGAGCCCGTGTTTCTTTATCATAGAAACAAATGTTTTCGATGCGTCGAGCGTTTTCCGCTGCTCTTACAGTAATCTCATTGATTGGATATAGCGCACCATCCAAGAAACTTTTTTTAGGAGGAGTTTTGCTGACGGATGGCCCGATAATTAGGGCGTTTTTTACATTTCCAGAGGAATTTAAGGGAATCTTTAGTTTCACAGTGGGAGAAAGCATCATCCTTTTCGAATACTGTTTTGCATTTGCTTTGTTTTCTAGAGAAATTTCAAATGAATCGGTAGACAAAAAATGCAAATTCATTTCCTTTTCTTTTTCGTTCGATCTTCTTGTGACAAAAAAATGCTGATTGGCCAACGTTGCTTCCAAGGAAAGTGCTTGAAACGCCGGATGAGAACGATATTCGGTTTCATTTTGTAAAATCACATCAAATTCAAAATCAAGCAAACATTCACCACGAAAGCCTTGAATCTCCGTTCTCAGTAGAAGCACTTTTTCGCCCGGAATTAGTTCAAACCTGACCAAAATAGACTTCTTTTCTGATCTCAAGTGATATTCGATATATGAAGCGCCAAAAACAACAGATTTTTCCCATCCATCCCGCCCATCAAGCGTTACCTTTTCTTCGCCAAGCCAAAGAACAAGATGAATGCCGCCTTTTTTATAATCAAAAAGTTCTCTGCCGTAATAAATCACACGGTTGCTTCCATCACTTGATACAACTAGGGAAATCTTCCCATCTGTAAACAATTTCCATCTAGCTTCGCTATCGGACAACAGTTTTTCTTTATCAATCGCCGCCAAAGTTTTATGAGTCCTAGGAAATCTTTCTTTCTTTTTTTTCAAAACCTTTCCTTCAATTGGAAAACGTTCTGCAAGTAATTCTTTTTTTGCAAAAAAATCACCGTAAGATAAGAAGCGCTTCTGCATAATATCATCACACAAAGCATTTGCAAGTGAAAGCATCGTCATACCTTTGTGATGTGCCATATAGGATGCGACAATGGAAAAATCTCCAATAAAATTACTGTTAAATTCACAGGCTTCATAATAACCGAACGGGCCGACCATACCAAGATCTGCAAGTAATTCCAAGTTTTTCAAAACTGATGGATCCTGCCGCTCCAACATTAAAAAAGAAGAATAAGGCGAAATCACTTTGTGGGTTGACTCCGTTCCCTTGACAGAAAGATACGGAACACCAAAGGCAAAATATTGATAATTGTCCTGTGCATCCGTTGCTGAGTATCCGCTTTCGCTGATTCCAAACACCTTTTGCTTTGGGGACGAATAGGCCGAAAAGTTTTTTTGACAAAACAGCGCAAATGATAATGATTCGTCATCAAGCGAGTTCTCAATTACAGGAAGAAACAATGTGGGCATAAAATATTCAAAGGCGGTGCCGGTCCAAGAACCAACCCCTACTCTTCCTTGAAATGAAAGAAGTCTGCGATCTAAACTCCCCCAATGCTGATAAGGAATTTTGCCCAAAGCAATGGCCAGATAGCTTGTTGTCCTTGCCTCGCTCATATACAAATCATAATGAGATGTTTGTCTTTTTTCGTCCTGAGGGAAAACACCCACTCGGAACAATAATTTTTCCGGATCAAATAAAACACGAAAATCAGTATTTTCAATCTCGTTTTTTAAAAAATCAACGATCTGTTTAATTGAAGAATCCTTTTCAATTATATCTTCCAAAGCTTTTAAAACAACAATCAAGCATGCAACATAATTTCCGCTGTCAACTGTTGAAACAAACTCTTCTCCGATCACCTCTAAAGTAGAAAGATCATACCAGTTATATAGATGTCCGTGAAATCTTCTTAATTTTTGTATGGCTTCGATTGCATTTTTTAGTCTTCTTACCGCTTCCTTTATGCTGATGATGGAAAGATCATATGCAGCAATCAGACTCGCAAGATAAAGGCCGATGTTAGTCGGAGAGGTTCTCATAGCAATTTTTTCAATTGGATCAAATTGAATATTATCTGGCGGCAGATAATTTGTTTTCTCTGTTACGCATTTTTGAAAGAAATTATATTCCTCGATTGCAATTTTTCGCAGCTTTTCATCATTTTGAGATGAAACAGTTCTTTCCACCTTGTATGGCCTTGAGACAAAATAAGCCATAAAACCAAAGCATCCGTTGAAAAGCAGAATCAATGTTGTTAGTAAATTGTTAGAGAAAAAAAGCAAAAGAAAAGAAAGCGCAGCTGCAGGAGAGAAAAAGAGAAGACTTCCCTTTCCGCTGGAAAACGGCGAATACACCTGCCATTCCAGAAGTTTCTTTTTTGTTACCAACATGCGAAAAATACTTCGAACGATGGCATCTGAAAAATAATATGCTTCAAAAACGATCGAGGAAAGCGTTAAAAGAAAGCGATAAACTCCATTTAAAACCAAATTTCGCATTTTTGTTGAAAAATGTCTTGCAAAATGCTCGGTGTTTCCGGTAATAAATAGCTCTGTCAGTGTGATCATCAGATCCTTACAACAAAAAAGCAAAACAAGGAGAGCTGATACCACCCCGTGGATTCTCCCATAAAAACACGAAACTACCAAAAACAGTAGTTCGCTGATTGGCAGAAAATATCGAAGAATGTTTTCAATGAGAAACCATTTTCGAAATCGCGACAATTCAGAAAGTAAAAACAAATTCTGTATATCGCCGCGAATCCAGCGATGCAACCTTTTGTAATGACTTAAATATGTCTGTGGATTCGAATCGGAAAAGGATTCGCTTGTAACCAGACCGCAACGCAAAAGCGCCCCCTCCGGCATATCGTGGCTTAAGATTCTTTGATCCGGAAAACGGCTAGTAATTACCTTGTGATACGCCTCGACACAAATGAGACCCTTACCGCAAAAATTTCCTTCAGAAAAGAAATTTTGCATCCAGTCATACGATGCACTGGCATAGGGGGAGTTCCCGCTCCCATTTGCAAAGATTTTTCCAAACGGTGTGGTGATTCTCTCCAAAAGCGAAGTGCAGATCTTTGGTTGCAATATGCCATATCCGGAGACAACAATCCTTCTTCCGTTCCGACCTCGGATGACTGGTCGATGGAGAGGGTGCTCTGCTATACCAATCAGACGTTTTATCTGTCCTATGGATGGTCTGGTGTCACCATCCAAAGTAATCAGATATTTAGAGCCTAAAATTTTGTTTTTAATTCCAAAAATTTGAGAGTTGTTCCATTTTCCATCTACAAGATACGATACCATCTCCTCGATGGCGCCCCTTTTTCTTTCCCAGCCAACAAATTGATTTTCACTTTCGTGAAAAACGCGCTTTCTCACGACGGAGAAGAAAATATGATTCCTTTTGTTCAATTCCTCTGTCTTGATTTTTAAATATTCGATTAAATCGGCGTCGTTCTTTTCCGTTTGTTTTCTGCTCTCTTTCAGATCACAAAGAAGACCAAAATAGATTTCATCCCCTTCGCGATGGCTATTTACCGAATATTGATATAGCTTTTCAAAAAGTTCATCAACATTTTTTTGACTGAAAATCAAGGATGTGATTACAACACAGGTTTTTTGCTCTTTCGTCACCCGGTCGATTTTCATCGCCGGAAGGATGTGGCATTTCGATGTGTGTGAGTAAATAAAGTCAACAACATCTCTGATAAAAAAATAAAGAGGGATCGAAACAAGAACAGAAAGCAATAAAGAAGAAAAACCGACATAGAAATCGATCAACAGAATAAAAAACAAAAGTAGTATCGGGAGAAAAGACCACATTCCTTTGCCGCTCTTTTGGATCAATTGACCGAAGTGAATCTTTTTTTGTTTTGCTTCTGCTAAAAGTTGTTGACACAGCTTTTCTGCGGAAACTCTCTTTTTCCTTGCCATTCGATCAATACGATATTTATATAAACGCTGTGACTCTTTCGTCATATTCTGATAGATGCCGCTTGCGTCATAACGCAAAATTTTTTCTATCGGAGATAATCCGTTTAAAATAGAGTAAAAATCCAGATTTGAAGTTTTATGAAAAATGGTAAAAAGACGCGGGAGGTCATCGCAGTTTCCGACAGCATTCTGTTTGATTAATCGAGTCAATTGACAAAAGAAAACAAAAGGAAGCTGAAACAATTCTTTTTCTGAAAGAGAGAATTGATTTGTTATATTTTCAAAAAAAGCAATTAAATCCTCGCGTCCACCGACAAATTCTCTCTCCATCAAAAACTGATTTAAATAAATCGGAATTTCTGCCGGAATTTGAACGTTTCTCAGGTGGATTCCGAGTAAAAATTCTGAAAAATAATCAATGTTCTCTCGAAGCCATTTTACGCCTTCTTGATCATTATTTATAGCAGCACTGATTTTTCTGATCTCCATCAAGTCTCGTTTCATATCGCTTTTTATCCTGGCTAATGTGATCGTTTGTCCAGACACCCCGTTTGAAGGATCAAAGATTGATTTCATTTTTTCCATATTCATTAAATCACCTGCTGACTTTTTTCGTATATTTTGCGCGAATATAAAAATTCATATTCAATTTCTTGGTAAATAACAGATTTCTCTTGCTTTTTTTCCAAATTTAAAGTATAATAAACTGATTATTTTGAACATTAAGTTTCAAGGATTTGAGGTTTGATATGGCAGAATTATTGGAAAAGAATTATAATCCAAAAAGTTTTGAAGATCGCATTTATCAGGAATGGTGTGAAAAAGGCTATTTTACACCCGACACCTCCAGTGACGCACCTTCATACACCATTGTAATCCCCCCGCCCAACATCACCGGTCAATTGCACATGGGCCATGCTCTTGACAACACCCTTCAGGACATTCTGATCCGTTATAAGAGAATGCGCGGCTATTGCACCCTGTGGCTTCCAGGAACGGATCATGCTTCCATTGCTACGGAAGCAAAAATCGTAGAAGCAATGAGAAAAGAAGGCATCACCAAAGATGATATTGGAAGAGATGGCTTTTTGGAGCGCGCCTGGAAGTGGAAGGAGCAGTACGGCGGACGTATCATTTCCCAGTTGAAAAAGCTCGGCTCATCTTGCGACTGGTCTCGTGAGAGATTCACCTTAGATGAGGGTTGCTCTAAGGCTGTTAAGGAAGTATTTGTTCGTTTGTACGAAAAAGGTCTCATCTATCGAGGCGAAAGAATTATTAATTGGTGCCCACACTGCCTGACCTCCATTTCTGATGCTGAGGTTGAATACGAGGATCAGGCCGGTCATTTTTGGCACCTTCGCTATCCCCTTAAGGATGGAAGCGGCTATCTTGAGCTTGCTACAACGCGTCCCGAGACTCTTTTGGGCGATACTGCTGTAGCAGTGAACCCCAATGACGAGCGTTATCGCCATTTGGTTGGAAAGACCCTAATTCTTCCCTTGGTTGGCCGTGAGATCCCGGTGGTAGCAGATGATTATGTGGAAATGGACTTTGGAACCGGTGTGGTGAAAATTACTCCTGCACACGATCCCAATGACTTTGAGGTTGGTAAGCGTCATTCATTGCCTATTATTAACTGCATGACCGACGATGCTAAAATTACCGACGACTATCCAAAGTATGCCGGTCTTGATCGCTTTGAGGCAAGAAAAGCCATCGTTGCTGATCTGGAAAAAGAAGGATTTTTAATCAAAACCGAGGACTACAGCCACAACGTTGGAACTTGCTACCGTTGCGGCACCACAGTGGAGCCCCGCGTTTCCATGCAGTGGTTTGTAAAAATGGAGCCTCTTGCAAAGCCTGCCATTGAAGCAGTTGAAAGCGGTGATATCCGTTTTGTTCCCGATCGTTTCAGCAAGAATTATTTCCACTGGATGCGCAACATCCGTGACTGGTGTATTTCAAGACAGCTTTGGTGGGGTCACCGTATTCCGGCATTCTTCTGTGACGATTGCGGTGAAATGGTAGTAACCAAGGACGACAGTGCCATTTGCCCGAAGTGCGGTAAAAAAATGCGCCAGGATCCTGACACACTTGACACCTGGTTCTCCTCCGCGCTTTGGCCCTTTTCCACTTTGGGCTGGCCTGATGAAACCGAAGATTTAAAGCGTTTTTATCCTACCAACACCCTAGTTACCGGTTATGACATCATCACCTTCTGGGTTTCCAGAATGATTTTCTCCGGTCTTGATTACATGGGTGAAAAACCCTTTAGCGATGTTTTGATTCACGGTCTTGTTCGCGATGCGCAAGGCAGAAAAATGTCAAAATCTCTTGGTAACGGCATTGATCCTCTCGAAATCATTGATTCTTACGGTGCTGACGCACTTCGCTTTGCCCTTGCCAGCAATAACTCTCCCGGAAACGATATGCGGTTTTCCGATGAACGAATTGAATCTGCTCGTAATTTTGCCAATAAGCTTTGGAATGCAGCAAGATTTATTTTGATGAACCTTGATATCGACTCGGTGCAAAAGCCTACTGATGTTGATGGACTTGCCATCGAAGATAAATGGATCCTTTCCAAATTCAATCGCCTTGTCTCTGAGGTCAGCGAAAACATTGACAAGTACGAGCTCGGCGTTGCGCTTGCTAAGCTTTATGACTTTATTTGGGATGTTTTCTGCGATTGGTATATTGAGCTTGTTAAACCTCGCCTGCTGGATCCCGAGTGCAAGACCCGCCTTGCTGCGCAAAACACTTTGGCCTTTGTCTTTTCTTCAACCATGCAGCTCCTCCACCCCTTTATGCCTTTCATTACCGAGGAGATTTGGCAGAAATTCCCCCACGAGGGTGATAGCATAATGATTTCTGCTTGGCCAACTGTTTCTGCAGAGTATGCGTTCTCCGATGAAGAAGATGCAATGAAGCGAATTATTGATGTGATCACTGCAATTCGCAATCGCAGAAGCGAGATGAATGTACCGGCTTCCCGCAAGGTTCCGCTTTATATACAAACTGCCTATCGAGGCGATTTTGAGGCAAGTTCGGCATTTTTGATTCGCCTTGCCAGTGCCAGCAGTATCCACTTTGAAAAGGATTACGATCCGGAAAACTGCGTCTCCATTGTGACGGATTCTGCATCTGTTTTCATTCCTTTGTTTGAGCTTCTTGACGTTGAAAAAGAAAAAGAACGCCTCGCCGGAGAGAAGGAGAAGGTTTTGATGGAAATCGAGCGAATTCAGAAAAAACTTTCCAACGAACAATTCGTCAGCAAGGCACCCGAAAAGGTTGTTGCTGCGGAAAGAGAAAAACTGAAAGCATACGAGGCAACTTTGGCCGGCGTGGAAGAATCTCTGAGAACTTTGAATAAGTAAAAACAAAAAAACCTCCCAAATGGGAGGTTTTTTGTTTCATTTATATTATTTTTTCACCATAATACAAACAGCGTGTGAAGAAATTCCCTCTTCCGCTCCTGTGAACCCAAGTTTTTCTTCGGTCGTTGCTTTGATATTGATACGGTCAATTGAAATAGAGAGAACCTCTGCAATTTTTTCACGCATTTTAGGGATATGGGCTGCAAGCTTTGGCTTTTGAGCTACCACAATGGAATCGATGTTTGAAACGATAAAGCCTTGCTTTTCACAAATCGATCGTGTTTGCTTCAAAATAAATTCACCGCTAACACCGGAATAAGCGGGATCGTGATCCGGAAAATGCTTGCCGATATCGCAAAGTCCACAAGCTCCAAGCATAGAATCTGCAATGGCATGACAAAGAACATCTGCGTCGGAATGACCCAATAACCCCATGGAATGAGGGACTTTTACACAGCCCAAATATAGATCTCTTCCCTCCACCAAACGGTGAACATCGTAACCGTTTCCAATTCTAAAATCAAAATTCAAGTTCTCTCTCCTTTAAAACACACTCTAAAAGCTGAACGTCATCGCTAGTTGTCATTTTGAAATTGGGAGCTGACAATTCACATAGCTTAATTGGAAAACCGGCGTTTTCAGCAAGAGCGCAATCATCGGTAGCTTGTATGTTTTTCTTCTTAGCCATCGCAAGCGAAGCGCGATACAGATCGCATTTAAAAACCTGTGGTGTTTGCACGGTATAAAGATCCTCTCTGGGAACTGTTTCAAGAATCAGAGCGTTTTCTTTTGAGCGCTTAACGGTATCTGTCATTTTCTTCGCAGCACAAGAGGCTCCCCAGCGCTTTGCATTTTCAAGCAGAAGCGTGATGTGATCAGGTAAAATAAGAGGACGTGCGGCGTCATGGATCGCAACCAGATCTATATTTTTTGAAACAGCAAAAAAACCATTTGCAACCGATTCCATTCGGCTGGCGCCGCCAACGACAATATCCTTCAGCTTTGTAATGCCGGCTTCGATGCAAAGAGTGCGAATCGTTTCGACTTCATCTTCCTTTGCGGTGATAATAATTTCGTCAATATCAAAGCAATTCTGAAAAGAAAGTAAAGAATACAAAATACAAGGCTTTCCATTCAGCGGAAGGAGTTGTTTGGAAACACCGCCCATTCGAACGCCACTTCCAGCGGCTGTAACAATGGCGCTGGCACGAATTTTCGCTTTGTTATGGGGAAAAATTTGATTCAAATGATTCATAAATTTTACCGCACCAATCTCGAACTTTGTCATCTTTCCCTCCCAATGTATTTTTCTTTATTATAATACGCTATTTCTTGACTTTCAAGCCTTCATTTGATAAAATACAAAAGAAAGTGGTGAGTTATGAAAAAATTATTTCGAATTACAATTGTTATTCTTCTCCTTCTATCCGTTTGCTTTTCTTCTTCCTGTGCCAAAGCACCGGTTGTGCAACCACAAGAGCAAACCAAAGAAAAGAATGAAGCAGCGATCACGGAAGTTAACGAATTTGATCAAAGAATCCTTGATTTGCCTGACAAGGATTACGGTGGGGCAAAGTTCCGCATTGCTACAGACACAACCTCCCTTTTAACATCCATAGGAACCACCAGTGTTGTTGGAAAACAACTCTATTTGAGAAACAGAGCGATTGAGGAGAAGTATAACGTAAAACTAACCTTAACCGAGGAAAGCGGCCTTCCTACCATTACAGAAAGAATCCGAACGGAAGCACTTGCCGGTACCGATTTTTGCGATTTGATTGTATTGGAGCTTCCGCAGTTTCAAACGCTGGCTGCCGCCGACCTTTTAGTCAATGTTCGCACTGTTCCTTATCTTGATTTTGATTCTGCCGGTTACCATTTTAATTCACTGGAATCAACAACCATCGGAAGTATTTCCTACGGATTTTCCGGAGATGCAATCTTTAAACCGGAAGATTTGTTTGCGGTTTTCTTTAACAAAACGCTTCTTTCGATGACAAAACTACCCGATCTTTATCAAATGGTGGAAGAAAATCAATGGGATTTTGATAATTTTCTGCTTTATGCGGAGGAGGTCTATTCCCTCGGCCGTGTGAATGGAAATCGGGTTTCCGGATTTGCTTCCACGGAGAACACCGAAAATCTCATTAAGGTTTTTTGGGCAGCTAGTGGACAGAGTTTTTTGAATAATGATTACGGTTTAAGGCCAAGTTTAATCTACGACAATGAAACCACCACGGGTTTTATCAAGAGTTTGCAAAGTATTCTATATGATTCTGTCGCCTATTTTGAAGATTCATCCCAGGCTTTTTCTCAGTTTTCATCCGGATCCCTGATGTTTTTGATCGCGCCTATATGTACCGCTGAAAAACTTACCTCTTCCGGTGTGGATTACGGAATTGTTCCTCTACCGAAGCAAGACATCAATCAATCAAGGTTTTATTCCTATCAAAAAAGTAGTTTTTGCTTTGCGGGATTCACAAAGGGAACCGCTGATTTTATTAAATCCGGACTGATAACAAACGCGCTTTTTTGCGCTTCAGTCGAGCTATCGCAGTCACTTTGCACAACGACCTATGCTAATTTGTATTTAGGCTCGCGAGAAGATGTTTTGATGCTTCAAAAGGTTTTTGAATCGCCATATTATGATGCAGCGGAGTTTTTCAACCAAATGGATTCTTCCTTTTCTGCAGCAACGCACACGCTGATTTACCGCGTGATCTCTTCAGAAGGTCAGTTTCAATCTCTTTTTTTGCAATACAAAAAGATGCTGAATAAGTATCTGGATAAAATTTTTTAAAAATAGAAGGGTGAAAATATGAAAAAAGAATTTAAGATATGGTTCGTTCGCTTTTTAGCTGTTGTTCTGGCAGTGCTTTTTGTTTTGGCACTTTTCATTCAACCTTTGTTGTCGGCTTAATTACAAAAAAGCCATCCGGAAAGGATGGCTTTTTTTATATTGTCATATAGCCAGAGGTAAAATAATGAAGTTGATTGTTTGATTCAACAACCAAAGAAAAATCATCGCCGATTCCAACACATGTTCCCTCAAACGGTTTGGAGTCTACTTCAATCGTAATTCTTTTGTTGATATGGATGCATCTTGAGCGGTATTCTGCCAGCACCTGCTCATGAGCCTCAAGAAACACATTCATTAAATGACGTTGAATAGAAACAATCAGGCGTTCATAGCAATCAATTTCACAATCTTCCGTCAAATAACCAAATCGATCCTTGATTTCATCCGGAATGTGGGAGGGTTTTTGAATGTTAACACCGATTCCGATCAAAAATTGATCTCCGATTTTTTGACATAATATCCCGGAAATTTTTCGATTTCGTAAATAGATGTCATTCACCCATTTCAGCTGCGTTGAAGTACCGAAAACACTATCAATGGAACGGGCTACCGCCAAAGCTACTCTCGGTGTCAGATCAGGCACTCTTACATCGTTTTCATGAAAAGAAAAGGTAATATAAAGCCCAGTTTGCTCCGGCGAATAAAAATGCTTTCCCAATCTTCCCTGACCATTGGTTTGGCTTCTGGCAATGACAAGAGCCGGGATCTCTAAAGAATCCAAAAGCAAGCGCTTCAAATAAAGATTGGTAGAATCTAGCAAATCAAAATAATGAATGGAAATTCTAAGCGAATTAGATAAACGTTTTATATCAAGCATTTTCATTTCTCAAATTCAACTTCAAGAATACGGTAAATTCGATATTCATTGTCAATCTTAATTAATTGATAAATTTGAGGCACGGCAGAATTGGAATCAATACCGCGACGAAATGTGCCGTTATTTTTGAAAATCTTGTATCGAACATAAAAGTTTAAAAGAGTAACATCTTTTCCATCCACATTTTCCTTGGAGGAAGAATGGGCACTCACATAGGGCTCGTAAAGCATTTGCATAGTAAATTTTGGATCTTCATCAAAGAACCCGTCCACAAAATAGGAGGTATATTCCTCATATTTCCCGTTTATGATAGCATCAAAATATCGAAGGAAAAACTTGCATTCGTCTGTTGCTTCTTCAAAATCATCTTTTAGACTGAAAATTTGCTCGACACCGTTTGCACCGTACATTAAATCACGCCGAAAACTCATATACGCTGCATTTTCAAAAATATTTTCATCATAATCTACCGGGTAATAAAAAATACCGGTATTGGATTTTGAATTGTCGAGGCAATGCAGAATATAAACAGTGACACTTGCAACAAGCACCAAAGCCAGTACGCAGGACAAAATTAAAATCACAGTCTTTTTTTTAAAAACGTCCGTTTTCATATTTCTCCTTTACTTGGAAAAACCAAACTTTCTCCTCTTTCTTCCTCTTTTTTTGTTAAAAAACTGAAGAGCAAAAGTGAACAATACAGAAAGAATAATCAAAAATATAAGTGTCAACACGACAGGAAAAATTCGATAGTCTCCCCTACAAAAAATGAAACCAGAAATTATGACCAGCAAGGAAAAAAACAAAGAAGTTATTAAGGCGTTTAAAATACCACTCGATCCACACTTTTTGCTTAAAACAGAAATCAAAAGTGCAATTAGAGCAACAGAGAACCACGGGGTTAAAAAATAGTAAGACTCAAAGTGAGAGATGCCTTTCAACAGGTAAGCCATCAAGAATTGAAGAGCAAAATAGCAAACAAAGGAAATTAAAATTGAAATACCAGAAAATTTTAAAGAAAATGAAGCTTTATTCGTTTGATTCATGGTAATGCCTCCCTTTTTTAACCAATATATGAAAAAGGAAAACAAAACATACTACATCATAAAGCCATTTGTTGGTTTTGGAGATAAAAGATTCAAAATAGACTCTAGTTCTCTCTCAAAGGAGTCAAAGCAATTAGTAGAACGAAGGCGGTAAAGCTTCCATCCGCATTTTTGATAGAAAGAGAAATTCGAAAATTCAATAGAAGAAACATTCGATTTTTGATTCATTACTGTTTGGTCAGAAAGAATGCCAAGAAGAAAATTATATTCTTCATCGTAAATTGCAAGATCAATATAGTATCGGCCACTTTGAACGCCGGAAAACACCCGATAACCCCTTTCTTCCAAAGCTAGTTTCAAGCTGCTCAATACATTTGAGTTGTTATGAAGACCGGACAGCGTAAAACCACGGTTAAACCGGCGTTCTTCAAACATACGAAAGAAAAGACGGAGCGCAGAAACAGATGGGAGAGCCGACGGAGAAAACTTTAATTCATCAGCATCAAAACTCGTAACAAGCTGGAAGCTTTCTCGTGCAGACGAAAGAAGCTGAAAGAATAGTTTTTGAGGGTCAAGTCCACCAAATTGCAAAAACGAATATGGAATTCTGGATCCGTGCAAACTCTTGTCCGGCGAATAGGTCAATGAAAAAATTATGTGATCGCAGAGGACCATTTCCTCCTTGACAGAGGAAATATAAAACCTTTTATATTCGCTAAAATAATCGGATAATTCGTCATTTTGTCGCAGTTTTTGACTTAACAGTCTCAAAATCAACTGCTTTTGCGCGTGAGTTGCGGCAATAATTCCGACACTTTGAGAGTCATTCTCTTTCGCAAAACGAATCAGTCTTTCAGCGCAATATTCTGCTTCTGCAGGATTGGCAGAGGGGACCTCGACATCAAAAGACCCGGAAACACGAACATGCTTCGCAACCGGCTCATAATGGACAGCAGGGACAGCATAACCGTGCCAGTCCGATCTGAGGGCATCACCAAATCCGCAGCGAAGCAGCGAAAGATTTGTCTTGCCTTCATAAATAGCGTTTAGGCTATACTTTTCATCTGTAATTTTCCAGAGATAATCGAAGGCCGAGTGTGACAGATCAAAGATGGTTTCATCTTCGTGATAAGACAAAATATATGAGCCTGCAAAGGCTACCTTCTTTCCACAAGAAAGAGTCCAAAGAAAATCCAAGATTTTAATTGAATTTCGAGATTCAATCAAAATCAAATCAAACATCCCCTTGTGACTGGAAAAGTGCTTCTTAGCGTCTTCAACTGTGGAAACAACGCAAGGAAAAATATCAAAAAAGGTCTCAGGGCTTTTTGCAAGAAGCTCTTTGGGAACAAACTTTTTGTCTTGCAGCTGTAAAAAAGCGCGCATTCTTCTCTGCGAAAGAATAAAATTGTTCTCTTCTCTGCTTGCTATTTCAGCAAATCTACAATACTCCTCATATTGCTGAAATTTTTCATCAAACTGAAAGTTACCAGGCACTAATTCGGGGTGAAGGATAAAATTGTACTCACAAATCCCCTTAAAGAATGCCCTTAAAAAACTTCTTTTGCATTCCGTTGGCAGAACTTTTCCGTTTTCAATGGAAATCACAAAATTCTTCAGACCAATTTCAATGGCTTTTTCGCGGATGGAAAGCCAAGTGCACCACTCTTTCAAGTGATCGGCGCTTTCAAAAACGCGGGTCAGTTCCTGATAAAGAAAAGAGAAATAATCATGATCGCGTGCAGAGGCCTGCGGATAGTGAAAATCAATTTGATTTTCAAGAGAAATCTCAAGTTCTTCCTTTAATGATGTAAATTCCTCGCCTAATTCGCGCAAATAGTTTAGCTTATCAACAACTCCGTTGGATGCGGATGCAATTCGATAATCGGAAACAAATTGCGGTAGTTTTTCAATAGAAAAATACCCCAGAAAAACAGAATAGCTTTGATAACATAGATCTGCAGCAAATTGAAGAGAATCCCACGCCTCTTTGGCATCATCGAAGGGAACTGAAAACAAACGGAATAAATCTTCCCGTTCTCTCTCCATAAAATCCAAGTTCTTGCGATAAGTGAACAACCTGGATAAAATATATTCCACATTCTCAACGTCACAATTCGGCTTTAAATGACGCTTAATATTTTTAAGGATACTGTGTTTTTGAGAAATCGCTTTAAAACTTTTATCATTTTGTAAAGACTGATAGCGAAGATACAAGTCTTCAGCATCAAGTTCGAAAATCGCACCTTGAAAGCTGATCAGCACCGTTTCTAAAATTGAGTCATTTTCCTTTTTCGCTTGAATTAGCTGCATCGCCTTACGATAGTTGGACTCAATCAGATCCGATCGATCAAAAAACTGTTCAGGGATTCTACGGAATTCACTAAAAAGCCGGATTAATTCCTGGAAAGCGTAAAAAACACCGGCTGAACGAATCCCATCAAGGGACGGGAACGATCCTACAAGCTGGTCACGAACCTGGATAATAGTCTCAACACTGCGTAGAAACGATTCAAGTTGCATAATTAGTTTTGATTTGTATTCATACGAGAACTGTCGATGACGGATTAGCCGAAGAGGATTCTCCGCAACATCCTCAATTTCAGTAAAAGACTTAACAAGATCATTTACAGTAGTAAACCAAGTCTGTACTTCCTCGTCAGAGAGTTTTCCAACCTGTTCCGGAGAAAATACGACCGCCTCATTCGCGTCACGCAGATTATGATAACGATCAGAGGCGAACAGAAATGAGCTAACAAACTGCTTGTCACCTTCAAGATTGGCGTAGTACTGGTCACACAAGCGAAGACTCTCCTCCGCCTTTACCTTCTCATCATAATGGCGAGAATCCACCGAGAAAAAACCCTTGAATGCATCAGCATCAAAGGTGGTTTCTTTGTCCATATCGTAGATAAAACCGGTATCAAATAAGCGAGAAGCTAAACAACTGAAATTTTGGGAATGATACTGTGGATCCTTAATATACAAAACATTTTTACCGCGCTTAAGTACTTCCATTGCCGCCTGCGCAAACAAAGTGGAAACACCGCTTCCCATTTGAGCACGGATCAACGTAAGATCATTGGAGAGAATTTTTCCAAAGATTTTGTTTTGATTTACATCCAGACCAATTTGAAACGGAAAAACATTTTTTTGTCCGCTTACAGAAAACTTTTTCCCGGTTAAAATGCCAAGGATCTTTTCATTGTCAGAGAATTCATTCAGAAGCGAATAGTAATCATCAAATTTTCCGCTCTTTTCTTCAACAGATTGTGTGCTTAAAACCAAGTTTCCTCGCTCAAATACTCGGTTTGGCAAGGAAATCAATCTTGATTTTCTTGCGCTTTTGATATCGAGCAGGATCATTCTGTCATCAGAAAATGTCAGCGAGTTTTTAGAATGAAAAAGTGCCGCATCAAAAGAAAGCTCACTGCCGTATGCGAAATAATTCCCATCCAAGAATGAATACTCGTCCACATTTTTTTGATTTCTACCATAGGAAGACAGGATTTGCCCACTATGTTCTTTCAAAGAAAAACCAACATAAACCTTTCCTTTTCCGCAAAATCCAAGAACAGGCCAAAGACCAACTTTTTCACAGCAAGAAGCAAAAAGCAGGCAAAATTCAAGGGAGTTAGCAACCCGCTCTCTCAACACCTTTTCCGGCAAACGCACTGGCAAAGGGAAGGATCCGGTATAGTCCTCAGAAGCAAAAGTTAACTGTTTTTCCTTGATCTGATCGTAAAGATGATGACAAAAATCCAATGGATCGGAATATGAGTAATAAACTTGAAACTCCTCCAATTCCGGCTGTGATGGCGTGACAAAAAACGAGAGGGTTTCGGGCATATTACCGAGACCGGAAAAGTAATAAAAAGGCAAAATCTTACATGAAAAATCAGAATTTTTCAGCACGGTGCCTTCATCGTCGAAAACAGTGACAGAGATAGTAACATCAAGTATAGACGAAAGTTGGGCAATCCGGGTTGAGTCAATTTTAAGAAAATCCAAAGAAAGAAAATGGGAGCCCAGGGGCGCAAGAAAATTGACAACACATTTTCCATTTAAAAGGATATCTGGTGTTGTCTGGACTTCAATGTTCAAATTTTCAAACGAGTTTTCGCTTAAATTAGATAGACGCAGATACTCAAACAAAGGAAAACCGCAGTGGTAAATCCCATATGAGTAGTGATCCTTATAGCTTAACTCAATTCTAAAAAGGTCTTCCATGATTGCTCCAAACGGTAAAGTCCTTATATTTTATCACAAAATCGAATCTCAGTCAATAATTCCTAAAAAAGAAAAAATGCAACATAAAATTGCATTTTCTCTTTTTAATTTGACTGTTATTTTTGATATTTTTGTGCGTGTGCCTTTATAGCTTGAAAACTGGTCTCACTAATCACATGCTCAATTTTGCAAGCATCTTGAGAAGCAACGTCCTCCGGCACCCCAAGCCTCACAAACAATTCAGTCAAAAGTGTATGTCTTTCGTACATTTGTTCAGCAATGGAAAGACCTTCATCCGTTAGATGAATAAATCCCTCATCCGACAGTGTAATAAGATTCGCATTTTTCAAGAGCCCCATTGCTCTGGAAACACTTGGTTTGGAATAGCCGGTAAAATTGGCAACATCAATTGAGCGCAAATTTATATTCTTTTTTTTCAAAAGATAAATACTTTCTAGATACATCTGGCCGGATTCCTGAATTTTCATTTCAAATCCTCACAAAAAAACATAATCGAAACTATGCTTTTCTTTCTTTTGATAAAAATTGATCAATGGCGTGTGCGGCAGTTTTTCCGGCACCCATGGCAGAAATAACAGTTGCAGCGCCGGTAACAGCGTCGCCGCCGGCATAAATTCCATCTCGCGAAGTTAAACCGTCTTCGTTGACAACGATGCAGCCACGGCCATTTACCTCAAGCCCTTCCGTAGTCGATTTAATCAGCGGATTTGGGGATGTGCCGATGGACATCACAACAGTGTTTACATCCAAAACAAAATCAGATCCGGGAATTTCAATGGGGCGCTTTCTGCCTCGCTCATCAGGTTCTCCAAGTTTCATTCGGATACACTTCATCCCAATAACGCTTCCGTTTTTGGGATCCTTTGGATCATCCGGATTCCGGTATCCAAGTATTTCTGTTGGGTTGCAGAGAAGGCAAAACTCAATTCCCTCCTCCATCGCGTGCTCCACTTCCTCTTTTCTTGCCGGAAGTTCTTCTAAAGAACGCCGATATACAATAGAGACTTTTTCAGCACCCAATCGAAGAGCTGTTCTTGCGGCATCCATCGCAACATTGCCCCCACCAACAACGGCAACTTGACCGCCCTTCATAATAGGCGTGTGCGATTTTTCAGAGTAGGCCTTCATAAGATTGCTTCTGGTAAGATATTCATTAGCTGAATAGACGCCCCTTAGAGATTCACCGGGAATATTCATAAAACTGGGCAAACCAGCTCCGGAGCCAATGAAGACAGCTTCGAATCCCATTTCAAATAATTCGTCAATGGTCAAGGTTTTTCCGATCACAACATTGGTTTCAATTTTGACCCCTAACGCTTTCAGGCTTTCTACCTCTTTTGCAACAATTGACTTAGGCAGACGAAATTCCGGAATCCCATATACCAAAACACCACCAGCAGTATGTAAGGCTTCAAAAACGGTAACATCATATCCTTTTTTTGCAAGATCACCTGCACAAGCAAGCCCGGAAGGACCGGAACCAACAATGGCGACCCGGTGACCGTTGGAAGCAGGTTTCTCAATCAGATCTGTAAAATTCTCATTATGCCAGTCTGCCACAAAACGCTCCAGGCGGCCAATCGCAACAGGTTCAAACTTAATGCCGAGTGTGCAATGCTTCTCGCACTGATTTTCCTGCGGGCAAACACGTCCGCAAACAGCAGGCAATGATGAGGTTTGGGCAATAATCTGAAAGGCATCTTCGATTTTTCCCTCTTTAAGCGCAGAAATAAAGGAAGGGATGTTTACATTCACGGGGCATCCGTTTATACAGGGTGAATTTTTACAATTCAGACAACGACTTGCCTCAGAGAGAGCAACCTCGTAGGGATAGCCAAGAGCTACTTCACTAAAGTTGCGAGAACGAACATCGGCCGGTTGCGAAGGCATTTCATTTCTTTTCGGTTGTATAGCCACTTCTCATCTCTCCCTTCTTAAGACTGACGAAACAGATTGCATGCAGTTTCGTATTCGTGACGTTCGAATTCACTATACATTCTACCGCGCGACATTGCTTCGTCAAAATCAATTTCATAGCCATTAAACTCCGGCCCGTCAACACAAGCAAACTTGGTAACCCGCTTTCCATCCTGAAGAAGGGTCAAACGACAACCGCCGCACATTCCTGTACCGTCAATCATAATAGGATTCATGGAAACCGTTACCGGAACACCGAAGGGCTTTGCGGTCAAAACAACAAATTTCATCATAATCAAAGGACCGATGGTGATCACGACATCAAATTCTGCGCCGGATTCCAGCATTTCCTTAAGAGGAACTGTAGTATTACCGTGCCGGCCGTATGAGCCGTCATCCGTCATCAAAATGAATTCATCGGAATATTTTTTGAAATCGTCTTCTAAAATTACAAGATCCTTATTTCGAAAACCAACAATGCTGGTCACATGAGTACCTTGCTCGTGAAAAGCCTGTGCAACCGGAAGAGCAATGGCACATCCCACACCACCACCAACAATACAAACTCTTTTTATACCTTCCAGATGAGTAGCCTTTCCTAATGGACCTACGAAGTCCTCAATATGATCGCCTTCACACTTCTCATTTAAGAGTTTTGTTGTTGCGCCCACGATCTGAAAAATAATTTTTACAGTCCCATCCTTCGCATTGGCACCGGCAATGGTGAGAGGAATTCGTTCTCCATCAGAGGAGACCCTCAAAATAATAAATTGACCGGCCTTCGCCTTATTTGCTACCAACGGTGCCAAAATTTCCATTTGTGTCACCGTGGGATTCAAGGATTTTTTGGATACAATCTGATACATCGCTTGCTCCTTTTACCAATTAGAATGGCATATTATATCACAAAAAGAACCAAAAGAGCAAGCCGATTTAAAAAAATGCAAATTTTTGAAGTTTTTGTAACATATTACAAAAGCAGAGATAAAACTTTTAATAAAAACGATATTCTTAATTACATTCAAAAAGCTTTACAACGTTGTAAGCTGTTTTGTATAGGGCGTTTTCAGCTTCAATCATAGCTTGAGAAAGTGGCATTGCACCTCTTTGTATGGAAAATACCGCGGAAATCCCCATTTCATAACAAAAATCAGTTTCCTTAGCGCATCCGGCTAACACAACCAAAGGAACGCCAGCTGATTTCGCACGACTTGCAATTCCTGATATAACTTTTCCGGAAAGACTTTGCGAATCAAAAGTTCCTTCGCCAGTCAAAACCAGCGAGGCATTTTTCAACTGATTGTTGAAATCCTTAATATCCAGAACAGAATCAATTCCGCTTTTGATTTTTCCTTGCAAGAAAGCAACGACGCCACCCCCGCAACCACCGGCAGCTCCGGCACCGGGAATGGAATCGATTTGAATACCAAGATCCCGTTGGATAATCTCAGCTGCGTGTTTAAGCCCTTCATCAAGACGAGAAACCATTTCGGGATCTGCACCTTTTTGCGGCGCAAAAACAAAAGCAGCGCCCAATGAACCAAAAAGTGGATTTGTCACATCACACATTGCAATAATTTTGCAATCAGAAAGTCTTCTATCGCGCTTCGAAATGTCAATTTTTTCAATTCGATGTAATGTTTCTCCGGTGGGAACAAATTTCATTTCATTTTCATCAAAAAACTCAACTCCAAGCGCTGAAGCAAGCCCACACCCAAGATCATTGGTAGAACTCCCTCCAAGAGCGATAATAAAATCTCTTTTTCCTTTATTCAGAGCATCCAGTATAAGTTCTCCAACGCCAAAGGTTGTCGTCTTTTCAGGGTTCGGACATTTTGTTTTTACAAGTCCGGCACAAGCGGCGAGTTCGATAATGGCAGTCTGATTCAGTTCACCCCAAAAGGCCGTTATGCGTTGAAAATTCGCATCGAGAACTTGGCAAGGAATCCTGGTTGCTCCCAGTACATCCACGGTACCTTCGCCTCCGTCGGCAACCGGAATCAGAACTGGAGTAAGGGTCGGATCCGCATCACAGATGGCCTTTCCAATTATCTCGGCAGCTCTCACCGCACTTAAAGATCCCTTAAACGAATCTGGAACAACCAAAATTTTTTTCATCCGCTTCCCTCTTTTTAACTCAAAATGTTATAATTCCTTGCGGTTTAAAACTGCGATACATTCTATGTGTCCTGTCCTCGGAAACATATCAACAGGTTGAATTTGCAAAACTTGAAATTCGAGCTCTGAAAAATGTTTTAAATCTCGTGATAATGTTTCAGGATTACAGGATATATAAAGAATCTTTGAGATATTTTCCTTGTGGATTTGTTCAATCAGAGATAAATCCAGGCCTTTTCTTGGAGGATCCACAATCAGTAGCGGATTTTTAGCACCATTTTCCGAAATCAAGCGAAAAGCATCTTTGGCGTCGCCGCAAACATAATGTGCATTTTTGCCTTTATTGAGCTTAGCATTATCATTTGCATCCTTCACAGCATCCGGGATGATCTCAACACCAAAGGTTGGAATTTTCTCTGGGATGGAAAGGGAGATCGATCCAATGCCACAGTAAAGATCTAAAATCAAATCATGTTCGGGTGCCTTTGCCATCTGAAACGCCATCCGATATAAAAGTTCGGCAGCGTCGTGGTTTACCTGGTAAAATGAAAGCGGCGATAGATGAAATCTCTTGTCACAAAGGATGTCTTGAATCTTCTCTTTTCCCCAAACAAGGCGGTTCTCTTCGCCTAAAATTACATTGGTCCTTTTTTTGTTAAAATTAAAGACAATACTTTGAATCTCAGAAAATCTTGTAGAAACAGCAGATGTCAGTTTGGATTCATCCGGAAAACTATCGTGGCGCAGCACAAGACATAACATTATTTCCCCGGTATTCTTTGCTCGGCGCAGATAAATGTGCCGAATCAGACCTCGATCCGTTTCTTCGATATACGGCTTAATTTTGTTGTCCGTGAAATACTGACACAAAAACGAAACAATATCCTCGAAGGCGGGGTCCTGAATATCACATCGTTTTACAGGGCAAATATTATGAGTTCTTGTAGAATAAAAGCCGGCAACCACATCTCCATTTTCATTTTTTGTCACTGGGAATTGCGCTTTGTTTCGGTATCCGGAGACTTGCTCTGTTGACAAAACATCAGTCACCAAAACATTGGCAAGGCCGGCTTTTTTCAAACAATTTTCCACGTGTCGCTTTTTCACTAATTTTTCAAAAGGATAAGAAATATGCTGAAATTGACATCCACCACATTTTTTAAAGGCGGAACAAACCGGAGCAACTCGATCAGAGGAAGTTACTTTTAATTCCTCGATACGAGCGATATAATAATTTTTTGCACATTTTATGATGCGAACTGTCCCTTCATCACCGGGGACAGCATTTTGAACAAAAACAACCGCGCCATCAATTTTTGCAACACCAAGGCCCATTATATTCAAATCGATAACTTTAGCATTTAAAATCTGATTCTTCTGAAACGTCATAACACACTCTTTTCTGTTTGTTTCTCTTTTTTCATCATAGCATAAAGCACCACAAAAGTCAAAGATGAAAGAACTTGCTTTTTTCTTTTTTTGTGGTACAATACACTAAAAACATTCAAGAGGTGAATTCAATGCAATTTCAATATAAAACAAAAGGCACTTGCTCGCAAGCCATTTCCTTTGATTTGGATGGAGATGTTGTGAAAAACGTTCAGTTTTTTGGTGGTTGCAACGGAAATCTTAAAGCTATTTCAAAGCTTGTGGAAGGAATGAAGGTCGACGAGATCGAAGCAAAATTAAAAGGTAATACTTGCGGCTTCAAAAACACTTCCTGCGCCGACCAGCTTGCCATCGCTGTCCGAAAAGCTGCCAGTTCGGAGTCTTAATCTATGCTGAAAGGTGCCATAAAAAAAATCACCGCCAGTAATCGTTACGAACTTACAAAAGAAGAACGGGAGCTTGGCATCAAAATTTTTGCTATTCTTGGTATTTTGCTAAACCTCGTGCTCTTTTGCGGAAAATCGATTGTCGGTCTTTTGGTGGGTTCCGTTGCAATCTATTCCGACGCATTCAACAATCTATCGGATGCCGGCTCTTCCCTTATTACCTTTATTGGTGTAAAGCTTTCTGCCAAAAAAGCAGATTCCGAGCACCCATTCGGCCACGGACGAATGGAGTATTTATCCGCCCTTGCCGTTTCCGTTCTCATCATTGTGATGGGCTTTGAACTGGCAAAAGAATCTATTGCGAAAATCATTTCACCGGACGTTCTTCAAAATGATTTCTTTTGGCCGACAATTATCGTCCTGCTTGTTTCTGTTTTCATAAAGGTCTATATGTGGTTTTATAATCGAAAATACGGAAAACCACTTAAAAGCAATAGCATGATAGCGACGGCCACCGATTCACTCTCCGACGCGATGGCAACCTTTGCGGTTATTCTTTCTACATTCATCGCGCGTTTCACCGGATTCTACCGAATGGATGGAATTTGTGGTTTTCTGGTTTCGTTGTTCATTTTTTACGCAGGTTGTCGCGCCGTGAAGGAAACTCTTGTTCCGCTTCTCGGTCAGCCGCCTGAACAGGAACTTATTCAAAACATTGAAAAAATTGTGATGGAACAGCCGGATATCATTGGCATTCATGATGTAGTGGTTCACGATTACGGCCCGGGACGACTGATGATTTCCCTTCATGCCGAGGTGCCCCATGATTCGCAGCTTTCGGTAGTACACGATATGATCGACAATGCGGAAGCCGAATTAAGAGATCGTTTGAATTGCAATGCCGTGATCCATTGCGACCCTATTGACACCAAGGATCCGATCACGCTTCGTCTGAAAAGCGACATACTCACCATTGTAAATGAAATATCGCCAAACGTTTCCATGCACGATTTTCGCGTAGTTCACGGAAAGACCCATACCAACATTATTTTCGATCTTTTAATTCCCAATTCCTTTGAATTAGAGGATGATGAACTCTGCAAGATGGTACGTGGCGAAGTTTTGAAAATACATCCGAATCATTTTTGCTACATTCAAATTGATCATGATTTTACGAAATAAAAAAAGCAGCCAATGGCTGCTTTTTTATTTTGATTAGTCCTCAAAAATATCTTTCATACTGTAAAATCCGGGTCTCTTTTCAATCAAGAACAGAGCGGCACATACAGCACCGTTTGCGAGAATCTCACGAGAACCAGCCGAGTGAGAAATGGTAACTGTTTCATGCGCGCCAGCAAAAAGAACCTCGTGTTCTCCAACGATGGTACCTCCGCGCACAGCGTGAATTCCAATTTCATTTTTTCTTCTTTTTCCGCAAATTCCGCTTCTGCCGTGAAGAACAGTCATTTCTTCCGGTAACACTGACTGAATTTCCTCAGCAATCATCAGTGCAGTTCCACTGGGAGAATCCACTTTCTGATTATGATGCTTTTCAATGATTTCAATATCAAAATCCGGAAGCATTTTTGCAGCCTTTTTTGCCAATTGGCAAATTAGATTTACACCCAAGGACATATTGGCAGAACGGAAGATTGGAATGACCTCCTGGGCCTTTTGGATTAATGCCAGCTCCTCCTGGGTAAAGCCAGTGGTTGCGATAACAGCAGGAACTTTGTTTTCGGTGGCATATTTTAAAACATCGGAAATGGCAGAGTGAAACGAAAAATCAATGATAACATCTGCTTTTTCCTTTACCTGGGAGCAATCGGAATAAACGGGAAAATCACAAGCAGGAAGCGCGGGATCAACACCTGCGCAAATGCAAATATCTTCCCTGTCGCTGCAAATTTGTGTCACAACTTTTCCCATTCTTCCTCCGCAACCGGTAAGTAATACTTGAACCATAATCTTTTCCTCTCTAAAACAAAAAAGTAGTTGAAAATTAACAGAAAGTCATGTATAATAAAGTTTGATTAGATTTCGAAGAGTATCATACCATTTGCTTTGTACAATGTCAAATATTTTTTAAAAAGGAATCGTTTATAATGTCTGATAATTTGCTGAAAAAATCGTCATATTTTTATGAACTGCCACAAGAATTGATTGCTCAAACTCCCGTTACACCAAGAGATTCATCCAGATTGCTGGTCGCCGGCAAGGATGGGGCCTTATGCGATTCCTTTTTTTCTAATCTTCCCTCACTTCTCAAATCCGGTGATGTTTTGGTAATCAATCAGTCGAAGGTCATTCCTGCCCGGTTATTCGCCAGCGATATCAACACCGGTTCTCCTCTTGAAATTCTGCTGTTGCGCCAAAAAGAGCTTGATCTTTGGTTTTGCATGGTAAAGCCGGGAAAAAAAGCAAAACCAGGTAAGCGTTTCGCCATTTCGAACGGCCTTTTGGAAGCCGAAATAGTTTCCATCGAAGAGAATGGTGACCGTCTTATTCGCTTCGACTATGATCACAAGCGGAACTTTATGGAGATTTTGGATGAAATCGGCAGTATGCCTCTCCCACCCTATATAACTGAAAGACTGTCTGACAAAAACCGATATCAAACCGTTTATGCTAAGGATGACGGATCCGCTGCTGCGCCTACAGCCGGACTGCATTTTACTAAAAATCTGCTGGAAACGATCAAAAAAATGGGTGTTATTGTTGTTCCCGTGGTTCTTCACGTGGGCATTGGAACCTTTCGCCCTGTAAAAGTAGATGACATTACAAAGCACCCAATGCACAGTGAGTTTTTCTATGTTCCGGAAGAAAGCGCCAAAGAAATCTCTCTAGCAAAAAAAGAAGGAAGACGCGTGATTGCCGTGGGAACAACCTCTTGCCGTACGCTTGAAAGTGCTTTTGACTGCAACGGAAATTTGGTTTCGAACTCTCAAAACACTGAAATTTTTATTTACCCTGGATACCAATTCAAAATTGTGGATGCATTGATTACTAATTTCCATTTACCGGAAAGCACTCTGATCATGCTGGTCTCTGCTCTTTTGGGTTATCAAAACACAATGACTGCCTATCGGCACGCCGTGAAAAGCAAATACCGCTTCTTTTCCTTTGGCGATGCGATGTTTATCTCATAATGCGCTGCGTTTGTGTCTTTGGTCCCACTGCATCCGGAAAGTCATCTCTTGCTCTTGCACTTGCAAAGAAATTTAACGGTGTTATTATTTCCGCTGATTCCATGCAGATTTATAAAAAAATGGATATCGGCACTGCAAAACCAACTGCCGCTGAGCTCCAAGAGGTTCCACATAAGATGATTGGCTTTTTGAATCCATCTGAACATTTTTCTGTTTATGATTATAAGAAAATAGCAGAAAGTGCTATTCTGGAAACCATCTCTGCCGGGAAACTGCCGATTATTGTCGGCGGAACCGGCTTGTATATTGATGCACTATTTCACAATACTGATTTTGGTGAATTTGAAATTCCTAACGAAATCACCAATCAATTGTTTGATAGATATCAAAAAGAAGGCGGCGAGATTCTGTTAAAAGAGCTTTTCGAAATCGATCCGGAAACTGCAGCACCTTTGCATACAAGAGATGTAAAAAGAATCGTAAGAGCTTATTCCGTATATCTTGCCACCGGAAAAACTCTTTCACAATTCAAAAAGGAGTCACACCGTGTGAAGAGCAGTTTTCAATTCTGCAAAATTTCTTTGGTATTTCACGAAAGAAAAAATCTTTACGACCGTATCAATATGAGGGTCGATGAAATGATTTCTTCCGGTTTAATTGAAGAAACAAGAAGACTTTATGAAGCTGGGGTTTTTGATTCTCCCACCGCTGCTCAGGCTATTGGTTACAAAGAACTTCTCCCTCATATTCTGTTCGAAACAAGTTTGGAGGATTGCATCTCCCTTTTGAAACAGAAAACAAGAAATTATGCAAAACGCCAATTAACTTGGTTCCGACGTTATGACGATGCAAATTTAATTTATATGGACGGTTCAGACAATCCAATTGATCGTGCCAATGACATCATAGAAGCATTTTTAAAGGAGATTTAAAATGAAAGCGAAAAGAATGTTAACCAGCTTCGCCGTTTTCTTTCTTTCCTCGTTTATCATTGTGTATATCATCGTCCAGCTTGTTTCCACGCTAACAACCGATGTGGCATACGAGTACGCCTCCTTGACAAAGGTTGAGAGTGCTTTAGAAAAAAATGCATATCTGGTTCGCAATGAAACTGTTTTATATTCGGATTCAGAGGGTATTTTGACATACTCAGTTTCAGAGTCGGAAAAATTAGGAAAAGGACAACTGGTGGCCACCGCCTTTGCCGACACCAAAGGTGTCGATATTCAAAATCAAATTCAGCAAATTGACGCAAAAATTTCGGTTCTACAGCGGTCGAGGGTTGATGCCAGTTATTTAACCTCTGATGTTTCCAAAATTGACAATTCCATTTATTCCTCCCTTTGTGGTCTTCGTTCAGCAGTTTTGAACGATGATATTTATCTCACCACAAAGGAAAAAGAAAAACTGCTGATTTCACTCAACAAGCGACATTTGATTATTTCAAGCGAAGCCAATTACGATGAAAAACTAAACGAACTTCAAAAGCAAAAGAACGACCTGATGGCTTCTCTTCAAAACCCGCTTTGTTCTGTTTATAGCTCTGCCTCCGGTTATTTTTCCACTTTGCTCGACGGCTATGAAACGGTCTTTACTCCGGAATGCCTCGACAACATGAACCTGGATTCTTTTCATCAGCTGATTCAGAAGCCAAAGGTTGAATATTCTCCTATGGCAGTAGGCAAAATTGTCACCGATTTTTCTTGGCACGCGCTTTGTGAGGTAACTTCAAGAGAAGCAGAAGACTTTGTTGTGGGTAAAACCTATCCACTAACCTTTCTGTACTCATCTGGAAGCCAGTTAAACGCTGTTCTTCAAAGAAAAATTACACAAACCGATTCCGATTCTGTTGTTTTTGTTTTTCTAATCAATGAAGTTCCCGGAGATTTCGACTATACAAGGCAGCAATCTGTCAAGATTGTGAAAGAAACTCATGAAGGCATTGAGTTTTCCCAGTCTGCTCTTCGTCTTGTGAACGGTGAACAAGGTGTTTATGTCATCGCCGGCAATTCTGTTGAGTTCCGAAAGGTCGATATTCTTTATGCCGGAGACTCCAAATATTATAGCCGCGAATTCAAAACAACAGATGAAGAATATCGCATGTATTTAAATCGATTTGATCGTGTAATAACAGAAGGAAAGGATCTCTATGTTGGAAAAATTCTTGACTAATTCCGATGGACTAAATGAAAAACGAAAAAGAGAAATCTGCCTGGCGCTTTCTCAAATTCGAGAAAAAATGTTGCTTTCTCTGGAAAAAAGCCCGTACCGCCAGCAGACCCGCCTGCTCCTTGCAACCAAAACAAGGTCTGCCGAAGAAATTAATTTTGCCATTTCTCAGGGAATTGATTTAATTGGCGAAAACCGGGTGCAGGAACTTTGCGATAAATACGATAGCATCAACAAGGAAGGTGTGGAAATTCATTTCATCGGTGCCCTTCAGCGAAACAAAGTAAAGTATATTATTGATAAAGTGGATATGATTCACTCTGTTGACAGACTTTCCTTAGCAGAAGAAATTGACCGACAAGCAAAAAAAATCGGAAAGGTAATGAATATTCTCTGCGAGATTAATATCGGAAAGGAAGAATCCAAATCCGGCCTTGATTTGGAGGACGCTGAAAGTTTTATAAGAGAAATTGCGAAATTTGAGAATATCAAGGTCTGTGGACTTATGGCAATTCCTCCGGTTTTGTCGGATATTTCGACACAAAAACATTATTTTCAAAAAATTATGGATTTTTATATTGACATATCGGCAAAAAAAATAGATAATGTTAATATGAGTGTGCTCTCGATCGGAATGTCTTCGGATTACGATCTTGCAATTGAACACGGTTCCACTTTGGTGCGAATCGGGACTGCTGCATTCGGAGCACGGATTTAATTTTGTAAAATGTTTTGGAGGATTTCAATATTATGGGTATCAAAGACATGTTCAGCAAATTTCTTTACGGTTCTGATGAAGAACAGGAAGGCTTTAACAGCTACGAAACCGAAAACGAAGGAGAAGGCATCTACTACGGTCCCGAAGATGGTGATATCAGCCCCATCGAAACAAAATCTTCTTCCGGAATGGGTATCTCCAGCAGTTCTTCTATCGAAATGGTAGTAGTAAAGCCCGAAAAGCTGGAAACCGTAACTCAGATTGCCGATTACCTCGTTGATCGCAAGACCATTCTGCTCAACCTGGAAGACACCAACAAGGAAACAGCGCGCAGATTGATCGATTTCTTAAACGGCGTTGCCTATGCAATCAACGGCGACTTGAGAAAAGTTGCTACTAACACTTATGTTGTTACTCCCAGCAATGTCGAACTTTCCGGCGAAAAGATTACCGCAACCCAAGAAGCTGCCTTTACGAAAGAATAAATCATTTTGGAAGTTATCATTCATATTTTTGCTACAATCATTCACTTGCTTCTTTTTGTTCTGCAGGTGTTGATGCTTGCTCGCGCAATCCTTTCTTGGCTTCCGTTTGATGATGACTCTCCACTTCAGCGCTTCTTGTTTTTTGCTACCGAACCAGTCATTCTCCCGGTTCGTAACCTTTTGGAACGAAGTCAATTCTTCTCCGGATTGCCAATTGATGTTTCTTTTCTCGTTACGTACTTTCTCATTACAATTATTATCTCCATTTTACCTTAGCATTTAAATACGAAAGGATTCCCCAATGATTGCTCCTCACGAGTTAAAAAATAAAACCTTTACCCGGGTTGTTCGTGGCTATAACCCAGTTGAGGTGGATTCATATTTTGATTTTTTGATTGAAAAATACACCGAAGCATACAAAACCGCTTCCGAATTGGAACAGAAGTTTAATAAGCTACAAGCTAGGTATTCAGAACTTTCCAACGAAGAAGAATCCATCCGTTCTGCAATTTTAAAGGCCCAAAAATTGGGCGAAGCCATTGTGAACAACGCCAAGAACGAAGCTGATGAAAAAGAAGCCGATCTGCGCCGTCGTTGTGACCAAATCATCGAAGAATCCAAACAAAAAGTAATTGCGGAAAAAGAGAACATTGCACATCTTAGAAGAATTGCAATGGATTTTCAGCATAAATTGTACGGCGAATACATGAAGCATGTTGAAATGATTCAAAATATGAAAATGGATATTATGCCGGATGCCGAAAGCACAGAGGAATGTGATGCATTTGAAGGCGCAAAAGCCGAAGTTTTAGAAGGTGGCGAAATTTCTGTTTTGACGGAAAATTCTGCTGCACAAGACCCCTCTTTGGCAGAATAAAGTAAATGGATTGGCCGCCTTTGTGCGGCCTATTCCTTGTTATTAGGTTTTTATATGTTGATTTCAATTCTTGTAGTTCTGATTGTTATTTTCGATCAGATCTCAAAATACTATGCTGTTGAATACCTGGAAGGCTGCGGCGCAGTTACCTTTATTCCGGGCATTTTATCCTTCCGCTATCATGAAAACGCGGGCGCTGCTTGGGGAATTTTGTCTGAGCACCGCTGGGTTTTTATGTCGGTTTCCATTGTAGCAATTCTTGGCATTATTGTCTTTTTGTTCTTAACCCGAAAGGAAAAACAATCACCTCTTTTAAAGGTTTCTCTCGCTTTTTTTTGTGGCGGTGGAATCGGTAATATGATTGATCGTTTTTTTCTTGGTTTTGTCATTGACTTTCTTCGATTTGACTTTATACAGTTCCCTATATTTAACATTGCTGACAGTTTTATTTCTATTGGCGCCGCTCTTATGGTGCTGTATTTAATACTAGAAACCTTTAAAGAATTAAAAGGAAAGCGAAAGCAAAAAGAGAACAATGAGTGAAGAGATTTCGTTTGAGGAACTAACTTGTAATGAGTCAGGTGTACGACTCGATACCTATCTTGCCCGTTGTACTCAAATCTCCAGGTCTCGCGCCACAACCCTGATTGATGATGGGCTTGTTTTTGTCAATAAAAAGCAACAGTCAAAGAACTATCGTCTTGCTTTGGGCGATGTAATTACTTTTTCACTTCCAATTGAAGAGGAAATTGACGCCGTTCCCCAGAACATCCCTCTTGATATCTATTACGAAGACGAACATATTATTGTAGTAAATAAGCCGCAGGGTATGGTCGTTCATCCGGCACCCGGAAACCCCGACGGAACGCTGGTAAACGCTCTCCTTTATCACTGCAAAGGCTCCCTTTCCGGTATTAACGGAAAAATCCGTCCCGGAATTGTTCATCGCATTGACAAGGATACTAGCGGGCTTTTGATCGCAGCTAAAAACGATGCTGCCCACAACGCTTTGGCTGAAATGTTTAAGAATCACAGTTTTGTGCGAAAATACGAAGCAATTGTTTACGGAGTGCCAAAAGAGGAAGTCGGCACTATCAACCTTGCCATTGGCCGAAGTAAGAAAGACCGAAAGAAGATGGCATTTTTCCCCCCCGATTCTCCCAATACAAAGAATGCTGTTACGCACTATCGAGTGATAGAGCGTTTTGCAGGATATACCCACGTTGAATTGCGTTTGGAAACAGGACGTACTCATCAGATCAGGGTTCATATGTTATCTATGTCCTGTCCAGTTTTAGCCGATCCTCTGTATGCCGGTGGGAGAAAATCTTTTGGGCTCTCTGGGCAATGCCTGCATGCGAAGTTCATAGAGTTTCGTCATCCCATTGACGGAAGAGTTCTTACTTTTGAAGCTCCCCTCCCCCCTTATTTCTTAGATGTTATAAAAAGATTAAGACAAACAAATATTTGATTTTTTAGGTGAAGAATATGACGGATAAATTTAATCAATATCTAATTGTATCGGATATGGATGGAACTTTTTTTGGTGAAAACTCTGCCATACTTCCAAACAATCTTGAAGCAATTCGCTATTTTCAAGAAAACGGCGGCATATTTACCCTCGCTACAGGTCGCGACTTTCGAGTTTTAGAGTCGCATTTTTCTGAAGCTGCGGCTTCTACCTCCGGCCCATCCATTCTTTGCAACGGAGCATATTTGTATGATTTTCGTGAGAAAAAGTGCTACCACGAACTTTCCCTTGATCAGGATGAGTTCATTCAAACTCTTCAGGTCATTCAAAGAAAATACCCTGAGATTGGATATCGAATCAGCTGCAATTTAGGATTTCTCTGTCCAAATATTTCCCCGTTTCTAAAGCGGAGTCTTGAAAGAGTTTCGGATCTTGTTGTGGAAGGTGATCTTTCCTGTTACGCCAATATTTCATGGCACAAATGCGTTTTTTGCGCAGAGCCCGAGATTATTAAAACTCTTCCTGATTTGTTAAAGGATTTTCCCTTTGTGCACAACACCATCACAACATCTGCACCAACGTTATTTGAGATCATTCCTTCTCAGGCAGGAAAAGGAAAAAAACTACAAGAGCTAAAAAAACTTTATCCAGGTCGAATTGCAATTTGTGTTGGCGATTACGATAACGATATTGATATGCTTGAGGCAGCCGATATTGCTGCTAGCCCCGAGAACGCACTTGAAAAGGTCAAGTGCATTTCGAAGATTCATCTCTGCCATCACCGGGACGGTTGCATCGCAGATTTGATATATAAGCTGGATTCCAGCATTAAAGAATAATTTTTCGGAGGAAAAACTATGGAAAATCAAAAAAAGGTTGAACTTCAAAAAATAGCAACCAAAATCAGACTTGGCATTTTGGAAGAAATCTTCAATGCCTCTTCCGGTCACCCTGGTGGATCTCTTTCGATTGCTGATATTCTTTCTTATCTTTTCTTTGAAAAGATGAATATCGATCCCAAGAATCCTAAGATGGAAAACCGTGACCGCTTAGTTCTCTCTAAGGGTCACACTGCTCCTGCTCTTTACGCTACTCTTGCCCACCGCGGTTTCTTCAGCACTGATCTGCTGAAAACCTTCAGAAATAAGGATAGCATTCTTCAAGGACATCCCGATATGAAGCATATCCCTGGTGTTGATATGTCCTCCGGCTCCCTTGGCCAGGGAATTTCCGCCGCTTGCGGTATGGCTCTCAGTGCAAAACTTGACAATAAGGATTATCGTGTTTATACCATCCTTGGTGACGGTGAAATTGAAGAAGGCCAGGTTTGGGAGGCCGCAATGTTTGCTGCTCACTACAAGCTCAATAATCTTTGTGCATTCATCGACTTTAACGGCTTGCAGATTGACGGTGATATTACCAAGGTAATGAACCCCACACCAATTGATGCAAAGTTTGCCGCTTTCGGATGGAACGTTGCTGTCATTGACGGCCACAATCTAGATGAGATCGAAAACGCCGTTGCTCTTTCTGAAAAGAGTGATAAGCCTTTCGCAATCATCTGCAAGTGCATCAAAGGCAAGGGTGTTTCCTTTATGGAAAACGATGCAGGTTGGCACGGCAATGCCCCCAATGCAGAGCAATATGAAACCGGCAAAAGCGAATTGGAAGCAGCGCTTGCTGCTCTCAACTGATTGGGAAAGGAGAATAACACAATGAAACTTCAGAAGAAATATGAAATTGGTCAAAAAATCGCTACCAGAGAAGCTTACGGCGACGCTCTGGCTGAATTTGGTGCCGACGAAAGAATCGTTGTTATGGATGCTGACCTCTCCAAATCCACCAAGACTGCAAACTTTAAAAAGGTTTTCCCGGAACGCTTTATTAACTGTGGCATCGCTGAAGCGAACATGATCAGCACCGCCGCCGGTCTTTCTACCACCGGTAAAATCGTTTTTGCCAGTTCCTTTGCGATGTTTGCGGCCGGAAGAGCCTTTGAACAAGTTCGTAACTCTGTTGGTTACCCCCATCTAAATGTAAAAATCGGCGCCACTCACGCCGGCATTACTGTTGGTGAAGACGGTGCCACCCACCAGTGCAACGAGGATATTTCCATTATGCGTACTATCCCGGGTATGGTTGTGATCAACCCCGGCGACGCTGTGGAAGCAAGAGCAGCTGTTTACGCTGCAATTCAGTATGAAGGCCCCGTTTACCTTCGTTTTGGCAGACTTGCAGTTCCGGTTGTAAACGATGAAGAAACCTTTGAATTTGAGATCGGTAAAGGCCAGCAGCTTCGCGAAGGAAAGGATGTTACCATCATTTCCACTGGAATCTGCACCGCAGAGGCCATCAAAGCCGCAGAAGAACTGGAGAAAGAAGGCATCTCTGCTGCCATCGTTAACATTCACACCATCAAACCCATCGACAAGGAAATCATCAAAAATGCCGCCGAAAACACCGGTTGCATTGTAACCGCTGAGGAGCATAGCATCATCGGCGGTTTGGGTAGCGCAGTTTGTGAGGTTCTTGCAGAAGAGTGCCCCGTTCCCGTTTTGAGAGTTGGTGTTAATGATTGTTTCGGCAAATCCGGCAAGGCTGGTGACCTGATTGATGAGTTTGGTCTTTCTGCCAGATTTATCGTCGCAAAAGCAAAAGAAGCTATCGCGCTGAAGAAATAAGTTTTTTTCAAACAAAAAGCAGCAGATCAAACGATCTGCTGCTTTTTCATTTATACCTTGCCGAAAGAAACTCGCTTGGAATATACTGTTTAAGCGTTTCTTCATACCAGGAAAACTTTCCAAATCCATACAGAATATTACTTCCGTGGGTTTGAAATTCTTTATCAGTAAAATCACTTAAAGGTGTAACATATATATTGGACATGTTTTGATCGTAGTATATGACTGTCGGTGTGAAAAGAACATTTTTAATCTGTGTCTTTTGATTCTCTTTTGATAATTCAAAGGACAAATATCCGCCGAATAAATTTTCCATATACTGCATTGTACCCATCATATTTCCAAGCGAATAAACACATAATGTCCGATGTTCATCATCTTCGGAATAAAGCCAATCAATTTTTTGAATCACCTTTGGACCGGTACCAATTATAATATCCGCTCCGGCATTGGCAAGAACAGATGCAGTTTCTTCCTGAAAGGCATTGGTTTGAAAATTCGGATTGTCATTTGCCCAGTTGATTAAAACCAAAACAACATCCGCCATTTCCCTACAATTCTTCACTTGTGTTTCAATCATTTTCTTTTTGATAGCGGTATTATTAACAGTAAAATATGGAATCGGCGTTTTATTATATTTCGGCTTCAATCCATTTGTGCTTGCAGTATATGATAAAATTGCAAGTCGGATCCCATTTATATCGATCACTTTATTTTGACAAGATTGCATTTCATCTTCATCAGAAAATCCGCCGAATAATTTCACATTTTCTCTTTTCCAAAATTGTACTGAAGCATCATAACCGCTATCTGACATATCCAAAAGATGATTGTTTCCAATATTGATTCCATCAAACCCCAAAGAGACAAGATCCTTTCCTAATTTTTCCGGAGAATTGAAAAGTGGGTACCCGGAAAGCGCTTCCGGAAGGTCATTTGCGCCAACGAGTGACGCTTGGTTGCAAATAGAAAAATCTGCTTCTTCAATAGCAGATTGGATCGGTTTGTATAAGGAATGAAAATCAAAACCAATATCGAAATCTTCCCGCTTCCCAGATCCCCCTGCCTTTAAATTGGCAAAATTTAATACATTTTCGTGAATCAAATTTTCTCCAAAAACGGTGATGGTAGCAGTGTTTTTCCTAGTGGTGATATTTACATTTTCCTCCGAAGACAACGGTTCAGAATTTTGTTCGTGAAAATCCACCATAATATTGTTATTTTGTTCAGTCTTCTCATTCTTGACAAATATCGCTCTGAAATAGTCTGCAAAGACAACAATAAAAACTAAAAATAAACAACCAAATACAATAATTATCAATCTTTTTTTCTTCATTTACATCTGCTTTCTGATTTTCATCAAGGCTCCTTTTTCCAGGCGGCTTACTTGCGCTTGACTGATGCCAATCTCACCGGCAACCTCCATTTGCGTTTTTCCTCGATAAAATCTTAAATTTAAAATGGTTCTTTCCCGTTCACCCAAATTTTTGACCGCCTCATCCAAGGCTAAATTTTCGATCCAGTTATGATCGCTTGATTTGTGATCGCAAATCTGATCCATTAAAAATATTGAGTCGCCGTTATCAGAATATACAGGGTCATACAACGACACCGGATCTACCACCGCATCCAAAGCAGAACGAACGTCTTTTTCCGAAGCCGGCGAAAACTGATTTGCATTCTCTTCCACGAGATTTTCACGAAGGCGCCTATTCAGTTCCTTTGTAATTTCTTCGATGGTAGGATCTCTTCCCAACGAGATCGTTAAATTCTCTCGTTCAGTCAAAGCTTTATAGGCAAGATCGCGAACGGAACGGCTGACCCGTATCATATTATTATCTCTCAAATACCGCCGCAATTCTCCAATGATCATAGGAACTGCATAAGTGCTAAAGCGAACATTTTGAGTGATGTCAAAATTATCAACTGCTTTAATCAAACCAACGCATCCAACTTGAAAAAGATCATCTGGGCTATCACAGCGTCTTAAAAACTTTTGAATTACACTCAAAACCAGTCGTAAATTTCCAGAAATCAGTTCCTCCCTTGCTCTCTTATCACCGTTTTTTGTTTTTATTAGCAAGTCTTCTTTTTCTTTTTCAGTTAGAACCTTCAGATTTGCCGTATTTATTCCTGAAACTTCAACTTTACCAATCAACCGATCACCTCCTACATTTTTAATTATTTCCTTTCTTTTTCCTATTCATTCCAACTGAAATTACCAAAATAAGGGAATGAGTTTTATAATAAAAAAGGGTTGCCATCTTTGAATGGCAACCCTTTTTTGTAAAATTGTTGTTATCTGTTCTTCATCTGGTTTTCAGCGTTTTCGATCAGCTTCTTTACCATCTGACCGCCAATGGAACCTGCCTGCTTCGCAGTCAAATCGCCATTGTAACCTTGTTTCAGGTTAACGCCAACTTCAGAAGCAGCTTCCATCTTAAAACGGTTAAGTGCTTCCTTTGCCTCAGGAACAAGAGACTTATTAGCCATAGTAAAATTCTCCTTATTGCATTATTTGAGCGTAGGCTCCGCCCTGAAAAACTTCTGTTTCTTTTGGGCTCGCTATTATTTTGCCAAATGTTTTTTTGATTATAAGAGGAAACATTTGGAATTTCATTGTCTTTTTCACGAAAACATGATATAATAATGAAAAGAATTTTGATTGGAGATGCACTATGCCCTATCGGCTTTATGATGATGATAAAATCAAATTGATCCTTCTTTATCTTCTCAACGAATTAGACGGAGCCTATGACTTCCAAACGATTTCTGAAATTATAGTTTGGGATAGTTCAATAAACTATTTTGTCTTCACAGATTGCTTTAATCAGTTGCTTGAAAACGGCTCTATCGAAAAGAAGTTAGATTCAGAATCTGGAAAAGAATTGTACTATATCAGTCAGTCCGGTAAGATTTCCATTGAGGCTGTTGAGGACTCTTTACTGAAATTTATCAAGGAAAGAATTATGAGAAGCGCCACACGTCTTCTCGCTTTTAAAAAGGATGGTAGCAATGTCTCGACCTCAATTCAAGAAAAAGACGATGGTTACGAGTTATGCTGTGCCATCAAAAACAAGAAGTTTAATCTTTTGGAGCTTAAGCTCTACTTTGATAATAAGGAGGAGGCTGAACTCCTGCAGCTTGGCTTTGATCAGCGTGCTGAACACATATACAGCAGTATTCTTGCCCTCTTGAGCGAAGATCCAAAATTTATACTTTAAAACAAAAAAGAGAGATTTTATCTCTCTTTTTTTATTAGTGGCTTTAGCCAGTTGAGGACGGAACGTCCGAAACAAAAGAACCACCCGCTATGCGGGTGCGCGTCAGGGGTTATACCAAAAAATTCTCCTCGGTGGTACAATAAGGTTGTTCAAGTCTTAGAGTACAA
>JAZQJZ010000015.1:0-80892 GCA_045541915.1 Eubacteriales bacterium
AAGCGGAGTATCACGCAACTCTATTCGCCTGACGGCGAGTTATATTGCTTCGCAGTGATATTATGCTACGCATAGTGATATTGTCCTGCGGACAGTTTATGGCGAATAGAATATCACGAAACCGATAGGTTTCATATCACTTTCGCAAAGCGAAAATATCACGCTGACTTTAGTCAGCATATCACTTATCAGACAAAAAGAAAGAGAAGACTCGTTATGATACGAATCTTCTCTTTTCTGTTGCTCTGTGGGTTTGGGCTACTGCCCAAGTGCATTTGTACTTACAAATGCGATGCTGGTTCTTAGCTGAATTTAAAAGAATTCTATTTTCTCCGATAAGAACAACGCACTTTTCTCTGTTCCTTTTTTATATCAAGAAACCTACGCGATAGCTGAAACTGGAATGTTGTTTTTTCTTTGGGCTGTCGAGGACGTCAGATCCTACAGGGTTTGATGAAAACAGAATTTCAGATGAGAAAACTGGGCGATTTGAAAGAATGGATTTTTGCCACAAGATTGGGACTCCCCTTTATTTTGTAGGGAGTGGGCCTCCTTTCACCATGCGGCAGATCAAAAATGAAATACCCCCCGTTATACGAGGGATATTGGTTGTTTTCAGTCTTGTATTTCTTTCAGGGGGATCTTCATCATCCCAAGCCTCTGCAGGCAGCATTCCTCTTCCGGCTCACCGCCGCGACAATAGGCAAGGAGCATAGAGCCGTCCTTGGTAAAGAATACGGCGGGGTAGCAAAAGCCGCGGGTGGGATCGTCCTCAATGACCTTTGGATCGCTCCAGGTGCGGCCGTCGTCTGTACTGGTCTGAAGCACGAAGGGTGTTCTTCCCATGGTGCCGGGCGCTCTGAACATCCCGTTATACTTGGGAGTGGGGCTGTAAATGGCGTAAAGGATACCGTTGTGCTCTACCATTTGCAGAGGTCCGTTGGGGGAAGTAAAGACGGAGGGAGTGGGCTGGGTAAAGGTTTGGAAAAGATCACGGGTGTACGCTTCGTACTGGTGGCCTGCAGTGGTTCTTGCCCAAAGGCGAACGGTACCGTCCTTATGCTGGTAAACGCCCGGCTCCTGCATTCCTCTGCCGGATTTGCTCAGTCCCGCAATGGTAAGTCTGCACGGGGTGATGACAAAGGTTTTTCCGTCGTCTTCCGAAAGAAGACAGGTGGACATGCAGTAGGGATCCACCTTGCTTGCATCGTAATAGGCGTGCATTGCCACGGGTGCTGCCAGTCTTCCGTCTTGCAGACGGGTAAGACGGTCGTTATTCATCACGTAATAGGAAAGAGGAGCATCCATGACGCAACGCTCCGCAACAAAGGTATAGCCGTCCGGAGAAAGTGCTCGTGCAAAGGTGGTTCCGCCTTGATTTTCCTTGATGAGGAAATAAAGTCCGATGTCGCCATTTTTCTGATAAATGGCAGAAACACTCATAATATTATTCACTCCGAAAAAGTCGGCATCTACCAAAATCTCAGGCTCTGACCAAGTTTCTCCTTCGTCAAAGGAACGAATGGCGGCAATGTTGCAACGGGCGTGGTCGTTCCAGTCGTTTCCGCTGTAGCGGCTATAGGCGAACAGGATTCCACCGTCAGGCTGACGAATGAAGGAACCTTCGCTGTTTCTGGGGTTGTTGTCTCCTGTGGGCTTATCCCAAACAAGTTTCATAGCAGTGTCCTTTCTCAATTTCGAATTTTGTTATATTATATCATTGCAGATTTGGAAAATCAATGAAAAAAGACATTTTCCCGGTAGAGGTTCCTTTTGAAAAGAGGATTTCTTGACTTATGGGGGAAACTTTGTTATGATAAGAAAAGAAAATGAAAGGAGGAAAAAAGCATGAATCGAGGACCCAAGGGAAGCGCCCGGCCCGGTGGAGGGGGCGGCTTTTTTTCCTTTCTGGCAGTGATTCTTGCAGTGGCCACATTCATTGGCCTTTTTGCCTCCTTGTCCTCCGGCTCCACCCTTTCCCGCACCTGGAGCAAGACGGAAAAGAAGCTGATGCAAAGGGAAGAAGGGTTTTTGTTTTTGTGTTCGGCTTTGCAGAAGGGTTCTTTTTCTTTGACCGACGGGGAGACGGCCCTTTCCTACGAAGCAAATCTTCCGGAAAAAGCCAGCCTTTCGCTTTCCGGCGCCGGATATGATCTGGCGCTTTTCGCCTCCGGTTCCGCTCTGACGGCAAAAAGCGAGAGTCTTTTGCCCAAAACCCTTTCCGGAGATCGTGCCTTTGCGGCCGTATCCCTTTCCTCCAGCGCTTTTGCCTCGGAGGAGGTAAAAAAGGAATATTTGGATCTGATGGGTCTGTTCCTTGCTCTTTCTGACCCTAATTTACCGGAGGGAAATGCCCTTTCCGGATGGATGAAAAAAGTGGCGAAAGCCAGCTCTCCCACCCTTTCCTATTCCGATCAGATTTTGCCCCACGGGGACGGCATCCCGGTGACCTCTTATTACTACCGGATTTCTTCCCAGGGACTGCAAGAGGGGCTTTTAGCCTGGAAAAAACTGGGATCAGACCCCAAAAACGCCGATTCTCTCTGTGCCGCCATCAGCCTTTTGCGAGCGTCCTTTGGCCTGGAAACCAGCGGGGAGACCTTGGAAAAAATTCGCGCCTTTGCGGCCGGAGAAGGGGATTGGTTTCAGTCTCTTTCGGATTTGGCCGGAAAGGAAAACAGCGTTCTCGCGGTGGATTTTTCCGTTTCGGGGGGATGTGTTATCGCTATCACGGCGGATTTTGTTTTGGGTGATTTTAGCGGAAAATTTGAACTGTTCCTGGGCCAGGATGTGGAAAACGCGCCGGAGCAGAGTCTTTCCTTTACCCTTTTCCAAGGAGAGGAAAAGGCTGTGAGCCTTTCGCTGATCTCCCGGCTTCGTGAGGATTCCAAAAAGGCTTATATCCGGGAAGTGGAATATTCTTTGGAGGATGAAACCAGCCTGCTTTTGGGCGATGAAAAGGCTCTATCGGGAAAAGTGCGCTTTTCCTGGGGTAAGGTCAAGGGTGACCTGGGTCTTCGCTTGATCACAGCGGAAAAGGAGATCAATTTCCGCGGCAAGGTGACCCAATGGAAAAAAGGAAGTCAAATCGATTTTGAGATCTTGGGATTGGAAGTAAATAAGGAAAACATTTTAAAGGGCAAAACACTCTTGGGCCACGTGGATCAAAAGGGAGAGCCAGCTGCGCCGAGCGCATCTCAAGGAGCCCTGTTCCCTGAAGGAGAAGAAAAAGAGCTTCTGCGAGAGGCGTTCCTTTCCTCCTACCGATCTTTGTTTCCAAAAGGAGAGGCATCATGAAAGCCAGTGTGATCATTCCTGCATATAATGCTGCCGCCTTTTTGGAAAAGGCGGTGCGCTCCATTTCTGATTTTGAGCCCAGATTTCCTTTTGAGATTCTCATCGTGGATGACGGCTCCACGGACGAAACCTTATCTCTTGCCACCCGCCTTTCTGAGACGATCCCTCAGGTTCGGGTGATCACCGGAGAAAACGCCGGCCCGGCCGAGGCTCGGAATCGGGGAATCCGTGAGGCAAAGGGGGAATACCTCCTCTTTTGCGACAGCGACGATACCTTCTCTCCGGGTGCCTTGGAAAAGGCCGTATCCCTTTGCGAAAAAGAAGGGGCTGACGTTCTGATTTTCGGCTATACGGTGGTGCAGGACGGAAAAAGAACGGATTACTGTTATCCGGAGACTGTCCTCCAAACTCCCTCCCACTGGCAAAAGCACCTGGCGCCCTTATACAGCGCCAATATGCTCAATCAAGTGTGGGGCAAGGTGTTCCGCGCGGATCTTTTAAAACAGGAAAAAATCCTGTTCCCAAGGGAAATGTGGGGCGAGGATCGCCTGTTCTTCTTTTCGGTTCTGGAAAAGGCAAAAAAGGTTGCGGTGACAAGCCATTGCCTTTACGATTATATTCAGCAAAAGAGCAGTCTCATCACCCGGTTTATCCCGGAAAAGGGCGAGGTTTGCCAGAGGATCCACCGCAGGATTCTCGCTCTGGCGGCGGAAAAAGGTGCCCTGGGGCCGGAAAGCGATGAAGTTTATTCTTATATGTATGTAAAGAGCCTTCTTTCGGCCTTTGCTACGCTCTATTCCCCCTCCTGCACCCTTTCTTACAGGGAAAAAAGGCGCTTTGTGAAAGAGATCCTCAAGCAGCCGGAGATCAAGACGGCAAACCGTTTCCCCTCCTCCGCCGGCACGGCCTTTGACGTTCTGGCAAGGATCATAAAAAGCGGCAATGTGACCTTGAATCTGCTGGCTGCCCGGGGAATGAAGATTGCTTCCAAGCTGCTCCCCCATCTGTTCCGAAAAGCCAAGCACGCGTTTAACAAAGGAGAATAAAATGAAAGATTTTTTTAAAAACTTAAAATCCGGTATGATGTTCAGCGGTCTGTTTTCTCTTGCCTTGGGCATTGTTCTCGTGGTGATGCCGGGAATCGTGCAAAATGTTTTGCAATATGTCCTGGGCGGAGGTCTTTGCCTCTTTGGCCTTTTTGAGATCGTATTTGTATTCGTTCGGCCCAACGGTCTTTTTTCCGTGGGCAGAATGATCCCCGGAATCCTATGTCTGGCGGTGGGGCTGGTTTTCCTTTTCCAGATCGAAACCTTTTTTGCCATGCTTTGGGTGATGATGGGCATTGCGGTGCTCATTGACGCGGTGTATAAGCTGCAGTATGCCTTTGAATTGAAGGCGGGAGGGATCTCATCTTGGTGGATCTCCCTTTTGACCTCCATTGCCGCTTTGGTTTTTGCGGTGGTGATGATCATCAAGCCCTTTCAGGCAGCAGAGGCCATGGCGGTGTTTGCCGGCGTGATTCTGGCGGTCAATGGCCTGTTTGACCTGGCAACGGTTTTTCTGATGAGCTGGAACGCCAAAAGAATGAAAACCCTTGCCGTGGTGGAAATCTGCGATAACGAAGAGGAGACCCAGTCTGTTTTGCCCGAATAAGGTGAGAATCTTGGGACTTTTTGGGCAGAAACCACAAAAAAAAGATGAAATTTTGGTAAAATAATTGAATTGCAAAACCAAGGGAAAAACGATATAATAACTGTAAGCTCAAAACTATGCAAATTTACAAGGAGGCTATCTTATGGCTGAAAACGAAAAGATCATCCCCGAAGCAGAAGAAACTGCTGAAAAGGTTGAAGCTGCTCCCGCTGAAGAAGCAAAAGCAGAAGAAGCCGATGCTCCCGTTGAGGAAGTAAAGAAAGAAAAGAAAGAAAAGGCTCCCAAGGAGAAGAAACCCGTTAATGTGAAGCTGATCGGTATCATTGCCGGTGCAGCGGTTGCTGTTATTGTGGTTGCTCTTCTTGTGATTGCTCTGATCTTCGGCGGTTCCGCCACCGGTGCGTACAAGGACGGCGATTATGCAGGTGCATACAGCTCCTCCAAGCTGGCATTCTTTATGAATTCCACTGACAAGGCGCTGATCGAAAGCAAGTACATCACCGAAGTGCTTTGCAAGGAAGGCAAGTACTACGAGGCTTATGAGCTTCTGGAAGCTTCCTCTATGTCCAAGGAAGAAAAAGATAAGATCTACGCTGCAAACAACGAAGTTGCTATGTGTAAGCCCGGTCAGGTTGTGACCCTGGGTACTTACGATGGAGACGAGGTTGCTTGGCTGGTTCTGGATGTTCAGGTTGTAAAGGCTGGCGGCAAGAAGATTGCTAAGGCATTTCTTATGTCCAGAGACATCATTGGTGCTCCTGCCGGTTGGGGCGGTACCACCAATTACAAGGATAGCGAACTGCACTCCTTCTGTGATGTGACCTTCGCTAACTCCTTCGCAATGAGCCTTTCCAACCCCAATATGATCCTGAAGTCCAAGATCACCACCGCAGATGGCGATGTTACCTGCCGTGCATTTGCTCCTTCCAAAGCTGAAATTGAAAAGTATCTGGTTGGCGATTTTGCAGAGTATGTTGCTGCTGACGTAACCAAGGGTGCAAAGAAGGCTGGCGTTTCTGCTGCCGGTTATGACGCTGCTTACTATGTAAGAGAGATCGGTAAGAAGGACGGCGAGACCCAGTACGCTTCCGGTTACAACAAGGACGGCGAATTTAAGGACGGCTTCACCATGGCCGGTTATGGCGTTGGCGCACGTATCTGCATCAACGTAAACCTGGGTGAAATCTAATCCCATTGTAAAACAAAAGATCCTCCCAATTTTGGGAGGATCTTTTTTTATATGAAAGCGGGAGATTTTGATTTTGCGGGCCGTCGAGGACGTGGGCCTCTACATGGTAAGTTGAAAACGGAATTTCAAGCAAAAAGACCGGGAATGAGAAAATCAGGTTTTTGTCGCAAGATTGGGATTTTCTTTTATTTCGTCTTGACGGACAGTCGGTTTTTGCCAAAAGCTTCGTTACTCGGCTTCTTTATAAAGAAGGTGTAAATACCAATCTTTCGGTAAAGCCAAACAAGCCTGAAAGTTTCTTTGCCTACTTTCTTTTCAAAGAAAGTAGGGCTTTTCAAAGAAAGTAGGTTAGAAGGCGTCGGGATGATGATCCCCCGGAACAGAGGAATCGGAAGGGGGATTGTTTTCTGTAGGAGGAGTAAAAGACTGGGAGGTTTGGGTCATATCAAAGGGCGCACCGGGAGCGCCGGGCGTCTGCGGAGAAAAGGGGACAGGGGTAAATTTGGCACCAAATTCGAATACAAAGGAGAGGGCGATCAGAACAAAGCCCCACAGAATGGTCTCCATATCAAAACCGGATTCCAGGAAGGTCACCCCGGTGAACAGAGACACCAGAAAAGCGCTTACTGTGGGAACCCCAGTCAGAGCAAACAGAGAAAAACCAACGTTTTTCATTTCTTTTGCCGCCTCGGCGCTGAAGGGGGAGAAGGTCATTTGACGGAGGATCTTAAATAGGCGCGTCATAAAGTGATAAAAGGCAAAGGAAGCCAGAAGCTGGGCAAAAACGGGAACCAGCGCCAGAGACATGGTGCGGTTTTCCATGGTTTCGGAGGGCTCGGATTCCTTCACGATCATAGAACCGTCCTCGGTGACCTGGGCTCCTTCCACCACAGCGCCCACCAGATCTTCCTTTACCTGGTTCCAGGTTTGATCGTCCAAGAAGGAGCGAAGATCAAAGCGCATGGTCATTTCCGTAAAGGTATCTACCGTTACGGTGTTCTTTGGCAAAAAGGAAAGGGTGAAGATACCGAATAGGATCACCACAGCGCCAATCACCGCCATAACACGGAAAATAGAAAACAAAACGTGGCAAACAGAGCAAACAGAGCGAACAAAGGGCAGTTGTTTCATAACAATTCCTCCTTAATGGATTTTGTATTTTATATTTCCCAAGATCAGATCCACCGTGAAGGTGAACCACTCTCGCAAAAACAAATGGGGAAGAAACAGGATGGGTGCCTTAGCACCGTAAAAGGAAAGGGAAACGAGCTTCGAACAGGTCTCGGCTGTCCGGCGGGCGCGAAACAGGTGAAAGGAGCTGGTAATGACGCCCACTCGCTCTACTCCCTCGGGCAACAGGGCAAAGGAAAACGAAAGGTTCTCCTTGGTGGTGCGGCTCTTTTCCTCCAGGATCAGCCGATGGGGAGAGATCCCCTCCTTTAACAGAAGGAAAAAGAGAGTTTTGGCCTCGGATTCGGCTTCGCGAAACACCTTTCCTCCGGAGAGAATGCAGCGGGTGTTCGGATTCTCCTTTAATAAATTTGCCGCCAGCTTCACCCGGTTTTCCAGAATCGCAGAGGGCAGAGTTCCGTCACACCGGCAGCCCAGAAGAAGAAATACTTCCGGGTCAGATGGAACCTTTTTCTTTCGGGGCAGAGCAAAGAAAAGAAACAGGAAAAAAAGCGCCCAGCAAAGAAAAAAGGGAACCCGAAGAAGATACCAGAGAAAGGGAAAGGCGGCGCAAAAAGCGAAGAAAGCGCCCAAAAAAAGCCAAAAGTAAAGAACAGAGCCTCTCGGCCCGGCGCAAAGGGAAAGACAGGCCCAATAAAAAAAGGAAAGGAGAGAGAGAACAAGAAAGATCACTTGAAACATTGGTAAACCCTCCTTTTTTTCTATTATAACAATCCCCGTTCCCTCCGTCAAGAAAAAGACCTTCCCGGACAGAGAAAAGGTATTGTTCCTTTTTGTCGAAAGGAGTGTATTTTTTAACATTTTTTTGAAAAAATGTTAAAAAACTATGGAAATTTGTTTTTTAATGTGCTATACTAAAGTCATAAAATGCCGGATGAGCTTCCGGTAAATAAATAAGGAGAAGAAGTTCATGGAAAAACTATTCAAGCTCAAACAAAACGGTACGACTGTCAAAACTGAAATTCTTGCCGGTCTTACCACCTTTATGACGATGGCCTATATCATCGCCCTGAACCCGAACCTTCTGACCAATTTCGACGTAGGTTCTGCTCTTTGGAACGGTGTGTTCCTTGCCACCTGTATCTCCTCTGCATTGGGTACCATTGTAATGGCATTCCTGGCCAACAAGCCCTTTGCTATGGCTCCCGGTATGGGTCTGAACAGCTTTTTTGCTGTGGTTGTGGGTAACATTGCCGGTATGCTCGGCACGGATTACACCAGCGCATTCCAGGCTGCTCTTGTGATCATCCTGGTAGAAGGTATTGTATTCTTGCTTCTTTCTTTCTTTAACATCCGTCAAAAGATCGTGGAAGCCATCCCCCTTGGCGTTCGTTTGGGTATTGCTCCTGCCATCGGTCTGATGCTGATGAACATTGGCTTCGGCTCCAACGCAGGTGTTTATTCTGAAACCGGCGGACCCTTCTTTGCTATGCGCGACTTCTTTGGCGCGCTGACTCCCAGCACCGCTCAAAACGCTATGGGCTCCGGTTACAGCCAAATGGTTCTCACCGTTGCTACTATGTTTGTCGGCTTCTTTGCCATTGTGATTCTGGCGAAGAAAGCAGTGAAGGGCGCCGTTCTCATCGGTATGCTCATTGCTTCCGTTGTGAACTGGGCAGGCCAGTTTATCTTCTTTGATACCAACCCCTTCGCTTCTCTGGCAACCGCTTCCTGGGTACCCCCCTTCGGCGATATGGTTTCCACCACCCTGTTCAAATTTGACTTTGCCGGATTTGTTCAGATCGGCTGGTTCACCTCCATTACCCTGATCATCACCTTCTGCATCATCGATATGTTTGATACCATCGGCACCTTGGTTGGTACTGCCAGCCGTGCCAATATGCTGGACGACAAGGGCAATATGCCTCAGATGAAGGAAGCTCTGCTTTCCGACGCTGTTGGTACCATTGCCGGTGCTACTACCGGTACCTCCACCATTACCACCTTTGTGGAATCTGCTGCCGGTGTGGAAGCTGGCGGTAGAACCGGTCTGACCTCTCTGGTTACCGGTCTTCTGTTCCTTGCCTGTATGTTCATCTCTCCCATTGCTGCCATCATTCCTGCCGCCGCTACCTCCTCTGCTCTTATTTACGTTGGTGTTTTGATGCTCATGGGTCTAAAGAATGTGGAATTCGACGATCTGGACCAAATGGTTCCCGTTACCCTGATGCTCCTGGCTATGCCCATTTCCGGTTCCATCGGACACGCCATCGGCCTGGGCCTGATTGCTTACACCGTGATCAAGGTTCTCAGTGGCAAGTTCAAGGAAGTTTCTGTTCTTACTTACATCATTTCCTTGCTCTTCCTGGTGAAATTCTTCTTGATCGTGTAATTGAGAAAACAACAAAAAAGCTTGCAGGTTTTCTGCAAGCTTTTTTTGTTTCTTTTTTTCATCTACTGTCCTTTTTATGGTACTCTTTTTTGGGTACAATAGGGGAGAAGAAAGGAGAGAGGCAAATGGATGAAAAACTGGAAGAATTGAAGGAACAGGTAAAAAAGGGATCGGTTTCTGCGGCCTTTTCCCTGGCAGAGGCCTTTAAGTGGGGGTATTACGGCACACCGGATCCGGGAAGAGCGGCCAGAATGTACCGTATCTGCTGCCGGGCGAAGAATAAAAAGACCTCTTCTCTCGGGTATTATAACCTGGGGATCCTTTATTATTACGGTTATTTATCCAAGGAAGGGGAGAGCGAGGGCGATGTGAAGCGGGCCTTTGACTGCTTTTTGAAAAGCGCTATGACCTGGCCCAATGCCGAAGCCCTTTCCAGGCTTGGAGATATGTACCGTTACGGTCAGTACGTGGAGCAAAACGAAAGGATCGCAATGAACTTGTATCTTAAGGCAAATGCGTAAGATCGGTTTTTTTCAAATAAAGATCCAGCGTTGCCTTGGGGTGATGGATAAAATCCTCCTTTTCGATGGCAGGCAGAAGGGTGGAAAGAAGCCGTGGAGACGAAACCAGGGCTTCTTTTTCTTTTTTGGAAAGGGTTTTGATGGCGTATTCCAATCGAGAAGCAGAGGCTCTGTCAGATCCTGTCCAAAGGGCTTCCAGGGAAATGATTTTTCGGCTCCGGGTAAATTTTGCTCCCTTTTTGCCTTGGTCCAAGTGCTCCTTTAACCGGGAAAAGAGGTTTTTGGCAATGCCGGTGTAAAGAGCGCCGCCCTCTACCCGAACCATATAAATATAATACATAAGACTCCTTTTTCATCTGGCTACAAGAAAAAAACAAGCTCTGGTATTTGACCGCAAGTGCCGATGGGGTTATAATTTCATTGTAAAAAAAGAAAAAGAGGGATAAAAATGAAACGAATCGTAACCATTCAAGATATTTCTGCAGTGGGAAAATGCTCCTTGACGGTAGCGCTCCCCATTATTTCTGCCTGCGGTGTGGAATGCGCCGTGATGCCCACGGCGGTGCTCTCCACCCATACCCAGTTTTCCGGCTTTACCTTTCACGATCTGACCGGGGAAATGGCGCCCATTGCCGCCCACTGGAAAAAGGAGGGCTTGGGCTTTGATGCCATCTATACCGGGTATCTGGGCTCCTTTGAGCAGATCGAATTGGTGGAGAAGATCCATCAGGACTTAAAAGGGGAAGAAACGGAATTGATCGTGGATCCTGCTATGGCAGACAACGGCTCCCTTTATTACGGCTTCACCCCGGAATTTGCCAAGAGAATGGCACTCCTTTGCGGCAAGGCCGATCTGATTTTGCCCAATTTAACGGAAGCGTGCTTTATGCTGGACGAGCCGTACCCTGCCCAATACGACCGGGCCTATATTCAAGGCCTTTTGAAAAAGCTCTGCGGCCTTGGTGCCAAGAGAGCGGCGCTTACCGGTGTTTCCTATGAAGAGGGCAAGGTGGGTGTGGAAATGTATGACAGGGAAAAGGACCTTTTCTTTTCTTATTTCAATGAATATTTGCCGGTGGCGTTCCACGGCACGGGCGATATTTTCTCTTCCGCCGCGGTGGGTGCAAGAGCCAGAGGCAAAAGCTTTGAGGAGGCATTGAAAATTGCAGTGGATTATACCCTGGAGTGTATCCGCCTGACCTTGAAGGACCCGAATCATCGGACATACGGCGTAAATTTTGAAGAAGCGCTGGGGTATTTGACCCGTTTTTTCGAATGAAGATCCAATGAAAAAGAAACCGGAGAATTTCTCCGGTTTTTTTGTTTTTTTCAAATAAGCCTGGACGTTTCTTTGCCTACTTTCATTTCAAATAAGCCTGGACGTTTCTTTGCCTACTTTCATTTCAAATAAGCCTGAAAGTTTCCTTGCCTACTTTCATTTCAAATAAGCCCGAAAGTTTCTTTGCCTACTTTCATTTCAAATAAGCCTGGAAGTTTCTTTGCCTACTTTCATTTCAAATAAGCCCGAAAGTTTCTTTGCCTACTTTCATTTCAAATAAGCCCGAAAGTTTCCTTGCCTACTTTCTTTTCAAATAAGCCTGAAAGTTTCTTTGCCTACTTTCTTTTCAAATAAGCCTGAAAGTTTCTTTGCCTACTTTCATTTCAAATAAGCCTGGAAGTTTCTTTGCCTACTTTCATTTCAAATAAGCCTGAAAGTTTCTTTGCCTACTTTCTTTTCAAAGAAAGTAGGTTAGGTCTGGGGAGGGGTGTAATAAAGGGTCTTGCCAGCCTCCACAGAACGGGTCAGCCAAACGGAAGCGCCGATGACACAACCATCGCCCACATAGGTTTCACCGCCGAGAATGGTGGCGTTGGCATAAATGATCACATTGTTTCCAATGTTAGGATGGCGCTTTAGATCCTTGATGGGATGACCATTTTCGTCGGTCTCGAAGCTCTTTGCTCCCAAGGTCACACCCTGGTAGAGCTTTACGTGATTGCCGATGACCGTGGTTTCACCCACTACAATACCGGTTCCGTGGTCAATAAAGAAGTATTCCCCAATGGTAGCGCCGGCGTGAATATCAATTCCGGTCTTTTCGTGAGCGTATTCGGTCATAATACGGGGCAAAAGAGGAACCTTGAGGGAGTAAAGCTCGTGAGCCAGACGGTAAATGGAAATGGCGTAAAAGCCGGGGTAGCACAAAAGAACCTCCTGGCGGCTCTTGGCGGCCGGGTCACCCTGGTAAAGGGCTTCAATGTCCTTCAAAAGAAGATCCTTGATCCGAGGGAGCTTTTCCAAAAACGCCTGCGCCGTGGCAGAAGGCTCAGGGGCGCAATCCTGGGAAAGGGCGGCCTTTTCCAATAAGGTCACCAGTTCATTTTCAATTTTGCGAAGAAGGGACAGGCCCGAAAGACCCTCCTGAGTTACAGAAAGGCTTTGAAAGCATCCCGGAAAAAGGAGTGCCTGCAGATCCTTGACCATGGTTACCACCTCTCTCCGATTGGGCATGGCGGTGCTGTCCTGCCCCACAGCAGAAAATGCATCCATCCGGTCAAGCTCCTTTTGAATCTCAAGTAACTTCATACTCACACTCCCTGGTCATTTTCTTCGATTATACAATCAAGACCCCCACTTTGTCAACAAAATAGCTCCCGAATTTCGGGAGCTATTGTATATGAAAAGCAGATGCGGAGAGGGGAGGACCGCTCTGCCGATCACTGAGTTTAACCGGCAAGGCCGCGCATTTTCAGACGCAGATTGTCTGCGATCATGGCAATAAATTCGGAATTGGTGGGCTTGCCCTTTGTGTTTTGAACGGTGTATCCGAAATAGGAATTGAGCATATCCACATCGCCCCGGTCCCAAGCCACCTCAATGGCGTGACGGATGGCTCTTTCTACCCGGGACGAGGTGGTGCTCCACTCCTTTGCCACGCACGGATAAAGGGTCTTGGTTACCTCGCCAATGATCCGGTGATCCCGAACAACCATCATAATGGCACAGCGCAGATATTGATATCCCTTGATGTGCGCCGGGATCCCTACCTGGTGAATGATCCGGGTCACCTGAGCCTCCAGATCGAAATCATCTTCAATGCGGAAGGTCTCCTCCCGTGCCACCTGGCGGATCTTCTCTGCCAGAGCTTCGTAATCAAAGGGCTTTAACACACAGCTGGAAATGCCGCTGGAAAAGGCATCCTCCAAAACCTTTTTGTTGTTGATCCCGGTTACTAGAATGAATTTGGGCGCACGGTTTTTCATTTCCCTTTTCACTTCCCGAATCAGACTTGCTAGATCGTATCCAGGAAACCAAAGGTCCAGCAATACCACGTCCGGGTAAAGGTTCTTGATGGCCAAAAGGGCTTCGCCTCCGTCTCCGGAATCACCCACTACGGAAAAGCCTAAATTATTCAGGCTCTCTTTGCATACAAAACGGAAATCATTTCCGGAATCAATGATATACACTTTCTCTTTCTTTTCTTTCATAACGGCTCCTTTTTTCTCTTTTTTGATGGTGTTTTCCCTTTCTGCTGATAATTTTACCAAAAATTGGTAATTTTTGCAAGGGGTTAAAACAAAAAATTACCAATTTTTACCAATTTTGGAGATATGAACAAAAGCCAGGAAGAAAAAGAGAACTTTTTCCCAAAAAGTCCTGTCGGTTTTTGTCGTATGACCGAAAAATTGGTAGAAAACAGTCGATTGCGGCACTGTCCGTTGCCGGATGAACTCCCCTTTTGCCCGTTTGGCTGTTTTTTTCATTGTAATGTGTTCATCCCGGCCTTTTCTGTCAAAGGACGCTGGGGAAAAAGAGAAAAAGACCGCAAAAGGCGGCCTTTTTGGTGGAGTGGTGTTGGATGATGAAGACTTTTGAAAAGACTTGTCGAAAGAAAAAACGGTTTTTTGAAATTCATTTTCTTTTTTTGTAAAAAATCGAAAAAAGCGTACATTGTTTCTAAATTTATGATAAAATAATGAAAAGAAACAAAAAAGGAGTTTTGATATGGCAAAGGTATGTGTGATTACCGGCGGCGGCAGTGGAATGGGCTTGGAGGCCGCCAAATTTATGCCCAAGGATAAGATCATTGTCCTTTCCGGCAGAACCTTGAGTAAATTGGATGGCGCCGTTGCCTCTCTGACGGCTCTGGGCTTTCAGGCTTATGCCAAAACCTGCGATACCTCCAGCCGCGAGAGCGTTCGGGAGCTGGTAAAATTTGCCGCAGAGCTGGGAGATGTGACCAACGTGATCAACTCTGCAGGCGTTTCTCCCGGAATGAAGGGAACGCCCGAGGGGATTTTGCGCATCAATGCGCTGGGTACGGTTTATATCAACCAGGAGTTTTCCAAGGTGATGAAGCCCGGCAGCGTGATTGTAGACGTTTCCTCCAACTCTGCTTATGCCCTTCCTTCTTTTCTCTTGCCCAAGAAGGCTTATCCTCTGGCCGAAACCGATGAGGAGGCTTTCCTTGCCAAGGTTGTGAAGAGAGCCGGCATTGCCAAGGGCGAATATCCCCAGAAGGGTCTGGCTTATGCCATTTCCAAGAATTTTGTGATCTGGTATGCCAAAAAGAGCGCCTTTGAATACGGCCCCCGCGGCATCCGTGTGGTTTCTTTAAGTCCCGGACTGATTGCAACGGATATGGGAAATCTGGAAAAGGAAGAGGGAGGCAGCCTGATTGGCTTTTCCGCGGAGGAGAGAATGGGAAAGCCGGAGGAGCTTGGCTTTGCGCTGGCCACTGTTGCCGATGAGAGAAACGGCTATCTTGCCGGAGTTGACGTGCTTTGCGACGGCGGAAGCACCACCGGTATGAAGGAATTTAAAAAGAAAAAATAAGCAGAATTTTAAGGCGAAAAGAAAAAACCTCGATGAAAATCGAGGTTTTTTGTTTGTGGAAAAATCAGGTTCCAAACGCTTCAAATAGCAGATCAAAGACCAGGGTGGTGGTCCAACCGAAATCGCGCACGGCCTGCATTTTGATGCCGAAATCATAAAGCTCCAGGGGAGGGCCCTTTCGATTCAGCTCCGAAGGGGAAGAGAGGTTTTCCGGATCGTAAAACTCAAAGAGAACGCCCTTTCTTTGGTACCAGAGGTCAATGCAGGAAAGGGTCTTGTCCCGGATGATGTGGAAAAGCTCCGAAAAGCCGTATTCCTTCAGACCGGCAAGGATCATATAATTGTAATTCAGCCAGACCGGGCCTCGCCACATATCACTGCCGTAGGTGGCGTCCTTGCGGGAAACGCTGGGAATGGGAAAGGGGGTAAAGAAGGTTTCGGGATCTTGCAGATGCCCGGCTAGCCTTGCGGCCTGCTCCGGGGAAGCAATGCCGGCAAAGAGGGGCAAAAAGGAAGCCACGGAGAGAACCTTGTGTAGCCGATTATGTTTCAGATCGAAATCGTAATAGAAGCCGTCCTCCGCGCAATAGAGCTTTTCATTGACCGCAGAGCGAATGTCACAAAAGAGACTTTCATACGTCTCTTGCTCTTTTTCGTCCTCTAAAAGGCGGGCGATTTTTGCCATGCACCGGGCCTCATTTGCCATAAAGCAGGAAAAATCAATGGCCTGGAGACGGGTCTCCAGATCAAAGCGAGGAGAATTGTCCATTCCGCATTCGTCGCAACGGGAGGATTTCTTTTCCCCGGTCAGCCAGACAAACAGCGCCTCGTCGGTATCCCGGCGATTTGCCATACACCATCGGAGAAAGGCTTTGTTCTGCCGGAACACACGCTTTAAAAACGCCTTGTCCCGGCTTTTCTCATACACCGCCAAGGCGCCCCAAGCCAGAACCGGCGGTTGGGTGATGGCAGACATTTTGTTGGGGAGAGCCATATGAGGGATGAAGCCATCCTCTCTCTGGCAGTCCAAAGCGCTCAAGATCAGATCCTGGGCCAGGGAGGGGTCAAGGTTCCGAAAGCCGATGGCGTGGAACACGGAATCCCAAAGCCAGAGTCTTTTATGGGGGAGTCTGTCTGGCGTGGACCAGGTCTGACGGAAGACACCCTCGGGGGAATAAAGCTGGGTCTTCATCACAGAGAGGCATTTTGCCAAAAGAGGCTCAAATTTCCCTCCATTTACCTTTTCCAGAGCGGAAAAGGGCAGAAGATTGCGGTTTAAAATTTGCTCCGGATCAAATTCCAATCCCAAAAGGGCTCTTTCCGTGGCCTCCTCCGGGGTGGTGCCGAAGGCGAAGGCGAAGTGGCCGTTTTTTTGAGAAAGGGCGGTGACTTCTCCGTCCAGGGTATCCTGCAGGAGAACGCCGTCCTCTTCTTCCTCCCGGCAGATACCCTCGGTAAACACGCGGGGGATCACCTTGTCCGCAACGGTTCCGATGACGGTATGAGCATTGGCAAACAGGATCATCATTTTGCCAAATTTGGTGGCGATGACAATGCTATCGCCCGTTACCACCTCAAAGGAGGCTTTGGAGCCGCCCATTCCGGTCAGAACCAATTCTCTTCGAACCTTGGGATAAAAGCGAATGCCGATCTTATCTCCGCACAGAGTGCCGGAAAAATCACCCTCGGCCTGGGCCACACCATCCAGGGCAGAAAAGGCAAACAGAGCCCCTTGCCCCCACTTGTTGGGAAGAATCATACTTTTCTCCTTATTTTTAGAAACACTGCGCCATAAGGGCGTCAATGTCTTCTTTTTTTGCAAGGTCCATACTGCAGGCAGTGGCACCGCCGGCGGCAGAGCCCAGGGCCAGGGCATATTCATAGCCCTTTTCCACCCCGGCTAAAAATCCGGCTACCATGGAATCGCCGGCGCCTACGGTGTTCACCGGTTTTCCGCCCAGAGCAGGCATCTGATAAACATCACCCTGTTCCGAAAGGAGAAGGGCGCCGTCCTTCCCCCTGGAGATGAGAACATTTCTTGCGCCCATTTCCTGAAGTGCCTTGGCGCCGCGGATCAGATCCTCCTTGGTGAAAAGAAGGGAGCCCACCAGCTCCTCCAGCTCCCGGTGATTGGGCTTTACCAGGAAGGGATGGAACTTCAGCACCTTTTTTAATAGCTCTCCGGTGGCGTCCACCACAAAGCGAATTCCCTTTCCTTGCAGTTCGGAAAGAATCTTTTCATAAATATCCGAGGGTAGAGAGGAGGGGATGCTTCCGGCCAGCACCAGGGTATCGCCGGAACGGAGGCCATTTAGCTTTTCCATCAGATCAGAGAGGGATTCCGCCGGGATCCGGGGACCTTGGGCGTTGATCTCAGTCTCCTTTTCCCCTTTCATTTTTACATTGATCCGGGTCAAGCCGGAAGGCAAGGAAATAAAATCGGTTTGGATTCCTTTTTCCTTCAGGTTTTCCTCCAGAGCCTTGCCCGTAAAGCCGGCCACAAAGCCCAGGGCGGTGTTTTCCACACCCAGCTCCCGGAGAACCAGGGAAACGTTGATTCCCTTTCCACCGAAAAAGATCGCTTCGTCGGTGCTGCGGCAGGTTTCGCCTAAATTCAAATTCTGAATCTGGATCACGTAATCCAGGGCGGGATTGAAGGTAACGGTATAAATCATAATTTGAAACTCCTTTCCAAAAGAATACCATTTCTCCAGCCGAAAAACAAGATGGAAAAAGGAAAAATGTCATACAAGACGGATTTTACGTTTTTTTGGAAAAAAAGAGGCGCGGCGGTGTCCGTTACAGGTGCCAACCTGGTTGCATCCCACCACGTAAATGTTGTAGGAATAGGCACCTGCTCTGCAAAGAGAGGGGATCAGGGTGTGGCAACTCTCTTCCAGCTCCCAGGACTCCTCCTTTATGAACGGATCCAATATAACAGTGGTTGGCGGCCGGACCGTCGGTAACAGAGGAAAAGAAAAACCGCGATTTTCATCGCGGTCATTTTCTATTGGTTTATTTGTCTTGGGATTCCATAGCGGCTTTCTTTAAGTCATTTAAAACTCGGGGATAAAGCTGGCAAGACATACCGCCATCCAAAAATAGCTCGGTGCCGGTGATGTTCCGGGAAAGGTCGGTTCCCAAAAACCAGCAGGCATTGGCCAGATCCTGGAAATCGGAAATATCGCCGATGGGGGTCAATTCGCCATTGACGATCTGCTTGGAGCCCATGGCAGTCCAGCGCTCGGTTTTGATGGTGCCGGGAAGCAGGGCGTTCACGCGGATTCCAAAGGGACCCAGGTCAACGGCCAGAGCCTTTGCAAAGGCGTTGATGCCGCCTTTGGAGGCAGAGTAGGCCGCACGGTTGGGAATGGCGCGGTAAGCAGTGTTGGAACTGATGAAGACCACAGCACCCTTTTTCTGCTCCTTCATACGGATCGCCGCCTGGCGGATGATGGTGAAGTTCCAAACCAGGTTGGTTTCAAACACCTCTTGAAATTCGGCTACGGGAACAGTCCAGAAATCCTGGCCGGCCGCCGGATCCTTGGGATTAAATCCCATATTGGCGGCATTTAAAATCACCGTTTCCACTTTTCTTCCGGTGCTGTCAATATCCTGGAAGATATCGATGATCTGCTGCTCGTTTCGGATGTTACATTCATAACCCTTTGCGAAAATGCCATAGGAATCCGAAAGGCTCTTAGCGGCTTTTTCTGCTTCTTCTCCGCGGCGACTGGTAATGAATACATCCCAACCCATTTTGGCAAAATGCTCCGCGATCACAAATCCGGTGCCTTTCTGTGCGCCGGTAATAAAAACTGCTTTTTTCATCGTAAAACCACCTTATTTCTTTCTGTCGAATACGCGAACGAAGTCCACGATAAAGGCATCGTCCTCGAATTTGTCCTTAATGAGGAAGGGAGGCTCATCCACCACAATATCCTTGCCGCCCAAAAGACGCCACTGGCCATTTTCATTTCCCTGGATGCCGGAACGGTAGCCCTGCACCTCAGTGGTCAGCAGGATGAACTGGGGCACGTGGGAAACGTGATCGTTCAGGCTCATCACTTCTTTTCCGTCGCAATAGAAGGTGTAGCCGTCTTCTCTCCAGTCCATACCGAAATAGTGCCAGCCGTCCTGGGTTTCCTCCAGGTCATATTTGACCTTGCCCCCTCGGGTGAACTGTCTTCCGTAACCGCCCATTAGGTTGGTGGTGTGGGCTCTGCCCACGTGGAAGTATTCCATAATGTCGGATTCAATGCCGCACCATTCCGGCTCAAAGCGAGCGCCGATGGAGGGAGACTGGGTCCAGAAGGCAGACCACATGGTCTCGGGGTCCTTCTGGAATTTGCAGCGGCATTCAAAATAGCCGTAACGCTTCACATATTTCGGCTCGGGCAATTCTCCCAGCGGCCAGATGCCTGCTTGGCCCCAGGGATTCTCTCTTTTTTCGATCAGATAGTCAAAGGAATTGGCGCCGGTTTGCAGCTGGGGAGAAACGTATCTTCCGTCCACCTCTGTGCGGTGCAGCTCCACGTGGCTGTTTCCGTCCAGAACAACGCCCTGGTCGGTATAACCGTCAAAGCGCTTGCCCCAGTAATTCAAGCGGAAGTCCCATTTGGTCCTGTCCAGCTCGGTTCCGTCAAATTCATCGGCCCAAACCAGCTCCCATTCGCTGTCCTCCGGGAGAAAGCTGGGCTCGTGGTCTTTTACGTTAAATTGTTTCATCGGTCACATTCTCCTATCATTAGAAATAGAACTCGGTTTTTGCCGGTCTGATATCGGTGAGAGCGCCGGTATAGTGACGGAGGGTGTGAGGCTGATAGGGGTGAGCAAGGCAGGCCTCCTCATCGATCTCAATGCCAAGACCGGGCTTGTCGGGAATGGTGATATAGCCATCCTTGTATTCCAGGCTTTCATTGGTCACGTCTTTACGCCACTCTACATCGCTGTACATAATCTCCAGGATGGAGAAGTTGGGACAGCAGGCCGCCAGCTGCAGCGTTGCCGCATTGGCAACAGGGCCGGAGGGGTTGTGAGGTGCGAAGGGAATGTAATAGGTCTCTGCCACGGCGGCGATCTTCTTCAGCTCCATAATACCACCGGCGTGGGACACGTCCGGCTGAATGAAGTCTGCGGCGCGCATTTCGAACAGATCCTTATAGGCCTTCAAGGTATAAAGACGCTCGCCGGCGGAAATGGCCACAGGGGATTTTTCCCGCACGGCCTTGAGGGCCTCCAGGTTATCGGGAGGAGTGGGCTCTTCGAAGAGCATGGGCTTGAACTGCTCCAGTTCTTTTGCGATTTTAATGCCCGTGGGTACATTGAATCGGCCGTGGCCTTCGATGAGAAGATCCACCTGGTCGCCCACCGCTTCTCTGACGGCGGCTACGCACTCCAGAGCGATGTTCAGATCTTTGTTTGAAATTTCAAGATAGGATTTGCCGAAGGGATCCCATTTCATAGCGGTCACGCCGCGCTGAACGGCAATCTTGGCCTTTTCGCCAAATTCCTTCGGGGTCTTGGCGCCGGCAAACCAACCGTTGACATAGATTCTCACCTTGTCATTGATCTTGCCACCCAAAAGCTGATAGACCGGAACGTTCAGGTATTTGCCCAGAATATCCCAAAGGGCGGTTTCCACTGCGGAAAGGGCGCTCATCAGAACGGCACCGCCGCGCCAATAAGCATCCCGGTAAATATCGTGGAAATGCTTTTCGATGGTCAGGGGATTTTTTCCCACCAGATACTCTTTGATGTGCTCCACTGCACCGATCAAGGCCTTTTCCTTGTATTCCAGGGTGGCCTCGCCTACACCGGTGATGCCTTCATCGGTGTAGATCTTCACGAACACCCAGTTGGTACGGAAGCAGTCCACGGAAAATGTTTTGATGTCTGTTACCTTCATAATTCGATCTCCTTATAAATATTAGCGATAATTTTGTTTTCACACATAAAAGCTTCCGGCGAAAGCTCGTCGAACATACCCACGTGGATCGGTACCACCTTCTTTGCCCCGATTCGTTTGGCAAACAAGGCAGCATCGGTCATATTCATATTGTTTCCCACACCGTTGATGGGGAGAAACACCACATCGATTTTTTCCGGAAGATCGGAAAAGATCTCTTCGTTATAAAGAGTGTCTCCGGTGACGTAATAGTTTGTTTCTCCGTCGCCAATGATCACGCCAATGGCAAAGTCATCACTGTGCTCTGCCTTCACGGCGGTGAAGGTCAAGCCGTTTTCACTCCAGCGGGTGTGGCGGTTGAACTGCACGAAATTATTTTCTCCGCCGATCTTTCTGACCTCCGTCCAAACAGAGGAGGGAGAAAGAACCGTCACGGCGCTTTCCGGGGTGAGAAAATGAGCCACCGTTTCCGGATCGTAATGATCCAGGTGGCAGTGGGTGAAGATCATCATCTGGGGCTTGATATCAAAAATAGATTCATCCACCGGTACTCTACGAAAGTTCTTGGGATTGATCTTTTCTACGCTGTCGGATAAATAAGGATCCACCATGACCATAAATCCGTTTTTTTCAAACAGAAGGCCGGCCTGACCCAAAAAAGTAATTTTCATAATACCCTCGCTGATTTGACATCTGTTTTTTTTAATGCTATCATATATATTACTGAATTACTGTTGTAATTTTATTGTATTTATTTAAAATCTTACTTAATGGAGGATGCCGATGCAGTTGCCGGAAATTGTCGCGGTGGGGATTTACGATTCCAAAATCGCCGCAAGGAACACTGCCGTGAGCAGAAAGAGAAAAACTTCGATGTTCGAAATTGAACTGTCTCTCTCCTCCGGCGGCATTTCCTATATGGATTCCAATTCCAAGCAGATCACCGCCAATACGGTGCTTTGCGCAAAGCCAAACCAGATGCGGCACACCAAATTCCCCTTTTCCTGCTATTATGTGCATATGATCGTCCGGGATGGGGAGATCTATGAAAAGCTGATCCAGACGCCGGATTTTTTCGATACGGAAAAGACCCAGACCTACCGAAGTCTTTTTGAGAAAATGGTCAAGCTCTCCAATGCCCCCTCGGATCACGATGAGATCCTTTTGCAAAGTCTGATCCTGGAGTTGATCTATACCATCTGCAAGGACTCCAATATGGCCAAAAAGTATCACGCCGCCTATCACGATCCCACTGTGGAAATGGCACTGCGCTACATCAAGGAGAACTTAACGGAGGATCTGAGCCTTGTGGCGGTGGCAAGAAGCGTTTCCCTCAGTCCTATTTATTTTCACAACCAGTTTAAATGGGCGGTGGGTAAGACCTTGCGGGAATATGTGGAGGAGCAGCGGATCAAAAAGGCCATCCATCTGTTACAGACCACCTCCTTTTCCCTGACCAAAATTGCTTATGAATGTGGCTTTTCCTCCCAGAGCTATTTCAGCTTTGTATTCAAACGGAAAATGAAAATGACACCCAGAGAATACGTAAAGGAAAGCTACGAGAGATACGAACTGTAAAAAAAACGGTGCTCCACTGCACAAGGGAGCACTGTTTTTTCTTTTGAATCGAGCCTTTTGACGGAAAACGGTCTCTCTCGGAAAGAGATCATTCGCAAATGATGCCGGAGATCTCGTTTTTGTGACAGAGATTGTGGTAATACTGCTTGCCCATTTTTTCCGTGGCGCAGAGCAAATAAGACCGTTTGGCATGGCGTATCATACTTTTTCTCACCATATTTTCTTCCCGGGCAATATCCGTTAAGAACCCGTTCTGAGATACCCCGCGGCAGGAAAAGAAGGCAATGTCGGCATTGAAGGTCTCCACGGTGCGGCAGGCCTCCTCGCCTACCAGCACCAGACAGCTGTTGACCAAGGAGCCGCCGGTAGAAAATGTGTTGATGTCATACTCTGCCAGTTTTGCAAGGGTCTTTACGCCGTTTGTAATGACTGTAAGATTTCGTTTGGACGCAAGAAAGGGAATCAAATAATAGCAGCTGGTGGACGCATCCAAAAACACCACATCGTTGTCGCTGACTAAGTCGATGGCTTTTTGGGCAATCAATGTTTTTGCACTGCTTTGCTCATACTCACGGATCAGAAAGGGGATCTTATTTTTCGAAAGGGCGGTCTCTTCCAGCACCGCACCGCCGTGAATGCGCTTAATCAAATGCTGCTGTTCCAGACTAACCAGATCACGCCGGATGGACGGTTCGCTGGTAAATAAGAGCTTGGCAAGCTGCTGCACCGTTACACGCTTTTCCTTTAGCAGGATTTCCAGTATTTGTTTTTCTCTGTGAATGTTCATTCGATCACCTGTTCTTTCCGGAAATTATCATTATCTCGATCGTTTGATCAAATAGTGTGGCACATCTTGATTAGAATGATTACTTTAATTATAATAACTTAAAATACTGAATTGTCAACATTCCAAAAAGAATCCTTGCTAACAATTTCTCGAAAGGAAGAAAAGGTTATGTTTCCATATTTCAAAAATTTACCCACCGAAAAGGCTGAGGTCCTTGTGATCGGTGGCGGACCTGCGGGTCTCTGCGCAGCAATCGCCTCTGCCCGGACAGGGGCAAAGACCTTACTCATCGAGCAGGGTGGCTTTTGTGGTGGCATGGCTACGGCAGGTCTTGTTGCTCCCTTTATGACCTGCTATGACAGCGGCGGTAACATTATGCTGATTCGTGGCCTGTTTGAAGAAATCGTGGATCGTATGATCGCCATGGGTGGCGCGATCCATCCGTCAAAAGTGCCCACTGCATCGGCCTTTACTTCTTATATTACCGCAGGACACGTCCATGTTACGCCCTTTCGGGCGGAAACTCTAAAGTTGCTTGCGGACAGAATGCTCTCAGAAAGTGGTGTACAAGTCCTGTACCACACTGCATTTGTGGATGCGGTTAAGGAGGGAGATTTGGTAAAGCAGGTGATCGTGGCAAAGAAGGAAGGTCTTTGCGCCATCGAAGCAAAGGTGATCGTGGACTGTACAGGCGACGGTGATTGCGCTGCAGCGGCAGGCGCACCTTATACACTGGGTAATGGAGACGGCCGGATGCAACCTGCTACTATGTTTTTCCGTATCGGTAATGTGGACAGCAAAAAGGTGGATGCAGACATTGATGCAAATCGGGACAACTTCTATCGCAAGGACGGGGTCAATTACCGGTCTATGCATTGGTGGGTATCCAAGGCCCGGGAGGCCGGGGACTGGTCACTGAACAGAGTGTCCATTGGACTTTTCCGGGGTGTAGAGGAGGACGAATGGAGCATCAACACCTCCCGCATTATGGGCATTGATGGCACAAAATCAGAAAGTCTCACCCAAGGCGAGCAGACGGGCCGTGAGCAGGTGGATGAGATCTTCGCGTTTCTAAAAAAATATGTTCCCGGCTGCGAAAACGCGAAGCTGCTGCAATCCGGAAGCACCTTGGGGATCCGGGAGACCCGCCACATCCACGGCTTGAAGACCTTGACACTGGACGATGTTCTGGAATGTCGTGTTCCTGAGGATTCTGTTTTGATCGCAGCAAACTCTGTGGATGTTCATGGGCGCTTTGGTCCTACCAGCAACGAGTACATTACGCTTCCGGATGAGAAATATTACGGCATCCCTTACGGATGCCTTGTTCCGGAGGGCTTCTCCAATCTTCTGGTTGCGGGACGGTGCATTTCTGCTGACAGCGAAGCAGCCGGTGCAGTGCGGGTAATGCCACCCTGTATGGGTATGGGACAGGCAGCAGGCACTGCGGCGGCAATGGCGGCTTGTACCGATACGGATGTACGGCTGCTGGATATACACGCATTGCGCGTCAAGTTGGAAAAGAATGGGGTATTACTGAATGTATAAGCTTTTTATGGAATTTGAAAATCCTACCGAGGGATTTACAGGTAAGAAAGAAGCGATCCAAGGCTTTGCTGTACACGGTGATTGGGGGTTTGTGCTGTATCACACAGGCGTATGTGGCGTGTACGATCTTGCCAAGAGAAATAAGGTGCCTTTTGATGTGTTCAAGCTTGGCTCCTACAACTTCGGTGTACCGGATAGACGCTACGCCAATCACGCCAACGATGCCATGTTTGGCGGACGGCTTCCCGAGGAGGAATTTCCCCTTTTATATGTGACCGCCGGTAACAGTGGAGAGAGTGACGAAAACGGTTATATAGGCTATTGCGCAGTAGAGCAGATCCGCCTGGAAAAGGGCTTTTTCCGTTCACAGCTTCAACAACGGATATTCTATCGCAATGACGGAATCGAAAAAACACCCTATCAGTCCCCCGGTTGGGGCTGGCCTGCATCATTGGTAGATGTGGAGGGCGGATGGTATTATATGCTGTCTGCAAGATACAGAACCAGAAAAGAATTTTCAAAACCGGATAACGTCTACATAATCACAAAATTTCAGCTGCCCAATCCCAAAATCGGAGATGTTACACTGTATCCTTCGGATATTGTGGAGCAGTTCGAGCTGCCCCTGGATACACTGTTCACTCAGGGTGGAACGATTCGTGACGGAAAACTCTGGTTTCTGTTTGGCTGCGGAACAAAAGATTATCCAGATGCGCTGCGTGTGATCGATCTGAAGGCACGAGAATATGTTTTGCGTGAGGACCTTTCCCAAACTGAATTTTGCCAGGACGAGGTGGAATGTTGCGCATTCTACGGTGAGGATCTGCTCATCAACACACAAAAGGGCAAACTGTATATGCGGTATTGAGAGGAGAAAAATGAAAACAAAAGCACTGAGATTACACGGCGCAAACGATATTCGCCTGGAAACCATCGAGCTGCCCGAAATCGGCGAGGACGAGGTTTTGATCCGGGTAGTCAGCGACTCGGTTTGTGCCTCTACCTATAAGGCGATCAAGCAAGGCGCTACCCATAAGCGTGTGCCGGAAAATGTAGCGCAATGCCCTGTGATCGTGGGTCACGAGCTGTGCGGCGAGATCGTACAGGTGGGTGCAAAAGAAGCAGGCAACTGGAAGGTGGGCCAAAAGGTGGTCCTGCAGCCTGCTCTGAAGCTCCCCTCCGGCTATGACCCGGGTTATTCCTACCCCTATGTGGGCGGAAACACCCAATACGCTGTGGTGCCCAAAGTGGTTTTGGAGCGAGGGTGTCTTTTGCCCTATTATGGCGACGGTTTCTTTGCCGGATCTCTGGCGGAAGCCTTCGGCTGCATCATCCGTGGCTATAAAGGCCTGTACCACACGGATTACACCAACTATGTCCGCACGGACGGTGCGAAGAAAAACGGCCGCATCGCCATCTTAGGCGGCGCAGGTCCTATGGGAATCGGCGCGGTGGAGCTGGCGCTGGGATATGCAGGTGTCAGCCAAGTGGTGGTGACCGATCTGAATCAGCAACGGCTGGACTTTGCCGCAAAGAATTGTTCCGCAGAACGGGCAAAACAAAAGGGAGTGGAGCTGCACTACATCAACACTTCAGACCTGGAGGATCCTGCCGAATACCTTTTACAGCTTTCCGAGGGTGGCTTTGACGATGTGTTTGTTATGGTGCCTGTGGCCCAGCTGTTTAGTATGGCCGAGCGTATTTGCGCAGAAGACGGTTGTATCAATTTTTTTGCCGGGCCGCCGGTGCATTCCCTGCCAGGAAGTCTGAACCTATACCGAGTTCATTACGACGGTATTCACGTTGTGGGAACAGCCGGCAGCATCCCGGAGGATATGACGGATGTACTTCGTTTGATGGAGGACGACAGCATCAACCCCGGTGCACTGGTTTCTCATATTCTGGGATTAAATGCCGCCGCAGAAACACTTTTCAGTATGGAAACACCGGACGGCGCAAAGAAAGTCTGCTACAACGAGCTGGATCTGCCCCTAACTGCCATTGCGGATTTTGAGAAACTGGGAAAAACAGACCCTATGTTTGCCCGGCTTCATGCCCTGGTGCAGCAAAACGGCGGCCTGTGGAACGCCGAAGCGGAAGCCTATCTGTTGGAAAACTGTCCCAAGCTCTAAGGAGGTACTATGCGGATCTATACACTGACGTTGAATCCTGCCTATGATGTTCACTTGTATGCAGACCATTTTGCGCCATTTCACGAAAACATCGCCACCATCCTCTCCCGGGAAGCAGGTGGCAAGGGCGTGAACATCAGCAGAGCCCTCCAGAGCGCCCATATTGCCAATACTGCGGTAATCGTGGTAGGTTTGGACAATGCGGCAGAGTATCGGCAGAAGCTTGCCCAGGCGGGTCTTTCCGTGTTGGAAATCGAAAGGCCCGGAAGGATCCGTGAGAATCTTACCCTGCATTGCGGTAACGGACCGGAAACCCGAATCAGCTTTGCCGGTTTTACTGCAGAGGACAGCATCCTGGACGAGATATTCGCACAAATTCGTCCCGCTGGGGATACGATCCTGACTATGACAGGCCGGATCGCAAATGGAATGTCTATGGAAGGGGTAAAGGCTTTTTTGAAAAAAGCAACAGCCTGCGGCGCCAAAATCGTGGTGGATTCCCGGTCTTTCAGCCTTTCAGATCTGGAGGATGTCAAGCCGTGGCTCATCAAGCCCAACCAAGAGGAGATATCTACCTATTGCGGTGAACCGGTAGAGGATATAGAAACCGCACTGGCAAAGGCAAAGGAGATCGCCCGTTTGGGTATTGAAAACACATTGGTTTCTATGGGTGAGCGGGGCGCGTTGCTGATCAGCGGAGAGCAAATCTTTTATGCCCAGGCTCCGCAGGTGCAGGTAGTTTCCACCATCGGCGCCGGTGACAGCGCCATTGCAGGTTTTTTGACTGCCACCGTACGCGGAGAAAACAGTGAAAGCAGACTTGCTTCCGCCGTGGCTTTCGGAACAGCTGCCTGCCTTGCAGAGGGAACGCAGCCACCGACAGAAGAAATGATCCATAATCTGCTGCCCCAAATTCGCATTTCATGACGAACACTGTTTTTCAGACGCCAAGAATAATCAAAATAACCAGCCGATTTTAGGCTGGTTATTCTGCTTTATGCCGCAGCATCTAACATATTTTCGATGAAGATCCCGTAGCCGCGGGTGGGATCGCCCACCAGAACGTGGGTGACGGCTCCGATCAGCTTGCCGTCCTGGAGGATGGGCGAGCCGCTCACGAGTGTGTCAATATAGGACCAACAATCGAAGACACAGAACCGTCCCCTGTTTTCTCTGCTGCACGGAATTGACAAACAGGGTATCTTCTTTTGTCAGCATCACGGCATAATTATTTTTTTGAACATGCCCATCTTTTCCTTGACGGTGAGGAGGCGGTTGACTGCGTCGTCCAGCCGTTCCATGCTGCCGCAGCCGTTTTCAAAGTCAGAGGTAATCAACAAGGGGATATCCGCGTTGTCGATAATTGGGAAATGGTTTCCCGTGCTTTTTCAAGTGGCGTGTCCTCTGCCTCTGTAATGATCTCACCGCTTGATTACTTGAAAAGAATTAAGGCGTAGGAACAGTTTTCCGGCAGGCTGATCTGCCATGTGCAGCCTGCCTGTGTAACGGTGGCCGCTTCCTCGTTGAAGGGGGCATATACTGTGGGGATCTTGTCCGTTTGAATGTGGATATTGCCATCCACGCCGATAGGCACAATGCTTGTCAGCAAATTTACGCGGCTGCGGTGGGTGCGGATAGAATCCAGTTTGTGGTCGATATCCACATGATAGTCTTCTGCCAGCAGCTGTACGATGATGGCATCCCCGTCACGGCGTATGGTGGAAAGATAACCTGCTGCCTTGGTGACAGTAACGGGCATGGGTTGCACCATGGAACGTACCAATGCCAGCAGCTGATTGCGGTTGGTATCGCCCAGCCGGTGTGGGTGGTAGAAAATGCCGTTTTCCGGCTGCTGCCACACATCCGGATCATCGGAATGGTTGATCTGTGTGGTTCTGCACCAATCCGGTAGCTTCACATGAATTCCATCGGGGACGGTGGTAAAGAATTCTGCACTTGGAATATCCAGTCGATTGGGAAGCTTCCAGCTGTTTTTACAGACGGAAACCGCGGTAGGACCGTAGATAATCACTTTGCCGCCTGCGGCAAGGTAGCGCGCCATGGCGGCATGCTCTTCGCCGGTCATCTGTGCCACGCCGGCAAGAAGGATCACGGGATAAGTAGCCGCATTTTCCGGAAATGCGAACACAGTATGGGGATATAGACCATTGGCAAACAGAAGATGCAGCGTGTCGCCATAGTCCTTGTAATAGCCTTTGTTCAAACTGCCGTAGAGGGTGTGGTTGCGGGTTTCGTAAGAGAAATACACACCGAGCTGTCCTACACTTTCGCCACAGAACAGCTCCGGATGGGCGTCTTCAAAGCCGAAAGCCTGACCTACGATATCCTCCTCGTCGGGTAAGGTGTTGAGAATGTGCCACGGAAGACCCAGACGTGTTTTCAGCGTGCCGATCCATGCGTCCGCATCCAGCATTTTTGCGGTTGCCCACACATGGTTGGCTGCTGCGGTGCTGTGGGCAAAGCCGGTACAGAAGGCTCTTACACCCCTTTCACGGGCAGCTGCCTGATGGTGGGAGGAGTTGATCAGTCGACGGGGAATGGGAACATTTACGGTTTTTGGATCATGTTTATAGGGCGGTGTGTTACCGCTGAGTTCCATATTCACATAGTTCCAACCGCGCAGGAAGCTACGGGCATCGGTAGCGGTCATGACTGCCGCGGAAGAGGCGGAGGCAGCACCGCAGCCGGTGAGGACAAAGTCCTCCGGCAGCACTTTGCGCAGATCTTCGTAAAATCCTCCCCCTGCATCGAAACGCATATTGATCCACTCATTCCATGCAGGATTCTCCCAGTTGCCCCAAAAAGAGGTATCCCCCACCGGGGGAAGGTCCATTCCTGCTCTGCGCTGCAGCTCGGCACGGCAGTGGCTGCAGCCGCAGGCGTTGTGATGCATATAGTATAAAGCATCGTCGGCACTGAGACCGTCGATACCGGTCTCAGTGATGAGATATTTCACATAATCCTGATAAGCCTCCCGAAAGTCCGGATTCCGAGGGCAAAAGCCTTCGGCGGTGTACTGGGGAAACCACAGGGGCTTTCCGGTCTTTACATCTATCATTCGCCAATCGTTGAGCCGCTTACCTTTGTAGTGCCAGTCTGCAGCCGCCTCAAATGTCGGGCTGAAGGGCAGATGGGGGCCGCTATCCAGCATCACATGGCGCATTTCCTGACGGGTGCTGTAGCGGTGTACCAAATTTACGGAATGGTGGTCGAATAGCTTGATGCCGTATTTGTGCAGTTCCTCTGCTACCGTGGCAATATAGTCGTGGAGCAGGGGAAATACCGGCATAAAATCCCACCGAAAGTGGGTGCCGAAGAGCATGGCCGCGGATACATGGGCATTGGCAAATCCCTCAGCCCGCGCCTTGATCTTGTCCATATTGTCAGAATCCGGCCATTGTAGATCATTCCAGTGGATCCACCATGAAGCAATGCGGTGGTGTTCGTTTTTCATATCAGATCTCCTTCTTCCAAAGTTGCAGAGCATCCCGGATGATCCAGTTGCTCCTTTCCAGCAGATCGGTGGCAGCATCCTCGCTATAATCGGTGATCTGGCTGACGATGCGGATCACCCGCCCCCGAAGCTTGATGTTGGAGGGCTTGAGGTTGATCATCATGTTTTCATAAACCTTTCCCGTTTTTGCCATGGCGCATGTAGTAAGCGTATTAAGAACGATCTTTTGTGCCGTTCCCGCTTTAAGACGTGTTGAGCCGGTTAGAACCTCTGCACCCGTATCTGTAAAAATCTGAATATCTGCTGTATTTAGTATTTTGGTGTGGGGATTGCTGCTTATTCCTACTGTTACGGCCCCAAGCTTTTTTGCAGCTTCGAGCGCACCCACCACATAAGCCGCATTTCCCGCTGCGGATATTCCAACCACAACATCCACAGATCTGACACCGTATTCGGTGACTACTTCACGGCCTTTTTCGTATTTATCCTCTTCATTTTCTCCGGCGCGGAACATTCTTTCCTTTCCGCCTGCTATGATCCCCTGAACCTGCTCGTAGGAAACACCAAAAGTCGGTGGGCACTCTGCGGCATCAAGAACGCCGAGCCTGCCCGACGTTCCTGCACCGATATAGAAAACACGTCCGCCTTTTTCAAAGGCGGCGGCAATCGCATCAACCGCCCGGGCAATTGCAGGTGCAGAATCTTCAACGGCTTTTACCGCATCATAATTTGCCGTAATAACAAGCCTTGCCATATCTTCGGAATTCATTTGATCCATACGCATACTGGCGGGGTTTCTCATTTCCGTTTTTGATAGACTCATTGCTTTATTCCTCCGTAGTTTTTTTTGAAATTCTCGTAAAAATCATTCGATATCCCACAGGCCGCTATGGAACAGGCTTTTTTACAGGCACCGTATATGGGAGGAAGCTTACTTACAAGTAATTTTACATCGCTATATTGACTGATAAATTCCGTAATGATATCCTCGTAGTGCTCAAACAGTCCGCCGCTCGCAATAGCGATAGGATTCGCTGCGTAAAGCTTCACTCCCGCATTTAACAGTTCTGCCAACGCTTTTGCATTTCCGGCAATGATTTCTTTGGCTTTTTCATCGCCTTGTTTGAAAGCATCAAAAACAATAGGAGCAAAACTTGCTATATAGGGCTTCCCTTCATTATAAATCGTATTGATATGTTCCCATACGCTGTCAGTGTTCAGCTTCTGGTAAAGCATACTGCTCATTAACGAATGGTTCTCCTTCATATCCTCTTCGCGCAACGCCTCCCGAATCGCATCTCTGCCAATATCATAAGCACTGCCGGCACCGTCAAGAAGATACCCCCATCCGCCAAGACGTTTGTATGAATCCCCGTCTTTGACAAAGATCACCGATCCGGTGCCGCTGATAACAGCCATATCTGCTCTTTCATCCAGAGCAAAAAGATTAAAGGAATCGTTTTTTATTTGTATCTCTGTTTGTTGATACCGTCTTTTTAATTCTGCAGATAATCGTTTTGCATAATCTCCCGCAGATATTCCCGCGATTCCGCAGAATATGCTTTTAACGGAATGAAATTCTGTAAGAATATCGCCAATCCCATCGACAAGTATTGAAAGCATTGCAGAATACCCGATATCGTTCGGGTTACATCCGCTTTTTACAATGCGCTTAAGTACATATCCTTCTGAAGACACAAGTACAAATTCGGTTTTCGTTCCACCGCCGTCAATCCCCAAAAACAAATCGTCGCTTTGCTTGCGAAGAAGGTCATCCACCAATATACCAAAATATGCGGCAATATTTATCAGATTTTCAAGTTCGGGCGGGGCAATCCCCCGTTCCCAATTGGATACTGCTTGAAAACTTACTCCCAGAATATCGGCAAATTCATTTTGAGTTAATTCTCGTTGTTTTCGTAATTCACGGATATTTGTTCCAAGCGCTTCTGTATTAAGCAAAATCTGTTCCTCCATGTATACATTTTATAATTGATTATAACAAATATAAATAGAAATATCAAACAAGTGTTCATTGATATTTACGTTAAACTCAACGAATAATTGAAAAAGCGATATCAAGCTCGGGGAGAGGACTGATATCGCTTTTTGTATTTATGATGCTTTTGCTATTGGGCTGCCGAGATCATATTTTCGATGAAGATCCCGTAGCCGCGGGTGGGATCGCCCACCAGAACGTGGGTGACGGCTCCGATCAGCTTGCCGTCCTGGAGGATGGGCGAGCCGGACATTCCTTGAATGATGCCGCCGGTTTTTTCCAGAAGTTCGGGGTCGGTGATGCGAAGAATAAAGTTTTTGGTGTCCCGATCCTTTCCGATGATCTCCTCGATTTGAATTTCATATTCTTTTTTTACGTTGTTGTCCAGGGTGCAGAAAATGGTAGCACTGCCGGTTTTGACCTGGTCCTTCAGACCAATGGGCACGGTGCGCTCCTTGTTGCAGGGGGAGGTGAGGGTGCCGAAAACGCCGTAAGGTGTATTGGCCGTCAGAGACCCGATCTCGTCCTTTTCCAATTTTCCATGGATCTCACCGGGAGAACCGTTTAATCCCTTTTGAATGCTTTCCACTGTGGCCGGGCACACCGAGCCGGAGCGCAAGGGGAAGACTGCACCGCTTTCGCTGTCGCAGACTGCGTGCCCCAGCCCTGCAAAGGAGCCGGTGACCGGATCCCGGAAGGTGACCGTACCAATGCCGGCAGCGCCGTCGCGAATCCACAGTCCGGCCTTGTACCCGCTTTGATCGGCGGCAAGGGCCGGGGTCAGGGTCAGAGAAAGGCTTTTACCCTGACGGGTCACCTCCAGACGGATCTTGCCGCCACCGCTTTTGGATATGATTTTGGCAAGGTCGGTGGCGCTTTTCAGCTCCACCCCGTCTGCGCGCAGCAAAACATCGCCCTTTTGAAGGCCGGCTTTTTCTCCGGGAGAGATACTGCCGGAGGAGGTCTCCACCGAGGCCACTGCCGTCACCAAAAGGCCGTTTGTATTGATCCGAAGGCCAAAGAGCTCCCCGCCGCAAACCACTTCCGTTTTGGGATAATAGTTGACTTCAAGCTCCTTGATCGGCAAAAAGCCGAAGGCTAGAAGGCGACAGTCCTTTGTTGTGACGGGAGAAGAGTCAAGGGATGAAAAGACGGCTTTTTCCTGTTCCTCGGAAACGGAAAAGCAAAGCCGGCTCTCCGGCTTCTCTCCGTGAAACTGGCTGATGGTATCCGGATACAGGAAATCGCCCAGTCCGAAAAGAGTAAGAAATACAAAATAGAGGACCATGACAAGGGAAAGAATGATTTTTGCCGTTTTGCACATCATGCTTTGCTCCCTCTTGTTTTTGTCTTTTTCAGACATCAATAATTTGCGCAAAAGAAGCAAAAATATGTTTTAATAAAATTGGTTTAAGAAAAAGAGTCTTCCTTGAGAAATTTGCACTTTTTTTATTGAATTTGACAGTTTTCTATGGTAGAATATTCTTGCAAAACGAAAGGAGTCTTTATCATGGCAGGTAACGGAAACGAATTTTTACCCAATTATGTGGAGCACATTGTTCCTTTGCAGGAGAAGAAACTAATTTTGCCGAAAAAGATCGGAATCATTTTTGCCGCGATCTTTTTGGTATTTGTTGTTTTGGCACTGATTTTAACTTTTAACGCCATTGCCGGTCTTGGCGCGGTGCTTTTGATTTTGGTGGCTTATGTGATCTGGTATCTTTGGCGCTTTGTATCCATTGAGTTTGAATACACGGTGATTCAGGGAGAACTTTCTTTTGATATTGTATACGGACGCCGTCAGCGGAAAAAATATTTCTCGACCCCTATTTCCAAAATTGAAAAATTCGGCAAGATGGAAAACGGAGAAGTTCCCCAAGCCGATCTGCAGGGAGTGGAAAGAGAAGTGTTCTGCGCGGCGAAAAAGACCAATCCCAATACACGCTATGCCCTTTTAAAGGATCAGGACGGAAAAAAGGTTCTGCTTTATTTTGAGATCACGGAAAAGGCGGAGAAGGTTCTGCGTTTTCATAATTCCCGCGCCTTTATGGGTTATTAAACCGTTCAGCTCTTTTTCACACAGCATTCATTTTTCTCCGTTACAATTGAGACAAACCTAAAGAAAAGAAGGAAAATTTATGACAGACGAAAAGAACAATTTGTTCCCGGATGAGAATCAAAACGCAGCGGATCAAGAGGGAAAGCAAAATCAGTCCCAGCCCAGCTACGGCACCTATCAGAACGCCAACGGGCAGTATTTTTACACCCAGAACGGCGTACCCTACGGCCAGGGCAATGCTCCCCTAGGTCAGGGCCCGGAAAAGAAGCCGAAAAAGCCCGGCAACCGTTGGGGGATCATTGCGGCTCTGGCGCTGCTCTACGTGGTTCTGGTGGGAGGTCTGTTTTACCTGATCTCCTCCGGCGTTCTCCGCTTCCAGGTGGATATGCCCTCCGGCAACCAAACGGAAGAAGAGAAAAAGGACCAGGAAAAGACCGAGGAAAAAGAGGACAATGCCCCCATTCGGGAAGAGATCTTCACCAATGAAGGCGGCATTGACAGCGATCCTTATACCGGAGAGGGTCTGACGGCGGTTCAGCTTTATGAAAGCAATGTGGACTCGGTGGTCTTTGTGGAAGCCAATTACCGATACGGTACCGCCACCGGCTCCGGCTTTATTGTGGATTCCGAAAACGGCTATATTCTCACCAACCACCATGTGGTCAAGGAGTGCGAGGACATTGCCGTTACCATGAAAAACGGAGATTCCTATACGGCGAAACTGATCGGCGGTGACGAGATCAATGATGTGGCGGTTCTGAAGGTGGAGGCCAAAGACTTAAAGCACGTCACTCTGGGCGATTCCGATAAGATCAAGGTGGGCCAGGAAGTGCTTATCATCGGAAACCCTCTGGGCGATCTGACCTTTACCTTAACAAAGGGCATTGTTTCTGCGGTGGACCGTACCATCAATACCGGGGAACACAACATCAAGACCTTCCAGACGGATACTGCCATCAACTCCGGTAACTCCGGCGGCCCGGCCTTTGATACCAACGGCTCGGTGATCGGCATTGCCTCTGCCAAGTATTCTGCCAGCGGCGTGGAGGGCATTGGCTTCTGTATTCCCATTAACGATGCCATGGCCATTGCCAGAGATCTGGTGGAGCACGGATACGTCACCGGAAGACCCAATTTCGGCATTACCGTTTCCGATTCCCTGGGCTATGAATATACCACCGACTCCTTTGGAAGAAGAGTGCGCGTGGAAACGGCTTTGGGCGCCAGAGTGGAAGAGGTTGGAAAGGATTCCTGCGCCATGCGCGGTGGAATTCAGGTGGGTGATATCATCACCAAGCTGGACGATGTGAAAATCGAAACGGCAAACCAGCTGATCAATGCGAAAAATTCTCACAAGGCCGGAGATACGGTCACCCTTGAGGTCTATCGGAAGGGCGAAAAGGTCACCTTGACCGTGACCCTGGACGAATACACCCCGTAAGAAAAGAAAAACACAAAACAAAAAACTCGATGATTTTCATCGAGTTTTTTCTTTTATTCATTTACCTTCCAGAGCAAGGCTTACAAGGCCTGTGACCAATTCCGGAAAGGAGATGCCCTGGGCCCGGGCCGCATCAGGGAAGAGGGAGGTGGCGGTCATTCCGGGGCTGGTATTCAATTCGATCACAAAGGGATCGCCCTTTTCATCGGTCATCATATCCACGCGGGCAAGACCGCGGCAACCGGTAACAATATAAGCCGAGACGGCAATTTCGCGCACCTTTTTCTCCAGATCCGGGGAAATGTTTGCCGGAATGATGTGGTGGCTCTGGCCGGGGGTATATTTGGAGTGGTAATCGTAGTATTCTCCCTCGGAGGTGATCTGGATCACCGGGAGAACCCGGAGGGTGTCATTTCCCATAATGGGCACGGTCAATTCCACACCGGAAAGAAATGCTTCGGCCAGAATGTCATCCCCAAAGGAAAAAAGCTCCTTTAAGGCCGGGAGGGCCTCCTCTTTTTTTCGCACGATGGCGGTGCCGATGCTGCTTCCCTGGCGGCAAGCCTTGAAAATGAAGGGAAGACCCAGCTTTTCCAGGGCCGTTTCGGCGGCCTTTTTCGGGTCCTTTTTTTCTTCCTTTCCAATGACGTAAAAGGGCGCGGTGGGAATACCGCTTTGAGCCAGGATCTTTTTGGTCAGGATCTTATCCATACAAACGGCGCTGGCGGCAACACCGGGTCCGGTATAGGGAATCCCCATCCATTCCAGCATCCCCTGGATGGTGCCGTCCTCGCCGCCCAGACCGTGAAGGGCAATGAAGGCGCAGTCCGGACGGATTTCCCGGATCTTGGAAATATCCTCCCGGCCGGGATCAAATTCTGTGACGCGAAAGCCGGCTTTTTTGAGGGCATCGGAAACCGCGGCGCCGCTTCGGAGGGAAACGTCCCGTTCGGTGCTTTTTCCACCCATGAGAACCAGAATGTGTTTTTGATCTGTCATAACAAAGCCTCTTTTTTTCTTTTATTCTATGAAAACAGCTCCGGTTTTGTCACTTCCGGGAAAAAATCGGAAAGGAAGGAGCGAAATGCTCGCACAGCGCGCCGGATAAAGGAATCCACCGCTTCATCGGTAAACACCTCTGATTCCGGGAGAGCTTCGGTGGTGTGCCAGGTGAAATTAAATTCCAAAAACTCCCGGATCTGGTTTTCCGGAAGAGAAAGGCGATTCTCATAAAGGCTCTTTTCCGGGCAGTGAAGCCTGGACCAAAGCTCTTTGGACCAAGGCATTCTTTGCGCCGATCGGCTGCCTGCGCGGGCCAATTCTTTCCGGTAATCCGGGAACCAATTTTCACCGGTATAGCCCTTTCGGTGGGCTTTTTGAGGTCCGTTGTCCCAAAGATAATCCAGATACAGATGAAAGAGAACGCCAAGATCAAAATCCCGGTTAAGATCCAGCTCTTTTCCAAAGCGGATCAGTCCCTTCAGACGCTCCTCGGGAGCAAGATCCCGCAGATGGATCCGGTCTTTTGCCTTTCGGTCGTGGTCCAGGCAATCCGGTAAAATACAGCCGAGAAAATAGGAATCTGATCCCTCCGGCCAAAGGGTGTATCCGGCCTGGAGGTGCATCATGGTTGCTGGCATAATAACCTCACTGAAAATGTTTTTGAAAGGGGAAAAGGGCGCCGTATAAAAGAAAGCCGCCAAGTCCGGCAGAAAGGGCCTCTCCCACGAAAAAGACAAGGAATAGAAGGGGAAGGCCAAATGAATCAAAGCCGTAAGTAAAATACAAAATGGGAGGAATGATCAGGGTATTAGCAAGAACGGGCGGGATGAGCGCAAGATAGGGCTTTTTTCTCAAAAGATAGGTTCCCACTGCCCCGAGAAGGGAGGCAAGAGAGCCAAATAGAATATCCAGAAAGTGCGCGCCGCAGAGAATGTTTGCCACAAGGCATCCGCAAAACAGACCCGGAACAGCCGCCGGGGTGAAAAGGGGCAAGACCGCCAGTGCTTCGGAAAAGCGAAGCTCAAAGGGTCCGATGGCAAGGCCAAGGGAGGCGGAAACCAGGGTCAGGGCGGCGTAGAGCGCGGCGATGATGGCGCCTTGTGAGAGGAGCCGGACGGATTTTCGTTTCATATTCATTTTTCTCCTGTAGTTTTGTTTTGGGTGAGGAAGGTTTCGAACTCACCGCTCATACGAGCCAGAATATTCTATCACAAATGCCGCGCCATTGCAAGGGGAGAGAGGGGAAAGAGGGAAGAGTGAAAAGAGAAGGGAGCTCAGGGCCGCTTCCTTCTCTTTTAATCGGTATGACACTCCACGGTGATGGTAAGGAGGTTGTGCTCGGTTTTGGCACCGCGGATCTCCACGCTGTATTCCACTTCCACCGTGCCTCCTTCTTCGGTAAGGTCGGATTTAAGGGAATGGGTGTGCAAAAACACCGAGGGGATTCCGCCGCCGGCACCGTAATCACAAAGGTGGCGATGGGCGTTTTCAAAGACCATACAGGTCTTAACAGTTCCGCGCCGAAGCATAATGAGCATTCCCGTGGCGGTGAGGCAAAAGGTGGTTAGGCACCCCTCCAGCCCGGTGATCTCGGAATCCTCGTAGCTGATGCGAAAGGAACCGTCCTCCTCTATGGAAAAAAGCCCGTGGGCGGTGAGGGTGGTGGCACTGTGGGGAGAGGGAGGAAGCTCCTTGGGCGCTTCTTCCCAGCGATCGGAGGGAGTAGAGGGAAATTCCAGTCCCATCTCCTCCAGGATCTCCTCCCAGACCTCTTCTACCTCTTCCGGTTCTTCTTCAGGAGGAAAAAAATCCAGGGCCGAAAGGCTTCTGGAGCTGAAAACGGTGATCTTGCAAGGGTGTTTCATAATATCCTCCTTCTTTTTTTGGTATCTTACCATAAAGGAGGCTGCAAAGTCAATGAACAACAGTTGAAAAAAGCGTTTTTGTGTGATATACTAATGGGAAACAAGGAAAGGAGGAGCCAGGATGATTCTCATCATTGCAGAAAAGCCCAGTTTGGCAAGAAACATTGCCTCTGCGATTGGCAACCTTTCCCGTCGCAAGGGTTATTTGGAGGGAGAAGGGTATTTGGTTACCTGGGCCTTCGGGCACCTGTTTTCCCTTTGCGATATTGAAGCCTATACCGGAAAAACCGAAAGCGGCCGGTGGAGCATGGAGAATATCCCATGTTTTCCCGAGCAATTCCGCTTTGCCTTGAGAAAGGATGAAAGCGGCAAGGTGGATTCCGGTGTGGCAGAGCAGTTTGAGACCATTCGCAGCCTTTGCCACCGCCAGGATGTGGAGGCCATTATCAATGCCGGGGACGCAGACCGGGAGGGGGAAATCATCATTCGCCTTTGTCTGATGCACGCCGGGGAAATCCATAAGCCCATCTTGCGCCTGTGGCTCCCGGATCAGACGGTGGAAACGGTGCAGGCGGCCTTGAAGGAGGCAAAGGACCAGTCTCAGTATGACAATCTGGCAGACGAGGGCTTTGCCCGGACCTATATTGACTGGCTTTACGGGGTGAATCTGACTCGCTTTGCCACCTTAAAGACCGGAACTCTTCTTCGGGTGGGACGGGTGATCGTTCCCATTGTGAAGGCCATTTACGATCGGGATATGGCCATTGCCAATTTCAAGCCCGAAATTTATTACGGCGTTTCCTCCAAGCCCGAGGACGGGGTAGAATTGGTCAGCAAAAAGAAGTTTTCCAAGGAGGAAAAGGACAAGGCCCAGGCCTGGGCAGATCTTCTGAACCGTACTCCTTGCGTGGTGAAAAGCCGCAAGAGCAAGAAGGACACCCTGCAGCCGGGTAAGCTCTATTCTCTTTCCAAATTGCAAAATGCCCTGGGAAAGAAATACAAAATGCCCATGGACAAGTCTCTTGCCATTGTGCAAGCCCTTTACGAAAAGGGATATGTTACCTATCCCAGAACCAACTCCGAATACCTGGCCACCGCAGAAAAGGACAAGATGAAGAAGATCCTTTCCGTTCTTTCTGCCGCCCGGTATCCGGTGACCTTCAAAGACAAAAAAACCATTTTTGACGATAGCAAGATCGAATCCCACTCTGCCTTGACTCCCACGGTGAAGATCCCCAAAAAGGAGGCCTTGAGCGAGGAAGAGGTGAAGGTGTATCAGGCCATTTTGCGCCGCTTTGTGGCGGTTTTTTGCAGTGAGGATTGCATCTGCGAAAAAACGGAGCTTTCCATTGCCGCAGGGGAACTGGAAAGTTTTACCTTAAAGGGCAATATCATTTTACAGCCGGGCTGGACCCGGTTTGACGATGCCAACCGAAACGATAAGGTGCTTCCGGATTTAAAGGTAGGGGATGTGGTAAAAACCGATTTTCAGATCCGGGAAAAGGAAACCTCCCCTCCCAAGCACTACACCATTGAGACCTTGAACAACTACCTGAAAAATCCCTTCCGGGAAGAGAAGGCCAAGGCCGACGAGGAGGAAATGGATGACGCGGAGGAGTACCGCGCCATGTTTGAGGGTCTGGAATTGGGCACGGAGGCGACCCGTACCGGCATCATTGAAAACGCCCGGAAATCAGGATACATTCAGCTGAAAAAAGACGTTTATACCATTTTGCCCGACGGAAAATATCTCATTGAGCAGCTTTCCATGATGGGCATCAGTATGGATAAATACAAGACTGCCACCACCGGTAAGGCCTTGAAAAAGGTATTCCGCGGCGAGATTCCCGTTTCCGGGGCGGTGCAGATTGCCCAGGAGGAGATCCGGGAGGTATTTGCTTTTTCCCGGGAGCATCAGGATCAGGACACGGGACTGTACGGAGATAAGGTGGGCGTTTGCCCTCTTTGCGGAAACGATGTGGTCAAGGGGAAGTATTCCTATGGCTGTCGTGGCTTCCGGGAGGGCTGTAAATTCCGCATCAACCTTTCCATTCTTTCCAGAACCATTCCCATCTCCCAGGCAAAATTGCTTTTAGAGGAGGGCAAAACTCAGCTTTTACAGGGCTTTGTTTCTCCCCGAACGGGAAATGCCTTTTCCGCAAGGCTCAGCCGTGGGCCGGACGGAAAGATCAATTTTGAATTTTAGTGAAGTGAGAATCAAACACTTATGATCTATTTTGACAACGCCGCTTCCTCCCCCTTAAGTCCCAGGGTAAAGGAGGTTCTTTGGGAAGAACTTTCCCATTTTGCCAATCCCTCCTCCTTGCACAGCCTTGGCTTCGAAGCGGAAAAAAGAATGAAAGAAGCAAGACGCCAGGTGGCAAAGACCCTTCTTGCCAGAGAGGACGAGATCGTCTTCACCTCCGGCGGCACCGAGGCGGACAATCTGGGGGTCTTGGGTGCGGCAAGAGCCCTTCGCCGCAGAGGAAATCGGATCCTTTCCACCAATTCGGAGCATCCGGCGGTGGAGGAATGCTTGAAAAAATTAGAGGAGGAAGGGTTCGAGGTGATCCGCCTTTCCACCCGATCGGGCGCCCTTTCTCTTGAAGAATGGGAAGCGGCAACCGATGAAAAAACCGTTTTGGTGGCGGCCATGCACACCAACAACGAGACCGGTGCCATCTATGACATTCCGGCCATTTCCCGGATCGCCAAAAGAAAAAATCCCAATTGTCTTGTGTTTTGTGACGGAGTACAGGGCTACTGCAAGGGGGACATCACTCCCTCCCGGATGGGAGTGGATCTGTTGAGTCTTTCCTCTCATAAGATCTGCGGCCCCAAGGGCGTTGGAGCCCTTTACATTCGAAAAGGACTTCACCTGCCGCCGCTTTTATTAGGCGGAGGTCAGGAAAACGGGATCCGCTCCGGTACGGAGAATCTTCCGGGCATTGTGGCCTTTGGTGCCGCCGCGAGTCAGGCGTGGGAAACAAGGAACGAGGGAATCGAAAGAATGAATGGGATCCGGGAAGTGATCTGCCGTGGCCTTGAAGGGGAAAGCAGGGTTCGAATTCATCAGCCTGAAAATCCCTCCTGCCACATTCTTTCCATGAGTGTTTCCCCCTTCCGGTCAGAGGTTCTGCTTCATACCCTTTCCCAAAGGGGAGTTTTGGTCTCCTCCGGCTCCGCTTGCTCCTCCCACAAAGGAAAAAGCCCTGTTTTGAAGAATTTTGGACTATCGGACAAGGAAAGCGACAGCACGATCCGCCTTTCCTTTTCTCCCTTGAATACCCCCGAAGAAGGGGAAGAATTCGTGCGAATCTTAAAAGAAATTCTCAGGTGAAATATGGAAAAAAGATCGATCCTTTTAAAATACGGCGAGTTGATCCTGAAAGGGGATAACCGCAGTTATTTTGACGCTTCTCTTTTGCGTCAGATCCGCCGAAAATTAAAGCCTTTGGGAGAATACCGGGTGTTTTCTTCCCAGTCCACGGTATTTGTGGAATCGGAGGATGACTCCCTTTTGGACCTTGCTCTGCCGGAATTGAAAAAGGTATTTGGCATTGTGAGCCTTTCCATTGCCTGGCGTGTGGAAAAGAATATGGATGTGATTTTAAAGACGGTGGGGGAAAAAATTGCACCCGGTCTGGTGGGCGCGGTCTCCTTTAAGGCAGACGCCCGTCGCAGTGACAAGAAATTCCCTTTGAAAAGTCCCGAAATCTGCCGGGAAGTGGGCGGCGCGGTGCTCCGCACTCTGGGAAAAAATGCCCCCAAGGTAGATGTTCACCATCCCCAGGAGGTGGTTTGGGTGGAGATTCGGGAGGACTGGGCGTATGTGCATGCCGGAAAGATCCCCGGCGCCGGCGGTATGCCCTACGGCACCAGCGGAAGAGCCTTGCTTTTGCTCTCCGGCGGCATTGATTCCCCCGTGGCAGGCTTTCGTATGGCAAAGCGCGGCGCCTTTGTGGACGCTTTGCACTTTGAATCCTTCCCTTATACCTCCGAAAGAGCCAAGGAAAAGGTGATGGATCTGGCCAGAAAGCTCTGCGCCTATACGGATACCATCAATTTTGCCAGCATCCGCTTGACCGATCTGCAGCTTGCCCTTCAAAGCGCTTGCCAGGAGGAGTATTTTACCATTCTGCTCCGGCGCAGTATGATGCGCCTTGCCTGTCGGGTGGCGCAAAGGCAAGGGTGCGGCGCCATTGTCACCGGGGAGAGCCTGGGACAGGTGGCAAGTCAGACCATGGATGCCCTTCGCTGTACCGATGCAGTGGCAACCCTTCCGGTTTACCGGCCTTTGATCGGTATGGACAAAGAGGAGATCGTTTCTACCAGCCGTGCCATTGACTGCTTTGAGACCTCCATTCTTCCTTACGAGGACTGCTGCACGGTCTTTACGCCCCGTCACCCCAAGCTCAATCCTACCCTGGAGGCAGTATTGGCGGAGGAGGCAAAATTGGACCTTGCCGCTCTGGAGGATGCGGCCTTTAAAAATTTGGAATTTGTTCGGATCGACCGATAGGAGAGACCAATGAAAAAACAAAGTTTGTTTTCTTCGCTTTTGAAAAGCTGTGGTTATGTGGCGCTGTTTTTTGCAAGTCAGGCCGTTGCCGCCTTTTTGGCCGAGGTGGTGATTCTGGTTTTATTGATGGCAAAGGGAATGACCTCCGACCAGATCGCTTCCTCTTATGAGAGCATTTACTATTCCGTGATGTATGAGATCATGCTGCTTTCGGCACTGCTTTTCTTTGGCGTCCTTTTGATCATGAAACGAAACCGATTTTCCTCTCATACGGGGTTGACAAAAGCCTCCGGCGCCTCGGTTCTTTCGGCTCTTTGCCTTGGCTTTGCCTGCTATATCGGCGCCGGGCTTCTCATCAATCTTGCCAACCTGATCCCGGCGGTGCAGTCCTCCCAGGAGGCGTATATGGAGACCTATGAAAAAATGACCTCCTACAACAGCGCTCTCTGGCCGGAGGTTTTGTATGCCTGTTTGGTAGGCCCCATCATAGAAGAGGTGCTTTGCCGCGGCCTTGTTTTAAAGACGCTGAAGCAGAATATGGCTCCCGGCCTTGCCATTTTCCTTTCTGCCTTGACCTTTGCCTTGATTCACGGCAATCTCTACCAGGTGGTCTTCACCTTGCCGCTGGGCCTTGTTTTGGGCCTTATGGCGCACCGATTCCAGTCGGTCTGGCCGCCGATCTTCCTTCATATGGCCTTTAACGCATCCAATTATCTGATGCAAATGGGAACGTATTTTGGCTATGAAGAAGAGAGCGAAATGTGGATCTTCTTTGCCTATGCCGCGTATCTGTTCTGCCTTGTTTGTCTTCCCATCGGCTTGATCCTGTTAAAAACGGCCTTGGAGAAAAAGTCCTGTGCGGGCGAGGCGCTCTGGAGAAGAGAAGCGCCGGCTACGCCGGATTTTGAAGCGCTTGTGATAAAACATCAAAACCCCGTTCAGACCCAAATTCAACCTACTGAAAAAGGAGATTCTATGGCTTCCCCGGAAATGATCATTGTGGGGCTTGGCAACCCTGGTGAAAAATATGCCTCCAACCGCCACAACTGCGGCTTTATGGCCCTGGATTATATTGCCCTGCGCCAAGGGGTGAAGATCCAGAATCTGAAGTTCCGCGCATTGACGGCGGAAACGGTGATGGGAGATAAGAAGGTGCTTCTTTTAAAGCCTCAGACCTTTATGAATTCCTCCGGCGAGTCCGTTCGCGAGGCGGCAAACTTTTATAAGATCCCCCCGGAAAACATTTTGGTGATTTTTGACGATATCAGCTTTGCCCCCGGTGTTTTCCGGATTCGCAAATCCGGCTCTGCCGGCGGTCATAACGGAATCAAATCCATCATCCAGCAGCTTTCTTCCGACGCTTTCCCCCGGATCAAAATGGGAGTGGGAACCCCTCCTGAGGGATGGGAATTGATGAACTGGGTTTTGGGCAATCCTCCCAAGGAGGACCTGGAACACATCATTTCCTCCATGGAGGATGTGTATTCCACTGCAAAGTTGTTTGTGGCAGAAGATCTGGATCGGGCCATTTCCTCTTACAACGGAAAGAGCCACTGAAAAAGCAAAAAAAGAAAAGGAGCAGAGAATTTCTCTGCTCCTTTTTGATGCCTTTTAAGAATGGTAAATACGCTCGATTTTGGTGAAGCCGTCTTCCATCAGGCGGTCAATCTGGAATTTGGCGTTCTTTTTCAAGGGAAGCACTGTGACGGTGTTGCCCTGGGCGCGAAGAAGGGCGGCCTTGCGGAATACCTCTTGCATTTTTCCGGCTCCGGCTCCGGCTTCCACCAGAAGGGCGATGCCCTCTTTTTCATCCTCTTCTTTTTTGGGATGATCCCGAAGGATGGTGATGATGCGTTCAAATCCAATGGAAAAGCCGCAGGCGGGAACCTTCTGACCGGAGAACTTTCCGATCATTTCATCGTACCGGCCGCCGCCGGCGATGGAGAAACTGTATTCATCCAGTTTGACCTCGAAAATGGTTCCGGTGTAATAGCCCATACCCCGAACCAGGGTGGGATCGAATTTTAATTTTGCCTTGTCGCCAAGCATATCCTTCACGCAGGACAAAATGGTATCCAGTCCCTCTGCCACCGCGGGAGAAAGCACATCCGCCGGAAGAGCGGCGCAGAAATCTGTTGCAGACTCCGCTTCCTTTTCAAATAGGGAAAGGTAGGCGTTCACTGCACTTTCTTCCAGGTCAATAGAAAGAAGCTCTTCCTTTACGCCCTGAATGCCGATCTTATCCAGCTTATCCAGCGCGATGAAGACCTCCTCCGTTTTTTCCTCTGCAAAGCCGGCAAAAAGAGCCATGGCGCGAAGAATTCTGCGGTCGTTTACGTGAATGGTAAAGCCACCGATACCGGTGCCCTCCAAAAGCTTTGAGAGCATATTTCCCGTGGCGCCCACCAGCTCGATTTCAGCCAGAATGGAGGCGTCGCCCAAAATGTCAATATCGCACTGGGTGAACTGACGGAATCTGCCCTTTTGAGGCTGATCCGCACGCCATACATTGCCGATCTGCAGTGCTTTGAAGGGGGCAGGCAGAGTGGCGGAGTTTGCGGCATAAAAACGGGAAAGGGGCAAGGTCAGATCGTAGCGCATACCGGAATCGGCCAGATCATCACCCTTTTCCAGAGCACGGGAAAGGGCGGCGCCGCGCTTGAGCACCTTAAAGATCAGCTTTTCGTTTTCGCCGCCTTGCTTTCCGGTGAGGTTTTCAATGTGCTCCATGCAAGGGGTTTCGATCTCCCGGAAGCCCCAAGCGGCATAGGTTTCGCGGATGCCGGCGAGAACCTTCTGTCTCAACGCCATCTCCCGCGGTAAAAAGTCATTCATTCCCTTTACAGGGGTCTTAACAAATCCCATAATATCCTCCAATTTATACATTCAGCCCGGAAAGAGCGCCGATCAGCGCAAATGATACGGGCAAGGTCACAATGGACAGCAAAGTAGAAACAAAACAAATTTTCGCGTTGCCGGAGGCATCCTGCCCCAGACTTTCCGGATACACCACAATGTTCATTCCGGAAGGCATGGAAAGCACTGCCAATGCCAAAAACAACCAGATCCCCCGGATCCCCAGAAGAGAAAGGGGAATGCCAAACAGAAGGGGCATGCCGATGAGACGAACCAGCGCCAGAAGATAAGGCCGGGCGCCGGAGAGAAGCTTTTTCAAGGGAAAGGCTCCCATGACAATGCCGGCCAAAAGCATAGAGGCCGGACTCATACAGGCGCCGGCGCTCTCCAGGGCATCGCGAAGAAGACCGGGGAGAGAAAAGCCGGAGATGCCCAGGATACAGCCGGCATAGCAGCCGATCATCAAAGGGGAAAGAAGCACTTTCTTGATTTGAAAGTTCCCCTTTTCCGAAGCAAACAGGGAATAACCGTAGCTGTAAATGGCAAGGTTCAAGGGAAGACAAAAGAGCATGAACTGCCCCAGGATCTCTTCTCCGAATACTCCCTGGATCACCGGATACCCAAAATAGCCGGTATTGGAAAAGGTGAACATATAAGAAAGGGTGCGTTTTTCGAATCCGTCACGACCTAATTTTGCCGCCAGAAACCGGGCAACCAAAATCACCAGAACAAGAAGTGCCAAGGAAAAGCCGACGAGAGATGCATTGCTTCCCATTTTTTCTATCGTAAAAGTCTTGGGGAGATTGATGGCAGTATAAGCGGGGGCAAAGATATAAGTGGTCAAAACGGAAAGGGCCGAGGCGGCCTCTTCCGTCACTTTTCCCCGACGACGCAAAAAGTAGCCGACGAAAATAAAGAGTAAAAGGAAGGCCACCTTTTGAAGGGTCATATACAAAACGGAAAGCTGAAACAAAAGAACACCTCACAAGAAAATAATGGCACGTTCCTTATTATAGAATGAAAACTTCTTTTTGTAAAGAGCTGGAAATATTTTTGGGAAAGAAGGGGATTTTTCCCCTTTTAGAAAAAATGAGGGGAAGAGCAGGGGAGTTTTTTCTCGAATTTATTGACTTTCTGTGAAAAAAATGATAATCTAAACAGTGTTTAGAACACGTGGAAGAAGAAAAGTACCCTTGCCACCTTTTTTTCAGAGAACTGTCGGTGGGTGCAAGACAGTAAAAAAGAGCTTGGGGAATACCCTTTGGAGTGGCTCTGCTGAACGGATTTTCAGTAGGCGGAGACGGGAGCGCCCGGTATTGCGCACTTGAGGTTGCCTTCGGGCAATGAATATGAGGTGGTACCACGATATTGTCGTCCTCTGCTTTTGGCAGAAGGGCGTTTTTTGTTTTTGGTACCTGTCGTAAGGAGAATGTTATGCCCATTACTGATTTTTTGGAGAGAAATGCCCGGCTTTACGGACGGGAAACTGCTTTGGTGGAATTGAACCCCTCGGAAGAGAGGGATCAAATGATGACCTGGCGCGAATTTCAGCTGATCGAGAGTGCCTCCGGCGCCCCCTATCGGAGGGAGATGACCTGGGCAGAGTTTGACCGCCGGGCCAACCGCTTTGCCAATCTTCTTCTCAGCAGAGGCTTTCAGAGAGGGACCAAGGTTGCCATTTTGCTGATGAACTGCATCGAATGGCTTCCTCTTTACTTTGGCATTTTAAAGGCCGGCTGTATTGCCGTTCCCATGAATTTTCGCTATTCCAGCGATGAGATCAAGTATTGTCTGGAGCTGGCAGATGTTTCTGTTTTGATTTTCGGGCCGGAATTTGTCACCAGAATGGATCCCATTGCTTCCTCTCTTTCCGGTGTGAATACCTTTTTCTATGTGGGAAGCGATGGCCCCCGGTACACCCAGGATTGCCTGAAAATGATGAATCACTGTTCTACCTCTCTTCCTCCGGTGCTTCTGGAGGACGAAGACGTGGCTGCCATTTATTTTTCCTCCGGCACCACCGGCTTTCCCAAGGCCATTCTTCACAGCCACCAGGCGCTGGTTTCCTCCTGTCAAACGGAGCAGAACCACCACGGACAGAGCCGTGAGGATGTATTCCTTTGTATTCCCCCTCTTTATCATACGGGTGCGAAAATGCACTGGTTCGGTTCTCTTTTGTCCGCTAGCCGCGCGGTGCTCTTAAGAGGGGTCAAGCCTGAATGGATCCTTCGTGCCGTTACGGAAGAAAAATGCACCATTGTCTGGCTTCTGGTGCCTTGGGCGCAGGATATTCTGGACGCGGTGGATGCCGGAAAGATCCGTCTTTCCGACTTTACCTTGGACCAGTGGAGACTGATGCACATCGGCGCGCAGCCCGTGCCCCCCAGTCTCATTCACCGCTGGAAAAAGCTTTTCCCCCATCACCAGTACGATACGAATTACGGACTCTCTGAATCCATCGGACCGGGATGCGTACACCTGGGTGTGGAAAACATACACAAGGTAGGCGCTATTGGAAAGCCGGGCTATCTTTGGGAGACCAAGATCGTGGACGGAGAAGGAAAGAGCGTGAAAAACGGAGAAGTGGGCGAGCTTTGCGTCAAGGGCCCCGGTGTGATGCTCTGTTACTATAAGAACGAAAAAGCTACAAAGGAAGTGCTCCGGGACGGCTGGCTTTATACCGGCGATATGGCAAAGGAGGACGAGGACGGCTTTATTTACCTGGTAGATCGGAAAAAGGACGTGGTGATCTCCGGCGGGGAAAACATTTACCCTGTGCAGATTGAGGATTTCCTCCGCGCCCATGAGAAGATCAAGGACGTGGCGGTGATCGGCCTTCCCGACGCCCGTCTCGGCGAGGTTTGCGCTGCCATTATTGAATGGAAGGAAGGGGCAGAGGGCACTCTGGAGGAGATCGAAGAATTTTGCAAGGGTCTTCCCCGTTACAAGAGACCCCGTCAGATCTTTTTTGACCGGATCCCCCGGAATCCCACCGGTAAGATTGAAAAACCCACACTTCGGAATAAATACTGCAAGGGCAGTCTTGTGGAAGCGCAGATCAACGGTTAGGAGGACAAAACTATGTTCATCAAAGTGCTTTTTCTTGTAATCTTTTTTGCCGTGATGCTGGGCATCGGCTTTTACTGCCGCAAGCACGCTACGGATGTAAATGGATTTGTTTTGGGCGGACGGAGCGTGGGCCCCTGGCTGACTGCCTTTGCCTACGGCACCTCTTATTTTTCCGCGGTGGTCTTTGTGGGCTATGCCGGTCAGTTTGGCTGGAAGTACGGCATTGCCGCCACCTGGGCAGGCATTGGAAACGCGCTGATCGGATCTCTGATGGCCTGGGCCATTCTGGGACGGAGAACCAGAGTGATGACCCAGCACATGGATTCCGCTACCATGCCCCAGTTTTTTGAATCCCGTTTTGCAAGTCCGGCGCTGAAGATCGCCTCTTCCGCCATTATCTTTATTTTCCTCATTCCCTACACCGCTTCCTTATACAATGGCTTGAGCCGCCTTTTCGGAATGGCTTTCGACATTGACTATTCCATCTGCGTCATTGCCATGGCGATCCTCACGGGAATTTATGTGGTGGCCGGAGGGTATATGGCCACTGCCATCAACGATTTTATTCAGGGCATTGTTATGCTGGGCGGCATTGTGGCCGTGGTGCTGGCGGTTTTGAATCGAGAGGGAGGTTTCCTTCAGGCCCTTTCTTCCCTGGGCCAGGTTTCCGATCCTCAGGTTTCTGAAACTCCCGGTGTGTTTGCTTCCTTCTTCGGTCCGGATCCTGCTGGTCTTTTGGGCGTGGTGATCCTTACCTCTCTGGGCACTTGGGGTCTTCCTCAAATGGTGCAGAAGTTTTACGCCATCAAGAGTGAAAAGGCCATCAACAAAGGCATGATCATTTCCACCCTGTTTGCGGCAGTGGTGGCCGGCGGCTGCTATTTTCTGGGCGGCTTTGGCAGACTGTTTACCGATCAATTGAATGTGCAGGGGGGCGTGCCCGAAGGGGGATATGACGCAGTGATCCCTACCATGCTTTCCTCCCTTCCCGATGTTCTCATTGCCGTTGTGGTGGTTCTGGTGCTTTCCGCTTCCATGTCCACCCTGTCCTCCTTGGTGCTCACCTCCTCCTCCACACTGACCCTGGACTTTATCAAGGGTTCTCTGTGCAAGAAGATGAGCGAAAAGCGCCAGGTTCTGGTGATGCGGATCCTCATTGTGGTCTTCATTTTGATCTCCGTTTTCATTGCCATTGTGCAGTATAAATTGGGCGTGACCTTCATTGCCCAGTTGATGGGAATTTCCTGGGGCGCTCTGGCCGGTGCCTTCCTTGCCCCCTTCCTTTACGGCCTTTACTGGAAGGGAGTCACCTCTGCCGGTGTTTGGACCAGCTTTATCTTTTCCACGGCGGTGATGATCCTGAATATGGTGAAAAAGGATCTCTTCCCTGGGATTTTGCAATCTCCTATCAATGCCGGCGCCTTTTGTATGCTGGCCGGGCTTGTTCTGGTTCCCCTGGTGAGCCTTGTAACCAAAAAACCGAAAAAAGAACATATCGATCAGGTCTTCTCTTGCTATGAACGCACCGTGACCGTCACGGTGACCGATTCCATCGGAGAGACGGAAAAAGAATAAGGAGAATGAATATGAAAAAACTGATGCTGGGAAACGAAGCGGTTGCCCGCGGTCTTTATGAAGCAGGATGCAGCTTTGTTTCCAGTTACCCCGGAACTCCCAGTACGGAGATCACCGAATGTGTGGCACTGTACCCGGAGGTGTATGCGGAGTGGGCGCCCAATGAAAAGGTGGCAATGGAATCTGCTTTCGGTGCTTGCCTTGCCGGAAAAAGAAGCTTTTGCGGTATGAAGCACGTGGGACTGAACGTGGCGGCAGATCCCCTTTTCACCATTTCTTATACCGGTGTCAATGCCGGTATGATCATCGGTGTGGCAGATGATGCCGGAATGCACTCCTCCCAGAACGAGCAGGATTCCCGTCATTATGCCAAGGCCTCCAAGATCCCCATGCTGGAGCCGGCAGACTCTGCCGAGGCCATCGCCTTTACCAAGGCGGCGTATGAGATCTCCGAGTCCTTTGATACGCCGGTGCTTCTGAAAATGTGCACCCGTGTTTCCCATTCCCAGAGCGTGGTGGAGGAAAGCGAACGGGTGGAAGTGGAAAAGAATTACGAAAAGAATCCCGGAAAATATATTATGATGCCCGGCAATGCCAAGCGCCGCCACCCTGTGGTGGAGGAAAGAACCCGGAAGCTTGTGGCCTTTGCCGAACAAAGCGAATTGAACCGGGTGGAAGAGGGCAAGGATAAATCGGTGGGCTATATTACCTCCTCTACCTCTTACCAGTACGTAAAGGAAGTGATCGGGGATCAGCATCCGGTTTTGAAATTGGGTATGATCTGGCCTCTTCCGGAAGAAAAGATCCGTGCCTTTGCTACCTCGGTGGAACGCCTTGTGGTGGTGGAAGAGTTGGATGGATTTATCGAAGAGCACGTGAAAAATTTGGGACTTGCCGTAACGGGAAAAGAGATCTTTTCTCAAATCGGCGAGTTTTCCCAGAACCTGGTGGCAGAAAAGCTGGGTAAGCCCGTTCCGGCCGGTACGGCTCTTGCACAAGAGATTCCGGCAAGACCTCCTGTGATGTGCGCCGGTTGTCCTCACAGAGGCTTGTTCTATCTGTTGGCGAAGAATAAGATCACCGCTTTGGGTGATATTGGTTGCTATACCCTGGGTGCGGTTCCTCCTCTTGCGGCACTGGATACCACCATTTGTATGGGCGCCTCCGTCTCCGGTATTCACGGCTTTGTGAAGGCCCAGGAGGGCAAAGCCGACAACAAGACCGTGGCGGTGATCGGCGATTCCACCTTTATGCACTCCGGTATGACCGGTCTTGTGAACATTGCTTACAACAATTCCAACGCCACGGTGATCATTGTGGATAACTCCATCACCGGTATGACTGGTCACCAGCAGAACCCCACTACCGGCAAGAACCTGAAGGGCGATCCTGCCGCCGCGGTGGATCTGGAAAGCCTTTGCCGCGCCATTGGCATCAAGCGCGTGCGCGTGGTGGATCCCTATGATCTTGCCCAAACGGAAAAGGCCATCCGGGAAGAGCTGGAGGCCAAGGAGCCTTCTGTGATCATTTCCAGACGGCCCTGCGCCCTATTAAAATATGTGAAGCACCCCGGCCCCATCCAGGTTCAGACTGACAAGTGCCGCGGATGTAAGGCTTGTATGAAGATCGGCTGTCCCGCCATCAGTATGAAGGACGGCAAAGCAGAAATTGATACCACCCTTTGCACCGGCTGCGGCGTTTGCCGTCAGCTTTGCAAATTCGGTGCTCTGTGAGAGAAAGGAGAGGGAATATGGAAACAAAGAACATTATGATCGTCGGCGTTGGCGGTCAGGGAAGCCTTCTCGCCTCCAAGCTGTTGGGCAGACTTTTTCTCACCAGAGGGTATGACATCAAGGTTTCCGAGGTGCACGGTATGAGCCAGCGCGGCGGAAGCGTGGTGACCTATGTTCGCTTTGGCGATAAGGTCTATTCTCCCGTGATCGATAAAGGCGAGGCAGATTTCATTGTCTCCTTTGAGCTTTTGGAGGCCGCCCGTTGGACGGAGTTTTTAAAGCCTGGAGGAAAGATCATTGCTAACACCCAGAAGATCAATCCCATGCCGGTGATCATCGGTGCGGCAGAATACCCCCAGGGCCTTCCCGAAAAGATCCGCCAGGCCGGAATTCACCTGGAGGCCTTTGACGCTCTGACCCTGGCAGAAAAAGCCGGTAGCGCCAAGGCGGTAAACATTGCCCTGATGGGCCGTCTTTCCAAATTCTTTGATTTTTCTGTGGAGGAGTGGATGCGCGCCATCGAAGAAAGCGTGCCGCCCAAGTTCCTGGAATTGAATCAAAAAGCCTTCCTTCTGGGAAGAGAAGCCTAAAAAAAGAAAAAAGAAAACCGGATTTTCCGGTTTTCTTTTTTTGTTTTCAATCAGTTTTTTAGGGTCTGCCGTTGGAGATCTGATGGCTCCAGGTATCCTGGAAGGTGTGGGTTTTCACAGACAGACGGAAGTCCAGCACCGGCTCTTCCAGTTCGGGGATTCGAGTGCCGTTTTCCACCCAATCCCAAAGTCTGGCGCGGCAAGAGGAAATACGGGTGTAAAGACCGCCAAGACGGGCCTCCTGTATTTCCAGACCCTGAGGACGGTTATCCGTCAGCCACAGCGCACGGAAATGGGTGATGAACTCCTTGAGATTTTTCAGAATGTACGGATAATCCCTCGTCAGAATCTCCTTCATAGCCTCCTTGTCACCGGCTAGATATGCCTTTCTGGTGCGAACGGTCAGATCGGCCTTGCGGGAAAGGGTGCGGGCCAGAGCGGCCTGGGAACGGAAAAGATATCCGTATTCCTCGTGATTGCGATATTTGGCAAGACGGCGCGCCAGGGTGCGGTAAAGGGGCGCGTCCTTTTCGGTTACCGCAGCATCAAATTTACCAAAGAGGGCATCGTTATAGAGAAGATAGGTTTCCGGATTGGTAACCACGCCGCCGCCGGCTTTCAAACCGGCCTTTCGGGTGGTCATATCCAGATCGATAAAGCGTGCAAAGGGAATGCCGTACCGCTTTTCAAATTCTGCGGCAATGTTCTTCATACTGGTCTCACCCTGGGCCATTTTGGCGCAGGCGAACAGAGCGGGAAGCCCGGAGAAGCGGGAGGTGCCGCCGCCGGCCTCGCACCACATGGTGAGAAAATAATTTTCCACGCCCAATTTCTGGCATTCTTCCATGGAAACCTTGGAGGCGCGAATGGAAAAGCGGTTGTCGGGAGCAAAGCCTTTCCAGGTCCAGATTCCGCCGCCATACCAAACCTCTCTTCCCAATTTCTGGTGAGCGGCGATCATGTTGTGAACGGTGCGACGATGGCAGGTGTAATAGTCCCAGCTGGTGACGGCAAGATTGTCCGGGAGCTCTCCGATCTTATCCAATTCCAGCTTGGGATTGGGAGTGTAATAATTTCCGTTGTTGGAAATGCGGAAGAACATATCGCCCCAGATGTTGGGCTTGAGGCCCTCTTCCTTTGCCATTTCGCATACCTTTTTCAAGTGACGGGAGAGGATCTCAAAACGGGAGTGATAGCCGTGCAGATCCTGGTACTTTCCGGCGCCAAGCAAATGGGCTTCGTCCATACCGATGTGAACCTGATCGGTCTTGTAGGCCTTTTTCACACTGCGGAACATATTGCGGATGAGCTCATACGTTCTCTCGGATTCGGCAAGGAGAATGTTGCCGGTATCGCGGACGCATTCATACTGCTTCCACTTGAAAATGCCTTCCAGGTGCGCCAGGGTCTGAATACAGGGAATCACTTCCATTCCCAAGGTATCACAATATGCCACCAGGTCCTGAATATCGGCCTGGGAATATCTGCCTCTGTGGTGACCGAAATAGGGCTCTTCGGGGATCTCATAAGTATCCTCGGTGTAGAGAAGCAGGGTGTTGTAACCCATTTCGGAAATGGTTTTCGCAAAGCGCTTCAGGGTGGGGATATCCATTACGGCATTGCGGCTCAGATCCGGCATCACACCGAATCTCTTGAAGGGGATTTTGGACATGATTGTAAATCCTTTCTTTTTTTTTACTTGGTAAAAAACAGATCAGACTCTGCCAGCGGTAATGTGATTGGTCCAGCCGTCCTGGAAAATGTGCTTCTCGCTTTGTCTGCGGAAGTTCAGAACAGGCTCTTCCAGTTCGGGGATCCGAGTGTCGTTCTCCACCCAATCCCAAAGTCTTGCGCGGCAGGAACCAAGACGGGCATAAAGGCCGCCGAGACGGGCTTCCTGCACTTCCAGGCCCTGGGGACGGTTTTCCGTCAGCCACAGTGCGCGGAAATGGGCAATGAATTCTTTCAGATTCTTGAGAATGTAAGGATAGTCTTTGGAAAGAATTTCTTTCATGGCCTCCTTGTCGCCGGCAAGGTAGGCATTTCGGGTACGAATGGTCAGATCGGCCTTGCGGGAAAGGGTGCGGGCAAGGGCTGCCTGAGAACGGAAGAGGTATCCGTATTCTTCGTGATTGCGATATTTTGCCATGCGACGCGCCAGGGTGCGGTAAAGGGGCACTTCTTTTCCGGTAACGGAATCGTCGAATTTTCCCATAAGGGGATCGTTGAAAAGAAGATAGGTTTCCGGGTTGGTTACAGCGCCTCCTTTGGCAGTCATTTCGGTTTTTCTGGTGGTCATATCCAGATCGATGAAGCGTGCAAAGGGAATGCCGTACCGCTTTTCAAATTCTGCGGCAATTTTCTTCATGCTGGTCTCACCCTGGGCCATTTTGGCGCAGGCAAACAGTGCGGGAAGTCCGGAGAAGCGGGAGGTGCCGCCGCCGGCCTCACACCACATAGTGAGGAAATAGTTTTCTACGCCCAATTTCTGGCACTCTTCCATGGAAACTCTCGAGGTACGAATGGAAAAGCGGTTGTCGGGAGCATAGCCTTTCCAGGTCCAGATGCCGCCGCCATACCAAACCTCTCTGCCAAGTTTCTGATGCGCCAGGATCATATTATGAACGGTGCGGCGATGGCAGGTATAATAGTTCCAGCTGGTGACGGAAAGATTGTCCGGAAGCTCTCCGATCTTGTCCAGTTCCAGAACGGGGTTTTGCTGGTAATATGCTCCACCGTTTGACATGCGGAAGAACATATCACCCCAGATATTGGGCTTGAGTCCCTCTTCCTTTGCCATTTCGCAAACCTTTTTCAAGTGACGGGAGAGAATGTCAAAGCGTGGTTTGTATCCGTTAAGGGTCTGATATTTTCCGGCACCAAGCAAATGAGCTTCGTCCATACCGATGTGAACCTGATCGGTCTTGTAGGAATTTTTAATGCTGCGGAACATATTGCGGATGAGTTCATACGTTCTTTCGGATTCGGCAAGGAGAATGTTGCCTGTGTCCCGAATGTCTAGATATTGCTTCCACTTGAAAATGCCTTCCAGGTGCGCCAGGGTCTGAATACAGGGAATGACTTCCATTTCCAGGGTATCACAATATGCCACCAGTTCGCGAATATCGGCTTGAGAAAGTCTTCCGCGATGATGTCCGAAATAGGGTTCTTCGGGGATCTCATAAGTATCCTCGGTGTAGAGAAACAGGGTGTTGTAACCCATCTCGGAAATGGTTTTCGCAAAGCGCTTCAGGGTGGGGATATCCATCACGGCGTTGCGGCTCAGATCCGGCATCACACCGAATCTCTTGAAGGGGATTTTGGACATGATTGTAAATCCTTTCTTTTCTGTCAAAATTTACACCGGGCCCTTCGACCCGGAAAAGACCTAATTTTCCTCCCGCAACAGGGCAAGGAGAAGCTGGGCGCCGCGCCGGGCGGCTTTTTCGGCAAAAAGGGAATAGTCCATTTCATTTTTTCCCGTAAAGGAATCGGAAATGGCGCGAATGGCGCAAAAGGGTGTGTTTTCCACATAGGCCACCTGGGCGATGGCCGCGCCCTCCATTTCACAGGCAATGGGGGAGAATGCCCCCCGTATCCTCACCTTTTGCTCCTTTGTGGCGATGAACTGGTCGCCGGAGGCAACGGTACCGATCATGGCGTGAAAGCCAAGGTGCCGGGCGGTTTTGAACACTTCGTTTTTCAAATTCTCCTCCGCCGGCAGATACACCAGATTGATTCCGGAGATCAGCCCCACCGGGTCTCCCAGGGGGGAGGTATCCATATCGTGCTGAACCAGATTTTCAGAGATGGCAATGTCTAAAATTTCAAGCTGCGGGGAAAGGGAGCCGGCAACGCCGGAATTGAGGATGCAATCCGGCCGATACTGCAGGATCATGGTCTGGGCGCACATGGCGGCAAAGACCTTTCCGATGCCGCAAACGGCCACCACCGCTTCCTTCTGACCGATTTTGCCCCGGTAAAAGGAAATGGAGCCTACTTTTTCTTCCTTTGGGTCGGAAAGGCTTGCGATGATCTCCCTCGCTTCCTTTTCCATGGCACAAATGATACCGATCTTATTATACTTCATACTGAAAATCAATCTTCCTTTTCATCAATTCGTTCAAATACCGGCGACACTCGGCCTTTGCCGCATCCAGAGACAGATTTCGGTAATTTCCGCATTCCTTCCTCTGTCCTCCTGGCATCGGTCCTTGATACAAGAGGATCTCCTGGAGGATGCGGAACACTTCCTTTTTTACCTTTTCCGGAGCAAGGTCCCGGCAGATGAGATAAAACCCGGTCTGACAGCCCATAGGACCGAAATACAAAATGTGATTCCCATAGGGGCCGTTTCGGACGAAGGTGGCAAACAGGTGCTCTACAGAGTGCATGGTCAGATTGTCCATATAGTCCCCGCAGTTGGGCTGACGGGTGCGCAGATCAAAGGTGACAGCGTCTCCGTCCTGCCGGGAAATATAAAGTCCGGGCAGGAGCTTATCGTGATCAACAGTAAAGCTTTGTATGGTTTTCATTGACTTCTCCTTTTAAGGTTTCGCTCCGTCCCACTGGGTGGGGATTTCGGGAACGGCACCGAAGGCAAATTCAAGAGCCTCTGCAAAATCCCGGGGAAGGGGGGATGTGATGCTCATTTCCTCTCCTGTTGCCGGATGAGAAAAGGAAAGGTTGAGGCAGTGAAGACCCTGGCGGCCAATAATCTCTGACCCGGTGCCGTAAAGGGTATCCCCGGCAAGGGGAAAGCCCAAGGCGGAAAAATGAGCCCGGAGCTGATGGGTACGCCCGGTAATGGGCGAAGCCAAAAACAGGTGATAAGGACTGCGGCTTGCCAAGAGGAGAAAGCGGCTTTTTGCTTTTTCACTCTCTTTTTCCGTGCCGTCCGGTTCAAAGCAGACCCGGGAAATATAACTTTCCGGATCCCGTCGGATGCAGAGATTGATTTCGCCTTCCTTCGGAGGATCTTTTTCGCTTTCGGTGAGAACCAGATATTGCTTCTGGATCCGGTGCGAGCGGATCAAATGAAAAAATTGGGCGCTGACCACCTGGCTCTTGGCACTGATGACCACGCCGCTGGTGTCCTTATCCAGCCTTCCGGCAGCGCGGAACACCATGGGGTATCGGTGATAGAGGATCCTGCCGGCCAGGGTATCGTCCTGAAGCTTTTTGGACGGGTGCACAGCCATTCCGGCGGGCTTTGAAACCGCCAGGAAAAATTCGTCTTCATACAAAATGTCAATGGGGCCGGAACTGGGGCGAATGCGAGGCGAGGGGGAGGTGTCCTCCGTGTAAAGTGAGAGCACATCGCCCTTTTGCAACAGGTAACGCACGGTCACGTGCTTGCCGTTTACCTGAATTCCGTTTTCTCTCTGTTTCAAGGCAGTCACGGCGGCCCGGGAGAAGGAAAGTCGGTCCAAAAGCACCTTTTTTACCGTCAGACCGTGGTACGCATCGTCAATGACGATCTGCAAAAGAACCCCTCCTCTCCATTGTTTTACCAGTATATCACAATCCAAAATGGATTTCCACTACTTTCCGAAAATTACTTGACCAAGAAATATGATAAATCGCGCAAAACCCCGAGCCTCGGTTCATTGGTTCCGCCGGTAGAGTATTTGGCTTTTCATTCAGGGGATCGCCGTTCAAACCATCGATGAATCACAAAAAAAGAAAGACCGTCGACTGACGGTCTTTCACACCGAAGACAAAGCCCCAAAAGGGGCCTTGCTTTGATTTATTTTGCAGCAAAAACTGCACATTCCCAGGGAGCAAGGCGCTCTTTTTTACCCGTAAGGCCGATCCCTTCCTTCACGTTGCGAAGCAGGCAGGTAAACGCTCCTTTGACCGATTCCGGAAGCTGGAACGCCGCCTCTTCCTCTGAAAGGTTGGCAACGATGAGAAGGGACTCCTTTTCACAGCTGCGAGTATAGCAGATCACGTTGGGGTCCTCCTCCAAAAGGAAGGAAATATTCCCCTCCACCACTGCGGGGTGCTCTCGGCGCAGCGCGGTGAGCTTCTGATAATAGCGGAAAACCGAATCCTTAGCGGCAAGGTCTGCCTCTAAATTGATCTCCTCATAGCGGGGGTTCACCTTCAGCCAAGGCTTTCCGGTGGTAAAGCCTGCATTCTTTTGGGCATTCCACTGATAGGGGGTCCGGGCGTTATCCCGGCTGGCCTTTGCCACGTCTGCAAGGGCAGTGGTAGGATCGTAGCCGTTCTCCAGCATCGCGTAATAGGGGCCAACGGTGTAACAGCAATTATAATCCTCAATGGAATCGAAGAGTACGTTCACCATACCGATCTCCTCTCCCTGATAGATGAAGGGAATGCCGGGGGTGGTATGCATCAGGGTACCCAGAAGCTGTGCGGAGCGGGTGCGATACGCCTTCTCGGAGCCGTGCTGGGAAACCTGCCGCTGGCTATCGTGGTTGGAAAGGTGCTGGATGTAGGTGCCTCCCATCTCCCTCACCTTGGCCCAGTTCTTTTGAACGGTACGGAACTGCTCTGCGGTCAGTCTCGGCCCCTTGCGGCTGGCAAGCTGGAAGTGGTAGATGCTGTTCAGCTCCTGACGCTCGGGCAAAACGTAATCCGGCGCATTTGCCGGAGTCACGCCGGCACCCTCACCCATGGTGAAGCAATCCTCCCTGCTGAATACCCGCTCGTTCAATTCGCGGATCAGCTCATGGATGCCCTCCACGTTGGTGCACATATCATGGTCCACCACGAAGCCGTTGCGATCCAATTTTGGACTGGGCATTTTTGTGGAATCGGGTAAGCCGGGCGTTTTCTTCAGGCGGGTGATCACGTCGAGGCGGAAGCCGTCAATGCCGAAATCCAGCCAGCGGTTGAGCATTCCGTAGATCTCCTCCCGCAGGGCCGGACACTCCCAGTTGAGATCGGGCATTTTGATGCCGTATTGGTGGAGGTAGTATTCCCCCGCCACCTCGTCCCATTGCCAGGCGGAGCCGTTCCCTTCACGGAAATAACTGCCCCAGTTGTTGGGTTCGGAGCCGTCTGCCTTGGCAGGGCGCCAGATATAATAGTTACGGTAGAGGTTATCCTTGGATTTTCTGGATTCCTGAAACCAGCGGTGCTCATCGGAGCTGTGATTCAACACCATATCCATGATTACGCGGATCCCCATGGAATGGGCAAGATCCAAAAGCTCTTTGAAATCCTCCATAGTGCCGTAATCGGGGTTGATGGCCTCGTAATCTGCCACGTCGTAGCCGTTATCTGCCTGAGGGGAAACGTAAAGGGGCGCAAACCAGATACAGGTTACTCCCAATTCCTTCAGTATCGGCAGTTTTGAGATTACACCTCTCAGGTCACCGATGCCGTCACCATTAGAATCACAAAAACTCTTGCAGTAGATTTCATAGCCTACTGCCGTTTGCCACCATTTTTTCTCCATTTGACCACTCCTTATCCTGTTTTTCTCATTTTAGCAAAAAAAGGCCGTTTCTTCTATCAAAAACAGACTTTTTTACGAAAATACCCTTTCTTTTTCAGACAAATTTGACTGATTTTGCAATTTATGCTACACTCAAAGAAAGGAGGATGCCCAATGGAAACACTTGATGTGATCCACTCCCCCAACGGGGAGCCCCTTTCCTTTCAGGAGATCTGTAACGCGGAAGGGTATTTTGCCAAGCACATTCATATGCACGATACCCACGAGATCAACCTGATCACCACGCCCTCCCTTTGTCAGGTGCGCTGTAACGGAAGCCTGTTTCGGTTTCAGGCGCCCGCCGTTCTTCTCCAATCACGGGGCACCTATCACGCCATACTCTCTGCCACGGGTCCCTTTGAAAGCCACGTGATTTATTTTGACCCCGAGCACAGCAAAGGGGAGACTTCAGGAAAAGAGATTTTTCTCTTCTCTGACGATATTACCGCCATTCATTTAGAGTCCTCGGAATGTAAGCGGCTCCTTTCCCTCTTTGAATTGATGAAAACCGCTTCCCCCACCGAAGGGCGACACTTGACGATGGCCTTTCTTTCGCGACTTTGCCACTTGCAAAAAGAGACCTCGACCACCGTCGGAAACACTAAAAACACCTATCTCTTTCCCTTGATCCGCTACGTTCAGGATCACCTTAGTGACAAGCTCACCATTGAGGATCTTGCAAGGGCATTTCATGTGAGCCCCACCAAATTAAAGGCAGATTTTCACGCCCTTACGGGTAAGCCCGTAAAGCAATTCATCCGCGGTGCCCGCCTGCGCCGCGCCTGCCAGCTCCTCTCTCAGGATGCCCCGCTCTCCCAGATCGCCCTTGCCTGCGGCTTTTCCGGTGAAAGCCATCTGATCCACGCCTTTCGCACCGCCTATGGCTCCACTCCTGGCAAGTGGCGCCGTACGGGAGAGAAAACATAGGATTCACACCCTTCCTTTGCAAAAAATCCCTTGACAAAGAAAAAAAACTATGCTATGATAACAGTCGCGCCAAACAACGCGCCTCGATTCATTAGCTCAGCCGGTAGAGCACTTGACTTTTAATCAAGGGGTCCGGAGTTCGAATCTCCGATGAATCACCAAAATACCCGAAACACTTGTGGTTTCGGGTATTTTCTTTTATTTTCGCAAAATTTCTTGAACGCTTGGTTTTTGACATAAAAAAAGAAAATCAAGAGGACAGAAAAATGGCTTTCTGTTATTATGGGTATGAGGTGAACAAGGTGGAAGAAAAGAAGTTGCCGCAGAGGAAACGTAACCGGTGGAAGAATTATGATTATGATTCAAAGGGAGCCTATTTCGTTACGATTTGCACAAAGGACAAAAAAATATTTTGTGGGATCGTCCTTTTGATCTGCAACATTACGATTGTGTTGTAGGGGCGAACTGTGTTCGCCCGAAAAATTTGCCCTTATCAAAAATGGGAGAAGCGGATTCTCTGGAGTTGCTTTCCATTATACGTATGTGCAAGGAGATCCAAGATTCTTTCCGTTTCGATTGATGGGGCAAGGTTCTTCTGATAAATTTCCTTATAAGCAACAAGGAGAGGGCAAATCCCTCTCCTTTCTTTGTTCTGCGGGGATCATTTCGAATATTTTTTTACACCCATAAACCTTGTAGGGGCGGCAATCTGCCGCCCGTTTGGCAGAGAACAAAATCGGCGAAAAAAAGCCTTTTCCAGGGGGGGAAGGCTCTTCCGGAAAAACAAACGTTGTGTGAAATCGGCGGGAGGCAAATTGCCTCCCCTACAGGGTTAGGCGGCGCCGGAAACAAAAAATCCCTCGATGGATTTCATCGAGGGGTCTTTTTTACTGCTTTTGCTTTTCTTTTTTGGGCTTGGATTCTTTTTTCTCTTTCTTTTCCTTCTTCTTTTCCTTTTCCTTTTCCTTTTTTTCCTCGTCACCGTTTCTTTGAGGCCAGGTCAACTGGGCGCGGCGAAAGGCACGGCGGGAATCGGTAATGGCGGCAAAGGCCACCAAGGCGGCGCGAAGGGCATGCTCTGTGGAGTTTTCTTCTTCCGGGAAGGAAAACTGTGTTCCGTGAAAAACGCAGGAGAGGGCCCGGTCCAGCTCCTGAGAAAAGAGCCTATAAAGATTTTCTTCTCCCAAGGCATCCTCAAGGTTTTCCAAGAGTCCGGAGATTTCCGAAAGCTGGAGAAAACTTTTTAAAATGCAGATCATAAAAAGCTTGGCCAACTGCCCCTTGCTGTAGCGCTTATTCTGGGGAGGGGGAAGAAGCTTTTGCTTGACATAATTGTTGATCATGGTGGAGGTGATGCACTTTTCCTCGGGGAAGTAGGGATCCAGGTGCTTTTCCAGAACGGAGATCACCTGATCCATATAAAGTTCAATATCGGGAAAATCCGCCCACTGGGGCGCGATCAATTCCGGCAGAGTCTGATCCATTGTTTCTCCTTGAAATTTTGTTCACTTTGTGTTAGTCTATTCGTGTATCCTATTTACCAAAAGTGTATCACATTCGCCACAAAACGTCAAGAGATGAAAACCAAAAACATTTTGAAAAAATCTATTGACATTGTTTGCAAAAATTGGTAATATAGTTTTCGATACCAGATGAGAAAAAGGAAAACGAGAGGAAATGAATATGGCAAAAAAATTCAAGCAGCTTCCCTTAAATGAGGTCTCCAAAATTGAGAGGATCCAGGATATTCTCACCCAGGCGGTGGCAGAGTGTCCCGACAAGATCGCATATAAGCACAAAAATGCAAAGCAGGAGCTTCTGGAGGTAAACTACCGGGAGTTTTACGAAGATGTGAAGGCAGTGGGTAGTGCCCTTTCCGATCTGGGCGTGGACCAGGAGCACATTGCTTGCGTTGCGGAAAACAGCTACAACTGGATCAATGTTTACCTTTCTGTTCTTTGCTCCAGAGGCGTTTACCTTCCGGTGGACAAGGAATTGCCGGTAGAGGATATGCTTTACGTTCTCACCTCCGGAGACGCTAAGGTGGTATTTTATTCCAAGCGCTTTGAAGGATTTTTCCAGGAGAACAAGGAAAAGCTTTCTCAGGTGAAGTATTATATCGGCTTTGACCGGGAAGAGGACGAGGGAGAATTTCTTTCCTTTGCCAAACTGAAGGAAAAAGGAAAGAAGCTTTTGGGCGAGGGTTATGACGTTTATACTTCTCATATGACCTCCTCCGACATTCACGCGCTGAAGCTTTTGGTTTATACCTCCGGTACCACCGGCATTGCCAAGGGCGTGATGCTTTCCGAAGAGAATCTGGTTTGTGAGGTGTACCACGGATTGCAGGTGGCCGATATTTTAACCGTTGGCCTTTCCGTTCTGCCTTATCACCACACCTATGAAGCGGTGGTGGGTATTCTGGTGTATCTGCACCGCCATGCGGTGACCTGCATCAACGATTCCCTTGCGGCTATTTTGAAGAACCTAAAGCTCTATCAGCCGGACTTTATTTATCTGGTTCCCGCATTCCTTGAAATGTTCTATAAGAAGATCCGTGCCACCATGGAGGAAAAGGGCAAGTGGGAAACCTTCCAGACCGGTGCCAAGATCTCCAAATTCCTTTTGAAATTGGGCATTGACGTGCGCAGAATGCTCTTTGCCGAGCTGCACGAGACCTTTGGCGGAAAACTGAGACTGATGGTAGTGGGCGCCGCTCCCCTCCGTCCCGAAGTGAGCAACTTCTTTGAAACGGTAGGCATCACCGTTTGCCAAGGCTACGGTATTACCGAGTGCTCTCCTCTGGTCAGCGTGAACCGTAACAACAAATATGCCGATCCCGAAACGGTAGGTATGCCCTTGCCGTGCCTTGAGGTTCGCATTGACAACCCCGGCGAAGACGGCAACGGCGAGATCTGCGTAAAGGGCAAGACCGTAATGCTGGGTTATTACAAGAATCCCGAAGAGACCGAAAGGGTGATGGTGGACGGTTGGTTCCACACGGGAGATTTGGGTAGCTTTGACGAAAGAGGCTTCCTTTCCATCACCGGACGCTGCAAGAACCTGATCGTTCTGGACAACGGTAAGAATGTATATCCGGAGGAATTGGAAAATTACATTATGAATGTGCCTTATATGGCAGAGGTCGTGGTGCGCGGCGTGAAGGACGATACCGGCAAGACCGTGATCCTGGCAGAGGTATTCCTTTCCAAGGATAAGGTGAAGGAAATGGACCAGGCTCCCGACGAAGCCAAGGTTCTTTCCGATATCCGCGCCCTCACCGCATCCCTTCCCATGTATAAGCAGGTTTCCAAGGTTCAGATCCGGGAAAAGGAATTTGAAAAGACCACCACCAAAAAGATCCGCAGAGTTTACAACTGATCCAAATGCTCCGGGAGGCTTTCCCGGGGCATTTTTTGCCCGAAAGAAAAACTATTGAAAGAATCGGAAAAAAATGGTACAATATAATAGATAAAATGGGAAGTGCGGTTTTTTCATGGGAAAAAACGTATGATTTGAGAAAAAAGAAGGAGAAAGTATATGGCTTTGAGCTTTCGCGGCGGCATTTCTCTGGAGGGGAACAAATTCACCTCCGGCGCCAAAATTGAGATCCAGCCGGCCCCTGCCATTGTTACCATTCCGCTCCTGCAGCATTTAGGAGAGCCGCTTCGTGCTCTGGTTTCCGTGGGAGACCGGGTAAAAAAGGGTCAGAAGATCGCTTTGTCCGATGACGGCGCCCTGCCTCTTCATGCCAGTGTTTCCGGCAAGATCCTTGCCATTCAAAAGGCTGTGACCACCTTGGGCGAAATGGATGCCATTGTGATCGAAAACGATTTCAAAGAAGAAATTTGCCCCTCTGCCAAGCCCTTTCATAAGCCCATCTTCCAGGCGGAGCCGGAGGAGATCTGTGAGCACATCAAGGAAAAGGGCATTGTGGGAATGGGCGTGAAGGCCTATCCCACCTGGCAGAAGATCGAGCAGGCCAGAGGAAAGGTCCAGCGCGTTCTGATCAACTGTGCCGAAAGTGAGCCGTATCTCACCTCGGACCACCGGATCCTTCTGGACAAAACCGCGGAGGTGGTGGGCGGTGTGAAGATCCTTCTTCGCGCGCTCCAGTGCGAGAGGGCCATCTTTGCCATTGAAAACAACAAGGAAGATGCCATTGATGCCGTTCAAAGAGCCACCGGCGGCAGTGAAAATTTCGGCATAGCTGTGTTTCAAAATAAGTATCCTCAAGGGGATGAGAAGCAGCTGCTTCGTGCCATTACCGGCAAAGAGATCCCCCAGGGATGTACGGCGGTGGATATGGGGGCGGTCACTTTTAATGCGGAGACCTGCTGGGCCATTTACCGTGCCTTTGTGACCGGGCTTCCTTCCATTGACCGGGTGATCACCGTCAGCGGAGAGAGCATCAAAAGACCGGCGAACCTTCTGGTTCCCCTGGGAATCAGTGTGAACGAGGTGATCCAGCGCTGCGGAGGCTTTTCCAAAGCACCGGATCTGCTTCTTTCCGGCGGCCCTATGATGGGCGATGTGATCTCCGACGGCGCGGTGCCGGTGACCAAGTGTGTCAGCGCCATTTTGGCCCTGAACTGCCAAGAGCATAAGGAGACCTCCTGTATTCGCTGCGGCAGGTGCGTCCGGGCTTGTCCCATGAGGCTGATGCCCCATAAGCTTTACCGGGCAGCGGAAAAGAAAAACAAAAAAAGAGCCCTTTCTCTGAGCATAGAAGCCTGTACGGAATGTGGTCTTTGCACCTATATTTGTCCCTCGCGCATTGATCTTTTGGGTCATATCCGCCGGGGGAAGGAGGAGTTTTTTTCCTCTGCTGATTCGGAAGGAAAGGATTGAATATGGAATACGCGAAAAAAAGTCCGCACATTCGTTGCGAGAACGATACCCGTTCCATCATGCAGGATGTTTTGGTGGCACTGATTCCCTCTTTTGTTTGGGGAATGTATGTCTTTGGCTTGCGCACTGTGTCCATTTTGCTTTTGAGCGTGCTTTCCTGTCTTTTAACGGAATGGCTTGGGGCCAAGCTTCTTCGCCGAAAAGATACCCTTTGGGATCTTTCTGCAGTGGTGACCGGCTTTCTTCTGGCGGCCGGAATGCCTGTTAGCGTACCTCTTTTTCTGGTGCCGCTGGGGGCTTTTCTTGCCATTGGAATCGGCAAGGTCTTATTTGGAGGATTGGGGAAAAACTGGTTTAACCCGGCGCTTTTCTCTTTGGCGGCGCTGCACCTTTTCTTCCCTGATGATATGCTTCGGTTCACCCGGCCCTTTGCTCCTTTTTCACCCTTTCAAGCAGTGCTTCCGGAAGAGGTGGTAGCAGGGGAAGTGGTCGCCCATCCTCTTGCGATTTTGAAGGAAGGGGCTTTGCCGGAGGATCTTCCTCTTTCCCAGATGCTCTCCGGCTCACTTCCCGGAACGGTGGGTGAGGTTTCCACGCTGCTTCTTTTGGCCGGATTTCTCTATCTTCTGGTGCGCCGGGTCATTTCCTGGCATATTCCGGTTTGCTATCTTGGCACGTTTTCAATCCTTTCGGCTCTCTTTCCCTTATCGGAAATGGGAAGATGGGAATTTCTTTCTGTAAGCGTGCTGACGGGAAGTGTGATCCTGGGGGCTTTGTTTATGGCCACCGATCCGGTCACCAGTCCCGTGACAAAATGGGGAAAGGTTTTCTTTGGCATCCTTTGCGGCGCTCTGACGGTTCTTCTTCGCCGAAAAACTGCTGCCTTTGACGGGGTGATCCCGGCCATTCTTCTGGCTGAGATGACCACCGGGATCTGGGACTTTCTGTTCCGTCCCAGGGTGTACGGAAAGCGGCGCGATTTGCTGGACCGTGTGATGGCGCTTCCGGAACGGGTCCGGGCACTGCCCGTCCGGGTTGCGGAATGGAAGGAAAACACCTTTGCACTGTGGCAGAGGATGAAAGAAGCTGTCTCCAAAAAAGAAACCAAGGAATAAAAAATATAGACCGCGCAAATTCAATTTGAATTTACGCGGTCTTTTTTTGCCCTTTTTGCAGTAAGAAAAAAGAGAAAAAGGCAAAGGAGAATGTGGATCAAAAGAGAGAGATTTGGTGCCTGGCTTCGGGGAAGATAGGGCGGATAGGAGGGGAGAAGAGCTGAGACCAGATCCAAATGCACAAAGGGGAGAAGTTGCAGCAAGATGGAATCCGAAAGAAGAAGGCGCGCAAAAAAGGAGAGAATCCAATAGAGACAAAGGGACAAAAGAGAAACAAACAGGCTTCGCCTGTTCTTTTTTTTGCCTGAAAAGAAAAGAAAGGCAAGGCAGATGGCCGGAAGAGAAGAAACGGCCCGCACAAGAAAGCGCAGACAAAGAGCCGGAAAAAAGGGAACAAAAAACACCCTTTGAAAGCACAAAACAAGGTAGGAAGCGATGCTTTCGGGAGCAAAGAGGAGAGTGGCAAGAAAAAGGCCCAAAAGGGAAAAAAGAAGAAGAGAAAAAAGGGCAAGGAGAGCGCACAGAAAACTGGAAAAAAGGAAAACAGAATCGCCTTTGTTAAGGCGCTCTTTCCAAATGAGATACAAAAGGAAGGACAGTGTCAGGAAGAAAAGCAGACCCTCGGAAAACAAAAGGGTTTCTAAATTTGCCGGAACCGGATCAAAATCTTGATTTTGGAGCATTTGAATGTGCCCATCCCGAAGGGCCGAAAATTCTTTTTTTTCTGTCTCGGAGAGGGGGGAGGCTTTGCGATAAGGATGGTAAAGATCAAGACCCTCTTCCAGGCTCTCTTCCAGCAGGGTGATCTGGGTGATCAAGGCACTCTCTGCCGGCAGAAGGGCGCCGTCCAGGGTGGAATAATAGCGCAAAGAGGCCTCTCGCACCTCTTTTTTTGCTTCCGTCGGTGTTTTTTTGTCCTCCTGAACCAGAAAAGACTCGTAAAAGGAAAGAAAGCCGGGAATATCCTTTTTGGTGAGAATGGCAGAAAGAGCTCTGTCAAGCTCCTCCAGGTGCTGACGCCTTGGGGTATTTTCACGGGTGGGATAGGTGTTTAAAATTTCCCATTCCCGAATGATGCGGGCATAAATGCTGGCCGCTTCAAAATAAAAGTCACCGCTCCAGATAGGCAAGGAAAAGCGAAGGGCCGTTTCAAAAAACAGGATCTTTTGCCGGGGCTGGGCCAGGTCATCCTCCGGGCCAAGGGCGGCGTATTCCGATTTTGCCTGCTCCAGCATAGAAGTGATCTCTGCCCTTTCTTCTTCAAATCCTTCGGCTTTTTGCGCCGGCTCCGCACGGGTGAAAAAAAGACCCAGGGAAAGACCGGAAAGAAACAGGAAGGCTGCGAAAAAGAAAAAAACGGGAGGAAAAAAGGAGGGGAGAGTGCGACGGACGGAGAGAAAAAACGCCTTCATTACACATCCAGGGTCAGCTCCACGGGGCAATGGTCACTGCCGTGGATCTGGGAAAGGATCCGGTGTTCCCGGATGGCACAATTTAAATCCTGAGAGGTGACAAAATAGTCAATGCGCCAGCCCACATTTCTTTCTCTTGCGCGCATCCGATAGCTCCACCAGGAATAGGCGTCCCTTTGATCGGGATAAAGGTAGCGGAAGGAATCGGTAAAGCCGGCCTCTAAAAGAAGGGAGAATTTTTCTCTTTCTTCATCGGAAAAGCCGGGGTTTCCCACATTGGCCTTGGGGTGGGTAAGGTCGATCTCCTGATGGGCCACGTTTAAGTCTCCGCAAAGCACCACACTTTTTTCCTTTGCCAGTTGGGAAAGATATGCGCGAAGATCGTCTTCATACTCCATTCGGTAATCCAGTCTCGCCAGGCCCGGCTGGGCATTGGGGGTATAGGAATTGACGAAGAAAAAGGAATCCGTCTCCAGGGTGATCAGACGTCCCTCATCGCTGTATTTTCCGTCGATGCCGTACCGGACGGAAAGGGGCTTTTTCTTGGAAAAAATCAGAGTGCCGGAATAGCCCTTCTTTTCCGCACTGCTCCAGAACTGGTGGTAACCGGGAGACAGCACCTCTGCCTGGTCCCGGTGCATTTTGGTTTCCTGCACGGCGAAAAGATCGGCATCTGCCTGGGCAAAAAAATCCCAAAAGCCTTTGCCGATGCAGGCGCGTAATCCGTTTACATTCCAAGAGATCAGTTTCATTTTTCCCCCAAAAAGTGTTTTTTTTCATTATATCGGCCCGGTGGTGAAAAGTCAATGGAAGGAAATTTCATTCAAAAGCAAAATGCGACAGAATTTCCCCTTTCCCTTTGCTACCATAGGTTCAAAGGAATGAAAAAAGAAAGGAAGGAGACCATGAAGCTACTCACCGCGGAAAAAGAGGGGGATTATATTGTCCGGATCACAGGAGACATTGATCATCACAGTGCTCCGGGTATCCGGGAAGAGATCGACCGGGAATTGAAACGGATCCGGCCCAAGAGCCTTGTTTTGGATCTGGGGAGCACGGATTTTATGGATTCCTCCGGCTTGGGACTGATTTTGGGGAGACTGCGAAGAACCCAGGAATTGGGAATCGCTCTGACGCTTTTAAATCCCACGGAGCAAATCGTCAAGATCCTCCGCTTGGCCGGAGTGGAAAAAACGCTGGATATCAGATATTTATGAGGATGAAAAAATGAAAGAAATACAAAATAGCACCCGTGTCCGGTTTCTGGCACTGGGGGAGAACGAAAGCTTTGCCAGAATCGTAACGGCCGGCTTTTTGATGCATTTGGGGGTGACCCCTTCCGATCTTGCGGATGTGAAGACCATGGTCAGCGAAGCGGTGACCAATGCCATTGTTCACGGGTATCGGGGAATGGATGGAAAAAAGAATTTTCTGTTTCTGGAATTGCGCTTTTTTTCCGATCGTACCTTGGTGATCAGCGTGACGGATAAGGGAAGGGGAATTGAAAATGTGGAAGCGGCGCTGGAGCCGTTTTTCACCACGGACCGAGAGGGAGAGCGAAGCGGAATGGGACTTCCCATTATGCAGGCCTTTTCCGATTCTCTTCGCATTGTTTCCCGGCCGGGCTATACCAAGGTCACCATGAAGAAAAAGATGCCATGACAGAGTACATCAACGATCCGGATACCTTGCTTCTTGCCAAAGGCGGCGATGGAGATGCAATGGAACGGGTGGTCAGCACCAATCTGGGTCTGGTGAAAAGCATAGCCATGCGTTTTACGGGACGGGGCGTGGAGCCGGAGGATCTGATCCAGATCGGAACGGTGGGGATGCTCAAGGCCATCCTTCATTTTGATCCGGAAAAGGAATGTCGCTTTACCACCTATGCGGTGCCTTTGATCATGGGTGAGATCAAACGGTTCTTACGGGATGACGGCTGGATCAAGATCAGCCGGGATGCCAAGATGAATGCAGTACGCATTTTCCGCTTTGCGGAGGAATACGAAAAAAAGCATGGGGTTTCCCCCGGAATGGATCTGATCTGCAAAGAAACCGGCCTTTCCGAGGAAAAGGCGGTTTTGGCTCTGGAAGCCTCCCGTCCGGCCCTTTCTCTTTCGGCAGAGGATGAAAATACAGGCTTTTCTCCGGAAAAGGTCATCGGGGAGGACAACATTGAGGATGCGGTGACGGCCCTTGCCTTAAGGCAGGCTCTGGATTTGCTTTTGCCGGAAGAACGAAGGCTCATTGTTTTGCGATATTTTAAGTCCATGACCCAGGAACAGACTGCCCGGATTCTGGGGATCACCCAGGTGAAGGTATCCAGAGAGGAAAAAAAGATCTTGAAAAAACTGAAAGAAGGCTTTTTTTCCTGAATTTGCCCTGCAAAAAAAAGCAGGGCTTTTTTTCGTGAACCCTTGACAAGTGTGGTGAATTCTTTTATAATAAAGGAAATTTTTGAGAAGGAGAGGCAGTATGGCTCAGTATTTAACCGGCGTCAAGACTCGATTTTACTATTATGACTGCAGCGGACTGCTTGTGCTCCGATAAACCAAAGGGTTTCAACGGTGTTCAAAATGTCCGCAATTTGTGCGTTGTTTTCAAACGCAAGGTTGCGGATTTTTTATTTGCTTAAAATTTGGGAGGTTTTTATGATTGCACAGGAAATGCTCCGTTTGGGGAAACAAAGCTCGGTGATCCGCGCCATTTCGGAATACGGCGCCAAAAGAAAGCAGGAGATCGGAAAAGAGAATGTGTTCGATTTTTCTCTGGGAAATCCCAGCATTCCTGCTCCCGATGTGATCACGGAAACCATTGTGGAGCTTTGCCGCACCATGGATCCTTGTCAGCTTCACGGCTACACCTCGTCTGCCGGAGATATGGCGGTCAGACAGAGCATTGCTGATTTCATTCAGAAGCGCTTTTTGGCGCCTGCCCAGGCCAATCTGATTTATATGACCTGCGGTGCCGCCGCCAGCTTGACGGTGGCGCTTCACGCCCTTTTAAATCCCGGAGAAGAGGTGGTGGTTCCCTCTCCGTTCTTCCCGGAATATCGGGTGTTTGTGGAAAAGGCCGGCGGCGTTTTGGTGCAGGCGCCCTGTCACCAGCCCTCCTTCCAGCTGGATCTGGAAAAGCTGGACCGGGTGATCACGGAAAAGACCAAGGTGATCCTGATCAATACTCCCAACAATCCCACCGGGGCTGTATATTCCGAGGAAAGCCTGAAGGAGCTTTCTCTCCTTTTGAAGAAAAAGGAAGCGGAATTCGGAACCCAGATTTATCTGCTCACTGATGAGCCTTATCGCGAGCTTTATTACGGCAAGGGCTCTCTTCCCTGGCTTCCTTCTCTTTACGATCGCACGATCGTGGGATATTCTTACAGTAAATCTCTTTCTCTGCCGGGGGAAAGAATCGGATATTTGTTCGTTTCTCCCACCTGTCCCGAGGCAGGAGATGTATTTGCTGCCATTTGCGGTGCCGGCAGAAGCCTTGGCTTTGTTTGCGCTCCTTCCCTTTGGCAGAAATTGGTTGGAAGGTGCCAGGGCGTGACCAGCGATGTGGAACAGTACCGGAAAAACAAGGACCGTCTTTCCCGGGCGCTGGAGGAGATGGGCTATGTGGTAACGCCGCCCGAGGGTGCGTTTTACCTGTTTGTGAAAGCCTTGGAGGAGGATGCCAACGCCTTTGCCGAGCGTGCCAAGAAGCACGAATTGCTCCTGGTTCCCAGTGATTCCTTTGGTGTGAAGGGCTTTGTGCGCATTGCTTATTGCGTCAGCTACGAGACCATTGAAAAGAGCTTGCCTGCATTCCGTGCGCTGATGGAGGAATACAAAAAATGACAAAGCTATCCGAAGCAAGAAATCAGATCGATCGGATCGATCGGGAAATGGCAGTTCTGTTCGAAGAGAGAATGGAAGCAGCCAAAAAGGTGGCGCTTTACAAAAAAGAAACGGGAATGAGGATCTTTGATTCTGCCCGTGAGGAAGAGATCATCGCAAGAGGATCAAAGCGAGTGGAAAACGAAACGATTCGCGGATACTATGTGAATTTTCTCCATGCCACGATGGACATTTCCAAGTCCTATCAGTCCCGCTTGATCGATGGGATGCGCGTGGCCTTCTCCGGGGTTTCCGGCGCCTTTGCGGAAATTGCCGCAAGGAAGATCTTTCCCGATGCCACTTCCGTTCCCTGCAGTGATTTTTCAGAGGCGTATCGGGCAGTGGAGGAAGGCAGATGCGATGTGGCCGTGCTTCCGCTGGAAAACAGCACCAACGGCGATGTGGGCACGGTGATGGATCTGGCCTTTTTCGGATCTCTTTTCATTAACGGCATTTTCGACATTGAGGTGGTGCAGAATCTTTTGGCAAAAAAGGAAGCCTCTTTTTCGGATATTAAGACGGTGCTCAGCCATCCCCAGGCGCTGGGGCAGTGTGCCGGATTTATCAAACAAAACCACCTTGTACCGGTGGAAGCGGTGAATACGGCGGTGGCCGCCCAGACTGTTTCTCAATCGGATGACATTTCCCTTGCCGCCATCGGCAGTGTGGAGGCGGCAGAGCAGTACGGACTTCAGGTGCTTCGCAGTCACATTCACGAAAAAGGGGGCAACACCACGCGCTTTGCGGTGTTTTCCCGTACTCAGAAGACTCCCTCTCCCCAGGATCACAAATTTGTGATGCTCTTTACGGTGAAAAACGAAGCCGGTGCGCTGGCCAAGGCAGTTTCTGCCATCGGAACCCACGGGTTTAATCTGCGCGCCATCAAGAGCCGTCCTACCAAGAACACCTCTTGGGAATACTACTTCTTCTGCGAGGGAGAGGGTGCCATTCATACCCCCCAAGGAGAAGAAATGCTCGCCATGTTGAAGGAAAACTGCAACGATCTGAAGGTGGTGGGCTCCTTTGAAAAAGAAATTTTACTTTAGTAGGTGAAATATGATCCTTTCTGTGAAAACAAGCCGCGGGGAATATCCCATTGTTCTGGAACGGGGTGCTCTTAAAAAAACCGGGGAGCATTTTGATCTGGCGCGGCGCTGTATGGTGGTGACCGACGGGAACATCCCCACTCGGTTTGTGGATACGATTCTTTCCCAATGCGGCGAAGGGCATCTTTTTGTGATCTCGCCGGGAGAAGAGTCCAAAAGCTTAAAAAGCTTTGAAGCGTGCCTGGCGGCCATGCTTTCTGCCTCCTTTACCCGGGGAGACTGTGTGATCGCCCTGGGCGGCGGTGTGGTAGGCGATCTGGCCGGCTTTATTGCCTCCGCCTTTTGCCGGGGCGTGGATTTTTATAACATTCCCACTACCGTTCTTTCCCAGGTGGACTCCTCCATTGGGGGAAAGGTGGCAGTGAATTTTCAAGGTCTGAAAAATATGGTGGGGGCGTTTTACCCCCCGAAGGGCGTTCTCATTGACCCGGATACCCTTTCCACCTTGCCCCAAAGGCAGATCGCAAACGGTCTTGCGGAGTCGGTAAAAATGGCCCTGACCTTTGACGAGGATCTTTTCTCCCTTTTGGAACGGGAAAAGGATCCGGTATCTGTCATTGAAAAGGTGATTGAAAAAAGTCTTCTGATCAAGAAAAAAGTAGTGGAAGAGGATGAAAGAGAAGCGGGCCTGAGAAAGGTATTGAATTTCGGACACACTCTGGCCCACGCCATTGAAAGCGAAAGCTTTCTCGGAGATAAGGTGCTCTATCACGGAGAAAGCGTGGCACTGGGTATGATCCCCATGGTCTCTCCCCAGGTGAAACAGCGCCTGATTCCCGTTTTGGAAAAATTGGGTCTGCCCACCCATTGGCAGGGAAAGGGCGAGGATCTGATTCAGGCCATGGGACACGATAAAAAGGTCAGCGGAGATCAGATCACCGTGATCCGGGTGGACAAGGTGGGCTCTTTTCGGATGGAAAAGATGCCCTTTGATCGGTTTGCAGAAGAAATGAGAGGATGGAACGGATGAAAAATACCTTTGGAAACGCTGTGACTCTCACCTTGTTTGGGGAAAGCCACGGCCCGGAGATCGGATGTGTTCTGGACGGTCTTTCTCCGGGAATTACGGTTTCAGAAGAAAAAATACAGGCTGCTCTTGCCCTTCGACGTCCTCAAAACGCTCTTTCCACTCCCCGGCAGGAGCCGGATCCTTTTCGTATTGTCAGCGGTGTGTTCCAGGGAAAAACCACCGGAACACCCCTTTGTATTCTGATTCCCAACCTTTCCCAGAGATCCGGGGATTACAGTCAAAAGACCTTCCTTCGCCCGTCCCATGCGGATTATGCTGCCTTTATGAAGTATCACGGATTCCAGGACGGCAACGGCGGCGGACATTTTTCCGGCCGGATCACCGCGCCCTTGGTGGCAGCAGGTGCTATTTTAAGAGAGGCGCTGAAGGAGAAGGGGATTCTTATCGGAACCCATATTGCCTCCATTGGCCAGGTTTCCGATCGGACCTTTTCTTCCTTGGAGGAAGAAATTACCCTCCTTTCCGATCTTGCCTTCCCGGTGCTGGATGAAGCGGCAGGCAAGGCCATGCAGGATGTGATTCTGGAAGCCAAAAAGGACAAGGACAGTGTGGGCGGCGTTTTGGAAACGGCTGTTTTGGGAATGCCGGCAGGTGTAGGCGAGCCTTGGTTTGATACCCTGGAGGGCCTTCTTTCCCATGCGCTCTTTTCTGTTCCGGCGGTGAAGGGTGTGGAATTTGGCGACGGCTTTGGCTTGGCAAAAATGCGCGGAAGCGCTGCCAATGATCCCCTCTGTCTGGATCCGGAGGGAAAGATCGTGACCGCCACGAACCGAAACGGCGGCATCAACGGCGGCATCACCAATGGAATGCCCCTTTTGTTCCGCTGTGCCATCAAGCCCACTCCCACCATCGGAAAAGAGCAGAGGACCGTGGATTTTGCCACGGGAAAGGAAGTGACTCTGTCTTCCGGCGGAAGACACGACCCTTGTATCGTGCATCGGGCAAGAATTGTACTTGACAGTGTAGTAGCTTTGGTTCTGGCCGATGCTCTGACGGTGCGCTTTGGCACGGATTTTTTGGGGTCAAAATGAAATACGGTTGCATTGGTGAAAAATTAGGACACAGCTTTTCTGCCGTTATTCATTCTCAAATCGGTCTTTATGAATATGTTCTTTCCCCTTTGGCAAAGGAAGAACTCCATTCCTTTATGGAAAAAAGGGATTTTTTGGGCATCAATGTGACCATTCCCTATAAAAAAGATGTGATCCCCTACCTTTCGGAGATCTCCGACGGGGCCCGGCTTTGCGGCGCGGTGAATACCGTGGTCAACCGGGACGGGGTTTTGTACGGATTCAATACGGACTTTTCCGGAATGAAGTCTCTTTTGCAAAAGGGCGGCATTGACGTGGAAGGAAAAAAAGTCTTGATTTTGGGAACCGGCGGTACCTCCGGTACGGCCCTGGCTCTTTGCCGGAGCTTGGGAGCCGAGCGGGTGGAGAGAGTCAGCCGCACGGGAAAAGACGGATGCCTGACTTACGGTGAATTGAAACATCGGAAAGATACCCAGGTGATCATCAATACCACTCCTTGCGGAATGTTTCCGAATATGGGCTCCTCTCCGGTTTCACTGGATTTGTTTTCTTTGCTGGAAGGGGTGGCAGATGCGGTTTATAATCCCTTGAACAGTCAACTGATCCTGGATGCGAAAAAGCGCTCACTTCCGGCCATAGGCGGTCTTTATATGCTGGTGGCTCAGGCGGTCTTTGCCGCCCAGATCTTCACCGGAAGGGAGGAGCTGATCTCCCGGATCGATCCCATATACACGTCGCTTCTTCGGGAAAAGGAGAACCTGGTGCTTGTGGGGATGCCCGGTGTGGGTAAGAGCACCCTGGGAAAGGAGCTTGCCCGGCGCCTGGGAAAGGAATTTGTTGACAGCGATCCGGAAATCGAAAAGGAAGCGGGAATGACCATCCCTGAGATCTTCGCCCTGGAGGGAGAAGAGGGCTTTCGAAATCGGGAAAGCCGGGTCATCCGGTCCCTTTCGGAGAGACAGGGTCTTGTGATCGCCACCGGGGGCGGTGCTATTTTGCGCCGGGAGAATGTGGATTTGCTTTCCGGAAACGGAACGGTCATCTTTCTGGATGCTCCTCTTTCCGCTTTGGTTGCCACTTCCACCAGACCCCTTTCCTCCAATCCTCAAGATTTAAAAAAACGCTATGAGGAGCGCTATGACCTTTACCGAAAGGCCGCTCATATTCACATTCCCGTCAGTCGGAATGTGGAGGAAAACCTGAAAGCGATCCAGAAGGAGTTAGAATGAAGCTTTTGATTATCAACGGCCCGAATCTGAATTTTCTTGGGATTCGGGAGGTAGAGCATTACGGCAACAGAACCTACCAGGATCTTTGTCATTTGATTTCGGAGCACGGGAAAAAGATCGGTGTGGAGGTGGAGATCTACCAGTCCAATCACGAGGGTGATTTGGTGGATGCCATCCAAGCCGCTTACCAAAAGGTAGATGGCATTGTGATCAATCCTGCGGCCTATACTCACACCAGCGTTGCCATTTTGGATGCGGTGAAGGCCGTTTCCATTCCCACCGTGGAGGTGCACATTTCCAAGGTGTCCGAGCGGGAGGAGTTCCGCCAGATCAGCTATATTCGCCAGGTTGCCATTGCCACCATTGCGGGCAAGGGATTTGAAGGCTATCTGGAGGCCATGGATCTTCTTTGTCAGCGGGGAAAGGGCAAGGCGGTATGAAAGCTTCCATTTTGCCCTCCTTTGCCAGGGGGAGCGTTTCGGCGCCGCCGTCTAAAAGCATGGCGCACCGAGCCTTGATCTGCGCCGCTCTTGCCAAAGGGGAAAGCATCCTTTCGCCCATTTCCCTGTCGCAGGATATGCTGGCCACCATGGATGCGCTCTCTGCCCTGGGTGCAAGCTTTGTTCGCCGGGGGGATACGGTGCGGGTTCAAGGCATGGGAGTGCCGAAAAACCAAAAGAAGCCCCTTTTCTGCCGGGAAAGTGGCAGTACGCTTCGCTTTCTTCTTCCTCTTTGTCTTCTGGTGGGGGAAAGAATGACCCTTTGCGGATCTGCACGGCTGATGGAAAGGCCTCTTTCTGTTTATGAAGACCTTTGCCGGGAAAAAGGCTTTTTGTTTGAAAAGGGCATAGAGAGCGTTACCGTCTGCGGAAAACTGGAGCCGGGGGAATATACTGTTCCCGGGAATATTTCCAGCCAGTTCATTACCGGCCTTTTGTTTGCCCTTTCCCTTCTTCCGGGAGAGAGCCGCCTTGCGGTCACCGGAGAAATGGAAAGCGCCTCGTATCTGGATATGACCCTTTCGGCTATGACCTCCTTCGGAGGAAGGATCACCCGGGAAGGACAGTGCTTTTTCATTCGTCCGTGTCAGTTTGAAAGCCGTTCCTTCACGGTGGAGGGAGATTATTCCAATGCCGCTTTTTTGGATGCCTTTACTCTTCTGGGCGGCTCCGTTTCGGTTTCAGGCCTTCTGGAGAACTCTCTTCAGGGAGACCGGGTCTACCGGGAGTTTTATCCCCTTTTGAAGGAAGGGTGCCCCGAAATTGACCTTTCCGACTGTCCGGATCTGGCGCCGGTGCTCATTGCCCTGGCGGCGCGGTTTCACGGTGCTTTGTTTACCGGAACCAGACGCCTTCGGATCAAGGAAAGTGACCGTGGAGCGGCCATGGCAGAGGAATTGGCAAAATGCGGCGGCAAGGTTACCCTTTCGGAAAATGAGATCCGGGTAGATTCCGTGCCGCTTGCGGCACCAAGTCAGCCTATTTCCAGTCACAATGACCATCGGATCGCCATGGCCATGACACTGATCCTCAGCCGGCTTGGCGGTGTACTGGAAGGGGCAGAAGCGGTGAACAAAAGTTATCCGGAGTTTTTTGAGATCATAAAAAAATTGGGAATCGAAGTGAAAATTGATGAAACTGAATAAAAATTCAGAGACCACCGTTCTTGTGGTGGGACTTGGCCTTTTGGGCGGCTCTTACGCCCGGGCTTTGAAGAAAAAAGGATATACGGTGCTGGCCATTGATCAAAAGGCCGAAGCCATTGAATACGCACTGGAAAAGAAGATCATCGATCAGGGATCCACAAAGCCGGAGGCCGATTTCTGCCGCCGCGCGGATCTGACGGTGTTTGCCCTTTACCCTCATGTTTTGCTGGAATGGATCGAAAAGAATGGAAATCTGTTTCCCAAAGGCGCTGTGGTAACGGATGTGACCGGTGTGAAGGGAAGCGTGGTCAGCCGGGTGCAGACAATGCTGCCTGACGGAGTGGAGTTTATTGCCGCCCATCCTATGGCAGGACGGGAAGTAGGCGGTGTGGAAAACAGCGACGATGCTATTTTCCGGGGCGCCAACTACATTGTGGTTCCCACAGAGAAAAACACGCCTCAGGGAATCGATATTTGCAAGGAGTTGGGATCGGAATTGGGCTTTGCCCGGATCAGCATTCTTTCCCCGGAAAAGCACGATGAAATGATTGCCTTTCTTTCTCAGCTGACGCACTGCATTGCCGTTTCTCTTATGTGCACCGGCTCTGACGAGGGTCTGGTGAATTATACCGGTGACTCTTTCCGGGATCTGACCCGGATCGCACGGATCCAGGAGGATATGTGGAGCGAGCTGTTCCTATTGAATAAGGATGCGCTTTTGGCGCAAATGGAACGCTTTGAAGAAACCTTCGCGGCCTTGACCGATGCCATTCGCCGGGAGGATACCGAAAAAATGAAAGAAATGATGCGTCTTTCTACGGCGCGTCGGGCCTTATTTGACCGAAAAGGAGGGGGAAAATGAATTTTATCCGAAAACTGCCCATTCCGCAGGAAATTAAGGCGCAGTTTCCCTTGAAACCGGAATGGGAAGCGGTGCGCGATCAGAAGATTCAGGAATTAAGAGATATTTTTTCCGGTAGAAGCAGAAAATTTGTTCTGGTGATTGGTCCTTGCTCTGCGGATAACCGAGAAGCGGTGATGGTCTATCTGGAAAAATTGGCCCGAGCACAGGAGGAAACCCGGGATAAGCTTTTGATCATTCCCCGGGTCTATACCAATAAGCCCCGAACTACCGGCGAGGGATATAAGGGGATGCTGCACCAGCCCGATCCCTCTTCCCGTCCGGATATGCTGGGCGGGATCATTGCCATTCGTCAGCTTCACCGCTCCGCTCTTTCCGATTACGGTTTCACCTGCGCCGACGAAATGCTCTACCCCGAAAACCACCGCTATCTTTCCGATCTGCTGGCCTATATTGCCGTGGGAGCAAGATCTGTGGAAAACCAGCAGCACCGTCTGACCGCCAGCGGTCTGGATGTACCGGTGGGAATGAAAAACCCCACCAGCGGAGATATGCACGTTCTGATGAATTCTATCTACGCTGCCCAAGGCGCCCATACCTTCCTTTACCGTGGCTGGGAGGTGCATAGCGACGGAAATCCCTTTGCCCACGCCATTATGCGAGGCTATGTGGATTACACCGGAAGATGTGTTTCCAACTATCACTACGAGGATCTTCTCAAGCTCCACGAAATGTATGGGGAGACCAATCTTCACAATCCGGCCTGTGTTGTGGATACCAACCACGCCAACTCTGGCAAGAACTATTTGGAGCAGATCCGCATTGCAAAGGATGTGATCTACAGCTGCAATCACAACGATGACATTCGCGGTATGGTAAAGGGTCTGATGATTGAAAGCTATCTGGAGGACGGATGTCAGCCGGTAGGCGGAAACACCTTCGGAAAATCCATTACTGATCCTTGTCTCGGTTGGGAAAAATCACATGAATTGATCTTAAAAATCGCCGATACCATTTGGTAAAAAAAGAAAAAAGGATGCGAAAGGCTACTTCTCATAAGGATGATTAAAGCCTCGATGAAATTCATCGAGGCTTTTCTTATGCTTATCGGATAGAACCAGCATCGCATTTGTAAGTGCAAATGCTTCTTTTTGGGTGATACCCAAACCCTTTTTACAACAA
>JAZQJZ010000016.1:0-1679 GCA_045541915.1 Eubacteriales bacterium
ATACATTCTTCGGAAGTGTAACCGGGGACAAGCAGATACTCGCTGAAGGTGTGGCTGGGTTCCGGATAGTAGTACGCCATTTTTTATTTTCCTCCTGTTTATATGTGTTATTTGTTTATTTTAATTATAAATTCATAATTGAAAATTCAAAATTGTGGTGTCCCCTTCGGGGACTATATGAAATCATTGCCGGAGGCAATTCCATAATTATGAATTTTCCATTTTCAATTTTACATTGTTTTTCCGTCGCCGCTGTCCAGGATCGGCACCACCTGGCTGCCGTCGGTATTCAGATTCTTGAAATTGCCCATGACCTCGTTGACCTGGCTCATGACTGCGAAGGTTCTGGGATACTTACGGACGATTTTGGAAACCGCTGCCGCCTGGGTCTTGTTGACGATGCAGATCAGCACATTGGTCTCCCGGCCGGAATACATGCCCTTGGCGGGGAAGACGGTGGTGGTGTGATGGGTCTTTGTAATGATCTCCTTGGAGATTTCGCCAGGGTGGTCGGTGACGATCTCAAAGCGGATGGCCTGGCGGCCGCTTTTGGTAAGCCGGTCGCCCACGGTGCTGGAAGCAAAGCTATAGATGATGCACAGGATCACAGGCTCCATCTGGAAATCGTAGACAAAGTAGCTGCCCACCGCCACAAAGACATTGAGGATGAAGCTGATACCCAGCACGGATTTGGTGGGATTGCGCTTATGGATAATGGCAGCGATAAAATCGGTGCCGCCGGAATAGGCAGAGGACCGCATCAGCAGGTTATAGCAGTAACCCATGATGATGCCCGCAACCAAAGGTCCCAGGATCTTGCTGGTGCCGTTTTCGGTAGCATAGGCAAAGGCAGACAAATCCACATGGTCCAGTACCAGCAGCGCCACGGAGAAGGTCACCACATACACCATGCTGCGAAGAGCCACCGGCTTGCTGACTTCCATGTACACCCAGATAGCCAGCGGTACATTGATCAGCAGGCTCAAATAACCCACGCTGATGCCGAAAATGTGCTGGATCATGGTGCACACACCGTTGATGCCGGAGGGGGCAAAGCTGTTGGGGAAGACAAACAGCTCATAGTTCACAGCCGCCGCAAAAGCAATGATGGCAATCACAAAATATGTCCAGATTTTTTTCGCTGCAACCATGTTTTTCTTCACTCCAAAACAAGAAAATAGTCTGTTTGCTGCCGGTAAAAATGCCTGTTTCTTAATGGTTAATTATATCATAGCTTACATTTGCGGTCAAGGCACAAAATCTCTAATTTTCCTTGTTTCCGGCCTGTTGCTTTTTGGAAAACCGCCGGAAAAAGAGCCGGCCTATCCCGTTTGATTTCTCTTTTTTTAATTGTATTTGAACAAAATTCTCTTGTTTTTTTAGGTCAAATGTGATAAAATTTAGGGTGAGAAACTATGTTGAAACCGATGCGGTTTTCCCCCGTTTTTCGACGAAAGAAAAGCCGGAAAGGAGCACGAAAAATGTATTCATCCGCCTATGTCTGGGCCAAGGTCCTGATCTACCTGGAGGAGCGGCTCACCCCCACCATTGTCTCTGCCTTTTTTGACGATGTGGAGGTGGTGGAGCTCAACGACAACCATCTGATCCTCTATACCCCCACCGACTACCGCCGGGATGCCATTACCCGCTACTGCTATATTATCCAGGATGCCCTGAAG
>JAZQJZ010000017.1:0-4418 GCA_045541915.1 Eubacteriales bacterium
TGTACCTTTGCCAGAAACATGAAACCTGGATATGAAGAAATATGGTCTTTTTTTGCTCATGGTGCTCTGCCTTACCGCCTGCGTAGAAAGCCAGAAAACGGCACCGCAGCCCCTGCTGGTGGTTCATCCGCATGAGGCAGAGCCACAGGACTTGCAAGGTTACACCACCGTCTTTTTGGCTGGAACCATCGACATGGGAAACTCCGTGGACTGGCAGAAACAGGCTGCAGAACTTTTCCGGGAGAAAGCCGGGAACTACATCCTCTATAACCCCCGACAGGCAGAGTGGCATCCGGAGCGGGAAGGGGAGATGGATTATCAGGTCAACTGGGAGCTGGAGCATCTGGAGAAAGCCCACCACATCCTCATGGTGTTCCTAGAAGGGAGCCAGTCGCCCATCACCCTGCTGGAGCTAGGCCTCCATGCTCGGGAAGGGAAGCTCCACGTGGTCTGCCCCAGCGGTTATTTCCGGTATGATAACGTCCGCATCACCTGCCAGCGGTACGGCATCCCTCTATATAAAACGGTGGAAGAAGCGGTTCAGAGCATCCGTTAGCGTTACACGGGTTAGATGCTCAAAGTTACCTTCACCTCACTTTCCCCAGCCTTCAGGAAGGCTTTCAGTTCACTGGTGGAGAGCCCCTGAATTTTCCCCAGCCGTGTGTAGCTCCAGGAGTTCGTGCCGTAGAAGATGCAGATGTTGCTGCCATTGTAAAGCGCCATATCGCCCGGCTGCGCATTCACCTGCTGGTTGCTGGTAGGCAGGGAGAAGCCCAGTGCTCCCCAGATTTCAAACCCACCGCTGGAGCTCAGCGTAAGGGTTACAGGACCTTCTTCCAGTTTCTTCACCAGCGCCTCTGTAGCACTGTTCGTGACCAGAGAAACCTCCTCCGTCCTTCCCTCAATGGTAAGATACATTTTCTGTGTCATAGTGGTAGTAATAGGTTCATTTTTCACTGATTCCATCGCATCAAGTTCCCGGGAGCAGCAGGAGAACAGCAGTGCGGTGAGCAGTAGAATGAGTTGTTTCATACGTTTTCCGTTTTCTTTCTGCTGCAAAGTTACAGGGAAGGTGGCAGAAAGCACTTAAACAAATTACGGAAAGATTTAACAAAAATACTCCCAATGGGGCATTTTATACCTCAAAAACACCTAATGAAATGCCTCAAAAAAACCGATTTTTGTTGGTATTTATACGGTGACAGGACTATTTGCTGTAAAGAAATGCCCCTGATTTTGCGAAATATCACTGCTTATAGCAATGGGTACCCCCTTTATGAATCTATGATATGCTCATTTTTATATGACCATGGAAGTAAAAATGCAGTCTTTTTCTTAAAATAACGTGCTTAATTGGTTTTCTTTTTGCATAAATTTCTTCTCTAAAGGAAAAAAGAGGGTGCAATTGTAGATGTAATTTTCATAATTGAAGCATTTTTTTCAGGAATCTTTAAAACTACTTGAGGTCTAAAGTGTCAACCTTTTCAGGTCGGATGTCAACATTTTTCAGTAAAAAGTCAACCTTTTCAGTAAAAAGTCAACCTTTCCAGTAAAAGAGTCCACTTTTTCCGTACGGTTAGTCCACTTTTTCAGTACGGAAAGAAGGATTTTTTACCCTTTTTTTACCGGGAAAAGTGAATTAATGACCATCTCATCCGAAGTTCATCCAATCATTATTTAAGATAAATGCTTAATAATCAGCTATTTCTATATTTTACCATTTATTCTGCTAGAGCCTGTGTCTTTGTGTCACTGTGTCATTAAGCTTTTTAAAACTCCCGAAGGAGAGAGAAGAAATATATTAAATTTATAGTTTAATATATATAATATTATATATATTAAAATTTCAATGTGCCATTTTTTTTACAAAAAACCACACCCTCTTAAAACCTTAATGACACAGTGACACAGTGACACAGTGACTTTTCCTGAATTAGGTTGACTCTTTTTATGGTTAGATTTTTAACATAATCCTATCCGTACGGAAAAAGTTGACCATCCGTACTGGGAAAGGTTGACTACTTTTCCTGAAAAGGTTGACTCTTTTCCTAGAAAAGTTGACTATGTACTGAAAAAGTTGACTCCTCATACTGAAAAAGTTGACTATGTACTGAAAAAGTTGACTACCACATGCGTAATTGTTTTCCATTGACTTTTCCTGAATTAGGTTGACTCTTTTCCTAAAAATGTCTCTTCCGTAAACTTTACAAAAATCCAAAAATAAAATGACCAAAATGACCATGACCCAAAATGACCACTGCTGGGGAAAATTTTCTCCCCAGTTAGGAAAAAATTTTTCTCTAGTTAGGGAGAATTTTTTCTCTAACTAACTACCTCTAAAAAACTCATTTTGCAGTGCGCTGATTTTCAGTAAATTATCCTTACAAATCAAATTATTTTCAAGACACCCTCATTTTTCTGCAGTTTCTGAATGGCAAAATTTGGTGCGAGGTGAAAAATGTGGTAACTTCGCAGTAAGATTTCGAATCAAGGACCGAATACACGGCCGGTAAGTGGTCCTGAGGGAATAAATCTCCAGCTTTTTTGAAGCGATACAAATACTGACTAAACCTAAATTCTAATTCTTATGTCATTTGAAGTAAAAGTAAACGAGATTGCAAGGCACGAAAACGCCCTTCCTAAATTCAAATTTTTTAAGATTTATTTTGCAATTTTAAAAAATATGAGTATATTTGTGAGGAACAACTAATGACGGGAGGGGAAAACTATGAAAAAATTAGCATTACTCATTGCTTTTATGGGGATTGCAATGATCTGCGCTGCCCAGGAAGTGGTGTTCAACAATCAGGTACTGGATGGGAACTACAGGCTCATCTGTGCGGAAAATCTACTGCTGAAGAGTGTGGCAGACGACAGCTTCGGTTTGGCCCTGGGGCTGACCAAGGATGCAGGAAGGGATATGCTGAACTATTTCATCAGCATCGGAATAGTGGAGAAAAACCTGAATCCAGAAGAACTGGAGGTCTTGAAACGGGACGAAGACTATACCATCCTGTTGGCTATGTCGGAGGATGTCAACATGGAGGTAAAGGGGAAAAAGGTCATCCGTGAAAATGGGCTCACGGGGATTTGGGTCCCGCTGAACGAGAGTCTCCTGAATGCCATCATCCAAGGCAAAGTCTGCAAGATTCGCATCTTCAACAAAGATTTTGAGAAGGAATTCGACCTGGCCGACAATTGTTTCTCTGCTTATCTGGACGATGCGCTCAGGAACCTGGAATGGGCCTATGAGGATGTAAGAGAAGACCTGCCGTAAAGCCCCCGGAGCCTAGGGAACCAGATATTCCGTGTGGTCTTCTATACCTGCCTCGCGTAGAGCCTCCTTCCGCTCTATGCAGGTGCCACAGCAGCCACAATGCTTCTCACCACCCTTGTAGCAGGACCAGGTCTCGGAATAATCTATACCCAGTTTCTTGCCATGCAGAGCTATCTCGGTCTTCGTAATTGTGGTGTAGGGCGCAAAGATTTGGATATGCTCGTAAGTGCCGTTTTCCATGGCTGACGACATGGCCTGGATGAAACTAGAGCGGCAGTCGGGATAAATGGCATGATCGCCACCGTGATTGGCTATGAGCACCTTCTTCAGACCGTGGCTCTCGGCAATGCCACAGGCGATGGAAAGCATGATACCGTTTCGGAAAGGAACCACAGTACTTTTCATGTTCTCGTCCTCGTAGTGGCCTTCAGGAATGGCTTCTGCGCCTTCCAGCAGGGAGGATTTGAAGTACTGGTGCATGAAATCCAGAGGGATGACCAGGTGCTGGATGCCCAGACGCTCACAGTGCAGCTTGGCGAAAGGAATCTCATTCTGGTTGTGGTTGGCTCCATAGTCGAAACTGATGCCCAGGGCTATCTGGTGAGCATATTCATGGAGCAGGGTGATGGAGTCCATGCCTCCGGAAACGATGATCAAGGAATCTTTCATATCTAGATGAGTGCTATTAATTCTTCGGGTTTATGAATGATGTGACGGGCTCCGTTGGCCTGCAGCTCTTCCAGGGAGCGGAATCCCCAGGTTACTCCCACACTCTCCACCTGAGCGTTCCTGGCCGTCTTAATGTCCACTCCGGAATCTCCCACGTAGAGCGTCTCCTCAGCCGATACTCCAGCCGTTTTCAGGAGCTCCAGGACGATGCTTGGGTCGGGCTTCACAGGAATACCTTCGCGCTGTCCCAGCACGCTGCAGAACTGGATTTCAGGGAAGAAATGTTCCATGAGCTTCTGGGAGGCTTTCTGGTACTTGTTGGATGCTACGGCTATCTTCACTCCTTTCTCCTGCAAGGTGGCGAGCAGCTCCGGAATACCTGGGTAAATGGTGGTCAGGTCGGCATTGTGCACGTCGTAGTAGGGGATGAACAGGCTCCGCACTTTCTCCACCATTTCGGGGCTTCGGAAGG
>JAZQJZ010000018.1:0-20696 GCA_045541915.1 Eubacteriales bacterium
TCGATGTCGGCTCATCACATCCTGGGGCTTGGAGAAGGTCCCAAGGGTTCGGCTGTCCGCCGATTAAAGTGGTACGCGAGCTGGGTTCAGAACGTCGTGAGACAGTTCGGTCCCTATCTGTCGTGGGCGTTGGATATTTGAGAGGAGCTGACCTTAGTACGAGAGGACCGGGTTGGACGCACCTCCGGTGCATCAGTTGTTCTGCCAAGGGCATAGCTGAGTAGCCGCGTACGGAAGTGATAGACGCTGGAAGCATCTAAGCGTGAAACATGCTTCAAGATAAGATATCCCACAACTTTAAGTTGGTAAGGTCACTTGTAGACTACGAGTTTGATAGGTCAGGGGTGTACGCATGGTAACATGTTAAGCTGACTGATACTAATAGACCGAGGGCTTGAACTGTATCTTTGCAGTTCATACCTATACTTGAGCTTGCAACTTCTTTATTCAGTTTTTGATGACCATATACCTCAGAAGGTATACGAAAGGAACTGCCGAGAGCAGTTTTTTTACGATTTAGGGCATAATACAAAAAACGTCCTTAACAGACAAATATGTATACAAAATGACAAAAATGCACCTTTAGCTCAGTTGGTAGAGCAACTGACTCTTAATCAGTGGGTCCCGGGTTCGAATCCCTGAAGGTGCACCATATTCCTCCTTAGCTCAGTCGGTAGAGCGCATGACTGTTAATCATGATGTCGCTGGTTCGAGCCCAGCACGGGGAGCCAAAAAATAAGACAGTCGATTGACTGTCTTATTTTTATCCAATCCGAAGGATTGGCATGGCATCACCCGCAAGGGTGTATGGAATCAGTCGCTTTGCGACTGTATGGCATCACGCGTCAGCGTGTATTTCCCTTCGGATTGATTCCATACCGCCTATGGCGGATTCCAAGTGGCACTGCGTGTTGATTTCATACAATGCTTCACATTGATTTATTTTCGCTTTTATGCTATAATACACTTAAAGGTCGGTGACGATATGAAAAAAGCAGCTTGTATATATGATTTAGGGTTTAATTTGGAAAGCGGTGTTGGTGCCTTGCGCCTTTATTTGCCCGCCAATATCGGTTATATAAACTTTAATATTGCACATTCAATAAAAGAGGATAGGTTTTGTGATACCTGGCGTCTTTCAAAAGCGTTTGCGGCAGACGACGATTTTAAAAATGAGGTTGAGTTAACTTCTACCGCCGAGTGGGATATGGCGTTAAAAATTAAAAATCGCGACGATTTTATCGGTGGTTATATGCACGGTGACGAAAAATTTACCGGTATCAGGCTTTTGGTTGATGGGCAGGAAAGAGAAATAACCACCTTGTCTGAGTTAACAAGATTCGATAATATTCGTTTGCAGGTTGAATCGGAAGGTTATGACCCAGCCGACCACAAAACAATAGTCCTGAAACATTTTAAGGAATATATAATAGATGCGAATGGTGTTTCTATAAAACAAAGGGTGGAATGGTTAAGCGATTGCGAATTGAATGCTTGCTATATGGCTATGATGCCACCGCTTAAAGATTTAACCGATTTTTACTATACCGATGTTGACCCCACACCAAAAGCAATCACAGGGGACTTAACGGTTAACAACTGTGCTTCCGCAACACTTTTTAAAATAAATGGTCTAGAGTATACAATGTCTGTGCCAAGGTATCCGAAATACGATACGGGCAATAAATTTTTAATAACCGATAATGGTGGCAACCCGTACAATAAAATGTATTTTGTTGTTTGCAGGGGTGCCAGTGTCAAATGCACAGAAGTATGGGAAAGCCAGACCGAATATATAATAAAGAATAATGTATAAATAAAAACCTCTGGTAACAGAGTTTATTTTTAAAGATAAGATCCAATCCGAAGGATTGGCATGGCATCACCCGCAAGGGTGTATGGAATCAGTCGCACGGCGACTGTATGGCATCACGCGTCAGCGTGCATTTGCCTTCGGATTGATTCCATACCGCCTACGGCGGATTCCAAGTGGCACTGCGTGTTGATTCCATACAATGCTTCGCATTGATATATTACCGCTTTTATGCCATAAGAAAAAGCCGTGAATTTCACGGCTTTTTGTTTTCTATGCTATTTATATGTTGCTTCAAAACAATGTTAATATATTGCGAGAGTGAACGATCGTCATGTTCAGCTTTTTCTTTTAATTTTGCTAAAATATCATTATCAATAGTTATGCTTATTTTTTCTTTTAGGGGCTTCATAATTATCACCTCAAAACTATTATAAGATAAAATACTAAAAAATATTGACAAGTAGGATAAAGTAGTATAAAATAAGATGTGTCGAGTTTCGACAAATATTTTATGAGGTGATTGATATGTCAGAAAATCCAATCTATGAGTTAAATGGTGGAGTAGCAAAGATTCTTAAAGTATACGATGACCATTGTGTGTTGGTTGCACAGAAAAATTTTATGTCTTTATTGACACAAAATATTTTAAATGGTGACAAAGAATTTTATTATTCAAATCTCACATCTGTTCAATTTAAGCAAGCATCTAAGTGGATTAATGGATATATCCAATTTGAATATCCTGGTTCACATAGTTCTGCAAATGATTTCAATAGTGAAAATAGTTTTGCTTTTCAGTTGGCAAAAATAGACAATGAAACTGTTGGTAAAGCTGTAGATTTTATAAAGAGCAAAATTAGAGAGGCTAAAAATCCAACGCAAACAGTAATTAATGCCACTTCTGCTGCAGATGAATTAAAAAAATTCAAAGATTTACTTGATACAGGCATTATTACGCAAGATGAATTTGATGCAAAAAAGAAAGAATTATTAGGATTATAAGAAAATAAGGTTTTTAGACCGGTTCCATTTTGAGTGTCGGTCACAAAAATAAAAGCAGGTCAATCGACCTGCCTTTATTTTTGGAAATGAAGCGCACCTGCGGTGCATGAAACATGAAGTCGCCTACGGCTATGAAGCGTTCCCTGCGGGAACATTGGAAGTTAGTGTACGCTTTGCTTCATAGCGGCAAAGCCGCTGCTTCATGCGAGCGAGAGCGAGTGCTTCATATTTGCGAAGCAAATGCTTCATTCAAAAGGAGAAAATATGAAAAACGATAAACTGTCCCTTCAATCCAAAGAATTTGCTGTTGCTATTATTCGACTTGTGCGTGATCTGAAAGAGAAGAAAGAATCCATTATTTCTGGTCAAATTGGCAGAAGCGGTACCAGCATCGGCGCTAATATCCGCGAAGCGCAATATGCTCACGGAAAGGCGGACTTTGTTTCCAAGCTACAGATTGCTCTTAAAGAGGCTAACGAAACGGGCTATTGGCTCGAGCTTATGGTAGAAACAGGCTACATTTTGGAAGAAGAGTTTAAGGCGCTTGACCAAAAGTGTACCGCACTCCGTGCTATGCTCATTGCCTCCATCAACACCACAAAACAAAATATGCAATAAAAATAAGCCGTGAATTTTCACGGCTTATTTTTTATCTTCAATATCTTTTATATTTTGCTTCAAAACGATGTTTATATATTGTGAAAGGGAATGGTCATCAAAAAGGGCGGCTTTTTTGTTTTGTTTTTTGAGAAGAAATGGATCTGCTTTTTTGGTTTTTATTTTAAAAATAAAAATTAAAATCAAAGTTTTTATTGTTTTGCGACGGAATTGTCGCTATAATAAAGAAAAGGTTATCATTTTTTGAGAGGATATAACAATGCTTTTTGATTCCAAATGGATCGCGTTTCAGACAGGGGAATACAAATCTTCTTTTGACAAATACGGGAATCCGTCTCCGTATTTCAGGAAGAGCTTTTTGGCTGAGGCCTCGGTTCGAAAGGCAACTCTTTTTGCTTCTGCCTTGGGTGTTTTTCAGATTTATATCAATGGAAAAAAAGTGGGAGAGGATTATCTCTCGCCCGGTTGGGTGGATTATAAAAAGAAACTTCCTTTTGTAAGATATGACGTGACGGATTTGATTCAAAAGGAAAATGGAATTGGCGCTGTGGTGGGAGACGGTTGGGCTGTGGGACACTTGGGCTCAAACGACACCTTCCTGCGCAACGGCTATACGGATCGAATCGAATTTACCGCTATGCTTCGCTTGGAATATGAAGACGGAAAGACGGAAGAAATTTGTACCGATTCTTCCTGGAAAGCCACCAGTGGCGCCATTCGAAGAAGTGATATTTATATGGGAGAATTCGTGGATTCCCGACTTGATTTAGGGAATTATTCTGCCTTTGATTATGACGATTCCGGGTGGGAGGCTGCTCAGGAATGTGTTTTTAAGTTTTCAAGAAATGTATATTTGCAGGAAATGAAAATTCCTCCCATTGTGGTGAAGCACCGTTTTCGTCCGGAATTGATCCGAAAGCAAAACAATGCCTATCTTTATGATGTTTCACAAAATATTTCCGGTGTTTTGCGTTGTCGCTTCCGTGGAGAAGAGGGAGCCGTGGTGGTGATCCGTCACGGCGAGCTCCTTTCAGATGGAGAGCTTTATACCGAAAACCTTCGAAAGGCGGAGGCCACCGATACCTATATTTTATCCGGCAAGGGAGAAGAAGAGTTTCGCCCTCTTTTCACCTTCCACGGTTTTCGGTATGCCGAGCTTACCGTCCAGGGAAATGTTGAGGTGCTGGAGGTGGAGGCTGAGGCAATGTATAGCGACCTTGAGAGAACCGGATCTTTTGAATGCAGTGATCCGATTGTGACCAAGGTGTATCAAAATGCCCTTTGGGGACAGAGGGATAACTTTCTCAATGTACCCACTGACTGTCCCCAGCGTGATGAGCGTTTGGGCTGGACGGGGGATGCACAGGTGTTTTGTAAAAGCGCCATGTATAATATGGATTGCCGTTTGTTTTTTGAAAAGTATCTCGGCGATGTTCGGGATGCGCAATTGGGAAATGGCGTCATTCCGGCCGTTGCACCACTTCCGCCGGTGGGCTCCTTCGCTTATACGGGTTATGATGCCTCTGCCGGGTGGAGCGAGGCCATTGGAGAGATCCCATATCAGTATTATCAAATGTACGGAGACAAACGGATCGTCAGAGACAATCTCCCGGCGTTGAAAAAGCTTTTGGATTATTATGAGATCGAAAGTCCCGATCATATCCGCGGTTATGTGGGACGCTATGGTGACTGGCTTTCTCTGAACGGCAAAACAGATTTGAGCGTGATCTCCACTCTTTACTATGCCCGCGCAGCATATCTTGCTGCCCGGCTTTGCCGGATCATTGGGGATTATGAGGGGCCGCGTTATGAAGCCCTTTACGAAAAAATCAAAGCAGCCTTCCGAAATCGCTTTATAGATGATGAAGGAAAGATTCTTTCCGATACCCAGAGCGCTTATCTGATCGCCTATCGTTTCGGGCTGATCGGGGAAGAAGAAGCGAAGGAAAACCTTCTTCGAAAGCTGGAGGAAAACGGAGGAAAGCTTACCACGGGCTTTTTGGGAATTCGATTTCTTCTTCCGGTTCTGTGTGATCTGGGAAGGAGCGATCTCGCCTATGAAATGATTACCAGCACCGAATATCCCAGCTGGGGGTATTCCGTTGTGAACGGTGCCACCACCATTTGGGAAAGATGGGATAGCTACACCAAGGAAAACGGAATCCGAAAGGGCATGAATTCCTTTAATCACTATTCCCTGGGCTCTTGCACAGAATGGATGTATGAGTACTGTCTTGGCATCCGTCCCGATCTGAAAAAGCCGGGCTTTGCAAAGGTTCTGTTTCATCCGTATTTTGATCCCACGGGAAAAATCACCTCTGCAAAGGGTCATTACGATACGGACCTGGGAAGGATCCGGGTGCAGTGGAGGAGAATGGATTGGCAAAATTTTGAGTATAAAGTGTCAGTGCCTCCTGGAATGGAATGCGAATTTATCTTTGACGGGATGAAAACGGTATCCAGGAAAGAGGAAAACGGTGAAGTGTTTTTCCATTTGCGCGCAGCAAACTGAATAACAGAAAAGAGAGAGTAAAAATATGTACATGAAATTAAAAGATGGCAAATCCAAGGTGCTCACCTTAAGCTATGATGACGGCGTGGTGCAGGATATCCGGATGATCCAAATTCTGGATCGGTATGGCATCAAGGCTACCTTTAATGTCAATTCAGGAAGGTATGCGAAGGAGGATAAAGTAAGGGAACGGTTTTACGGCAGAATGAAACTGTCGGAAGCGCTGAACTTATATCAGAATTCAGGTCACGAGGTTGCCGTTCATGCCTTTGAGCATCCTTTTTTGGATCGCTTGAAATCGGAAGAGATTTTAACCCAGATCCTCGAGGACAGACGGTGCATCGAGAATCAGTATGGCACCTTGGCAAGAGGAATGGCCTACCCCTTTGGAACCTATAATCAGGACGTGATCGAATGCCTGAAAAAATGTGGAATTTGCTATTCGAGAACCACAAAATCCACTGAAAGCTTCTGTTTTCCCGACAATTGGCTGGAGCTTCATCCTACCTGCCATCATAAAAACCCAAGACTGATGGAGCTTGCCAAAAAGTTCGCGGAGGAAAACGGTCGATATGTCAGTGATAATTGGATGTTCTATTTGTGGGGACATACCTTTGAATTTGACAACAATGACAATTGGGATGTAATCGAAAACTTTGCAGAATATATGGGTGGCAGAGATGATGTTTGGTACGCCACCAATATTGAAATATATGATTATATCAAGGCGTACGAGAATCTCCAAACCAGCATTGACAAAAAAATTGTGCACAATCCCTCCGCAATCGACGTTTGGTTCTATCAAAACGAAGAAATCCATTGCGTGAAAGGCGGAGAAACGCTTCTTTTGTAAATGGTTTAATTTTTGGTGCAATATTTCTCTACCGGCGGTTGATTTCTCCTCACTCAACCGTCGGTTCGTGTTCTTTGTTTCCAAAAGGGTGTATATTACAAGCGAAAGGAGAAAAAGCATGGACCAAATTAAAATTGGAAAATTTATCGCCAAATGCAGAAAGAATAAGAGCTTGACGCAGATGCAGCTGGCAGAAAAGCTGGGCATTACAGACAGAGCCGTTTCCAAGTGGGAAACAGGAAAAGCCATGCCGGATGTCTCTGTGATGCCGGAATTGTGTGATCTTTTGGGTATCACCGTCAATGATCTATTGTGTGGGGAGGTAGTTGGAATGGACCATTATAACAAAGAATTGGAAAACAATTTAATTGAAATGATCAGGCAAAAAGAAGAAAGCGATAAAAGATTGCTTCGCCTGGAGCTTGTTTTGGGCATCTGTTGCCTTTTGCCGATTTTGGCTTCGGTTATCATCGTATCTCTTGTTCCAATGGAGGAATGGATTGGCACTGTCATTGTGTTATTTAGCCTGACTCCTCTTCTCATCGCCACTCCGTTTGCATTGAGAATTGAGCAAAAAGCAGGCTATTATGAATGTCAAAGTTGCGGACACAGACACATTCCCAGATACGGCAGTGTGTTTTTCGCCATGCACATTAACAGAACAAGATTAATGCGTTGTCCCAAGTGTGGCAAAGTATCCTGGCAGAAAAAAGTATTGAGCAAGGATTAAACTTGTTTTATCTTGGACGCTTCGTCTCTCCTTTCGATCCAAAAAGCCGCACGTAGTGCGGCTTTTTCAATTGACATTTCTTGTTTTTGTGGGTAAAATGTGTAAAAAGGAAGGTTAGAGTGACGTGAAGATATTTAATTGTATTATGGAAATCGGGGAGCAGATGCTGATTTCCGGTGCAGAAGTTCATAGAGTAGAAGATAGCATCAACCGTATGTGCTATTCCTACGGAGCAAAACGGGTGGATGTGTTTATCATTACCTCCAGTATGGTAGTAAGCTGTTATACGGAAGATGGAAAGACCTTGACCCAGACCAGAAGAATTACCTCCAGCAAAATCAATATAGAGAGAGTGCATTATTTGAACGATCTCTCCAGAAGGATCTGTCAAGAAAAACTGTCAGTTGAAGAAATCGAAAAGGAATTGAAAAAAGTCGGATCGATGCCGCGTTTTCCCCTCTGGCTTGAAGGGATCAGCTCCGCTTTGATTGCCGGGTCTTTCACTTTGTTTTTCGGCGGCAGTTTTTTGGAATCGGTGGTTTCTCTTTGCATTGGCGCTCTGGTTTGGCTGGGTATATTTTTCACGGATAAAATCATCCCCCAAAAGATATTCAGTAAATTTTTTGCTTGTATGATGGCGACGCTGCTCTCTTTTTTATCGCTTCGCTTTGGATGGATCGACAGTGTGGATCAAGTCATTACCGGCAATATTATGACCTTGATTCCCGGCATTGGCTTGACCAATGCCATTCGTGATTTGTTTGTGGGTGATAGCATCGCCGGAATCTTACGCTTGATCGATGCCATTCTGACAGCTCTTGCCATTGCGGCAGGGTATTACCTTGTTGCTGTTTTGAGAGGGGTGATCTTGTGATTCAAAATGAGATTCTTCAGGTCCTTTCCGGCTTTGTTGGTTCTGTTGGTTTTGCCGTCTTGTTTCACATTCGGGGCAAACGGCTGTGGGTGGCATCCTTTGGCGGATTTCTTTCCTGGTTTTTGTTTCTCCTTTTGAATCGGTGGATCGGAAACGAAGTGCTTGTTTACTTTATTGTTGCAGTGATCCTTTCTGCTTATGCGGAGCTGATGGCAAGAGTGTTGAAATCCCCTGCAACCACATTTACCATTACCTCGTTGATTCCGATGATCCCGGGTAGTTCCCTTTATTCTACGATGGTGTCTGCTTTTGAGGCCGGTCAAGAAGAGTTTTTGGAAAAAGCCATCTATACTTTAAAGCTTGCCTCTGCCTTGGCGCTGGGGATTATTGTGGCAACGGCATTTACCAGGATTCTGCAAGAGAGGCTTCGTCACCGCACATAAAGCTTTTTTGCCTGTTTTGACACAACGGGCTTTCTAACCTAATTTTGGAGGAAAAAAGAAATGAATGAAATCAATCCCGTTTCCTTGGATACTGTCTGTGGGGCTTTGTCTTATGCCATGGGAGTGCCCTCTCCAAGCCTTGCTGCAGAGAAAAACCAAGTTTTGGCGGAATATGTGGATCGGGTTTTTCAGGGCGAAAAGGCAGATCGGGTGGTGATGTATAACCCTGATGCCATCGCGCAATGGATCTATGAAAAGTACCCGGAATTTGTAAGAGATGCCAAAAGCCGCACCGATCTGGAACTCCCCCTTTCCGTGGTGATGCCTTCGGTGACTCCCGTTTGCTTTGCTACCATGTATACTGGCACTCAGCCGGAGATTCACGGGATTCGGAAATATGAAAAACCGGTGATCACCATCGAAAGCCTGTTCGATGTGCTCCTTGCCGCCGGGAAAAAGGTGGCACTGGTTACCTATGAAAAGTGCAGCTTGAGCCGGATCTTTTTGGAACGGAATATGGATTATTTCCATTTTGAAGAAGGCTCCATTTCTGATGTGAATGCCAAGGCAGCAGAGCTGATCCTTAGGGATGAACACGACCTGATCGTCATCTATAACGGAAATTATGATTCTGTGATGCATAAAAACGGGCCGGAAAGCGCAAGGGCCCTGTCGGAACTTCGGGCCAATGACCACGCTTTCGGTTGCCTTGCCCATCTGATCGAAGAGCACTGGCAGCACCACAATACGCTGCTGGGCTTTGCCATGGATCACGGTTGTCACGAGATCGACGGAAACTGCGGTTCTCACGGCTTGGATATGCCGGAGGATCTTAACATCGTGCATCTGTACCGTGGCTATCCCAGAAAAAACGAAAAGTAAAAAATAAGCCGTGAATTTTCACGGCTTATTTTTTGATTGGTCTCGGATCATCGATCAGTCCAATGAAATAATCAGCAGAAACATTATAAAATTTGCAAAGCGTTTCAAGATCTTCCATTTTTAATTCTGCTCGTCCAGCTTCAATATGATTATACCCTTGTTGAGATTTTTGGAGAAGCTTTCCTACCTCTGCTTGCGTCAGATCGCGATCTTCTCTCAAGTTTCTCATTCTTGTTCTGTAATCCATTTTCAACCACCCAATATCAGTATGGTCTCATTTTAATATACTCATAAATTGAGTATTGACAAATACTCAAAGATTGAGTATAATTCTTTTGTCGATGAATGTCGAACACTTTCTTTAGATTAGGAGAATGAAATGGATCAGCAAAAAATTGATATGTTTATCATGACAAACCAAAAATACTTTCCGGCAGAAAAAATTATGTTTTTAAAAGAGAAATTAAGAACCACTGACGAAGAAAAGTTTTCTCTTGTATCTGCAATGGACTTTAAGGAACCCACGACCCTTCTTTTGGTTTCTCTGTTTTTGGGTACTTTGGGAATCGACCGCTTCATGTTGGGCGATACCGGAATCGGTATTCTCAAATTGCTCACTTGTGGATGCTGTGGTATTTTGACCATTATTGACTGGTTTACCATTGCCAAAAAGGCAAAAGATGTTAATTTTAACAATGTAATGACTCTGCTGTAAGTGTTGAAGAACGTTATTGTTCGTAATAGCATTTTTATCATCATTATCATTCTTTATGCCGTTTTTCTGCGTGCGTTGGGGGTGAATTGCCCGATTCGACAGCTTCTTTCTTTTCCTTGTCCAACCTGTGGCGTTACCCGGGCGTTATATTCAATGGTGCGTTTTGAATTGCCTCTTTCTTTTCAATATAATGCCATGGCGCTGCCCTTGACAATTTCCGTTTTTCTACTTTATAATTTGGATTTCTTTCATCAAAGGAGAAAAATATGTGTCTGGGTTTATTGGACCTTGGGGATCAACGTGGTGTATTATGTTTTTCGGATCTGTTTCGGATTTGGACCGAACTTTTAAATTACTACAAAGTTGGAGGAATCAAAAATGAAAAAGTTACTGTGTTTTCTGTATGTGTTTGCAATTGTTTTTTCATTTGCCGGTTGCTTTGAGGAGGTGCAAAAAGAGCCTTTTAAAGAGACTGGAAGCCAAGAGGTGGAAAAACAGGAATCTACCGATTCCAATTTGAAGGAAGAGTTGGTTTTTGGACTGAATGAAACTGCTGTTTTTTCCAATTTGAAGGTTACTGCAACTTCGATGGAAGTGAGCCAAGGTAAGAATTATCTGGAGCCAGAAGAAGGAAATGTTTTTGTGGGAATTCAGTTTACCATTGAAAATGTTTCCCAGGAAGACCAGAGTGTTAGTTCTCTTTTGATGTTTGAGGGATATGTGGACGATGTGAAGGCCTCTTTATCGTTTACCGCATCCACTGTTTTCAGCGGTGGAACCTTGGATGGAACCATTGCCCCGGGAAAGAAATTGGTTGGCTATTATGCGCTGGAAGTACCGGAAAGCTGGGGAACGATTGAATTGAATGTGCAGGATGACTGGCTTTCCGATCAAACTGCAAAATTCATCTTTAAAAAGTAAAAAAATAAGCCGTGAATTTTCACGGCTTATTTTTTTGTTTGCCTTTTGCATAGAAAAAAAAGAAATTTCTTGTTTTGCAAAGAAAAACGTGGTATAGTAATGAAAACTTGATTCTTTAAGAGGATTTTGCTAATGAACACATTTTTGTTTGACTTTGACGGTACGCTGGTGGAATCTATGCCCACTTATGTCTCTTCCATTTACCGGATTTTAGATGAAAACCAGGTTCCTTATGAAAAGGACGTCATCAAAGAAATCACGCCATTGGGAATGTCAGCCGTGGCGGATCGCTTTATTGAAATGGGCCTGAATCAGTCAAAGGAAGAGATCATTGGTCTGATGGCGAAGTATATGCTGGATGCATATCTGTATCATATCCCGGAAAAAAAGAATGTATCTTCGGTATTAAGGGAATTAAAAAAGAGGGGAGCAAGACTGTTTGTTCTCACGGCCAGTCCTCACATTACCTTAGACGCGTGCCTGAAGCGTCTGGGGCTTTACGATCTGTTCGAAAAGGTCTGGTCTTGCGATGACTTTTATACCACCAAGGCCGATCCCAGGATCTATCAAATGGCGGCAGAGCAAATGGGCGAAAGGGTGGAAAATGTACTGTTTTTGGATGACAATCCCGAAGCTGATAAGACGGCAAAAAAAGCCGGAATGAAGGTATGCGGTGTTTATGACGACTCCAGTGCAGAATACCGGAAGGAAATGGAAGAAATTTGCGATTACTACATCACCGATTTTTCCCAGCTTTTGAATTTGGAAATATAAAAACAAAACCATATACGCAAAACACGCGCGACAAAAAATACCGCGCGTGTTTTTTTGTTGATTTTTGTCGTTTTCTGTGCTACACTGTTGTTAGCAGATCATTCTGCTGGACTTTTTGATGGAGGATGTTGTTATGAATCGCGTTTCCAATTTAATCTTTGTTATTCTTGGCGTTTTTCTGATCCTCGCACTGGTGGGAGGCATTGTGGCGCTGATCGCCTATTTTGTCTCCAAATCAAAATCCAAAGCTGACTCTGTGCTTCTCCCGGATGAAAACAAATCCTATTTCGACGGTGGAACCCTCGCTTATATCGGGTACCATTTTTTGGTGGGATTTGTTTCTGTCATCACATTCGGTCTTGCTTATCCCTGGATGTGCTGCGTTTTGCAAAAGTGGCAAGCACGTCATACCGTCATTTGCGGAAAGAGAATGTATTTTGATGGCACCGGAATTCAGCTCATTGGGAAGTATATCCTTTGGAGCTTCCTTACCATCATCACCTTTGGTATTTACGGTTTTTGGAAAGCCGTTGCCATGGAAAAGTGGATCCGTAAGCACACCCATTTTGTCGGCGAAGAAGATCAAAACAGCTATTTCGACGGCGGCGTTCTGGGTTATTTCGGAACGAAGTTTCTTTCCAGCGTGGTTCTGGGCGTTCCCGTTGTGGGATTTGCCTGGTCTAATATCATTCAATTAAAATGGTTTGCCAAGCACACCGTAGTGGATTCCAGACGTCTGGTGTTCGTGGGGACGGTGGGTAATTTCTTTGTCAAATATCTCCTTTGGGGCTTTTTGACTATGATCACCTTTGGTATTTACGCTTGGTTTGTTCCCATTCGCGTGATGCGTCTGGAAACGGAAAATACCATCGATCATGAGCATACCACCGAAGCTTTGATGAAAAAGAGCGAATATCGCAATACGGTTCGTACCGATTGCGCTTCTTTTAAGAGCTATCGCGTGGAAGATGAGATGGAATGGGTCAAGGCTGGTATTACCGATGCCACCGGACAAGAGGACCTTTTGGCCATTGCCAACAGCGGCGTGCGTGCAGCACAGTATCTGTATTGCATTCGTTATGCCGAGGGTCAGTATCAACTGGAGCCATATATTTCTCTCTTAAAATCCTCTGCTATGGCAGAATATGCCCCGGCTATGTGCCTGTATGCCCTCTATGGCGAGGCAGATCCCCAGGCTCGTCGCCAACTGCTTGATAAAGCGGCAGAAAAAGGACAGATCTCTGCCATTCGGGATCGTTTGATGTTCTATGGCAATACGGCCCTTTCCACGCAAAAGGACGGAGAGGCCCTTCCTCTCTATAAAGAGGCTGTTCGTTGCGCCGATCTTTTGGTAGAAAGCCACGAGAATTTAAGCGAAGAGGAAGCAGCACTGGCGAAAAAATGTGTGCTTGCCATCAGAAGGATCGAATCCAGCCAGGTTGCTTCTTCCGGCACGAAGGCCGTTGTGATCGCAGTGGTGGCGGCTTTGGTTGGAATTCCCCTTATCATCGGTATTTTAGCGGCGATTCTGGCCTTTTTCCGTCTTTCTAGTCCCTCCGATCACGGTTATAACAGTGGATACGAAAACAGCGTTTCTGCTTCCGAATTGACCCAGGAATTTTTTGATGATCTGGCAGAGAATTACTACCAGGTAGAGCAGCTCTCTTCTCCTGATGAGTATACCGAAGCCTATCGTCTGACCTGCAACCATTATTACTGGTCCAGCGATTACCAGGTGAATATCACCCAGGAAAACGGACGGCTTATGGAAGTGAAGATCTTTGGAAATCGAGTTTTGGATCCCAACTCTCCTGATCCTACCATCAATGAAATGGAAATGGCAGATGCCATCCGCACCCTGTACGATGTTCTGGATCTGGGCGAATACGAGGATGTGACCCCTTACACCGGAACCGGAATCCATGAGGAACGCTATTATGACTGGGTATTCTATTATGAGAATGATGAAAGCTCTATGAAGGTTTCTGTCTTTTACGACGGTATGTCTTATGAGTCGGACGGTGCGAATGCCGGAAACCGATTGGAAGATGAAATGGTGATGGCAGCTCCCCTTTAAGAGTTTACAAGAGCAGGATAGGGTCCTGCTCTTGTTTTTACAGACTGAAATAATTGGGAAGAGTCGAGATGAATTCTTCATCGGAGAGCTGGGCGAGGTTTTCCAGCTGGGGAAAGTGCTTGATTCTCGCTTTCTTTGCAGTATCCATAAAGAGGTTCAGTTTCTCTGCCACCCTTTCCGGGGTAAGTGTTTTCGGATCCTCGCCTCGCAGGATCAGATCAAAGCCGCCGGCGGTCATCACGTTTCCGGCTTCAAACGCCTCATCCATTCTTTCCAGGGTAATACCGCCGGTCACAAAGGTGGGGCAGTAACCAAAGGTGGGAGCGGCATGAAGATTCTTGTGGAAGGGGAAATTGGGACCGCAAACCTTGATCATAGTAGCACCGTGCGACATTTGCCGCAGGGCCTCTCCGCTGGTTTCTGCGGTGGGGATCAAAAGGTGAGAATCTCTATACTGCTCCAGTGTTTCATCAGAATAGGGGAGCATGGAAACAAATCCGTCCACAAAAGGCGCCAGTTGAGAAAGGGTCATTAGCTGTGGATTCTTTTTCTTCATTTGAAGAACGATTCTGTCGCAGTCAATGGTGCTTCCCACAAAAACGGAAACGCCGGGCATTTTTTCTCTCAAGGTGGGGATCACGCATTGGGCATCGTCCCGGCGCAGAGTGTATTCAATGGCGCGGATCTTGGCCAGGCGGCACCCCTCCAGCAGCGTTTCGGTATCAAAATCATCGTGAACAAAAATGGGAACAAAGGCTTGCTGATATAGAGCTCTGTAGTGGTCCATCAGGTTCTTTTTCATTTTGATTCTCCTTTTTTCTGCTCCAGAAGTTCAATGATCAAAATTACGTTTCGGATGATGTGGTAAGGATCTTTCACCGGAAGGGCCACCACCTTTTCCTGGGGCTTTCCTTCTCTGGTTCGGATCTGGATCCATTCCCGGATATTCAGGTCAGGATTGGGGAAGGTTTCATAGGTGTAACGGAAGAGGGCTTGGAACATCTGGGCAAACTCTTCGTCTCCCGTGCGATCCAGCATCAAAAGCAAGGTATAAAGTCCTTCGGAATGAACCCACCAGAGCTTGCTCCCCCAGTCGTCCAGAACCAGGGCCATCTGGGGTTCATCGGCGGCATCACCCGGGTCGCCTGTAACCCCCTTGCCATCGCAGGTGGCAAAGTGTAAAAGACCGCCAAACTCCTTGTCCCATCCGGTCCGGAAGGTGCTTTTAACCACCTTGGGAAAATAATCGCGAAATTCATCGCATCCCAGGGCATCCGCCGCGTCTACCTGGAACCAGATATCCTCCAGGGTGTGGCCGGGGTTGATATGCTGACCGAAGAGGTTCTGCGCAAAGGTTCCGTCGGCGTATTTGAATTCGTGGATCAGGTGGTTCTGATCCATATACTCCCGGAAGATCGTTTGATGGCAAATTCGGATCCGCTCTTCTAATAAGGGCACATATTCCGGATCAAAGATCTTTGCCGCAGAAAGCATTTCCACACTCACGTGGGTGAGCATCATGAATTTTCCGTGGCTGGTGTATCGGTCGGAAAGGGGATAAGGCAGGGAACGGTAATGGGTGGTTTGATACCGATCCCAGGTGGAAATATAGAGTTTCTTTGCAAAGTCCCAGCTTTCTCTGTCGGATGCGGCAAGGGCGTATTTGGCAAAGCCCAAAACCACAAAGCAGTCGGCAGAAATGCTCATGTCCAGTTCCTTGTAGCCGTTGACATATTTGGGAGTGCCATCCTCTTCCATCAGAAAGACACAGCGGAAATCATCGGGTGCAAGAAGAACGTTTTGAAGTAAAAAATCCCGTCCGCTTTTGGCAAGAGAAAGAAACTGCTTTCTCTCGCTGTCATCAAAAATCGAGCTTGTTGTCATAGCAAGCTTGGAAAACATCCACAAAAAACGGCCTTGAGACCAAGTGTATTTATCCTTGGAAACAAGGCGCGATCCGTCATTTGAGAAACAGTTGAAGTATCCGCCGTTTTTTTCATCCAGGCATCGGCAAAGCCAAAAGGAAAGGAGATTCTCCTTCAGTTCCTTTTTGAAAAAGTCGAGGTAATAAGCGCTATCCAGATGTTTCATTTTATTTTTTCTCTTTCGGTCATGGCTTTTAAGTCTGCCGTGGGACTCATGCCCATGCATCTTACATAATTTCGGTAGAAAACGGAATAGTCGTGGAAACCACTGCCTTCAAATGCGGCAGAAACGCTTCTGGTATTATATAGCTGTTGCCGGGCACTGAACACTCTTTTCTGGATCACATATTCCCAGATGCTGCAGCCCATGGCACTTTTAAAAATACGGTTTAGGTGAGCTTTGTCACGGTAAAGCTGTTTTTCAATGATTTCAAGGCTTAATTCCGAGGTCAAGTTGGCATTGATGAAACGGATGATTTGATTGACGATCTCATTCTTCTGCCGCTCAGCCGTGGAGGGAAATTCCGCGACTGTGGTAAATTTTGTAAAAAGCATGCAAAGCATGGAATAAAGGGATTCATGCAGCTGCATCTTTCCCAAATTGCTCTCTTCAATGCCAATGCAGTTTTCTTCGAACCAGATCTGCTCCCGTTCATTCAAATGGAAGATCCGGGTGCTGTCCTCCTTGGAAATGATCTGACGCTCCAATTCCGGGGGAAGCAGCCCAATGTTGAACATGATGACAATTCTCTCATAGGGAATATGGGGCTTTTTCAACGCCAGATGATGCACCTGTCCGCTGGCAGAAAGAAGAAGCATTCCCTTTTTCAAGTGATAGGTGGTGCCTTCAATGGTAAAATCTGCATTGCCCTGCAAAAAATAATAGATTTCGTGCTTGGTGTGAGAATGCAGGCGGAATCGGTTTGTGTCTAAGGTGGGGTTCTCGGTTAGAGTGTGAGTATAGGATATGGTATCATCCCGAAAAGAAAACAAAATGTTTTCGCTCATATTACCCCTCCTTTTCTATCTGATTCTGAGAATTCGGCTCATTATAACATAGATTATTTTAATTTGTACCAATTATAATATTCGGTGTTCTTTTTTGCAATATTTTTTCCTATATTTGCAATAGACTTGCAAAAAACGCCAAATTATAATAAAATTACATGATAAAATTATCCCTTGATGTGGAGGTAAAAATGAAAACGATCACAAAAGAAAAACTGACCGTTCGGATCTATGATACCCGGGAGGAAATGGGAAAAGAGGCTGCCCGTGACATTTCAAATTGTATTCAATCTCTTTTGAAAACCAAGGAAGAGATCAATATCATTTTCGCAGCCGCTCCTTCTCAAAATGAGGTGCTGAAATATTTAACACTGGATCCTTCCATTCCTTGGGAACGGATCAATGCCTTCCATATGGATGAATATGTGGGAATCTCTCCGGATGCCCCCCAAGGCTTTGCGCAGTTTTTGCGCCGTGCCATTTTCGATCGGATGCCCTTTTGCTCTGTCAATTTGTTGAACAGTATGGCTTCTCCCCACCAGGAGGCAGAACGTTATTCTGCCCTTCTTTCTCAGCATCCGGTGGATATTGTATGTATGGGTATCGGCGAAAACGGACACATCGCCTTCAACGATCCTCACGTGGCTGATTTTTCTGATCCGGCCGCAGTTAAGGTGGTGGATCTGGATGAGGTGTGCCGGATGCAGCAGGTGCACGACGGCTGCTTTGAAAGCTTGGATCAGGTTCCGAAATTTGCCCTCACTCTAACTGTCCCCACCCTTGCAAAGGCCACCTATCGCTTCTGCGTAGTGCCGGCCAAAACCAAGGCTCAGGCTGTGAAAAATACGGTCATGGGAGAAGTGAGCGAGGCTTGTCCGGCAACGGTTTTGCGTGTGACGGACCGATCTGTTATGTATTGCGATAGCGACAGCGCTTCTTTGCTTTGAAATGATGAGTGTTTATCTTTATAATGCCAAAATCGTCACCGACGGCAAGATCCTGGAAGGCTGTGGCGTTTTGGTGGAAAATGGCCGCATTTCGGCTCTTACCGACCTTGCCCCGGAGGGAATTCAAAAGGTGGATCTGAAGGGGCAGTATCTTGTTCCGGCGCTGATTGACCTGCATTGCCACGGCGGCGGAGGATATGAATTTATCGATTGCACCCAAGAGGAGGCGCTTTCCTCTCTTGCGCTCCACGCCGCTCACGGAACCGGGGTTTTGTATCCCACCCTTTCTGCCGCCTCTTACGAGAAAATGTATCGGGCGCTGGAAATGCTGGAGGCCATCCGGGACAAAGCACCCTTGATCATTCCCGGAGTTCATCTGGAAGGGCCGTATCTTTCCCCGGAAATGTGTGGCGCTCAAATACCGGAGATCATCCGTAAGCCCGACCCGGAGGAATACGAATCTCTCTACCGTCGATTCGGAAATCTCATTGCCCGTTGGGATTATGCACCGGAGCAGGATTCGGATGGAAAATTCCTTTCTTTTCTCACGAAAAATGGAATCATTCCTTCCACCGGCCATTCTGCGGCACGGTATCCGGAGATGTGCACCGCCCTTGCCGGCGGCAACCGCTTGGTCACGCATCTTTATTCCTGCACCTCCACCATTGTCAGAGAAAACGGATTCCGGGTTCTGGGCGTGATCGAAACGGCCTTTTTGCATGATGAGATCTTTTGCGAGGTCATTGGAGACGGCTGCCACTTGCCCCCGGAACTGATGAAAATGATCTATCAGATCAAAGGCGCCGATCGCCTTTGCCTGATTAGCGATGCCATCCGCTTTGGCGGCTTTTCGGCAGAGGATGTGCAAAATTTTGAAAGAAAAAATCCGGATTACCCCGGTATTCATTATATTGTGGATTCCGGTGTGGCCATGCTTCCTGACAAAAGCGCGTTCGGCGGTAGCATTGCCACGGCAGACCGCTTGATCCAGAGAACGGTTGCAGCCGGGATCCCTCTGGAAGATGCGGTGAAAATGATGACCCGGACGCCTGCTTTGGTTATGGGCCTTTCCCGCCTTGGCTCCATTGCGCCCGGAATGGATGCCGCTTTTACGGTTCTCGATGAAAATTTAAACGCAGTCCCTATGGAAGTTTAAACGGATTTTTGGATAAAAATCCCCATTTTTACTCACAATAAGAGGGTAAGAATGGGGGATGGTATGAAAAAGCTTTGGAAGGATCTTGCGCTTCTGGCTGTGGGCGCACTTTTGGTATCGCTTGGGGTGAACTGTTTTCTGGTTCCATCGAAAATCAGCACCGGCGGCATCAGCGGTGTGGCCACAGTTTTGCTTTATTTGGCAAATATTCCGCTTCCCGTCACCACACTTCTTTTGAATCTGGCTTTGATTCTGTTGGGGTGGCGGATTCTTTCGTTAGTCTCGGTTCTCAAAAGCCTTTTCGGTGTGGCCCTTCTTTCTCTTTTTTTGCAGTGGACGGGTGGTATTTTTGTCTATCGGGAGGAAGCGGTTCTTGCCGCTGTCTTTGGCGGCGCTTTGGTAGGGCTCGGCGTGGGCATTCCTCTGCAAAGAGATGTGACCACCGGCGGAAGCGATTTTGCCGCCCTGATGCTCCATAAAGTATTCCCTCACATATCCCCGTCTTCCTTTATTTTGATTCTGGATACCGCTGTAATCCTGTTCTCCGGCCTTGCCTTTCAAGACGTGAGCGCAATGCTCTGTTCTATCCTTTCGCTTTATGTGAGCGGTCAAATGGTGGATCTGATTTTGGTGCGTGGAGATTTTGCTAAATCGGTGATGGTGATCTCTCAAAAAAGCAGTGAAATATCCGCTCGTATCCTGGAGGAATTGCAGAGAGGAGTCACTGCCATCCAGAGTCGCGGCTGTTACGAAAACGTCCGGGGAGAAATGCTTTTTTGCGTGGTACGGGAACGGGAAGTGCCCAAATTGATTCACATTGTGCAAAGCGTGGATTCCGGCGCGTTCACTGTAATTTCTCACGTGCGTCAGGTGCACGGCCTAGGATTTGAAAAAACATAAAACGAGCCTTTGGCTCGTTTTTTTACGCGAAAGAAAGATCTTTACGATTCTTTCTTTTTTTGATATACTGAATGTAAAGAGAATTTCGGGAGAGGTTATATGAAAAAAACGCAGATTTATTTGATCCGCCACGGCCAGTCTCAGGGAAATTTGAATGATTTGTTCTTGGGGCATACCGATCTGGATCTGACCGAATTGGGCCACCGGCAGGCGGATATGACGGCATTTTATTTAAAAAACATTCCGGTGGATGTCATTTATTCCAGCGATCTTCGCAGGGCGTATCACACCGCCTGTCACACCGCTAAAATCAAGGGAATGGATGTGATCAAAAGAGAAAATTTGCGAGAGATCTATGCAGGCCTGTGGGAAGGGGTGCCCTTTTCCTCCCTGAAGGAAGACTATTCGGAATCCTTTGAAACCTGGCGATATCGTTTTGGCTCCTCCCGTTGCGACGGAGGAGAGAGCGTTGCGGAATTGAAGGATCGAATTTGCCGGGAGGTGGAAAGCCTTGCCAAGGAGAATTTGGGAAAAACTGTTTTT
>JAZQJZ010000019.1:0-93752 GCA_045541915.1 Eubacteriales bacterium
GACACTTTCTACTTGAAAGTGTCATAGTGGGTTACGCACTTTCAAAATGTGCGTAACGGAAGTACATATTTTAAAATTAAACTATCTCAAAAAAAGAATATTAAGTGATATTGTGAGACAGGTCTCACAGTGATATTTTGCGTTATCGCGCAAAGTGATATTGAAACTTGCAGTTTCAGTGATATTATATTCGCCCCCAAAACTCGCGAAGCGAATATAACTTGGGCGTAGCCCAAATATAACTGCGAAGCAATATCACTCGCCGCCAGGCAAATATAACTGTGGCACCTTCCTTAGGTCGGGTGCCACAAAAGTGCCTCTTTTTTTGATAAATTGTGAAATTTTTTAATTTTCCTCTGCTTCTATTGTGTTTTTAAAGGCAAAGGAGTACAATATAATAGAAAAGAAAAAGACTCTGGCCTTTGCCAGTTTTTAAAAGGGGAAAAAATGGAACATTCTTCCAATATGAAAGAGAAGACCCAAACCGAAAAAAAAGCACGTCCGTCAAAGAGTGTTAAAAAGAAACGGACAGGCGCTGTGATCGCTGTGATCTTGGCATGTGCCGCGGTGATCGGTCTTGTGGCCTTTGGAATTTATCACGCGGTGCTGGATTATTATCTGGGAAAGATCAACATTGTCACCGAAGAGGAACTGATCTTTGTTACCGAGCCGATCGGCACTGTGGATCAGGGCGATATTGATTTTGAATATGACGATTATGTGCAGTCCGGAGAGTCGGATCTCCCCTTCATCCGGAATACCAAGAAGGTGACCAATATTCTCCTGATCGCCTCCGACGCCAGGGGAAATGAGGCCGGACTTTCGGATTCCTTGATCCTGCTTTCCATCAATTCGGAAACCAAGAAAATCGTGATGTGCTCCTTCCTTCGGGACATCTGGGCAAAGTTTCCCCAGGATCCCCCCAGTCCCGTTGCCGGTGGATATGATAAATTGACCCACGCCCATTCCTACGGTGGGCCTGCCCTGACCATTGCAGTGCTTAAGGAGACCTTCAACATTGAAGTGCAACATTATGCCAAGGTGGGCTTCAATTCCTTTATTGATCTGGTGAACCTGATGGGAGGTCTGGATTTGTATTTGACTGCCGATGAAGCGGTGTATATCAATGAGGCTATGATCAATCCGGAATACATTGCTCTGTTCCCCAACGAAGCATTGACTTCTTTGGAGGTGAGGGAAGGCTCTCATCATCTGAACGGAGTCCAGGTTCTGGCCCACGCCAGAAACCGCACCCTTGGTTCGGACTGGGCAAGAACAGAGCGGCAGCGTACCATCATTTCTGCTATGATGTCCAAGGCGAAGAACCTTTCCCTCTCCCAGATCAACAATCTCCTGGAAACGGCCCTTCCCCTTGTGACCACCAATATGCCCAAGAGCTTTTTGAAGGACTTGGCCGGCAATGCCCTTTCATTCCTTGGCTACGACATTGTCAGCACCCGAATCCCGTTAAACGGAACCTATACCGAAGAAAGCTATAACATCATTCCCGATCTGAAGGTCAACTGCAACGATCTTTATGAAAAGATCTACGGAGAAGCCTGGAAAGCCCAGTAATAGAGAAGAAACACAAAACGTCCCTTGCTTTTGGCAAGGGACGTTTTTTTCACCTGAAATGGAATTTGGTCTTTCAGGAAAAAAATAGGGATTGTATTTTTCATTCATTGGGAGTAAAATGGAGGAAAAGAAACAGAAAGGGTGAAAGAATGGAAGAAAAAAAGGAAGCAAGGCAAGAAGTAACTCCGGAAGAATCCTCCGGCGTTCAGCTGGAGACAGAAGAAAAATCTCCGGAACAGGACTCTCTTGCCAAGGAACAAAAAAAGAAAAAAATTCTTCGGATCCTTGCCATTGCAGCCTTATCTTTGGCGCTTCTGTTCTTCGTGCTTTTTGGCGCTTACCATGCGATTCTGGATTATTACCTGGGTAAGATCAATTTTGTTACAAAAGAAGAGGAAACGGTTTTTGAAACCCAGCGTCTGGAAGAAGAAATTTACACCCGGGAAACAGAAGAGGTGAAAACCGGCTCGGAAGAGGAGGAAGAGGAAGAACCGCTGGAAAACGTGGATTCTCTTTACTCCAATGCCACTCTTCCACCGATCTGCGACACGAAGGATGTGACCAACATCCTCCTTTTGGCAACGGATATAGAGGGAAATCAAGCCTCCCGAAGTGATACGATGATCCTTTTGTCCGTCAATTCCAAAACCAAAAAGATCGTCTTGTGCTCCTTCCTCCGGGACATCTGGGCAAAATACCCCCAGAATCCCCCAAGCCCCGTTGCCGGAAGCTACGATAAGCTCAATCACGCTTGTGCATACGGCGGTCCGACCCTTACCATGGCGGTATTGAAGGAAACCTTCAACATTGATGTAAAGCACTATATGAAGGTGGACTTCGGTGCTTTTATTCAAGTGGTGGATATCATGGGCGGTGTGGAAATGGAGCTTTCAGCGGAAGAAGCAAAATATATCAATGAGATGGCAAGGCATGTTTACCCCGGTCAGCTTTCTCCTCTTCCTGAACAGGCGGGAAAGCATCTTCTGAACGGAAAACACGCGCTCTGCCACGCGCGAAACCGTACCATCGGAGCAGATTGGGCCAGAACACAGAGACAAAGAAATATCATCTCTCAACTGTTTTCCCAGGCCAAGAGCCTCTCTCTTGGACAACTGGATGCCCTGCTGGAAACCGTTTTTCCGTTGATCACCACCAATATGCCAAAGTCTATGCTGAAGGACTTTGTTTCCGGTGCATTTTCTTACTTGAGCTATGATCTGGTCAGCACTCGGATCCCTCTGAACGGGAGTTACTCCTCCCTTAATTATAACTTGGTTCCCGATCTGGAAATCAATTGCAAGGATCTCTATGAAAAAATCTATGGTCAAAAGGAGAATTGATTTTGAAAATGGATTATATTTGCGTCAACGATTTTGCTCCTCGCGACGGGCGTCTCCAGGTTTGGTTTAAAAAAGTGGACAGAAAAAAATCCGACGGCTTTGTGGCGATCTTCGACGGGCAGGTCTATGTGATCGATGTGGGCCTGAAGTTGGATGGCGAAATGCTACGCTTTCTTTCCCGGCTATATGAAAAATGGCTGGCAAATGTGCCTGAAAAAGAGGGACTGGAAGAGGCAAGGTTGGAATTGCATGTGATCATTTCCCACCCTCACCCCGATCATATGGGCTCTCTTTGCGATATTGTTTCCGATTCCCGTTTTTGTGTGCTGGAGCTTTTTGCTCCAATGCGTTCCTATCGCTCCAAGCCCGGTCCCGATCAGCTTTTAAAGCTTGCGAAATACGAGGAAGAGCTATGTGAAATCGTGCCGCTTCTTCAACAGTATCACCACAAAGCAACCAATATCACCCGGATCCCTTATGGTGAAATTTACCCCCTCTGTCCTGCAGAAGGGGATGTGCACCTGGATCTGTATCCTTCTCCCTTTGACTGGTCCGAGGATCGGGAGAGTGAATCGGAGGGCTTTGATTATCTGGTGAGAACCAGCGATGCCCATAATCCAAAGTATCAAGAATGTGCGGAGCTTGGATGGACAAATGGGATTCTGAATGGCAATTCCCTTTGGGTCAAAATTCAAAAGGGAGGTCAGGTGGTTCTGATCACCGGGGATCAAAGAGCAACGGACGAGATGCTTGGCAGAATGATCCACCATTATGGGACGGAGCATTTTCGCTGCGATGTGCTGAAATTGACTCATCACGGTGAAGCCAACTATCCTCCTGAATTGATCCGAATTGCCGCTCCCTCCGTTTCCGTTTTCACCGTTCCCCGTCATCGAATCACCCCGGAAACATTGGAACTTTGCGAATTTATCAGTACAGCTTATTGCCTTGGAGAAGGAAATCTTTTGGTCACTTTAGACGGAAAAAGCATAGAAGTAAAGCAGTACGAATGAATCAAACAAAAAACCTCGATGTATTGCATCGAGGTTTTTTCATATCCATAAGAGAAAAGAAGTGGCGCTGTGTACTCTTTTTTCAGATCAAGGGCTGCTCGTTGATGATCAGCTTAAAGGTGAGACCCAATTTTTCCGCCGCTTTCCGGCACAGGATCATACGGTTCATAAAGATCTCAAAATATTCCATCACGGAGCTGACGTGCGTGTCAATGGAAAGCTTTAATTTGATGATGGTCCGGTCCCGGTTGATCTTGAGCTCGGAACGGGTTACGGAGTAGTTCACCCGATCGTGAATATCAAAGGAGGCGGTGTTCTGATTTCTCACCCGGCTTCTTCTCACATCGGATTTATCGGCTAAAATCAGCGCGGCGGCAATGTGATTCACCGGTGTTCCGGTTCCCTCGTCGTGGTTGCCGATGGCAGAGGTGATAAGGGCAATGTCCTCTGGGCAAAAACCCTTTTGATCCAGGATTCGAAAGGCCATCAAAGCACCGCTCTGGCTGTGATCGATCCGATTGATCAGGTTTCCGATGTCGTGAAGAAAAGCGGCGATCTGCGCCAATTCCACGGTCCGATTGTCATATCCCAGAGCTTTCATAACATAGGCTGCGTTTTTTGCCACCATTGTCACATGGGCAAAGCTGTGCTCCGTAAAGCCCAAGGATTTCAGCGCTGCATCGGCACCCTCAATATAGGTGCAAACAGCAGGATCGTTTTGGATGCTTTGGAAGGTCATACAGTGTTCTCCTTTCAAAAAGTGAGGGAAGAGAGTCCCTCTTTTGGGTAACGTCTTGTTTCAATCTATCTCTTTTTCTTTTTCCATATACCAGAGAATTTCATTTTTGATCCAGTAACGGAAGCGGCATCCGGAAAGGCGCTTTTCTTGGGGAAGGATCTTTCGGTAGCACCGGGCACCGTCCTCCCAGCCTTCCCAAATATCAGCATAACAAAAATCAAATTCTCCTTCTTCGGTTTTTTCCAAGAAATGGAAGGCATCTTCTTGTTCGATGCAAATCTTTTCCCTGTGGGGAAATTGGGGGAGGATCTCTTCCCGGAAAAGGCGTATGATCTCCGGACTTTTTTCCACGATGGTGATCTCTTTTACGTCTTCTTTATTGGAAATCAGAAAGGGGTAATACCCAAGTCCCAATCCCAAAACCAGAACTCTGCCGCTGGCCGGTGCCACATCCGGCGTCATAGAAAAAATTTCCGAGGGGCACACACTGACCCAAGGCATATTTCCCTCGTAAACGGCGGGAAACGCTACTTTTTGGGTGAAAAATCCGATTTTGGGAACTACGATTTCATCGGAAAGACAGGGCATATCGTATTGAAAAAATTCCCCTCTGGCATATTCGGCCTGGGTCAGAAGGAAATTTCCAAGCCCTCGGGTGGGAACCTGAATTTGAGATAGATACGAATCCCGGTAAAACTCTTTTCGATCAAATTTTTTCGCCCTGGCGAACAGGGCTCTGATGTAGTCTTCATCAGCCCGGTTCCACAGATCCATTCCGCTGCAAAAGCGAAACATCACATAAAAAAGCTCGAAATCGTCGAAATAAAATCCGTCTTCTTTTAATTCCTGCAGTTTTTCATCACTATAGGATTCTCTCGCCTTTTTCAAATCTCCTGGGGAATAGGAAATGGAAGGCGCCCTTTCCGCAATCACCCGGGCAATGTGCCCGGTTACCTGCAAAGACTCTTCTTTGGTCATAGCAAACCATCCTTCATTGATTGTTTTTAGTATATCACAAAAGAAAAAATTATGAAAGAAAAATCTTGAAAGAAGCACGATTTTTCGCTATACTGATAAAAACAAACGGGAAAGGAATCATTTGCTATGAAATGGTTGATTGCATCGGATCTTCACGGCTCGTCTTCCACCTGCCGGGAATTGCTCAAAGCCTTTGAACGAGAGGGCGCAGATCGAATTTTGTTTTTGGGAGATATTCTTTATCACGGTCCCCGAAACGATCTTCCCGAGGCATATGAGCCGAAAGAAGTGATCCGGCTTCTCAACGAAAGAAAAGATTGTGTGTTCTGCGTTCGGGGAAATTGCGATACGGAAGTGGATCAAATGGTGCTGGAATTTCCCATTTTGGCCTCTTACGCTCTTTTGTCCTGGGAAGACCGGGTTTTGTTTGCCACCCACGGTCACAAATTCAACGCACAGAATCTTCCTCCCTTGAAAGAGGGATCTGTGGTGCTTTGCGGTCATACCCATATTCCTATTTGGGAAAAGCACAGTGGGATCTATGTGTTCAATCCCGGTTCTGTGACCATCCCAAAAGGTGGCTCTCAGCGGGGATATATGACCCTTTCTCAGGATGGCTTCGCCTGGAAAACGCTGGATGGGAAGACTTATCACACTCAAGCAGATTTAAATTAAGATCAAGGTCATTCCCAAGGCCATCACCAGAATCAAGCAAAGGAATGTCAAGAGTTCCTTTTCCATGTTCAGACGTCTTTTTTCTGCCAGAAGTCGGCGAATGCTTTTCTCCTTTTGAGTAGGAAACTGTTTGGTCATAAAATTTACCTCCTTGGTTTTTGATTTCACTTTGATTGTACCAAACCAGGTGTACTATAAAAAGGACAGTAAATCGACGCGCCTTCTGTCAAGCAGCCAATCTTTGTAACTTTGAAAGCGAACAAAAAAGGACTTCACTTTTGTGAAGTCCTTTTTGATGAATAGAGGAATGGAAAAATTCGCCGAATCGAGCGGGATCCTATTCGTTTTCCTCCGGTAATACAGAAAAGCCGGATTTTAGGGATTTTAATACCACATTGGTTCGCGTGCCGGAAACGCCGGGAAAGCTTTTGATGGTGCGGTGGATCTCCTCCAGTTTTTCGGAAGGAGCCAGGATCTTCAGCATGAAGTCAAAATCACCGGAAATGTAGTAGCAAGACACGATAAATTTTGTTTTTTCGATCATCTGGGCAAAGGCATCGTAAAACTTGGGGTGCTCCAGGGAAACCTCCATCAAGGCCGTAACACCGCCGCCCACCTTTTTTTGATCGATCAAGGCGGTGTAAGAGGTGATGATTCCGCTTTTTTCCAATTTGCGGATGCGATCTGCCACAGAGGATACGGCAAGACCTACCTCTTCGCTGATTTGAGAGGCTTTTGCCCGAGCATTTTTTTGCAAAATGGCAAGAATACGCAGGTCGGTTTTATCAATGCCAGTCATAGATCCTTCTCCTTTTGAATTTGAGCCAGTATAGCATAAAACGGAAAATAACGTCAAGATTTTTCCGTAAAAAAGACGAAAGAAAAGCTTATTTCCGAAAAAAGAACGGAAAAAACGAAACAATTTTGTTTTTTTATGTAAATTATAGGAAACATTGAGGTATTACCCTTCTTTTGAGGGCATAGAATGAATCAAAAAGGGGGAGATATGCATTGAAGGAGATTTTTTCTTTTCTTACCGGTGAATTCTGCGACTTTGTTTGGCAGAAAGTGCTGATTCCCTTTGTTTTGATCGGGGGAATCTATTTTACCATTCGCACCCGAGGCTTTCAGTTTTTTCGCTTTGGATATGCCATCCGGAAAACCTTTGGGACGCTATTTGAAAAAAACGGGGAAAAGGGAAGTGTTACGCCCTTTCAGGCGCTGTGCACTGCCCTTGCGGGAACTGTGGGGACAGGAAGCATCATCGGCACTTGCCAAGCTCTTTCCATGGGTGGTCCCGGTGCGCTTTTCTGGCTGTGTGTGGCAGCTTTTCTGGGAATGATCATCAAATTTTTTGAAGTGACTCTGGCGGTGCATTATCGCCGAAAGAACAGGTACGGAGAATGGGTTGGAGGGCCGATGTATTACATCCTGGACGGAATGGGGAAACGGTGGAAGCCGCTTGCCATCTTATTTGCCCTCTTTGCTACCCTTGCCTCCTTTGGTATGGGTGATCTTGCCCAGGCAAACAGTGTTTCTGCCGGGATCCGATCGGCCTTGGCCTCCTTTTGGGAGATTTCTCCGAAAGCGGAAAAGCATATTTCCATAGCTGTGGGAATATTTCTTGCCTCGCTGCTCCTTTTTGCCTTGTTTGGCGGAGCTCGGCGAATCGGAACGATCTCTTCGGTTCTGGTGCCAGCTATGAGCGCGTTTTTTGTGGGATTGGCCTTGTGGGTGATTCTGGTTCATCGGGATCGCTTGGGAGAGACCGTAGCCCTTGTGATAAAATCTGCTTTTTCCGGCAAGGCCGTAGCGGGAGCCGGCACGGGGATTGCCGTAAAGACTGCCTTGGAATGGGGCTTAAAGCGGAGTGCCTTTTCCAATGAAGCCGGTCTTGGTTCTGCCGCCATCGCCCATGCCTCTGCTCAAACCTCACACCCGGTCCAGCAGGGCTTTTTCGGCATTGTGGAAGTTTTTGTGGATACACTTTTGATTTGCCTGCTTACCGGAATTTGCGTTTTGGTCAGTTTGCCTTTGGAGACGGTGCTTAGAATGACCATGCCGGACGCTTCTTTGATCACAGCGGCCTTTGCCGGTGTTTTCGGAGGACGGTTTGCCTCCTTGTTTTTGGGAATCAGCCTTACTCTCTTTGCTTTTTCTACCTTGCTTGGCTGGTCTTATTACGGCTCCCGTTGCGCTCAATTTCTTTTTGGCTCTGCCGCCGGAACTCCGTATCGCGTCCTTTTTGCGCTTTGTGCCGGACTGGGCGCTTGTCTTTCTATGGAATCGGTCTGGTCCGTTTCGGATGTGTTCAACGGCCTAATGGCCATTCCCAATTTCATTGCTCTGTTTTTTCTTTCAGGCACTGTTTTAAAATTGATCCGGGATTATTTTACTCCAGAGGATAAAATCCTCGGGAAAACATTTGACAGGCCGAATCAATTGTGCTAAACTATTCCCCGTTAAGATCCAACAAAGCTTAACATAGATGCAGAGATATCGAAGTGGGGACGTTTGCGACCGCCGCCGGTAGCGGATGAAGGGAGCAAAAAGGAGTGGCAGCGGTCGAAATTTTGCGAAGCGAATAGCGAGCAGAAAATTTCGGGCACCGCAACAGGACATAACGGGGCGCCCCGTTCGATGAAAAATTGAATCGTCGTTATACTCCAAAATGGGGTTTAACATAGATGCAGAGATATCGAAGTGGTCATAACGGGGCTGACTCGAAATCAGTTTGTGAGCAATCACACGTGGGTTCGAATCCCACTCTCTGCGCCAAGGACAACCGTAATCTTGGGATTGCGGTTGTTTTCTTTTTTTGAAAATAAAAACGAGAGGGACAATTTCTTTATGCAATGTCTCTCTCGTTTATTTTTGTTGGTTTATTTGTTTTTCAGCATGGACAAAAGGGTTTCTTCGTCGATGACGGGAACGCCCAGAGTCTGGGCTTTTTTCAGCTTTGATCCGGCCGCTTCTCCTGCCACCAAAAAGCTGGTTTTGGAGGAAACGGAACCAGAGACCTTGCCACCCTCCGCTTCGATCATCTTTGCCGCTTCGTCCCGTTTTAAGGTGGGCAGGGTTCCGGTGAGAACAAAGGTCTTGCCGGCAAAAAGGGTGCCTTGCTCTTCTCCGGAAAAGGACATATTCACTCCAACTTCTTCCAGTTTATTCAGAAGGGAGAGGGTCTTTTCGTGAGAGAAGAAATTGACAATGCTTTCTGCGCAAACGGTGCCGATATCGTCAACGGCGCAAAGCTCCTCCACAGTGGCTTTCTTCAGCGCATCCATGGTACCAAAGCGCTGAGCCAGGGCAAAGGCGGTTTTTTCTCCGATGTTTCGAATCCCAAGGGCATAGATCAGTCGGGAAAGACAGTTTTCCTTGGAGCGCAATACCGCCTCTTTTAATTTTTCAATGCTTTTTTTGCCCAAGCCATCGATGGCGGCGGCTTTTTCGCCGTCAAAGCAGTAAAGGTCGGCAATGTGAGAAATGATTCCGTGTTTTAGAAAGGCTTCCACCACGGCCGGGCCCATTCCGTCAATATCCATGGCTCCCTTGGAAGCAAAGTGGACCACGTTCCGGGAAAGCTGGGCCGGACAGTCGGCGTTGGTGCAGCGGATGGCTGCGGCATCCTCATCGCGGAACACGGTTTCGCCGCAAGAGGGGCAGGTCTTGGGAAACTCGTAGGGGAGGGAATCCGCTTTGCGGGAGGCAGTATCCACACGCAGAACCTCCGGAATGATCTCTCCGGCTTTTCGGACTACCACCATATCTCCGATGCGAATGTCTTTTTCCTGAATGAAATCCAGATTGTGAAGTGTGGCACGGGAAACAGTGGTTCCCGCAAGTCGCACCGGCTCCAGCTCGGCTGTAGGAGTCAAAACTCCGGTTCTTCCTACCTGTACTGTGATATCCAGAAGCCGAGTGGCCTTTTCCTCCGGTGGATATTTGTATGCCATGGCCCATTTGGGGGCATGAGGCAGCTCACCGATCTCCTCCCTTTGGGCAAAATGATTGGTTTTGATCACGGCGCCGTCAATATCGAAGGCAAGGCTTTCCCGATTCTCCCCACGAAGGATGATCTCTCGGAAGATCTCTTCGTTTTCTTTCAGTATTTTAAAGGGAGATACCTTGAATCCGGCCTCCTTCAGCCATTCCAAGCTCTCTGCGTGGGTGGCAAAGGAAATGCCGGTAGCGGACTGAATGTTGAATACCAAAATGTCCAGTCCTCGCTCGGCCGTTACAGCACTGGAGAGCTGTCGAAGAGATCCGGCTGCAGCGTTTCTGGGATTGGCGAAAAGCGCTTCCCCTTGAGCTTCGCGCTTTTCATTTAAGACGTGAAAACTCTTTTTCGGCATAAACACTTCCCCGCGAACCACCAGATGGGGGATGCTTTTTTTCAATATCAGAGGAATGGATCGGATGGTTTTGAGGTTTTCGGTCACATCCTCGCCCACTGCGCCGTCTCCGCGAGTGGCGCCGCGAACAAACCGTCCGTTCTCATATTCCAGGGCAACAGAAAGTCCGTCGATCTTATATTCCACTGCAAATTCAGGATCCTGCACCTGGCCGCGTACTCCATCCAGAAAATCAAAGAGCTCTTCCTTGGAAAAGACGTTGGAAAGACTTTTTAAGGGTACTGCGTGGGGAACCTTTTCAAACTTCTCCAGAACCCCTCCTCCCACACGGCGGGTAGGGGAGAGAGGATCGGAAAACTCCGGGTGCTCCTGCTCCAGCTTTTCCAATTCCTTGTAGAGCATATCGTATTCGTAGTCAGACTGGGTGGGCTGATCCAGCACGTAATATTCATAGGAAAGGCGCGAAAGGGTCTCTCGCAGGGTGAGAATCCTTTGACGGATCGCTTCTTTTTCCATGGCTTTTGCTCCTTTGGATTGATTGCTACCATTATACTATTTTTCCCTTTTGAAGTCAACGAAAGCACAGGAAAAAAACGGAAAATTACCTATTGACAAGGGAAAAATCTTGTGATATCATACCATAATGTGTTATTCTGGCGCTATAGCCGCGTTTTGCGGAAAAGTTTGTGACGGAAACGTAACAATATGAAAAAATATTGTAAACTTTTTCCACAGCAAATTGTAAATTTTTTGTTCTTGTTTCCTTTTTATATAAATATAGGCGCGAAAAGGGAGCGAAATGCGAAAAAGACGTTGGATGAATTTGTAATACGAAAGAAGGAGTGGTTTCTTTATGATGACACATCCCCAGAAGTGTGGAACCGGTACCCGTTGGAGCTTCGCGAAGAACGACGAACCTCTGGCGCTTCCGAATCTGATCGAGATTCAGAAAAAATCCTTTGACTGGTTCCTGAACGAAGGTCTGATGGAGGTATTGAAGGACATTTCCCCCATCGTGGACTATTCCGGCAATCTTCTCATTGACTTTGTGGATTACACGGTGGAAAAGACCCCCAAGTACTCCATTGAGGAATGCAAAGAGAGAGATGTGAACTATGCAGTTCCCCTGCGGGTGAGAGTGAGACTGACCAATAAGCTCACCGGCGAAATCAAGGAGCAGGAGATCTTTATGGGAGATTTCCCCTTGATGACCGATAACGGCACCTTCCTGATCAATGGCGCAGAGAGAGTCATTGTTTCTCAGATCGTCCGTTCCCCCGGTATCTACTACCAGAGACTCCAGGAAAAGAGCGACAAGACCACCTACGCTACCACGGTGATTCCTTACCGCGGTGCCTGGCTGGAGTATGAGACCGATCAAAATGACATTTTCTATGTTCGCATTGACAAGAATCGCAAAATGCCCGTTACCATTCTGGTGCGTGCACTGGGCGTTTCCACCGATGCGGAACTGAAGGCAATGTTCGGCGAGGATGCCATGCTTCTTCTCACCATGGATAAGGACACCATCACCGCCGCTGCTGAGAATAACAATACCACTGCCTATGAAGAGGCTTTGAAGGAGCTTTACAGAAGACTTCGTCCCGGCGATCCGCCCCTGGTGGAAAGCGCGGAAACTCTGGTGAACAATCTGTTCTTCGATCCCAAGAGATACGATATTTCTGCTGTAGGCCGTTATAAGTACAACAAAAAGCTCTCCCTGGCCAAGCGCGTTGCCGGTCTGACCTTGGCAGCTCCTGCTGTTTCCGAGCTGACGGGCGAGGTGATCTATGAAAAGGGCGAGGTTCTGACCCGCGAAAAGGCAGAGGCTCTGGACGAAAACGGAATCACCAGCCTTGTGGTGGTGGCAGAGGACGGAAAAGAGGTCAAGGTATTCTCCAACGGAATGGTTCCCATGACCAAATTTCTCCCCGAAGATGTTTGCCGCGAAACCGGAATCAAGGAAATGGTGAAGCTTTCTGTTCTGGGTGAAATCCTTGCGCAGACTCAGGACAATGAAGAAAGAGTGAACCTGATCCGCGAAAGACGCGACGAACTGGTTCCCAAGCATATTACCCGTGAGGACATTTTGTCTTCCGTGAACTATCTGCTTGCCCTTTCCCATAATATTGGTACCGATGATGACATCGACCATTTGGGCAACAGAAGATTGCGCTGCGTTGGTGAGCTTCTGCAGAACCAGCTGCGCATTGGCTTCTCCAGAATGGATAAGATCGTGAAGGAGAGAATGACCATTCAGGATGTGGAGTCGGTGACCCCTCAGGTGCTGATCAATGTTCGTCCTGTGATTTCCGCCATTAAGGAATTTTTCGGTTCTTCTCCGCTTTCCCAGTTTATGGATCAGAACAACCCCCTGTCCGAATTGACCCACAAGCGCCGTCTTTCCGCATTGGGTCCGGGCGGTCTTTCCAGAGACAGAGCATCCTTCGAAGTACGTGACGTGCACTACACCCAGTACGGAAGAATGTGTCCGGTTGAAACCCCTGAAGGTCCTAACATCGGTCTGATCTCTTATCTTTCTACTTATGCCAAGATCAGCGAATTTGGCTTCATTATGGCGCCTTATCGCAGAGTGGATAAGGAGACCGGCGTGGTCACCAGCGAGGTTCGCTATATGACCGCCGATGAAGAGGACGATTATACCGTAGCCCAGGCAAACGAGCCCTTGGACGAAGAGCATAAGTTCATCAATAAGAAGGTTACCGCTCGCAGAAGAGAGGAAATTCTGGAAGTACCTCGCGAAGAGATCGACTATATGGACGTTTCTCCGAAGATGGTGGTTTCCGTTTCCGCCTCTCACATTCCGTTCCTTGAAAACGATGACAACACCCGTGCCTTGATGGGCTCGAACATGCAGAAGCAGGCGGTTCCGCTGATGGTCAGCGAGGCTCCCATGATCGGTACCGGTATCGAATATAAGTCCGGTACGGATTCCGGTGTTTGTATCCTGGCAAAGGAAGCCGGCTATGTGGAATATGTTTCTGCAGATGAAATTCGCGTGAAGCGCGATGACGGTCAGATCGACGCATACCACTTGGTGAAATTCAAGCGCACCAACCAGGGCACTTGTATCAACCAGAGACCCTATGTAGAAAAGGATCAGAGAGTGGAGGCCGGTCAGGTATTGGCCGATGGTACCGCAACCCGCGGCGGTGAAATGGCTCTCGGTAAGAATATGCTCATCGGCTTTATGACCTGGGAAGGTTATAACTACGAGGACGCCGTTCTTCTCAATGAGCGCTTGGTTCGCGAGGATGTTTACACCTCCATTCATATTGAAGAGTACTCTCACGAAGCAAGAGATACCAAGCTTGGTCCGGAAGAGATCACCCGCGACATTCCCTCTGTGGGCGAAGATGCTCTGAAGGATCTGAACGCAGACGGTGTGATCCGCAAGGGTGCGGAGGTGCACGCCGGCGATATTCTGGTGGGTAAGGTAACTCCCAAGGGAGAGACAGAGCTCACTGCAGAAGAAAGACTGCTCCGTGCCATTTTCGGTGAAAAGGCAAGAGAAGTGCGTGACACCTCTCTGAGACTTCCTCACGGCGAAAGCGGTATCGTAGTGGATGTCCGCACCTTTACCCGTGAAAACGGCGACGAATTGCCCGCCGGTGTGAACAAAGTGGTTCGCGTTTACGTGGCTCAGAAGAGAAAGATCTCTGTGGGCGATAAAATGGCAGGCCGCCACGGCAACAAGGGTGTTATTTCCCGTATTCTTCCCCCCGAAGATATGCCCTTCCTGCCCGACGGTACGCCGCTGGATATCGTATTGAACCCTCTGGGCGTTCCTTCCCGTATGAATATCGGTCAGGTGTTGGAAGTGCACTTGGGTCTTGCAGCAAAGAAACTGGGTCTGAACTTTATGACCCCTGTCTTTGACGGTGCTACCGAAAAAGACATTCAGGATCTTTTGGTACAGGCAGGATGCGATCCTGACGGTAAGACCGTGCTTTATGACGGCCGTACCGGCGAACCCTTTGACAACCGCGTCACCGTGGGTTATATGTACTATCTGAAGCTTCACCATCTGGTAGATGATAAGATCCATGCCCGTTCCACCGGTCCTTACTCTCTGGTAACGCAGCAGCCTCTGGGCGGTAAAGCACAGTTTGGCGGACAGAGATTCGGTGAAATGGAAGTTTGGGCTCTGGAGGCATACGGCGCAGCTTATACCCTCCAGGAAATCCTTACCGTGAAGTCTGACGACGTGATCGGCCGTGTGAAGACCTTTGAAGCCATTGTGAAGGGTCTGAACATTCCTGCGCCCAGCGTGCCCGAATCCTTCAAGGTGCTGGTTCGCGAGCTGCAGGCTCTGGGTCTGAACGTGGAAGTGCTTGACAAGGAAAACAATGTGGTCACCCTCAAGGAGATCAGCGAGGAAGAGAGCAACGGAATCCAGACCATTGATGCATCCGAATTGGGTGATCAGATCTACGATGTCGAGGATCCCCTCTATGACGATGAGGAAGGCACCACGGAAGAAATTGCAGAAGCAGAAGAAGATCTTTCCGATTATATGGGAAGTGCATCCGTCTATCAGAATGAAGACGGAATCAACGATTGAGCAAGGAGGAGAAGAGAATAATGGAACATATTGATTTTGATAAAATTAGAATCGGCCTGGCTTCTCCCGATGCCATCAGAAAGTGGTCCTATGGCGAAGTGAAAAAGCCCGAGACCATCAACTACAGAACCTTAAAGCCCGAACGGGACGGTATGTTCTGCGAACGCATTTTCGGACCCACCAAGGACTGGGAATGCCATTGCGGTAAATATAAAAAGGTAAGATATGTAGGAAAAGTGTGCGAAAAGTGCGGTGTGGAAATCACCACCAGCAAGGTTCGCCGCGAAAGAATGGGCCACATTGAATTGGCCGCTCCTGTTTCCCACATCTGGTATTTCCGCGCCATCCCCTCCAAAATGGGTATTTTGCTTGACATCTCTCCCCGTCTTCTGGAGAAGGTGCTGTATTTTGCTCAGTACATCGTAACCGATCCCGGCTCCACTCCTCTTGCCAAACAGCAGCTCTTGACCGAGCAGGAATATCGCGCTGCAAGAGAAAAGTACGAAGATGACTTCGAAGCCGGAATGGGTGCTGAAGCTGTGAAAAAACTGCTTCAGGAGTTGGATCTGGAAAAGCTTTCCGTAGAACTTCGTGATGAAATGGAATCCTCCAACGGTCAGAAAAAGCTTCGCCTTGCAAAGCGTCTTGAGATCGTGGAAGATTTCCGTCTCTCCGGCAACAAGCCCGAGTGGATGATCATGGATGTGTTGCCCGTGCTTCCTCCGGAAATCCGTCCCTTGGTACAGCTGGACGGCGGCAGATTTGCCACCTCCGATATCAACGACCTATATCGCCGCGTGATCAACCGTAACAACCGTTTGAAGAGACTGATCGAGCTTCACGCTCCTGAAATCATCATTCGCAACGAAAAGAGAATGCTTCAGGAAGCGGTGGACGCTCTCATCGACAACGGCCGTCGCGGAAGACCGGTTACCGGTCCCAGCAACCGTCCCTTGAAGTCCTTGTCAGAAATGCTCCGCGGTAAGCAGGGCCGTTTCCGTCAGAACCTTCTGGGTAAGCGTGTTGACTATTCCGGCCGTTCCGTTATCGTAGTCGGACCTGAACTGAAGCTGTATCAGTGCGGTCTTCCCAAGGAAATGGCCATCGAGCTCTTCAAGCCTTTTGTTATGAAGAGATTGGTGGAGACCGGCAAGGCAACCAACATCAAGGATGCCAAGAAGAAGGTTGAGCGTATGAGCCATGAGGTTTGGGACGCGCTGGAATATGTGATCAAGGAACATCCCGTTCTTTTGAACCGTGCTCCTACCCTCCACCGTCTTTCCATTCAGGCATTCGAGCCTGTCCTGGTGGAAGGCAGAGCCATCAAACTCCATCCTCTGGTATGTACTGCATTCAACGCCGACTTTGACGGCGACCAGATGCCGGTTCACGTGCCCCTGTCTCCTGAAGCTCAGGCAGAAGCAAGATTTTTGATGCTTTCTGCAAACAACCTTTTGAAGCCGGTTTCCGGTAAGGCTGTTACCGTCCCGACCCAGGATATGGTGCTGGGTTCCTACTGGTTGACCTATGTGCGTGAATTTGAGGATGAAAATCCCACCTTCCGTCCCGATGAAGTAGGCGAAGGCAAAATCTTCCGTGACTTTGACGAAGCTGTGATGGCGTACGAGAACAAGGATCTGGGCATTCACGCTCACATCAAGGTTCGCCAGACCCGCATTGTGGACGGAAAAGAGGTTTCCAGCCTGGTGGATACCACCTATGGCCGTATGGTCTTTAACAGTGTCATCCCCCAGAAGCTGCACTTTGTGGATCGCAGTGATCCTGCCAACCTTTTCAAGCCCGAAATTGATTTCGTGGTAACGGTAAAGGAGCTTGGTAAGATTATCGACCGTGCCATTAAGTATTGCGGATCCACCGAAACCGTGGAAATGCTGGATAAGATCAAAGCCCTGGGTTATAAATATTCCACCAAGGCTGCTCTTACCGTTTCCGTGTCCGATATGACCGTTCCTCCCGAAAAGGAAGATATCATCGCCGCCGCCGACAAGAAGGTGGACGAGGTGACCAAGCACTTCCGCCGCGGTTTGCTGACCGACGAGGAACGCTATCGCAGAGTCATTTCCATTTGGGAAGAATGTACCAAGGATGTAACCACTGCTCTGCAGAAGAACCTGCGCAAGGACAACCCCATCAATATGATGGCAGTTTCCGGTGCCCGTGGTTCTATGAAGCAGATGAGACAGCTGGCCGGTATGCGTGGTCTGATGGCAACGGCAACCGGTCGTACCGTGGAACTGCCGATCAAGGCAAACTTCCGCGAGGGTTTGAACGTTCTGGAATACTTCATTGCAGCCCGTGGTTCCAGAAAGGGCCTTGCCGACATGGCTCTTCGTACCGCCGACTCCGGTTATCTGACCCGTCGTCTGGTAGATGTAGCACAGGACGTGATCATCCGCGCCGAGGATTGCGGCGCCACCGAAGGCATTTGGGTGGAGGATATCACCGAAGGCAAGGAAATGATCGAAAAGCTTGCCGACCGTATTCTGGGAAGATATGCCGCAGCCGATGTGGTTCATCCCGAAACCGGTGAGATCCTGGTTCAGAACGGCCAGATGATCAACGAATCTATGGTAGATACCATCACCGAAGCCGGCATCACCAGAGTGTATGTGAGAAGCGTTCTCAACTGTAAGTGCCATCACGGTGTGTGCGCACATTGCTACGGTGCCGACCTTGCCAACGGCAAAAAGGTCAACATCGGCGAAGCAGTGGGTATCATTGCAGCACAGTCCATCGGTGAACCTGGTACTCAGTTGACCATGAGAACCTTCCATACCGGTGGTATCGCCGGCGGCGATATTACCCAGGGTCTGCCTCGTGTGGAAGAGCTCTTCGAAGCACGCAGCCCCAAGAAGCCTGCCATTCTTGCAGACTTTGACGGTATTGTTAAGATCGACGATTCCAAGAAGAACCGCCACGTGATCGTCACCAGTGCGGATCAGGAGACTGAAAAGAGCTATTTGATTCCCTTTGGCTTGAGAATCATTGTGGAGGACGGCCAGGCTGTGGTTCGCGGTCAGGCATTGACCGAAGGCTTGAGAAAGCCCACCGATATCATCCGCATCGACGGCACCAGTGCTGCCTATGAATACATCGTCAAGGAGATTCAGAAGGTTTACCGTCTCCAGGCGGTGGAAATCAATGACAAGCACGTGGAAGTCATTGCCCGTCAGATGACCCGAAAGGTTCGCATTGAGAATCCCGGTTCTACCAAGCTCCTTCCCGGCGCAATGGTAGAAGTAACGGATTTTGAAACGGCAAATGAAGAGGTCCGCGCCAGAATAGCCCAGGGCGAGGCTTTGATGGAAGCCACCGCTTCTCCTCTCCTTTTGGGTATCACCAAGGCATCTCTTTCCACCGAATCCTTCCTGTCTGCCGCATCCTTCCAGGAAACCACCAAGGTTCTCACGGAAGCTGCCATCAAGGGTAAGGTCGATCCTCTCATGGGTCTGAAGGAAAACGTCATCATCGGTAAGCTGATTCCTGCCGGTACCGGTATGGAAAAATACCGTGGCGTTCAGATTCGCGATACCGAAAGCGAAGCAGAAGAAAGCATTTTCGGTTGATCCACCGTAAAAACCATACAATTTTAACAAAGGTTTTTCATGGGATTTGTGCAAAATGCAGAAATGCATTTTGCACTTCCCGGTGAGTGTTGCATTTTTTTTGAAAATGTGATACGATGAAACGAATATTGAAGAAGGAGGTGCACTATGCCAACATTCAACCAATTGGTAAGATTTGGTCGTGAAAAGGTAACCTACAAGTCCAAGTCCCCCGCTCTGCAGCTGAGCATGAACTCTCTGAAAAAAGAGACTGTTGATATCTCTTGCCCCCAGAAGCGTGGCGTTTGTACGAAGGTTTCCACCAAGACTCCGAAGAAGCCGAACTCGGCTCTCCGTAAAATTGCAAGAGTCAGACTGACCAACGGTAACGAAGTGACTGCTTATATCCCCGGTATCGGTCATAACCTGCAGGAACACTCTGTTGTTATGATCCGCGGCGGAAGAGTCAAGGACCTTCCCGGTGTTCGTTACCACATCATCCGTGGTACTCTGGATACCCAGGGTGTGAACGGAAGAAACCAGGGTCGTTCCAAGTATGGAGCGAAGAGAGCCAAAGCTTCCAAGTAAGCGGCTTTCAGGTTGTGCTTAGCATTTTGCATCATGATATAAAGTCTGATCAAAAGCCAAGCACTCACCGGCAGGAAAACCTGTCGGAGTACCGAAGATATCATGAAAAAATATGAAGGAGGGAAGTTCTAGTGCCACGCAGAGGTCAGATTTCCAAAAGAGATGTTCTGCCGGATCCGATCTACGGTTCCAAGCTTGTGACCAAACTGGTTAACAACATTATGCAGGACGGTAAAAAGGGTGTTGCACAGAAAATCGTTTACGATGCATTTGAAATCGTAAAGGAGAAGACCGGCAACGATCCCCTTGAAACATTCCAGAAGGCCCTTGAGAACATTATGCCTGCACTCGAAATCAAAGCGAGAAGAGTAGGCGGTGCCACCTATCAGGTACCGATCGATGTTCGGCCCGACAGAAAACAGACCTTAGGTCTTCGCTGGCTCATCAATTATTCCAGAGCTCGCAGCGAAAAGAACATGTGTGAGAGACTTGCAAACGAAATTATCGATGCTACCAACAATCTTGGCGGCGCCGTTAAGAAGAGAGAAGACACTCACAAAATGGCAGAAGCAAACAAGGCTTTTGCTCACTACAGATATTAATCCGGTTTCCCGTGCGGCATAAACTGCCGCGTTGCGGGAACAATCTATGAAAAGGAAACGGAGCTTACAATGCCGAGAGAGTATCCACTTGAAAGAACCAGAAACATCGGTATCATGGCTCACATCGACGCCGGTAAGACCACCACCACTGAGCGTATCCTGTACTACACTGGTAAGACGCACAAGCTTGGTGAGACTCACGACGGCGCAGCGACCATGGACTGGATGGAGCAAGAGCAGGAAAGAGGTATTACCATTACCTCTGCCGCTACCACTTGCTTCTGGAAAAACAACAGAATCAACATCATCGACACCCCCGGCCACGTTGACTTCACCGTTGAGGTGGAGCGTTCCCTGATGGTGCTTGACGGTGCAGTTGCCGTCTTCTGTGCCAAAGGCGGTGTCGAGCCCCAGTCTGAAACCGTATGGCGTCAGGCTACCAAGTACAATGTACCCAGACTTGCTTATGTCAACAAGATGGACATCGGCGGAGCCAACTTCTATCGCGTTGTCTCCCAGATCCACGAAAGACTGAAAGCAAACGCAGTGCCGATTCAGCTTCCCATCGGAGCTGAGGATGAATTCCGCGGACTGATCGACCTGATCAAGATGCGCGCCTTCATCTATACCAACAATGACGGTACTGATATCCAGGAAGAGGATATCCCTGCAGATATGAAGGACAAGGCAGAGGAATACAGAACTCAGCTTCTGGAAGCCATTGCCGAGAGCGACGACGCTCTGTTCGAGAAGTATCTGGAAGGAGAAGAGCTCACCGAGGAAGAGATCCACAAGGCCATCCGTACAACCACCATTGCCGGTAATATGATCCCCGTTCTTTGCGGTACTTCCTACCGTAACAAGGGTGTTCAGAAGCTTTTGGATGCCATCGTTGAGTATATGCCCTCTCCTCTTGACATTCCTCCCATCGTGGGCCGTAACCCTGACACCGATCAGGAAGAAGACCGTCCCTCCAGCGAGGAAGAGCCCTTTGCAGCATTGGCATTCAAGATCGCAACCGACCCCTTTGTTGGTAGACTTTGTTTTGTCCGTGTTTATTCCGGATCTGTTGAAACCGGTTCTACCGTTTACAACTCCGTGAAGGGCAAGAGAGAAAGACTTGGCCGTATCGTTTTGATGCACGCCAACCACAGAGAAGATGCCGATAAGATCTACGCCGGTGATATCGCCGCCGTAATCGGTGTGAAATACACCACTACTGGTGACACCCTCTGTGATGAAAAGAACCCCATCATCCTCCAGTCTATGGACTTCCCGGATCCCGTTATCCGTGTTGCCATTGAGCCCAAGACCAAGGCAGGTCAGGAAAAGATGGGTATCGCCCTGCAGAAGCTTGCTGAAGAAGACCCCACCTTCAAGGTATCCACCGACGAAGAGACCGGTCAGACCATCATTGCAGGAATGGGCGAATTGCACCTTGAAATCATCGTTGACAGACTTCTCCGTGAATTCCGCGTGGAAGCAAACGTTGGTAAGCCTCAGGTTGCATACCGCGAAACCATCCGTAAGGAAGCTACCGTTGATGTGAAGTACGCCCGTCAGTCCGGCGGTAAGGGTCAGTATGCTCATGTTAAGATGACCATCGAGCCCAACGAACCCGGCAAGGGATATGAATTCATCAATAAGGTAGTGGGCGGTGCCATTCCCAAGGAATACCTCCCCGCAGTGGATGCAGGTATCCGTGGTGCAATGGAAAGCGGTGTTGTTGCCGGTTACACGGTTGTTGACACCAAGGTTACCGTATTTGACGGTTCCTACCATGAAGTTGACTCCTCTGAAATGGCATTTAAGATCTGCGGATCTATGGCCTTCAAGGAAGCAATGAGAAAAGCTGATCCTACCATTACCGAGCCGATCATGAAAGTGGTCATCGTAACTCCCGACGAATACATGGGCGATGTTATCGGTAACATCAACCAGCGCCGCGGTAACGTGCTTGGTATGGAAGCAGTGGGCGGTGGACAGCAGATCAACTGCGAAGTGCCTTTGGGCGAAATGTTCGGTTATGCAACTGACCTTCGTTCCAAGACCCAGGGCCGCGGTGTTTACACCATGGAGCCCGATCACTATGCAGAGGTTCCGGTATCCATCCAGCAGCAGATCATCAAGAAGTCTGCAAACTAATATGAATTAAAAAAATTGTAAAAAACACATTTTAGGAGGAAATAACAATGGCAAAGGCAAAATTCGAAAGAACAAAACCCCATGTAAACATTGGTACCATCGGTCACGTTGACCACGGTAAGACCACTCTTACCGCTGCTATCACCAAGACCCTTTCTCTGGGCAACGGCAACATCGAATTCCTGGCATATGACCAGATCGACAACGCTCCCGAAGAAAGACAGAGAGGTATCACCATCAACACCAGACACGTTGAGTACGAGACTGCAAACCGTCACTACGCTCACGTGGACTGCCCCGGCCACGCCGACTACGTTAAGAACATGATTACCGGTGCTGCTCAGATGGACGGCGCAATCCTGGTAGTTGCTTCTACCGACGGTCCTCTTCAGCAGACCCACGAGCACATTCTTCTGGCTCGTCAGGTAGGTGTTCCTGCAATCGTTGTCTTCATGAACAAGACCGATATGGTTGACGATGAAGAACTTCTGGAACTGGTTGAAATGGAAATCCGTGAGCTTCTTTCCAAGCACGACTTCCCCGGCGATGACATCCCCGTTATCAAGGGTTCTGCAAGAGACGCTCTGGAATCCACCAATACCGATATTAACGCTCCTGAGTACAAGAGCATTCTTGAACTGATGGATGCAGTTGACTCCTACATCCCCACTCCCGACCGTAAGGCTGACCAGCCCTTCCTGATGCCTGTAGAAGACGTCTTCTCCATCACCGGACGTGGTACTGTTGCTACCGGCCGTGTTGAGAGAGGCCAGTTGAAGATGGGCGACGAAATCGAAATCGTCGGTCTGAAGGAAACCAAGAAGAGCGTTGTTACCGGTATTGAAATGTTCCGTAAGCTGCTCGACTACGCTGAAGCAGGCGACAACGTAGGTGTTCTGCTCCGTGGCATTGACAAGAAGGAAATCGAAAGAGGTCAGGTTCTGGCTAAACCCGGTTCCATCAATCCTCACACCAAGTTCGTTGGTCAGGTTTACGTTCTCACCGAAAAAGAAGGTGGACGTCATACTCCTTTCTTTAACAACTACAGACCTCAGTTCTACTTCAGAACTACCGACGTTACCGGTGTTATCAACCTTCCCGCTGACGTTGAAATGTGCGCACCTGGCGACAACGTTGATATGACTGTTGAACTGATTGCTCCTATCGCAATCGAAAAGGGTCTCCGCTTCGCTATCCGTGAAGGCGGCAGAACCGTTGGTTCCGGCGTTGTTACCGAAATCATTGGCTAATTGAATATCGGATCTTCAGGGGTTGGTGTAATTCCACACCGGTGGTAAAGTCCACGAGCCGCAAGGCTGAGCAGGCGTAATTCCTGCACCGACGGTAAAGTCCGGATGAGAGAAGATCGCATCGCAATTGTATTGCGCAATTTTTCGGCACCCCTGCATTGATTTGCAGGGGTGTCTTTCTTTTTGGAGGCAGCATGAAAAAAAACACTGTAAAAATGACCGCCGTGACGGCAATGTTCTGTGCCCTTTCTTTTGTGGCGGTCCTTTTGGGGAAGGTGATTCCCAACGTGGCCGGCTTTTTAAGCTATGATCCCAAGGATGCGGTCATTGCCATCGCAGGATTTGTGTTTGGTCCTATGATCACCCTTTTGGTTTCCGGAATCGTTTCTCTCGTGGAAATGATCACCATCAGCACCACCGGAATATACGGTATGATTATGAATTTCCTTTCCACTGCCTTTTTTGCTTTTCCGGCTGCTCTGGTTTATCAAAAAATGAAAACCTATCGCGGTGCCGTGTTCGGACTTGTTTTAGGAGTGGTGTTTATGACCGGAAGTATGGTTCTTTGGAACTATCTGGTGACTCCTTTTTATATGTTGGTGGAGCGGGAAGTGGTTGCCGGAATGCTCGTTCCGGTGTTTCTTCCCTTTAATGCCATCAAGGGAGGCCTGAACGCTGCGTTGACCTTGCTTTTGTATAAGCCGCTGGTAACTGCACTCCGAAAAACCAGATTGGTTCCTTCTTCTTCCCGTTCGGAGGATCAAAAACCTTACCGCTGGGTGTTTCCCATCATTGGCCTGCTGTTGCTCTCCGCTTTTGTGTTGCTTTTCCTTTTCTTTTCCGGTGTGATCTGAAATGAAAGAGTTTTTTGAAGATCTTAGAAAGAAAATGGAGGAAAACCACCGGGTGGTCATTGCCATTGAAGGACGGTGCGGCTCCGGGAAAACGACCCTTGCCCAGGCCTTAGCCCTGGAATTCGACGGAGTTTTGATCCATACGGATGATTTTGTACTGCCTCATGAGAAAAAGACCGTGGAAAGATTGGCAGAACCGGGTGGGAATCTGGATCGGGAGCGTTTTTTGCAAGAAGTGATCGGCCCCTTAAAGCAAGGGGGTGCATTTTCCTACCGACCGTATTGTTGCCACGTGGGTGCTTTGACCGATCCGGTGACGGTTCTGGAAAAAAAGCTTGTGGTGGTGGAGGGAACTTATTCCATGCATCCGGCTTTGGGAGATATTTACCACCTGCGTGTTTTTTTGGACATTACGCCGGAGGAACAAAGGAAACGTCTTGAAAAAAGAAGTCCGGATAAACTGCAGATGTTTTTGGAACGCTGGATCCCATTGGAGGAAGCATATTTTGATGCCTTTTCCATTCGGGAAAAGTGCGATCATATCTTGCTATCCAATGGAAAAGAGGAGAATCGTTGACAGATCCTCCTCTTTTTTATTATAATGGGGTATCACGATAAAAAAGGAGTTGCCGCCTTGTTTCCGCCCTTGAAAACTGCTATTTTTTCCATTTTGGAGATTGCTGGAATTGCCGGATTCTTTTGGTTGATTTTTTCAGGAATTCCTGCTTTGATCGTTTGTCTCAAGCGCCGGATTCTTTTCTGGAAACTGGACCGTTTTTGTAAAAAAATGGAATATGAAATGGTTTGGAACCAAAAGGAGCCCTTTTGGTCTCTTTCCCCCAAGTCCGGATTTGATTTTTCGATCCGGGCAGAGGGAAAAACCTATCACGTTTTGCTGGTTTCCGGCCGATATCGCTATAGCGAGTATTCGTTCCTGTCTCCTACAGAGCTTGCGATTTTTCGCAAGATCAGCTTGAATCTTCTTTCCCGGGGCAGAGGCATGAGGGGAATGGGACGACTGAACGTGGTGGAATTTGGCTTGAACCGAAAAAGCCTTACGGTGGACCTGGAATCTGTTGTGCCAAAGGGAGAAAATAAGATCCTGCTGTTTTACCCGGTGGCAAAGGATGTAACCTGGATCGCCCCCGGAAAAGGCAAGGTATATCTGGGAAATGGCGACCTTTTGTTCTATGATTACCGGTTTTTCACCCGTTCTGGCTTCTTTGACGAATTAAAATCTCCGGGAAAGCATCTTCGCTGGAAGGACCCGTGGAAATATGAATGAAAGACTCTTTGGAGTCTTTTTTCATTTTTCTCTTGACAAATGAGATTTCTTTGGTATAATAATCGGGTGTAAAGAAAAAATATTTACAGCAAAGCTTGGGGAGGATGCGCAATGTTTGAAAAAGACCTGTCCCTTTCCTTGCTCTATGATCTGTATTCTCCTTTGCTTTCCGAAAAAAAGAGGGAAGCCTTTGAGGGATATTTTCTTTCGGATCTTTCCCTTGCAGAGATCGCTGAGGAAACGGGAACCAGCCGTCAGGCTGTCCGGGATCTGATCTCCAGAACCAAAGGAGAGCTTTTGGGGTTCGAGGAAAAGCTCGGTTTGATGCAAAAGAGAAAAGAAATTCTCTCTCTTTGCGATCTTCTTGCCCAGGCTGCTCCGGAGAATCGGGAAGAACTTTTGAACCGTCTTCGGGAAATCATATAGGAGGTGCGGCTATGTTCCAAAGTTTGATGGATAAAATGGCATCTGCTTTTCAGTCTTTCAAAAACAAAGGTAAGCTCACCCCTGCCGATGTGAAGGTGGGAATGCGTCAGATCAAGTTAGCGCTCCTGGAGGCAGATGTAAACTTTAAGGTTGTAAAAGAATTTGTCGCACGCGTTAGCGAAAGAGCGGTTGGCTCGGAGGTACTGGAAAGCCTTCTTCCTCACCAGCAGATCGTGAAGATCGTCCGGGAAGAGCTTGTTTCCATTATGGGCGAGACCAATGAAAAATTGGTCATCTCCTCAAAGCCCCCCACGGTGGTGATGATGTGTGGCTTGCAGGGAAGCGGTAAAACCACTCACTCTGCCAAGCTTGCCAAAATGATGAAAAAGCAAGGCAAACGCCCTCTTCTGGTGGCTTGTGATATCTATCGTCCCGCTGCCATTACTCAGTTGAAGGTAGTGGGAGAGCAGGTGGAGGTTCCGGTGTTTGCCCTGGAAGACTGCAAGGACGCAGTTCGCATTGCCCGGGAGGGTGTGGAATACGCGGAAAAGAACGCCTATGACCTGGTCATTCTGGATACAGCCGGCCGTCTCCACGTTGATGAAGAACTGATGGAAGAACTGCGCCAGATCAAGGAGCAGGTAACTCCCACCGAGATCCTTTTGGTGGTGGATTCCATGACCGGTCAGGATGCGGTGAATGTGGCAGAAAGCTTCAACGGTCTTTTGGATATCACCGGTGTGATCCTGACAAAGCTGGACGGCGATACCCGCGGCGGCGCCGCGCTTTCTGTTCGCTTTGTCACCGGAAAGCCCATTAAGTTCATTGGTGTTGGTGAAAAGCTGGATCAGATCGAGCCTTTTTATCCGGACCGTATGGCCAGCCGAATCATCGGTATGGGCGACGTTCTGACTCTCATCGATCGGGCGGAAGCTGCTTTCGATGAAAAGAAAGCCAGAGAAATGGAACAAAAACTCCGTCAAAATTCCTTTACATTGGAAGATTATATGGAGCAGTTCGATCAGATCAAGAATATGGGATCCTTGGATCAGCTGATGGGAATGATCCCCGGTATGAAGCCCGGTGCGCTTCAGGATGCCAAGATCGATGAGAAGCAGATCGATCGAACCAAGGCCATCATTCAGTCTATGACCCCAAAGGAACGGGCAAAGCCCGATATCATCAATTCCTCCCGCAAGAAGCGTATTGCTGCCGGTTGCGGTCAAACAGTGGAAGAGGTTAACCGCCTTTTGCGACAGTTTGAAGCGATGAATAAGATGATGAAGCAATTTTCCGGTAAAAAAGGAAAATTTGGCAGAATGAAATTCCCGTTTTAGGGATTTTTAAGATATTAAAGGAGGTGAAATCATGGCAGTTAAAATCAGACTTAGAAGAATGGGCGCTAAAAAGGCTCCTTTCTACCGCGTTGTTGTTGCAGATTCCCGTTATCCCCGCGATGGCAGATTCATCGAAGAGATTGGTACTTACAATCCCCTTATGGATCCCCCTGCAATCAATATTGACGTTGAAGCAGCAAAGAAGTGGATTTCCAACGGTGCACAACCCACTGAAACCGCAAAGAGCCTTTTGAAGAAAAGCGGCGTCATTGAATAATCAAGGAGTACATTATGAAACAAATACTCATTGATATCGCAAAGGCGCTGGTATTGCACCCCGAAGAGGTTGTGGTGGTTGAGCGTCAGGATGGAAATGTTCTTCACCTGGAGCTTAGCGTCGCGCCTGAAGATATGGGTAAAGTGATCGGCAAGCAGGGAAGAATTGCAAAAGCAATTCGCTCCGTTATGAAAGCTTGCGCCACGAAAGAAAACAAAAAAGTCATGGTGGATATCATCTGACAAAAAAGAAAAGACAAGGGAATATCCCTTGTCTTTTCTTTTTCTGATAAAAAACGGAAAAGGCTTTTATTTGATGTGCTTCATTTGACCGGCATTTTCTCTGCCCGGAAGAAAAACGGTGGGAAGAAGACAAAACAGTCCCAAAGCCACAAGGGATAAGAGAAACCAGAAAAAGGAAAACAGAGGACAAATCTGGCCTGCCAGGTGAAGGGGAAGTTGGGAATAATCCCAAACTCCAAGTCCCAAATGAAGATTGACAATGACCCCGGTGATAAATTCCAGCTGTGTAATGATCACCGCGGCTACTGCGGCTTTCCAGACAAAACGAACCTTTCCCAACGCCAGATCAACCATTCGGATGGAAACAAGGCAAATTCCGCCTAAAATTCCCATGGAAATGTGGGTTCGTCCTCGAAACAGGATCTCAATGAGCGGATAGATGACTGCGCCGGCAAAAAAGAGAAAGATCCATTTGTAAAAATTGTGCTTCATTATAACCTCCGGAATTGGCTTTTAGCATAGTGTCCCATTTTTTTTGGAAAAAAACCAAGAAAACGGAAAATTACATTTCGATTCCTTTGATAAAATGTAAATATTTTTTTAACTTTGCCTGGAAAATATTGCGCGCTCATATATAATAAAGTATAATTGACCGTGCTTGGTGTGCGTTGAAGCGGGAGGTTGCTGCGTCAAAACGCAGGTTTTTCCGCGGAGTATGTCCGAAAATCGGGCGAAAGCGAGCTTATGCTGCTTTCTCCGCCTGAGGTAATCCGCCTGAGGCGGAGTCATTTACTGGGGGTGAAAAGAAACACCCGGACGCGTATATAGTTCGCGCTTCCCACCTTGCAATCATACGTTCCCACCCAGGGAAATGTAAATATTAATAATAGGAGGCAAAAAATGGCAAAGAACGAAAAGATTCGCATCAGACTCAAGGCGTATGATCACACGATCATCGACCAGAGTGCGGAAAAAATTGTCGAGACTGCAAAACGTCAGGGTTCTAAGGTGTCCGGTCCTATCCCGTTGCCCACTGAAAAAGAAATCGTGACTATCTTGCGTGCAGTTCACAAGTACAAGGATTCCCGCGAACAGTTCGAGCTTCGCACCCACAAGAGACTCATCGATGTGCTCAACCCTTCCAAGGCAACTGTTGATGCTCTCATGTCGATCGAGCTCCCCGCCGGCGTTGAATTGGAATACAGATTCGAGTAAGCCATTCACCCGGAAAACGAGTCATGTTGGATCCAATCCAACCAATAACATGTTTTTAGGAGGAAAAAATGAAAAAAGCAATTATCGGCAAAAAAATCGGAATGACCCAGATGTTTACTGAAAACGGCGCTGTGATTCCCGTAACTCTCATCGAAGCCGGTCCCTGTGCAGTAGTTCAGAAGAAAACCATGGACAAGGACGGTTACAGTGCTCTTCAGCTCGGTTTCTCCGATATCGTTGAAAGAAAGCTGACCAACCCCGTTAAGGGACATTTTAAGAAAAGCGGCGTTACCTTTAAGAAGTATCTGAAGGAATTCCGTCTTGACAATGCAGAAGAAATGAACGTTGGCGACACCATCAGCGCTGACATCTTCGCAGAAGGCGAAAGCGTTGACGTAACCGGCATCACCAAGGGTCACGGTTACACCGGTGCCATCAAGAGATGGAACCTGCATCGCCTGCGCATGACTCACGGTACCGGCCCGGTTCACCGTCAGTCCGGTTCTATGGGTGTTATCGACCCCGCCAGAATCTTCAAGAACAAGAAGATGGCAGGTCAGTACGGTAACGAACAGGTTACCATCCTGAACCTGAAAGTAGTGAAAATCGATGCGGAAAAGAACATCATTGCAGTTCGCGGCGCCATTCCCGGTGCAAAGAACGGTATCGTGTTCATCCGTGACAGCGTAAAAGCTTAATCCAAGAGAAGGGAGAAAAACAAGATGCCTAACGTAAAAGTTTATGATATGGCAGGACAGGTAACCGGTGAAATCGCCCTTTCCGAGGAGCTCTTCGGCGCAGAAGTGAACAAGAGCGTTTTGCACAGCGTTGTCCGCGCATATCTGATCAATCAAAGACAGGGTACCCAGTCCACCAAGACTCGCAGCGAAGTTTCCGGCGGCGGTAAGAAGCCCTGGAAGCAGAAGGGTACCGGCAGAGCCCGTCAGGGTTCCACCCGTTCTCCTCAGTGGACTCACGGCGGTATCGCCCTGGGACCCAAGCCCCGCACCTTCCATGTTAGCGTAAACAAGAAGGTGAAGAGAATCGCTCTCCAGAGCGCTCTCTCCGCAAAACTTGCAGATAATGAGATCATCGTTGTTGATGGCCTTAAGGCTACCGAGTACAAGACCCGCCCCATGGTGGAAATGCTTCGTGCTCTGGATGCCGAGAGAAAGCCCCTGGTTGTACTGCCCGAGGTTGATAAGGTTCTGATCAAGAGCTTTGCCAACATCCCCGGCGCTACCACCTGCCAGGCAAACAACCTCAACGTTTACCAGATCCTCAACCACAAAAAACTGATTATCTCCAAGCAGTCCGTTGAAGTAATGGAGGAGGTTTATAAGGCATGAAAACAGCTTACGATATTATCTTAAAGCCGGTGATCACCGAGGCTTCCATGACCGCTACCGCAACTCAGAAGAAGTACACCTTCCGCGTAGCAAATGATGCCACCAAAATCGAGATCGCCCGTGCAGTGGAAGAATTGTTCAAGGTAGAAGTGAAATCCGTGAATACGGTTTCTATGAAGTCCAAGGCAAAGAGAATGGGTGTCCACCTGGGTAAAACCAGCGAATGGAAAAAGGCCATTGTTACTTTGACCGAAGGCTCCAAAACCATCGAGTTCTTCGATGGTATGATGTAAGGAGGTACGGTAAATGCCTGTAAAGATCTATAAGCCGACAACACCCGGCAGAAGAAATATGAGCGTGCAGAGCTTTGCCGAGCTCACCAAAAAGGCTCCTGAAAAGAGCCTGCTCGAGCCTCTGAAAAAGCACGCTGGCCGTAACAACACCGGCCGCATCACCGTCCGTCATCACGGCGGCGGAAACAGAAGAAAATACAGAGTCATCGACTTCAAGAGAGCCAACACCAATCCCGCAACTGTGATTGCTCTTGAGTACGATCCCAACAGAACCTCTAACATTGCTCTGATTCAGTACGAAGACGGCAAGAAGAGTTACATCATCGCTCCCGTTGACTTAAAGGTTGGCGACGTGATCACCTCCGGTGCTCAGTCCGATATCAAACCCGGCAACGCACTGCCCATCGCAAACATCCCCGTGGGTACGCTCATTCACAACATTGAGCTTTATCCCGGCCGCGGTGCTCAGATGGTAAGAAGCGCCGGCGCTATGGCTCAGCTCATGGCTAAGGAAAACGGTATGGCTCAGGTCAGACTTCCTTCCTCCGAGGTTCGATATGTCCGTTTGGACTGCATGGCAACCATCGGCCAGGTAGGCAATCTGGAGCACGAGAATGTAAAGGTTGGTAAAGCAGGTAAGACCAGACACATGGGCATCCGTCCTACCGTTCGCGGTTCTGTTATGAACCCCTGCGATCACCCCCACGGTGGTGGTGAAGGTCGTTCCCCCATTGGTCGTCCCACTCCTGTTACTCCTTGGGGCAAGCCCACTATGGGTTACAAGACCAGAAACAAGAAGGCGCGCACCAATAAGTTTATTGTAAAGCGCCGTAACGATCGCTGAAGAGAGGAGAAATAGATTATGTCCAGAAGCATTAAAAAAGGACCTTTCGTCCAAGAAAAACTTTTTGCAGCAATCGTTGAGATGAACAACAAGAACGAAAAGAAGGTCATCAAGACTTGGTCTCGTTCTTCCACCATCTTCCCCGAATTCATCGGTCACACCATTGCTGTTTACGATGGCAGAAAGCATGTTCCGGTATATGTTACCGAGGATATGGTCGGCCACAAGTTGGGTGAGTTTGCACTGACCCGTACCTTTAAGGGCCATTCCGGTTCCAAGGTAGCGAACAGCTAATCTAAAGGAGGAAACTGACAAATGAACGAAACGGCAAAGAAAAGAGCCGTGGCACACAGAAACGAAGTCCGGATTTCTCCGAGAAAAGTTCAGATCGTTCTGGATCTCATCAGAGGCAAGAATGCTGAACTGGCAAAGGGAATTCTGAAGAACACGACCAAAAGTGCCGCAGAACCGATTTTGAAAATTTTGAACGAAGCAATTGCAAATGCTGAGAACAACTTCCACATGGATAAGGAAAAGCTCTTTGTTGCAGAGTGCTATGCCACTCCCGGCACCACTCTCAAGCGCATTCAGCCCAGAGCACAGGGCAGAGCATTCCGCATCTTGAAGAGAGCTTCTCACATCACGATCGCAGTAGAAGAGAAAGGAGGAAATTAAGAGATGGGACAGAAAGTAAATCCCCACGGACTCCGTGTCGGTGTCATCAAAGATTGGGACTCCAGATGGTTCGCTAAGGATGAAGATTTCGGCGACACTCTTGTTTCCGACTACAAACTTAGAAAGTATCTGAAGGAAAAGCTGCAGGCTGCAGGTGTTCCCAAGATCGAAATTGAAAGAACCGTATCCAAGGTTCGTGTTACCATTCATTGCGCAAAACCCGGTATCATCATTGGCCGTGGCGGTGCAGAGATCGAAAAGCTCCGTGCTGAACTGGAAAAGATGCTGGGCAAGTCCGTTGCAGTGAATGTAGCAGAAGTAAAAATGCCCGACTTGAACGCTCAGTTGGTTGCTGAAAACATTGCCGGTCAGCTGGAAAGAAGAATTTCCTTCCGCAGAGCAGTAAAGCTTGCCATCGGCAGAACCATGCGTTTGGGCGCTCGCGGCATCAAAGTCTGCGGCTCCGGCCGTATCGGCGGTGCAGAAATTGCCCGTACCGAGCACTATCATGAAGGCACCATCCCGCTGCAGACCATCCGCGCTGACATTGACTACGGCTTTGCCGAAGCCAATACCACCTACGGTAAGGTTGGCGTGAAGATCTGGATCTACAGAGGCGAGGTTCTTCAAACTGTAAACCGCACCAACCCCAGAAGAAACGATTCCCGCCCGGATCGCCGTCCCCGTGGCGACAGAAAGCCCGGTGACCGCAGAGGCGGCCCCAGATTCAACAATTCTTCCAGAGAAGGAGGACGCAGAAATGTTAATGCCTAAGAGAGTCAAATATCGCCGCGTTCACCGTGGAAGATTGACCGGCAAGGCATATCGCGGCAACAAGGTTACCAACGGTACCTACGGCCTGATGGCACTGGAACCCGCTTGGGTGACCAGCAACCAGATCGAAGCTGCCCGTATTGCCATGACCCGTTATATCAAGCGTGGCGGTCAAGTATGGATCAAAATTTTCCCCGACAAACCCATCACCGAAAAGCCTGCTGAAACCCGAATGGGTTCCGGTAAAGGTTCTCCCGAGTACTGGGTTGCTGTCGTGAAGCCCGGCAGAGTGATGTTCGAGATGGACGGAATCAGCGAGGACATCGCAAAAGAAGCAATGCGTCTTGCTTCCCATAAGCTTCCGATCAAGTGCAAATTCGTGACCAAGGAAGTTAAGGAGGACACACTGTGATGAAACTTAACGAAATCAGAGAAAAGAACATTGACGAGTTGAATGCAGAGCTTGTTGCAAAGAAAGAAGAACTTTTCAACCTCCGCTTCCAGCACGCCATCAACCAGCTTGACAATCCTCAGAAGATCGTGGAGGCCCGCAAGACCATTGCTCGCCTGATGACCGTGATCCGTGAGAAGGAAATCCAGGCTGATAAAGACTCCGCGCAGTAAGGATAAGGAGATACGATCATGGATAGAAACCTGAGAAAAACCCGTGTTGGAAGGGTCGTTTCCAATGCCACCGATAAGACCATTGTGGTTGCAATCGAGGACAACGTAAAACACCCCCTGTACAGCAAGATCATCAAGAAGACCGTGAAATTCATGGCTCACGATGAGAACAACGAGTGCGGTGTTGACGATAAGGTCGAAATTATGGAGACCAGACCCCTTTCCAAGAACAAAAGATGGCGCCTTGTGAGAATCATCGAAAAGGCGAAATAAACCTAATTGGAGGTAACAAAAAGTGATTCAGCAACAGAGCTTAATGAAAGTCGCTGATAACACCGGCGCGAAAGAGCTGATGTGCATCCGAGTACTCGGCGGCTCCGGCAGACGTTACGCCGCCATCGGCGATGTTGTCGTCTGTGCAGTGAAAAAAGCAGCTCCCGGCGGTATGGTTAAGAAGGGCGATGTGGTAAAAGCCGTTGTCGTCAGAACCGTACAGCCCACTCGCAGAGCCGACGGATCTTATGTAAGATTCGACGAGAATGCAGCGGTCATCATCAAAGAAGACAAGAACCCCAGGGGAACCCGAATTTTCGGACCGGTTGCAAGAGAGCTTCGTGATAAAGATTATCTGAAGATCCTCTCCCTTGCTCCCGAAGTACTCTGAGCCTTGTCACCGAAAAGTAACATACGGAAGGAGACAAGCGCTGAGCAATCCTGGAAGAAAGGGTTGTAGGCAGCGCGCCTAAGAAAATGAATAACAAGCTTCACATTAAAAAAGGCGATACAGTCGTTTTGAATGTCGGCAGCTATTCCAACAAGTTCACCAAGCCCGGCACTCCCAAGACCGGTAAGGTCCTGGAAGTTTCCCCCAAGGAAGGCAAAGTGATCGTGGAAGGCATCAATATGGTATCTAAGCACGTGAAGCCCAGAAAACAGGGCGAAAGCGGCGGTATCGTGAAGGCAGAAGCTCCCATCAATGCTTGCAAGGTCAGCATCTACTGCCCCAAGTGTGAGAAGGGTGTCAGAACCAAAGTGAAAATCGAAGACGGCAAGAAGATCCGCGTTTGCGCAAAATGCGGTCAAGAGCTGTAAGGGAGGTAATTTCAAATGGCAAGAATGAAAGATTTTTATCGCAATGAAGTTGCTCCCGCTCTCATGGAAGAGTTCAAGTATAAGAGCGTTATGCAAATCCCCAAGATCGACAAGATCGTGGTGAATGTAGGCGCAGGCGAAGCAAAGGAAAATGCAAAGGTTATCGATAATATCATCGACGATCTGTCTGCCATCACCGGCCAGAAAGCAGTTCCCACTTACGCTAAGAAATCCGTTGCAAACTTTAAGATCCGTCAGGGTCAGAAGATCGGCGCAAAGGTTACCCTTCGCGGTGACATTATGTATGAATTCATCGATCGTCTGTTCCATCTGGCGCTTCCCAGAGTTCGTGACTTCAAGGGTATCAATCCCGACGCATTCGACGGACGCGGAAACTACTCTTTGGGTATCAAAGAGCAGTTGATCTTCCCGGAAATCGAGTACGACAAGATCGATAAGATCCGCGGTATGGATATCGTGTTCGTAACCACCGCTCAGACCGATGAAGAAGCTCGCAAGCTTCTGGCATTGATGGGCGCACCGTTTGCAAGATAAGGTAAGGAGGAAAGAACAAAATGGCAAAGAAAGCAATGATTCTCAAGCAGCAGAAGAAGCAGAAATTCTCCACCAGAGAATATACCAGATGCAAAATCTGCGGCCGTCCCCATGCTTATCTTCGTAAATTCGGTATCTGCCGTATCTGCTTCCGCGAATTGGCTTACAAGGGTCAGATTCCCGGTGTTAGAAAGGCAAGCTGGTAATCAACCGGCAAAATAATGTATTCAAGTGCAGAGATCATCTGCAAACTAAATGCAATTTGGAGGAAAATTAGAATGCAAATTTCAGACGTGATTGCTGATATGCTCACCCGTATCAGAAACGCAAATGCTGCAAAGCACGAAAAAGTAGATATCCCCAACTCCAACATGAAGAGAGCCATCGCTCAGATTCTGATGGACGAAGGCTATATCAAAGGTTTTGAAGTAGTAGACAACGGAAACCAGGGTATCATCCGTGTTACTCTTAAGTACGGTCCCAACAAGCAGAGAATCATCCAGGGAATCCGCAGAGTATCCAAGCCCGGTCTGCGTATCTACGCCAGCTGCGAGGAGATCCCTCAGGTTATGCACGGTCTCGGTGTTGCCATCGTTTCCACTTCTAAGGGCATCATGACCGATCGCGCTGCAAGAAAAGCAAATGTTGGCGGCGAAGTGCTCGCTTTCATTTGGTAAGGGAGGGAAAAGTATATGTCAAGAATCGGATTGAAGCCCATTGCAGTTCCCGCAGGAGTGAAGGTTACCGTTAACGGTACCGCCATCACCGTTCAGGGACCCAAGGGCACTCTCACCAAAGACATCCACCCTCTGATGCAGGTGGAAGTAGGCGCCACCGAAATTCTCGTAAAGCGCCCCAATGACGAAAAGACCGCAAAGAGCCTTCATGGTCTGACCCGTACCATCGTCGCCAATATGGTAGAAGGTGTTACCAACGGCTACAAGAAGGAGCTGGAAATCAGCGAAGGCGGTTACCGTGTAACGAAAAAAGGCAATCAGATCGTAATGAACCTCGGCTACTCTCACGATGTTGTGATGACCGAAGGCGACGGCATTACCTTTGATGTTCCCGATGCAAACCACGTAACTGTTTGCGGTATCGACAAGCAAAAGGTTGGTCAGATCGCTGCCGAAGTTCGTGGCAAGAGACCCCCGGAACCCTACCTGGGCAAGGGTGTCAAGTATGTTGGCGAACGTATTCGCCGCAAATCCGGTAAGGCCGGCAAATAAGGAAAGGAGTGGAATTAAATGGTTTCTCGCGTTGATACGAATAAAAAGCGTATTAGAAGACATAAAAGAGTTCGCGGTAAGATTTTCGGAACCGCCCAGAAGCCGAGACTTTGCGTTTTCAGATCTCTGAAGAACATCTATGCTCAGGTGATCGATGACGAAAACGGAAAGACTCTTGCCTCCGCTTCCTCCCTTGATAAGGAATTCAATCAGTACGGCGGCAACAAAGAAGCCGCAAAGCTTGTGGGACAGGCAGTTGCAAAGGCTGCTCTTGACAAGGGCATCACCGAAGTGGTGTTCGACCGTGGCGGTTACATTTTCCACGGACGTGTTCAGGAGTTGGCTGAAGGTGCCCGCGAAGCTGGGTTAAAATTCTAAAGGGGGAAATGATATGGCACAGAAAATTGATGCGGCTACTCTCGATCTGAGAGAAGACGTAGTTTACACCAAAAGCGTTTCCAAAACCGTAAAAGGCGGCCGTGTTCGTAAGTTCTCCGCACTGGTTGTTGTAGGCGACGGTCAGGGTCATGTAGGCTATGGCCTCGGTAAGGCCTCCGAGCGTCCCGAAGCAGTTCGCAAGGGCGTGGAAGACGCTAAGAAAAATATGATCGAAGTTTCCATGAAGGGAACCACGATTCCTCACGAGATTGTCGGTGAGTTTGGCGCAGGTCGCGTATTGCTGAAGCCTGCTCCCAAGGGTACCGGTATCATCGCAGGCGGTAAAGTGAAGAGTGTTCTGCAGTTGGCAGGCATCTCTGACATCCGCGCAAAGTGCCTGGGCTCCAATAACCCCGGCAACGTTGTCAAAGCAACCTTCGAAGGTCTGCGCGTCCTTCGCAGCGCTCAGGAAGTGGCTGCCATGAGAGGCAAGACTCCCGAAGAGATTCTGAACTGAACGAGGAGGAGAAACAATGGCTCTTAAAATTACCCTCGAGAAAAGCCTGATCGGCAGACTCGAAAAACAGAAAAAGACTGCTGCTTCTCTCGGTCTCAAGAAGATCGGCGATTTCACCGTTCAGGAAGACAACGCAGCAGTGAAGGGCAAAATCGAAGTAATCAAGCACATGGTTCGCGTCGAAAACGCCTGAGAAAAATAGGAGGAACAACGAATGAAGCTTCATGAATTGGCCCCCGCAGTGCCCACCAAAAAGGCATGGCGCAAGGGTAGAGGCCCCGGTTCCGGCAACGGTAAGACCGGCGGTCGCGGTCACAAAGGCCAGCAGGCTCGCTCTGGCGGCGGTGTTCGCATCGGTTTCGAAGGCGGACAGATGCCTGCATACAGAAGACTTCCTAAGAGAGGTTTCAACAACGCTAAGTTTGCAACTGAATATGCCATTGCAAATCTTTCCGTTCTGGATAAGAATTTTGAAGACGGCGCAGTTGTGGATCTGGTTGCTCTCGTGGAAGCCAACATTATTTCTAAGCCGCTTGACGGTCTTAAGGTTCTCGGAAACGGCAATCTGACCAAAAAACTCACTGTAAAGGCTCACAAGGTTTCCGAAGCAGCGAAAGCAAAGATCGAAGCAGCTGGCGGAACGGTTGAGGTGATTTAAAGTGCTGAAAACATTTGCCAACGCTTGGAAGCTCCCCGATCTCAGAAAGAAACTTCTGTTCACCCTTTTTATCATTGTGATCTATCGAATCGGCTGTGTTTTGCCGGTGCCGTTTATTGATCCCGATGCCATTGACAGTTGGTTCAACACTGAAACCTCGGGTACGATGCTCCAGTATTTAAATATACTGTCCGGTAGCGCATTTTCCCAAGCGACCCTGTTCGCACTTTCTGTTTCGCCTTACATCACTTCTTCCATTGTGATTCAGCTTCTGACCATTGCGATTCCCGCTTTGGAAAGACTGAGCAAAGCCGGCGAAGAAGGAAAAAAGAAACTCACTCAGATCACTCGTTACACCACAGTCGCCATTGCGCTGATCACCTCTTACGGTTACTATGTAACCCTCAAGAGCAGTGCCATCAACGCCATCTCCGACCCCAGCTGGTTCAAAGCGATCGTGATCATTGCCTGCCACTGCGCAGGTGCAGCTCTTATTATGTGGCTGGCTGAAAGAATCAATGAAAGCGGTATTGGAAACGGTATCTCCATGATCCTGTTTGCCAACATTATCGCTTCTCTTCCCACCGCGGTGACCGGCTTTGTGGATACACTGAACCTTTCCGGTGATGTGTCCTTCAAGAGCGTCACTCAGACCATTCTCATTTACGCAGTCTTTGTAGTCATTGCCATTTTGATCGTTGCTTTCGTGGTCTTCATGACTGAATCCGAAAGAAAGATCCCCGTGCAGTATGCAAAGCGCGTGGTTGGTCGCAAAATGTACGGTGGCCAGAGTACTCATCTTCCTATCAAGTTGAATATGTCCGGTGTGATGCCGATCATCTTTGCTTCCAGCATTTTGATGCTCCCCGCAACCATCGCCATGTTCTTCCCGGATCCTGAGGAAGGTACCTTCTGGGCAGGTTTCCTGAATCTGTTCAGCACCACCAGTCTGGCATATGTTATTGTGGAACTTCTTTTGATCATTGGCTTCTCTTATTTCTACCTGGCCATTTCTTTCAACCCGGTAGAGGTTGCCAACAATTTGAAGAAGAACGGCGGTTTTATTCCCGGACTTCGTCCCGGTAAGCCCACCAGCGACTTCATTTCCAGCTCCTTGAAGAAGATCACCCTGATCGGTGCATTCTTCCTGGGTGCCATTGCGGTACTGCCGATGCTGGTTAACGTTATTTCCGTTGGTTTGTTTAACGGCGTGAATCTGGGTAGCGTCTCCTTTGGTGGCACTTCCATGCTGATCATTGTAGGCGTTGTTTTGGAAACTGTTCGCGATCTGGAATCTCAGATCACCATGAGACATTATAAAGGATTCTTAGGATAAAATGAAATTGATTTTTCTTGGAGCCCCCGGTGCGGGGAAAGGAACGCAGGCAGCGCGAATCAGCGCCGCCCTTGCGATTCCTGCCATTTCAACCGGCGACATCATCAGAGAGGCCATCAAAAGCGGCTCGCCCTTGGGACTTGAGTTTAAGAAGTACACCGACGCGGGATGTCTGGTTCCGGACAGCTTGGTGGTAGAACTTCTCAAGGACCGCCTGGCAAAGCCTGACTGTGCAAACGGTTTTATTTTGGATGGCTTTCCTCGTACGATCGAGCAGGCAGAATTTTTGGATGAAACCCAGTACAGTGCAGACCGGGTCATCAACATTGAAGTAAAGGACGAGGATATCGTTCGACGCATGAGCGGCAGAAGATTTTGTCCCCAGTGCCAGAAGACCTATCACGTCGTTTATTCCAAACCGAAGAAAGAAGGCATTTGCGATACCTGCAACATCCCTCTTTCCATCCGCGAGGATGACAAGCCGGAAACGGTTTTGCACCGCCTTTCGGTTTACCATGCACAAACAGAACCCTTGATCCGCCACTACCAGAACAAGCTCTTTTCTGTGGACGGAACCAAATCTCCGGACGAAATTGAAAAAGAGATCCTTGGGGTGCTTGGTGTATGATCAAGCTGAAAAACAGTCTGCAACTTGCACGAATGCAGGATAGCTGCAAGTTGACCATCGAAGCGCTTTATGAGGGCGCAAGCATCATTGCTCCCGGTGTGGCTTTGGTGGAAATTGATGCGAAGATCCGCAAGTATATTGAGAAGCACGGCGCAAAGCCCTCCTTTCTCGGATACGCAGGTTTTCCGAAAAGTTCCTGCATCAGCGTCAATGATGTGGTGATCCACGGAATTCCGGGAAACCAGGTGCTGAAAGAAGGGGATATCGTCTCCATCGATGTGGGAGCCTTTTATAAGGGCTATCACGGTGATTGTGCGAGAACGTTTCCCTGCGGTGAGATTTCTCCCGATGCCAAGCGGCTGATCGAGGTGACAAAGCAAAGCTTTTATGCTGGGCTTGCTGCGATTCAACCTCAGTGCCGTGTGGGCGACATTTCCGCGGCAGTTCAGAATACAGCGGAGAGCCACGGCTATTCCGTTGTCAGAGAATTTGTCGGCCATGGGGTTGGAGAGAATCTGCACGAAGCACCCGATGTTCCCAATTTCGGGATAGCGGGAAAAGGGCCACGTCTTTATGCCGGAATGACCCTGGCCATTGAGCCGATGATCAATCAAGGCAAAAAAGAGGTACGCCAGCTTTCCGACGGATGGACCGTCGTCACGTTAGACGGCTCCCTTTCTGCACATTATGAAAATACCGTTGCCGTCACCGGTGACGGAGCAAAAATCCTAACCGAACTGTAAAAGTTTCTGCCAAATTCAAAGGAGTGATTATTTTGGCAAAAGACGATGTAATGGAGTTCCAGGGTACCGTAATTGAGACCCTTCCGAACGCCACAAGCAAAGTAAAGCTTCCCAATGATATGGTGATTCTCGCTTACATTTCGGGCAAGATGCAGCAACACTATATCAGAATCATCCCGGGGGATAAGGTGCTGGTAGAAGTCAGCATTTACGATCCCACCCGCGGAAGAATCATCCGGCGTCTGTAATTTTTTAAATCATATGGAGGAAATCAAATGAAAGTTAAGCCTTCCGTAAAGAAAATATGCGAAAAGTGCAAGATCATCAGAAGAAAAGGAAAAGTTATGGTGATCTGTGAAAATCCCAAGCACAAACAAAAGCAAGGTTAATTAAGAGGAGGAAAAAACAGTATGGCACGTTTAGCAGGTGTAGACCTTCCCAGAGAGAAGCGCGTCGAGATCGGCCTTACCTACATTTTCGGTATTGGTCTGACATCTTCCAAGAAGATCCTCGAAAAGACCGGCATCAACCCCGATACCAGAGTCAAGGATCTGACCGATGACGATCTCGCAAAGCTTCGTGAGATCCTCGAAAATGAATACACCGTAGAAGGCGATCTTCGCAGAAACATTGCATACGATATCAAGAGAATGAAGGATATCGGTTGCTACCGTGGAATCCGCCACCGCAAGGGTCTTCCCGTCAGAGGTCAGAGAACCAAGACCAATGCGAGAACCAGAAAAGGTCCCGCAAAGACCATTGCCAATAAGAAGAAGTAAAGGAGAGTAGAGGAAAAAATGGCTGCAGTTACGAAAGCTAAAAGAACCACCAAAAAGCGCCGCGAAAAGAAGAATATCGAAAAAGGCGCAGCTCATATCCGTTCTACTTACAACAACACCATCATCACTCTCACCGATGTGAATGGCAACGCAATTTCTTGGGCATCTGCCGGCGAACTCGGTTTCAAGGGCTCCAAAAAGAGCACTCCTTTTGCCGCACAGATGGCAGCAGAGACTGCTGCAAAACTGGCTGTTGATCAGGGTCTGAAGACTGTTGAAGTTTTCGTGAAGGGCCCCGGACAGGGAAGAGAATCCGCCATCCGTGCACTCCAGACCGCAGGTCTTGAGATCACGCTGATCAAGGATGTAACTCCCATTCCCCACAACGGCTGCCGTCCTCCCAAGAGAAGACGCGTATAATCCAGAAAGGAGAGAGAAGAAATGGCTAAGTACACAGGCCCTGCGTGCAGACAGTGCCGCAGAGAAGGCGTTAAAATGTTTTTGAAGGGAGACAGATGCTTCTCCGATAAGTGCCCCATCACCAGACGTGGCACTGTACCCGGACAGCACGGTGCTGCCCGCGCCAGAATGATGAAGGACTACGGCCTTCAGCTTCGTGAAAAGCAGAAGACCCGTCGTTACTATGGTATTCTGGAAACCCAGTTCAGAAACTACTACAAGAAAGCAGATGCACAGGAAGGTATGTCCGGTGTTAACCTGCTGGTCATGATCGAAAGAAGATTCGACAATGTCGTCTATAGAATGGGTCTTGCTGAAAGCCGTCGCGACGCCCGTCAGCTGGTTCGCCACGGTCACTTCACTGTGAACGGCAAGAATGCCAACATTCCTTCCATGCTTTTGAAGGTTGGCGATGAGATCGCAATTAAGGAATCCAAGAAGGATCTTCCCAAGATTAAAGCAATCATCGAAAAGAGCGAAGGAAAGATCATCCCGAAGTGGATCGAAGTTGATAAGGAGAACGGCAAAGGCAAGATCATCGCAATGCCCGCACGCGAGGACATTGATTTTGAAATTGACGAACAGCTCATTGTCGAACTTTATTCCAAATAATCCCTAAATTTTAAGGAGGTTATTTCATGATAGAAATTGAAAGACCGGGTATTACAACGGTGGAACAGTCTGAAGACGGTTCTCGCGGTGTATTTGAGGTAGAACCCCTGGAAAGAGGCTTCGGCATCACTCTGGGCAACTCCTTGCGCCGCATTCTCATCAGCTCTCTTCCCGGCGTTGCGGTGACCAGTGTAAAGATCGACGGCGTTCTGCACGAGATCTCCACCATCGACGGCGTGAAGGAAGACGTACCCGAAATTATTCTTAATATCAAGAGCATTCGCGCAAAGCTTTTTACCAATCAGCCCAAGGTTTGCGTGATCGACGTTCAAGGCGATTGCAAGGTGACTGCCGGAGACATCAAAGGGGATGCAGACATTGAGATCTTAAACCCCGATCTCCACATTTGCACCGTTGCACAGGGCGCAAAGCTTTATATGGAACTGACCTTTGAGACCGGCAGAGGCTATGTCAATGCCGATCGCAACAAGGCTCAGGGAACCCCCTCCATTGGGACCATCTACACCGACTCCATTTTCACTCCCACCAAGAAGGTAAACTTCACCGTGGATAATGCACGTGTGGGAGACCGTATGGAGTTTGATAAGCTCACCCTGGAAGTGGAAACCGACGGTACCATTACCGCGAAGGAATCCATTTCTCTCGCAGCCAAGATTCTCAACGAGCATCTGAATCTCTTCGTTGATCTTTCCGTGGAAGCGAATAAGATCGAGATCATGAAAGACAGAGAAGAAGTGGTCAAAGAGAAGGTCCTTGAGATGACCATTGAGGAACTTGACATGTCGGTTCGCGCCTTCAACTGCTTGAAGCGCGCCGGTATCAATACCGTAGAAGATCTGATCAATCGCAGCGAGGAGGACATGATTAAGGTCCGTAACCTCGGTAAGAAATCTCTGGAAGAAGTCATTCAGAAACTCCAGTCCTTGGGCTTTGAGCTCAAGAAGGACGACGAATGATCTTGTTCCAATACTATCAGGAGGAAAACTGAAATGCCCGGAAGAAAACTTGGCAGAAAGACAGATCATAGACTTTCTATGCTCCGCGGACAGGTTACTTTCCTGCTTGAAAAAGGCAGCCTGGAAACCACCGCTACCCGCGCAAAGGAAGTTCAGAGTCTGACTGAAAAAATGATCACGCTCGGAAAGAAGAACACCCTGGCTTCCAGAAGACAGGCTCTTTCCTTTATCACCAAAGAGGATGTTGTGAAGAAACTGTTTGATGAGATCGCTCCTTCCTACGAAGGAAGGAACGGCGGCTACACCAGAGTTCTTCTCACCGGTCCCCGTCGCGGCGACGCTGCTGAAATGGCCATCATTGAATTGGTTTCTGAAGAAAAGAAGGAAGAAAAGAAGCCTGCAAAGAAGACCACCAAGAAGGCTCCTGCAAAGAAGGCTGCTCCCAAGAAGGAAGAAGCTCCTGCAGAGGAAACGAAAGCAGAAGAAGCCCCCGCAGAGGAAGCAAAAGCTGAGTAAGCGAAAGCAGACTAGCTGAAAAAAGATCTCACTTTCGGTGAGATCTTTTTTTCTTCTGTTTTTCATATTTTTATCGGGAAATGTCTTGCTAAAAATGTGTGAATATGGTATGATTAGGAAAGAATAAAAAGAAAAGGAAGGGTATCATTATGAACAAAAAGTCAGTAAAAGATATTGAAGTTCGCGGCAAAAGAGTATTTGTCCGTTGCGACTTTAATGTACCGATGAAAGACGGTGTGATCACCAGCGATAAGAGAATTGCCGGTGCCGTTCCCACCATCCAGTATCTCTTGGAAAATGGCGCAAAGGTGATTCTTTGCTCCCATATGGGTAAGCCCCATAATATTTTTACCGAAGGCTTTGGCCTGACCAAAAAAGAAAAGAAGGAAGTAGAAAAGCTTCCGGAAGCAGAAAAGAAGGCTGCTACTGAAAAATATCTTGCAAAGGCTGCAGACGATCAGAAAAAACTGACCTTGAAGCCTGTTGCAGACCGTTTGAACGAGTACCTGGGCGGCAAGGTTACCTTTGCTTCTGATATCATTGGCGACGACGCTAAGGCAAAGGTTGCTGCTCTGAAAGAGGGCGAGGCCGTTCTTCTGGAAAACGTTCGTTTCGATGCCAGAGAAGAGAAAAACGGTGAAGATTTTGCCAAGGCTCTTGCCGAAATGGCAGATCTGTTCGTGAACGATGCATTCGGTACCGCTCACCGTGCACACGCTTCCACCGAAGGTATTTCTCACTTCATTCCCGCCGTTTCCGGCCTTTTGATCGACAAGGAAATCACCTTTATGGGTGGCGCTCTGGAAGCTCCCGAGCATCCCTTTGTTGCCATTCTTGGCGGCGCAAAGGTTTCCGATAAGATCGGTGTAATCACCAATCTGATCGACAAGGTGGACACCATCATCATTGGCGGCGCTATGGCGTATACCTTCGTTAAGGCTCAGGGCGGCAAGATCGGTACCTCTCTCTGCGAGGATGACAAACTGGATCTGGCTCTGGATTTGATTGCCAAGGCAAAGGCAAAGGGCGTAAACTTCCTGATCCCTGTGGATAACAAGTGCGCTACCGCTTTTGATAACGATGCTCCCAGCCTTACCTGCAAGGCCTTTGAAGTGCCCGACGGATATATGGGTCTTGACATCGGACCGGAGACGATCAAGCTGTATGCAGATGCAGTGAAGGATGCTAAGACTGTGATTTGGAACGGACCTATGGGTGTTTCCGAATTTGAAAACTATGCAGCCGGTACCCGTGCTGTGGCTCAGGCAGTTGCAGAAAGCGACGCTATTTCCATCGTAGGTGGCGGCGATTCCACTGCAGCCATTGAAAAGCTCGGCTTTGCCGATAAGATTACCCACATTTCCACCGGTGGCGGTGCAAGCCTTGAATTCTTGGAAGGAAAAGAACTTCCCGGCATTGCTTGCCTGCAGGATAAATAAGGAGGATACCATGAGAAAGACCATTATTGCCGGCAACTGGAAGATGAACAAAACTCCTTCTGAAGCCGCTGAATTGGCAGCAGCCATTGCCCAGATCCAGGGTGCAAAGTGCGAAGTGGTGATCTGCCCTCCTTTTGTAGATCTGTTCTTTGCAAAGAAAGCCATTGAAGGCTCCAATGTAAAATTGGGTGCCCAGAACTGTCACTGGAAGGAATCCGGTGCGTTCACTGGTGAAATCAGCGCAGATATGCTCATCGAAGCAGGATGCGACTATGTGATCATCGGCCACTCCGAAAGAAGACAGTATTTCGGCGAAACCGATGAAACCGTTAATCTCCGTACCAAGGCAGCTCTCGCAAAGGGTCTGAAGGTGATCGTTTGCGTTGGCGAAACCAAGGAAGAAAGAGAAGGCGGCGTCACGGAAAAGGTGATCGACCGTCAGATCCGTTTGGGTCTGGAAGGCCTTAGCGCAGAAGAGATGGCAAATGTTGTCATCGCTTATGAGCCTGTATGGGCAATCGGCACCGGTCTGACTGCAACTAACGAGCAGGCAGAAGAGGTTTGCAAATTTATTCGCGAATTGATCGCTTCTCTCTTTACTGCTGAGACTGCAGAAGAGACCACCATTCAGTACGGCGGTTCTATGAACGCAGGAAACTGTGCAGAACTGCTTGCAATGCCCAATATTGACGGCGGTCTCATCGGCGGTGCAGCTTTGAAGCCCGCAGATTTCGCTGTGATCGTTGCAGCAGGCAGCGCAAACTAATTTCAACAAATGGAAGCGGCAGAAATCTGCCGCTTCTTTTTCCAAAAGGAGATGCTTCATGGCTGATTTTTGGACAAATATAATCCAGAAAAGAAAACGCCGCGCCGAAATCAAAAGGATCAACGAGGAAGGTCACGACGGATACGATTGGTATGAGGGACAGACCAAATGGCCGGTCACCCGAATTGTAGAAGTGTCCTTTGCGGTGATCAGCGTTTTGGTTTGGGCCATCATTCTGTTTCGAATTTTCACCTCCGGCAATGCCGAGTATGAAAAAATGATCCTTTTAAATGACAAAGCTGCTGAGATTTATCCCAACCAGGTTTCGCAGGTGATGCGGATCCATTCTTCAACGGAAGATCAGGAGGATGGTTCGGTTTTGGTGTATTATCCCGTTTATCTGGAAGAGGTGGACAATTTGCAGTTTACTGCCAGAGTTCGCCGGCGCGCTTTTCCTCCCGGTGAAGGGGAGACCGGATATACTTTTGTTTTGCGTGAAAGCGGGAATGAAGGAACTACCTTTTATCCACTTTCCTACTATGCCATGGAAAAAAATATTTCCTATACTTTTTTCCGTCTTTGCTTTGAGGGAGTGGAGTGGAAAGAGGACTGTGTTTATACCTTTTTGGTGTTCGATGGAGGGTATGAGTCTGCAGACAGCGAAGATCCCTATCCTGTCACCGCGTCTCGTTTTCGGTTTACGGTTTATAATACGTCCACTTATACCAATCAAATTACACCAAAGAAAAGCATTTATCAAGTGCAATAAAAAAAGCCTTCTCAACCGAGAAGGCTTTTTTGTATATTTGTTTTTAAGGACGCAGACCCATACCGCCTTCCAGCGTGATAGTTTCCCCGTTCATATATTTGAAATCAGGGGAAGCAAGCTGAACGCAAACACGTCCGATTTCCATTTCCGGATCACCGAAGTGTCCGGCAGGAGGCATTTTCACATTTGCCTTAAATGCATCGGGATACGCTTTTTCAAAGTTTTCAAGCTGGGCAGTCCATGCAAGAGGACAGACGACATTGGTATTGATTCCATCGATGGCCCATTCGGTGGCGGCAACTCTGGAAAGTCCACGAATACCCTCTTTTGCTGCGGCGTAGGCGCACTGACCGTAATTTCCAAACAAACCTGCACCGGAAGCGAAGTTGATAATGCTACCTTTTGTTTCCTTCAGATAAGGATAGCAGGCCTTCATATAATAGAAGCTTGCATAAAGACCGGAATAAATTGCCAGGTCGAACTGCTCCGTGGTATGATCCTGAATGGTAACGCCGGAAGCGGAAGCCTGGGCATTGTTGATCAGCACATCAATTCTTCCAAATTCCGCAATGGTAGCATCCACGACCTTTTTCACTGTTGCTTCGTTGTCAGAGGTGCTGGAAATATCTGCGGCCAAAATCAAAACTTTAATTCCGTATTTTTTCTCAAGATCTTCTTTTGCTTTTTCAAGCTTTGAAAAATTTCTTCCGGTGATGACAAGATTTGCACCCTCTTTTGCATAGGCGGTAGCAATGCCGTAGCCAATGGAGCCGCATCTGCCGTCAGATAAGGTGGCAAAGCCTGCACCGGTGATAATTGCTGTTTTTCCAGTTAAAAATCCCATGATAATCCTCCAAAACTTTTCTTGATATTACTGTATCAAAAAATACTCCTTTCGTCAAGATAAGATTTTCGGGGTTTTGCTACAAGACGGCGTTGCTTCCTAGGGACATAGACACAAAAAAAGAACGAAGCGATTGCTTCGTTCTTTTTTGGAGCTAGTGACGTGACTTGAACACGCGACCTGCTGATTACGAATCAGCTGCTCTACCAACTGAGCTACACTAGCAAAAACATTGAAATTTTAAGGGTTTAACAAGTGGGGAAAAGATGTTTTTTGAAACTCATTTTTCATCCATTCTTCTTGATATTATAAACTCTTTTAGACAATATTTCAAGTGGTTTCATAAACATTTTACAAAAAAAGAGTAGGGGAGAACAATGGGTATATATGTAAATTTAGTCAATCGATAAAAAATAAGACAGTCATTTGACTGCCTTATTTTTTATTATATTCTTATTCAAAATGGTCGGAGATCAGCATCAAGCCGGGACTCTCGAAGATATGTCCCCCTGCCAGCAGGATCTTCTTGAAGGCTCTCTGGAGACCTGTTTTTTCGGGAAGGTCCTCTAAGGAATCTGCGGAGAAGCCGGGGAATACGTAGCCGAATACGGCCTTTCCGGCACTCTTTGCCGGATAGCGGGTAAAGCGGGCGGAGAACATGCTCAATTTTGACTTTTCGCCCAGGGCATCGTTGATCTCGGGGCTCATCAGCCAGGAGTTGCAATACAACGCCTTGAAGTTATATTCCGGATAACAAGCCTTTGCTCTGGCAACACCCTCGGTGAAGGCTTTTTCCACCGTTTCGGGAGAGAAATCCGCATCCCAGAAAATGTGTGTGCTGATGATGTCATCTCCGGGTCCGAGGACAAGGGTCCATTCGTCCTTGGAGAAAGCCTTCTTTTCCAAGGAGATCTTTCTTGCATCGGAAGGATATCCAATGTATTCTGTTTCTGTTTCTTCAAACTGTGCAATAAAGGAGCCTTCTTCCTCTGTTGCGCCTGCACAGCCCAAAGGAAGTCCGCTTTTGTGAACGGGAAAGGCGGTGCCGAAAACGGGCTGAAGGGCACCGGTCTTATTGTTTCTCAAAAAGTAAGGAGCTTTGTCGTTCAGACGGCTGGGCTGGAAGTTCAGACCGCCACGTCCCAGGTAAAACATTTCGCCCTTGGTAAACTGGCACATCCAACCTGAGATGGGACGGGAAATGCCCACGATCCGTGTTCTGTAATGCTCCTCCTCGCGAATGTAGATCTGAAAGATCTCAAGGCTTGCAATCGCCTCTTCGTGGGTAAAGCCACGTTCACGGTAAATTTCATAGGTGCGCTCCACACTGGGAAGATGCACCAAAAAGGGCAACATATTGGAAGCAGGGGTACCCACAGAGGTGGGATATTTTACCTTTCTTAAGGGTTTCATAGGACTATCCTTAAAGAAAAGGCTCATGGAATCCAGATAAGCCTTTCTCATGGGATCGTTTTTCATATCCAAAAAGCCTTCCCGTACTGCCTGGTAATACTCGCCGAACAAAGCGAATTTTTCGTGCAGACGGTCGATCAATTCCAAAGAGCAAAGCTCATTCTCGCGCTCCTTCGGAGCAGGATAGTAGCCTTCGGGCAGTGGAGCATGATCTTCCACGCCAAGGGCAAGGGTTAGTTCTTCAAAGGTCATAATGGCACCTCGATTCTTTTAATTTTGCTGTAATAAGGAAAAGGGAGATCCTTTTCTTCATTGTATCAAAAATCTGTCGTTTATACAAGTTTATTTGAAAAAAAACAAGGAATTAGAAATCTTTTTTCATTTGATTGTAGGGAAAAAAGGAAAAACCCATTTTTTCATAGAGGCGAACTGCCCCTTCGTTTTCCTCTTCTACCTCCAGTCTGAAGCGTTTTGCCTTTCCCTGATAGGTTTCCTCCAAAAAGGAAAAGAACTGGTGGCCAAGGCCGAGATTCCGTTTTTCAGGCAGAACAAAAAGTTCCTCGATCCAAACTACCTCTCCTCCGGCTTCCTGGCTCCAGGTGTGAGAAAGAAGAGCATAGCCTGAAATGACACCGTCTACTTCAAAAAGATATGCAGAGGCAAAGGGGGAGCCGGCAAGGATCTGATCAAAGGTTTTTTCAATGTATTCCTTTGGGATGGGTGCCAGGGCGGCACCGCTTGCATAAAAATCCAAGGCCATTTGAATATAGGCGTTTTTGTCTTTCTTTTGGATGAGGCGAATCATACGTAGGTCTCCGTTTTAGCTTTTGTTGGACAGAGGTTCAAAGTCAGAAGCAGGGTGCTTGCAAATAGGGCAGATAAAATCCTTCGGAAGATCCTTTTCCGGATGCACAAAGCCGCAGATCTTGCAGACCCAACCTTGCTTTTCTGTTTTTGGTGCTTTGGGTTTTACCTGCGCGTGGTAATAGGCATAGGACATGGCCTTTTCCTTGGATAAAACCCGGCTTTCTTCAATGGTACACAGAAAAAGAGTGTGAGAGGGGAGAGAAATTGCCGTTTCCACCTTGAGAGAAAGGTAGGCGGTGCTGTGCTCCATTAAGATGGGAAGATTGTTTTCGCTTCTCCCGTAAAGGAGCCCTTTTGTCTTATCTGTATTTTTCCCGCTTTGGAAGCCAAAGCGCTGAATCAGCGAAAAAGGAGCGCTTTCAGCCAAAATATTGACATTCAGTTTTCCCGTTCGCAAAATTACGCCGTCAGAATGGTTGGCGTGATTGACGGATACTGCGATCACCTCGGGATTGGATGCTACCTGAGAGACTGTATTGACAATCAGGCCACTGTCTTTCCCGTTTTCGCGGGTGGTCACCACATAAACGCCGTAGCCAATTCCGTAAAGGGAAGATCCTTCGGTGAGGGGGGAAGGAGTTAAGGAAAAAGAAAGATCCATTCTTTTCATAAAAAAACCTCCTTTGAGTATTGTTATTATACCCAAAGGAGGCGGGAAAGTCAACAAAACCGGATGTGTTCTTTTTTACAGCTGGAAATAACGCTTGGCATTTTCATAGCAAATGCCCTTGACGATCTGGCCCAGCATCTTGTAGTCCTCCGGATACTCTCCATTGTCCACCAGCTTGCCGAGGAAGTTGCAGAGGATGCGACGGAAATACTCGTGGCGAGTGTAGGAAAGGAAACTGCGGGAGTCGGTGAGCATTCCCACAAAATTGCCCAAAAGGGACAGGTTGGCAAGGGAGCGAAGCTGATCCTCCATGCCGGATTTGGTATCGTTGAACCACCAGGCAGAGCCGTGCTGGATCTTGCCGGGGCATTCCGGGCCCTGGAAGGCGCCGATGATGGTATCGATCAATTCGTTGTCCTTGGGATCCAGGGAATAAACGATGGTTCTGGGGAGGCAGGATTCCGTTTCCAATGCATTGAGGAATTTGGCCAGACCGATTCCGTCGCCACCGCCGGCAATGGTGTCAAAACCGGTATCAGCGCCAAGAAGCATAAACTTCTTTGTGTTGGTATTGCGTTGAGCACCATAGTGAAGCTGCATCACAACACCCTTTGCGGCATATTCTCTTCCCAGATGCAAAAGAATGTGAGTGTGGAACATTTCCACTTCCGTTTCAGTCAAGGCCTTCTTTTCCATGGCTTTGGAGAAGATCTCCTCCACCTGGTCGTCGCTGGCCGGGAAGAAGGAAACGGTATTTAAGCCGTGATCGCTGATCTTGCATCCGCGCTTACAGAAATAATCCAGGCGGTCGCTGAGGGCTTTCTTCAATGCCTTGACAGAATCAATGGGGTAGCCGCAAATGCCGGAGAGGGCGGCGATCACATCGGGCCATTCCGGCTTTTCAATGTTCACTGCTTTGTCGGGACGGAAGGAGGGGAGAACCTTGGTTTCCATACTGCCCTCTGCGGCGATCTTTTCGTGCCAGATCAGGTCATCTGCCGGGTCATCGGTGGTGCCGATCATTTCCACATTGGAACGGCGGATCAGACCGCGGACGGAAAAGCCGTCGGTGGCCAGCTTTCGGTTACACTCGTCCCAGATCTCCTGGGCGCTGTCACCGGTGAGAGGGGTATCAATATCAAAAAAGCGCTTCAATTCCAGATGGGTCCAGTGGTACATGGGGTTGCCGATGGCAAGGGGGAGCGTTTCGGCAAAACGCTGGAATTTCAAACGGTCATCCGCATCTCCGGTGATTTCATTCTCCGGGATTCCGTTGGTACGGATCAGTCTCCACTTGTAGTGGTCACCGCCCAGCCAGACCTGTGTGATATTTTCAAATACACGGTCTTCAAACACTTCCTTGGGAGAAATGTGGCAGTGATAGTCCAGGATGGGTTGATTCTCGGCATAATCGTGATAAAGCTTTTTGGCCGCTTTTGTTTCAAGCAAAAAATCTTCGTCCATAAATTTCATTTCTGAAACCTCCATTTTGGTTTTCTTCCTTCAGCATACCATAAAAATTTTTTCTTTTCAAGGCTTTTTCAAAAGGATACTCTTGACGGCAAAAAGAGGGGGAATTATAATAACAACTGAACCTATTGTTTTTTCCAAAACGAAAAAAAGGACAGGACCAGATGAAATATTCCGTCGATACCAAAAGTGGAAAAAAGGCTTATTTGCAATTGTATGAGCAGCTTCGGGAGGATATTGTTTCCGGGCTTTTTCCGTTCGGAAAAAAGCTTCCCTCCAAACGTCTTCTGGCAGAAGAGGTGGGGGTGAGTGTCATTACAGTGGAGCACGCCTTGCTGCTTTTGTGCGAAGAGGGATACGTGCAATCCCGGGAACGAAGCGGCTATTTTTCCGTTTTCCGTCCGGGTGAGGTGTTTTCTCCTCCCGTGTTTTCTCCGCCCATTCCCCATGCCAAGGAGGGGTCGAATACAGATGGCTTTCCTTTTTCCGTGTATGCCAGAGTGGTGAGAAAGGTGCTTTCCGACTATGGCGATACCCTTCTCATCAAAAGTCCCAATCAAGGCTGCCAGGAATTGCGCAGTGCCATTTCTGCCTATCTTGCCCGTAGCCGGGGGATTTCGGTTACGCCTCAACAGATCGTCATTGGCTCCGGAGCGGAGTATCTTTATGGTTTTTTGGTTCAGCTTTTGGGCCGTGGCCGCCTTTTTGCCATTGAAAAGCCCTCTTATGAAAAAATTGAGCAGGTTTATAAGGCTTATGGCGCCAAGTGCGAAGGACTTCCTCTGGGGCAAGATGGCATTGAAAGAGATGCGCTTTTGGCTTCCTGCGCCAATGTTCTTCACATCACCCCTTACCGAAGCTTTCCCAGCGGAGTAACCGCTTCCGCTTCCAAAAAAAGAGAGTATTTGCAGTGGGCCATGGAAAAGCCCGGAAGGCTCTTGGTGGAGGATGATTTTGAATCGGAATTTACCCTTTCCCGGAAGCCGGAGGAAACTCTGTTTTCACTTTCGGAGCAAGATAATGTGATCTATATCAATACCTTTTCTAAAACCCTCGCGCCCTCCATTCGTGTGGGATATATGGTATTGCCGAAATCTCTCTTAGCGCTTTTTGAAGAAAAACTTGGATTTTATTCTTGCACCGTTCCTCTTTTGGAGCAAATGGTGCTATCCCAGCTCCTTTCCAGTGGCGATTTTGAGAGACATATCAATCGGGTTCGAAGAAAAAAACGTCGGGAGATGTAAAAAATGGAAAACGAACTAAAAAAGCGCCTTGAGGAATTGGCCCAACGGGCGGATTCAAAAGGTATTTATACGCAAACACAGTTTCTTGGGGAAGGGGAACAGGCAATTCTTGCCGAGCTGCCTCTTCCCGTCCCTTATCGCCTTTTTGGAGCCCATCCGGATTCGGAGCGGTGCATTGCGGTGTTTGGGGACGAAGAGGCCTGGGGCTATCCTTGGGAAAACACCCTTGTGATTTTGAAAATCGAGCCGAAGGACCCCAAGTTTGCCGATGCTCTGACTCATCGGGATTTCCTGGGAGCCTTGCTGAATTTGGGGATCCGGCGAGAGCTTTTGGGAGACATTTTGATTTCGGACAATGTGGGATATTTGGTTGCACTGGAGAGCATTGCGCCGTATCTGGAGGAAAATCTTTCCCGCGTGCGACATACCTCGGTCAAAGTAAGCAGGATTCCCCAAATTCCCCAAGACGTTTTTGTAAAGATGGAAGAAAAAGCAGTGGTCTGCGCCTCTGCCAGAGTGGATGCGGTGATTGCCGGTGTTTGGAACCTGTCCCGATCCCAAGGAAAGGACCTGGTGGAAAAGGAAAAGGTGAGCATCAGCGGAAAGCTTGTGACCGATCCGTCCTTTTCTTTGCCGGAAGGATGCCGGGTTTCGGTGCGAGGATACGGCCGGTTTTATTTTGACGGCGCCCAAGGGGAAACCCGAAGCGGAAGATGTCGGATGAAGGTTCGTCTGTTTGTTTGAAAAGGAGAAAAAATGGAAATCAGAAGAGCAAAAGAAAAGGATCTTGAGGGAATTTCTTCCCTTCTATATCAGGTGCTTGCTGTTCATCATCAGGGAAGACCGGATCTGTTTTACGGCGGTGTGAAAAAGTATACCGATGAGGAAACCCTGGAAATCATCCGGGATGACCTTCGTCCGGTCTTTGTGGCGGTGGAGGGAGAATGCGTTTTGGGATATGCGTTCTGCATTTTCCAGCAAATACGGGATAGCCATATTCTCACGCCCATCAAAACCCTGTATCTTGATGATCTTTGTGTGGATGAAAACGCCCGTGGAACGGGAGTGGGAAAGGCGCTCTTTTCCTTTGTGAAGGCCTTTGCCAAGGAAAAGGGATGCTATAATATGACATTGAATGTATGGTCCTGCAACCAAAGTGCTCTTTCTTTTTATGAGAAATGCGGTATGATTCCTCAGAAAATCGGAATGGAAACCATCTTATAAAATTTGTATTCCCGGATAAGATAAAATCGGAGAGGTCTTGACATCGCTCCGATTTTTTGATAGGATGATAATACCCCTGGGGGGTATTACGACCAAGGAGAAAAGTATGGAACAAACAAGTTGCCATGGAAGAAAGAAAGTGCGCAGCGAGGAAGAGAAGAAAAGGCTCTTAAATCGCTTGAACCGTATTTCCGGGCAAATCCGCGGGCTGGGAAATATGCTGGAGGAGGATGCATATTGCATTGATGTGATCACCCAGGTGGCCGCCGCAAGAGAGGCGCTGGCTTCCTTTTCCCGGGTACTTTTGGAGGAACATATCCGCACCTGCGTTGCCCGGGATCTGAAAGAGGGAAGACAGGGTGTTTCGGAAGAATTGGTGGAAACGGTCCGCCGTTTGACAAAATAAGGAGATCGTATGAAAGAATTTTCTGTTAGTGGAATGAGCTGTGCCGCCTGCAGCGCCAGAGTTGAGGGTGCGGTGAATAAGGTGGAGGGAGTCACCTCCTGCTCGGTGAGCCTTTTGACCAATTCCATGACCGTAGAAGGCTCTTTCCAAGAGGAAGATGTGATTCTTGCGGTAAAGAAAGCAGGGTACGGCGCAGAAAGAAAAGGCGATCAGAAGAAAGAGAAAAAAGAGGAAAGGGAAGAAAGTCTGCTTGTGCCTCTTGTGATCTCGGCTATTCTTCTTTTGGCTTTGATGTATGTATCTATGGGGCATATGCTCTCGCTTCCCTTGCCGGAGTGGTTCAATCCCATGGCCCAGAGCATTTATCAGATGCTCCTTTCCCTTTTCATTTTGTTTTTGCATCGGCGGTTTTTCATCAAGGGCTTTTCCGGTCTGATCCATCGCGCACCCAATATGGATACCTTGGTTTCCTTGGGTTCGGGGGTATCCTTTCTTTACAGCGTGGTTCTGGTCTTTCGTATGACATCGCTCTCTGTTCCGGCGCAAATGAAATTGCTCCACGGACTTTATTTTGAATCAGCCGCTATGATTCTGGTCCTGATCACTGTAGGAAAAATGCTGGAGGCTTATTCCAAGGGGAAAACCACCAATGCCATTCGAGGATTGCAAGGCCTTTCCCCCTCTTCTGCCCACGTGCTGGGGGAGGATGGAGAAAAGGAGATTCCCCTGGATCAGGTTCGCGTGGGAGATACGGTCATCGTTCGTCCCGGCGAAGCCTTTCCGGTGGACGGGGTGATCCTGGAGGGGCAGGGGGCTGTGGATGAATCTGCCCTCACCGGTGAGAGCATTCCAGTGGATAAGAAAGAAGGAGACCGGGTCTTTACCGGCACGGCCAATCTTTCCGGGCATCTTTATTGCCGCAGTGAAAAGGTGGGAGGGGATACGGTCCTTTCCCGAATCATTGATCGAGTGACCGCCGCCTCTGCCTCCAAGGCACCCATTGCCCGCCTGGCCGATCGGGTCAGCGGCGTTTTTGTACCGGTTGTTATTACGCTGGCTTTGATCACCTTTGGCATTTGGCTGATTTTGGCGGTTCCCTTTGGCACTGCACTTTCCCGAGGAATCGCTGTTCTTGTCGTCAGCTGTCCCTGCGCCTTGGGACTTGCTACGCCGGTTGCCATCATGGTGTCAAACGGAGTGGCGGCGCGGCACGGTGTCTTATTTAAAACGGCAGAGGGCTTGGAGGAGGCCGGCAGAGTGAAAACTGTGGTGCTGGATAAAACCGGCACGGTGACCACCGGCAAAATGCAAGTGACCGATGTGATCTGCCAAGGGGATGTAAAAAAAGAAGAGCTCATCTCCATTGCTGCAGCACTGGAGGAGGGGAGCTCTCATCCCATCTCCCGGGCCGTTTTGGAATTTGCAGAACAAGAAAAGATTCATCCCTCTTCTCTGGACTCGTTCCAATCCCGTGCTGGATTCGGAGTAGAAGGAAAGGTGGACGGAATTTGTGTTGTGGGCGGTAAAATAGAGCTTGCCCAGGAGATCGCACCCGTTCCGGAAGAAATAAAAAAAGAGGCTCATCGCCTTTCCTCCCAAGGGAAAACACCGCTCTTTTTTGCCAAAGAGGGGGCGTTTTTGGGACTGATTGCCATGGCGGATACCGTGAAGGAAGATTCTGCTCAGGCAGTGGAGAATTTGAAAAAAATGGGACTTTCTGTGGTGATGATCACCGGTGACCGAAAAGAGACGGCAGAAAGCATTGCACACCAGGTGGGAATCGAGGAGGTCTTTGCCGGCATTTTGCCGGAGGGCAAGGAAGAGCTGGTAAGAAAACTGGAACAGAAAGGCAAGGTTATGATGGTGGGCGATGGCATCAACGATGCTCCGGCTCTCACCTCTGCCTCTCTGGGGGTTGCCATCGGAAACGGAGTTGATATTGCCATGGATGCTGCCCAGGTGGTTCTGATGAACCACTCTCTTTCCGACCTTCCCCGGCTGATCCGCCTTTCCCAAAAGACCGTAAAAAACATTAAGGAAAACCTATTCTGGGCATTTTGCTATAATATCATTGGTATCCCCTTGGCTGCCGGAGTTTTCACTCCGGTTTTGGGCTGGAGTCTGACGCCGATGTTTGGCGCCGCGGCCATGAGTGTTTCCAGCTTTTTTGTGATTTGTAACGCCCTGCGGCTCAACCTCTTTCCTTGGGGCGAGAAAATAAAAACAGAGAAAAAGGAGAATCAAACAATGGAAAAAGTATTGAAGATCGAGGGTATGATGTGTCCTCACTGCGAGGCGCACGTAAAGAAAGCGCTGGAGGCCATCCCCGGTGTGATTTCTGCCACTGCCTGCCACGAAAAGAATGAGGCCACCGTTTGCCTTTCGCAGAGCATCCCTGACGCTGTCTTGAAGGAGGCAGTTGAAAAAGAAGGATACAAGGTTCTGTAAACCGATCCCGACTCTCCCCGGAGGGTCGGGATTTTCTTTGCTTTTTTGAAAAATACATGAAAGTTGAATATAAAAACAAAAATATTCTTTTTCAATGAATAATTTGGTTGAATATTCACAAAAACGTGAATTTTCCGTTGATTTTTTTCAAAAAACAGGGAAAAACCTATTGCATTTTACTTGCGTGTATGATAAGATAGGGTCAGTTTGGGACGGAAAGCGTCCGATCGGAGGAAAATGAAATGAAAAAAGACATTAAGAAAGTGGTATTGGCTTATTCCGGAGGCTTGGATACATCCATTATCATTCCGTGGCTGAAGGAGAATTATAACGATCCAGAAATCATCGCTGTTTCCGGCAACGTGGGTCAGGCTGACGAATTGGAGGGTCTGGAAGAAAAGGCCATCAAAACCGGCGCTTCCAAGATCTATATTGAAGATCTGACCGAAGAATTTGTGGAAGAAATGGTGATCCCCACCGTTCAGGCCGGGGGCAAATATGAGGAATATCTGATGGGCACCGCTCTTGCCCGGCCCATCATTGCAAAGCGCCTTTGCGAGATTGCCATTCAGGAAGGGGCCGACGCCATTTGCCACGGTTGCACCGGTAAAGGCAATGACCAGGTTCGCTTTGAATTGGCCATCAAGGCATTTGCACCGGATCTGACCATCATCGCTCCTTGGCGTGAGTGGGACATCAAATCCCGTGAAGAAGAGATCGCTTATGCCGAAGCGCATAATGTTCCCTTGAAGATCAACCGCGAGACCAACTATTCCAAGGATAAGAATATGTGGCATCTTTCCCATGAGGGTCTTGATCTGGAGGATACCGGAAATGAACCCTTGTACGAAAAAGAGGGTTTTTTGGAAATGGGTGTTTCTCCCATGCAGGCTCCCGATGAACCCACTTATCTGACCCTGGAATTTGAAGCCGGACGTCCCGTAGCACTGGACGGTGTGAAAATGAGTGCAAAGGAAATCATTTTGAAGCTGAATGAGCTGGGCGGTAAGAACGGTATCGGCCTTTTGGATATTGTAGAAAACCGTCTTGTGGGTATGAAGTGTCGCGGCGTTTATGAAACTCCCGGCGGCGCCATTTTGTACTTTGCTCACAACTATCTGGAAACCCTTTGCCTGGATAAAATGACCAAGCACAAAAAAGAAGAGCTTTCCATCACCTTTGGCGAATTGCTTTATAACGGTCAGTGGTACACGCCTCTGCGTGAAGCCCTTTCCGCATTTGTTTCCAAGACTCAGGAGCACGTCACCGGTAAGGTTCGCATTAAGCTTTATAAGGGCAATATGATCAAAGCAGGCGCTTGGAGCGATTGGTCTCTCTACTCTGAAGAGATCGCAACCTTCGAAGAAGACGAGGTTTATGATCAGACCGATGCCACCGGCTTTATCAACCTTTGGGGTCTTCCCATTTCTGTTCAGGCACAGGTCAACGCCAAGAACAAAGCAAAATAAGAATCAAAAAGAAAACCTCCATACTCGTGGGTATGGAGGTTTTTTGATGCAAAACGCTCTGTTAAGCGAATATTTGATTGAAGAGCATAAAGATGATCGGAATGGTCAGGCACGAGAGCAGATGGGAGATCAGCGCCATACCGGCTGCAACCGAGGTATCGTTTCCGTATGCTGCCGGAACTACAATGGTATTGAGTCCCAGGGGCATTGCCAGTGCACAAACGGTGCAAAGTGCCACTCCGTAGGGAAGAGGGACAAAGAAGAGAATGCACATGCCGATCAGCGGCATTACAACCAGGCGAATGATGGAAACCAAATAGATGGATCCGTTTCGAAGTGTGGTTTTCAGATCAATTTTTGCAATGGTAATACCGGTCAGGAGCATTGCCAGCGGAGACATACAGTTCCCCAAGGAATTCACAGCCTCTCCTACAAAGCTCGGCAAGGGGAAAGAGGTGATTCCCAGAAGCATTCCCACAAGCATTCCCACAAACATAGGATTGGCGATTTTTTTCAGCCCTTCCAGAGGATTTTTTTTCGTTTCGGTTTTTGGCATTAAAAGACCCGGAACGCCCCAAATGTAAATGAGGACCCAGAAGGGAATGACAAATACCAGATAATCCATGAAAACATCCGGGAATAGAGCCGCGACTACTGCATTTCCCATAAAGCCGAAATTGGAGAAGGAAAGACCGTAGGTATAGATGTTTTGAATGTAGCGATCCTTGGAGCAGATCTTAGAAACTGTGATGGCAAACAAAGCGGAAAGAATTGCCGCCACGGTGCCGCAAAGAAGATACTTCCAGGTAACGGTAAAGCTTTTTACCGTAAAATGACTTGAAAATGTCCCCAGAACCAGCGCCGGGATGAATATATTGTTTTCCAGTTTGGAAATCATTCCGGCACATCCCTCTGGAAGAATGTGCAATCGGGAAAGCAGGTACCCGATGGCAATGATGAGAAGCAAAAAGCCCATTTGACTTAAGGTGGAGAAAAACACTTGAGAGTGCATTCCGTTTGCGGAGAGAAGAATCATATTTCCCATAAAAACCTCACTGATAATAAATCATGTCCGATCGTTTCAAAAGCAAATACCGGTTTCAACCGGTATTTGCTTTTGAAAAATTATTCAAACAACTCTTTTAAGCGAATGGCAGCACCCTTTAGATCGTTTTTCTTGAAAGGGGTATTTTCCTTTTCCAATACTGCTTCAATGGCATCTCGCAGAGTGGGTGCGCCGGCGAGCATTTCTTCCACCAAAGCCGCCTCCGGAGAATGGGGGAGAGGGGGCTCCTCTTTTTTCTCCTGGACGGGAACCTCAATGATCAGGGTAAATTCACCCTTTTCCGCGTTGGGGTTTTCCTCCAGTTCTTTCAGCACCTCTCCGGTGGTACCGCGGTAAAACCTTTCGTGGGTCTTGGTCAGATCATTACAAAGACAAAGGGAGGCATCCGGGAGCTTTTCTGCCAGAAAGGAGACGGTCTTTAAGATCCTTTTGGGAGATTCATAATAAATGAAGGTGCGCGTCACGCCGCTTTTTAGCCGGTTCAATTCCTCTTTTCGGTCGCTGTTTTCTTTTGGGAAAAAGCCACAGAATAAAAAGGAGGTTAAATCAAATCCGGACGCGGAAATACCGCTGACTGCGGCACAGGCGCCGGGCACAGGCACCACAAGAAAGCCTTCTTCAATGGCTCGTTTTATCAATTCGTTTCCGGGATCGGAAATGCAGGGCGTTCCGGCATCGGAGATCACCGCGATGCTCTTTCCGTCCCGCAAGGCAGAAAGAAACAGCTCTGTTTTTCGGTGCTCGTTGAATTTTTGATTGGAGATCACCTCTTTCCGGATCCCCAAAATGTTCAAAAGAATGTAAGAACGGCGAGTGTCCTCTGCGGCAATCAGATCCACTCCCTCCAGCACTTTGATGGCACGCACGGAAATATCCACGATGCGCCCAATGGGAGTTGCCACCACGTAAAGAGTGCCACCGGTCACATACACTTCCTTTTCTCGCAGCGTTTCCAGTGCCCCGGCTACCTCCTCCGGGAGAGGGACTTTTTCTTGGATCTCATCCATGGTCTTATTTCTCCAGTCTTAAATGTAACAAAGTTTGTTGAAAGCCATAACGCTCCTCCATCCGGCAAAGGTGATCCAGGCTTTTTTTGGCAAAGCGTTCTTTTTTCTTTGCCCGAAGCATCAGATTCTTTGGGGAATGGGCGAAATCAACAAATTCCAGAACCTCTACCCGATATCCCTCGCACTCTAAAATTTCCGCGCGGAAGGCATCGGTCAGAAGTGCGCTGACCCGTTCCTTGAAGATGCCGTGACCCATAAAGATGTCAAGATCGCCGCCACCTTTTCCAATGGAGGCATTGATCTCGTGCTGACAGCAAGGAACAGAAAAAATGTAAGGCACATCTCTTTCCATGGCAAATTGCAAAGCAAAATCCGTTGCCACATCACAAGCGTGCAAGGAAATGACAAAATCGATCTTCTCTTGAGAGAGGGGATCCTTTGTCACATCGGCCACCACAAAGCCAAGCCCGTGATAGCCGTATTTTTTTGCCAACTGATTGCATCGGTTCACCACATCTTCCTTCAGATCGTAACCGATGATGTGAACCTTCTTTTTCTTTAAAACCGCAAAGTAGTAATAGACCAAAAAGGTCAGGTATGATTTTCCGCAACCAAAATCCAAAACGGAGATTTCCGGCTGGTTAAAGTCAGAAAAAGTGTGATCCAGAATCTCAACAAAGCGGTTGATCTGCCGAAATTTATCGTATTTTTGCGATACCACCTGATAATCCTGGGTAAAAATACCAAGATCCACCATAAAAGGAACGCGATCTCCCGGGCGAACCAGATAGTTCTTTTCCCGGTTGTGCGATAAGACAGCTGGTGGCGCAGTTACATTTTGATTCCGGCTTTTGGAAATCTTCCCTTTTTTGGAAATGCGAAAAGCAATTTCCTCCCGGTCGCGGAACAGATTTGCTTGACGGAACTGGCTCTTCTCCAGGCTCTGATTCACATAAGAAGAAACTTCATCGGGAGAAAGATTTTTATGAAAGGCCTTCGTGCCGATTATCTCTTCCCCGGTGAAAAAAGCAGATCCGTCCTTGCCAAGCTTTTTTTGCAGCAATACTTTTTCGGGAAGTGAGGGATCCTTTTTGCCGGGCGCACTCAAAACGATCTTGGAAAAAGAGGCGGGGTCTTTTTCGATTTCACCAATGATCTCTATCATGGTTTTTTAGTTTTTCAGGCTTTGCAGAGGAGCAGGGAGCCGTCCTCCGCGGTGAATGAAGACATCCGGTGCCTTGGAATTGACCTTCATTACAGGGCCCTCGCCCAAAAGACCGCCGAAGGAGAGGGTATCGCCCTCTTTCTTTCCAATGGCAGGAATCAACCGGCAAGCGGTGGTTTTGGAGTTGACCATACCGATGGCGGCCTCGTCTGCAATGATGGCGCTGATGATTTCGGGAGAGGTATCACCGGGGATATTGATCATATCCAGACCTACCGAGCAAACGGAGGTCATCGCCTCCAGCTTCTCCAAGGTCAGAGTTCCGTTGGTGGCGGCGGCGATCATACCGGCATCCTCGGTGACGGGAATGAAGGCGCCGGAAAGACCGCCAATGTGGCTGGAGGCCATCACACCGCCCTTTTTCACCGCATCGTTGAGAAGGGCAAGACAAGCGGTGGTACCGTGAGCGCCGCACTGCTCCAGACCCATTTCCTCCAAAATGTGTGCCACTGAGTCACCTACTGCAGGAGTAGGTGCCAGGGAAAGGTCCACGATACCAAAATTTACCCCCAGGCGAAGGGAAGCTTCTTTTGCTACCAGTTGGCCCATACGGGTGATCTTGAACGCGGTCTTTTTGATCAGCTCTGCCACCTGATCCACACTGGAATCCTTACCCAATTTGGAAAGGGCGGCTCTGACAACGCCGGGGCCGGAAACGCCTACATTGATCACGCTATCTCCCTCGCCCACGCCGTGAAAGGCGCCGGCCATAAAGGGATTGTCCTCCGGTGCGTTGCAGAATACCACAAGCTTTGCAGCGCCGATGCACTGTCTGTCTCGGGTGAGCTCTGCTGCTTCCTTGACCACCTTTCCCATCAGAGCCACTGCATCCATATTGATGCCGGCTTTGGTGGAACCAACATTGACAGAAGCGCAGACGTGCTCGGTCAATGAAAGGGCGCGGGGAATGCTCTCGATCAATTCCCGATCGCCGGCGGCAAAGCCCTTTTGCACCAGGGCACTGTATCCGCCAATGAAGTTCACACCCACGGTTTGGGCGCATCTTTCCAGGGTCAGGGCGAATTTTACCGGATCCTGTCCTTTGCAGGCGGCGGCCAGAAGCGCAACGGGAGTGACGGCAATTCTCTTGTTGATGATGGGAATACCATAGGTCTTTTCAATTTCCTCGCAAACGGGCACCAGGTCCTTTGCGGTCTTGCAGATCTTAGCATATACCTTTTCGCAAGCCCGGTCGATATCGGGATCAATGCAATCCAAAAGGGAAATGCCCATGGTTACGGTACGGATATCCAGGTTTTCATCCTGAATCATCGCAACGGTTTCCAGAATGTCTCTTGTGTTGATCATAATTCCCTCCGGATCAGATGCGATGCATGGAGTTGAACAGGTCCTCGTGCATCACGTGAATTTTCAGACTGTTTTCTTCTCCCAGTTTTTCTGCTTCGTCCACAAAGGCAGCAAAGGGAGCGGAGAGGGTTTCGGTCTCACAAAGCATAATCATGCAAAAAAGGTCTTGCATGACCGTCTGGGTCACATCGATGATATTGGCATTGTACTTGGCACAAAGGGCGGAAACCTTCGCCAAAATACCAACGGTATCTTTTCCGACTACGGTAATAACTGCTCTCATAATAACTCCTTGAACATTTTTTCTCATTCTAACATAAAAGGAGAAAAAAGAAAAGACCCGAACGGCCTTTTTCTTTGAAAAAAGTGGAAAAATATCGGATTCAACCGAGAAAATTTTAAAAAAAAGAGCGTCACTTTTTCTTGACATTAGGGAGGAGTTTTGGTACAATGATTTTTGTTGTTAGGATCCTAACAATTCGATTTCTAACAAAAAGGGAGACGGTATGGAAAAAGACATTTTGAAAAAGACCTCTTCAAACGGAACCTTTCGTTTCGGCAAGGCCATTCAGATGGTTGCCAATCAATTTCGCCGTTTGGGAGATGAAAACTTATCCAAGCATTCCATCAATGTCAGCCAACTTCGTATTCTGGGGTATTTAAGAGCGCACGAAAAAGAGGGAAAGGTGTTCCAGAAGGATCTGGAGGAAGCCTTTGGCGTGCGGCGATCCAGTGTGACCAGCATTCTCCAGAACATGGAGAAAAGCGGATATCTGATCCGGGAGGGAACCCCGGAGGATGCCCGGGTTAAGGCGGTGAGGCTCACAGAAAAGGGGGAAGAGCTGGACGCGTCCCTCATTCGTTACATTCATTCCCTGGAGGAAGAAATGCTCCAAGGGATCACTCCGGAGGAAAAAGAGCTGCTCGCCGGTGCTTTGATGAAGATGCTTGAAAATTTGGAACAGTGTGAAAGGAAAAAAGTATGATCAAAAAACTTGCCTCGTATGTCAGGGAGTATAAGATCTTTGCCATTCTCACTCCCGTGGTGATGATTGGCGAAGTGGTGATGGAGATTCTCATCCCATATCTGATGGCAGACATTGTCAACCGGGTAAACGATCTGGGATCGGAAATGACCGGGGAGGATTTGCAATTTGTTGCCACCAGAGGCCTGATGATGGTGGGAATGTCCTTGATTTCCCTTCTCTTTGGTGCTTTGGGCGGAGCCTTTGGCTCCCGCGCCTCTATGGGCTTTGCCAAGAATTTGAGAAGTGCGCTTTTTTCCAAGGTGCAGGATTTTTCCTTTGGCAATGTGGATCATTTTTCCACATCGTCTTTGATCACCCGATTGACCACCGATGTAAACCACGTGCAAATGTCCTTTATGATGCTCATCCGATCTGCGGTGAGAAGCCCGATGATGCTCATTGGCGCGGTGATCATGGCAGTCAAACTGAATTCCCGTTTGGCCGGCATTTTCCTTCTTGCCATTCCGGTTCTGGGCATTTCCTTTTGGCTCATTTCGTCCAATGCCCATCCTCGCTTTCAGGCGATGCTGAAAAAATACGATGCCCTCAATGCATCGGTTCAGGAAAATCTGATTGCCATTCGAATTGTGAAGGCCTTTGTCCGGGAACGGCACGAAATGGACAAGTTCCAGGTGAGCGCAGATGATGTGCGCAAGGCCCAGATGCGTGCGGAAAAGGTCATTATCCTGAATATGCCCATTATGCAGCTTACCATGTACGCCTGTATTCTTGCTGTGCTTTGGTTGGGTGGAGGCATGATCATCGGCGGAAGCTTCAATTTGGGCGATCTTGCCGCATTTTTGACCTATATCAGCCAGACCTTAACCAGTTTGATGATGCTTTCCATGCTCTTTATGATGATGATCATCTCCATTGCCGCCGCCCGCCGTATTTGCGAGGTGTTGGATGAAGAGCCGGAGATCCGGGATGCCAAGGAAGGCCAGAATCTTAATCTTGCTGACGGCTCCATTGAATTTCGCGGTGTCTCCTTTTCTTACCACAAGGATCCAAACAATCTGAATCTGACGGATATCAATCTGCAGATCAAAAGCGGGGAAACGGTGGGAATCATCGGCGGAACGGGAAGTGCCAAAACCAGTCTTGTGCAAATGATCCCTCGGCTTTACGATGCCCTGGACGGCCAGGTTCTGGTAGGGGGCAGAAATGTCAAGGACTATTCTCTTCGCACCCTGAGAGACGGGGTGGCAATGGTACTGCAAAAGAATGTGCTCTTTTCCGGTACCATCCGGGAAAATCTCCTTTGGGGAAATGAAAATGCCACCCAAGAGGATTTGGAGGAGGCTTGCAGGAACGCCGATGCTCATGGCTTCATTTCCTCCTTCCCCGATGGGTATGAGACCCATTTGGGTCAGGGGGGTGTCAACGTTTCCGGCGGTCAGAAGCAGAGACTTTGTATTGCCAGAGCCCTTTTGAAAAAGCCCAAGATCATCATTCTGGATGACTCCACCAGCGCAGTGGATACCGCCACCGATGCCCGGATCCGAAGCGCCTTCCGCACCAAGCTCTCCGGCGTGACCACTCTGATCATCGCCCAGCGGATCTCTTCCGTGCAGGACGCCGACCGGATCGTCGTAATGGACGACGGAAAAATCTCTGACGTAGGAACCCATGAAGAGCTGCTTTCCAGAAACAGAATTTACCAGGAGGTTTATACCTCCCAGCAGAAAGGAGAGAAAGACTGATGCCGCCACCCAAGAGACCCCCCGAAAAGCCGAAGAATGTATGGGGAACGCTTAAGCGTATTTTTTCCTATCTCTCCGGAAACAAAATTCTTTTGATTCTATTTTTCCTGGGCGTGATCGTAACTGCCCTGGCGCAGGTTTACGGCGGCTCTATGCTCCGTCCCATTATTGACAATGGCATTGCGCCCCTGGTTCAGGACCCGGAAAACCGGGCGCTTTGGAACCGCTTTGTTCTGATGCTGTTTCGTATGGGTGCCGTTTATGCCCTGGGTGCCCTTTCCGCTTGGGGATATGCCCGTATTATGCTGGGAATTTCCACCAAAGCGCTGTATCGCTTGAGAAACGATCTCTTCCGGGCGATGGAAAGCCTTCCCATTCGCTTTTTTGATACCCATACCCACGGCGAATTGATGAGCCGCTATACCAACGATGTGGATACCATTCGGGAAATGCTCTCCAACTCCGTTGCCAATATCCTCTCGGGATTGATCACAGTGATCGGCTATTTTGTGGTCATGGTAATCACCTCCTGGCAGCTGACCTTGGTTGTGATGGTAAGCCTTGTGGTGATGATCTACGTGACCAAGGTGATTGGCGGCAGAAGCGCACGCTTTTTCGTGCGCCAGCAGGCGGCTTTGGGCAAGGTCAACGGTTATATTGAAGAAATGATCGAGGGCCAGAAGGTGGTTAAGGTATTCTGCCACGAGCCTCAGGCAAAGGCGGATTTTGACCGCTTGAATGAGAATCTTTGCCATGCGGCCACCAGCGCCCATACCTTTGCCAATATTCTAATGCCCATTATGAACAATTTAAACCACATCAATTATGCTGTGGTGGCAACGGTTGGTGCGGCGATTGCTATTTTGAATCCCAATGCTCTTACCACCGGTATGCTCATCGCGTTTCTTACCTATACCAATTCCTTCTCCCGTCCCTTTAGTCAGATCTCTCAGCAGATCAACTCCATCCTGACAGCCCTTGCCGGCGCGGAAAGAGTATTTCGGGTGATCGATGAAAAACCGGAGGAGGACAATGGCTACGTTACCCTGGTCTATGTTGAAAAGGACGAAAACGGAGTCCTTTCCGAAACGGATCATCGCACCGGCCTTTGGGCTTGGCGTCATCCGCACAAGGCAGACGGTACTGTGACCTATACAGAGGTGAAGGGAAATGTAGAACTGGACGGTGTAACCTTCGGCTATGTGCCGGAAAAAACCGTTTTGAAGAATATTTCTTTGTATGCAAAGCCCGGCCAGAAGATCGCGTTTGTAGGTTCCACCGGTGCGGGAAAGACCACCATCACCAATCTCATCAACCGCTTTTACGATGTGCCAGACGGTAAAATCCGCTACGATGGGATCAACATCAATAAGATCAAGAAAAGCGATCTGCGCCGAAGCCTTGCCATGGTGCTTCAGGATCCCCATCTGTTCTCCGGCACGGTGCTGGATAACATTCGCTACGGAAAGCTGGATGCTACGGATGAGGAGTGTATTGCCGCGGCAAAGCTTGCCAATGCCGATTCCTTTATCCGTCATTTGCCGGAGGGGTACCACACCTATATTTCCGGAGACGGCTCCAATCTTTCTCAGGGCCAGGTTCAGCTTTTGAACATTGCCCGTGCGGCGGTGGCAGATCCTCCGGTTCTGATTCTGGACGAGGCCACCAGCTCCATTGATACCAGAACGGAAGCACTTATCGAAAAGGGAATGGATAAGCTGATGGAGGGCAGAACGGTATTTGTCATTGCCCACCGCCTTTCCACTGTGCGCAATTCCAACGCCATTATGGTGCTGGAAAACGGCGAGATCATCGAACGGGGCGACCACGATGACCTGATCCGACAAAAAGGAAAGTACTATCAGCTTTATACCGGCGCTTTCGAGCTTTCCTGAATAAGAAAAAGAAAAAAACTCCCGATATCCTCGGGAGTTTTTTGTTTGTAATAAGGTGAATTTTCAAAAATACCTTGTGTGCCGGGGAAAATAGCGTTATAATAGAGGGGAATATGGAAAGGGGCGAGAAAGATGGATCCAAACAAAAAAGCAACCAACTGCGAAACCTGTCTGTACTTTGATTTTGACGAGGAATGGCAGGAGGAGGTTTGCACCCTGGATCTGGATGAGGACGAAATGGAACGTCTTGCCTCCGGGCGCTATGTCTCTTGTCCCTATTACCGTTTTTACGATGAATACAAATTTGTTCAAAAGCAGAATTAGAGAGGGAAGTCTATGAGAATTGTAATCAAAGTGGGCACTTCCACCCTTGCCCATTCCACCGGCAGACTGAATATTCGCCGGGTGGAGGAGCTTTGCAAGGTGTTAAGCGACCTGAAGAATTCCGGAAATGAGATCATTCTGGTTACCTCCGGCGCTATTGGAATGGGAGTAGGAAAGCTGAACCTGAAAAGACGACCTCAGGACATTCCCACAAAGCAAGCCGCCGCCGCTGTGGGGCAGTGCGAATTGATGTATGTTTATGACAAGCTCTTTTCCGAATATAATCATACCGTTGCTCAGATCCTGTTGACCGGGTATGACGTGCGAAACGAGGAAAGCCATCATCACTTCTGCAATACCTTGTCCCGTCTTTTGGAAATGGGTGTCCTTCCCATCATCAATGAAAATGATACCGTCGCCACCGAAGAGATCGTCATTGGAGACAACGATTCCCTGGCCGCCATTGTGGCTGTTTCCGCCAAAGCAGATCTGATGATCCTGCTGTCGGATATTGACGGACTTTACAGCGCCGATCCCCATACCAATCCCGATGCCCATTTGATTTCCCGGGTGGAAGAAATCGGGGAAGATATTATGGCCTTGGGCGGGGATTCCGGATCCGATCTGGGAACCGGAGGAATGGCAACCAAGCTGAATGCCGCCTGTGCAGTGACCTCTGCCGGGTGCGATATGATCATTGCCAACGGCGCCGATCCCCATATTCTTTATTCCATTTTGGAGGGGAATGAAGTGGGAACGCGCTTTGTGGCCGGAGGAAGAAAATGAAAGAAACACAAACGATCCTCAAGGAAGCAAAACAGGCCAGCCTTGTGATCAACCGCCTCTCTTCCGGGGAAAAGAACCGCGCTTTGGAAGAGGTGGCCAAGGCCATTTTGGATCAAAAAGAAGAAATCTTAGAGGAAAACGAAAAGGACCTGGCAGCGGCAAAGGGTGTGATTTCAGATGTGATGCTGGATCGCTTGCGCCTGACCTCTGACCGGATCCAAGGAATGGCAGATGGGATTTGCGCCCTTGTTTCTCTGCCGGACCCGGTGGGAAAGGTATTGCGTGAGTTCAAAAGGGAAAACGGCCTTACCATCCGGAAGATCTCTTCTCCCTTGGGCGTTGTGGGGATCATTTACGAATCCCGTCCCAATGTGACCAGCGATGCGGCAAGCCTTGCCATCAAAAGCGGAAATGCCTGCGTTCTTCGCGGCGGAAAGGAAGCGTACCGATCTTCTGCTGCCATTGTCCGCGCCATGCAAAAGGGTCTGGAAAAAATGGGCCTTCCCAAAGAGGCGGTTTCGCTGGTAGAGGACACCACCCGCCAAAGCGCCACGGAAATGATGCGCGCCGAGGGGTATTTGGATATGCTCATTCCCCGTGGCGGTGCCGGATTGATCCGGGCTTGTGTGGAGAATGCCACCGTTCCCTGTATTCAGACCGGAACCGGCATCTGCCATATTTTTGTTTCTGATAAGGCGGATCTGGGAAAGGCCATTGACATTTTGGAAAATGCCAAATGCAGCCGCCCGTCTGTTTGCAATGCCGCTGAAGTGTGTCTTGTGGCAAAAAAAGTGGCTGATCGCTTTTTGCCAATGGTGCACGAGACTCTGGTCAAAAACCGAAAAGAAAACCCTGTGGAGCTACGTCTTTGCCCAGCCGCAGCGAAGATCATCCCCGGTGTTCCGGCTGGGGAGAAGGATTTTGATACGGAATTTTTGGATTATGTTTTGGCCATTGGCGTGGTAGAGGATGTGAAAGAGGCCGCGGAGCACATTCGGCTTCATTCCACCGGTCACAGCGAAGCCATTGTGACGGAGGATGCAAAGGAAGCGGAATGCTTTGTTCAACTGGTGGATAGCGCAGCGGTGTATGTGAACGCTTCTACACGCTTTACCGACGGCGGAGAATTTGGCCTTGGATGTGAAATGGGAATTTCCACCCAGAAGCTTCACGCACGGGGACCGATGGGCCTGGAGGAGCTTTGCACTTACAAATATGTGATTTCCGGAAACGGAACTGTCAGATAGGAGATCAAAATGAAAATTGGATTTATCGGTACCGGCAATATGGGAGGCGCTCTTGCCAGAGCTGTGGCAAAATCCCCCCTTTGCTCCGGCATTTCTCTTGCGGATTTCCAGGTGGAAAAAGCAAAGGAATTGGCAAATGAAATTTCCGGCTGTGTGAAGGATAACATCACCCTTTGCCGGGAGTGTGATCTGGTTTTTCTTGGGGTAAAGCCTCAGGTTTTGCCTGAGTTACTGAAAGAAATTGCTCCCGTTGTGAAGGAAAGAAAGGGAGATTTGACCCTGGTGTCTATGGCGGCCGGGGTTTCTCTTGATTCCGTTTTGAACCAAGTGGGGCAGGATGTTCCTTTGATCCGCATTATGCCCAACACCCCTGTTGCAGTGGGAAAAGGGGTGATCGTATATTGCTGTCGGAATGTGGCAGAAAAAATGGAAGCGGATTTTGCTTCTGTACTTTCCTTCGGTGGCATTGTGGAAAAATTGGAAGAGAATAAAATTGACGCGGCCAGCGCACTCCACGGATGCGGCCCGGCCTTTGTGTATCTTTTTATCGAGGCTCTTGCCGATGGCGGCGTGGCTTGCGGTCTTCCGAGAGACAAGGCTCTTTCCTTTGCAGCCGCCACCGTTCGCGGTGCCGCTGAAATGGTGCTGGAGACGAAAAAGCATCCCGGAGAGTTGAAGGATGCAGTCTGCAGCCCCGGTGGAAGCACCATTGAGGGTGTGAAGGCTCTGGAGGAGAGCGGATTCCGCGGCGCAGCAATGGACGCTGTGGACGCCGCCTATCAAAGAACCCTGGAGCTTGGAAAATAAGAGTGAATCTGAACTTGGGAAGGGAATAAAATGAACCAAACACCGCCTGAAAAAAGAAGTATCAACGAGCAGCTCTATTCCAACTGGAAAAACTGGAGTTTTCCCATGGAAGGACTGCATTTTTACGATCCCAGAAAAGCACCCTTTCGCTTGTATGGCCTGGAGCCTTGCAAGGAGGGGGAGCCCTTTCGCCGTATGCCCTGGCAAGTGGCACACCAGGTCAGTTGGAAGGTGTATTCTCTGCACACCCATACCGCCGGCGGAAGAGTGCGTTTTGTCACCGACTCCGACCGCGTGGTGATCGATGCTTCCTATGATCTTTTGGAAGCCCGTCCTCATATCTCCCTTTTGTGCAGCGTGGGCTTTGACCTTTATGTGGAAAAGGACGGAAAGGATGTTTATTACAACGATTTTCTGCCTCCCCTGGATTGTGAAAAGGGATATCATGCCCAAATCACCTTCAAAACCCGTGAAAAAAGAGTTATTACCATCTATTTCCCCTTGTATAACGATGTAAAAGATTTGAAGATCGGATTGAACGAGGATGCTTTGGTGGAGGAAGCACCGGGCTATGCCGGGGAAAAGCCGCTTCTATTTTACGGCTCATCCATCACCCAGGGAGCAAGCGTTGCCAGGCCCGGCTTGGGATATCCTGCGCAGATCGCAAGAAAATTGAATATGGACTTTCGTAATCTTGGCTTTGCCGGCTCCTGCAAGGGAGAACAAGTGATGGCAGACTATCTTGCCACCCAGGAAAGCAGTGTCTTTATTTTGGATTATGATCATAATTCCTCCAGTCCCGAACAGCTTTCCTCCAATCATTACGATGTATATCGCACCTACCGGGAGAAAAATCCTGATACGCCCATTCTTCTGGTCACCCGACCTGCTTGCCGCCCCTTTTCTCCTGCTGTGCTGGGAAGACGCCAGGTGGTAATGCAAACCTATCTGCGGGGAATTGAACAGGGAGATCAGAATCTCTATTTTGTTGACGGATTTTCCTTCCTTTGTATGGACGATCGCCTTGCCGCTACGGTGGATGGAACCCATCCCAACGATCTGGGCCAGTTCCGTATGGCAGAGATCATCGGTGAAACCATCCGTCAGGTTTTAAATAAAAAATAAAACAAAAAAGAAGACACGAATTCGTTTCTTCTTTTTTTGCCTTATTGATCGTATCCTCTGTAAAGACTGTCAATGCCAAAATACGTTTCCATGGTGATCCAATCTCCGTTGTTGTAAAGGATTTGGGCCAGCTCCGTTCCCACATAGCGATAATGCCAGGGCTCGAAAACATAGCCGGTCTCATTTGTTTTGCCTTCGGGATAACGGAGGATAAATCCGTACTTGTAGGCATTTTCATTCAGCCAAGCTAACGCTTCTGCGATTCCCGGCTTTGTCACCTCAGAGGAACTGGAGGTCACAAGATCCAGACCAAGCCCCGTCTGATGCTCACTGTGTCCGGGTCTTGCGGAATAGGTCAACGCGTTTTCCAGACTATCCCGTCTCACATAATCACGGAAGATCCAGTCCTGATCAAACCAGGAGCGGTACGCGCTTTTTACCTTGAGATTCAAGCCTTCCTTGCTGGCAGCCGACTGCATCTTGGAATAAGCTGTGGCTGTTTCATCGCTCATCCAGTTGGAGGTGTAGGTCTTGGGGAGGGAATAGGTTTTGTTGGCAATCAAATAGCCATCCACATAGGCAATGCCGCCCACCACCTTCAATTCGTGTCCGGTGGCGGTGGTATAAACCCCGTCCACCAGCTTTCCGTTTTCATCATAGGGCATGGAAAGAACGGTGAGAACAAATTCCTTTTGCGCTACGTTTCCCGTGCTGTCCTGCGCAGTGAAAAAAAGGGTATATACGCCGGGCTTTGTCAGATCGTACTCTCCGGTGAGAGTGACGCGGCAAATCTCCCCATTGTCATCCACTGCCGAAGCATCCTTTAACAGATCCGGGGTTTCTCCGGCCATAATGGAAAGGGAATCCGGCGCGGTGATGGTGGGAGCAATATCATCGAAAAACTCGATCACAAGGGATTGCTCCTGGATGGTTCCCAGTCTGGTTTTGATATAAAGGGTAATTTGGCGGCTTCCGGCGCTGTTGGCGTCAAAGGTTTCCTCCTGGTTCTGAAGAGAACCGTTTTTCACTTCTGTTACCAGATCGGAAAGGAGCACCTTTTGTCCCACCGGAAAACGGGTCACTTGGGAAAGAATTACCACCGGCTTTTGGAACAGATACAAAAGAGTCAGCGCCAAGCAGGCAAAAAACAGCAATGTTATAACGGAGGTCAGAAGATTTTTCTTTCTTCTTTTCCTTGGTTTTACCATATTTTTTGTATTCATTTTTTCATATAATTCCAACCGTGAAGGCACATGTCTTCGATGGTGTATTTGGCTTTCCATCCCAAGAACTTTTCCGCTTTTTCCGTGTCGGCATAGCAGCTTGCAATGTCCCCCGGTCTGCGAGGAGCAATGCGGTAATTGACCTTTACGCCGCTGGCCTTTTCAAAGGCGGCTACCAATTCCAGAACACTGGTGCCCTGGCTGGTGCCCAGGTTGATGGCCTCTGCACCGGTATGCTGCTTGGCATATTCCAGTGCCTTTAAGTGACCGAGAGCCAGATCTACCACGTGAATATAATCTCTGACGCCGGTTCCGTCGGGGGTGTCATAATCATTGCCGAAAACGGAAAGGCAAGGAAGAGTTCCTGCGGCCACCCGAGCAATATAGGGGAAAAGGTTATTAGGAATTCCGTTGGGATTTTCTCCGATGATGCCGGAGGGATGTGCACCGATGGGGTTGAAATAACGAAGCAAAACTACACTCCACTGAGGATCTGAGTGGGAGATATCCGTCAGAATTTGCTCCAGCATACATTTGGTCCAGCCATAGGGGTTGGTGCAGGAGGTGGGCATATCTTCCTTGAAGGGGACCGTGTTATTCATTCCGTAAACGGTGGCAGAGGAAGAAAAGACGATGGTTTTGCATCCGTGCTGACGCATGGAATCGCACAGAATCAAGGTACCGGTGATGTTGTTGTGGTAGTATTCCAGGGGCATTTGCACTGATTCACCCACGGCCTTCAGTCCGGCAAAGTGAATGACGGCATCAATCTGATTTTCGTCAAAAATGCGGTCCAGAGCCGCTTTGTTACGAATGTCCTCCTGATAGAAAAGGGGACGCACCTTGGTAATGGCCTGAATGTCATCCAGCACCTTCACCGAAGAGTTGCTTAAATTGTCTACGATGATCGCTTCGTGTCCTTGACCGATCAATTCAACTACGGTGTGAGAGCCGATAAAGCCCATACCGCCGGTAACGAGAATTTTCATAATGTTTTTCCTTTCGAAGATTCAGTTGTGAAACAGTTTTTTTGTTTGATATTCCGGATCGCAGGTAAGATTCATGCCAAGCTTCCGGAAGGTGCCGGCATCCACTTCGGTTAAGATCACCGTGGAATGAACCTCGCATCCCTTTAGAAGAGGGAGTTGTTCAAAGGCTTTTTTTGCTTTTTTGTCGTGGGCTGCGGCAATGGATAGGGCAATAAGGACTTCATTGGTGTGGAGTCGGGGATTGTGATTGCCCAGGTTTTTGATCTTCAGTTCCTGAACCGGTTCAATGACCTCTCTTGAAATGAGATCCACTTCCTTATCAATTCCGGCAAGCGCCTTGAGGGCGTTGAGAAGAAGGGCAGAGGAAGCGCCCATCAATTTTGAGGTTTTGCCCACCACGATCCGTCCGTCCGGCAATTCCAGCGAAGCAGCAGGCTGACCGGTTTCCACCTTCTTGTCTCTGGCTGCCTGGGCAAATACCCGGTCCTCCGGTGCGATCTGCGCCTTGGTCATCAAAAGTTTAAGTTTGGAAATAGCGCCGTCAGCGGGAAGACCCTTTCTCTTATCGCACATGGCGGTAAAATACCGACGCAGAATTTCATTGTTGGAGGCGCGGCGACAGGCATCGTCATCGGTAATGCAGTATCCGGCCATATTGACTCCCATATCGGTGGGAGATTGATAGGGAGAGGTTCCGTAGATCTTCTCAAACATGGCACGAACCACCGGGAAAATTTCCACATCCCGATTGTAATTGACCGTGGTCTGCCCGTAGGCCTCCAGATGGAACGGATCGATCATATTGACATCGTTCAGATCGGCGGTAGCCGCTTCGTAAGCCAGATTGACCGGGTGATTTAAGGGAAGATTCCAAATGGGAAAGGTTTCAAATTTGGCATAGCCGGCCTTGATGTTTTCCTTGTGCTCGTGGTAAAGCTGAGAAAGGCAAACGGCCATTTTGCCGCTTCCCGGTCCGGGTGCGGTGATGACCACAAGGCTTTTTTGCGTTTCAATGTACTCGTTTTTGCCATAGCCTTCTTCGCTGATAACCTTTTGAATATCCTCCGGGTATCCCTCAATGGAATAGTGGCGGAATACACGAATACCAAGAGCCTCCAGCTTTTCCTGGAATTTGATGGCAGAGGGCTGGGCGGCAAAACGGGTCAGCACCACGCTTCCCACAAAAAGACCGCATCCCCGGAAGGCATCGATCAAGCGGAGAGTGTCCTGATCGTAGGTGATGCCAAGATCTCCGCGGACCTTGTTCTTTTCAATGTCATAGGCATTGACCACCAGAACGATCTCAGCTTGCTCCTTCAGCTGCATCAGCATCCGGATTTTACTGTCAGGCTGGAAACCGGGAAGCACGCGTGAGGCGTGAAAATCATCAAATAATTTTCCACCGAATTCCAAATACAACTTGCCGCCGAATTTGCTGATCCGCTCCTTGATTCTTTCCGATTGCAACGTTACATATTTATCATTGTCAAACCCGAGTTTTCCCATAACGTCCTTCCGATCTTTTCTTTACGTAATATTTCAAAATGTAATCAATTCAGAAAATATTATAATATATATTTTTTTGATTTTCAACATTCCTCGCAAAAAAAATGACGATTTTTGAAAGAAAAAAAGGAAGAAGCAAAAGCTTCTTCCTTTTCTTCGTTTTTCTCGGTTTACAGTCCAACGCTGTCCAGGGTTTCTCGGAGAACCTTGGCGCTGTTTTGCACATCCTTCAGTTCCTGTTCGGTCAAGGGGGGATCCACTTCGCCAATGATGCCCTTGGGTCCTAAAATGCAGGGCAGAGAAAGGCAAACATCTTCCTTGATGCCGTAGCGATTGTGAGCCACGGTGGAAACGGTCAAAACCGAGGAGTTGTTGGAGGAGATGGCGTTTACAATGGTGGAAACGCAGGTGGAAACGGCAAAAAACGTAGCGCCCTTTCTCTTGATGATCTCGCCGCCTGCATCCCGGACATCCTTTTCCACACCGCGCAGAAAGACCTCTGTCTGCTCGTCGGTGTAGTGCTTGATGGCACGGCAGTACTGGCGCATATCCATACCGATGACGCTGGTCACGCTCCAGGGGAAGGTGGAGGAGTCACCGTGCTCGCCGAATACATAAGCATGAATGTTCTTTGCGGAAACAGAAAGGCGCTGAGAGATCATGGAACGAAGTCTGGAGGTATCCAGCATGGTGCCGGAGCCGATGACCTGGCAAGCCGGAATGCCGGAATACTTGATGAACGCATAGGTCAGTACATCCACGGGGTTGCTCACGACCACGTACACTGCATTGGGGCAGTAGGAAGCGATCTTAGGCGCGATCTCTGCGATCAGACCGGTGTTTACGCTGGCAAGCTCCAATCTGCTCTGGCCGGGCTTTCTTCCGATACCGGAGGTGATGACCACAATGTCGGATCCGGCTGCATCTGCATAGTCGCCGGCGTAAATATTCAAGGGGGTGGAAAAGGGAGCGCCGTGGATGATATCCATTGCTTCACCCTCTGCCTTTGCACGGTTGATATCGATCAGTACGATTTCAGAAGCAAGGCTTGCCTGTGTCAAGGTGTAAGCTACGGTTGCGCCTACATTGCCTGTGCCTAAAATGGTAATCTTCTTGCTCATAATAAGTTCCTTTCTCAGTATAGCATTTCTTAATTATTTTACATTTTAGTGCAAAAAAGGAAAAAAATCAAGTAAAAATCTCGCTTGTGGAATGTGGATTTGATATGTTGCCATTTGAAAAAAGTTATGGCACCGTCAGGCCATTCGTCTGTCTTTGACAAAAAAAGAGTCCTTTAAATACTATAATTTTTTTGGAGGAAGCCATGAACGAAATCATTTATCTGGATGTTTATTTTGTCATTAATTTTTTGATGGACGGTCTTTCCCTTCTCACTGCCGGTATCATTGCCTCGGAAAAATTAAAGCCCTATCGCTTGGTGCTGGCAAGTGTGTTCGGCGGCGTCACATCTTCCCTTCTTCTCCTTTTGCCATGGGGCAAGGGAGGATCCTTTTTCCTGGGATTTGCCTCTTTTCTGCCCATGATTCTCATTGCATTCGGAAGAAAATCTCCCCGGCGGCTTTTTTTCGTGTCCCTTTTTGCTTTTCTCACGTCCCTTTTTTTGGGAGGGGTTTTAGAATGGCTTACCTATTATACGGAGAAAAGGGGAATCACCCTGGGACTTTTTATTGCTTGTGTACTCTTTGCCATGGGCGGCTTTACCTTGTGGGGCGGCCGAATGCACCGGCGGCTGAAAACCTCGGTGATTTCTCTGTCCATTTTGCACCGGGGAAAAGAAGAGCAGCTTTACGGTCTTGTGGATTCCGGCTCCCTTTTAAGAGAACCGGAAAGCGGAAAAGATGTGATTTTGCTCAAGGCGGAATATGCCTTTGATCTTCTTTCACCCATGGAATTGATCTGCTTACGGCAGGGCCAGGGGGAAGGGGTGATCCCGGTTCCGTTGAAAACCGCTTCGGGGCAGGGGTGCCTGTTTGCTTTTTGCCCACAAGAGGTGCGTTTTCATTTCCCGAAACAGAATCGAGGGAGAAAAAAAGAAAAAAGAGAAAAGAAAGAGGTCTTGATTGCCTTGGATTTTACCGGCGGCGGTTTTGCAGGGTGCCCCTGTCTGATTCCGCTGTCTCTTGTATCATAGACATAAAAAAGGAGAATCATATGAAAGCAAATAGATTTCCCAGGTGGAAAGAATGGATCCGTTTTTTGAAAAAAAGATGGGAAGAATGGCGGAACCGAAGACTGTTTTATGAGGTGTATTACGTCAACGGCTCCGAGGAGCTTCCGCCTCCCCTGGGGGCAGAGGAGGAGCGTCTTTGCATTGAAAAAATGGAACGGGGAGAAGAGGTGCTTTTTTGCCGCAACCTTTTGGTGGAACATAACCTTCGCCTGGTGGTATATATCGCCAAAAAATTTGAAAGCTCGGGGGTGGGAATGGAGGATCTGGTCTCCATTGGTACCATAGGCCTGATCAAGGGTGTGACCAGTTTCCGCTCGGAGAAAAATATCAAGCTTGCCACCTATGTCTCCAAGTGCATTGAAAATGAAATTCTGATGTTTTTGCGGAAAGCCGGTCGCGGCCGCCAGGAGATTTCCATCGATGAGCCTTTGAATGTGGATTGGGACGGAAATGAGCTTCTTTTGGGTGATATTTTGGGAAGCGACGGAGAAGAGATCCACAAGGAATTGGAACGGGAAGAGGACCGGAAGATTCTCCTTTCCGCGGTGATGAAGCTGTCCCAGCGCGACCGACAGATCATCTCTGCGCGGTTTGGTCTTCTGGGGCAAAAGGAATTGACCCAGAAGGAAGTCGCGGAAAAACTGGGAATCTCCCAATCGTATATTTCCCGTCTGGAAAAAAAGATCATTGCCCGGTTGAAAAAGGAAATCCTGGCAAGAACATAGACAAAATTTGAAAAAAATACTTTTCTCTTTTTCTTTGTTATGATATACTGATAGAAAAAATCAGTGCATAGGAGAAAGAGATGGCTTGGCCGATCGACTTGTTTGTTCCCGATCTCATCTGCGAAAAGGTGACCGAGGTTCCCTTTGATTCCTTTTTGGAAAAAGGGGTTTCGGTGATCGTGTTTGATATCGACAATACCCTGGTTTCTTACGAAACACCTCTGCCTACCGATTCGGTTAAGGAGCTTCTCTTTTCGCTGAAGGAAAAAGGAGTTTCGGTGGCACTGGTCTCCAACAATACGCCGGAACGGGTCGCTCTTTTTAATCAGTCCCTGGGCTTTTTTGCTGTGCCGGATTCTCACAAGCCCTTAAAACGCGCCCTCCGTCCGGTAATGGAGCATTTTTCCGTGCCAGCCCACAAAGTTCTTCTGGTGGGGGATCAGCTTTTAACGGATGTGTTGGCGGCGCGTCTCTGGGGTGCCGGAGCGGTGACCGTATTTCCCATTAAGAAAAAGGAGAATCTGTTTTTCCGGTTTAAAAGGCTTTTGGAAAAGCCTTTTCTTCGGGTGTATGACCGCAGAAAAAGAAAGGAAGAAAAACAATGACAAGTCTGGAAATGCTGCAAAAGACACTTGCAAAAGAAGAATGTGCCCTGTTCTTTTCCACAGTAACAAGGCAGTATCTCACCGGCTTTCGCTCCTCCGACGGAACTCTTTTTGTAACCGGCCGGGAAGCGAAGCTATACTTGGATTCCCGCTATTTTGAAATGGCAACCATCAAGCAGAGGGAGGGAAAGATCCCTGCTTTTCTGCAGATCCTTCCTGCTCAGTTTTCCAAGGAATTTGCCCAGGTGGCAGAAGAGGGCGTAATTCAAAAGGCCCTGTTTGAGGAAAAAAGGCTGACCGTTTCTCAACTGCAGAATCTGGAAAAGACCTACCCGAAGATTTGCTTTTCCCCCCTTGGCAATCGGGTGGACGATATGCGCGCCATCAAAACGGAAGACGAGATTTGCTATCTGAAAGAGGCACAAAGCCTGGCAGAGGAGGCATTTCTCTATATTCTGCCTCGCCTGGAAGCAGGAAGAACAGAGCTTTCTGTGGCGGCAGAACTGGAATACTATATGAAGCTACACGGCGCTTCCGGTCCCAGCTTTGGCACCATTTGTGTTTCCGGTGCCCGCACCTCCTTGCCTCACGGCACGCCTTCGGAGAACAAACTGGAAAAGGGCGCTTTCGTGACCATGGATTTCGGATGTGTTGTGGATGGGTATTGCGCGGATATGACCCGCACCGTTTGCATCGGAAAGGCAAGCGAACCCATGCGCCAGGTGTACCATACTGTTTTGAAGGCTCAGATGGATGCCATTTCGCAGGTCCGTGCCGGCGTCACCGGAAAAGAAGTGGACGCTGTGGCAAGAAAGGTCATTTCCGATGCAGGCTTTGGCGAGTACTTTGGGCATAGCACCGGCCACGGCATTGGCCTGGAGGTGCACGAGGCGCCCAGCTTTGCACCCCGATTTGAAGGGGTTATTCCGGCCGGCGCCGTTCTTTCCGTGGAACCGGGAATTTATCTCCCCGGAAAATTCGGTGTCCGCATTGAAGATCTGGTCGTGGTTCGCGAAGGAGGATGCGAAAATCTCAACTCCACCACAAAAGAGCTTCTGGAATTATAATGGCAAATTTTGCAAATACATCTTGCAAAATTTCGAGAAAAGTTGTATAATCCATTTGTAATATGATTTTTTGTTATTTTGGAGGACATTATGGCAGTTACAGCAGGCGATTTCAGAAACGGCGTTACCTTTGAAATGGATGGCGCAGTTATGCAGGTAATCGAATTTCAGCACGTAAAACCCGGTAAGGGCGCGGCTTTCGTTCGCACCAAGCTGAGAAACGTGATCACCGGTTCTGTGGTGGAAAAAACCTTTAACCCCACTGAAAAATTCCCCCCCGCTTTTGTGGAAAGAAAAGAAATGCAGTATTCTTACGACGATGGTGATCTGTATCATTTCATGGATACGGAAACCTGGGAGGATGTCATGGTTTCTCACAATCTTGTGGGCGACAACTTCCGCTTTGTAAAAGAAGAAATGATCTGCAAGGTCTTGTCTTACAAGGGCAATGTATTTGGCATTGAGCCTCCCATGTTTGTGGAGCTTACCGTAACCCAGACCGATCCCGGCTTCAAGGGTGATACCGCTACCGGTGCTACCAAGCCTGCAACGCTGGAGACCGGTGCACAGATCAAGGTTCCTCTGTTCATCGAGGAAGGAAATGTTCTGAAGATCGATACCCGTACCGGCGAATATCTGGAAAGAGTATAAGCTCAAAGGAGAATGAATATGACTGTTACCGAAAAGGTTGCTTATCTGAAGGGCTTGATGGAAGGTTTGGATTTCCAGGCAGATACCAAGGAAGGCAAGATCATCAAATTGATGGCAGACATTCTGGAGGATCTGGCGCTGGACATCACCGACTGTCAGGACGATATTGATGATATTAATGAATACCTGGAAGCAGTGGACGAAGATCTGACCCATGTGGAAGAAGAAATTTTCGGCGATCTTCTGGATGATGAAGACGACGAGTGCTGCTGCTGCGACGGATGCGACGATGAGGATTGCTACGAAGTAGAGTGCCCCCATTGCGGCGAGACGGTTTGCTTCGAGGAAGCACCGGAGGCAGAGAGTTTCCCCTGTCCCGTTTGCTCCAAGGAGATTCCCCTGGAATAAGACGGAAAGTCTCCGGCTTTGGCCGGAGACTTTTTTCCTGTTTTGAATGGAAGGAACATCCCACATGACACAAGAAAAAAATCAATATTCCCCCTCTGAGAGAGCGGTGGAACTTTTTGTATCCGGTTTTAACTGTGCCCAGGCGGTTTACGGAGCCTTTGCTCCTCTTCTCGGCCTGGAAGAAGAAAATGCCCTCCGCCAGGCATCCCCTTTTGGAGGCGGCTTTGGCAGAATGAGAGAGGTCTGCGGTGCTTTCAGTGGTATGATGCTGGTGATCGGTAATCGGTTCGGCTATTCCGACCCTTCCCAGCCGGAAAAGGATCTGCTTTATCCCCGGGTTCAGGAACTGGGAAAACGGTTTCAGGCCCGTCACGGTTCTTTGGTTTGCCGGGAGCTTTTGAAAAACAAGGCACCGGAGGGAGGGCTTGCTTCCCCCAGAACCGCAGAGTATTATGCCAGCCGTCCTTGCGCATACATTGTGGAAAGCGCGGCGGAAATACTGGAAGAATATTTGAAGCAGGAGGGTGTTTTATGAAAAAAAATTACTGGAAACTTTTTCTTACCTTTCTCAAGATCGGCGCCTTTACCTTTGGCGGTGGTTATGCCATGATCGGCGTTATTGAAAACGAGGTGGTCAGTGAAAAAAAGTGGATTACCCATGACGAAATGATGGATATTACGGTGGTGGCAGAATCCACCCCCGGTCCTCTTGCCATTAACACCGCAACCTTTGTGGGGTATAAGGTGACCGGCGTTGTCGGTTCCTTGCTTGCTACCGGCGGTGTGGTCCTGCCGTCCTTGATTCTGATTTGCCTGATCGCTCTTTTTTTGGAGGATTTTCTTGCCATCCGTTGGGTGGCCAGCGCCTTTCAGGGCATCAAAGCTGCTGTTGCCTTTTTGATTTTCGGTGCCGGCTGGAAAATGTTCCGTAAAATGAAGAAAAAAGTTTTTGCAGTGGTTCTGTTTTCCGCTTCGCTTCTGGTGATGCTTGCGGTGAATTTTGGCTTGTTTCAGTTTTCTTCTGTTTACCTCATTCTCATCTCTGCCATTTTGGGTCTTGTGATCTATGGCATCGGTGTGATTCGGAAGGGAGGAAAAGAAAAATGATTACTTGTCTTCGTCTCTTTTGGGAATTTTTAAAAATCGGACTTTTCACCTTCGGTGGCGGTTATGGCGCCATTCCTCTTATTCGGGATGCGGTTCTGGCCAATCCCTGGATGGGCGTGGATGAGGAAATGTTCTATTATATTGTGGGAGTTGCAGAATCCACCCCCGGTCCGATTATGATCAATTCCGCAACCTATGTGGGGACCACCGCTTTCGGTGTTCTCGGCGCGATCTTTGCAACCCTTGGTGCTGTGACCCCTTCCTTTGTGATCATCCTTTTGATTGCCAAGGCGCTTTCCGGCTTTATGGAGAAAAAAGGAACCAGAACGGTTCTGGATACCATTAAGCCTTGCGTTGTGGGCATCATTTTATCCACCGGTATTTATTTTGTCCTTTCCGGCATTATCCCCCAGATCAATACCCTTTTCACAGATGGAATCACATCGCAACTAATCCCGGCCGGAAAGACTCTTTTGATGTTCGGCTTTATTTTCCTTGTTCGGTGCGCCTACAGGCTTTGGAAAAAGAAGACCATCTCTCCCATTTTGTCCATCGGCATTGCCGCGGTTATGGGAATTGTCGTATACGGAGTGTGAAATTATGGAATTTTCCCCTTGGCAAAAGGAGCTTTTGGCTCTTTTGACACAAAAAGGTGTTTCCCGCGAGGATGTATATTCGGTCATGCTGGTTCTCACCAAGGAAGAAAAGGGAAGAAAAATGCTTTCCTTTCTTAAGGAAAAAGAGAATCAAACTCCCGATGAGATCTGTAGGAAAGCAGGGAGTATTGCCTTTGGTGAAAATGCTTGACAAAATAAAATTCCTTTGATATACTACCCTCAAACCGAGGAGCGAGAGTAGTACTTTCGATCGATTCTCTTTCAGAGAGCTGCGTGTGGTGTGATCGCGGCAGAGAAAATCAAAAGGAATGGACTTGCGAGGGCAACCTGAACGAGGCTTTCAAGTAGGGAAGACGGGTTCGACCGTTACATCGGAAGTGTATGTTAGTACATGTGAGTGCATCGCATCAGCGATGAATGAGGGTGGTACCGCGGATTGTATCAATTCGCCCCGGACGAATGTTTGTCCGGGGTTTTTCATATTTTGAGGTTGTGTGATGATCTTATTAAAAGAGCGATGGCGAGAGGATATGGCCATCTTGAAAACAACAAAATAAAACAGTAACGAAAGGAAAAAGTAAGATGAATCCTTATCAGAATTTTGATAACTATTTGAAAGAATTTCCCACTAAGGACGGCTATTTCGGCGAATACGGCGGCTCCTTTTTGCCGGAGGAGCTCGTTCCGGCATTCAAGGAAGCCAACGATGCATACGAGGCCATCTGCCACTCTGCCCAGTTCATCAATGAATTGCGACGGATCCGCAAGGATTTCCAGGGCAGACCCACTCCGGTGTATCACTGCGAGAGACTCTCTAAACTTTTTGGCAACTGCCAGATCTATTTGAAGAGAGAGGATTTGAACCATACCGGTGCTCACAAGTTGAATCACTGTATGGGCGAGGGACTTCTTGCCAAATATATGGGCAAAAAGAAGCTGATCGCTGAAACCGGCGCCGGCCAGCACGGTGTTGCTCTTGCCACCGCTGCCGCATACTTCGGAATGGAGTGTGATATTTATATGGGCGAGGTGGACATTGCCAAGCAGCATCCCAATGTGGTGCGAATGAAAATGCTGGGCGCCAATGTGATTCCCGTAACCCATGGCTTAAAGACGCTCAAGGAAGCGGTGGACGCTGCATTCGATGCTTATTTGAAAGAGTATGACCATGCCATTTACTGCATCGGTTCTGCCTTGGGTCCTCATCCCTTTCCCATGATGGTTCGCGACTTCCAGTCGGTCATCGGCATTGAAGCCAGAGATCAGTTTAAGGAAATGACCGGTAATATGCCCGATGCAGTTTGTGCCTGCGTGGGCGGTGGTTCCAATTCTCTCGGTATGTTTACCCCCTTCCTTGCGGATCCGGTGGAGATCTTCGGTGTAGAACCTCTGGGAAGAGGAAGCGGAGTGGGCGATCACGCCGCCACCATGCAGTTCGGCACCAAGGGAAGACTTCACGGATTTGAAAGCTACCTTCTGCAGGATGAAAAGGGAGAGCCCCTTCCTGTTTATTCCATTGCCAGTGGCCTGGATTATCCCGGTGTCGGCCCGGAGCACGCTTATCTGCGTGATGCCGGCAGAGTTCAGTATGTTACCGCTTCCGACGAAGAAGCCATGGAGGCCTTCTTCCTTCTTTGCCGCAATGAGGGTATCATCCCTGCCATCGAAAGCTCCCATGCTCTGGCTTATGCCATCCGCTATGCCAAGGAACGCAAGTTTGGCTCCATCCTGGTTTGCCTTTCCGGTAGAGGGGATAAGGACATTGACTACGTATATGAAAATTACGGCTGCGGAGAAAAATTTAATCTGGATAAATAATAAAAAAGTCGCCATTATGGCGACTTTTTTTGTTGGCGGTTTCGTTCCTGTCGGAAGGATAAAGGACTTTTGCCCGTCCATTTTCGAAAGGCATCTCCGAAATAATTGCTTCCGGAAAAGCCGCACCGTTCGGCAATTTCTCCCACGGGAAGATCGGTTTCTATTAAAAGGGCTCTGGCGGCGCGGATGCGAGTCTCGGTCAGATATTCCTGAAAACCGAATCCCGTCATGGACTTAAAGCATTTGGAAAAATAGGTGTTTTCCATATAAGCCATATGGGCGGCATCGGAAAGGGAGAGAGGGGAGTGGTAGTTTTCGCTAATGTATCGCGCCACCTCCTGGATCTTGTCGGCGGTTCCTCCGCTGCAGGGACTTCGCTTTTTTCCGTAGCGCAGGCAAAGAAGCAAAATATCCTGAAGTAAGTGGGAAAGATAAGCCTGGGAAAACTCAGAGGGCTCGTTCTGCTCTTTTTCCATTTTTTCCAGATCCTCTTGCACCTTTTTTGCAATGTCTGCCGGAAATTGCAGACAGCTTACCGTTAAGAGAGAAGAGATCGCCGGTTTCCCGACAATTTCAGAAAGGGCGTAAAAGTCCTGGTCGCGAAAGGATAATACATAGCGTTCCCAGCCAAGCTTTCCGGGAGAGGTGGTGCGGTGAAACTCTGTCTTGGGAATGATCACCAGATTCCCAGGAAAAATATCGAAGATGGTGTGACCGATAAAATATCGCCTTTGTCCCGATACAAGAAAATAGATCTCGTGTTCTTCGTGGGCGTGCATTTTCGCCATGGTATCCGGCTTTTTGGAAGAACCTTTTTTGATGTAGATCCGGTCTCTTTTGCTTTGGATCATAGAATCCCTCCTTTCTGGGATTGATTGTACCATAATAATGGTATTTTTGCAACATATCTGTAATAAAAACGGGAAAACTCCCAAAAAATCGGTTGATTTTACCTTTTTTTTGCACTATAATAGAACTATATTTAGAAAAATGTCCCTATTTAGGGAGGCAAAAAAGGAGATTGCAATGAACAACATCAGTCAGATCCATCAAAAGCCCTGCCGTCCGGTACGCGTGCTTCAGTTCGGTGAGGGCGGATTTTTGCGCGGCTTTGTGGATTGGATGCTGCAGAAAATGAATGAAAGCGGCGACTTCTGCGGAAGCGTTGCAGTGGTTCAGCCCATTGCCAACGGTATGTGCGATGCTCTGGAAAAGCAGAATTGCCTTTACACCCATCTGGCGCGTGGCGCGGAAGGGGAGGATGTGACCCTGGTGGATGTGATCGACCACTGCGTCAAGCCCTACGATGATTTCGAGTCCTATCTTGATGAAGCGAAAAACCCCGATCTGCGCTTTGTGGTCTCCAATACCACAGAGTCGGGTATCGTTTTTGATCCCGCGGACCGTGCGGAGGATGTGCCGCCCAAAAGCTTTCCTGCAAAGCTGACGCTCTTTTTGAAGCGCCGTTATGACTTGGGTCTTGGTGGATTTGTATTTCTGCCTTGCGAATTGATTGATCGCAACGGTGACAATTTGAAAAAAGCAGTCCTTTCTTATGTTCAGCTTTGGAATCTGGAAGAAGGCTTTGCGCGCTGGATCGAAGAGAAAAATGTGTTTTGCAATACCTTGGTGGACCGAATCAATACCGGCTACCCCAAGGACGAAGCGCTTTCCCTTGGCTATGAAGACAATATGGTCAATACCTCCGAGTATTTCCACCTGTGGGTCATCGAGACGGATTATGATCTGGAAGCCGAACTGCCCTTCTCCAAGGCAGGGCTGAATGTAATCGTGACCAAGGATGCACTGGAACGGTATCGCACTCGCAAGGTCCGCCTTCTCAACGGTGCTCATACCTCCATGGTGGCCCACGCGCTTCTTTCCGGCCTGGAAACGGTTCGGGAATGTGTGGAAGATGAAAAAATGGGCGCCTTCCTCAGCGATAGTTTGTACAAGGAAATTATTCCCACTCTGGATCTTCCCCGAGAAGAGCTTGAGGCTTATGCCGGTGATGTGCTCACCCGTTTCTCCAATCCGTACTTAAAGCACTATCTTGCCGCCATTTCTCTCAACTCCATCAGTAAATACAAGGTGCGTGTTCTTCCTTCTGTTCTGGAGTATCACCGCCGCTTCGGCACCTATCCGAAGAATCTGGTTCTGGGTCTTGCCCGAATCTTGGAGTTTTACCGCGTTGGCACCCCGAACGACGATCCGGATGTGATCGATTTTGTCCGGACCCACACCGATGAAGAGGTCCTTGCCAACAAGGCATTCTGGGATCAGGATTTGAGCGAACTGAAGGAGGCACTTGCCAATGCAAATTCATCCCAAGGATAATGTAGAGGTTTTGTCCGACGGACAAAAATATGCTCTCCGCCCCATCGCCCAAGGGGAGAACGTGATCAAATACGGCTTTCCCATTGGACACGCGCTGGCGGACATTCAAAAAGGAGAGAAGGTGGATCATCGGAATATCCACTCCAATCTTTCCGGCTTGGGAACGTGGGAATATCATCCCTATTCAGTACCGGAAAAGAAGAACAAAGAAGCCACCTTTATGGGCTATCTCCGAAAGAATGGCCAGGTTGGCATTCGCAATGAAATCTGGATCGTTCCCACCGTCGGCTGTGCCAACGGCGTGGCAAAGCGCCTCGCGGCCACCTGCGGCGCAAAAGCGCTCACTCACCCTTACGGCTGCTCCCAGTTGGGCGGCGATCACGAAAACACCCGGAAGATCCTTCGGGCTTTGATCCATCATCCCAATGCCGGCGGCGTTCTGGTTTTGGGTCTGGGGTGTGAGAATAACGGTCTGGAAACCTTCCGTCCCTTCCTGGGGGAAACGGATCCGGAACGGGTCAAGTTCTTGAATCTCCAGGACTGTGTGGATGAAATGGAAGAGGGCCAGGCTCTTTTGAAGGAGCTTGAGGCGGCAGTAAAGAAGGATAAGAGATGTCCCATTCCCGTTTCCAAGCTTCGCATTGCCGTGAAATGTGGCGGAAGCGACGGATATAGCGGAATTACCGCAAATCCCCTGGTAGGAAGAGTGGCGGATCTGTTTTACGATCACGGCGCTACCATCCTGATGAGCGAGGTTCCTGAGATCTTCGGCGCAGAGGAGATCCTCCTTTCCCGATGCAACAGTCGCGAAACCTTTGACCGTGCCTCCGGCATGATCCAGGATTTCCGTCAGTACTTTATTTCCCACGGCGAGGGCATCGCAGAAAACCCCTCTCCCGGAAACATTGCCGGCGGCATTTCCACCCTGGAGGAAAAGTCTCTGGGTTGTGTGCAGAAAGCAGGCTTTGTACCCCTTTGCGGTGCACTGGATCTGGGTGAAGTACCCCATGGCGATAGCGGACTTTATTTGGTGAACGGTCCCGGAAACGATATGGTCGCCGTTACCTCTCTTGCCGCAGCCGGTGCTCACTTGATTCTCTTTACCACCGGAAGAGGCACCCCTCTTTGCGGACCGGTTCCCACTTTAAAAATTGCCACCAATTCCACACTTGCCGGCAAGAAAAAGCACTGGATCGATTTTGATGCCGGCACGCTTCTTGACAATGCCGATTGGAACGGAAGAAGCAAGGCTCTGTTCGATCTCTGCCTGAATACAGCAGAGGGAGCAGAAACAGTAGGTGAAAAAGGCGGATTTGAAGATCTTGCCATATTTAAAAACGGCGTTACGCTTTGAAAGGAGTTTGAACATGAAATACACTGAAAAAGGCGCAGAAAATGTAAAAATCGCTTATGTAGGCGGAGGAAGCAGAGGTTGGGCTTGGAATCTGATGAGTGACCTTGCCACCTGTCCCGATATGTCCGGCGACGTTTATCTTTACGATATTGACTTCCAGGCAGCCCAGGACAATGAAATCATCGGTAATAAGTACAACGATCTTCCCGACACCAAATCCCGCTGGAACTATTATGCAGCCAAAACGGCAGAAGAAGCAATGAAGGACGCGGACTTTGTAGTCATTTCCATCCTCCCCGGCACCTTCGATGAAATGCAGTCCGACGTTCACGCACCCGAAAAATACGGAATTTATCAGTCTGTAGGTGACTCCTCCGGCCCCGGTGGTGTTGTTCGTGCTTTGAGAACCCTTCCTATGATTGAGCAGATCGCTCATTATGTGAGAGATTATTGTCCCAATGCTTGGGTCATCAACTATACCAACCCCATGACCCTCTGTGTGAAGGCGCTGTATCAGGCATTTCCTCAGATCAAGGCATTCGGATGCTGCCACGAAGTGTTTGGCACCCAAAAGCTGTTGATGTATGCCGTAAAGGAAATTATGGGGCTTGAAGTGGAACACAGAAGTCTCATTCGCGTAAACCCCGTTGGTGTAAACCACTTTACCTGGCTGACCAAAGCACACTATAAGAATTTTGATCTTTTCCCTGTTTACAGAGAATTCTGCGAACAGTTCAAGGAAACCGGTTATACCAAGCATCTGGATGCCAACTGGATGAATAACAACTTCCGTTGCTCCCATCGAGTGAAAATGGATCTGTTTTTGAGATATGGCTATATTGCAGCAGCCGGCGACCGTCACCTTTCCGAGTTTATGGAAGGCAAGTGGTATCTGAAGGATCCTGCACACGTAAAGCAGTGGGGCTTTAGTTTGACCAGCGTGGATTGGCGCAGAGGTAGCTTGAAGGAGCGTCAGGAAAAGAGCGAACGTCTCCGCAGCGGCGAGGAAGAATTGAAGCTGAAGGTTTCCGGCGAAGAGGGTGTGAACCAGATGCGCGCCATTTTGGGCCTGAGCGATCCTCTGGTTACCAATGTTAACATTCCCAACGTGGGCCAGACTCCCAACCTGCCCTTGGGCGCCGTGGTGGAAACCAATGCCGTGTTCCGTTCCGGCACTGTAACTCCCGTGATGTCCGGCGAAATTCCCGAAGAGATCCATCCTCTCATCTCCCGTATTTGCACCGAGCAGGAGCTGGTTGCCTCTGCCGTTCGTCAGCGTGATGTGAAATTGGCATTCCAGGCATTTGCCAACGATCCCCTGGTTACCTGTAACCTGGAGGAAGCCAAGGATCTGTATAAGGAAATGGTGCTCAACACCGCAAAGTATCTGACCGATTACGATCTTTCTTCTCTGAAATAAAATGTTCGAAAGGATCACACCGGAGAAAGCGGGGATCTCCTCGCGACATATCACCCGCTTTCTTCGCCTTTTAGAGCGAAGAGGCCTTGCCATGCACAGCGTTCTCCTCATGCGGGGAGAACAGCTGTTTGGTGAGTTTTATTGGAAGCCGTTCCATTCCGAATTTTGCCATCGTATGTACTCCCAGACCAAAAGTTATGTGAGTGTTGCCATCGGCCTTTTGGAAGAGGACGGCTTTCTTTCTTTGGATGACCGGATCTGCGATCATTTCCCGGAAAAGATCGAACGGGAAAAACCGGAGTATCTGTCACAATTGACCGTTAGGCAAATGCTCAATATGCAGACCTGCGGCGTAACTCCTTCCTGGTTTTCCAATCAGGATGCGGATCGGGCCCATCTGTACTTCAACCAATCGGAAAGCGAAGTTCCGGGAGGAATGCGCTGGCGGTATGACAGTCCCGGAACCCAGGTGCTTTCCACCTTGGTAGAAAAGCGATCCGGAAAAAGCTTGTTTGATTTTCTGAACGAACGGATTTTCTGTCATTTAGGCACCTTTCAAACCGCTACCATTTTAAAGACCAAAACGGAGGATAGCTTTGGGGACTCTGCCCTTCTTTGTACCCCAAGGGATATGGTCTCATTTGCCCGCTTTGTGATGAATTATGGCACTTGGCAGGGAAAGCAGTTGATGAATGAGGCGTATTTGCGCACTGCAACCTCTCCCTTGGTGGATAATGATATCACCGGCTTTGCCGGTTTTGCCACTCGGGGCTATGGCTATCAGTTCTGGTGTCTGGGAAAAGAAGCCTTTTTCTTTAGCGGAATGGGGTGTCAGTTGACCTTCTGTTATCCGAAGTTTGACTTGATCTTTTCTGTTACCGGCGATAACCAGGGATTTCCCGATGCGAAATCACTGATCTTCACTGCGTTTCAGGATGAGATCCTGGATCATCTTCAGGACCATTCCTTGCCGGAGGATCCGGTGGCTTACGAGGAATGCTTGAGGACGGGGGAGTCTTTGAAGCTTTGTGTCCTCCCGGGAGAGACGTATTCACCTGTGATGGATCAGATCAATCACAAAACCTTTCTTTGTGGTGAAAACCCTATGGGAATCACCAAATTTTCTCTCCATTTCAATACGAATGGGGAAGGTGAGTGGCATTATACCAATGCCCAAGGGGATAAGGTGCTTCCCTTTGGCCTGGGAAAAAATGTATTCGGAAAATTTCCGCAGCTTGGCTATTCGGATCTTCACGCCGGTAGCCCCACCCATAACGGGCACCGCTATGATTGCGCCGCCTCTGCCGCTTGGCGTGAGGAAGGGAAAATGCAGCTGAAGGTGCAGATCATAGATAAGTATTTCGGCAATATGCTTGCAACCTTTTCGTTCCGGGGGAAGACCTCCGTTTTGAAGATGAAACGAAATGCAGAAGCATTTTTGAAGGAATATGAAGGTGTGGCCGTTGCCACTCTTTCGGAGTCATAAAAAACCACCGGCCTGAAAGCCGGTGGTTTTTTGAACATTACTTTTCCTTATAATATAACTGACAGTGACAATAGCCCTCGAAATTCGGGTCCTCCATCTGTTCCCGAAATTCCTTGCAAATGCATTTGTTTTCCTCTGTGCGGCTTCTTCTGCAAGGGCAGTAGCCACCGCTTGCTTTCAAGCCTTCCTTGATCATTTTGACCAGCTCTTGATTTTCGTTGAAGCGGATCTTCATGACTGCAATTCTTTGATGATCAAGCAAAGCGCATCTTTGGGATAAAGACCCATTTTCTTTTTCACCAATTCTCCTTTTTTGAAAAACAGCAAAGTGGGGATTGCCTCAATCCCAAAACGGTCGGCAAGCTGGGGCTGTTCATCAACATTCACCTTGCAAACGGAAAAATCGGCTACTTCCTCGTCCAGCTCCGCCAAAGTTGGGGCAATCATCTGGCAAGGTCCGCACCAGGAAGCCCAGAAATCCACCAGCACCAAGCCGTCGGTGCTGGTGATTACAGCATCAAAGTTTTCAGATGTCAATTCGCGCATGATAATAACTCCTTTCCTTTCTTGACTTTTCAACTATATTATAACATAATGGAAGGGAAAATACAATATTTGTTTCTCTATAGATATTGAATATGAATGAAAAGAATAATAAGGGAGAAGATAGGAAAGAATGAATCAGAATGTAAAAAAGAGGAAAAGGAAGGTGTTTTTCTTGGTGCTTTTTTGTGTGCTTTTCATTCCCCTTGTTTTGTATGTGGGGATCAATGCCTATGCGATCATTTCTGCCAAAGGAGAAATATCCTCTTTGGAGGGGGCGTCACCTACTGATCGAAGCGATGCCATTTTGGTCCTGGGGTGCGGTGTTCGAAGTGATGCCACGCCCTCCAATATGCTGGAGGATCGCCTGCTGACTGCCCTTGAACTGTATCAGCAGGGAAGATCGGAGACCGTGATCGTCAGCGGAGATCACGGTCGCGCGGACTATGACGAAGTAAATGTGATGAAAAACTATCTGATCCAAAAGGGGATTCCCTCAGAACGGATCTTTATGGATCACGCCGGCTTTTCTACCTATGATTCCTTATACCGCGCCCGTGCCATATTCGGCGCCGAAAGCGTAACCGTTGTAACACAGGAGTATCATGCGTATCGGGCGTTGATGATCGGAAAAGCACTGGGGCTGGATTGCGACGCTGTGGAAGCTCCCATTCTCTGCACAGATGCCACCCGCTATTATGGCCAGGAATGGTATTCCTTCCGAGAGTCCTTTGCCCGGTGCAAGGATTTCCTCTGGTGCATCTTCCGCCCGGAGCCAACTTACTTGGGTGAGCCCATCTCACTCTCCGGTTCCGGTGATGTGACAAATGACCGATAAAACCGTCTGTTTTAGTGATTTTTCACAGTTCAATTTGCCAAAATTTTGGGGTGTTTTGTGAAAAAAGTAAATTTGGAAAAAAATGAAAAAAACATCTTGACAATGGGGACAAATTTTGGTACACTGTAAATCCACCGCCGCCCGGGAGGGAAGGACCGGAGAAAGAGCTTGAAAAAAGTTTTTCAAGGAAATTCAAAAAAGGTCTTGACAAACGGGATGAGGTGGGATATAATAGACGATGCTGCGTCGAGCAGCGGCGAACCTTGAAAATTGAACAACAAAGACGTAAATG
>JAZQJZ010000020.1:0-1593 GCA_045541915.1 Eubacteriales bacterium
AAGCCAGACGCGTCGATTTCAACAGCGCGATAAACTACAATTTGAACAACTTCCCTAGGAAATACTGACCTGCTTGCGCATGGCGGAGATGGCGCCCTTTTCCAGCCGGGAGACCTGGGCCTGGGAAATGCCCAGGGAGGCTGCTACCTGCATCTGGGTCTTTCCGGCGTAGAACCGCAGAGGCAGAGTCTGCTTCTCCCGCTCGCTGAGCTTCCGCAAGGCCCCTGCCTGGGTGATGTGCTCCATCCAATGGCTTTCGGTGTTGCGGGTGTCGTGGACCTGGTCCATCACCGTCAGGGGGTCGCCGCCGTCGGAGTAGACGGGATCATACAGGCTCACCGGGGCGCTGACCGCATCCAGGGCCTGATGGACTTCCTCCAGGGGCAGATCCAGTTCCCTGGCGATCTCCTCCAGACTGGGTTCCCTGCCCAGCTTCGCGGTCTGGGCCTCCTTGCATTGCAGCACCCGGTAGGCCACATCCCGGATGGAACGGGACACCCGGATGGCGCTGTTGTCCCGCAGGTAGCGCCGGATCTCCCCGGCGATCATGGGCACCCCGTAGGTGGAAAATTTTACCTGCTTGTCCGGGTCGAAGTTGCTGATGGCCTTGATCAGGCCGATGCAGCCCACCTGGAACAGGTCGTCGGGATTTTCTCCCCGTTTGTCGAATCGCTGGATCACGCTGAGGACCAGACGAAGATTTCCTTCGATCAGCTTTTCCCGGGCGGCTTCGTCCCCTTCCCGGGCCCTGTGGAGCAAGGTATCCATTTCCACAGGGGACAAGGTTTTCAGTCTGGCGGTATTCACACCGCAGATTTCCACTTTTCCCTGCATGGTGTTCCTCCTGTCATGAAGTGTTGACAGAAAAAGTATTTCCAGGGAAGACAGAATGATACAGGGAAAGATTTTGTTGAAAATTAACAAAAAATATTTTTGCCAACCCGGGGCCGGATGGTTTTTGACAGCATTTTTTCACAAGATACCAACTTTTTCTCCCTCTTTTGGCAGGAAGAAACTTCCGCCTGGCGGTAACGTAACACGACGATCAGGCAACCGGAACCGGTGTTATGCAAACCGGGGAAGCCGGGTTTTCCACAGGGGGGAGGGGATGTTGGGAAAGTCAAAATACCTGTTGAAAACTCATAGTTTTCCACATTCTCCACAGAGTTTTCCACAAGGGTTTTCCACAGCCTCCCCAGAGGTGTGGAAGCATGTGGAGATTGACATAAAAAGATGCGACCGGATTCGACCCATTTCCCACTTTTTCGCGGGTCGTGGTTTTTACCACAGGAAATTCTTTGTGCAAAAATTAGGGCTTGACAAAAGAAATCACGTAGAGATTTCCCGAATGAGGAATTAGGGGTTAGGAGTGAGGGGTGAATTGGAATAGGGAGTTCTGGATGTTGGGTAAATCTCATTCCTCATTCCTAATTTCTAATTGTTTTTTGCTTGCGAAAAAAATTAAAAAAGGGGGTTGATTTTGCTCAGCAAATGCGTTACAATGTTTATCCGTATGGAAAACTACAAAAGAGGAGGTGTGATCCATGCCCAACATTAAGTCCTCCAAGAAGGATGTCATCCGTTCCAAGATCG
>JAZQJZ010000021.1:0-31341 GCA_045541915.1 Eubacteriales bacterium
AGGTCTGACCTGGTCCGACGGCAAGCCGCTGACCGCTGGCGACTTCGTCTTCGCCTGGAAGCGCGCTGCGTCTTCCGCCCTGGGCGCTGACTACGGCTACATGTTCGACCAGGTCAAGGGCTATCCCGACGAGCTGGCTGTTTCCGCCATCGACGAGAAGACCCTCGAAGTTACCCTGAACACCCCCCTGGCTTACTGGAACGAGCTGCTTGCTTTCCCCACCTACTATCCCGTTCGTGAGGACGTTGTTGCCAACGAAGCCTGGGCCACCGATCCCGCTACCTACATCAGCAATGGCGCTTACACCATGACTGGTTGGGAGCACAACAGCAAGATCACCCTGACCAAGAACGAGAACTACCACGGCGCTGCAGACGTATCCATGAAGGAGATCAAGTTCTCCCTGTCTGACGACGCTAACAACATGTTGACCAACTTCAAGAACGGCACTTGGCAGTTGATCGACGATGTTCCTACCAACGAAATCGCTTCTCTGAAGACCGAGTACAAGGACGAATTCGTAGTTGCCGGCCAGATCGGTACCTACTATGTCTGCTGGAACATCAACGAGCCTCTGCTTCCCTAAGTTTCGTTCCTGACCAAATGGCAATTTTTTTGGCTGCAGCATTTTGCTGCAGCCATTTTTCTTTTCTCTTATTCTTTCTTCGGTGTATAACCGAATTTCTTTTTGTATAGCCTAGTAAAAAAGGAAAGATTGGAAAATCCACATTTCGCCGCCACCTCCGAAACATTGTATTCTCCGCTTTGCAATTTGATCTTCGCTTGATTTAAGCGGATATCGTTTCGGTATTCAATGGGGCTAAATCCGGTATATTCCCGAAACAAGCGGCGGAAGCTCACCTCACTCATATCGCAAAGTCCGGCATAATAGGAAACGGGTTCATTCTGATCCCACCGTTCTGCCAATTCCGAAAGCGCCCCCTGAAGTCGTTTGTATTTTTTGGGAATGGTGGAATAATTTTCATCCACCTGCCAAAGCAGGCGATAAAGACAGGAGAGAAAATAATAAGGGTGGTTGGTCACGTGATTCTCCACCGGATTGAAGAATGCCTTGATCAGCTCTGCCGCATTGGGCAATTCAATTTTGGTGGGGACAGACAAATACTCCGGAAGAGATCCTTTTGCCAAATCAAATTCCACAATTTCAATTTCCGTTTGGTCTTCCAGATAAACGCCGGTATAAACCGTGTTTTTGGGAACGAAGATCATCTCTCCCTCTTCAAGCAAAATACTCTTCATTTCCCCGGAAGAAAACAAATCGCACATTTTACCCTTGACAATATAAACAAAGCCGTGTTTCAGCCGTCCGTTCCGAAACGAATGGCGAAACTGCTCCGGTCTGGAAACCGTTTGAATGTTAATGCTTTCCACCGTAAATACCGGTTCTTGCAAAAAATACTGATATTTCATATTTTCACCTCATCTTATTGTACCTTTCCCCTTTCTTTTCGTCAACAAAAAACGATCGAATTGTGTTAAAAAATATCGTATTTGTCCTTGTTTCAAGGTTCAATTTGTGATAAACTCGAATTGTAAATAATATGAAAAGGTGAATTTATGAACGATCATTTCTTATTGAAAAGCGAGAATGCCAAGAACCTTTATGTCCAAGCGGCAAAGGATCTTCCCATTATTGACTTTCACAATCACATTTCCCATTCCGACCTTGCAACCAACAAAAGATTTGAAAATCTTTATGAAATTTGGCTTGCATGCGATCCCTACAAGCACCGTTTGATGAGAATTTGCGGCATTGAAGAGCATTTTATCACCGGCGATGCCGAGCCTTTCGAAAAAATGGAAAAGTTCTTTTCCGTTTTCCCCTATCTGGTGGGAACCCCTGTTTACGACTGGTGCAAAATGGAGCTTTTCCAGATCTTTGGAATCAACGAAGCCCCTTGCGCAGAAAATGTGCGGTATCTGTATGACCAGTGCACCGAAAAGCTCGCCTCTGATGAGTTTTCAACCAATTCTCTGCTGTCAAGATTCGGCGTGGAATACCATGCGCCCGTAGCATCGATTTTAGATGATCTTTCCTCTTTCCGTCATTCCACTGCCGCCCCTTCTCTGCGAGGAGATAATCTGCTCTCTCCCACAAAGGAATTCATCGATGATCTTGCCAACAAAACGAAGGTAAAGATTGATTCCGACCGTTCTTATCTTTCGGCAATCTCCCTTCTTTTGGATGAGTTTTCCACCTGCGGATGTCGATTCGCGGATCATTCTCTTGATGTGGATTTTTTTGATCCGAAAAAAGACAAAAAACAATCGGAAATTTTAACGCAACTTGGCACAGAATATGCCAAACGCGGCTGGACCCTTCTTTTGCATTTGGGCGCCAAGCGCCGCACCAGCGATCGACTGGCTCATTTGGCAGGCGCCGCAGGAGGATATGCCGCCGCGGGAACAAATTTCGACCTGAATTCTCTGGTGGAAGTTCTCAACAAAATGGAAGGCTCCGGCGGTCTTCCCGATACGGTACTCTTCCCTCTTAACCTCAATGATCAGGCACCCATTGCCATTTTGCAAGGATCCTTTTCACAAGATCATACCCCTTCCAAGGTACAGCTTGGTCCCGCCTGGTGGTGGTGCGATCATGCAATGGGAATTGAAAACGCCCTTTCTTGTATTGCATCCTTTGGAGTGCTCTCGCAGTTTATCGGTATGACCACGGATTCCCGCAGCATTTTGTCCTTTGTACGGCACGATTATTTTAGAAGGATCTTATGTTCCTGGCTATCGGATCAAAATGAAAAATGCGAATGGAATCTTCCCTTTACCCTCCAAAAAGAAATCATCCATAAAATGTGTTACCAAAACGCAAAAGATAAAATTCGTTGAAAAAGGAGAAAACAATGAACCAAACGTGTAAAGACAAGGTGGCAGTGGTCACCGGAGCCGGCGGAACCCTGTGTTCCGAAATTGCAAAGGACCTGGCAAAGCTTGGTGCCCGCGTTATTCTGGTAGGCAGAACATTGGAAAAACTGGAAAAGGTAAAAGAAGAAATTTTGGAAAACGGCGGTGTTTGCCTGGCCGTTCCCTGCGATGTTACCGATCGGGATGCGGTGGCAAAACTTGCTGAAACCGTAGAAAAAGAGTTTGGCGGTTGTGACTGGCTCATCAACGGTGCCGGTGGAAACAATGCGAAGGCAATGCCCACCATCACAGAATTCGATCCCAGAGAACTGACCGGTCAGATGCCCGAAGGTGCAAAAGGACTTTTCGATATCGACCCCGATGCCTTCGAGAGTGTACTTCGCATCAACACCATGGGAACCTTTTACCCCACTATGGCTTTTGCCCCCCAGATGATCCGCAAGGGCGGTGGTGCAGTGGTGAATTTTGCTTCTATGAATAGCTATTGCCCCTTGACCCGTTGCTTTGCTTACGCTATGAGTAAAGCCGCTATTACCAATCTGACCCAATCCATGGCGGCATATTTTGCCCCTGCCGGCATTCGCATCAACGCCGTTGCTCCTGGCTTTATGGTAAATGAAAGAAGCCGCGCTTATCTGGGCACAGTGGAGGAAGGTCTCACCGCCAGAGGACAGAGCGTCATCGGCCATACTCCCATGGGTAGATTTGGCGAAGCCAAGGATCTTTTGGGCTGTGTCAGATGGCTTCTGGATCAGGACAATGCCGCTTTTGTAACCGGTATTACCGTTCCTGTTGACGGAGGATTCCTCACCTTGGGAGGCGTCTGATATGCTTTTGACCGATTATTTCAGAAGCACCCCGGATCCTGCGTGGGACATTGCTGCTGCATGCGGTGTGCGCCACGGCGTCATTCGCTTGCCGGAGGAGGATGACTTTGATCTGTCCAATCCCTCTCACTGGCAAACGGTTTACGATCGCTTTATCAATTTTGGCGTGACCCCGGTCATTGTGGAACCCATGCCAAACGCGGTACACGATCACATTAAAGCCGGAGATGAAAAACGCAACGAATCCATCCAGAAGGTTTTGGATATGCTCCCCATTATGGATCGGCTTAACATTCGCACCATCTGCTTTAACTGGATGGCACACATTGGTTGGCTGAGAACCCACAGTGATATTACGGAACGAGGCGGGGCCAAGGTAACAGGCTTTGACCTGGAGGCCTTTCGTCCCACCGGCGCCTGTATCACCGAAGAAGAGCTTTGGCAAAATTATGAGTATTTTCTTCGAGCCGTGATCCCGGAAGCGGAAAAGCACGGAATCCTTCTGGCTCTTCATCCCGATGATCCGCCCATTCCCCGCTTGGGCGACGTTTCGAGAATTATGATCAACCGAAAGAATATCGAAAAAGCAGTTGGAGGCATTGTAAAAAGCAAAAACCTGGGTGTTACCTTCTGTCAGGCCAATTTCCACATTATGGGAGAAGACCTGAAGGAATTGATCCAGGCCTGGAAAGAAAAGATCTTTTTCGTTCACTTCCGCAATACCACCGGCGTTCCCACCAGATTCCGCGAAACCTACCATGATAACGGCGAGCTTCCCATGGCGGAGCTCTTAAAGCACTATGCTGCATGCGGCATTGACGTTCCCATTCGGGTCGATCATGTTCCCACCATGGCAGGAGAGGTTTCCACTCTGCCCGGCTACGATGCTTTGGGAAGACTGTTTGCCATTGGCTATTTAAAAGGAATTATGGAAAGTGTAGAAGGGAGAAAGATATGATTATCATTTCTGAAAACATATTGAAAAAACAGCCAAAATTCTGGAATCATGCTCTTTTTCACCCTACCGATGCCATTGAGGATCCTTGGGGAAAGCGGATCCTTGACCGCATGGCAGAGGATGGCGCTATTAAGACGATCCGGCTATATACCATGTTCGAAGATATCGTTTACCTCGATGAAAACGGCACCCTTTGCTACGACTTCCGTGTTAACGATGTACGGCTGGACTACCTTTTGGAAAAAGGTTATGATATCCTTCTGGCCTATGCCGGCATGCCCGATTGCATTGCCCAGTCCAACAATCTCGTCTTTAGCGCTGCCAAAAATGCAACGAGATACAAAGGGAAAATGTGGAACTCCGCGCCCCCAAAGGACTACGCTGTCTGGGAAGAGATCTGCTATGAATACACCAAGCATATTGTCGAGCGCTACGGCGAAGAAACCGTGTCCAAGTGGCACTGCCACTGTCACAATGAGCCGGATGGTGCCTTCTGGATGCGCAATTTGGAGAGCAGCGATTCTGTTTCCAAATGCGAAGAATACTGCAAGCTCTATGATGCCTTTGTAAAAGGTGTACGCCGTGCCTCCAAGGGCATCCGAGTGGGCGGCCCGGCACTTGCCAGCAAGGTTGCTTTCCTGGATCTTTTCCTTGCCCATGTAAAGGAGACCGGGGTAGAGCTGAACTACATTGCGCTGCACACTTACGGCACATCGCCGAAAGCCTTAAACGCCGGCACCCGGCTTCTGACTACGCAAAACCATTTTGAAAAGGCCATTGGCCCTTACCTGGAGACCATGCGCAAGTACGGCTTTGAAAACACAGAGCTGATCCTTGACGAATGGGGCGCAGCTACCCAAGGCTTTAAGAATATGGAAGATTGCCCGACACTCATTTTCCGTGAGAACGAGGTGTTCTCCGCATATTTCGCAAAATTTATCCATCAGCTGATCCAGTCGGGTATCAACATCTCCAAGATGATGATCTGCCTTTCCGGCCAGCATGAGATGGTTACCGATTTCACGGGCTTTCGCAATTTCTTCACCCTCAACTTTATCACCAAGCCCATCTACAATGCCCACCTGATGACCTCCAAAATGAAAGATCTGTTGGTGGAGAGCAGAACTGACAATGAAAATGTTTTCGCGGTCTCCACCAAGGACGATCAAGGCAATTATTCTGTCCTTTTGACCTACTGCTCTGAAAACTTTGAAGAGAATCTCCCCGCTATCACAGAAAAGGTCACCTTTGCGGAAGATATTTCCAACAAAACGGTCACCATTTGGTGCATTGATAAGGAAAACAACAACCCCTATCGTATGTGGGAGCGAGCCGGCAAGCCGGAGATGACTGACGAGGTGCTGAAGGCTCTTCGTGAGGAAGGAAAGCTAAAGCCTATTAAGGTACAGAGTGGCTCCGAGCCCCTGACCTTGTATTTGACTGCAAATGCCACCTATTTGATCACCATATCGGATTAAAGGAGAATACATATGAATTTCAACGATCGCGAAAGAATCATCGCCTTAACTCCCCTTTGGAAGGGAGAACGCTTCCCCGACGGAAGACCCAAGGTAGCCGATAAGCACCTTGACGCACTGTATAAAATGACGCTGGAGGAGGTTTGGAAGCCCATTTTCGTTCTGGGATACGAGCACCAGTTCGTAGGCGGTGGTCTTGCTCCCCTCTCTCCCCTTCACGATGACGGCAGAAAACTGGTAGGCAGAGCCGTTACCTGTACTTACTGTCCCACCCGTCCCGATCTGCAGGATTTGCAGTTTGCTCGCGGTGCCGAAGACGGTCTCAGTGGAAACTACAATCAGTGGGTGATCGATAGCCTTGTGGAGCGTGACGTTGTGGTCTGCGATATGTACGATAAGATCTACAAGGGAACCTTCCTTGGAGGAAACCTTACCACCGCCATTCAGAAGCACACCAAAACCGGTGGCGCCGTAGTTTGGGGTGGCATCCGCGACGTGGAACAGATGAAAAAGGTTCCCGACGTCCAGGTGTACTATCGCGGAATCGATCCCACCCCCATCCGCGAATTTGTGATGAAGGATTGGAACGACATCACCTCCTTCGGCGGTGCCGTTTGTCTCCCCGGCGACGTGGTGTACGGTGCCGGTGGCGGTGTGCTTTTCATTCCCTCTCATTTGGTTGCGGATGTTGTGGAGGGCGCTGCCAAAACTCATGTTAAGGACGATTTCGGCTTTGAAATGATCAGTCAGGGCCGCTTTACCACTGCCCAGATCGACCGTGCTACCTGGACGGAAGAGATGCTGGATATGCTCACAAATTGGATCCAGACCGATCCTCGCGGCGAGCAGTACCGGGATCTGGATTGGTCCTATGAATACGATCTTGCCAGAAACGGTGACCCCAACGACACCCAGACCATGCTATAATTTACCATTCTCAAAATGGCAAAAAGGCTGCAGCTTCTGCTGCAGCCATTTTTTGTTTTTATTCTCTGTTTTGTGTTGCCACAATGTTACTTCCAAATACATCCTCTCGGATCACATCTCCAATATGAACCGGTTTAGACAAGGTGATCTCATTGATTATCGCCATGCACTGTGCCATTTTTTCTTTTGGAATCGGAGAGGCGGTTTTGACGGAAATCATACTGCCATCGATACATTTTACGGTGGAAGTCACCGTTCTTTTGGGAGAAGTGCACTCTCTTTTTCCGTATTCCTTTCCTCTGGCGCAGGTATAACCATGGATGTCGATCACCTTTTCCCCTTCCAGTTCCACCGAAAGGGGGCATCCCAACGGACAAATGATACAAGTTAAATTCCGGATCATAGACCTGACTCCTCCAGTGATATTTTGATCTCCTTTACGCCGGCAAGCTGCTCTTTCTTTAAGGAAATCGATTCCATTTCTCCCGGAGCAACCTTCCATCTCTTTTGAGATAAAATCACTTTTTCACCGTCGAAAACGATAAGCTTTACATTTTTTAAAACACTGCTAACGCGAAAATATAGGCTTATGTCTTTTTCCTCTGTGATTCTTTGGGGGACGGTATAACGGATCTTTTCATTCGTCTTGATTTCAATATCAATTGGATTCTTTTCTTTCTTCCCAAAGATCCACTCTGCCGCGGCGCGTCCTGCAATTTCCGCTTCCCGGGAAACATAATCCACCAGGTCATGAACGTGAAGCACATTGCCGCAAGCAAAAATTCCGGGCACCGAGGTCTGCCTGTTTTGATCCACAACCGCACCGTTTGTGCTTGGATCCAGGGTAATATTTGCTTTTTTGGAAAGCTCGTTTTCGGGGATCAATCCAACGGAGAATAGCACGGTATCGCAAGGAATATATTCTTTTGTTTCCTCTATCGGTGCTCGATTCTCATCCACTTGGGCGATGGTAACTCCCTCCACCCGATCCTTTCCGTGGATCTTAACAATGGTATGCCCCAATTTTAAGGGGATATCAAAATCGCGCAAGCACTGCTGAATATTTCTTGCAAGGCCTCCCGAATAGGACATTAATTCGCAAACGGCACGGACAGATGCCCCCTCCAGGGTCATTCTTCTTGCCATGATCAGTCCAATGTCTCCGCTACCCAAAATTACCACATTTTTTCCCGGAAGATACCCCATTTGATTCACAAGCTTCTGGGCGGTGCCGGCACTATAGACTCCCGCCGGTCTGGTGCCGGCAATATTCAGGGCACCCTTGGGGCGCTCTCTGCAGCCCATTGCAAGAACAATCGCCTTCGCCCGGATTTGAAATATACCGTCTTGGGTATTGGTAGCCGTAATGCATCTGTCTTCGGTCAGATCCACCACAGTGGTGCCAATTTTATATAAGATGCCCAATTCCCTTATTTTTTCTTCATAGCGCCAAGCGTATTCCGGACCGGTCAATTCTTCTCCGAATTGATGCAATCCAAAGCCATTGTGAATACACTGCTGCAAAATTCCGCCCAGATGCTCTTCTCTTTCCAGAATCAAAATATCCCGGATGCCACATTCATAAGCGGCAAGCGCCGCGCTCATTCCAGCCGGTCCTCCGCCGATGATCACCAAGTCTTTCATGTTTTCTCCCTATTTTGTTTTCTTGATATTCAGGTAAGATCCTTTGCCGAATTTGGTGACACTCTCGTATGGGATCCCCATCTCTTTTGCCAAGAGACCGATGATATGTGGACTGCAAAAGCCCCCTTGGCAACGGCCCATTTGGGCGCGGGTTCTCCGCTTTACTCCATCCAGATCTCTGGCTTTTGGATGTTGGCGGATGGCATCTAAAATTTCTCCTTCGGTCACATTTTCACAGCGGCATATGATCTTGCCGTAAGCAGGATTCTCGCGGATCAAACGGTTCTTTTCCTCCAGAGTGGCATCGCGAAAGGCGTGCATTGGCTTTCGAACGGGGCAAAAATCTCCCTTTTCCGTCAGTTCCAGGCCCTGCTCCTTCAAATGTAAAACCATCTCTTCCGCTATGGCGGGAGAAGCAGAAAGACCGGGAGATTCGATTCCGGCCACATTCCAAAAGCCCTTTTCGGGGGAAGTGATGATAAAATCTCCGGTATCTCCCACCGCTCTTAAGCCGCAAAAGGATGTAATGACTTTACCCGAAGGAATTCCTTTCACGCTCTCGGAGGCCTTCTCCAATACTTCCGAAAGACCTTCGGCGGTGGTTTGGGTATTTCCCTTCTCTTCCATATCGTAAGAGGTTGGGCCCAAAAGCACATTGCCGTCCACCGTTGGCGTCACCAGAATACCCTTCCCCATTTTAGTGGGGGTTCTGAAGACGGTGTGGGAGATCAAGCCATCACATTCCCGATCCAAAAGAACATACTCTCCTTTTCTGGGATGGATTCGAAAAGAGAGATCCCCTACAAGTGAGGCAATTCGATCAGCAAACAGTCCGGCACAGTTGACCACAAAACGCGCACTTACCAATTCCTCTTTAGAGAAAATCTGATATCCCTCTTTTTCTTTTTCGATCCGTTCTACTGAAAAATCGCATTTTAAGTGAACGCCGTTATCCATGGCATTTCCCATAGCCGCAACGGTCAGTTCATACGGACAAACAATGGCGCTGGTGGGCGCATACAGCGCAAAATGCGCTTGAGAGGAAAGATTGGGCTCTATTTCCCTTAATTCCTTTTCCTCCAGGATTCTAAGGCCCCGGACACCGTTTTGTATCCCGCGGCTGTGCAGTTCCTCTAAAACATTCCGGTCCTCCGAGCAAGTGCCAATCACCAAAGCACCGTTATTTTTGTATTTGACTCCCAAATCTCGGCAAAGAGAAGCCATCATACGGGAGCCGGATACATTAAGCCTGGCCTTCAGGCTATTCTCCTTGGCATCAAAGCCGGCATGGACGATGGCCGAATTTGCCTTCGTGGTTCCCATGGCCACATCATGTTCCTTTTCCAAAACACAAATCTTCAGATCGTATTTTGATAGTGCTCTTGCGGTCATAGCACCTATAACGCCCGCGCCGATAATGGCAACATCATACATTTTCTTTCCCTCTAACTTGACAACATTAATTACAAGCATTATAATAAAACGATCAAATATGATTGTCAATAAACGGCCAAAAATTCGATAAACGATCAAAATCAATCAAAAAGAGGTTAAAATGATAACAGAAGAACGGTACGATAAAATTCTTTCCCTTTTGGAAAAGGAGCAGTATGTAACGGCAAGCGATTTGAGCAAAAGACTTTTTGTCAGCCTTCCCACCATTCGCCGGGATTTGGCAGAATTGCAGCGTCGGAATCAGATCATCCGGAGTCACGGCGGGGCAAAAATGATCCAATCCGAGCACATTGTGGCCCCCTTGAATTTCAGAAAGACGGTTCACGCCAATGAAAAAAGAACCCTTTGTCGGGCGGCGGCAGAGCTGATCCGGGACAACGATATTATTTTCATTGATTCCTCCACCACCACACTGCAAATGGCCGATTTCATTTCCGAAAAAAAACAGATCACCGTCATTACAAACGGAATCCCGCTGGCCACACTTTTGGTGAAAAAAGGGATCAAAACCTACTGCACCGGTGGAGAAATATTCGAAAATTCTCTGGCACATTTCGGTAGCTTTGCGGAAGAATTTATCCAGCGGTTCAACATTGATACGCTCTTTTTCTCCTGCCACGGAGTCAGTGAAAAGGGGATGCTTGCAGATCCTTCATTGCCGGAAACACAAATCCGAAAAACTGCCATTTTGCAATCCCGAAAAACCGTTTTCCTTTGCGATGAAACCAAATTTCTGAAAACCACCCCCTACAATTTGATTCCGATTCAGTCCATCGACTGCATTATTACCAACGCAAAAAACGTGGAACAATATTTTGTTCCCAGTGAGCGAAACCAGATTATTGTGGTTTAACCTGCGCTCTCCTTCTCAGTTTTTGCGATCCGTTTGACGGTTGGCACACAAAAAACGAGGTGAAATTTCACCTCGTTTTTTTCAAATCTTTTCCGATGGCTCTTTCTCCGAGTAAAAATCATAGTACATCCAAAGGATGGTGTATCGGTCCTTTCAATCCTTAGCGTAAAGAATGGCATCCCGTTCAATATAGGCTGCCCCAATGGGACCGGTATGCTTTTTTCCGTAGGAGAAATCAAAATCCAAAATGAGCAAATTTGTTTTTAAATGAATTTACCACAAACTTGCAAACTAAAAAACGACGTTTTTTTACAAAAAAATATGCGTTTTCGAAACAAGAATATACTTGACATTTTATTCTTTCTAAAATAGAATATAATCGACGTAATTCGAGGTAAAAATGAGTGTTATTATAAGAAAGGAATGCTTATGGATTCAATCTTGGTGTTCTGGGGTCAGATGACGTCGAACCCGCTTTTATTTGTGGCTGTGATGCTGACTTTGGGCGTAATCCTGGTAAACGGATGGACAGACGCCCCCAATGCCATCGCCACTTGCGTGGTCACCCGTTGTATGCCGCCAAAAGCCGCTATTTTAATGGCTGCTGTGTTCAATTTTCTCGGCGTTTTTGTGATGACCAAAATCAGCAACGAAGTGGCAGTAACCATCACCAGTATGGTCAATTTCGGCGAAAACTCGGGCCGGACTGTTATCATTGTGTTGTGTGCAGCAATGCTCGCCATTGTTATTTGGGCAACCCTGGCTTGGTTATTTGGTATTCCCACCAGCGAAAGCCACGCTCTGATTGCCGGTCTGACCGGCGGCGCAATGGCACTTTGCGGAATGGATGCCATCGTTTGGGATCAGTGGCTGAAGGTTATTTACGGTATTTTCATTTCCGTCACGCTTGGCTTTGGATTGGCTTGGGTGATCTGCAAACTGGTCACCATGATCTTCTATCATGCAAACCGCCCGAAGACCGAACCCTTTTTCCGAGGTGCACAGATCGTAGGTGCAGCTTCTATGGCCTTTATGCACGGTGCTCAAGACGGACAAAAATTTATGGGCATTATTCTGCTTTGCGTATTTACTCTGCAAGGCACCGGCGCGGCTGGATCCACCTTTGAAATTCCCACCTGGCTGATGATCCTTTGCTCCATTGTGATGGGCGCAGGCACGGCTATGGGTGGTAAAAAAATCATCAAATCCGTTGGTATGGATATGGTGAAGCTGGAAAAATACCAGGGCTTTTCGGCAGACATTGCCTCTTCTCTGGCTTTGGTGTTCTGTTCCGTATTCGGTCTGCCGGTTTCCACCACTCACGTGAAGACCACCTCCATTATGGGTGTTGGCGCAGTAAAACGGATCTCCGCCATCAACTTCGGTGTGGTAAAGGAAATGGTGCTGACCTGGATCCTGACCTTCCCCGGTTGCGGACTTTTAGCTTATTTGGTAACCAAACTGTTCTTATTGATCTTTAACTGATAGGAGGAATTGAAAAATGGCAAAAGGTGATAAATTTTATTTTGAAAACTATATGGCTGGTGCCGAGCTTTCCAAAAAGGCGGCTCTTTATCTTGTGGAATGTCTGGAGCAATACAATCCTGAAGAAATTGAATCCATGATCGAAAACATGCACAAGATCGAGCATTCTGCCGACATCAACAAGCATAAAATGAACGACGCTCTGGCAAAGGCGTTCGTTACCCCGGTGGATCGGGAGGATCTGGATATGCTCAGCCATAATCTGGATCAGGTCACTGATACCATCGAAGAGATCCTCCAGAAGTTCTATATCTACAACATTCAGTCGGTGGAACCGGAAGCGATTGATTTTGCAAAGAACCTGGTAAAATCCTGCGATTTGATGCACGAATTGATGAGTGAATTTGAAAACTTCAAGCATTCCAAAAAGATCCACAAGCTGATCGTGGACTTAAACGATGCGGAAGAGGATTGCGACAGACTGTTCCTTGCTTCCATGCGCAAGCTGACCAAGGATCGCTCTGATGCCATCAAGATTCTTTCCTGGCGCGAGATCTACGAATGCTTTGAAGCTTGTGCCGACGCTTGCGAGCACGTCAGCGAATGTGTTGGCACCGTCATTATGAAAAACACCTGATATCAAAAAAGCGGAGTGAAATTCACTCCGCTTTTTCTTTATCCGTAATAGTCGCCGGAAAACTCTTCCGACTGTTTTTGTTCCCGATCAGTGGTAAAGGAAAGAAGCCAATCGTAATTTTCTTCTGTGGAATACACTTTGTTCCAACAATTATGCTTCAATTGCGGGAACAGGATCAATTCCGCGTTGCCGCCCTTTCGATTGATCGCTTTGACCATTTCAAGGCTTTCCAGAGGATCCACCACCGTGTCGCAGATTCCGTGGAACGTGCGAACGGGAACTTCTGCCAGTTTTCCTGCAAAAGCAGGGATTCCGCCGCCACACACGGGCATAATGGAGGCAAACCAGGACGCGCGAAGAAAAGCCAGTTCGAAAGTTCCGTAGCCACCCATACTGTTGCCGGTGAGATGCACGCGCTTTGGATCGATATATTCCAGATTTCTGAAATGATCCACAAGATCAATAAGATACGGCATCATTTCATTCCAGTTTTTCACGTTGCAAAGAGGTGCCAAAACAACATAGCCTCTTTCAGACTGACGCTCTACCAGTTTGTTAAAAACAGAATTGCCTCTCAACCGCTCCGTATTGTCCCCTCTGGTACCGGCTCCGTGCAGGAAAATAACCAATGGATATTTTTGATCCGCACTGAAATTTTCAGGGTAAGAAACCAAATATGTTACTTTTCCCAATACATTTTCTTCCATTTTTCCACCTCTTCTTTGCTTGTTTTTCCCATTATATCACACCATTTGAAAAAATACAATTTTAAAAAAAGTTGCATATTTCACTTTGCTTGATAGCGATTGCGAAATTGACCGGGAGAAAGACCGGTGCTTTTTTTAAAGGCTCGACTGAAATTGCTATGATCGGAAAAACCGCACTTTTCCACGATCTGACCGATGCTGATGTGGGTATCATTGATGCCGGAATGATCGGAAAGCTTGTGATCCAAATGCTGGAAACCATGGCATAAATCTAACCAAAATAAAAAAGCGAGGTGAATATCACCTCGCTTTTTTATCCGTAATACGCGCCGGTATACTCTTCCAACAGGGTTTTCTCCCGTTCGGTGGTAAAGGAAAGCAGCCAGTCAAAATTTTTTTCATTGGAATAAACCTCATCCCAGCAACGATGGTTCAAGTGGGGAAAGAGGATCAATTCTGCGTGTCCGCCTGTGTTGTTCACTACCTTTACCATCTCCAAGCTCTCACTGGGATCTACTGTTTTATCCCGCAGTCCGTGAAAGGCACGAACGGGAACATCCACCAGTTTTTTTGCAAAAGCAGGGAATCCGCCGCCACACACGGGCATTGTTGCAGCGAACCAATCGGGGCGCAGAATGGAGAGCTCCCATGTTCCGTAGCCACCCATACTGATACCGGTCAGATAAACACGGGTTTTATCAACAAAGGGAAGTTCTCGCGTCTGCTCTACAAAACGAATCAAAACGGACATCCATTCATTCCAGTTTCCGTTTTTACAATGGGGGGCAAGGAGAATAAAGCCCTTTGTATTCTGATGCTCTTTTGTTTTCAATAAGGGAGAACCGGTTTTCAGAGTCTCGGTCGTTTCGCCGCGAGCGCCGGCGCCGTGCAAAAAAATGATCAGAGGATATTGCTTCTCCTTTTGAAATTCCTTGGGGTAAGAGATCAGATACTTCATTCCTTCAAATTCTTTTTCTTCCATTTTAACACTCCTTTTGAGATCAAAATACTCGTCCTTGATAGTGGAGTAAATTATATCATACCAGAATCAAAAAGTAAAGAAAAACTCACTCCGCTTTTGTTGATTTATATCTCAAATTCGGTAAAGTGGCTGGGAGTGGTGCCGGTTTGCTTTTTAAAGGCATCATAAAAACCGCTCACGCTGTCAAATCCACTGTCCAGTGCGATATCGATCATTTTCCGATTGGTGGTCTGAAGGAGAAGAATCGCCCGTTGGATCTTCTTTTCCACCACATATCTTTTAAAGGAAATGCCATTGACAGCAGCAAAACGACGGGAAAAGGAGCTTTCCGTCATTCCGGCCTTCTTTGCAACGGTGGCTAAGCTGACCCCGCTTGTCAAATTTGAGTCAATATAGTCCATCCAGTCCAGCATTTCATAGTGACTTTGCGTGGCCGGAGCAAAGGGATTGTTGGCCTCTCTTTCTGCCTTGATAAAAAACTCGGTCAGCTTGGCAGATGCCAATTCATATCGCAAAGGAGATTTTCTTTTCCATTCCTCATAAATCTCACCCAATATGGGCGAAAGTCCAGTGTCTCTGATCACAGTCTTTCCACTTTTGATGCACTCCAAAAAAAACACAAAATGATGGATCCCGGAAAAAGCATTTCGTGTCAAAGTGAAAGCACAGAGCTTAAAGCCGTTTTCGCCAAACGAGGTAAAACACCGCTTTTGTCCGATTTTCAAAAACACAATATCACCGGCTTGGATGGGATGAGACTGATCCTCAATTTCCCAAACCGCCTCCCCCTCTAGAGCAAGACAGATCTTAAAATCCGCATAAAACGTATTCTTTGGTGTCGAGGTAGAGTCGTGTAATTTTTGAATGGTATGGACAGAAAAATTATTCTTATTTACAACAACCAAAAACCTTCCCTCCTTTTTTCTATGATATCACAAATTCCCGCAAATTGCAAGAAATCGGAATTTTTAGACAAATAAGAGGTGGATTGTTACCGATCCATCGTCTATGATAAATACAAGAAAATAACTTTTGGAAAAGGAAAATGCTACTATGTATGAAGTAATCGTTCTGGGAGCTACCTTTGCCGCAGCCGGAATTGCGGAAAAATACAGAGAAAACTGTCTGGTGGTCGAACGCAGAGCCCAGGCAGGCTATGAATTTTTTGGCACTTTGGATTTTTCGGTGGAAGAAACCGAAATCTACTCTCATTTCAAATGCTGCTACACCCTATTTTGCACCGAACTGGTTTCCGTTGAAAAAACAAGCGATGGGTTCTCTTGCATCACCCACAACACAAAAGGATTTTGCACCTATCATGCCAAAAAAGTAATTGATACCCGATGCAATGCCGAGATGAGTGTATCCAAAACTTATAATTTGCTGATCGAAAGCAAGGAAGAACCGGTCTTTTCGAATTTGCGCTTGGAAGAAGCAAAGGGGCGGGATTGCTATCGGGTTTATTGCCCGGTTCCGCTTGAATGTGGATATGACACGGCAAGAACGGCGGCGCTGGATATCATAAAGCAATTTTCCGAAACCCAGCGCTTGATCCTCTCTGCAAATGAATTTGACTATCAAGTCAAAGAGGATTATCCGAAAACAAAGGACGGTATTTTGTATTTCCCGTCCAAGCGGTACCAGACTTCCCAACAGGCCTTTGAAAAAGGCTTTGAGATTTAAGGAGGGTGGAAAATGACATATCTTTCTGAAATGGTGGAAGGCAAGCGGAAGGTGCAAAGCATCACCGAGCCGACCTTTGAAAGAGAATTTGATGTGATCGTCTGCGGGCTGGGCACCGCCGGCTCCCTCGCGGCCCTCATTTCTGCGGAAAACGGTCTTTCTGTTCTGGGCATTGAATCCTTTACCGCTGTGGGCGGCACACACACCGTGGGTGGCATCAGCGGTCATTATTTCGGTTGCCCCGGAGGCCATTATGAAAAGCTGGACGAAGAGGTCGTCCGCTTTGCAAAGCGCTATACCTGCACAAAACCGGAAAGCAGAAAACTGATTGCAGAGCAGGCTCTTCTCAAAGAAGGCGCAGAGATTTTATATGAAGCATCGGTTTGCGGCGTCTTTTTGGAAGAAAACAGAGTGATTGGTCTTCGTGTTTTGACCGGCGGAACGCTGGTAAACTACAAGGCCAAGATCGTAATGGACTGCACCGCTGAGGCGGATGTAGCATCCATCGCAGGCTGTGAAACGGAAATGGGAAGAAAAACGGACGGTCAGACCCAGCCCTACTCTCTGGTCTCTATGGTATTTGACGGGGAAAAATATCATTATACCAATATTGACTTTGGTCGCGTGGATCAATCGGATCCCTATGCCTTATCCAAGGCGATCCTTTTTTCCAGATCCTTCGATATGAAAGATAAATATGTGGGAAAAACAAAGATCTCGCAAATGCCCTTACTGGGACTTCGGGAGGGAAAGAGAATTATTGCAGAAGAGATGGCGCATCTTGAGGATTTGTTTGCAGAAAAGCAAACCCAGACGCCCATGTACTACTCCTATGCGGATCTGGATAAGCACGGCTGGGACATTGCCTTTGACGGAGAAGTCCTGGGAGATTGGGCCATCGGTGCAAACCTGGGTGCTTACAATGTTACCATCGCCGTGCCCTACAAGGCCATTCTGCCGAAGGGTTATGACGGCATTTTGGTTCCCTGTCGCGCTTTGGGCGTGGATCGGGATATTTCCAGCTGTGTTCGTATGATCCTTGATATGAAAAAAGTGGCAGAGTGCGCCGCAGAGTGGGCCACCCTTGCCATCACACAAAATCAAACACTGCGCCAGGTTCCCTATGCACAGTTAAAAGAGAGACTGAACAAAAGCGGTTGCCTGAAGGAAAGTGACAACCGGGGCTACCGCGTGGACGGCAAGAAGGACTGGGACAAAACGCCCCTGACCCCAAGAGATGTTCAATGGATCACCGATCCGGAAAAGCTGGAGGAAGGCTTAAAAACCGAAAAGCCGGGAGAAGCAATCTGGTCTGCCCGAAAAATCGGAGAAGCCGCCCTTCCCCATTTGGAAGCGCTTTTACAATCTACCAATGAAAACACTCGAAAACACACCGCCTTTGCTTTGGCGGCTTTGGGAAGCTCCAAGGGAAACGAGGTTTTAAGGGAAATGGCGCTGTCAAGAGATCCCCTTATGCTCAAGGACTGCCGCAAAAACAACAATCTGCGAGGATTTATGGCGATCTATTGGCTGGGCAGACTTGGTGACAGAGAGATCGCAAAGGAATTGATTCGACTGATCTGCGATCCCAAGGAGCAGGATAAGCCCGTATATCACCAAGAAAATGTTCAAACCACACGTTATAAAATTGTCCAATATGATGATATCTATTTCCAGTTTATGTCCCAAGCGGTAATGGCACTGGTGCGGATCGGAGATCAGCACCGGGATCTTCGTTCCGACATTCAAAAGGCATTTGAAACAGCCTTTTCTTCCGACGACTATTATGACCGCATCACCAAAAGACCCAAGCAAAGCAGCGAGGGCAATATGGTATTGGCAATCAAGGAAGTTGCTCTTTCGTCGGCGAAGCGCTGGTAAACTGCATATAAAAAGCGAGGTGAAATTCACCTCGCTTTTTTTGTTTTACAGAACAATGTCGCGATTGGTTCCGTAAAAAATATCGTCTTTGTTGCTGATCAGTTTGAAAAACTCTTCTAATTTCACCCAATAGTCCGAACCGTAGTCCATTTCATAGGAATGTCCCCAAATATAAAAGATCTTCGGTGTTTCGGGTGTCAGAGACACAAACTGTTCTCCCAAGCGCATCATTTCCTCGAAATCCAGGTGATACACCGTTGGGTGAAAGCAATAAAGATCGCTCTGTAAATCGAAATTTCCCGTTGTGGTAATGGTTCGACTATACTTAACACCGGTATGGTTCCGAATCAGATCCGCAACACGCTCGTCATAATTTGTGCCGCCGCAGGGATATGCCATACCAACAACCTCATATCCTACCAGTTCAGACAAGTTCAATCGATCTTTTTCCACCTGACGAATGACTTCAGCATCATCACAGCGAGTCAGCCTTGGATGGGTTAGGGTATGAACCGCAACCTCATGGCCTTCATAAATGGTTTTTACATCCTCCGGATGCACTTTATAGTGAGAAATCCTCCGTCCGCTTCGACCAAGAATCCCCCGTTGAGCCAAAAGATCAGAATTTAGGTTGAAGGTACATTTTAACCCATACTGATTGAGCAATTCAATGAGTCTGATGTCCTGGGTTATTCCATCGTCGTAACTGAAGGTTATGGCTTTTTTCTTTGTTTGCTCGCAAAAACGCATGGTATCACCGCCTTTGTTTTATTCTATTATAACAGCTTTAAAAAGTAAATCTTCTCAAGAACAGAGCCAAACGCCGGTTGAAGAATCTGTTCAGATGCTGCTTCCCTTCTTGATATCAAGCGGGGTCAAACCCAGATGCTTTTTCATCATACGGCGCATAAAAGTGGGAGAGGAGAAATGAAGGATATCGCAGACCTCTCCGGTTGTTTTTCCTTGCATCAAAAGAGCCTGTGCACGCGCTAACTTGATCTGATTCTTATATTGAATGGGAGATACGCCCACCGCCTCCCGGAATACCTCAAAAAAACGGGAAGGGCTCATATAGCAGAGAGCGGCAGCTTCCTCCACCCGAACCGTTTCGGAGTTTTGATCACGCAGATATTTCAAAGCAGGCTGGATGCGATCACCCCATCGGTTCTCACTTTTTTTCAGTTTTGGAAGCACCCGATGAAGAAGCTGATACAGAACAGAAAGACACTGAAAGGAATCTTCCTTTTCCCATGATTCCAAAAGAAGGTCGAAATCCTTTTCTACCTCGGGCATACAAAGAACCTGCATGGATTGGTAATAAAGAGAAATAAAATCCACATCAAATTCTACCATATCAAAAAGCACGTCTTCATCTCCATGCCAATGGGAAACATAAGAAGTCAATTTAGGAAGAAACCAAAGATCCCCTCTTTGAAGATGAAGCTCTTCTCCGTCGCTGGTTTCCACAACACAGCTTCCTCGCTTAATAAAAGCAAGACGCGGTGCGGGAAATCCGACTTTGGTACCCGCTGTATAGGAACCGTATCTAATGTTTCTCTTCACGAAAAATCTGCAAAAATGCTCTTCTTCTCGATTCATTGTATCATTCTCCCGTAGGATTGTGCTCTTTTTTAGTATTATACTCCCTCCTCATTCCGCGGTCAATGATTTATAATGAAAAAAAGAAAACAAAAAAAGGAGACTGAACAATATGAAAAAAGTTTTGGTCATCGGCGGCTCCGGAACCATGGGAAGATACCTTTGTCCCCTTCTGGCGCAAAAAGGCTATGCGGTAGATGCTCTTGTAGGTGAGATCAACAAAGACATCGACGGTGTTCGCTACCATTTTGCCAACGCCTTGGACAACCAGGTTCTCCAGCAATTTTTATCCAAAGGATATGATGCCGTAGTGGATTTCATGTGGTATCGGGACATCGACTCTTACAAAAGCCGCTATCAGATGTTTTTAAACCAGACCGATCATTATTTTGCTCTTTCCTCTTATCGGGTCTATGCTGACAGCCCCAACGCCCCCTTGACGGAAAATTCACCCCGCTTATCGGAAAGTCTTGATCCTTGCGATATCTGGCATCATAAAACCGGATACGCCCAGGTAAAATGCCAGATGGAAGATCTTCTGACCGGCTCTGAAGCCAAAAACTGGACCATTCTCCGTCCCACCGCAGTATATTGCCCCGGACGTATGCCTCTTCTGACCTGGAGCAAAAACGAAGTTGCACTCAGAGCATACGCCGGAAAGAAAATGGTGCTTCCTTACGAGGCGCTGGATAAAAAGACCACAATGATCTGGGGAGAAGATGTGGCTAAAATGATCGGCGGATTGATGTTCAATCCTGCAGCGAAAAAAGAGATCTATAACATTGCTACCGCAGAGACCTTAACCTGGAAAGAGGTTGTGGATTATTACCAAGAGACCCTTGGCCTGGAAGTAGAGTTTTGCGAAACAAAAGACTTTATACCCCTTATGACAGGTGAGAATCCTACAGAAACAAAATTGAATTGGGCAAGATTTATCCTTTATTATGACCGCCTTTACAATCGAAGCGTGGATAACAGCAAGGTATTGAGAGATGCGGGACTTGTGCAGGAGGATCTGATGCCCATTCGCAAAGGCTTAAGCCTGGCCACAAAGGGAATCATCCCCAAGAGCTTTTTTGCTTTGGACGCTTACCTGGAGAAAAAGACAGTATGAAAAGAGTAAAAATCGTACAGATCGGCGTTGGGCACGACCACGCTCTGCCGAATTTCCGTTGTATCGCTTCTATGGAAGATGTCTTTGAAGTGGTAGGTCTTGTCCGGGTGGAAGGAGAAGAGGGCTTAAAGCCCAATTTCAAAGAAAACTTTGAGCACATCCCCGAGCTGACTCTGGAAGAGGCCTTTGCCATTCCCGGCTTGGAGGCAGCTTTGATCGAAACGGAAGATCTGAAATTGGTTCCTTTCGCTCAAATGGCGGCAGACAAGGGCCTCCATGTGTTTATGGACAAGCCCGGTAGCCAAAGCGCAGAAGATTTTGAAGCGATGCTGTCTACCATTCTGAACCATCAAAAGGTTTTCGGCATTGGCTATGTTTACCGTTTTCATCCCTTGGTACAGAAAACCCTTTCTCAAGTGAAGGAAGGAAAGCTGGGAACAATCTATTCCGTGGAAGCGCATATGAGCCGCGACGACAAAGATGAGAAGCGCCGTTGGCTGGAACAGTTCAACGGTGGCATGACCTTTTTCCTGGGCTGCCATCTGATCGATCTGATTCATTTGTTTCTGGGAACTCCGGAGGAGATCATACCTCTGAACGCCTGCACCACTCCCGAAAAGCACAAGGCAAACGATCTGGGTATGGTAGCATTTCGCTATCCGGACGGTATGAGCTTCTGCAAGGCAAGCGCTGCCGAACCCGGCGGCTTTATGCGCAGACAATTGGTGGTATGCGGCTCTCTTGGCACGGTGGAAATTCGTCCACTGGAAGAGCATTGGAAAGAAAAGCCATACCACTGCATTTCGCAAAGCATCTCCTCCTTCCGCAAAGAGAAGGATCTTCCCTTGAAATGGGGAGACAAAGGAGAAACCGAGGTTTGCGCACCTTATCACCGTTATTGGGCGATGTTTTATGATTTCGCGCAGCGCGTCCTGAAAGATTGCCCTTCCACCAAAGAAGAACTGTTGCGGGAAGCAAGGGTTCATCGGATCCTGTTGGCTTCCTGTGGCATCTCTTGCGATTTCAAAGAAGACATTTCCCTTTAAGGAGAAAACTATGAAGACAAAACAGATTTTATTTACAGAGCCGCTGGTGGCAAAGTTTGTAGAAAAAGATCTTTCTGAACCAAAGCCCGGAGAGGTGCAGGTACATCTTTCCGTTTCCACCATCAGCTCCGGCACAGAACGGGCAAAGCTTACGGGCAATCTCAACTGCGGATGGACCAAACCAGAGGATAAGACTGCAATTTTTCCCCGTTGCGGCGGATACAGCTCTTCAGGGGTGGTAACTGCCCTGGGAGAGAACATCACGGATCTGAAGATCGGTGATCGGGTGGCGCTGTCCTGGAGTACCCACAGCGAAACAGTCAATCTTCCCCGCAAAAACGTGGTCCTGTTGGACGATGTATCCTTTGAAGACGGCGCGCTGTTCCATATCGCCACCTTTCCTCTGGCCGCCATGCGAAAATGCCGCCTTGAATTGGGAGAGAGCGCCATTGTAATGGGAATGGGAATTCTTGGGCTGCTGGCCCTTCCCCTCCTGCGTTCCGCAGGGGCTTGTCCCATCCTTGCCGTAGATCCGGATCCAAAGAAAAGAGAAAAAGCGCTTTCTTGCGGAGCTGACTTTGCCCTTGATCCGTTCGATCCTCTTTTTGCACAAAGAGCGAAGGAATTGACGGGCGGCGGCGCGAAAGTCGGCATTGAAGTAACCGGCATCGGAAAAGGCTTAGAAGGAATTCTCGACTGCATGGCAAAAGGCGCCAGAGTGGCGCTTCTCGGTTGCACCAGAGACTCTAATTTCACCATCGATTACTATCGGAAGGTACACGGCCCCGGCATTACCCTCATCGGTGCTCACACGCACGCCAGACCGCAATGGGAATCTCACGGCGGTTGGTGGTCTCAAAAAGATGATATGGAATCCCTCGTCCGTTTAACAAAAAGCGGAAGATTGCACCTTTCCTCTATGGTCGATGAAACCCATTCTCCCGAAGAGGCCCCGGCGGTTTACCAAAGACTTGCCCGGGACAAGACGTTCCCCATCGTTCAGTTTTGTTGGAAGAAATAAAAAAGCAATTTTTTTATCATCCTATGGCAAAAAAAGAGAAAGCAGCGACCCCAATTGGGTCGCTGCTTTTTGATTCCATCTTCTATTTCAGAGAATTTTGATAACCGGTGATAATGTTCTTAATGGTAGAACCGCTTTTGACGCCGTGATATGCCTGGGAAGAGCGCCAACGGTCGGTGTTGATGGACTGGTCAAATCCATTGAAGATATTAGAATCGTAGTCGTTGCACTGTGAGGTGCCGTGATAAAGCTCTCCAAGCTGAGACCAGGTGGTGGTTCCGTTGGCATCGGTTACCTGCGTAAATACGCCCACATAGACATTTTTGATGGAGGACCAAATTCCGGCATTGGACAAATCATCGGGGGTCATATAAATGGTCATTTCAGCTTTGCCGTCGCCGTCCAGATCTTCTTGCTTGATCATACAGGTCAGGTTCGTTTTTACAAGCTCGCCTGTTTCGGGATCGGTGAGCATCAGGTGCAGATTTCCGTCAAACAATTCATCCAGAATCCGGGTATCATTGTCCGAGCTTCCTACTACATTTCCTACGTAAGCGCCGGTACCGCTGCTTTGGTCCATAATACCGTAAAGCTTCGCACTGTCCACGGGAGTATTCAAAATCTTTTTGAACGCCTCCAGTGCGCCGTCAACCGGAGAGGTAAAGTGCTCGGGGTCAATTTCAGAGAAGGGCTTGAACACAAAATTCAACGCTGAATTCAATGTTGCATTGGAAAAATCGCTGGTGTTTTCCGCAAAATGAAAGGTAATTTCATATTGATACTTTTGCTGTGCGGGAATTCTTGTTACATCATCGGCCATAACACCGTCGATCGTATACGGACGCTTCAGATTGGTCAAGGAAAAGGTGATATTAGAATTATCATACCCTGAAGTTGTAGTAACAACGGCATCAAAGCCCTGCTCCACAGAGGTGTTATTAAAAACGGTAATACGAAAGGTCAAATCCGTTCCCTTTGGCACGGTTACCGAGCTTGCCAGGACATTGTCATAATAGGTGGCAGTGGTATAGGTTCCGCTTCCGGGGAGATGTTCCACCTTAGTAATATAAACCATTTCAGGGTAGCGAAAGCGATCCGTTGTAAGGGGAAGCTCTGCGGATTTTGGGACTGCTTTCTCCATGGCAAATTGCCAAGTTGCATAAACGCCGCAAACAGAGAAGATCAAAACAAGACAAGTTAAAAGAAGCAAAAAACGTTTCATCATTTCGCGCACCTGTTGCAAGCGTCACTGTTTTTTGCTAAGCGGGCATCCAAATGGTCGGTTTGGGGTTTTCCCGCATCGATTTGAGCCAAACGCGCTTTTGCCTCTTCCTCCAGTTTTCTTTCCAGAATCGGAGTCACAATGATTGCAAACAAAATCAGAAGAATGCAAAGCCAGCCTGCCGGAGACTGCATAAACAAAATAAAGCTACCAACAAACGGAACCCTTTCTCCCCTATAGATTCCTTGCATCTGACTGTAGAGCACGGGAAATTCGTCGGGATTACAAACGGCATCACCCTGCAGCAAGAAATGGCGGCAGTCTGGATGCTTTTCATTGGGTTCCTCAATACCGATAATGCGGTGAATCACGAAGGTCTCATTCTTTTGATAAACTACGATATCATAAAGAGCAAGTTCTTCTTCCTTTGGCAGGTGATGGGTGACAATCAAATCAAAGGTTTGAATCTGGTCGTCAAGGCCATTTTCAAAAAGATAGGTGTTCTTTTGATTCTTTGTTGCCATAGAAGAGGTTTTCACAACCTTAAGAGAGGGAATGCCGTTGGGGGCCTTGTCTTTGGTGAAATTCAAATATAGCGAGAACAAAAAGGAAGCCAAAAGGGCAACACAAACAAGCAAAGAAATCGCCGTCGTGCAAATGCTTGCAACGCGACTTGCCTTTGCCTTTTTGTCTTGCTCTTTTTTTATTTCTTCGTCTTCTAGGCCATGCTTTATCAATAGAAGCTTTTGCTTCACAATGGTAGCGATCACATAGGAAAATACAAGTGTGAACAGCGAAAAAACGATAAAACACAGAATGAAAACATAGGTTTCATACGCTGTCATAAAATTCACCAATGAAACTCGGCTATCCTATACCGAAGCATAGGATAGCCGTAAAATGTTTTTTTAGATGGAAGCGGCTCCAGCGGTGCTACCGTCGGTTACGCTAAATACGATCTGACCGGCGCGGAGTGCAACGGTATATTCATCGTACAGTGTTTTGGTATCCAAAACAAATTCGGTTAAATTCAGGTGAGCGGCAATTTGTGCTGCGCTGAGGGTGAAGGTGAACGAGCCGTCGCCTACCGGAACCCACTGATCAACATTGTGCAAGCCGGGATTCGTTAAAGAAACCAAACTTTTAGAGCCGGCACCGTGACCATCATCAAAGGTCCAGGAATCGTTGCTGAGCGAAAAGCTGAATTTGGTAGGAACACCGTTTTGTTTGATTTCAACAGGAGCAACATTGGAGGGAGTGAAGGTAACCACAATTTCACCGGCTACCTGAAGAGCGGTGGTGTGAGTGGTACCGGCTTTCGGGTCAATGGTGAGCAAAAGGGTGGACTTGTCGATTTCGTATGTACCGTAGCTGCCTGCGTAAGCAACGCCGGTCAGGTTCATCGCGGCACCGACCGATTCATCGGCAACGTCAGTGGTCTGGGTATAGGTCCAGGTAGCATATACGCCACCAATGGTGATGCAGAGCATCAATGCAATCAAAGCGCTTAATTTTTTCATTATTATATAACTCCTTTGCTAAGATTTTCTTCATTATATCCCTCGAAAAATGAATTGTCAACCGTTGCAAAAAAAAATTGTAATTCATATTTTTTGCAGGATCAAACACCGGGATTCAACAGAAGCTCACACCCATGAAATCACGCGCATTAAGGTGATTTTTTGCAAAAAAGCTTTGTTCCGGAAGGAAGTTGACTTCAATCGTCATCTGTTGTAAAATGAAAGGCAGAATTAACATTGGAGGAAAAAATATGTTTGAACAGACAAAGGCGCTATGCCAGCATTTCCTGGATATAGGAATCCCCTGCTTTGACCTGATCGTTTATAAGGACGGAGAATGTGTTCTGCGACATATGGGAGGTTATTCCAATCCCGAAGAAAAGATCCCCATGAAGGGAAATGAAAAATTTCACATCTACTCCTGCTCCAAGCTGATCACCTGCACCGCAGCCATGCAGCTGTGGGAAAAGGGACTCTTTCAGTTGGAGGACAATTTGTCTGATTATTTGCCCGCCTTCAAGGATATGACCGTCAAAACAGAAAACGGGATTCAAAAGGCCAAAAATCCCATCAAAATTTACGATCTGTTCCAAATGACCTCCGGCATGAATTATGATTTTAAAACTCCTGCAATATTGGATTATTATGAAAACGGCAACAAAAACTGTCCTACGGTGGAGTTTGTAAACCTTTTGGCAAAAACGCCCTTGGAATTTGAGCCCGGCCAGGGCTGGAAGTACAGCTTAAGCCACGATGTATTGGGGGCGCTTGTGGAGGTCCTCTCCCATGAAAAATTTGGAGAGTACCTAAAAAATCATATTTTTGATCCTCTGGGAATGGAAAACACCAGTTTTTTGCACCCGGTGGAAGATTGGAACGGTTTTGCCCATCAGTATCGCTACAATCCGGAGACAGGTGAATTCCTTCCGATTTGGAAAAACAACTTCCGCCCGGGCAAAGAATATGCCAGTGGCGGTGCAGGCTGCACTTCTACGGTGGAAGACTTTATCAAGTTTCTGGAGGCCTTACGTATTGGCGATGTGATCCTGAAAAAGGAAACCATTTCCTTGATGGCAACCGACCGCCTGACAGAAAAGCAACGGGCCATGTTCGTTTCCGGAACTCCCGGCAGAAACAGCATTGGCTACGGTTTGGGAATGCGAACACCTCTGCAAGATCCCGCTCGCACAGAATTTGGTTGGGCAGGCGCAGCAGGCGCTTTTGCCTCTGTAGATCCGGTCAATCACATTTCCATCTTTTATGTTCAGCACGTGCTGAGTTCCCCCAACCGTTCCCTGCGTAGTTGGCTGTACAAAACGGTAAAGGGCGACCTGGCCGGCGAAAAGGTCCAGGTTCCCATCAATCAAGCCGACGAGAACCCAACTCTTACGTACTAAGTGTAGAACAAGCGAGGTGAAATTCACCTCGCTTGTTTTCATTATTGATATTTGGGTAAATAATTGCCGTGGGCCTCAATCAAATCATCAACCATCTTCTTGATGGTATCAATATCCAGTTCGCTGCCGGTATGAGGATCCAGCATTGCGGCCTGATAAATGTGGTCTTTCTTTTTGGTTATTGCTGCTTCAATGGTCAGAAGCTGAACATTGATATTGGTCATATTCATCGCAGCGCACTGCACGGGCAACGCGCCAACAAAGCAGGGATGAACGCCGCTTCCGTTTACCAAACAAGGTACTTCTACGCAGGCATCTTCCGGGAGATTTGCAATCAAATGTCCCTTGTTCAGCACATTGCCACCGATTTGGTAGGGATTGCCGGTCACGACCGCTTCCATAATTCTGGAGGCATATTCACGGCTTCGTGTGTGTTCTTTTACACCTTTTTGGAGAATTTCTTCATAGTCCTTGCTCCAACCTTCAATGTGTCTTATGCATCTGCGAGGGTATTCATCAATTGGAATATTATATCTTTGAATCAGCTCAGGGTATTTGCTTTTGATGTAGAACATATTGTATTCCGCGTTATGTTCACTGGATTCGGTGCAATAGTAGCCGAAATGCTTGATATAGTCCATTCTTACTTTGTCAGTAGCATCAGGTTTGGCAAGATAGGCATCTACTCTTGACTTGATTTCAGGATACAGATCCACTCCGTTTTTATCCTCGATCTCCAAAAGCCATGCCATATGATTAATACCGGCGATGAGTTCTTTTCTTCCTTCCAGTTCGTCTTCCATACCCAACGCCGTCAAAAGGCGCTCCGAGCAGACCTGAACGCTGTGGCAAAGGCCAACTGTTTGGATCGGTGTGTACCGCTGCATATATCCCGAAAGCATTGCCATCGGATTGGTATAGTTCATAAACAAAGCATCCGGACAAACCTCTGCCATATCGTCAGCAAAGTCTTGCATCACCGGTATGGTGCGAAGTGCGCGCATAATGCCGCCAATACCTAAAGTATCACCGATCGTTTGCTGCAAGCCGTACTTTTTCGGAATCTCAAAATCAATGATGGTGCAGGGATCATAACCACCAACCTGAATGGCATTTACAACAAAATCTGCACCCTTGAGTGCTTCTTTGCGGTTTTCTTCTCCGACATAACACTCGATACGTCCATAACCGCCATAGTTCTTGCGGATTGCTTCCAAAATTGTTCTGCTTTCCTCGACACGCTCGCCGTTGATATCGTATAAAGCAAATACACTGTCACGCAGAACCTCAGAACTCATACAGTCGCCAATGACATTTCTTGCAAAAACAGTACTCCCTGCGCCAAGGAACGTTAGTTTCATATTCATAACCTCCATAAGCCGTTTTTTTCATTGTAACTTGACACGCGGTAAAAACAAATGTTATCATGAGATAAATAATTTGTTTTTTTGTTGTTTTCAGGAGATGGCTATGCATTCTGAGGTTATTATAAATAAAAATTATGAAAGAATAAATCCTGTTCGGTTTGGATTTGAATCTTGCGAAAAATCTCATGGGTATGGCCCTGCAACACGTACACATTGGCTTTTTCATTTTGTTGTTTCCGGGAAGGGCGTTTTTCAAATTGACGAAAAAAAGTATGCCCTCTCAGGCGGGATGATGTTTGTTATCCCACCCTTTACGGAAACCTATTACGAAGCGGATTCGGAAGACCCCTGGGAATATATTTGGGTGGGTTTCACAGGAACTCCGCCACTACAACTGAATGATTGCTATGATATTCCGGGAGCATTACGTATTTTCGAGCACATGAAAGCTTCGCATAATCTTCATAACGGAAAAACAGAATTTATACTTGCTCAGCTCTGGGAGTTGTTTTCTTTTCTAATGGAAGAAAACCAAACAAAAGAAGATCCTATTAATGCAGCACTCAATGTGATTCACTCTCAATACATGATACCTTTGAGCGTTTCGCAAATAGCAGCAAGCGTTCATTTGGAAAGAACCTATTTCTCCAAAATGTTTTCGGAAAGAAAGGGAATTTCTCCCCAACAATATTTAATAGAATACCGTATGAAACAAGCGAAAACACTTCTTCGCCTAGGGTATAGTGTAACTACCACGGCAATTTCTGTTGGGTATTCTGATATCTATATTTTTTCAAAAATCTTCAAGCAGCGATTTGGCGAATCACCGTTGCACTATCAGAAAAATTTTAAAAACAATCATACCGATTAAAATAGATTCCGTCCCAAAAGTAAATTGTGCGTAGGATAAATCTCCTCAAATACAAATAATAAGAACCTCGCGCCACATGCGAAAACAAGTTTTCGGTGGCTGAGAGAACCTTGTTACTCATTTCATTCGCAACAATAGGGCAAACCGCCCCAAAGCCGCATAAACACCAGGGTTTGCGCTGATTTTTGTCCAACTCAATTTGCACTAAATCCGGTCAAAATCGGTTTTTCGGCGATTTTAGAGAGGAGCAGAATACTTTCTAATATGCGTCAGAAACACACACTCTGAGCAGGCAAAATTAAATATTCAAACTGTCACAAAGACGGATGAGTTATAGACTTGTCCGGTTATTTATTTGAATTTGCTTTTTAGGTGGATATACGTGGATTGAATGAAAAAGCATTTTTATTTTTGCTTTATAAGATTTCTATGAAAACTTGACTAAAATAATGGGGCGTGTTATAATAATCAAAATAATAGATGTAAATGGAACCAGCTGTCTGCAGAGGAAGTCGGTTCCATTTTGTTTTTTAGCCGTAAATTTGACTAAATATAAAAGGAGATAGAATTATGGAAGTTCAACTTCAGGAGCTTATTGAGCAGATTAAGAAGGATGGTGTTGAAACCGCTGAAGCAGAAGCCAAGGCTATCGTTGAGGCGGCAAAGTCAGAGGCCGAAAAGATTATTGCTGATGCACAGGCACAGGCAGATAAAATCTTAGCCGGCGCAAAAGTTGAAAACGAGCGAATGACGAAATCAAGCGAGGATGCTATTCGTCAAGCGGGTCGCAATCTGCTTATTTCTTTCAGAGAAAGTGTAACGAGAGAGCTTAATGCTATCGTGAGCGAAAATGTTACTGCTGTATATTCATCGGATGCATTCGCAGGGCTGATTATCAGCATTGTTGAAAACTGGGCAAACAAGCCTGATGCAGAAGATATTGCGGTAATTTTGAATACTCAAGACCTTAATCAATTGGAAGAAACATTACTGGCAGCACTGAAAGAAAAAATGTTAAAGGGTATCACTTTGAAGGCGAAGGATAATTTTGACGGTGGATTCCGTATTGCTGTAAAGGACGGCTGCGCATATTACGATTATTCAGCAGAGGCAGTTGTGGATATGCTTTCAAATTATCTTAGCCCTAAGGTGACCGAGCTTTTGAAAGAGGCGAAGTAATAACTATGGCTGAATACTATTTAATATCGCAGCTGCCGTCTTTGGATGGGATAAGTGAAAATACTCCGCTTCCGATTACCGAAGAACGATTTGCAGAGCTTTGCAACCGTTTTTTAGGAAAAAAGGCGCAGGAAATGCTGAGTAAGCTTACCCTATCACCTCCCAAAAACAGCGAGGACTCCGGCTCTGCATTGATTGATGCCTGGAACGAAAGCGAGAGAAACCTTCGGTTTGCTCTTGGCAAAGTTCGGGCAGAGAAAATGAAGAAGCCATTTGATACAGAGAATAGAATTTTTCCAGTGGAGTATATCAAGGCAGCGAGTGCAGCAATAGAAATCGAAAATCCAATGGAAGCAGAAAAATATCTAAACAGTTACCGCTTGGAAATCTTAGAAGCGTTAAGACCTATGGATAGTTTTTCTGAGGATTATATTTTCTATTACGGACTAAAATTAAAATTGCTTCTTCGCATAAGGCAGTTTGATACAAAGAGCGGAGAAAAAGCATACAAAAATATATACGACTCCATTTTAAATGGAGATAGGTTGGAGGCAAAACAATGACCGAAAATAAAGGAAAGGTAGTAAGCA
>JAZQJZ010000022.1:0-1540 GCA_045541915.1 Eubacteriales bacterium
GACTATGTGCCGGCCGAAAAGATTGCGGCGGTGACGGCTCTTTATAATGAAATAGGAGTGGGAAAGCGTTGTGAGGAAAAGGTCGAGGCGTTTTATTCGGAAGGTCTCGATGTTTTGGAAAAAGTTTCAGCGTCTTCCGAACGAAAGGCTGTCTTGAAGGATTTTGCTTGTGGCTTGATGAATAGAAAGGTTTGACCATGATAGATACCCATTCGCATATTTTTGAACCGGATTTTGCCGATGACCTCCCCGAAGTCATAGCTCGTGCCAAAGAAATTGGTGTCGAGAAAATCTTTATGCCCAACATTGATGATACTTCGGTAGATGCCATGCTCGGTGTATGCCGTCAATATCCCGGCTATTGTTTCCCGATGTTGGGCTTTCATCCGACATCGGTGGATGCCGATGCCATGCCGAAGGTGAAAGAAATGAAGAAACGATTGACGGAAGGTCATCCTTATATCGCCATTGGCGAAGTGGGATTGGATCTTTATTGGGACAAGACTTATATAAAAGAACAGCAAATGGTGCTGGAGGAACAAATCCAATGGGCGTTGGAATGGGAACTGCCGTTGGTCATCCATTGTCGGGAAGCTTTCCCCGAATTGTTCGATGTCCTGAAGCCTTATAAAGAGACGAAGCTGACTGGTGTTTTTCATAGTTTCACGGGGACGGTGAATGAGGCTATGGAATTGCTGGACTATTCCCGTTTCATGGTTGGAATCAATGGTGTGGTAACGTTCAAAAAAAGCACTTTGCCCGAGGCTTTGAAAGTACTTCCGCTGGATCGTTTGGTATTGGAAACGGATTCGCCATACCTGGCTCCGGTTCCCTTTCGAGGAAAGAGGAACGAGTCCTCGTACGTGAAAAGGGTAGCGGTGAAGCTGGCCGAACTTTATGGAGTGGAAATCGGAGAAGTGGAACGGCAAACTACGGCAAATGCTTTAAAAGTATTCAAAATCTCTGAATAAGTGTTTAAAGTTTATTAAAATTTAGGGGTTGACGCAAGAATGTTCCCTCGAAAAATGGTTTGCATAAAAAAAAAAGGTACATTTGTGTCTCAAATCGCTTGCTATTCCCGAAATTCTTTGTAATTTGCAGCCGATTTGAAGAATGGACCTCAAAAGTCCCGTTTTGGAGAGATGCTCGAGTGGTTGAAGAGGCACGCCTGGAAAGCGTGTAAACGCCAAAAGTGTTTCGCGGGTTCGAATCCCGCTCTCTCCGCAAGACTATGAAAAACGGTCGGAGAAAGAAGAAAAACAAATGATGTATAAAATAAATTAATTAATTAATCTTAAAAAATTACACACAATGAAAAAGTTATTTGCAATGCTTGCATTGATGGGAGCAATGACTCTCAGTTCAGTACCAGTAATGGCTCAGGACGCTCCTGACGCAGCTGTAGTTGAAGAAGGTGGTATCCACAAGGAATTGAAGACTAAGTTTATCGAAGGTGACGCTGGCTTTATGGCTTTGCCTGCTATCGCATTGGTAATCGGTTTGGCTTTCTGTATCGAACGTATCGTTTACTTGTCATTGG
>JAZQJZ010000023.1:0-23760 GCA_045541915.1 Eubacteriales bacterium
CTATTCGGTAAATCCTGTTTGAGCTGTTGGCACACAGTTGTTTTTCCAACTCCCATAGTGCCACCAATCATATATAAAGTTTTCATCATTCACACCTACAAATTTCAATTTGTTTTTCCATAACTTAAACAAAAACTATGACAATGAATGCAATGACTGCCACCCAAATTGAAACAAAAGGTATCGCATAATACCATTTTTTAGGTTTGCCGTTTTCCCACATTTCTGCAGATTGTGCCTGACATTCCGCAAACACTAATTTCGGAATCAGTTTTAATGTCAATGCAATCAATGAAGGAAGTATGATAACATCATCTAAATAACCGAGAACAGGTATAAAATCGGGCACCAAATCAACAGGCGACAAAGCGTAAATAACGACGGTTGCTGCAACAAATTTCGCATACCACGGCGTTTCTTTTCTCTTTAATGCAAGAAACACGGCAGGAATATCCGTCTTCAGTTTTTTTGCCTTTTCTTTTAAATCCATAGCCATACAACAGCCCTCACAGAACCATTACCAAAGTACCGATTCCAATCAATAAGCAGCCGATCAACGATCTTGTTGTAAATTGCTCGTGCAAAAAAACAAATGCCAAAACCAATGTGATCACAACGCTTAATTTATCAACGGGAACAACTTTGGATGCATCCCCAAACTGCAATGCCTTGTAATAGCAAAGCCAAGAAGCGCCCGTTGCCAATCCTGACAGGATCAAAAACAGCCAGCTTCGTTTGCTGATTTCGGCTATTCCGGTTTGGGAATTTGTGAGAAATACCATTCCCCATGACATCACAATCACAATCACAGTTCTGATTGCGGTGGCAAGATGTCCAAAACCACCATTGCTACCGTATAGGGCAATTCTTTTTTTGTAAGCGGCTCGGCGGGAGAAGAATTACCCATAAACCTGAAAAAATGTGATAAAGAAACATACCCAAGCCGGCACCAAGATACAAGAATGCCGCCAGCATAGTTGGCTCCACATAACCCAGAAGCCATTTAGAAAAAGGCACATTGAACGCATACAGTGCGGCTGCGAGAATGGCGTAAAATGTTGCAATGTTTTTGGTTTTCATTGATTTCTCCTCATTTTTTACAAACAAATTGTATCACAAAACAGAAAAAATGGAAGGATATATTCGTCATTTTGGTATGAGACAGAAAGGGGCTGTCGCACTAACGAATAAAAATTCGTAAGTGCGGCGGCACTTTTTTGCCCTGAAATAAGTTCAAAAAATAAATCCCAAACTCCGAAAAGTAAGGGATTTATGGTAAAATATAAGTATGCTAAACCCAAATATTTTACACAAGAATTATACTTTAAATCAGGACGGATATCAACTAAAACTTCCGTTAAATCTTGAATGCATAATTCCTGAGAATGATTTGGTGAGGTTACTCAGTCAGTTTGTGGAGGCTATGGATTTAACTGACCTATATTCCACTTATGAAAGAATAAGGGAAAATCATGCGTCACCTCGCATACTTCTCAAGGTTGTGCTCTACTCTTACATGAACGGAGATTTTTCGTCTCATTCTATGGAATCTAATTGCAAACGTGATATTAATTTTATGTTTCTGTTAGAAGGTGCGCCAGTTCCAGATCATGCAACACTGGCACGCTTTCGCAGCATTCACTTTGCTCCCTGCTGTCAAAAAATCCTTGCAGAAGTAACAGAATACCTGAAAGACATCGGCGAAATTTCCGGCGATGCTATTTTTATTGACGGAACCAAGATTGAAGCTTGTGCAAACAAATATACTTTTGTGTGGAAAAAGGCAACTACCAAGAACTTGACAAAACTTCTGGATAATTTGACCTTTCTCCTATATACATTATTTTTTAACTAAATTGCTTGCTTTCTCAAAAATGTACTGGTTTTCTACTATTCTTACCGTATTTTATGGTGCCTCATCCTTGGCTACAAGCATACATTTGAATGTGAAAAGCATCTGAGTTTCTTGAAATAAATCAGCCGAGGAAAACACTATCGGGCTTTATGTCGTTTATCGTAATCCTCGGGTTCTTTAGTGTAATGCGACGAGATTCACCAGGCAGCATATTAAAATACTGGTCAGAGAATACATGATCCGCAGTTGCACCAAAATGTACCCCGTGAGCATATACGTCTGTGGTCACTGTGAAGGAAAGCTCATCGGAAGTGGATGTAACATCGGCAACAGTAAGCTTTGCCTTGCGAGGAAGTACAAGATTACGGAAATCGTCTGTGCGCAATGTAGTTGTGAGTTCCTCATCACCTTCCACACGTGCATAGATAATACCATGTACCAAATCCAAATCCTTTGCAGAGAATGTGCCAATCAGTGTTGCAGGGGCATAGGCAGGAAGACTTACAGGAAGCTCCACTGATTTACCATAGTTGCCCGCGAAATCAACATATCCACATGTAACCGTCATGTTGCAAGGAGTAGGTGCAGCATTGCAACACAAAATTTTTACATAATCACCCTCACGGCGCATAACAATTCTATTGGGATGATATGCTCGGCGAAGATAGTAGTAAGCAGGTTTGGGGTCACCTTCGTGATCCATAATACTGAATCCCACTTCACCATAGCTATCGTTCACACACCAAAGTATGCTACCACCACAGTTTGGCAGAATACGTATATGGTCAGCGGCATATTCAAGGAGTGTTCCCTGGAACAGACCGCCATAGAGGCAGTATTCCTCAATTGAAAGCTTCTTTTCACCTGTATAGTGCTTATAAATAGCGTCACGTACTGCATACCTTTCGAAGGTGTTTCTGTGATGCTCAAAAACAGAATCATCGTTATCATAGTGTGCAGGGTCACCACCAAGGTAACGAGTAAGAGCTTCAACAGAAGGAGGACCCATCACACCACACTCTGCAACAAAGTGGGTTTTTAATTCGTCGAAAGATTCCGCAGAAATACGTGTCTGTTGATAATCCGGATTCAAATTAAGGAATGGGTAGTAGTGAGTAGTTCCCCGGTTATCGCAGGTATTGCCATCGTATCCACCAAACGGAGTTGTACATTGGTAACCAACAGTTGCAGAAAGCTCATGAACAATTCTTGGAAGCAGTTCACCTACCAGCCAAGCACCACCTGTGTAAATTGCACGATTGTATTCGGTTAGGAATGCGCGTTCACTATTGGGAATTGCGGGTGTTCCGCTGTAAAGAGAAAGAATGGAAAGACTTTCTCCATTACCATACCAAATTGCAAGGCTTGGATGGCTTCTAAGCCGTTTCACCTGATATCTCGCTTCTTTTTCAACCTCGCGATTGAAACTGTCAACGTGGTCAGGATATGCGGAGCATGCAAAAAGGAAGTTTTGAATGACCAAAAAACCATAGCGATCACACATTTCGTAAACTGCGTCTGTTTGGTAAAGGTTACCGTCCCAGAAACGAAGCATACAGAAATGGGCCTCCTTTGCTGCCTTGAGAAGTTTTTCCTGATGAGCATCGCTTACACGTGCATAAAATGCGTCTGAGTGTATAAAGTCCATACCACGGCAGTAAAGCGGCTTGCCGTTAACCACAAATCTATAATTGCGCTCGTCCTCATAAGCCTGCTTGTCTTCGGTCACATGGGAAGTATCAAGTTCAATTGTGCGTATACCCGTTACAATGCTCTTCTCATCCTTTGCACCAAGGTGATTGGTCGCAGTTACACGGACAGTATAAAGATTCTGTTCTCCATAGCCATTCGGCCACCAAAGCTCGGGGTTCTTTAATGTAAAGCTGAAATCACGGAAGTTTGTTCCGGTTTGGCTCATATAATCCTGTGTTGCTGTATACACAACCTTACCGTCCTTTTCAAGTGAGAAAGTGACATTGCAGTCGCGTGCACGGTTAAGGCAACGACTCTCAACTTCAACCTGTGCAAGAATCTTCGCACCCTCTTCGGTGAGAGCCAGTGTTTCAAATCGAATATCTCTTACAACAACCTCATCAAGTACATCGAGTCGAACATCCCCGCAAATAGCGCAAGTTCCAGCTCTAACAGCCTGATCCCAACCAAATACATATTGAGGTTTACGAAGCATTGCTCGACGTTCTTCTCCGCGTCCCTTACGACGGTAACGCCATTCACAAGCAACAAAATCTCGTATCACCTCAAACCCCTCACTTTCGGCATACTCAAGGCCTACGCTAAGACGAATGAGAAGCTCGTTTTCGCCCACCTGAAGCCAAGGTTGAACGTCCTTACAGAAGGGATAGAAGGAGCTGTTGTGATGACCAATATGAGTGCCGTTTAAGAATAAATCGGCGTGTATGTCGAGGGTTTCTATGAAAAGTTCAACACCATGAGAACTGATATCTTCTTTTTTCATGTGAAAGGTTTTCTTAAACCACCAGCTACGTTTTTCTATCCATTCACATTTATAACTATTTTCCGCAATGGTTGGCTCTTCAATTCTGGAAGCATCCATAAGCGCTTGATGGACATCACAAGGTAAGCTTGCAATTGCCATCCAATCATCGGTTTTCTTCGTAACCAATGGAGCCATTTCGGCTGTGGTTGACAGCATCTCTTCACGAAGCTGCCAATCTTTCAAAAGTGAGATAGATTTCATACTATTCACCATCCTTTTATATTATTTGTCCAAGTATTACGGACAAAGTAAATATACTATATTGGAGAGTTATAAGTCAATATGAGTTTCTAAATTCTGGATATATATTATGTGATTTAAAAAGGGGCTGTCGCACTTACGAATTTTTATTCGTTAGTGCGACAGCCCCTTCTTTGCTACGCTTTTTACCAGATGGTCCAGCCGCCATCCATGATCAGGTTTTCGCCGGTAATGTAGTTTGCCGCATCGGAAGCCAAAAAGCAAACCGGTCCTTTGATGTCGTCCTCATTTGCCCAGCGCTGCAAGGGACAGTTATCGATATAGTTTTTATGAAACTCTTTTTTATCGGGGTTATCGGCAAGTCCGGGTGAGTATCCGCCGGGGGAGATACAGTTAACGCGAATGCCATATTTACCATAACAACCTGCCATATACTTGGTCAGGCCCACCATTGCCCACTTTTCCGTGGTATAGTTTACCGCCTGCTCCCCGAAAGATTCGGGATAAAAGGGGAAGTGAGGGCAGTCAACGCCACGCATGGAACTGATATTGATAACATTGCCGCTTTTTCTTTTCATCATATCCTGCAAAACCTTTTGAGAAAGGAGGATCTGTCCGTTCAAATTAATGCTGACAGAATCTTGCAGTTTTTCTCTGGTTGCACTGTTCAGCGAGGTGAGATTCCTGCGGTCCACAGCATTATTTACCAGAATATCAATCTTGCCGAACTTCTCCAGAACTGCTTTCACAAAGGAATCGATGGATGCATCTTCCCCAAGGTCAAGGCTCATTCCTACTGCCTCGTACCCTTTTGCCCGAAGTTCCTTAGCGTATTCCTCGCATTTTTCTCCGCTTCTGGAGGCAATGACGACCTTGGCTCCCATTTCACACAATCCCAGGGAAATACTGGCACCGTAAAGGCCTCTGCCTCCGGTTACGATGGCAACACGACCCTCAAGGCTGAACAGATCTTTCGTGTTTTTCATTTTTCTCTCCTGCAAAAACATTCAAATTTTGAAAGGGATTTTACTGATATCATTCTATCACTTTTGTTTTCAATGTCAATTTCTTTTATGGATCGTTTTTCGAAATCGATTCCTTTTTTTCAAGCAAAGAGAAAAAAACACTTAAATGTTTTCTTTTTTTGCAGTACTTTTTTCCTTAAGCTTTCCCACAAGGAAGAAAACAAAGGTCAGGCCAAGGCCGGCGGCAATTGCCACCACAAGGTCAAAGATAACGGTGAGAAGAAAGGTGAGAACCAAAACAAGAATGCCAGTCCAGGGCTCATTTTTCACCATGGAAACAAACTTTCTCCACTCGCTCATATTATATGCCACCACAAAGAGAATGGCGGCGATGGTGGGCATCGGAATGGCACCGGCAAGGGGCATCAAAAAGAGGAGAACCAGGAGAAGAACCACTGCATGAACCATTCCGGCAACAGGGGTCCTACCTCCGTTTTTGGCATTGGCGGCCGTACGGGCGATAGCGCCGGTGGCAGGGATTCCACCAAACATAACAGAAAACATATTGCCGACACCCTGGGCTACAAGTTCTGCATTAGGATTGTGCTTGGAATCCACCATCGTATCGGCCACCACACAGGAAAGAAGGGATTCAATGGCGGCTAAAACTGCAATGGTGACCGCATCGGGAAACAACGAAAGCATCTGATCGAAGCTGAAATGGATGCTTCCCAATGTAAAATCGGGAATGCCGGAGGGGATGGAATAAAGCTCTCCGATGGTATTTACCTTGTCAAGACCCGGGATGAATTTTACCATCAGCGCACCCACCACCACAGCAATCAGAGACGGGGGGATCTTTTTCTCCAGTTTGGGATAGAAAATGAGAATGGCAAGGGAAACCAATCCCACAAGAAGTGCCTGCCAAGTAAAGGTAGAAAGAAAATGAAAATTGGCTTCCATTTTTTCCAGGGTCTCCACAGGTTTGACTCCGCTACCGTAGGTAATTCCCAGAAAATCCTTGATCTGTCCCAAAAGAATGGTCACGGCAATGCCGGAAGTAAACCCAACGGTAATGGTAGCCGGAATGAAACGGATGAGACCGCCCAGTTTGCAAATACCCATCAGCACAAGAAGAATTCCTGCCATCAAGGTAGCCAGGATCAAGCCGCTTGTTCCTTGCGTTGCCACAACACCGGCAACGATGGTGGCAAAGGCAGCGGTGGGACCTGCAATCTGCACCCTGCTTCCGCCCAGAAGAGAAACGGCAAAGCCGGAAGTAATAGCCGTATAAACACCGGCGGCCGGTTCCACGCCGCTGGCGAGGGCCAGTGCAATGGAAAGGGGCAGTGCAATGATGGCAACAATGATACCCGCGGTCAGATCCTTTACAAACTGAGCCTTGGTATAGCCTTTCAAAATGGTAAAAAATTTCGGTGTCAGATAAAATGTTTTATTCATCACGTTTTCCTTCAAAGGAAAAACACGGCAAAACCGTGTTTTTCTGCTTTATTTTTCTTTCTTTTGTTCGTTCAATGCCGCAAGTTTATGATGACGGCGGTGCTTGACCTCATCCGACATAGGCTTGATCTCGCCGGCGGCAGTCAGCGCCATACGGGTAAATACCGGGCCAAACAGTTCGTAAATCAAAACGGCAAACAAGGTAATGTTGCGAATGAGAGCGCCTTGCGGACCAAGCTGCATTGCTGTGGTACACATTCCCAAGGCAACCCCGGCCTGAGGAAGTAGCGTGATCCCCAGATACCGACAAATCTCAGGGGAACATTTGGTTGCCTTAGCACTGAAAAAGGCGCCGGAATATTTCCCCAAAGAACGGGAAAGGATATAGGCTGCGCCAATGAGAACAATGGCAAGATCACCGAAGACACCCAGCTCCAGTTCCGCACCGCTGATCACAAAAAACAGGGCGAACAAAGGAGAGGTCCACTTATCCGTTGCACCCATCAGATCGTGAGAGAGGGGGCAGATATTGCAGAATACCGTGCCCAGCATCATACACACAAGCAAGGACGAGCATCGGATATGAACGGCACCGATGGAAAACTCCAGCATTGAAAGCGCTGCTGACAAAAAGACTACGCCGATGGTCAGATTCAAGCGATTGGTATTGGAATTGAAAAGTTTTTCCAGTTGCGTCAAAACCCAACCCATCAAAGCTCCCAAAAGAAGTGACGCGGTGATCTCAAGCAACGGATTGATCACAATGGAAACAAGGTCGATCTGACCAACCACCAGAGTTTTGGCAAGGCCAAAGGAAACGGCAAAAGCAATGAGTCCCACCGCATCATCCAATGCCACAATGGGCAAAAGAAGCTTGGTCAAGGGACCGTTTGCCTTGTACTGCCGTACCACCATCAAGGTGGCGGCGGGAGCTGTGGCCGTGGCAATGGCACCCAACGTAATGGCTTGAGCCATGGTGAATTTTTCGGGAATGGTCAAATGGACCAGGATCAAGGCGCCGTCCACCAGAAGCATTGCCGCCAGTGCTTGAAAAACACCGATCACAAGGGCCTGCTTTCCGGTTTTTTTCAGATCCTCCAGTCGAAATTCATTTCCGATGGAGAAAGCAATAAAGCCAAGTGCTACCTCGGAAACCATTGCCAGTCGTTCCACCGCTTCGCCCGTGGCAAAGCCCAGTCCGTCGATCCCCAATGCGCCGATGCAATAAGGGCCGATAAGAACACCAGCAATGAGATATGCGGTTACAGCGGGAAGTTTGATCCGCTTGAACAAGCGCGTCATCAGAAGACCCGCAAGCAATGCTACGGAAACAGTCAATAACGTATTCAAAAATGTCACCTTCTTCGGTTTTTAACAAAATTTCCCCGCTATTATACACCCTAAAAAGACAGAAGTCAACGGAAAAAAACAGTTTTTTCGTTATTGGATTTCTTCCAGTAAATTTTGCAAAAGAGTGTATGTTTTTTGAAGAGAAGAAAGGCTCATTCGCTCGGAGGTAGTATGCACATCCAGCAAGGTAGGACCGATGGCAATGCAGTCCAGATCGGGAATACCGGCAGCAAAAACGCCACATTCCAGACCTGCATGGATCGCCTCCACCTTCGCCTTCTCTCCGTAGATTTTTTGATACAGTCTTTCATATTGCTCCCGCAAGGGAGAATTTTCCCGATATTCCCAGGGAGGATAATGGCCAAAGGCTTCCACACTGCAAGGAACAAGGGAAGCAAAGGCACGCATTTTTTCCTCCAGAGCAAAAAGAGAGAACCGGGTATTACTGCGAAGGGTGAAATGGAGTGTCACTTCCTTTTCCGAGGATTGCAGGATTCCCAGGTTCAAGGAAGTTTCCACAAGTCCCGGAATGGACCGGCTCATTTCCACAACACCGGTGGGAGAAGCAGCAAGGAAGGATACGATCCTTTCGGTGCATTGTGGCGTGAAGGCGTTTTCTTCTGCCACACCTTCCTTTTCCAGCTGATAAGAAAAACCAGGTTCCCGAGGAGAAATATCCTCCTTGAGAAGCTCTAAATACTCTCCCGCTTCCTTCAAAAAGGCATCGGCATCCGAAACCAGAAGAGTGGCATCTGCCCGAAAAGGAATGGCATTGCCCTTATCGCCGGAATGAAGAGAAAGAACGGAAAAGGGGGTAAAGGCGAGCATATGATGCAGAAACGATCCCAGCAAAGTGGCGGCGTTGACTCTCCCCTTTTGGATCTCCACACCGGAATGTCCACCCAGTAGTCCCTTTAAACAGAGTCTGATAACAGTTCCCTTTTGCACACTTTGTTCCATGAGACACCGGATGATAAAATCACTTCCGCCGGCACAGGACACGGTAACCGCATCGTCTTCCTCGGAGTCCAAATTGATCATTTTGCGGCCTTGAAGCTTTGTCATATCCAGTTTTTTTGCACCAATCATACCGATTTCTTCATCGGTAGTAAACACTGCCTCCAGAGGCGGATGGCGAAGGTCATCCCGTTCCAGAATTGCCAAGACCATGGCCACGGCAATTCCGTTATCTGCACCCAGGGTGGTTTTTTCTGCAGTCATAAAATTCCCTTGGATCACCGGACGGATTCCCTCTTTTTCAAAATCAAGTTTCACTCCGTCCTCTTTTTGGCAGACCATATCCATATGGCCTTGCAAAATGACCGTGGGCGCCCCCTCAAAGCCGGGAGTGCCGGGTTTGAAAATGATCACATTTCCTCCCTCATCCCGCTCTGCCGAAAGGCCACATTTTTCAGCAAAAGACAAACACCAATTCCCAATTTTCTCCATATTGCCGGAGCCGTGGGGAATGGCACAGATCTCTTCAAACAATTCAATGACTCGTTTCATACTGCCTCCTGAAGCTTCTTTCTTTTCTATCTTATTCTCAAAGCATTTTTTCGCCCCATTTTATCACAAAAATCCAATCTGTGCAAGAAAAAGACCCCTTTGCGATGAACGCAAAGGGGTCTAAGGGACCGTTTACTGTTTGTTTGCGGCAATGATCTTTTCCGCTACATTGCCGGGGGTCTCTTCATAATGGTCGAAATAATAGGTGAAGCTTGCTCTGCCCTGAGAAAGAGCGCGAAGGGCGTGAACATAATCGTCCATTTCGGCTTCGGGCACTTCGGCCTCCACAATACTCCATCCACGCTTGGTTTCATCCTGTTCCATGCCCAGGATCTTGCCGCGGCGCTTATTCAGATCGCCGATGACATCGCCCATTTGACCGTCAGGCATAAACACACGAAGCTTTCCAACAGGCTCCAGAATCACCGGAGCACACTGGGGAAGTCCTTCCCGGAAGGCGATGGAGGCCGCCATTTTAAATGCCATTTCGGAGGAGTCCACATCGTGATAAGAGCCGTCAAACAAATTGGCGGCAAGTCCCACCACAGGGAATCCTGCCAAAACACCCTTGGACATACATTCCTGAAGTCCCTTTTCCACTGCCGGATGGAAGTTCTTGGGAACCGAACCGCCGAAAATACTTTCGGTAAAGGTAAGGCCCTCTCCTTCTCCGGGGGAAAACTCGATCTTAACATGACCGTACTGACCGTGACCGCCGGACTGCTTTTTGTGCTTTCCTTCCACCTTGCAGGACTTCCGGATGGTTTCCCGATAGGCGATCTTCTTTTCGCCCAGAACCACCTCCACGCCGTAGCGAGCCTTCATCTTTGCCAAGGTAATATCCAGGTGCGTTCCGCCCAGACCGGAAAGGATCATTTGGCCAGTTTCCCGATTCACTTCATACTTTAAGGTCATATCCTCTTCCAGAAGTTTGGTCACAGCAGAGGAGATCTTATCCTCATCGCCCTTTGCTTTGGGACTGAGGGATTTTACATAGAACGGCAGGGGGTAGACCGGAGGAGCATAAGAAACATCGCCGGTCCAACTCAAGGTATCGCCGGTGGCCGCAGAAAGTTTGGAAACCATACCGATATCACCACAGGAAAGCTCTTGTACTTCTGTCTGATTCTTTCCCTTGACGGTGTAGATCTTGCCCAATTTTTCCGTATCACCGGTGCGGGAGTTTTTCAAGGAAAGGTCGCCCTTGACGGTACCGTTCATAACCTTAAAGAAGCTCATTTTACCCACAAAGGGATCTGCAATGGTCTTATAGATCAAGATGGCGGGAGCTCCCTCAGGAACAATTTCGATCTTTTCACCGTCAGAAGAGGTTTCGCTGCCCTTTGCGCTATGACGGGGGAAGGATTCGGAAATGGAATTCAAAAGGGTCCAAACGCCCCAAAGTTTGGTGGCACAGCCGCAGAAGCAAGGAACGATATCACCGTGGATAATGCCCTCATGCACCGCATTGTAAATCTCCATATAAGAGATCTCTTCACCGCCGAAATACTTATTCATCAGATCTTCACTGGTGCCGGCAACGGCTTCCAGAAGCATTTCACGGAATTCCTCCACCGCTGCCATGCTCTCCTCGGGGATGGCAAGCACATGGTGAGTGCCCTTCTCATCAAAGCTATGAGCTTCCATTGCCACAAGGTCAATGGCGCCTTTCACCTCTCCGTCCTGTACCATGGGAATGGTAATGGGGCAAATCATACGGCCGAACTGCTCGTGGAGCGCATTGAGAAGCTTGGCAAAACGGGCATCATTATCGTCAAACTTATTGATGAAGATTGCCTTGGGAAGACCGGCTTCGGTGGCCTTATCCCAAGCAAGCTCAGTTCCTACCTGGATGCCGGATTTGGCGTCCACCACGATGATGGCACTGTCGGCAACGCGAACAGCCTGGGAAACTTCACCGGTAAAGCCGGGATATCCGGGGGTATCCAAAAGGTTGATCTTAATATCCTTCCAGACCACGGGCGCCTGAGAAGAAGCGATGGAGATCTTTCTGCGAATGGATTCCGGATCAAAATCAAAAACCGTATTGCCATCGGGTACCTTGCCCAACCGGTCGCTTCCGCCGGACAGGTGAAGCATTGCTTCTGCCAGCGAAGTCTTACCGGTTCCGGAATGGCCCAAAAGGACAATGTTACGGATTCGTTTCATATCAATACTTGCCATGGTTTTCCTCCTTTGCCCCGACTCTTGCCGGAGCGTTGCAAAAATTTCTTCCCACTCGGGGGAAAGATAAGAGATTTCACAGATTTGGAAATCTTTCCTTAACATTTTCATTATAAACCATTCATAAAATAATTTCAATATTGAATAACTCTATACGAAATAGTCAAAGAAACAGAAATTTTACCAAAAACTTTATGCATTTTTCACAATACACTGCAAAAAGGTGAGGAAAATGCCCCTATTTGCTGCTAAAAGGCCTTTTCTTTCCCTCTTCACTGGAACCTTTCTTTTCTCTTGATTTCTCATACACAGTAGGTGTATAATGAAGCCAGTATATTCCAAATTCCAATAAGAAGGTGTCGAAATGAAGATCATTGAAATTCTTCAAAACAATATCCCCACTCTTTCCTTCGAGGTGTTTCCGCCAAAGCTCAAAACCAGCTTTGAAAGTGTGAAAAGCGCCACCGAGGAAATTGCAAAGCTTCGCCCCTCTTTTATGAGTGTAACCTACGGTGCCGGCGGCGGTACCAGTCAATACACCCTTGACATTGCAAAAAACATCAAGGAGCGCTACGGGGTGCCCTCTCTTGCTCACCTGACCTGTGTTTCCTCTACCAGGGAAACGGTACGGGAAAAGATTTCCCAGATCCGCCAAGCCGGAATTGAAAACATTATGGCCCTCCGGGGAGACATTCCGGCCGGACTAGAGCATGCGGACAGAAGCGGTTGGGACTATCAGCACGCCATTGATCTGATTTTGGAATTAAAGAAAGAAAATCCGGATTTCTGCGTGGGTGGTGCTTGCTACCCGGAGGTTCACCCGGAAAGTCCGGATCAGAAGCAGGATATTCTTCATTTGAAGGAAAAAGTGGAGGCAGGCTGCGATTTTCTCACCACTCAAATGTTTTTTGATAACAATCTTCTTTTTAATTTTCTTTATAAGATCCGGGAAGCCGGGATCACCGTTCCCGTTGTGCCCGGCATTATGCCCATCACCAATGCCAACCAGGTAGAACGGGCCATTACTCTATCCGGCTCTTTTATGCCACAGAGATTCAAAAGTCTGGTGGACAAATTCGGCACCGATCCGGAAGCCATGAAGCAAGCCGGTATTGCTTATGCCACCGACCAGATCATTGACCTTTACGCCAACGGCATCACCAATGTTCACGTTTATTCTATGAATAAACCTGATGTAGCAGAAAAGATTCAGTCAAACCTTTCTGCCATCCTGAAAAAATGAGTATCGCCGTCAAAACAAGGGTCTTTTCCCCACCTGAGGTGAACAAAAAAGAGATCCTTCGCTATGCCGGAGTCCCCCACTGTGACCCCGCCCTTTCTTCTTGCTTGGATGAATGCCTGGAGGAGGCGATGAAAAAGCTGGTTTACAGGGTTTCTTTTTGCACTCTGGAGTTAAAGGAAGGGGAGGATGGCGTTCTGTCCTTTCCCCCTTTTTCTGTTTCATCAAAGGATCTTTCCAAAAATTTAAGGGGCTGCAAGCATTTGATCGTATTTGCCGCTACGGTGGGTCTTGAGATGGATCGGCTGATTGCCCGTTATTCGAACCTCTCTCCCTCCAAGGCTCTTTGGATGCAGGCCATTGGATCGGAACGGGTGGAATCCCTTTGCGACGCCTTCTGCCGCTATTTAACGGAAGATGCCGGTCTGATTCTTCGTCCTCGATTCAGTCCGGGCTACGGAGACCTTCCCCTTGATCTTCAAATTGAGATCGTTCGAATTTTGGATACGGCAAAAAATCTCGGTATTACCTTAAGCGAACAGCTGCTCTTAACACCCCACAAATCCGTTACGGCATTTGTGGGAATCTGTGAAGATGCCGCAAAATGAGGTGTTTATGTTATTTTCCGATTTCTTAAAAAGCCATTTGGTATTATTAGATGGCGCCATGGGATCCTTGCTCCAGGAAAAAGGCCTGAAGCCGGGAGAATTTCCGGAGCGGTGGAACCTTACCCATCCGGAGGTGATCACCGGAATCCATCGGGATTATTTTGATGCCGGAAGCAATGTTGTCTGTACCAATACCTTCGGCGCCAATCTCTTGAAATTTTCAAAGGATGAGCTTTCCCACATTGTAAAGGCAGCCATTGAAAATGCAAAAAAGGCCAGGAGTGAAAGCCAGGCTCCTCAAGAAAAATTCATTGCTCTTGATATTGGCCCTTCCGGAAAGCTTCTTAAGCCCTTGGGTCAATTGGATTTTGAAGAAGCGGTTTCCCTTTTTGCCGAAACGGTGAAATTGGGAGAGAAGTTCGGAGCTGATCTGATCTTCATTGAAACCATGAACGATTCTTACGAGACCAAAGCGGCTCTTTTGGCAGCAAAGGAATCCTCTTCCCTCCCCGTCTTGGTTTCTAACGCTTACGGCGAGGATGGAAAATTGATGACCGGCGCCACACCGGCGGCAATGGTCGCACTTTTAGAGGGAATGGGCGCCGATGCCATTGGAGCCAACTGTTCCTTGGGTCCCCGTCAGCTTTCCAAGGTGGCAAAGGAGCTTCTCCGATACGCCAGCGTTCCGGTCATTTTAAAGCCCAATGCCGGCCTTCCCCGAGAGGAAAACGGCAAAACGATTTATGATATTACCCCGGAGGAATTTGCCCAAGAGGTCTCCCTTTTGATTCAAGAAGGCATCCGCGTTGCAGGTGGATGCTGCGGTTCCACCCCGGAATATATCAGTCATTTGAACCGCCTTTCCTCCAATTTGGAGCCGGTGAAATTGACACCAAAGAATCAAACGGCGGTCTCCTCTTATTCTCACGCCGTTTTCTTCGGAAGTGAGCCGATCCTCATTGGAGAGAGGATCAATCCCACCGGAAAAAAGCGATTGAAGGAAGCGCTGTACCAAAAGGACATCGGTCATATTCTTTCCGAGGGCATTCGCCAAGAGGAAATGGGAGTTCACATTCTGGATGTAAATGTGGGTCTGCCGGACATTGACGAAAAAACGCTTCTTTGCGAATGTATTTGCCGCTTGCAGGAGGTTTTGGATCTTCCCCTGCAGATCGACACTGCCGACCCGGAGGCAATGGAACGTGCACTGCGCCGCTACAACGGAAAAGCGCTGATCAACTCGGTCAACGGAAAAAAAGAAAGCATGGAAGCCATTTTCCCATTGGTGAAAAAATACGGTGGGGCAGTCATCGCCTTGACCCTGGATGAAAACGGGATTCCGTCGTCGGCTGACGGAAGAGTGGAGATTGCCAAGCAGATCCTGAAGGTGGCGGAATCCTATGGAATTGACCGGAAAGACATTATTTTTGACACCCTTGCCATGACAGTCAGTGCGGATCCTTCGGCCCCTCTTGCCACCCTTGGCGCGCTTCGCACGATTCGGGAAGAATTGGGCTGCCACACTTTGCTTGGCGTTTCCAATGTTTCCTTTGGATTGCCATCCCGGGATGCGATCAACAGCACTTTTTTTGCTCTGGCTTTGGAAAACGGACTTTCCGGCGCCATTATGAATCCCTTTTCCCAGGAAATGATGAAAACCTATTTCTGTTACCGTGCTTTGAAGGGACAGGATGAAAATTTCAGCGATTATATTTCTCACGCTGATGCCTTTCTGACTGCTGCAGTCCCCACCGAAAAAAAAGAGGCAGAGGCCGAATCAGAATCGTTTTCCCAGTTGCAAAAGGCCATTGAAAAGGGATGGAAAGAAAAAGCAGGAGAGTTGACCGGCAAAATGCTGGAGGAAACAGCGCCACTGGAGATCATAAACGGCCAGATCATTCCGGCCTTAGATGCCGCGGGAAAGGGATTCGAAGAAAAAAGAATCTTTTTGCCTCAGCTTCTCATGAGCGCGGAAGCAGCCAAATTCGCCTTCGAAAAAATCCGGGAGAAGATGGGACAGGAGAGTCGGGAGAATCAAAAAGCAGTTCTTGTTCTTGCCACGGTTCAAGGAGACATTCACGACATTGGCAAAAACATTGTAAAACTGCTTCTGGAGAATTACGGTTATCAGGTTCTGGATTTAGGAAAGGATGTTTCGCCGGATGCGATTCTGAAAACGGTACTGGAAAACCGTGCTCCTTTTGTTGGACTCAGTGCATTGATGACCACCACCGTTCCGGCAATGGAACAGACCATTTCCCTTTTGAGGGAACACGCTCCCTGGTGCAAAACACTGGTGGGTGGAGCAGTTCTGACAGAGGAATATGCCAGGAAGATCAAGGCTGATTTTTACGCAAAGGATGCCATGGAAGCGGTTCGATACCTGGAAAAAGTAGCAAAATAACATCAAAAAAAGCCTTCCCGAAGGAAGGCTTTTTTCTTTTTTTATCTCTTAACGCGTGCATTGCCGCCCCAGATGCTCCAGATCACATCTTCATCGGCAGGCTGACCGTAGTCCGTCAGGAAGGTGGTGGCAAGTGCGCCGGAGGCCCAACCGAACTGGATCCATTTTTCAGATTCCCAGCCCTTGAGGATACCGTAGAGCATGCCGCCAACAAAGCCATCGCCGCCGCCGATTCGATCCAGAACGTGGATGCGACGGGGTTCTACCACGTGCCACTGGTCTTCTGCCAGCATAATGGCGCCCCAAAGGTGAGAATTCACATTCTCCACCTGGCGCAAGGTGGTAGCGAAAACAGAAGCATTGGAAAACTTTTCTTTGACGCGACGGATCATTTCCTTGAAGGAATCGATCTTAGCGCCCAGATCCTTACCGCCGGCTTCGGGGCCCTGGATGCCAAGGCAAAGCTGGAAGTCTTCCTCGTTACCGATCAGGATATCGGCTACAGATGCAATCTCGGTGAAAATGGCGTGCAATTCTTCTTCGCGTCCTTTCCAGAAGGAAGCGCGGTAGTTCAAGTCAAAGGAAATGAGAGTGCCGTATTTCTTGGCGGCGCGAGCCAACTCCAGACAAAACACACTGGTCTCGTGAGACAGAGCGCCAATCAGTCCGGAAAGGTGAAGAATACCAACGCCCTCCTGACCGAAAATGCGATCCAGATCAAAATCCTTGATGTTCAGCGTGCGGCCCACTTCACCGGCACGGTCGTTGCACACGCGGGGACCGCGGGAGCCGTAACCGGAATCGGCAATGTTGAACTGGTGACGAACACCCCAGGGATCTTCCTGCTCCACTTCCTTGCCCTCAAATTCCATTCCGCGAGAACGAAGGTCGCGCTTGATGAAATCAGCGATGGGGCTATCCTTAACAAAGGTGGTCAAAACCTTGGTGGGAAGTCCCAGATAAGAGGAAACGGAAGCCACGTTGGTTTCGGCGCTGGTTGCCTGCATCATAAACAGATTGGAGGAGGCTACCGGCTGACCGTTCATGGGGGTGATTCTCACGCCCATACTGGTGGGAACCACCAGAGCATATTTACAATTCTCACGAAGTTTCATATTTCAAAATCTCCTTGTTTTTTCGCTTAAAGAGAATCAGACCACATACTGGGTGGCAGCGGTATCACCGCCGTGACCGGTCCAGTTGGTGTGGAAAAACTCACCGCGGGGAGCATCTACGCGCTCATAGGTGTGAGCACCGAAGAAGTCTCTCTGTGCCTGGAGCAGGTTGGCAGGCAGTCTCTCACAACGGTAACCGTCGTAATAAGCCAGTGCGGAAGAGAAGGCAGGAGTGGGCATACCGCAGAGAGCACCCTGGGCTACCACCTTGCGCCAGCCGGGCAGAATACTTGCCAGTTTGTCGGTAAAGTAAGGATCCAGAAGCAGATTTGCCAACTGAGGATCGTTATCAAAGGCTTCCTTGATCTTGCCAAGGAACACGGAACGGATGATACATCCACCGCGCCACATCAGCGCGATTCCGCCATAGTTCAGATTCCAGCCGTAGGTTTTAGCAGCGGCACGCATCAAGGTGTAGCCCTGTGCATAAGAGACGATCTTGGAGGCCAAAAGGGCGCAGCGGATATTTTCGATCCACTCGGCCTTTTCTTCAGCGGTAAGCTTGGGAGCGTCTTCAGCCAGGCCGGGGAGAACCTTTGCAGCGGCAACGCGCTCTTCCTTCATGGCAGACAGACAACGGGAGAACACTGCTTCTCCGATCAGAGTCAGCGGAACGCCTTCATCCAGAGCGGCAATGCCGGTCCATTTTCCGGTTCCCTTCTGTCCGGCAGTATCCAGAATCTTTTCTACGATAGGTGCGCCGTCGGTATCCTTATATGCCAGGATATCACGGGTGATCTCTACCAGATAACTGTCCAGATCACCTTCCATCCACTGAGCGAATACCTGGTGCATTTCCTCCTCGGTCATACCCAGCATATACTTCATCAGGTGATAGGCTTCACAGATCAACTGCATATCGCCGTATTCAATTCCGTTGTGCACCATCTTCACAAAGTGACCGGCACCGTTTTCGCCTACCCAGTCACAGCAGGGAGAGCCATCCTCCACCTTGGCACAGATGGCCTGAAGGATTTCTTTTACAAAGGGCCAAGCGGCGGGAGATCCGCCGGGCATCAGAGAAGGTCCGTTCAAAGCGCCTTCTTCACCGCCGGAAACACCGGTACCGATGTAAAGTTTGCCCTTGGATTCCACGTAAGCGGTACGGCGAGCCGTATCCGGGAAGTGAGAGTTGCCTCCATCGATGATGATATCGCCGTCATCCAAAAGAGGAAGCAGAGAATCAATGGTGGCATCCACAGCGTCGCCTGCTTTGATCATCATCATGATCTTGCGGGGCTTTTCCACTCTATCAACCAATTCCTGCAAGGAATAAGTGCCGATGATATTCTTGCCGGCGCCACGTCCTTCCACAAAGTTTTTCACCTTTTCGGTGGTACGGTTAAATACGGCAACCGTATAACCCTTCGATTCCATATTGAGGACCAGATTCTCGCCCATGACCGCAAGACCGATCAAACCGATGTTTGCTTTTTTCATGCTTTTTTCTCCTTCTTGTTGATTGATAATTATTTTAAATGAAATAAAACCCTTATTTTTTGTTGCCGGTTACCGCCTGGTGGCGTTCCCGGAGTCCTTCCAGAACACTGTAAGGAATCTGAAGTCCTCCCCGACCGGATCCAATGGAAATATGGGGTTTGTTGGCACCGTGATAATCAGTACCGCCGGAGATCACAAGACCCAATTCCTTTGCCATATTCTGATAACGCTCCTGCATTTCCGGAGTGTAATCGGTATAATACCCTTCCACACCCTCAAGACCGTAAGGAATCAAGGAACGAAGATATTCCTTTAACTGATCATCGGGCATTTTGATCAAGTGCAAATGCGCCGCCACTGCAATGCCGCCGGCTCTGCGGATCAGAGAAACAGCCTCCGGGCCGGTGAGCGCCTGACGGTTGGAATAAGCATAGCAGCCGACGCTTAAATACTTGGAAAAAGCATCCTGAACCGATTCGGCGTACCCTTTTCTCACCATGATCTGCGCGAAATGCGCACGGCATAAAACGGGATTTCCGTGAGCCTCTTTTCTCAATTCCTCCATGGTGATCTGAAAGCCCATTTCGTTCAGTTTCCGGCAGGTTTCCTCCTGGCGCTCATCCCGAACCTTAAGGGCGTATGCCATGGTATCCTGCAGTTCTTTGTTTTCAATATCAATAAAATAACCCAAAATGTGAAGCTCGGTATCGGACTGAGCGGAAAGCTCCACTGCGGGAATCACCTCCACTCCCAGTCTTGCGCCCTCTTCCATGGCCTCACGAACACCCTTGATGCAATCGTGATCGGAAAGGGCAATGGCAGAAAGACCGGCTTCTTTTGCCGCTTTTACCACATCAGACGGAGTTTGGGCACCGTCGCTGTGAAGAGAGTGGGTATGCAAGTCAATTCGTTTCATTGTTTCCCCTTTCAATCATCACAAACCCAAAGGCCCAGGGCGGGGTTGGAAATGTAAAAGATCTCTTCTCCATCCACCAGGTTAAAGCCGTCCTTTAGACAAGCAGGATCATACTTTTCAATGGCTTTTTCATAGGGAATGTAGTCAAATGCTGCACCGCGCACCTCTTCTTCCGTTAAATGACCGGCGCAATAGGTAATGGAAAATCGTCCGTCGGAGGAGCCGTGAATCAGATGCGCCGCAACCGAAAGGTTCTGCCGCAGATCCTCGTTTTCCTCCACAAGGCGAAGAACCTTTTCCCGTCCCACATAGCCGTATTTCCGGATCAGACGGTCGTTCTCATCGTCTTCTCCAAAGCGCCCCACCGCAGGAGCCAACACAATCAGCTCTCCTCCATCGGCAATGGCCATACGAGTGCGATACACCGACTTGTTTCCCAGCCAGGTGCTCTTAAACTCTCTGGGATCCAGATACACCACCACTTTTTTCAGACGCTCTTTCATATGAGTCAGATTGATTTCCTGGCTCTTTTTCACAGCGGCCTCGAAGTTTTTCCGTTCCGAGCCGATGTAAAGGCCGTGCAAGGTGACCTCATCCCCTTGATTGGTGGTGGTCGTGAGAACATATACCAAAGGAACCTGACTTAAGAACTTCTCCTGGGCATAGTCAAACACGCGGCGCACAGGAGAAAAATCCTTCCCCATGATCCGTTCCATGCCGTAAAAGGCACCCAGCATATGGGAGGAGTTGATCATGGATGAACCGCCACAGCCCACAAAAATATTTTTAGAATAGTTGGCCATTCCCACCACTTCATGGGGCACCACCTGGCCAATGGAAAGCACCAGATCATAGGAAGGATCCACCACGCGGCGATTCACTTCCACATCAATGCTATCCTTCACAAGGCCCTCCGACACCTCAGAAACAAAGGAGGACGGAACCTCGCCTAATTTTACCACATCGGTGCGCCAGTTGTGAACCAGCATCCGGTCAAAGGGAACATCCTTGCCAAAAAAGGCCACCCACTCTTCTTTGGTCATAGGAGCGTGGGTTCCCAGAGCAGGCATAATATCCACCTGACAGGTATCTTTCAAAAGGTCATAGTAAATGGCTGTGATCTTTCCGGCGCCGGAATACATCCGGGTGAAATCCGGAGGAAGGATCAGAACTTTTTTCAGTTCTCTCCCTTTCAGAGACTCTGCCAGTTTTTCCTTCAGCAGCTCGTCCGGGATTCCGTTTTCCATTTCAAAAATCATACAAACCTCACTTTTTTTCAAAAGCCCATAGAAAGGGACTTTAAACTTTGACAAGTTTAACATATAAGTTTTCTATTTGCAACAAAGTTTTGAAAGAATGTCAGTTTTTGCATATTTTCACATTTTATTTTTCCGTTTTATTAGTATGGGAGGAAATAAAACGCTCTAATCCTCCCTCTGTTTTTGTGGCAAATATTGCCAAACAGAGCATTTTATGGTATAATGAAGGTGATCAAAAAACAGGAAGGAGAGATGTGTATGGGTCCCGGCGGTTTTGGAGGACCACCTTCGCGCTTTGAAAATGAAAAATTGAAAGAACCGTTGCCAAAAAGCATTCGTGAGATACCGGGTTACCTGAAACGGGTAACAAAAAGCTTTTTTTCCCGATTGAGCTATATCATCAGGCTGGTTTGGGAAGCCAAAAAATCCCTTTTGATCTTGATGGTCTTTATGTCTGCCTTCAATGGCATTTCCCCGGTGATTTCCGCTTACATTTCTGCCAATCTTTTGAACCGAATCTCCCAGGTGTTACAGCTTACATCCCCTGAATTTCAAACCATCCTGAACCTTCTTTTGCCGGCGATGATCTTGAATTTCGGCTATATGTTCTTTGTCAGCCTGGTTCATAGCATCAGCAATATGATCACCCGTCTTTCCAGTGAAATGGTGACCAATCATGTGAAATGCAAGATCATGAATAAGGCAAAGGAAATCGACCTGGCTTCCTTTGATATGCCGGAGTTTTACGAGAAGTTTGAAAATGCAAACCGGGAATCGGGAATGCGCCCCATTGAGGTGATCCGTTCCACCTTTAACATTGTCAGTACTGTCATTTCTGCCATCAGCTTTGTTGCCATTCTGGCAGCAGTAGCCTGGTTTGCGCCCCTGGTGGTCATTTGCCTTTCCTTGCCCAGCGCCATCATTACTTTCTCCTACCGGAAAAAGAATTTTCAGTATATGCGCCGTCATTCCAAGGACCGCAGACAAATGAACTATTACTCCAATATGCTGGTGAACAAGGACATGGTCAAGGAGCTTCGGCTGTTCAATCTTTCCGATACCTTTATTTTTAACTACAAAAAGGTATTTCAGCGGTATTTCGGCGGCATCAAAAAGCTGGTGGTGGGAGAAGGTGTTTGGAACATTCTCATTTCCCTTGTCACCACAAGCGTCAACTGCGCCCTGTTTTTCTTTATCGCTTACACGGTGACCACCGGAAACGGAAAGATCGGTGATTATTCCCTTTACACCGGCGCACTCACCTCCATTGCCTCCTGCGTGGCAACACTTGTGACCACCACCTCCAGCATTTATGAAGGCGCCTTGTTTATTGACAATATGATCGTTTTTATGAACGAGAAAAAAGGCATCGCCCCCACCCTTTCAAATCCCCACCGTGTAGTGCGGGGCCAGGGACACACCATTGAATTCCGCCATGTATTCTTCCGCTATCCGGGAACCAATCGGGATGTTTTAAAAGACATCAGCTTTGTGGTAAACCCCGGAGATACCGTAGTCCTTGTAGGCTTAAACGGTGCCGGAAAAACCACTCTTTTAAAGCTTTTGACCCGACTTTATGATCCCACCGGAGGGCAGATCCTGTTAGACGGGAAAGACATTCGGGAATACGATGTGAATGAGCTTTACGCCATGTTTGGTGTGATCTTCCAGGACTTCGGAAAATATGCCTTTACCGTAAACGAAAACATTGCCTTCGGTGAAATTGAAAAGCCTATGGATCACGACGCCATCCGCAAGGCGGCAAAAAGCAGCTCCGCAGAGGAGTTTATTTCTCTTCTTCCCAATGGCTACGATACCCCCTTGATGCGCGTGTTCGAGCCAAACGGAATTGAGCCCTCCATCGGCCAGTGGCAAAAGCTTGCCATTGCCCGGGCCTTTTATTCCGATTCGGATGTTCTGATTCTGGACGAGCCCACCGCTTCTTTGGATGCCATTGCCGAGCAGGAGATCTTCAATCAGTTTGACTCTCTTCGCAAGGATAAGACCACCTTTTTCGTTTCGCACCGCCTCTCCAGCGCCACCATTGCCACCAAAATCCTGGTTTTGGAGCAAGGCGCTCTGGTGGAATCGGGAAATCATAGCGAACTGATGGAAAAGGGCGGAATTTATTTTCACCTGTTCTCTACCCAGGCAAAGCGCTATGTGGCAGAAGATAAGGAGCGAAGCGAGCAAAATAAAAAACCGAAAAGACCAGAATGATCCCATCAAAAAAACGCCTCACGTTTTGTGAGGCGTTTTTTCTTTACAGTTTCACAGTCTTGCCGGTGGCAATGCTTTCATAGCAGGCATTCATCGCCTGAATGGTGGCTTTGTGCCAACGCAGATTGATCAAAGGAGTTTTTCCTTCCCGAATGTTGGAAACAAACTCATCGATCATACCGATCCATTCATCAAAATAGGTGTACTGAACCGTATAGCGGTCATTGGGACAGCCATTGTGATAAACATTGGGACCAAAGCAATCTGCCATTAAGGTTCCTTTTTCGCCGTTCAAGGTGATATTCACCTCCATACGCTTGGGGAACACCTCCCAGCCGGGGCCGGGAACCTTAAGACGCTCTTCCATTTTGGACCAGGAGGGATCCAGAGAGAAAATGGTACCGTCCTTCATTCTACCGATCACAGAGAGCATATCCTCTTCTTCAATATCGGGG
>JAZQJZ010000024.1:0-2511 GCA_045541915.1 Eubacteriales bacterium
AGATGAGCGGATCATTTCCGATTGATTCATCCCATAGGCCTTGCATTTCAACAGGAAGAACTTATATTCATCATCGTCCAGGCGCGTTTTAATCACATGACTGCGCTTGGGCGTGTCGTACGGTCCTCGCATTTTTGAACACCTCCGTGTGAGAAAAAATGATCGTTTCTTTCGTTCTGCTGGGTTTGGGGAAGGCACTCCCAAACAAGTTCTGACCGCGGCAAAAATTCGGCAACCTCGAATTTTGGGCCACGGGTCAATACTTGCTCTCAGTAAGAAACCGCTTCCCCCGCGCCACTTTTTTCACGTTTCTTCTTCCGAATCTAACAGAATACCGATGAAAAATGCTGTCGAAGAAAAACATGCCGACGCAAAAAACATAAAAAACAAAGGCAGGCATCAAGCCAAAGATCACGCGCAGTTTCCGCTGCTGCGTGATTCTTATTTGGACTTGATACCTGCCCTTTGCTTCCGTATTCACCGACGGGAGGACGACTCACTATGCCAAAGTATTCAATTAGTAGGTTGTCACAAAGCTGATATAGGGGATGAGCTCCAAAGGAATGACGGGATAGCTGCGATGCCGGATTAACGCGAACTGCCGTTTGCACTTCGGACAGTTGACGATGAATTCCGCATCATTGATTTCTTTCAGCGTTTCAATTGGGACCAGCTCTGATTTGTTTTTCGATTCGACGCTTGGCGCGAACGCAATGTTCTTTGCCTTGCAATTTGAATTGGGGCAATCGAAAGAAGGAAGTCGAAGACAATATTCTGCGATGGTGTTTTTCAATTTCTGCCTGTGTCCTCCGCAATCAATGCTTATGATACGAGCCTTTCACAATTCCTTGGATCTGCAGCTCGTCCACGATAATATCTGGAAACGCTTTGGTATCGGGATTGCAGGAGTGAAGAATATACTTTTTGTTTTTCGGATCGAAGCCGAGCTTTTTCAGATTGTTCTTTCCGTCAAAGAGTGCGATCACGAGATCGCCCTCGTTGGCCGTTTGCTGCCGTTTGACAAAAACATAATCTCCGGGGAAGATGCCCGCACCGATCATGCTTTCTCCCTTGGCGATCAGCGCAAAGTAGTCTCCTTTTTCCACCAGAGTCTCGGGCATACGGATCGTCTCGACAAAACGCTGCTCCTCTTCCTGGCCGGGGCCGCAGGCGACGGTTCCCAGAACCGCAATTCCATGTATAGGCGAGACCTCACTCATTTCCTTTGTACGCGCGCTGCGATAACCGTTGTAACTCAGCTCACCCTTCTCCTGCATATCTACAAGATAGCGGTGAACGGTCGAAAGAGGAATCCCGGTTCCCTCGACGATCTCACGCACGCTGGGGACTTTATCGTGTTCGTAATAAAACGCATTGATGAAATCTGCGATGATCGGTTTTTTCGATTCATCTTTCCTTCGCATAAAGACCTCCAAAGTAGAACAGACTGTTTCTGCGATAAGAATATATCACTTGAAACAGTCCGTGTCAATAATCATTTTGAAATATTTCGTTCCAAATTTGGATTGCGCTTTTATAAAACCATGCTAATAGTGGAGCGAAAAACGAGTAACAATCTGGGAACTTCCTTGTATTACGGGCCAAAAAATCAAACCTGTTGCAGGCTCTCCTGGTTTCGCTTTCGGAACTTGTCCGGCGTCATGCCGAACATCGCCTTGAAGCTGCGGATGAACTGACGCGTGTCCTTGTAGCCGATCTCTTCAAAAGTTCAAAAGGCCATCCAACAAACATCTAACGAGCGGGGAACAGGCGAGCAACTATTTTCCAATTCTTTACTAATATCGCCTGTTACTAGAACTGATTTCTAGCAGATGAGCGCTGTTTGCATCTAACAAACATCTAACAAACTACTGATTTTTTGCATCTGGCGCGGCCAAAGGCGTTGCAGGCACGTTGGCCGAAAAAGCTTGAAAAATCAAGGTTTTTCGCAGTACGCGGTGGCACGGCGCGGTACGCACTAGAACGGTTTTTCTCAAATTCAGGTTCTAGTGCTCACTCCGGGCGTGCGGGTTCAAGTCCCGCCTCGCGCACCAAAAAAGTTCCGAAAATCGCTTAGCAATAAGCGCTTTCGGAACTTTTTCTTTATCTTCACTTTTCGCACTTACCCCAGTTCTAATGGAGTTCTAATACAAACGCGTTTTCCGGGCTTTCACGGTTTGTTGCAATGCGAAAGAAAAAAACAATTCACTCTTTGACGAAAGAGGTTTTTTCGGACTGTGAAAGGAGCCGACTCTAAAGACAGTCACTGAAAAGGAACCATTCTAACAGTAGGTGATATTGGACGGGCTTGAATCTTACTATTGGATTCAAGTCCTTTTTTTGTCTGCTTTTCGCTTCGTTAAGTGTTGTTATTCCCGTTCGCTTTCTTACGATACGCAGTCGGTGACATCTGGTTTGATGAAGCAAAAGGCGGAGAGCAGTTCTCTTATATCAAATCCAAATGAAAACCGGGGTGGGGGATGTTCGCGGCGGCGAAGTCAATAAAGCTGC
>JAZQJZ010000025.1:0-50838 GCA_045541915.1 Eubacteriales bacterium
TTTAAAAATCAATGGATCGCTATAAAAGGCGTTCACGATTATTTATCTATTTATACTGGACTTTTCGGAGATGTGACGGTATAGTGTTGTGCTACAAGGAGGTGCAGCATTATGCCACGTATAAAAACAAAACCGAAACAGACAACTAAAAACAAACGAACGACCGTATCACCGGGAATAATCTCGGAGATGCGGTCGTTTTGTTATGTGCAGAAGGAGGAAGATTATGAAGACATTGCTTGAGGAATTTTGGTACGGAAATGTTAATCCGCAGGAGCAGAGTACCGAGGGTAATCGGGAAATCAAAAATCTCCTGAACCTTATGGGTAAGAACCGGGACAACCTTTCCGCAACACTTACAGAAGAGCAGAAAGAAACCCTGGCAAAATACGATGATTGCGTTAACGAAATGTACGGCATTATCGAGCGTGAGATATTTGCATACGGGTTCCGGCTCGGCGGTAGGTTGATGATGGAAACATTGACCGATTCTTTAGGAACGGAGATCTAAAATTGCGCAAAAATACCCGTTCACAATAATTTATCAATTACCGCGTCTATTATAAGTAGACGCGGTGATTTTGTTTTTCGGGGACTTGACTTTTCGGAAATTTTGAGCATCTTTATAAAACCAAGCCGCAGGGCTAATATTTTGAAAGAGGTGCTTTTATGAAAATCCAAAAGCCATTGCCGGGGATGACTCCCGAAGAAACCGAAAGACAGCTCCGCTATATGAACGCCGTCGTTATGTTCAAGGTAATGCACTCCCGCGGTATCATCAATGAAAATGAACTGCATTTATGCAAGGAGGAGATGTTGAAAAAGTACAAATCGCCCCTTGATCCGTACAAAGATGAGGTGTAAAAATGACTCGATTTTTGCATTTGACCCCCCTTGGGTCGAAAAACGGCATTTTTGACCCCCCTAACCCCCAAAAACGAGAAATTTGACCCCCCTCTCGATTTTTGTATCAAAATTAGCCGTCATCTTCATAAAAAAGGTCATACCGTTTGGTATGACCTTTTTTGAATGATTGTGATTTATTTTTTGTTTTTTTCTTTGGCTCTTTTGTCGTTGATGATCTGCATATGCTCGGCGGTGATCAGGTCCACGCGGTTTTCCTTCGCCCAATCCACACATCCTTTGAGCACAAGGGGAAGGAACACTCTAGGAACTGCAAGAACGGTTTGCAAAGCGTCATCCGTGAATTTCACTTTGTCATCCACGCGGTCGGCGGCATAGCGGACCGATTCCAGAGAAGCTTTGCGCATTTGCAGAAGTTCGGCTCTCATTCTGGTTTTTCGATGAAACCAGAAATTCTTGCTGTCACGGTAGCCGTAATCCACGGGAAGAGGAGGAAAATCTTTGGCGCGAACACCGTTGATAATGGCATCGCGATATTTCTTTTTCATCAAGATCTTATCCACGCGGAGAATAAAATGAGCACCGAATTTACTGGTGATTCCGTTGAAATCGTGATAGGGGCCTTCGTAGCCGTTCAACTCCCCCGGAAGATCCTTGTCAGCGCCGTCCAATTCTCGCATCCAAGTACATTCCACTGCCTGGATGGCATCGGTCAAAACCATGGGTCTTTCCTCCCCGGTTTCTTCCTGAATCAAGCTCGTTTCCAGCTTGAATTTACACTTTGGCATCTTTTCCGACGGCTTATCCCCCGGCCAGGAAAGCTTTACCGCTTCCTTAAAGGTGGAGGGCTTATCGTCGATAAAATTCAATGTGCATTTTCCGTTCCGGAGAATGTTTTGGGCGGTATTGGAGGAATTTCTGCAGCAAAGAAGCATGGCATAATAATCCTTACCGGCCACATAATAAGGCTGAACCAATGAATAGGGGCCCAGGGTGGTGCTGCCATCCTGACAAAGCGTGCTGATGATCACCGTAGGCATAGGAAAATAAAGAGAGGTCTGATAAAAATTATCCACAATTCTCAAATTTTCAAAGCTACTCATGGAAATGCTCCTTTTCAAACTGTCTTTTGCAAAAAATGGATCTGGTTCCACCTTTCACGGGTCAACAACGAAACATGGCCCGTACGGATCTCATTGACAAGCGAAACATCAATTCCTTCGGTGGTATGGTGATAGACAAAGCCCAATTTTTCCTGTACCCGACGGGACTTTTCATTTCCATCGTAATAGCCGCACCAGACGGCACGCATTCCGAGTGATTCGAATGCATAATGCAAAAGCGCACAAGCGGCTTCAGGGATCAAGCCTTGACCCCAAAAGGGCCGGCCGATCCAGTATCCCAATTCGCACTCGTCCTCCCGATCGGTCAGATCTGTCTGCCCCTTCAGCTTCAGGCCGATGCTGCCAATGGCTACGCCGTCCTTTTGACAAACGGCATAGGTTTCCGGCATCATCAGGACATTTTCAATGATCTGACGGCTGTTATCCAAACTGGTATGAGGCGGCCATCCGGCAGGGGGTCCCACCAGAGGATCCTTAGCATACTGATACAGAGATTTCGCATCCTTCTCTTGCCAGGGCCGAAGAAGGAGTCTTTCTGTTTCCAATATCATATTAGAAATTATCTTTGGACTCTTCCGGAACCGTCGCCGCCGGCAAGCTTTTCCACCTCGGAAACGCTGACGCGGTTATAGTCTCCCTCCACACTGTGCTTCAACGCGGAGGCTGCCACTGCAAATTCAATGGCGCTCTGGGTATCCTTTCCGTTCAGAAGGGCATAAATCAAGCCGCCGCCAAAGGAATCTCCACCGCCGACACGGTCCACAATGTGAAGATGATAGGTTTTGGAGAAGCAATAGTTTTCTCCATCGTAAAGCATTCCGGCCCAATCGTTATCGTTGGCAGAAATGGAAGAACGAAGGGTGATGGCAACCTTTTCAAAGCCAAAGCGGTCTGCCAGCTGCTTTGCTACGGATTTGTATCCGTTGTGATCCAGCTTACCACCGTAAATATCGGTATTCTCTGCTTCAATTCCGAAGACGTCCTTGGCATCCTCTTCGTTGGAAATACAAACATCCACATACTGGCAAAGATCGGTCATGGCCTCTCTTGCCTCTGCGCGAGTCCAAAGCTTGCCGCGATAGTTCAAGTCACAGGAGATCTTCACGCCTCTTTTCTTGGCCGCAATGCACGCCTCGCGGCAGATCTGCACCAGATTGCTACCCAGCGCGGGCGTAATTCCCGTAAAGTGGAACCAATCGGCTCCGTCAAAAATGCTATCCCAATCAAAATCGGCAGCGCTTGCTTCCTGGATGGCAGAGTGAGCACGGTCATAAATACAAACCGAGCCTCTTTGAGAAGCACCCTTTTCCAAGAAATAGATGCCCACACGGTCGCCACCGCGCACGATTTTGGAGGTATCTACGCCGAAATAGCGAAGAGAATCCACAGCTGCCTGGCCGATGGCGTGCTGAGGAAGCTTGGTCACATAAACACTGTCAAGGCCGTAATTGGCAAGAGAAACGGCAACGTTTGCCTCACCGCCGCCAAAGGTGGCCTGCATCTGATCGTTCTGGAAGAAACGGTAATAACCGTTGGGCGCAAGTCGGAGCATCAATTCTCCAAAGGTAACAACTCTTTTCATTTTTCTGCCTCCATTTTTTCCAAAGATTCTTTTACGAAAAAGCTCCCTCCGATGGCTGCGATCTTATCGAATGCAAGGAACTCGTCGATATTGCTGCGATCCACACCGCCGGTGGGAATGAATTTCACCTGGGGGAACGGAGCAGAAAGAGCCTTGAGGGCTTTCAGACCGCCATAGATATTTGCCGGGAAGAATTTCACCGTCGTGATTCCCAGATCCAGTGCTGCCATAATTTCAGTGGGCGTGACACAGCCTGGATAATAAGGAATTCCCTTCTCCTTGCAGATCTTTGCCACATCAACCGAAAGGCCGGGAGACACGATAAAGGTAGCACCTGCTGCCAGAGCTTCTTGGCACTGCTTGGCATTGATGACCGTGCCGGCACCAATTTCCATTTCAGGATAGTTTTTCACTGCATAAGAAATGGCCTCTGCAGCACAAGCGGTACGGAAGGTAATCTCAGCACAATGAATTCCATTGTTCTTCAGGGCGGTAAGGATCTTATCCGTTTCGCCAAGCTCTTTGATCACCACGACGGGAATTAGTTTTTCCATGTTGTTTTCTCCTTCTTTATGTTCATTTTGATTTTACTTGATATTTAAATTTTATCAAAAACCAAACCGAATGAAAAGGGCAAATGCGATTATTTTTAACACAATTCGATCACTTATAAAATTATCCTATCGGGATTTGTTTTATCGTTTCAGACCCTTTTTTTATGTCAGCTGACGCTGGGACAGCCGATATTCCTTGGGCGTTTTTCCCATTTGCTTTTTGAACAGCTTGGAAAAATACTGCACATCCATAATGCCGCAATGCTGCGCCACCGTTTGCACCTGCAGATGCGTGGTATCCAGGAGACTTGCCGCATAGGAAATTCGCTTTTCCCGGATGTATTCTGACAGGGTTTTTCCGGTTTCTTTTTTAAACAGGCTGGAAAGATAGGCCGGGCTGATGCTTTGCTGCTTTGCCAGAGTTCCCAGCGAAAGGTCGGCGGAAAGATCGCTTTCGATTAAAAGAATTGCCTTCTGGATCACCGGTGAAAAGTTTCGGATGGCGTGCTTTCGCACCAGTTTGCAATAGGATCGAAACATTTCTATCATTAAGGCGCCATTTTCCGAAAGCGAGGAAAGATGCTCAATCCGGTGCGCAAAGTCAGAGGACATTTTATCAATATGAACCGGATGCACTCCGCCCTGCTCTGCTGCTTTCCTTAGGAGTGTATTCATTATAATACCATAGTTTTTGGCATTTCTCAAGGGGTCAGATACGCGTTTTTCAAACAATTTATCAGAAAAAGAAAGCATTTTATCGGAAAACAGGCTCAAAAGAGTCTTTTCCTTATGCAGTTGGCCTTTTGCCACCGCTTCCATCAATTCGTTTTCAAACTGATAGCGGATCTCCATGGTCTTGATATTCATCCATTCCTCATCGAAGCGATCCCTGGATTCGGTATCCGGCAAGCTGGGCAGAACCGCACTTTCCATGGCATTGACATTGTAAATAGAAAAGGAAGAGGTTTCCCAAAGATGCTCACAGAAGGTATCTAACATTACAAACACAGAATCCCCCTCGGAAAGCACCGGAACATTCTGATAAAGCTGTTTAAAATAGCGCTGAGACTTGGGCGGCACACCAATTCGCTCCCCCATCTCCAAAAAATGATGGGAAGAAATGGGCTCTAACAGATACGGCCCCACCAAAAGCACCGATCCTTCCCTTCGTTGAGAAAGGGGCAGATAAAGATAGCAAAACTGGTATTCATCGGTGTATTTATACAATGTTTTTTCCCGGAGCAAACCGATTCGGTTTTTCACTGTATTCTTTTTCTCCAGTCTTGCCGACAAAATTTCCCAAATGGGGGAATCCATCGCTTGATGAATGGGCTCAAAGGGTGAGATAATGCCGGAGGCAATACGACAACGCTTCAGCGTATCACGCAAGAGCTGTAATTCCTTTTCCCATTCCATTGTCTCATTCCTCCCGGATTTTTGCGCAAATTAGCTCAATCTTTTTCACATTGTAGCACATTTTTTGTTTAACTGCAACAGAATTGATGAAACAAGATGTTAAAAAAATACAAAAATACATAAAAATATTACTCACGATATTGGATAAAATCGTTTATACTAAAAAATGACAAGACGGTTTATACTATGAATAAAATCGGATGTAGAAACCACCGAAATGTCAAAATGAAAAACATTAAGAGGAGAGCGACAATGAAAAAAGAAACCAAATTGGATGCCAAAGGCCATCGCAAATTTGGCATGCGAGACAAAGTGGCTTATGCCGCCGGCGACTTTGGTTGCAACATGAGTTTTGCCCTCAAAGGAACCGTTCAGACCTTCTGGCTCGTTTACATGATGATCGAGACGGGTCTGCTTTCCATCCTGCTTCTTCTGGTCCAGATCTGGGATGCAGTCAATGATCCGCTGATCGGCTCTATGATCGATGCTGACAGAAGAAAATACAAAATGGGTAAATTCAAGACCTATATTTTCATCGGCGCTTGCGGTCTTTTGGTTGCCGGCGCAGCGGTCTTCCTCCCCTTCCCCAATGCACCTGTGGTCATCAAGGCGATCCTGTTTGTGGTAGGCTACATCATTTGGGATGCTTGCTACACTGTGGCAAACGTTCCTTACGGCTCTATGCTTTCCCTGGTCACGGACAACAAGATCGAGCAGGCCGAGCTTTCCACCTGGCGTTCCATTGGCTCCATGGTGGGCGGCATGATTCCCGGCATCGTGCTTCCCATGCTCATTTGGGAAAAGGTAAACTATGACGGAACCACCGATTTTCTGAACAAGATCGAAATTCCTGCAGGCTTTGACAAGACACAGTTTTTGACCAATCCCAAAACCGGTCTTCCCTATGAGATCGGCGAAGCCGTTTTGAACCCGGCCACCGGCAAGCAAGTGGAAATCTTGTTGGGCGACAAGGTGTTCTGGGCTGCGCTCATTATGGGCGTGATGGGCTTTATTGCCTTTATGTTTATGATCAAGAAGATCACCATTCGAGTAGATGAAAACTCCGTAAAGACCAACGAAAGTGCCGGAAAGTTCAACATCCTCAAGGCGTTTGGCAACTTTATGAAGAACCGCCCTGCAGTGGGTGCTACCATTGCTGCTATGGGTATGTTCCTTGGTATGCAGTCTGCTACCACCGCCACCACCATTATGTTTGCAACCTATTTCGGCCAGGCCTCTATGTCCGGTTTGGTGCAGGTGGTTGGCTTCCTCCCCATGTTCCTGTTTATGCCTTTCATTAAAAAGATCGTGGGCAAATTCGGAAAGAAAGAAGCCTCTGTTGTGGGCACTCTCGTTTCCTTGGCAGGCGGCATTGTCATGCTGATCTTCCCCATGGTTCCCTTCGATTTCGCACTTCCCGTTTACATGGTCGGTTTGGTGCTCTTCGGTCTTGGAATGGGTGTTTACACCTGCGTTTCCTGGGCATTGATGGGCGATGCCATTGACTATAACGAATGGAAATTCGGAACCAGAGAAGAGGGCACCGTTTACTCTCTCCACTCCTTCTTCCGTAAGCTGGCGCAGGGTGTTGGCCCTTCCGTGGTTCTTCTGATCATGGGCGCACTGGGTTATGTGGAAAGCCTTGGTACCATCGGTCAGTCTGCCGAGACGGCATACAATATGTGTTGGCTGGTTGCCGGCCTTTACCTCTTCAGCGCAGTTCTGCAGTTTATCGGCCTTGCTTTCATCTACAATCTGGATAAAAAGACCCTGAACAAAATGAACGAAGACCTTGCTGCAAAAAGAGGGGCAGAAGAAACCATTTAATATCACAATCAAGTTTGGTCACAAATGTCCGTCAGTTTTTCTGCCGGACATTTTGTGCTCAACCGAAACAGAGAAATCATAGGAGAAACCCAATATGAGAAACATTTTAAACCTGAACGAAAACTGGCTGTTTATCAAAGACACCACTGAGATCACCCGGCGCGACGGCGAGAAGGTCAATCTTCCCCACAGCTGGAACGCCACCGACGGCCAGGACGGCGGAAATGACTATTTTCGCGGCTCTTGCCTGTATGTAAAAAGCATCAAAAAGGAGGATCTGCCTCTTTCCGATCGGTACTATTTGGAATTTCGCGGCACCAACTCCTCTGCCGAACTGTTTGTAAACGGCACCAAAATTGCCGAGCATCACGGCGGTTATTCCACCTGGCGCGCTGACATTACCGACGCTCTTGCCGAGGAAAATGACATTGCCGTAATTGTGGACAACGCCCCCAATGAAACCGTCTACCCCCAGATGGCAGACTTTACCTTCTACGGCGGTATTTACCGCAATGTAAATCTGATTTGCGTTTCAAACACCCACTTTGATCTGGACTATTACGGTGCCCCCGGCATTATGATCACTCCCAAGGTCAAGGACAAGAATGCCACAGTAGAGGTGGAGGTTTTTGTCAAGAATCTGAAAGAGGGACAGAAAATCCGCTATACCCTTTACGATCACGAAGAAAAGGAGTTGGACCGGATCGAAAGTGCCGATGCAAAGGCCGTTTTTGAAATTCAAAACGTTCACCTTTGGCACGGTCGCCGGGATCCTTATCTTTACTGCTGTGAAGCGGAAATCGTAGAAGGAGACAATGTGATCGACAATGTTTGCTCTGCCTTCGGTTGCCGCAGCTACAAGATCGATCCCGAAAGAGGCTTCATCCTCAACGGGGAGGAATACCCCCTTCGCGGCGTTTCCCGTCATCAGGACAGATGGGGTGTGGGCAACGCACTGCTTGCCGAGCATCACAAGGAGGATATGGATCTGATTTGCGAGGTGGGTGCTACCACCATCCGTCTGGCTCATTACCAGCACGATCAGTACTTCTATGATCTGTGTGACCAGCGCGGTCTTGTAATCTGGGCTGAAATTCCCTATATTTCCAAGCATATGCCCGGCGGCCGGAAAAACACCGTTTCCCAGATGAAGGAATTGATTTCCCAGAACTACAACCACCCCTCCATTGTGGTTTGGGGTCTCTCCAATGAAATTTCCATTGGCGGTTCCGACGAGGATCTCTTGGAAAACCATAGAATTCTCAACGATCTTTGCCACGAAATGGACAAAACCAGACTGACCACCATTGCCGCAGTTTCCATGTGCAAGATGGACGATCCTTACCTTCAGATTCCCGATGTGGTTTCCTACAACCACTATTTCGGTTGGTACGGCGGCGACACCTCCATGAACGGTCCCTGGTTCGATCAATTCCACAAAACCCATCCCAACATTCCCATTGGCTGCTCTGAATACGGATGCGAAGCGCTGAACTGGCATACCTCCGATCCCAAGCAAGGTGACTACACCGAGGAATACCAGGCCTATTACCACGAGGAGTTGATCAAGCAGCTGTTTTCCAGAAAGTATATGTGGGCAACCCACGTATGGAATATGTTCGACTTCGGCGCGGACGCCAGAGCAGAAGGCGGCGAAAACGGACAGAACCACAAGGGTCTTGTGACCTTTGACCGCAAGTATAAGAAAGATGCCTTCTATGCCTACAAGGCTTGGCTGTCCGATGAGCCTTTCGTGCATCTGTGCGGCAAGCGTTATGTGGACCGGGTGGAGGACGTGACTCGCGTGACGGTTTACTCCAACCTTCCCCAGGTGGAGCTCATCGTGAACGGCGAAAGCTACGGTGTCAAATCCGCAGAAGATCATTTCTTCTATTTTGATGTGAAAAACCAGGGAGAAAGCACCATCGTGGCCAAGGCCGGAGAGTTGACTGATGAAGGAAAAATCCGCAAGGTCAGCGAGAGAAATATGGACTATGTTCTTGTGGAAAAGGGTGCCGTTCTCAACTGGTTCGATATTGACGCTCCCGAAGGCCGCTTCTCACTGAATGACAAGATCTCCGATATTATGGAGTCCAAGCGCGGAAAGCTTTGGTTTATCGGCGTGGGACTGAAGATCAAGAAGAAAATGGATGCCGGCAAAAAGGGCGAAAAGAAAAAATCCGGCGGCTTTGACGTAGATCTGAAGCCCGATGGCGGTCTGATGCAGATGATGGGAGGCTTTACCGTTCTTCGTTTGACCAGCATGATGGGCATGATGAACATTGAATTCACAAAGGAAGAGCTTCTCAAGATGAACAAAAAGCTCAATCGCATCAAAAAGCCTGTGAAAAAATAAAACAGAAGAATGCATGAAAAAGATTGGAAGACAATTCTTCCAATCTTTTTTCTTCTTGCCCGGAAAAATGGATTTCTATTGACGGAATGGAAATCCGTTGGTATAATATGAACGTCTCATACAATACGAAAAAGGAGAAAAAAGATGGCAAAAAGTATAAAAGATATTTTAAATTTGGTGGAAGAAAACGGCATTCAGATGATCGACTTTAAAATGGTCGATATTCACGGTCAGTACCGTCACGTTACCATTCCTGCACAGAATTTTTCTGAAGATACCATGATCAGCGGCATCGGATTTGACGCTTCCAATTACGGCTATGCTGTGGTGGAAAAGAGCGACATGGTCTTCATTCCCGATCCCGATACCGCATACATTGATCCCTTCTGCGAAATCCCCACCCTGTCCATGACCGGCAACGCCATGATCATCGACAGTCCCAAGAACCGCCCTCTGGCTCAATACCCCCGCAACATCGTGTTGGCGGCCGAGCAGTATATGAAGGATTCCGGAATTGCCGACACCATGATGATCCTGCCCGAATTTGAATTTTATCTGTTTGATCAGGTAGGCTGGGAGGTTCAGCCCAATAGCATCGGCGTCAACCTGGATGCCAGACAGTCCTACTGGAACAGCGCCGTGGAAGGCAGAGGATGCGTGGTTCCCAAACAGAAGGCTTATCACATTGCAAAGCCCTTTGACCAGGCATACGAGTGCCGAAGTGAAATGTGTATGCACATGCTGGATGCCGGCATTGAAATCAACTATCATCACCCCGAAGTGGCGGCCTCCGGTCAGTTTGAAATCGAACCTCAATTGGGACAGATGTCCAAAATGGCAGACAACACGATGATGATCAAATACATCATTCACAACACTGCTATGAAATACGGTCAGACTGCCACCTTTATGCCCAAGCCCATTTACGGGGAGGCCGGAAGCGGTATGCACGTGCATATGTTGCTTTTGAAAGACGGCGAGCCGGTATTCTCCGATGACAACGGATATGCCCGGTTGAGCAAAGAAGCCCATTACTTTATGGGCGGCCTTCTCAAGCACATTCATTCTCTTTGCGCTTTGACCAACCCCAACACCAACTCCTTCAAGCGCTTGGTTCCCGGTTTTGAAGCTCCCGTTACGGTAGGCTATGCCACCTCCAACAGGAGCGCGGTCATTCGGATTCCGGCTTATGCCAAGAGCCCAACAAAGCGCAGATTTGAGCTTCGCAACCCCGATGCCACCTGTAACCCCTATTTCTGCTATGCCGCTATTTTGATGGCAGGCCTTGACGGAATCAAAAACAAAATCGATCCTCACGCAAACGGCTGGGGTCCTTACGATATGAACCTGTATCACCTGAGCGACGAAGAAAAAGCCAAGCTTCAGCAGCTTCCCACTTCCCTGGAGGACGCGCTGGATGCCCTGGAGCAGGATCACGATTATCTCACTGCCGGCGGTGTATTTCCGGAAGAGCTTCTCACCAATTTCATTGCCGCCAAGCGTGCTGAATGCCGCGATTTGGCAAAAATCCCTCACCCTGCTGAATTTGAGAAGTACTACAATCTGTAAAATAAAAAAAGAGAGTGCCAAAAGCACTCTCTTTTTTTATTAAGGATTCCCGATCAAATATCGGGGTCTTTTTTATTTGGTTCCAAAAATACGGTCACCCGCATCCCCAAGGCCGGGAACGATATAGCCGTTTTCGTTGAGGCACTCATCCACATTGGCACAGTAAATATCCACATCCGGATGGGCCTTGCTGAGGGCATTGATTCCCTCAGGAGCGGCGATCAAGCAAAGAAATTTGATGTTGTTTCCACCGTAGGATTTGATCTGAGTGATGGCATCGCAAGCGGAACCGCCGGTGGCCAGCATGGGGTCAACCACAACGATCAGACGTTCGCTGATATCAGGAGGAAGTTTGCAATAATACTCATGGGGCTGAAGCGTTTCTTCATCCCGGTACATTCCAATATGGCCCACTTTGGCAGAGGGAACCAATTGAAGCATACCGTTTACCATACCGAGACCGGCACGCAAAATGGGAACAATGGCAAGTTTTTTGCCTTTCAAAACCGGTTTTTTGGTCTTCTGGATAGGAGTTTCGATTTCGATCTCTTCCAAAGGAAGATCGCGCAGTGCCTCATAGCACATCAGCATCGTGATCTCTTCCACAGATTCCCGAAACTCCTTGTTGGAGGTGGATACCTGGCGGAGGATCGTGGTCTTATGCTGAATGAGGGGATGATTGAGAATGGTAACGTTTTTCACTTTTTTCACTCCTTACTCGGCATCCTTTGCTTTGGAAACCAAAAGATTCACCAGGATACCCAAAATGAGAGAACAGGCAACGGAGGTAATGGTGATCTGACCAAAGGTGAGGGTCAAACCGCCAAGACCGGAAATGAGAATGACGGAAACCACAAACAGATTCTTATTCTGATTCAGATCCACCTTCTGCACCATCTTCAGACCGGAAACAGCGATAAAGCCGTAGAGGGCCACGCAAACACCGCCCATCACACAGGAAGGAATGGAATTCACAAAGGCGATGAAGGGAGAGATGAAGGAAATGCCGATGGCCAGAATGGCCGCGGTGATGATGGTATAAACCGAAGCATTTTTGGTGATGGCAACGCAGCCGACAGATTCACCGTAGGTGGTATTGGGGCAGCCGCCAAAAAAGGCGCCCACCATAGAACCCACACCGTCACCCAAAAGGGTTCTGTGCAGGCCGGGCTCTTCCAAAAGATTGGTTTCGATGATGGAGGAAATATTCTTATGGTCGGCAAGATGCTCTGCAAATACAACAAAAGCAACCGGGCCATATGCCATAGCGATGGTACCAAGGTAGCCGGGGGTAAGATCGCCAAATCCTTTCATGGCAGTAAGGAAGGTGAAATCGGGAACAGAGAAGAAGGTTTTCAAGGTCACGCTACCGTCGGTCAAAAGAGCGGTAAAGGACGCGGTATTGAGGATCTTCATGGCTTCCACATCGAAAGCAAAACCGATGACGGTAAAGATGGCAGATGTGGCATAGCCGGCAAGGATACCGAAAATAAAGGGAATGAGCTTGCCCATTTTCTTGCCGTAGGTGGAGGAAACGATGGTCACACCCAAGGTCACAAGACCACAGAGCATGGCAACAAAGGGAGAAGCGCTGACATCGGGGATGCTACCCTTGGTCAGATCGCCGATGGCATTGCCGGCCAGAGAAAGGCCGATGATGGTAACAGTAGGGCCAATGACCACAGGAGGCATGATCTTATCGATCCATTTGACGCCCACAATCTTTACAATAAGGGCAATGAGAACGTAAACCAGACCGGCAAAGATGGCACCCAAAATCAAGCCGAGATAACCCAGGGAAACGGTGACACCGCCGGCAAAGGCCGCAATCATAGAATTGATAAAAGCGAAGGAAGATCCCAAAAATACCGGGCTCTTTTTCTTGGTGAACAAAACATAGACCAAGGTACCGGTTCCTGCACCGAAGAGCGCGGCTGCAGAGCTCATATTGGTTCCGGTGGCGGCATTGACAACCACAGGCACCACAAGGGTCGCCGCCATAATGGCAAGCAGTTGCTGGATCGCAAAGATGATCAGTTGCCCGAACTTGGGCTTATCCTGGACGTTAAAAATCAGTTTCATACATTTTCTCCCATCAAATTGTTTTTTATTCTTTGCGAGGGATCTAAAACGGGTTCGGCAAAAATCTCTTTTCACCACCTTCAAATATACCAAAATCGACATTTTTTGTCAACCAAAACAAAAGATAAAAAAGTGACTTTGGCGATCTTCTTTTTTCCCTTCTCCATTTTTTGATAACGGTTGCAAATCACTTTGCTTCATGTTATAATGCTGATGTTCCAATTTGCTTTTTAATTTTTAAATTGAAAAAAAGGAGATCCTTATGATTTACCGCTCTTTTCACGATAAAAAACTGCCTCTTTTAGGCGTTGGCTGCATGAGACTTCCCCTGATCCCCGGCGGCGGACCGGGTATGATTGATGAGCCATTGGTGGAAAAGATGGTTCAGCGCGCTATGGAAGAGGGTGCCAATTATTTTGACACTGCCTATCCCTATCACGACGGGCAATCGGAAAATGTGCTAGGGCGCATTCTTTCCCAATACCCCAGAGAATCTTTCTTTTTGGCAGATAAATATCCGGGACACCAGATTACCTCTCATTACGATCCGGCAGAGATCTTTGAGGATCAGCTAAAAAAATGCCAGGTGGAATATTTCGATTTTTACCTGTTCCACAATGTATTTGAAAATTCCATTCACACCTATAATGACCCAAAATGGGGCATTATCGACTATTTTGTTCAGCAAAAGAAGCTAGGCAGAATCCGTCATCTGGGCTTTTCCACCCACGGCAGTCTTGCCGTAATGGAGGAATTTTTGGATCGCTACGGAGAACATCTGGATTTTTGCCAGATCCAGCTCAATTATCTGGACTGGACTTTGCAGGATGCCAAAGAAAAGGTCCGCCTTCTCAACGAAAGAAAAATGCCCATTTGGGTGATGGAGCCGGTTCGCGGTGGAAAGCTGGCCAATCTTTCTTCCAGTCAAATGGAACTAATTTCTTCTTTCCGAAAGGATATGTCTCCGGCCGCCTGGGCGCTTCGTTTCCTCCAGAATATTCCCGGTGTCACGGTGATTTTAAGCGGAATGTCCAATATGGAGCAATTAAACGAAAATCTGGAGACCTTCCGAAGCGAGGATCCTTTATCGGAAAACGAAATTCAAGCTCTGTTCCAAGTTGCTGAATCCTTAAAAAATTCCGTTCCCTGCACCGCTTGTCAATACTGCGTCAAGGGGTGCCCCAAGGGACTGGATATTCCCACTATGCTCTCCATTTATAACGAACTTCAGGTGGTAAAATCCTTCAACGCCTCTATGCGTCTGGAATTTCTGCCCGAAGAAAAGAAACCTACCGCCTGCATTTCCTGCGGCCTTTGCGAAAAGACCTGTCCCCAGAAGATCGCCATTCCGCAGGTATTGAAGAAGCTTTCTGAAACATTGACCCAGATTCCCTCCTGGAGCAAGGTGTGCCAGGAGCGAGAGCGGATCGCAAAGGAAGCAAGAGAAAAAGAGAATCAATCAAAATAAGAAGTCTTTATGGAACTGAAAGTATTTTTAACCTTGGAGAACGAAAATTTTCTAAAGCAGTTTTATGATCTTTTGGTTTTGGGTGACAGAGAGTTTATCCCTCCCCTATCTGCCAGATGCGGAACTACCCAGCAGGGCCTTTCGGATGCTAACAACCAAAACGGCATTCAAGATTATTTTGAAGAAATGAAAAAGCAGTGCTTCGTGCTGGCTTTGGAGGGCGATACCGTCGCCGGCTTTATGTCCTTCAAGCAAAACCATCACGGCCCGCACATTCCCGAGGGGGATAATCTCTATGCCTCCACCGCAGTGGTTCATCCCAATTTCAGAGGACAGGGTTTGATGACCGGATTTTACAAGGAAATGATCCGCGCTTTTCCTCATCTTCCCATTTATACCCGAACCTGGCATGAGAATTTCGGTCATTTGAAGGTGTTGGACCGCCTGGGCTTTTCCCTTTTGGAACAGATCGAAAACGACCGGGGCGAAGGGGTCCACACCGTCTATTACGGAAGAGTACCCCACAAAGAGGAGGCATAGTCTTTCCTCTGCCGGTTTTTCCAAACAGTCACTGTATTTTTTGCCCAAACGGCACCAGCCGTTTGGGTTTCTTTTTTCTGAACCTCGCGGTTTTCTCTTGTTTTTTTTTGAGAAGTGATATATAATGAAGTATTAATATAGAGTACTATACCCTCGCAAGAAAGGATACGAACAGAAAACATGGCAGCCGATACCCAAAGACTGTTTTCCCTTTTGGATGAAAGCGGAAAGTATTATGACAAGGAGAAAATTCAGCGTGCATTTCTTTACGCTGACAAAGCCCACGAGGGCCAATTCCGGAAATCCGGGGAGGCTTATATTTACCATCCTCTTTCCGTTGCAGAAATCTGTGCCGAATTAAACCTGGACACAGATGCCATTTGTGCTGCCCTTTTGCACGATATTGTAGAAGATTGTCCGGATGCCAGTCTGGAAGGAATTGAAGAGAAATTCGGAGCCAATGTGAAGATCCTGGTAGATGGACTGACCAAGCTTGTGGCCATTCCCTTCGAAGACAAAGAAGAGGAGCACATTGAAAACTTAAGAAAAATGTTTCTGGCTATGAGCCGGGACATTCGCGTAATCCTCATTAAGCTTTGTGACCGACTTCACAATATGCGCACCCTCGCTTCCCACATTGAAGAAAAGCAAAGACTGATCGCACTGGAGACCATGCACGTTTACGCACCTCTTGCCCACCGTCTGGGTATCCAGAGGATCAAGCAGGAGCTAGAGAGCCTTGCTCTGCAATATTTGGATCCCATCGGATACGAAGAGATCCGACAGTGGATCGATACCAAATACGGGGAAAACATCGGCTTTATTGAAAAAGTCAAAGAAGAGATCGGAGCAAAGCTGCAAGAGCAGAATATGGAATATTCCATCAAAGGAAGGGTCAAAAGCATTTATTCCATTTACCGAAAGATGTACCGTTCCAGCAAAAGCTTTGATGAGATCTATGATTTTTACGCAGTTCGTATCATTGTGGATTCGGAAATCTCCTGCTACACCGTTCTGGGTTTGATTCACGAGATGTATCACTCCATGCCCGGTCGGTTTAAGGACTATATTTCCACTCCCAAGCCCAACAACTACCGTTCCTTGCACACCACCGTCATCGGACGGGCGGGTGTCCCCTTTGAGGTGCAGATCCGCACAGCCGAAATGCACCAGATCGCGGAATACGGTATTGCCGCCCACTGGAAATATAAGAGCGGTGCCAAATCCGGGGAAAATATCAACAAAAAACTGGAATGGATCCACATGCTTCTGGAAAGCGATCAGAAGTCTATGGACTCCGATGAATACTTAACGCCTTTGAAAATTGATATTTTTGAAGACGAAATATTCGTGTTCACCCCCAAGGGAGACGTGATCACCCTTCCCACCGGGGCTTGCGGCATTGATTTTGCTTATGCCATTCACTCCGGTGTGGGCAATAAAATGGTGGGCATCAAGATCAACGGCGCCATTGCTCCCATTACTACGGTATTGCAAACCGGCCAGATCGTGGAGGTGCTTACCTCCTCCGCTTCCAAGGGGCCCAGCCGTGACTGGTTGAAGATCGTCAAAAGCGGCGAAGCCAAAAACAAGATCCGCGGTTGGTACAAAAAGGAAAAACGGGAAGAAAACATCCAGCTTGCCAGGAACGAGGTGGATAAGGAATTTGATAAGATTCGCAAGGGTCTGTCCGACGAGGAAAAGGAACGGATCATGACCACCATTGCTCAGCGCCATGGCCTTGAAAGCCTGGACGACCTTTACAATTCCATCGGCTATGGCGGCATTGCCCTTTCCAAGATTCACGTCAAGATCAAGGACGAGATCGAACGCACTTTGGCAGCACAAACGCCGGTAGTGCTGGAGGTAACCCAGACACAAACAGAAATCCGAGAACAGAAAAAGTCCAAAAGCGGCGTGATCATCGAGGGCCTGGAAAATTGCCAGGTGAAGTTTGCAAAATGCTGCTCTCCCCTACCCGGAGATGATATCATCGGTTATATCACCAGAGGATACGGAGTATCGGTACATAAATTCAACTGTCCCCACGCCACAGAGGGCTTAAAGGGCAGTGAAAAGGATCGCTGGGTACGTGCCAGCTGGGCGCAGAATGCCGATCAGGTACAAAGCAATTCTTACAATGCCACCTTGCAGATCCTGGTGGCAGATAATATCGGTGTAATGGCCTCCATTTCCACCGCTTTGGCAGAAATGCGCATTTCTATTTCCTCCATTAATACCCAAGCCTCTTCCTCCGGTACTACGCTTTTAAGCATCACCATCGGTATTAAAGGAAGAGACCACTTAAATGCCATTGTGGAAAAGTTGAAAAAGAACCGTGATATTCTGCAGATCCTTACAGGAGGCGGCAAATGAGAGCCGTTTTACAAGTAACCGAAAAAGCAAGACTGGTCTGCGAGGGCAAGGTGATTTCTCAGTGCCAAAAGGGCCTTTGTGTGCTTTTGGGACTGAAGGATACTGACACCAAGACCGAAGCAGACAAAATGATCCGAAAAATTCTCAAAATGCGCATTTTTCAGGATGAAAACGGAAAGCTCAACCTTTCCGCTCTGAACATTGGTGCAGACATTTTGGTGGTTTCCAACTTCACTCTATATGCCAACTGCGCCTCTCGCAGACCGGATTTTATGCGGTCCATGAAATATGCCCCTGCCAAGGAAATGTACGAGTATTTTCTGGATAAAATGCAACAGGAAGCAGATGCTCTCGCTGGGGCTGAAGACCGGAAAACCACCGTCTTTCCCGGTGTATTCGGCGGTGATATGAAGGTGGAGATTGTGGGTGACGGCCCCGTTACCATCATTTTGGACACCGAGGAGTTCTGATGAAAGCACAGAATATGACCGAGGGGAGAAAGCTTTTTTTCTACCACCTTGCCGAAGCTTTTTTTCACGAAAAGGCTTCTTCTCTTTCCGTTTCTTGTGAATGCGATGATCTTGCAGCACAGGTAAAGATAAACCTGGATCAAAAAGAATCCTCCGGCAGATGCCCAATGGAAATGGGCCTTCATCAGGATATCAGACGGGCAGAAAATGCGGCGCTTGGAAAAGCTTTTTTCCTGGCTGCAAAAAATTTCACCTCTTATGTTCCCCCTTACGGTACCCTGGTGGGAGTAAAGCCGGTCAAGGTGCCTCTTTATTACCTGGAGAAGGGATGGGAGGCTGAAAAAGTCAAGAATTTGTTGCAAACAGAATATATGGTCCACCCGGACAAAGCGGATCTTCTGACTTTGCTTGCCAAAACAGAAAAGGATTTTGCTTCAGGACTGAAAAAAGAGGATGTGATGCTTTATGTTTCCATTCCCTTTTGCCCCAGTCGGTGCTCCTACTGCTCGTTTATTTCCTCCTCGGCACCAGCACATCTGGCGCTAATTCCAGATTATTTAAAAACGCTGGAATGGGAGCTTTCCCTCACTTCTAAAGCCATGAAGCGTGGCGGGAAGAGACTTTGCGCCATTTACATCGGCGGCGGAACACCCGGCATTTTAAGCGAGAATCAATTGGAATCTCTTTTGAGCTGCATTCATAGAGAATTTGACCTTTCTTCCTTGCGGGAGTTTTGCGTGGAGATGGGGCGCCCCGATACCATTACACCGGAAAAGCTGCTTGTTTTAGAGAAAGCGGGAGTGAATCGGATCAGCATCAATCCCCAGACAACCTGTGACGAAACCTTAAACCGGATCGGAAGGCATCACAGCGCCCGAGACTTTTTCCGGGCAATGGAAATGGCTCTACCCTTTTCCTTTTCCGTTAACTGTGATCTGATCTCGGCTTTGCCGGGAGAAACCGAAGAGATCTTTCTTCGCTCGGTGGAGGATGTACTTTCTTTTCAGCCGGAAAGTGTGACAATTCACGCTCTATGTCAGAAAAAATCCGCAACAGATCAGAGCCATAAAGCCTTTTCTTCCGGTTTTTCTCAAGCCGTTGCCAAAGCACATAAACGCTGTATAAAACAAGACCTTGTGCCATATTATTTATACAGACAAAAGAGAAGCGATGGAGATCTTGAAAACTTGGGGTTTGCCAAGGACGGCTCTCTTGGGATCTATAATCTTGCCATGATGGAAGATCTTTGTGACATTTACGCTTGCGGTGCCGGTGGAATCGGAAAAGTTCTTCCTCCTGAAAAAGGTGGAAAGATCCAACGCTTTTCCACCTTCAAGTATCCTTTTGAATATTTGAACTGTCCCGAAAAAATCCAGGAGAGGCTCTCTCTTATGGAACATGCGGGGAAAGGACAAGAATGAAACCTATGATATTTCCAAAGACCGCTGCCACATCTCCCCTCTCTCTGGTGGATCGGGATGAACAAATCTACCGGGAAAGCATTTCGCGTGCCGCCCGTATGACCTTGGAGGTGGGCGCAAGATTTGTTTTCCTGGCCGGGCCCAGCTGCAGCGGAAAAACCACCACAAGCCTTTCCTTGGTATCGGCTTTGTCCGACTGTGGAAAGCGGGTTCTCACCTTTTCCACCGATGATTTTTTCTTTGATGGAATCCATGCTCCGAAAAACGAGGACGGAACCCCCAATTACGATGCCTTCGAGCATACGGACTCTGCCTACATCATTTCCGTTTTGCTTGCCTTAAGCCAAGGAAAAAAAGCGGATCTTCCCATCTTTAATTTTGAAACGGGAAACCGGGAATCCAAAACCGTTCCCATTGACCCGGAAAATTATGATATTTTTATTTTGGAAGGGATCCACGCTCTCAACGATCGGATTCTTTCCGCGATGCCAAAAGAGGAAAAGGTCGCCTGCTTTTATCTGGATGTAACCCAAGGGGTGCAAATGGAGGGAGAGAGCACCTATCTTTTGCCGGAGGATGTGCGATTTTGCCGGAGACTGATCCGGGACTTCAAGCATCGATTTGCCGATGCCGAACGCACCTTCTCTCTTTGGAAAAATGTGCGTCATTCCGAAGCCGAAATTCTTCACCCGTTCCGGAAAAATGCACTTTTCACCATCACCACAGATTTTTGCTATGAGATTGCAGTGGAAAAAGATCAGGCGGTAGCTCTGCTGCAAGAGATCTCGCCTGACAGTCCTTATTATGAAAAATCCCGGGAGCTTCTTTGCGCTCTTTCTGCTTTCCCCTCCTGGGAGAAGAACATTGTTCCTGAAAATTCAGTATTACGGGAGTTTATTGATTAAATGGCAAAGAAAAAACAAGGTTTTGTATATGGCGCATTGATTCTGATGCTTTCCAACATCATTGTGAAAGCGGTAGGTGCGCTTTTTAAGATCCCCTTATCCAATGTGATCGGGGATACCGCCATGGGATATTTTAATTCCGCTTATTCCATTTATTCCATGTGCTTTCTCATTTCCACCGCCGGACTTCCGGTGGCCATTTCCAGAATGATCGCCGCTTCCCGGGCCAAGGGACGCTTAAAGGAAGTGGATGCCATTTATCGCATCAGTCTTTTGATCTTTATGATCATTGGACTGGTTGGCACTTGTGTTCTCTTTTTTGGGGCAGATGCCATTGCCAAAATCCCCGGAGAAAAGGAACTGGCCCTTTGTATCCGCGCCATTTCCCCCATTATGTTCTTTATCTGCCTGGTTTCCTGTATTCGCGGATATTTCCAGGGAAATCAGAACATGACCCCCACCGCCATTTCCCAGATCATCGAGGTAATGGGCAATCTTTGCCTGGGCTTAACTGCCGGCATTTTTGCCAGCCGCGCCGGCTTTTCCCCGGCCGCCGTTGCCGCCTGTGCCTTGGGTGGTGTAACCTTGGGCATTGTGGCTTCCGCAGTGTTTATGTCCTTTGCCAAGTGGGTCTCGGACCGTGACAGAGAAGTGGGAATGGACCTTACCTGCGACAGCAAAAGAAGCCTGGCAAAAAGACTGATTTCCATTGCCATTCCCATTACCATATCTTCCAGCGTTCTTTCCTTGACCAGCATCATCGATTCTATGCTGGCTGTCAGACGGTTGAGCGAGGCATGCGTTGGCATTACTTATTTTGCCATCAGCGATGCCATCCCGGTGGGAATGACCCTGTATGGCGCTTACATGGCAAAAGCGGTCACTCTTTTCAACCTTCCGCCTACGATTATTTACCCCTTCGCCATCAGCATCATTCCAGCCATCAGCTCTGCTGACGCCACCCAGGATCGGGAAAACCTAAAAAAGACCATGGATTTCACCTTCCGCATCGTTTCCGTCATTTGTTTGCCTTGTGCCATCGGCTTGGGTGTGATGGCAAAGCCCATTATCAACATGCTGTTTTCCACCAACGAGGCCATTTTCCAAAACAGCGCCGGAGCCCGGTTCTTTTCCAACGATGTGGTGGCTCCCATGCTCACGATTCTTTCCGCGGCCATTGTATTTTCCGGGCTGATCAGCGTGAGCGGTGCTATGCTTCAAGCCTCAGGGCACGAAAAAAAGAGTATTGTTTCCACCTGCTGCGGCGTTGCCTCCAAGGCCATTGCCGCCTGGCTTCTCATTGGGATTCCCCAAGTCGGTCATTTGGGCATTCCCGTTTCCACCCTTATCTGTTATCTGATCATGTTCTGCTTTAATATGTATTTTCTCAACCGCTTTGTGGGATATCGCTTAAGCTTCCGGAAGATCCTTTTTAAGCCTTTAATTTGCGCCATTTTCTGCGGTGTAGCTGCCGGCGGTGGATTTTTGATCCTGTCTCCCCTTTTGCCCGATTCCATTGCCACTGTGATCGCCATTCTCATTGCCGCATTGGTTTATGTTGTAACCTTGCTACGCAGCCACGGATTTGAAAAGGAGGATGTCCTTATGCTCCCCAAAGGACAGACCGTTCTTCGGATTCTGACAAAGCTTCATTTGATCAAAGCATAAAAAAAGGCACCGTTTGGTGCCTTTTTTTATATGTTTCTTCCGGCCCGTTTCAACAGACGCCGCATCAGTTGGGAAAGGGGAAAAGCCAGGGTGCAAAACGCGGCATTTCCCAGTGCGTGGGTCAGATCCCAGGGAAGACCGGCAATGACCCAGGCAATTGTCTGGGAAACATCAAGTCCAAAGAGGATCGCTTGAGCCGGAGCGTATAAAATTCCGAACAGAATACCGTGCAAAAATCCGATGGCAGGGTAAAGGATCATCGCATTTTTCGGAGAAAGATGCCTTGGAAGAAGCATCACTGCTCCCCAAAGAAACAGCCAGACATAAAGATACGGAAGCCAGGTCAGAGAAAAGCCCCAGCGGATTCCCACAAGAAAAACATAGATATAGAGGGGAATCAAGGCCCGTTTGCGGAACACCACGGTATACACGATTGTAAGCATACCCGTTAAATGAATGTTTGGAATGGCTTCCATGGCAATTTGCAGAGCAAAAGCCAAAGTTCCCAGCATGGAATACAAAACCAGCTCCCAGACCTGCAAAAAACGGGAGGGGCTTTGTTTCGTTTTACTTGGTATAAACAAGTTCGTAAGTCTCTCCGTGGGAAATTTTAGTATCGCTGGCGCCACTCATCAGTGCCGCGCCGTTCTGCTCCAGGCTCCAATAGCTTTGATCCACATCGTAATCGGCAAGGATCCCATTGACTTTTTTGATATAAAGACCAAAGGGGCCGTCTTCACCCTCCACCAGCTTATGCTCCAGAAGAGCATCTGCCAGATTTTCCTCATCGGTCAGAAGAGTAAACGTCACACTGTTTTCTTTCACCCTAACCTTAACCTTGACTTCCTTTTGACCGCTGCCAAAGGAGGTATCTTCCTTGTAAAGGGCTTCCTGCCACACATCGCCTTTGCTTTCTGCGGTTTCCATTGCTTCTCCGGTGGTTTTTGGGTTTTCCTGTTCCCTCATTCCGCAAGCGGCAAGAGAAACAAGAAGCATCAGAGAAACCAGGAGAAATAGCATTGCTTTCAAACTTTTTTTCATTTCTTTTCCTTTCTTTTTAAAGGATAAAAATAAAAGCACCCTTCCCCGGGTGCAAAAAAGTTCTGTGGCGCCCTGCCGCGTCACTATTTTCCGCATCTCCCCCATTTGCCCAAGAGAACTTTTATCGGTCCACAGTCCAATAAGCATTCCGACTTCGGTTTCCCGTTACGGTAATGGCGGTTGCTACGGATTTTCACCGTATTTCCTTATCTTCGAGCGTCGCCTTTTTGGCGGACCCGACGGAACAGATCCGAACTGCGGTTTATTCCTTTTTTTCGGCGCTTTTCTTCGCCAAAAAAAAGAATACCACAGAATCCTTTTTTTTGCAAGACAAAAATAGAAGACCCCGTCCGTAATGAATCAGATTTTACGGATCGGGGTCTTAAAACTGTCCCTCACTGTTCATGGGACCGTACCTCCTTGGATTTCTATCTATATCAATAATATTACTTTTTGAGATCTTTTCCTTTTTCAAAACCGAATTACATTCACTTCATTCCTTTTTTCGGGACACTCCGCACAGCGGAAAAACGATTGCGTTTGATTGAGAAGATCTCCGGGATTTCTCCGAAACACTCGGGTCACTGAATGCTGTATTTGGGACCGTACCTCCTTGGATTTTTCAGTTCACAGAAATGAAAACAATGGAAAATTTGATGTGGTTTCTCCGATCGTTCGGGTCACTGAATCATTTCCTTGGGACCGTACCTCCTGGTTTAAACTGTGTTTTCTGATTACTCCGTTTTATCGGGTCACTGTATTTAGATCTTGGGACTGTACCTCCTTATTTGAATTGAGAAGAACCTCGGTTCTTTTTTTGTCTTATTCTTCCTTGCACCTATATAGTAACACATGTTAACTTATTTGTAAATTCACAAATTAACCAAATATTTTGTGAAATTTTCGTCATTTTAACACTTGTGTTTTCATTTGACTTTTGGTATAATGAATATGTTGGGCGCGGTCTATGACCCGTCCTTTTGTTTTTCAAGAGAAAAAGCCGATCAAAAGATCGGCTTTTTTATTCTGACACAACGCAATAAATGGCATCCCTTTCCTCCGGTGGATTGGAAGAAAACACAAGAGAGGAAACAAATCTCTCCTCCGCTTCTTCCAAGCACTGCTTGCGAGAGGTGTAAAGCGTGGCAAGGACCTCTCCTTTTTTTACAGATTCGCCCACTTTACGGCGGAGCACGATGCCGGCGCCGGGATCGATGAGATCCTCCTTGGTTTTTCTTCCGGCGCCCAGTACCATAGCCGAAAAGCCGACGCCCTCGGTATTCATTCCTGCCAGATACCCTTCCTCCGGAGACAGAATTTCATACGAAAAGGGGGCTTCGGGCAGACCGTGTGGCATGGTTAGCAAGGTGGCATCCCCTCCTTGAGATGAGACCCATTCTTTCATTTTTTCCAAGGCTCTTCCGCCGGAAAGACACTCCTTTGCCACCTGGGATGCCATTTCCAGTGAGATTTCTTTTGAAAGCGAGATCATCTGGGTTGCCAGTGCCAGGCAGATCTGACGCAGTTTTTCGTCCCCCTTGCCCTGCAAGATCTCAACCGCCTCCTTCACCTCCAGCGCATTGCCGATCCTGGTTCCCAGAGGCACATCCATATCCGTCACAAGAGCGCGAACCTTTCTTCCCAAACGAGAGCCGATCTTTACCATACTCTCTGCAAGACAAACAGCCTCTTGCGGAGTTTTCATAAAGGCGCCGCTGCCAAATTTCACATCCAGCACAATGTTTTTGGCTCCCGCTGCTAATTTTTTGGACATTACACTGGAAGCAATGAGGGGAATGGAATCAATGGTAGCAGTCACATCCCTTAAAGCGTATAGCTTTTTATCTGCCGGAGCAAGCCCTTTTGTTTGACCGACCACACACATTCCTACTTGATGGGAAATGCGGTAAAACGCTTCCGGCGAAAGATCGGTTTTCATTCCGGGAATGGATTCCATCTTATCCACAGTGCCACCCGTAAAGCCCAAGCCTCTGCCGCTCATTTTGGCCACAATGCCACCGGCGGCGGCAACGATCGGTGCCACAATCAAGGTGGTTTTATCCCCTACGCCACCGGTGGAATGCTTATCCACGGATCGGTTTCCAAAATCAGAAAGATCCACCGTATCTCCGGAATGCATCATCGCTTCGGTCAAAAGGGCCGTTTCTTCCTCCGTCATTCCCTTCAGGCAAATGGCCATCAAGAGAGCGGAGGCTTGATAATCGGGAATCTGATCCAGGGTAAAGCCATTGATAAAGAAATAAATTTCTTCCCGGGAAAGGGCCTTTCCCTCTTTCTTTTTCTGGATTAGGTCATACATTCGCATACCAAATGTTCTCCTTATTCATTCACCTAAAAATGGAAAAGCCTTCTTCGGTAAGATGCTTGGGAAGCCCCAAATAAGCCTCGCAAGTAGCCGTCAGGTAAGAAAAACCCAGAACGGTGCCGAGAGAGCCGGGGCGAACCTGATCTCCGAAGAACAAAACAGGAACATACTCCCGGGAGTGGTCAGTGGAGGGAGTTCCGGGATCACAGCCGTGATCGGCGGTGACCACAACCAGATCCCCCGGTCTTGTTTTTGCCAAAAACTGCGGCAAGAACTCATCGAACTCCGAAAGGGCACGGGCATAGCCGGAAACATCGTTCCGGTGGCCGTAATGAGAATCAAATTCCACCAGATTGGCAAAGCAAAGTCCGGAAAAATCTTTCTGAATCAGATCCAGAAGCTTTGTCATACCGTCTTGATTGCTTTTGGTCATCACTTCTTCGGTGATGCCGCGGTGTGCAAAAATATCCGCGATCTTTCCCACCGAGATCACATCCAATCCGGCCTTCTTTATCCGATCCAGCATGGTTTCCTCCGGAGGCTCCAGAGAAAAATCGTGGCGGTTGGACGTGCGGACAAAGCCTTCCTCCCCCGTTACAAAGGGACGGGCGATCACCCGGCCCACGCTATGCTCTCCCTGCAGGATCTTCCGGGCAATTTTGCAATCCCGATAAAGCTCTTCCAGGGGCACCTTTTCCTCGTGAGCGGCAATTTGAAATACACTGTCAGCAGAGGTATAGACAATCAGATCTCCGGTTTTACAGTGCTCTTCCCCAAAATCGGCAATGACCTGCGTTCCGGAATAGGGACGGTTGCAAAGAACCCCTCTCCCGGTTTCTTCCTGAAATTTTTGAATCACCTCTTCCGGAAACCCCTCCGGATAGGTGGGAAGCGCCCTGGGAGAGATCACACCGGCCAATTCCCAATGGCCAACGGTGGTATCCTTTCCCTGGCTCTTTTCTCCCATTCTGCCGTAAGCAGCAATGGGGTTTTCTTCTTTCGGAAGAAAGGAAAGTCCCTCGATGTTTCCAAAGCCCGCCTTTAACAGATTGGGAATGGAAAATTGATCGGATGAGGAAATGCTCCTTATGGTGTTGGAGCCGGCATCACCAAACGCCGGTGCATCCGGCATTTCTCCGATGCCAAGGGAATCCAGCACAATGATAAAGACCCGTTTTTTCATATTTCTATCAAAAACGAAGTGCGCTGCGCAAGGCAAGCAGCATCATATCCGTAAAGCTTTCCTGGCGCTGTTGGCTGGTCGTTTCTTCCCCGGTGATCAAATGGTCGGAAACGGTGCAGATGGCCAAGGCTCTTTTCTTCAGACGTGCCGCATTCATATACAGCGCCGCCGCTTCCATTTCCACTGCCATCACGCCCATTTTACTCCAGGCACCGCACTTGGTCTCTTCCGGAGGAAGGCCTTCTTCATCGGAATAGAAAACATCCGAGGAAAGAAGATTTCCCACATGATAAGAAAGGCCCATTTTGCATGCTTCTTCTTTGGCAATGGACAATAACTCAAAGGAGGCAATGGGAGCGAAGGTTCCGGGAAGCCGAAAGTTTTTTGCAATTCCCGAATCGGTGCAAGCGCCCTGTCCCAAAAGCACATCTCCGATCTTGATATGCTCTTGCATGGCGCCGGCCGTCCCTACACGGATGATATTTTCCACACCGAAGGCGGTGTAAAGCTCGTGGGAATAAATGGAAATGGAGGGCATTCCCATTCCGCTTGCCATCACAGAGATCTTTTCTCCTTCAAAACGCCCTGTATAGCCCTGAACGCCGCGGACATTGTTCACAAGGCGAGGACTTTCCAAAAAGGTTTCCGCAATGAATTTTGCTCGAAGAGGGTCACCGGGCATCAAAACGGTTTTGGCAAAATCAGAGGGGGTACAATTGATATGAGGGGTAGGATATTTCATCACACATTCTCCTTATTCTTCATTTCTTTTACACTCTTCACCACGCGGCTGGTTCCCAGACGGCTGGCTCCCAGAATCAAAAAATCCTGAGCATCCTCCGGGCCCGAAATGCCGCCTGCTGCTTTGATCAAAAGCGGTTTTTTTACGTGTTCGGCAAACAGAGCCACATCTTCTTTTGTGGCGCCACCGGTGGAAAAGCCGGTAGAGGTTTTAATATAGTCTGCCCCGGCTCGTCCCACAATTTCACACATTTTCACTTTTTCCTCCCGGGTGAGAAGACAGGTCTCCACAATGACCTTTAAAATTTTCCCGGGGCAAGCGGCGCGAACCTGAAGGATCTCTTCTTCCACAGCTTCGAAATCACCGCTCTTTGCAAACCCCAAATTGATCACCATATCAATTTCGTCAGCACCGTCTTCCACAGCACAGAGGGTTTCATAAACCTTGGCTTTCGTGGTATGATAGCCATTGGGAAAACCGATGACCGTGCAGACGACCATTTTTTCTCCCACATATTCCTTCGCGCGCTTAACAAAAGACGGAGGGATGCAAACAGAGGCTGTTTGATAGCAGATGGCATCGTCACAAAGAGCGCGGATCTGGTCCCAGGTTGCCGTTGGGGCAAGCAGGGTGTGATCCACGTGGGAAAGAATTTTTTCCAGATTCATTTTTCGTCTCCATTCCAATTCAGATTCTACTGTTATCATAGCATTTTTTGATTTCTTACGCAACAAAAAATCAATTCTCTTCTCTTTCTTTTCACAAAAAAAGTTGCTTTTTTTGATTTGTTTCGTGCAAATAGCCCTTTTTCCATTCTGTACCTTGACAAATTTTGGTTTGGTGTATATAATCTTAAAGATAGATTTTATCTACACCAAAAGACTTTCAGGAGTTGAAAAAATGAGTTTGAAAAGCGTAAAAAGTGGCGAAACAAATCAGTCCATTCTGGAGATCCAGATCCCCAAGGCAGATTTTGAAGCCGAGGTCAACAAGGTTTACAAAAAGCAGGCTCCCAAGATCACCGTTCCCGGTTTTCGTAAGGGCAAAGCTCCCCGTTCCATCGTGGAGAAGCTGTATGGCAAGGGTGTTTTCTATGATGATGCCCTGAATGCACTGCTTCCCGGTGTTCTGGATGAGGCTGTTAAGGAAGCCGGCATTGAAGTGGTCAGCCAGCCCGAATTGGAGCTTGGCGACATTGATGAAAACGGCGTTCAGCTGACTGCAAAATACTGGACCAAGCCCGAAATCAAGGTGACCAATTACAAGGGAATTAAAGCAGAAAAGACTGTGAAGAAGGTTGCCAAAGCAGAAGTGGATGCAGAGCTGGAGAGAGTTCGTCAGAGAAACTCCAGAACCATCGAAATCACCGACAGAGCTGCTGAAAAGGATGACATTGCCATCATTGATTACGAAGGCTTTGTTGCCGGTAAGGCATTTGACGGCGGCAAGGGTGAGGCTCATCACCTGAAGTTGGGCAGCGGCCAGTTTATCCCCGGCTTTGAAGAGCAGATTATCGGTCACAAGATCGGTGACGAATTTGACGTTACCGTTACCTTCCCCGAAGATTATCACGCAGAGGAATTGAAGGGCAAAGAGGCTATTTTCAAGGTTGTATTGAACGGCATTGAAAACGTGGAGCTTCCCGAACTGGACGATGAATTTGCAAAAGATGTTTCTGAATTTGACACTTTGGCTGAATATAAAAAGGACATCAAGGCTAAAATAGAAAAGAGAAATGCTGACGAAGCCGATCACATGGTAGAAGAGCAGCTTCTCACCGCCATCATCGATGCCATCGAAGGCGACATTCCCGCTTGCATGTTTGACAATGAATGTGAGAATATGCTTCGCGATTACGAGAGCCGCATGGCTCAGCAGGGCATTACCATGGATATGTATCTGCAGTACACCGGTATGACCCGCGCCAAGATGCTGGAGGAGGTTCGTCCTCAGGCAGAGCGCCAGGTGAAGGCAACTCTGGCTCTGGAGGCCATCGCAAAGGCTGAAAAGTTCGAGATTTCCGAAGCTGAAGTGGAAGCTGAATACAAGAGAGTGGCTGAATCCTATCAGATCGAAGTAGAAAAAGCAAAGGAATTCATCCCCGAAGAAGTGATCCGCAAGGATGTTTCCGCACGCAAGGCAGTAGAACTGATCAAGGAAAGCGCCGAAATCACCGAAAAGGCAGAAGAAGCAAAGGCTGCTCCCAAGAAAAAGGCTCCTGCCAAGAAGTCGGAAACCGAAGAAAAAGCACCTGCTAAAAAAGCACCTGCTAAAAAGGCTCCTGCCAAGAAGGCAGAAACCGCAAAAAAAGCACCTGCCAAAAAAGCAGCCGCTAAGAAAGAAGAAAAGTAAGATCCAATACCAATGACGGGAGGTTTTGACATGGCACTGGTACCAATGGTTGTCGAACAAACCGGGCACTCTGAAAGAAGTTACGATATTTATTCCCGGCTTTTAAATGACAGAGTTGTTTTTCTCTGTGATGAGGTGAATGATACCACCGCAAGTCTTGTGGTGGCCCAGCTTCTTTATCTGGAGGCCCAGGATCCCAGCAAGGATATTTGTCTCTACATTAACAGTCCCGGCGGATCCGTTTCTGCCGGCATGGCCATCTTTGACACAATGAATTACATCAAATGCGATGTATCCACCATTTGCATCGGAATGGCAGCCAGCATGGGCGCATTTCTCCTGGCCGCAGGCGCCAAGGGAAAACGCATCGCCCTTCCCCACAGCGAAATTATGATCCATCAGCCTCTGGGCGGAATGCAAGGTCAGGCAAGTGATATTAAAATCCACTCCGACCACATTCTCAGAACCCGGGATACATTAAACAAGATCCTGGCAGAGCGCACCGGAAAGAGCCTGGAGGTCATCGAAAAGGATACCGATCGGGACAATTTCCTTTCTGCTCAAGAAGCGCTGGAATACGGTCTGATCGACAAGGTCATCGAAAAGAGAGCCTGATCAGATCAGCAAAATGACTTTTTCCGGGTAAGCCTTTGCTTGCCCGGACTTTTTTTCAAAACTTCAAGTTGGGGGTATCTATGGCCAATCAAAAAAATCCGCCTTCCTGTTCCTTTTGTTCCAGAACGGAAGAACAAGTCAATTTTCTCATTCCCGGTCCCCGCGGTGTTTTCATTTGTGATCACTGCGTTGCCCTTTGCCATGAGTTGGTAGAGGAATACACGGGAGAAGAAAAAAAGAAGGCAAAAGACTCAGAATTCAAGCCCAGCTATCTTCCCCGCCCCACGGAAATAAAAAAACGTCTGGATGAATTTGTGGTGGGCCAGGACAAGGCAAAAATGGCTCTTTCCGTTGCCGTTTACAATCATTACAAGCGCTTAATGCAAAAGGACGATGACGGGGTTGAGATCCAAAAGAGCAATGTTTTGCTCATTGGTGATACCGGTTGCGGCAAGACCTATCTTGCTCAAACCCTGGCAAAAACCCTGGAGGTCCCCTTTGCCATTGCCGATGCCACCACACTGACGGAAGCCGGATATGTAGGTGAGGACGTGGAAAATATTTTGCTTCGTCTCATTCAGGCGGCTGATTTTGATGTGGAAAAAGCTCAGAAGGGCATCATTTATATTGACGAGATCGATAAAATCGCCCGTCGCAGTGAAAACCGCTCTATTACAAGGGATGTTTCCGGCGAAGGCGTTCAGCAGGCACTGCTGAAGATCCTGGAGGGAACTGTTGCCAACGTTCCTCCTCAAGGGGGAAGAAAGCACCCGAATCAGGAATTCATCCGAATTGATACCAAGAACATTCTCTTTATCTGCGGTGGCGCGTTTGACGGAATGGAAGAGATCATCCATCGCCGCCAGGGAAAGCAGACCATCGGCTTTGCCGGCGATATGGAGAAAGAGAAGAGAGAGGCTGAGAAGGAACAGACCATTCAGAGCATCGTTCCTCACGACCTGGTGAAATTCGGTATCATTCCGGAGCTTGTTGGTCGAATCCCCGTGATCGTTCCGCTGGATTCTCTGGACGAAAAGAGCCTTATGAGAATTTTGACCGAGCCAAAAAATGCCTTGGTCCGCCAGTACCAGAAGCTTTTTCTTATTGATGAGATCCAGTTGGAATTCAAGGCAGATGCCTACCGAGAGATCGCCCGGATGGCAAAGGAACAGAATACCGGCGCACGAGGGCTCCGCTCCATTATGGAAGGCTTTTTGCAAAGCATTATGTATGAAATTCCCGATCGACGGGACGTGGAAAAGGTGATCATCACCAGAAGCGTGGTAAAAAGCGGAGCCAAGCCCAAGCTGGTGCTTCGGAAAAATACCAAAGATGAAAAAAAAGCAGGTTAAACACCTGCTTTTTCTTTTTTATTTTATTTACTGTGCCGGCAGAATGGAAACATCCAATGTAGCATCCACATCACTGCCCATCACAGTAATGGAAAATTCACCCGGTGCGGCAGTATCCAAAACCGGGATTTTAGCCACAAAAACACCGTTTTCTTCAGTCAAAACAATCTCGCCGTGAGGAAAGCTTGCCATCACTGCTGGAGTAGGACTGGAGGAGTGGGCGACGGTAACAGTAAAGACTTCTCCCGGCTGGGCCTGATTTTGATCGACGGTGCACAAGGTAGGAACGTCATAGAACAGATCAAAGGTATAGGTCAGAGAGCCGTGATAATCAGTCTTTTCGTTTTCATACCAGTCACAGGAAACAGAAAGGGCAAGTTTGGTATCCCGGTCAAGGTGGAACATTTGCATTTCCTCGTAAACGCCGGAATAGAGCACTTCCCCTTCGCCACCGGTCAGAAGGACACTGCAATAATCCGGCACCATGGAAAATGCAAGATTCAGTTTTTCCCCTTGGGGAAGAATGGCTCGGCTCTCTTTGCTTTGAGAAACCTTCTGCACCACCTTTTCTCCGTCTGCATTGACATAATGCCACTGACCTTCCGTTTTGGAGGAAGAAAATGACTCTTCCACACCGGAAACCGAAACTTCGGGGTATTCTGCAAAGGAGAGAGCATAATCCCCAAGAAGCTTATGGCCTTGAAGGCGACGGGCCATCTCTTTCGGAAACAGGAAAAGGCTGCCGGAGACATCGGTATAAACACAGTCATTTTCCGAATCGCTTAAATAAAACAGATAGGTAATATCTCGATTTAATTTGTGAAAGGTCACTTCCAGTTTTCGATATTCCGAAAGCTCCTTGGCACTTTTTTCAATGCTCGCACCGCTTTTTGCGGCCTGAAGAAAGAACTGGATTTCTTCCTTTTCTTCCACCTGAAGCGTTTGCTCCTGGTATTGCAGTGTGATACCGGAAACCGTTCCTCGGGAAGGATCCGGGTGATAATTTTCCATCAAAATAAGGCTGGCAATCAGAAGCGGCACCACAATTAAAAGGGCAATCCCAAGCACCAACAGGCCTTTTTTCTTTTTCTTCGGCTCCATATGATATTCCTTTCTTTTTCACCTGTTACGCCAGAGTAACCTTGCCGACCAGCTTCAGCTCGTCGCTTTCCAAAATCGGGATGGGTGCATATTTTGGATTGAGAGAAGCAAGGCAAGCTTTGCCGTCGATCCGAGCAAGCTTTTTACAAAGACTCTCCCCGTTCAAAAGGAAAATTCCAATCTGTCCCACGGCAAGAGACTCCACCTTTTCCACATAAACAATGTCACCGTCCTGAAGAAGCGGCTCCATGCTATCCCCGGAAATGCGAATACCAAAGGAGGCATTGCCGGGGATCTGCCCCTCCAGGTACGATTCCTTTTCTGCTTCATCCGTCAAAATCGGCAACGGTTCACCGGCAGCGGCAGGGGCATCGTAAACAGGAAAATACCGAACACTCTCTTCCCTTTCCTCACGGCAGTGATCGGCCTCCCTTTCCAGAAGAGACAGTACTGTATTTTTTCCCCGGGAATCCAAAAGAGAGTACAATTCCAAAATCTGCTTTTCTTCAGCAGAGACCGTATCCTTTTCTCCCTCTTCATCGAAAACAAGCGCTTCCACAGAGGTTCCAAGGGCTTTGGCAATACGAAACACAGAAGTGAGCCGCGCAGTATCCGTTTCTCGTTTGAGCATACTATCCAGAGTGGTGTAAGGTATTCCGCTGGCTTTTGCCAGGGAAGCCTTTGTCATCCCATTCTCTTTTAACAGACGGGTGACCTTCTGACTGAATGACATTCCCATGCCTCACTTTCTTTCATTGCCCATCTATTATAACAGAATTCGTAATCGATGTAAAGAAGTTTACGAATTTTCATAAATTTACCATATCTATAATAAATTGTTATGGTATCTATATTATTATCAAAATATATCTATGCTTTGTTCATGTTTTTGCCTTGAAAATAGGCAAAAAATGTGGTAAAATACGATCTATGTTGATTAAAACCAAGAGCGTGGAGATGCATTCAATTCTAATGGATTTTGGATGAAAACCGAGTTTTTTGGTTTTGATCGCTTCTTTTAATTTAAAGAAAGAAAGGCAGATTTTCATTTCTGCGAAAGGTGACCGATATGGCTGCAAAAGCAAAAAAACTGGTCCTCAATCAAGGCTGGTGCAAAGGCTGTGGCGTATGCGCAGCATTTTGTCCCAAGGGCGTTTTGGCCCTGAAGGGAAACAAAATTGAAATTGTCGAGCCGGACAAATGCATTTTGTGCGGAATGTGCGAGGTAAGATGCCCCGATTACGCCATCTGGCTTGAGGAGGTAGAATCATGAAAAAAGTTCAACTGATGCAAGGAAATGAAGCTTGCGTGGAAGGTGCTCTGGCAGCTGGATGCCGTTTCTACGCCGGTTATCCCATCACTCCCTCCACGGAAATTGCCGAGGGGTGTGCGGTGCGTATGCCTCAAGTAGGCGGACATTTTATTCAGATGGAAGATGAAATCGCTTCCTGCGCCGCTGCCATCGGTGCCAGTGCGGCAGGAGTAAAAGCTATGACAGCCACCTCCGGCCCCGGCTTTTCCTTGAAACAGGAAAATTTGGGGTACGCTTGCTTAACGGAAATTCCCTTTGTTCTGGTGGATGTTCAGCGCGCCGGCCCCTCTACCGGTCTTCCCACCTCTCCCTCCCAGGGTGATGTGATGCAGGCAAAATGGGGTACCCACGGCGACCATCCCATCATTGCCCTCTCTCCCTCTACGGTAGAAGAGTGCTACACCCTTTGCATTGATGCATTCAATCTTTCTGAAAAATACCGTACTCCGGTGGTCTTTTTGATGGATGAGATCGTGGGCCATTTGCGTGAAAACGTAACCATCCCCGACGCAGATGAAATCACCATTGTGAACCGTGCCGTGCCCTCTTGTCCTGCCAAGGCGGATCCTGCTTATTCCTGCAAGGAAGGCAGTCTGGTTCCCGACATGGCTCCCTTCGGATACGGTCAAAGATACAATGTGACCGGTCTGATCCACGCCAACGACGGCTTCCCCACCAATTCCACTGACATTGCCGATAGCCAGGTAAAGCGCCTGATTGCGAAAATCGACAACAATTTGGATGACATTCTTCGCTGGGAAGAAAAGGATGTGGAAGACGCTGATATTTGCTTTGTTTGCTACGGCGGTACTGCAAGAAGCGTTTACAGTGCAATGGATACGCTTCGGGCAGAAGGACTGAAGGTAGGACTGTTCCGTCCCATTACCATCTGGCCGTTCCCCGGAAAGAGACTGGAGGAGATCTCCAAGAAGGTCAAGAAGATCGTAGTGGCAGAGCACAACAACGGACAGCTTGTTCTGGAAGTGGAACGGGTTGTGAAAAACAACTGTAAGCTGGATTTCATTGGCAAGGTAAACGGAACCGTTATGACCCCCGACGAGATCTGCGCAAAAGCAAAGGAGGCGTAAATATGGCATCCAAGCTGATCAAAGAATATTTTCGTGAGGATCACCTGCCCCACATCTGGTGTCCCGGCTGCGGACACGGCATTCTCATGAGAGATGTGGCACAGGCTGTAAAGAATTTAGGTCTGGATAAAGACAAGGTGGTTTTGGTTTCCGGCATCGGTTGCTCCTCCAGAGCTGCCGGCTATATGGATTTTAACACCATGCATACCACCCACGGCAGAGCCCTGGCCTTTGCTACGGGTATTAAAATGGCGCGTCCCGAATTGGAGGTCATCTGCATTATGGGCGACGGCGACGCCAGCGCCATCGGCGGCAACCATCTGATCCACGCCGCCCGGAGAAACATTGGAATTACCGCCATTGTATTCAACAATGATATTTACGGTATGACCGGCGGTCAGTACTCCCCCACCACTCCTTACGGGGAAAAGGGTACCACCGCTCCTTACGGCAACATTGACCGCCCCTTTGACATTCCCAAGGTTGCAGAGGCTGCCGGTGCCACCTATACGGCAAGAGGCACCGCTTACGATGCTGTTCGCACCACAAAGCTCATTGAGGAGGGCATCCGTCACAAGGGCTTTTCCGTTATCGAATGTGCTTCCATCTGCCCCACCTATTATGGCAGAAAGAACAAAAAAGGCAGTGCTGTGGATATGTTCCGTTGGCAGAAGGAAAACAGTGTTACCGTTGAAAAAGCAAAGACTATGACCCCGGAAGAGCTGGAAGGAAAACTGGTCATCGGTGAATTGAGCCGCAGCGAATTTCCGGAATTGACCGAGCAGTATCAAAAGATCATCGATCGGTTTGACGAAAAATAAGTCAGGAGGGCAAGAATATGAGTAAAATGGAAATCAGACTTGCCGGAACCGGCGGTCAAGGCTTGATCACAGGCACCATCATTCTGGCAGAAGCCGGAATTTTCGAAAACAAATTTGTCGCACAGTCTCAATCCTACGGACCGGAGGCAAGAGGCGGCATGTGCAAGGGCGAGGTCATCATTTCCGACGAAAAAATCGGCTTCACCAAGGTCACAAGACCCACTTTTGTAATGGCGCTTTCTCAGCAGTCCTTTAACCAGTACTGCAAGGGGCTGGACGAGGATTGCTTCGTTCTGGTGGACGAGACCATTGAAGTCCCCGAGGACTACGACCACAAGAATTTCTTGAAGCTTCCCATTCTGGCGACGGCAAGAGATAAGGTCGGCAAAATGCAGACGGTGAATATTGTTTCCGTTGGCGCCATCAACAAGATCCTCAACTTCTCATCCTATGAAAACATCAAAAAGGCCGTTCTGATGCACGTACCCAAGGGAACGGAGGAATTGAATCTGAAAGCGCTGGAAGAAGGCGCAAAACTGGCATAATAAACGGGAGATACCAAATGAAAATTCATGAATATCAATCTTGCGAGCTGTTCGGCTGCTACGGCATTCCTTGTCCCAAGGGCGTGCTGGCACAAACCCCCGAGGAGGCGGTAAAAGCGGCAGAGGAGATCGGCTCTTTTCCGGTGGCTGTCAAGGCGCAGATCCACTCCGGCGGCAGAGGAAAAGCAGGCGGTGTTAAGGTTTGCAAGAATTTCGATGAGGTGAAGGAATTTGCTTCTCACATCATCGGCAAGACCCTTTACACCCATCAGACAGGACCGGAAGGAAAGTTAGTTCGGAAAATCTACGTAACGGAAGGCAGTCAAATCGAAAAGGAATACTATGTTTCTATGACGGTAGACGCTGCCACTGCTTCCATCGTTCTCATTGCTTCTGCAGAAGGCGGAACGGAGATCGAAGAGCTTTCCGCCCATCATCCGGAAAAGATCTTTCAGTTCCGGATTGACCCTACCATTGGCTATAAGGATTACAATGGCTGGGAAATGGCAGAAAAGCTTGGTTTTTCCGGCGATCAGGCAAAGGCCTTTATCAAAATCGTGAGAGGAATGTACCGCTTGTTTGTGGAAAAGGATTGCTCCCTTGTGGAGATCAACCCCTTGATCACCACAAAAGACGGCAGTGTGATGGCACTGGATGCCAAGGTAAACTTCGACGACAATGCTCTCTTCCGTCACAAGGATATTTTGGAATTGAGAGACCTGGACGAAGAAGATCCGAAGGAAATTGAGGCTTCCAAATACGATTTGAACTATGTTTCTTTGGACGGCAGTGTTGGCTGCATGGTCAACGGTGCCGGACTTGCTATGGCTACGATGGACATCATCAAGGAATTTGGCGGCACTCCTGCTAACTTCTTAGATGTAGGTGGCTCTGCTACCACAGAGCGGGTAAAGGCAGCATTTGAAATTCTGCTTTCCGATCCCAACGTGAAAGCCATTTTGGTAAACATCTTTGGCGGCATTATGAAGTGTGATGTCATTGCACAGGGGATTGTGGAGGCAGCCAAATCTATGGAAATTCGCGTTCCCATCGTGGTGCGCCTGGATGGCACCAATGCCCAGCTGGGAAGTGAGATCCTGGGCAATTCCGGTCTTTCTCTCATTCCCGCGGAAACCTTTGCCGAAGCTGCCAAAAAGGCAGTGGATCTGGCCAAGGCCTGAAAGGAGGAGAGAATATGATTCTGGTGAATGAAAATACAAAGGTGATCGTACAGGGAATCACCGGCTCTCAAGGTCGCTTTCATACTGAGCAGATGCTCGCTTACGGCACCAAGATCGTAGCCGGCACCACTCCCGGAAAGGGCGGCCAGGAGGTTCTGGGTATCCCGGTATTCAACACCGTAAAGGAAGCAAAGGAAAAAACCGGCGCCAACTGCTCGATCATTTACATTCCTCCGGCTTTTGCCGCTGATGGAATCCTGGAAGCAGTGGATGCCGAGATAGATCTTGTGATCTGCATTACCGAGGGAATTCCTGTTTTAGATATGATGCGAGTCAAGAACTATATGAAGGGAAAAAAGACCCGACTGATCGGTCCTAACTGCCCCGGTGTGATCTCCCCCGGTGTATGCAAGGTTGGCATTTTGCCCGGCTTCATTCATATACCCGGACACGTGGGCGTTATCAGCCGTTCCGGAACCTTAACGTATGAAGCAGTGCATCAGTTGAGCGCTCAAAACATCGGTCAATCCACCGCAGTGGGCATCGGAGGCGATCCCATCCGTGGCAGTGGTTTTATTGATATTCTGGATCTGTTCAACCGTGATCCGGAAACCTACGCTGTAGTAATGATCGGTGAGATCGGCGGTCAAGGTGAAGAGGATGCGGCAGAATGGATCGCAAAGAATATGACCAAGCCCGTGGTTTCCTTCATCGGCGGAAAAACTGCTCCGAAGGGCAAGAGAATGGGCCATGCCGGCGCGATCATCAGCGGCGGAAAAGGCACTCAAAAGGGCAAGGTAGAGGCTTTGGAAAATGCCGGAGTTCTCATTTCCCCCACGCCCGATAAGATCGGCGACACCCTGGTGGAGGCCATCAAAAAAGCAGGTATTTACGAAAAGTGCCTGTGCAAGTAAAAAGAAAAAAGTTCGTGCTTTGAGCACGAACTTTTCTTTTTTATTCTTTGTTGTTTTCAAATTCTTCCTTCACCAGATAAACCGGTCTTCCCTTGATCTCTGCAAACATCTTGGCCAAATACTGACCGATGATTCCCAAGCAAAGAAGCTGAATTCCGGAAAGAAGGAGGATCAGAGATGCCAAGGTAGGAAAGCCGGCCACCGGATCTCCAAACAGAATGGTTTTGATCACCACAAAAAGCATCATCAGAATGGAGATCAAAAACAGGATAAAACCTACAACAGAAGCCAGAATCAGGGGCTTATCGGAAAAGGCCACAATCCCGTTGATTCCATAAGATGCAAGGCTCCAAAAATTCCACTTAGTCTTTCCGGAATGACGAGGTTCGACCTCATAGGGCATAAAATAGGTCTGAAATCCCACCCAGGAAAAAATACCCTTGGAAAATCGGCATTTTTCCGGCATTGCCAGGATCGCATTGACCATTTTTCGGCTGAGAAGGCGAAAATCACTGGCGGAACGGTAAAAGGGAATATCAGTAATCCTATTGATCAGCTTGTAAAAGCCATTTTTAAAAAAGCTCAGTGTCTTTCCTTCGTTGCGGATCTTCTGATAAGCGGCAACACAGTCATACTCCGGATTCTTTCCTAAAATCTCCAGCATATCTCCAATGTACTTGGGATTTTGCTGCAGATCTGCATCCAGAATGGCCACATAATCCCCTTTGGCGTGTTCAAGACCTGCCAAAAGGCCGGCTTCCTTTCCAAAATTACGGGAAAAGCTGACTACGCGAATCTTATCTTCCGCTTGGTCGCACAGTCGCTTTAGTTCCTGGAGGGTGCCGTCCAAAGAGCCGTCATCCACAAAGACCATTTCTACATGAGACATAATGCCGGAAAGCTCTTCTTTTACCTTCTGATAAAGGGGAAAAATATTCTCTTTTTCATTGTAGCACGGAATCACAATGGATAATAGCATCTTCCGTTCATCCTTCCATTTCAAAACAAATTTTATATCTTATTCTACCACAAAACAAAAATTTTCTGCAATAGAAGCCGATTATCTTATTTCCGGCAAAATCAGACGAATCGCACCGGGAAGCACCTCGATCAGGGGATTCTCACGCTCAAAGATCTCCCCGTCTGCCTGAAGACAAATAGGCTCTGGTGACAGAAGGCGCACTTTTTTGCATTTTCTGTAAACCACAGATGGCATGGTCTGGAGATGGCGCCCGTTCTGATAATCACCCACGTATTTTAAAAATTCCAATCTGGAAATGGTGGGAACGGTACAAAGATCCATCAGGCCATCATTGATCTCCGCCAAGGGGGTTGCCTTAAAGCCACCACCATACCATTTTCCGTTGCCCAAAACGGCCAGGGTCACATTGCCCTCTCCCACTGTCATCTCTTCCCCATCCACTTCAAAACCAATGGGATTTTTCATAGAGGAAAGAAAGGAATAACCAAGAGCCAGCTTATAAGCGGCGCCGCCGGTGACAAGAGGAAGGCGCTTCACTTTATTCTGCCGTTTTGCCGTGATGGCATCCAGCCCCACAGAAATATTATTCAGGCTATAAAAATCACCGCAGCGCAAAACGTCACAGATCACCTCGCTCCCGCGAACACACGCGGAAACATCCAAAAACTTCTCTTTCGGAATGTTATCAAAATAGCGGATAAAATCGTTTCCACTGCCAACGGGAATGGGACATACTGCCACATTTTCGCTGCCAACCACGCCGTTGACCACCTCATGAAGCGTTCCGTCGCCGCCGCAAGCATAAATACGGGTATATCCCGGATTTTCTGCGCACGCTTTTTTTGCAAGGCGAGTGGCATCCCCCTTCTTCTCGGTCAGACAGATTTCATAGGTCTCTCCTTGCCGATCGGTATTGAGAATAAAAGCGCGACGGATCTTTTCGGTGGCAACCTCTACAGAATTGCGACTACCGGCCTTGGGATTGAGAATAAAATAGTGCTTGATCATACGGCTCCTTTACCGAATTCTCTTAATGGGAAAATTCGGTGCTTCTTTCTTTTTGGCGGCGCAAAGTATGCCTTCGATTTGTTCTTTGGTTTCTGTGGTAAAAATATAATGCTGAGAGGACAGTCCCTTTTCCTTCATTTCCTTTGCACGGTCCAGCATATAAAGGGGGACGGAATTATAAACCACATCCCGCTTTCCCTCCCGGAGCACCGGAAACAAGATGCCGCGACGGTCGCGAAGATAAGAGCTGCCCACCTTCTTTTCCAGAAGCATCAGAGGAAGTCTTCCGTAAACGATCACGGTCTTTTTGCCGCGAAGATCCCGAAGCTGGGCAAGATTTAATTCCGGAGACACGATCACATCGCTCAATTCCCGGTAATGCCGGAAAGAAAAGCTATTGGTCACATTGAGTCGAAAATCTCCGTGCAATGTCAGGGGAAGATCCCGCACCAGGTCCAGGTGACCGATATTTCCCACCAAGGCGTGAACGGCACCGGCCTTGACTGCCTTCTCCAGCTGCTCTCGCACCTTGTTGCGCTGGGTTTCAAAAATCACAGAGGGAAGGATCACTCCGTTTGCTCGATTTGAGTCAAATACGTCTAGAGGCAAATAGATCTCCCGAAAAAAATCCGTTTCCGGAATTTGCTCCGGCTTTAAAAAACGGGCGGAACGGCAAAAGGAGGAAGGCTCCTTGGGGGGCAAGGGTGGCATGGAAACAATTCTTTTTTCACGGGAAATCCGAATCGGATCTGCCGATCTTCCGGAGGGGACAAATTTCACATTGGTTTTTTCGGTGACCGCTTTATCCTTCTCGGTCCGAACTCCCAGCATTTCAGAAGTGATCTTACCGGTAAAATACCCGTCGGTAAAGCCGCTTCTGGAGAACACTCCGGAGAGCTGATCCATTTCTTTTTTGGTGGCATTTCGCCCTTCGTCCAAGAGGGTGCGCCAGATCCGGGATACTGTATAAATATACTCGGCCCGTTTCATTCTTCCTTCGATCTTCATGGACGATACTCCCAGGTCCAGAATTTCTGTAACGTGATTTGCCAAAGTCAGATCTTTAAAGCTCAAGGGATAGGATCCGTTATAAGGCAAACGGCAGGGCTGGGCACACTCTCCCCGGTTGCCGCTACGGTCACCGATCATACTGCTCATCAGACACTGACCGGAGTGACTGGCACAAATGGCACCGTGAACAAAAAGCTCAATTTCAATGGGAGATTCCTTGCATAAAAGGCGAAGGTTTTCCCGATCCATTTCTCTGGCGCAAACCATACGGGAAAACCCCATATTATGCAAAAAACGGGCGGCGGAGGCGCTATGCCCCGACATTTGGGTGCTCCCGTGCAATTCCAGTTCTGGAAACAGATTCCGCAGAATGCCGGCAAAACCCACGTCTGCCACGATCAAGGCATCCACATCCGATAAGTGCAAAAAGGACACCAGATCCAAGGCCTCTTTCAAATTTCGATCGGTCAGGAGAGTATTTAAGGTAACATAGGCCCGGACACCCTTTTCATGGCATCGCAAAACTGCATCGCGAAGTCCGGGACGGTCGAAGTTTTTGGCGTTCATTCGGGCGTTAAAGTCCTTGGTACCGAAATACACTGCATCGGCACCGCCCAAAAGAGCCGCGGAGAGCGTATCCGGTCCCCCAACGGGACAAAGCAATTCCGGCTTCTTCATTCTCTCCCTCCTCTCACAATCGTTTGATTTATCATAACACAATTTGTCGAAAAAAGAAAGGCTTTTTTTCGCCACAGCATTTGCAGTCGACATCTATCACATTTTGTTATACTTTGCATCAAAATGTGATATGCAGCGATATGCTTCCTTTCATTGACTTTTCCATTTTTCACCGCTACAATGATAACAGTTAGATCTTAATAGCAAGGAGACAAACACCGTGATTGATTTTTCTATTTCAGGTATCCTGATATTGATGTTCAGCGTCATGCTAATTGCCGCATTGGGCTATATGCTTGGAAGGATCCCCTTCCGAGGAATTTCCTTGGGAAATGCCGGAATTTTCATTGTAGCGCTGATCTTTGGTGCCTTGTTTCCCACCTTTTTGAATGAATCTCTGGTGATGAACATTGACGGACGAACCGTCAGCTACGCCGCCAACGCCTTAAAGATCGTAGAAAACCTGGGCCTGATCCTTTTTGTTACTGCTGTAGGCTTCATTGCCGGCCCCAATTTCTTTGCCAATTTTAAGAAGAATTTTAAGTCTTATATTTTATTGGGACTTATGATCATTGTGGTAGGCGGCATTTCCGCTGTGGCTTGCATTTATGTGGGCAGACTTCTGGAGGGTCAGAATCCCGGCTTTGATCCCAAAGAACTCACCGCTATGATCGTGGGTCTTCTCTCCGGCTCTCTCACCTCCACCCCGGCATTTTCCGCGGCAAAAGAGACGGTGGAACCGGTTTACGAAGCGGCCGTTACCGTAGGTCATGGTATTGCTTACCTCTTCGGCGTAGTAGGCGTTGTACTGTTTGTTCAGTTGGTTCCCAAAATCGCAAAGGCCGATATGGCAGAGGAACGCAAGCACCTTGTCGGATCGGAGCAGGAAACCAGAAAGCCATACACCGGAAAGCTGATTGAAATCGACCATTTCGGTTTTGCACCTTTTGCACTTACCGCTGTGGTGGGAATCCTCTTAGGCGGCATCAAAATCGCAAAATTCTTCTCCTTGGGCGCCACCGGCGGTACCCTGATCGCTGCTCTTGTGATGGGATATCTGGGTCACATTGGCCCCTTTAATATGATGCCGAGTGAGGCTACGTTAAAAGAATTTCGAGAATTGGGTCTGATGCTCTTTCTCATCGGCGCCGGTGTTGCCGGCGGCATCAGCTTTGTAGAATACTTTGATATTATGTATTTCGTTTATGGCGCCTTTATGACGATCCTTCCTATGATTGGCGGCTTCTTCTTTGCCAAATATGTCCTCAAGCTCTCTCTGCTGAACAATTTAGGCTCCATCACCGGCGGCATGACCTCAACCCCTGCTCTTGGAACCTTGATCCATGTTTCTAAAACAGAAGACGTGGCTGCCGCTTACGCCGCCACCTATCCCATCGCGCTGATTGTGGTGGTTCTGATCTCCCGACTTTTGATTGTTCTGTTTTGATCCTGTTTTTGAAATATTTTTTTCATCTGCCGGATTCTGTTTCAACACCAAAAAGAAGTGGTTGAACCACTTCTTTTTTTGTGCATTTTCGTTGACGAAAAAGAGCTTTTTATGGTATAATAGACTGATAAATTATAAAAGGGAAAATATTTTATGGAGCCGAAAAGAATCTATGTAAATACCTTTGGTTGTCAGCAAAACGAGGCTGACAGCGAAACCCTTTTGGGGATCGCCGAAGCCAAAGGATATCTTGCCACCGATCAAATCGATAAGTCGGATCTTATTCTGTTTAATACTTGCGCAGTCCGGGAGCATGCTGAATTAAAGGCCCTCTCCACCACCGGGCAATTAAAGCACCTAAAAGAAAAAAATCGCAAGTTAAAGATCGGTCTGTGCGGCTGTATGGTTCAGCAAGAGCACAGAAAAGAAGACATAAAAAATAAGTATCCTTACGTCGATTTTGTTTTCGGAACCAACAACATTCATCGCTTCGGTGAAATTTTAGAGCAAGTGGAAAATACAACGAAACGCTTGTTTTTTGTGGACTCTTATGAGAAAAAGCCCGGCGAGATCCACGAGGGTCTTCCGGTGAAGCGAAAATTTCCCTATCGCGCTTATGTTTCTGTGATGTACGGATGCAACAATTTCTGCACCTATTGCGTGGTCCCTTACGTGAGAGGAAGAGAAAGAAGCCGCCATCCGGAATGTGTTTTGGAAGAGGTACGAGGTCTTGTGGAATCCGGGTACAAGGAGATCACCCTCTTGGGGCAAAACGTAAACTCCTACGGAAAAGATCTGCCCGAACCTTATCCCTTTCACCGTCTTCTGGATGAGATTTGCCGGATTCCGGGTGATTTTGTCTTAAAATTTATGACCTCTCATCCCAAGGATGCCACGGAAGAATTGTTTGATACCATTGCAAAAAATGAAAAGTGCGAGCGTCATTTTCATCTTCCCATGCAAGCCGGCTCCAGTAGAATTTTAAAAGCGATGAACCGGCGTTATAATGCCGAAGAATACCTTTCCCTATGCCGGTCTTTGCGGGAAAAGGTCCCCGGAATCGCCATTACCACCGATATCATCGTGGGATTTCCCGGCGAGACCGAGAAAGATTTTCAGGCTACATTAGAAGCTATGAAGGAATGCCGATTTGACGGTGTTTTCAGCTTTGTTTATTCTCCCCGGAAAGGAACCCCTGCCGCCGAAATGGACGGAAGGGTCCCGGAGGAAGTCACAAAGGACAGAATGGCAAGACTGTTATCCCTTCAACAGGAGATCCAGACAGAGAACAATTCCCGTCTGGTGGGAAAGGTGCTCCGCGCTCTTTGTGAGGGTGAGAGCAAATCCGATCCTGCATACTTTTCCGCACGAAGCGACAGCGGAAAGCTGATCCATTTTAAAAAGCCGGATGGGGTGGACCTGACCGGAGAATTTGTTCGTTTGCGCATTACCGAAGCCCGCGCCATTATGCTACTTGGGGAGGTGGTATTGTGAGTCCTATGATGCTCCAATACTTCGAGATCAAAAAACAATACGAAGACTATCTTCTTTTCTACCGTCTCGGCGATTTTTACGAGATGTTCTTTGATGACGCCAAAATTGCCTCTCGGGAACTGGATCTGACCTTGACCGGCAGAGATTGCGGGGAAGAAGAAAGAGCACCCATGTGCGGTGTGCCCTATCACGCTTGCGATGTTTATATTTCCAAGCTCATTGAAAAAGGATATAAGGTTGCCATCTGCGAGCAGACCCAAGACCCTGCCACCTGCAAGGGAATCGTCCCCCGGGAAGTGATCCGCATCATTACCCCCGGCACAGTCACCCTGGGCGATGCCCTGGAAGAGGGCAAGAATAACTTTTTGGTGACCGTTTGTGTGGAAGAGACCCGTGCCGCCCTGGCCTTTTATGACATTTCCGAAAAAAGCATTTTTGCCATTTCCTTGGAAAATTCCAACCGGGATTCCCTTTACCGCCAGATCATCAATGAATTTGCAAAATTTTCTCCCAAGGAAATGATCATCAATCTTCCGGAGGATCAGTGCGCTCCCCTTTGCGCCTTTTTCCAGCAAAGCGAAGGAAACCTTTCCTCTTGCGGAATGTATGACCTGTTTGATGAAAAAAACCTTCCTCTGATCCGCCAGCAATTCGGAAAAGAGCCGGAGGCTTTGGGAATCAGTCCCGAAGACGGGGTGATGCAAAAGGCTTGTGCCGCCTTGATTGCATATTTAATGGTAACGCAAAAGACAAGTCTTGAAACCTTAACGGATCTTTGCGTTTACGATAACAATCTTTACCTTTCCATTGATTCCAATTCCCGTCGGAATCTGGAATTGGTGGAGACCCAACGGGGAAAGGAAAAGAAAGGCTCTCTTTTATGGGTTCTGGATCAAACCAAGACCAGCGTGGGTGCAAGGCTTTTGCGCCGCTTCATCGAGCAGCCTCTCACCCATCCCAGAGCCATTGCCAAACGGCAGAGCGCTGTGGTGGAATTTTACAACAATCTTCCCTTGCTGGATAATGTTCGCGCTTCTCTTTCTCCGGTGCAGGACATTGAACGGATCCTTTCCAGGATCATTTACAGTGGCGGAAACGCAAAGGACCTGTTTGCTCTGGCCACTACCCTTTCCTATCTTCCTGAGATTACCGGACTTTTGGAGCATTGCAGCGGCGAGGCATTAAGCGAGATTTATGAAATTTTAAGTAGCAGAATCCTGCCCTATACCGAGCCCTTGTGCCAACTTCTGCTCTCTGCCATTCGCCCCGATCCTCCCTTTTCCGTTCGGGAAGGAGGATTCATTCAAAAGGGGTACAACGCCGAGCTGGATGAACTCAACTCCATTATGACCGAAAGCCAGAGCTATCTGGCAAAAATTGAGGCAACGGAGCGGGAGATTACCCAGATCCCCAAATTAAAGATCGGTTACAACCGGGTGTTCGGTTACTATTTTGAAGTTTCCAAGCTTCACAGCGACAAGGTTCCGGAGCGCTATATCAGAAAACAGACCTTAACCGGAGCAGAACGGTATATTACCAGCGAATTGAAGGATATGGAAAGCCGGATCCTGGGCGCCAAGGACCGAGCCGTCGCCCTGGAATATGATCTGTTCCAAGAACTTCGCGAAAAGATAAAGGATTTGACACCAACTCTCCACGAAGCCTCGGAATGCATTGCCAAGATCGATACCTTCGCCTCTTTGGCACAGGTAGCACTGGACAATCATTATGTTTGCCCGGTGGTGGATCTTTCTGACCGGATCCAAATTGTAGAGGGACGTCACCCGGTGGTAGAAAAGGTATCCAAGGGATTTTTTGTTCCAAACGATGCCCTGCTCGACTGCAAGGATAACCGAATGGCCATTATCACCGGACCCAATATGGCCGGTAAATCCACTTATATGCGGCAGTGCGCCATCATTGTGATCATGGCTCAAATGGGATCCTTTGTTCCAGCAAAGGATGCGCAGATCGGCATTGTGGATAAAATCTTCACCCGCGTTGGTGCCAGCGACGATCTTTCCATGGGACAATCCACTTTTATGCTGGAAATGAGCGAGGTGGCTTATATTCTGGAAAATGCCACCAAAAAGAGTCTGATCATTTACGATGAGATCGGTCGCGGCACCTCTACCTATGACGGAATGAGCATTGCTCGCGCCGTAGTGGAATACACCGCCGGAAAAAAATGCGGGGCAAAAACCTTCTTTGCCACCCATTACCACGAATTGTCGGAGCTAGAAAACACCCTTGACGGCGTGAAAAACTATAACATTGCCGCAAAAAAGAGAGGCGACAGTGTCATTTTCCTCAGAAAGATCCTGCCCGGTTCTGCTGACGAGAGTTACGGAATTGAGGTAGCAAGCCTTGCCGGTGTTCCGGCGGAGGTCATTCGCAGAGCAAAGGAGACTTTAAAGAAATTAGAAGAAAAACAGCCCCGGGAAAAAATCACAAAATCCCCTGAGGCTGCAGAAGAGCTTCCCATGCTCTCTTCCATTAAGGACTCCATTATTGACACATTAAAGGGCATCAACGTGGACACCTTAACACCCATTGAAGCACTGGGAAAGCTGTATGAGCTTTCTCGGGATGCCAAGGAGCTTTAATCAAAAGAAAGGAACCTTTCTATGGCAAGAATCAATCTTCTGGATGTGCAAACCTCCAATCTGATTGCTGCAGGTGAAGTGGTAGAACGGCCTGCCAATGTTTTAAAAGAGCTACTGGAAAACGCCATTGATGCCAAGAGCTCTGCCATTGTCACCGAGATTGAAGGCGGCGGCGTAGATTTGATCCGCGTCACCGATAACGGGTGCGGTATGGAAAAAGAGGACCTTCCCCTTTGTATCCGTCGGCACGCCACCAGCAAGATCCGCGATGCCCGGGATCTGGTTGCCATTGAAACCTTAGGCTTTCGAGGGGAGGCCTTGGCCGCCATTTCCTCCACCTCTCGCTTCACTCTCCTTTCCAAGCAAAAAGATTGTCCGATCGGACACCAAATGGAAGTGGAAGGAGAAGAGATTCTACACCTGGAGGAATGCGGATGCGCAGACGGCACCACCGTCATTGTGCGGGATCTGTTTTTCAACCAGCCTGCCAGAAGAAAGTTTTTAAAGAGGGCACAAACGGAAAGCGCCGCTATTTTGCAATACATTCAGCGCATTGCCATCTCTCACCCGGAGATCTCCTTCCGGCACATTGCAGACGGGGTCACAAAGCTTGCCACCGTGGGCAACGGAAAGCTCTCAGATTGCATTTACTCCGTTTACGGCAAGGAATTTTCCTCCTCCTTGGTGGAGGTGGATGTTGCGGAGGGACCTTATCGGATCCACGGCTTTATTACCCGTCCGGAGATGGCACGGAACAATCACAGCTATCAAAGTTTTTATATCAACTCCCGTTTTGTGAAAAGCCGCACCATGCAATTTGCTCTGGAGGATGCGTATAAGAGCTTTGTGAAAAGCGAAAAGTTTCCCGGATGCGTCCTGTTTTTGGATCTGGATCCCAAGGAAGTGGATGTAAATGTGCATCCGGCAAAGCTGGAGGTTCGTTTTTCCGATGAAAGAGGTGTTTACAATGCCATTTACAACGGAATTCGAAAAACCCTCTCTTCCCTTTCCAATCAGCTAGCACGGGATGAATACCAGAAAGCGCTGGAACAGGCAAAAATAAAAAAAGAAACTGTCATTCCCAAGATCCACGAAATCAAAAAGCCACCGGTCTTTTCTCCGGCGGTAACAAATCCTTCTTTTGAAAAAAAGAGCTTTGAGCTCCCCCTCTTTTCTCCTGCCCCCAGCCGCGGAAAGACCACACTGATCCAAAAGGAAGAAGGGGAAGAGATCAAGCCATCCCCCATTCAGAAGGCAGATTTTACCGATTCTTCTCATAAAGAAGAAGTTTCTTTCCAAACAAAAGAAGCAGAAACGCCAAATCAAAATCCGGTGTCCCAAAAGCTTGAAAAACCCTTTTTCAAGGAAGAACCCACAGAAGAGCCGGGGCAGTTTTCCATGGCCGGAGTGTTACCCAAGGAAAAAGAAAACAATCCTCTTGCCGGCGAAGGCGTGATCCGAGGTGTTTTGTTCCACGCATTTATTCTTTACGAGACCCGGGATAAGGTTTACGTGATCGACAAACATGCCGCCCACGAAAGGATCCTTTACGAATCCCTGAAAAAGAACCACAAGAGCGAATCGGTTCAGTTTTTTATGGAGCCTGTTCTCATCAACCTTTCGCCGGTGGACAGTGCCAGTTTAGGGGAACATTTGAGCGAATTAGAAGAAGCCGGCTTTGTTCTGGAGGAATTTGGCGAAGGAAGCTTTCTTTTGCGCGGAATTCCGCTGGAATTTGTTTCTCTTTCCTCCGGCGACCTGCTTTCCGTTTTAGAGCAGGCAGCAAAGGAATTGCAGCTGGGCGGAAAGGCTGGCGGTTCCAAGGAGAAGCGCTTTGACCGAACCCTTTATTCCATTGCTTGCAAAGGCGCGGTAAAGGCCGGAATTCCCTCTACAGACGGCGATCACACCTGGCTCTTGGAAAAAATCCGGGAGATCGACAATATTACCGTCTGTCCCCATGGACGGCCCATTCTGGTATCCTATACAAAAAAAGAAATTGAAAATTGGTTCTTGAGAACATAAAAGGAGTTTAATATGGCAAAAGTCACCTGGCCTGGCGGAACCCTTCTGGCTCCCATTCCGGCTGTACTGGTAACCTGCGGCAGTATGGAAAAGCCAAACGCTGTCACCGTTGCCTGGACCGGCATCACCTGTTCCACCCCACCCATGACCTATATCTCTCTGCGTCCCTCCCGATTCAGCCACAAGATCATTTCGGAAACGGGAGAATTCGTCATCAATCTGACCACCGGCTCCCTTGCCAAGGCCACCGATGCCTGCGGCATTTATACGGGTGCAAAAATGAATAAGATCAAAGCCTATTCTCTTTCCGTGACCAAGGGAGAAAAGGTGGATTGTCCCGTTTTGGATCAAAGCCCTCTTGCCCTGGAATGCAAGGTGGTGGAAGTAAAAAAATTGGGCAGCCACGATATGTTCCTGGCAGAAATTGTGGCAGTGGATGTGGAAGAAGAGTACATTGATGATAAGGGAAAATTGGACCTGAAAAAGGCAAATCTGATTTCTTATGCTCACGGAGACTATATTCAACTGGGAAAGAAGCTTGGCTCCTTCGGATTTGCGGCCAAAAAGAAAAAGAAATAAAAAAGAAAAAAGGAGAGCGATTGCGAGACTTCTCATAAGGAAGTCTCGGAGTTTTATTCGCCAAGGCGAGTTATATTGCTTCGCAGTTATATGATGCTTTTGCATCGTGATATTGTCCTACGGACAGTTTTTAGGGCGAATAAAATATCACTACGACCAGAGGGAGTAATATCACTTTCACAAAGTGAAAATATCACTCTTTGCACAGCAAAG
>JAZQJZ010000026.1:0-89059 GCA_045541915.1 Eubacteriales bacterium
TTTCGTTGTACTCTAAGACTTGAACAACCTTATTGTACCACCGAGGAGAATTTTTTGGTATAACCCCTGACGCGCACCCGCATAGCGGGTGGTTCTTTTGTTTCGGACGTTCCGTCCTCAACTGGCTAAAGCCACTAATAAAAAAGAAGAAGCCACGCGGCTTCTTCTTTTTTTTGCATAATCACTTGTTTGCAAATAAAAACTTTTCATTGGTTCATTATTTACAACGAATTTTTTTATGTTATACTGATTTTACTAAAAACATACTGAAACAAAGGAGAATCCCAAACGATGAAACGAATTCTGGCTTTCGTTCTTTGTCTTTGCACGCTTCTTTCCCTGGTGGCCTGCGACGCAGATGAGGCAAACAAAACGCAGACTCTGGATTCAACCCAAACAAAAGAAGAAAAGAAAACCGAAGAAAAAATCGAGGAAACCAAAGAAGTGGTATTTTCTACCATTGAAAAGCCCATGGTTCCCGAGGACATTACCAAGATCCCCATCGCCAACTCTTCCATGACCACGGACGAGCTTCGTCAGATCTGTCTGGACTTTTTGGCGCTTCAGGTTTCCTTCCCCTGGATGTGCACCAAAACTTACAGCTACACGGTTCCCTCGCAGAAATATCCCGTTACGTATGAAGCAGGCACCATCTATGCCGGAGTTCCCTATGTAAACAAATCCTCCGGAAACGTTTACCGCTGGATGGAATACTACAATTCCGAAACCGGTGTTGTGGATCTGATCAACAACTTTGCAATGAACAACGAGCTGTTTGGCACCGCTTGCTCCGGCACTGCTTGCTGGGCCTGGGGAAGAGTGATTAACTCCGCCAAATACTCCTGGACCTCCAGCATGAACATCAAACACGGCTTCATTCCCGTAGGTGATTACAAATACGATCCCGCAACCGACGTCTACGGCAAAGACGGATTTTTGGATTGCAAGCCCATTACCCGTGAAAACGGCGAGCAGGTGATGTACGAATCCTACGCCAAAATGCTTCCTGCCGACTGCCTGGTTTCCAACGGTCATGTGCGTCTTTGCGCTTCCAAGCCCGTGGTTGTCAGAGACGAAGCCACCGGCAAGATCGACGGTAATAAAAGCTATACCACCTACAGCGATCAGGGTATGTACCGTGATCAGACTCACCAGATACGCACCCAGTCCGACGGAACCCAATATAGCATTCAGGGTAGCGTGAATGCAAAGATTACCTTTGCTGAACTTTATAATGCCGGCTGCCTTCCCCATACCTTTGCCGAGTTTCTTGGCACAGACCCCGTGGAGGATGCATCTGTTACCCTGGGTCTGAATTCAAATTCCGCTACCCTGGCTGACATTTCCGCTTCCACAATGGTATCCAACTATGCCATTTCCGATGTTTTCTGCGTGGTCAAAGACGAAAACGGAAAGCAAATATACCGATACGTAAAAAGATCCGACTACCACTACAGATACACCTGGGAGATGTCCTTCCTTCCGGTTGATGCCTTCAAGAAATACGCTGACGGAAACCATACCATTGAGATCACCGTTCAGGTTTCCAACGGTGCAAAGCCGGTGGCATACAGCGGAGCTTTGATTGGTTAAACAGAGTGAAACGAAAGCAAAAAGAGAAAGCCCTTTTGGCTTTCTCTTTTTGCTTTACAAACACCCTCTTATATGTTAAACTGTTGTTAGAAAAGTAAAGGAGAAACCAAGACGATGAAACGACTGATCGCCTTGTTCCTTTGCGCAATGATACTGTTTTCTGCCGTTTCCTGTGGCGCGGAGCCGAAAAAACGGTTACCGAAAACGAACAAACGGTCACCTCCGAAAACCAAGATTCCGGCGCAAACAAAAACTGCACCATTGAAATTTCCGTTCAAATCTTTACCGGCGAGAGATCTGTCATCTATACCGGAAATCTGATCAAATAACAAAAGAAGGAAAACCATATGTCGATGAAAGTTTCACAGCCCCTTACTCCGGAAGTATTAAAAGCCCTTCCCATTGCCAATGAGAATATGTCCCCTGATGAATTAAGAAGCCTTTGCCTTGATTTTATGCGCCTTCAGATCTCCTTTCAATGGATGCCAAGCCAGGATTATACCTATATTGTGGATTCCAAAAATCTGCAGGTTCACAGAAAAAAAGGTCAGGTCTACGGGGGCATTCCCTATGTGAACATTGGCACCGGCAGTCTTTATCGAATTCTGGAGTATTACGATCCCGAAACCGGCATTTTGGATCTGGAGGAACTGGGAAAGCAAAAGCAGGTATTCGGCAACGCCTGCTCCGGATGCGCCTCCTCTTCCTGGAGCCGCGCCATCTCTTCCGCAAAACTGGGCTTTACCTTTGATATGACCCAATACAACGGATTTATCAATGTTGGCCCTTACCAATATCCAAAGGATTTAAAGAAGTTTATCCGGCAGGACAAATCGAAAGAGACCACCGGAGACTACACACCCGAAACGGTTTGCCGGGAAAACGGTGAGCAGATCATGTATCAGTCTTACGCTGCCACCCTTCCTGCCGACGGGCTTTTGAATAAGGGACATATTCGCATGGTCGCTTCTGCGCCCACGGTATTCCGGAACGGAGATGGCACCATCAACGGCGAAAAAAGCTTTCTCCTCTTCTGCGATCAAAGCTATCACGTGGAGGAGCATTGGCACGTGAGAATTCTGGAGGATGAGTCCCAGTATCTGGTGCAAGGAGGCGAGGATGTAAAGATCTATTTTTCCGAGCTTTTCAAAACCGGTTACATTCCCTTTACCTTTGCGGAATTCTTGGGAACAGCCAAGACAAAAAGAGCCAAGGTCAAAACGGGTCTACCAGAAAAGACTTGCACCCTGCAGGATTTCGAAACGGCTGTACTGGAAAGCAATTATCTGGTTTCGGATCTGTTCTTTTCCGTGAAGGACAAAGCCGGAAAGGAGCTTTTCCGCCACGTGACAAGGCGGGTCAATTCCACTCCGGAGGAAATGGACCTTTATACCATGCCGCTGATCCAACACACTCCGACGGATGCGATCTTTTCCTTTGCAAACGGGGAGAATACGCTGGAGATCTCCTGTCAGTTATTAAACGGAGAAAAGCCCACCGTATTTTCTGGAACAATTCTGAAATAAAAGAATGAAGAAATTCATTGAAAATCCAATCAAAAAAAGAAGGAATCGTTAATTCCTTCTTTTTTTGTGATCACATTTAACAAAAATTGCTTTATTTTTTGTTGTTTCTGTCTGTTTTCAAGAAAAAAAAAGTATGATAAAATGAAACGGTAAAAACACTTTTTCAAAAAAAGTGCAACATTTTTATTTTTTTGTGCTATAAGGCCCTATAGCGCATCTATGAAAAGGAGACCATTATGAAACGAATACTCGCCCTTCTGTTGTGTCTTGCCACATTACTTTCCTTTGCTTCCTGTGCCAAGGAACCCGCAAATGAAACGAAAACCCTGGAAACGCAAGAAACAAAAGAAGAAATTACGAAAAAGACGGAAGAAAAGAAGACGGAAGAGGAATCCGGAAACAACGATGCCAATACCCCTGTGGCCAACGTTGTGGATAAAGATGTCAGAGCAAAGCTTGACGCCATCCCCATTGCCAATTCCTCCATGACTCCCGATCAGCTTCGCCAGATCTGCGTAGACTTTTTCAAGCTTCAGCTTTCCTTTTCCTGGACGCCCAGCGAGACCTTGGAACCGGTATCCACGGAAAATGACGGTCAAAAGCTGAGAGTGGAGATCAACAAGGGCACCGTTTACGGCGGTATTCCCTACACCTCCACCGGCTCCGGTAACCTTTATCGCGCGCTGGACTATTACGACGACGAGACCGGCGTGATCGATCTTTCCTTCTTTAGAACCAGCAGAGATAAGTTTGTAAACGCTTGCTCCGGCAGTGCCAACTGGGCTTGGGGAAGAGTGGTCAATTCCGCTTATCTTTCCTGGACGCAGTATTACACCCAGTATCAGGGATGCATCAACGTAGGTCCTTACACCTATTCCAAGGATATTAAGATGTTCTCCTCTGCGAGATCCGACTCTGCCCAGGCTTATACTGCAAAGAATGTGGTGCTGGAAAACGGCGAGCAGGTGATGTATCAGTCCTACGCGCAAATGAAACCTGCCGACGGTATTACCCATCCCGGACACATCAGAATGAACACCGCCGTTCCCCACGTGGAATACAATGCAGACGGCACCATCAACGGCGATGAAAGCTATACCTATTACTGCGACCAGCAGCTTTATGTGATCGCCGACACTCAATCCGACGGTTCCCCCAAGACCCGTCAGGGCGGCGTAGATGTAAAGGTCACCTTTAAGGAATTGTACGACAGGTATTATATTCCCTTTACCTTTGCTGAATTTTTAGGTACCGATCCTGTAGAAGATGGCACTGCCACGCTGACTCTGGAGGATGCTCCCGTTACCGCTTCTTCTATTTCTGCACTGGAGCTCTCCAAAACGAAGTTGACTACCAATTACGCCATTTCCGGTTTGTATGTAAAGGTTTTGGATGATCAAGGAACAGTAAAGCTCACCCGTAAAGTGTACCCCGACGATCACTATACAGAATCTATGGGTCTTAGTTCGGCACTCGTATCCAGTTTTATCAAAATGATGAACACCTATGCCGGCTGTACCGTTGAGGTTTCTGCCCGCATTTCCACCGGTGCGATCATAACCGCTTACTCCGGTACTCTGATCGGCGAATAAATATAGAAAAAAACAAAGGAATCTTTATTGATGAAACGCACCCTTGCACTTTTGATGTGTTTTGTTATGCTTCTTTCCCTGGTGGCTTGTGCCGGCGAAGAGCAGGATGAAACTAAGACCCTGGTTACCGAAGAAGTAACCAAAGAAGAAAATAAACATACCGAAGAAACAAAAAATGAGGAACCCGGAAACAACGATGCCAATACCCCTGTGGGCAAGGTTGTGGACCTGGATGCCATTGAAAGACTCAATGCCATCCCCATTGCAAACTCCTCCATGACCACCGATCAGCTTCGTCAGATCTGTGTGGATTTCTTCAAGCTTCAGCTTTCCTTCCGCTGGACTCCCAGCAAGACATTAAAGCCGGAAACCGGTGTCGTTGACGGACAGAATTTGAGAGTGGAGATCAACAAGGGCACCGTTTACGGCGGTATTCCCTACACCTCTGTTGGCTCCGGCAACCTTTATCGCGCACTGGATTACTATGATCCTCAAACCGGCGTAATCGATCTTTCCTACTTTGAAAACAACCGCAACAAATTTGTAAACGCTTGCTCCGGCAGCGCCGTTTGGGCTTGGGAAAGAGTGGTCAACACCATCAAAGCCGGATGGACCCCGGATATGACTCAGTATAACGGCTACCTCACCGTAGGCCCTTACACCTATTCCAAAGATATTGTGCGCTTCCACAAGGCAAACTCTGATGCGATAGACAAATACACTGCGAAAAACGTGGTTCTGGAAAACGGTGAGCAGGTCATGTACGAGTCCTACGCGAAAATGCTTCCTGCTGACGGTCTGACCCATCCCGGTCACGTAAGAATGAACGTTGCAGTTCCCCATGTGGAACGCAATGCCGACGGCACCATCAACGGCGAAAAGAGCTATACCATTTACTGCGATCAGCAGCTTTATGTGAACCCGGACTATCAGTCTGACGGATCTGAAATCGTGCGTCAGGGCGGTGTGGATGTAAAGGTTACCTTCAGAGAACTTTTCAATACCTATTACATCCCCTTTACCTTTGCTGAATTTTTAGGCACCGATCCCGTAGAAGATGGCGCTGCTTCCCTTGTGAACGGAAGTGGTGAGGTTTATAGTGCAGCCTCTACCACGGCTTTGGATGTTTCCACAAAGAAAATTCAGGCAAATTATGCCATTTCCGATGTTTACCTGAAGGTAATCGATGCCAATGGCGAAGTGAAATACCAGCGTCAGCTGATGACCGATGATCACTATTTACGCAGCGTCGAGCTTTCTACCAAACTGATGGTTTCTGCCGTGTTGAAGCTGATCGAGCCTTATGCAGGCAGTAAAATTGAGATTTCCGCCCGCCTTTCCACCGGCGCAACGGTGGTGGCCTATTCCGGAACCTTGGTTGCCCAATAAAAACGAAAAAACAATGCCGCAAATTTGCGGCATTGTTTTTTCATAAAAGCATTTACAAACACTGAAAAAAACTGTAAAATGAATTTGTCATAATCATTTTCTCAAGGAGTTTTCATAATGGTATCAAAAAAACCTTCTTTTCCTTATGTTGCTGACCGCACCATCAAGAAAAAGCTCGCCTCCCTTCCCATTGCCCACAAGGGGATGAGCACAAAGGAACTGCGTCAGTTATGCGTGGATTTTTTCCGCTTGCAGCTTTCCTTCCCTTGGGTTCCCAGTGAGGATTTTGTTCTTCACAGTCCCACTGATCCTTCCTTGGACCGGATCTTTTCCAAGGATACCGTTTGCGGCGGTTTGCCTTATGTAAGCGTGGGTGGCGGCACCATTTACCGCGCCATGGAATTTTACGATGAAGCCACCGGGGTTCTTGATGTGAGCCAATTTCACGATCAGCCCCAGCTTTTCGGCAACGCTTGCTCCAGCAGCTCCACCATTGCCTGGTCCCGTGTGATCTCCTCCGCATTTTTGCGCTGGACGCACGATATGTCCCACTCTTACGGATTTTTAAGACTTGGCCCCTACAAGTCCAGGGATGATATCAAAAGCTACATCAAAAAAGATCGCAAGAACCCTCTGGACCCTGCAAACTACGCGCCGATGAATATCTGCGTGGAAAACGGAAAGCAGACCATGTACGAATCCTATGCGCTCTTGCTCCCCGGAGACGGTCTTGTGAGCAACGGACATGTAAGAATGTGCTGTCAGCCGGCAGTGGTAGTTCGCACGGCCGATGGCCAGATCTCCGGTGACGAAAGTTTTGTTCTGTATATCGATCAGTGCAAGCCCAGAAAGGCTTTATCTCAATGCGACGGTTCGCCCATCATTGTCCAGGGCGGCATTGATGTGAAGATCAGTTTCAGTCGGCTGTTTGACAAGGGATACATTCCCGTTACCTTTTCCGAATTTCACGGAGGTGAGGTGGCGGATGCCTATGTGGAAACCATTTCCGAGAACGCTTCCCTTTCGCTTGATGAATTAAAATCTGCCTCTGTCTCTTCCAACTACCTGATCTCTGATGTTTTTGTGAAGATTTTGGATCAAAGCGGAAAGGTGCTCTTTCAGGATGCCATTCGTCCGCTCCATCATCACTACAAAAAGGTTGAATTAAAGGAGCTCTCTTCCTTCGAGACTTTGGCCAAATTAGAAAGGGATGGGAATCACACCATTGAGATTTCCTGTCAATCCGATCACGGAGAGATCCTGGTGGCTTACCGAGGATTTTTCAGTGCGATCTCCAAAGAAAAAGAACGGATCATTGCCGATCCCTTTACCGCAGAGAAATTAGCCTTAATCCCCATTGCCACAGAAGAGATGTCCACCGACGAATTAAGAAAGATCTGTGTAGATTACATGAAGCTTCAGATCTCATTCCCCTTTACGCTCAAAGAGGATTATGACTATATCATTGAGCGAAAAAACAAAGCTGTTTCCTTGAAAAAAGAAACCGCCTACGCCGGACTTCCTTATGTGACAAAAGGTTCGGGCAATCTTTACCGAATTCTGGAATGCTACGATGAAGAAAGTGGCGTTTTGAATGTGGAAAAATTGGGGGACAATCCCAAATTCTTTGGCAATGCCTGCTCCGGTGCTGCCTGTTCTGCCTGGGCAAGGGTAATCAATTCCGTTTCAGGATTCGGATATACCAGACATATGACCCAGAAAAACGGATTTCTTCCCGTTGGAGATTATAAATATTCCGAGGATCTGGAGGAATTTATTCAAAAGGAAATTGACGTGGATCGCCCGGAGGGCACTGCTTTTTATACGCCCAAGGATATTTGCAAGGAGAATAAGAAAAAGATGATGTTCTCCTGTTACGCCAAGCTTCTTCCCGGCGACGGAATGGTTTGTCCGGGACATGTGAGAATGGTGGAAAAGGCGCCGGAGATCGTTTTGGATCAGGATGGCGTTGTGGATCCTTATCAAAGCTATGTTTCCCTTCTGGATCAGGTTGCCACCTGGAAGGTGAAAAAGCAACCGGATGGCAGCGAGATTTATGTTCAAGGCGGCATCAACACCACTTATAGTTTCATTGACCTTTACAACATCGGCTATATTCCGTTTACCTTTAAGGAATTTTTGGGAACGGAAAAAGTAAAAAAAGCGACCGTTTCTCTTTCCGCCAAGAGCGATACCCTTTCGATGCAGGATGCAGAGGAGATCACCGTTTTTTCCAATTACCTCATTTCCGATCTGTTCATCACAGTTTCGGATGAAGCAGGAAATAAAGTGTATCAAAAGGTGATCCGAACCGATGACTTTAACATTCGGGAAATGAACCTAAAGGATGCATTTGGCGAAGATTGCAAAACGCTGAAGGGCAATTTTTCCCTCCGACTGGAAATTCAATTGTTCAACGGCGAAAAGAAAACCGCGTTCAACGGAAAGCTGAGTATTTAACCGAAAAAATTTTGAAGGAAGGTATTCATTATGAAAAAGTTATTTGCCCTTTTGCTTTGCCTCGCGATGATCTTATCTATGTTCGCTTGTGGGGAAGAACCCCAGACGGCGACCACAGAAGAAACCAAAACCGAATCTAATCAAAACAAGACCGAAGAACAAAAAGAAACCGAAAACAAGCTGACCAGCATTGCCGATCCTCTGACTGCTGAGGCTCTTGCTGCCATTCCCATTGCCACGGATGATATGACAAGCGATCAGCTTCGCAAAATCTGCCTGGACTTTATGAATCTTCAGGTTTCCTTCCCTTACATTCCCAGCGTGGATTATACTTATATTGTAACAAGCCGTAACGAAGGCATCGACAGAAAAGCAGGCACGGTATACGGCGGTCTGCCTTATGTAACCGCAGGATCCGGTAACCTTTACCGCATTATGGAATTTTACGATTTCGAAACCGGTGTTTTGAACATGGATCCGTTTTTCAATCAGGCTTCGCTTTTCGGTAACGCTTGCTCCGGCGGCGCTTGCATTGCCTGGTCTCGCGTTGTCAACTCTGCCCAATTCGGCTACACCAAGGATATGACCCAATTCAAGGGCTACGTTCCCGTGGGTCCCTATCAATATCCCAATGATATTCCCCTGTTTGGAGAAAACGATCGCAACAATTACGATTGCAAGGATGTAACAAAAGAAAACGGCGAACAGGTGATGTTTCAGTCCTACGCCAAGCTTCTTCCGGCAGACGGCATTGTCAGCGGAGGACACGTACGTATGATCTCCGACAATCCGGTTGTAAAATACGAAGAAGACGGTGTCACCATCAACGGAGCGCAGAGCTATGTTCTTTTCAGCGATCAGGGTCTTTACAATACGCAGGACAACTTCATTCGCACCATGTCCGACGGATTGGTTTACAGAGCACAGGGCTGTGTCAATCAGAGAGTGAGCTTTGCAGAGCTGCTTGCCGATGCTTATCTTCCCTTCACCTTCAAGGAATTTTTGGGAACCGATCCGGTTGAAAAGGCAGAAGTGACCGTCTCTCTCCCCGCCGATTCCGTTACCCCCGAGCAGCTGCTTCAGGGAACTTTAATATCCAATTATAATATTTCCGATATTTTTGTTGTGATCAAAGATGCAAACGGTCAGCAGAAATTCCGCTATGCAAAAAGATTGAAGAATTTCTTTACTTACCAAACCACGCTTGATTTCTTCTCTGCAAATTCTTTGACTGCTTACTCAAACCAAAATTGCACCATTGAACTGAACTGTCAGTTGTTTAACGGAGAATTGATCACAGCTTATTCCGCTTCCCTTGTCTGATTTTCTTTTTAAAAGGACTGCACTTTTATGGTGCAGTCCTTTTTTGACGTGATTTTGCATAAAAAAGACAGTCTAATTTTGTGGAAATGTCAATTTTCATTTTTTCAAATTCGTGTTAGAATGAAGTATCAATTAGAGTTCATACTCGAAAAATCACTCAAAAGGAGAGCGTTATGAAAAGACTCGTCGCACTGATGCTTGCAATGCTGCTGATCTTCTCCATGGTTGCCTGCGGAACGGAATCCCTTGGAACAACCGAGGATGCTTTTGTTTCTGAAGAAGCGGAGTCCAAGGAGAATCAGACTACCGAAGAAAAAACCGAGGAGGAAGCACAAACAACCCCCGGTACCACCACCACTGCGCCGATTACCACCACAGCTCCGGCGACCACCACAAAGGCACCGGTCACCACCAAAAAACCGGTTTATGTTTACAACAATCCCTCTGTTTACGAACCCGGTAGCAAGAACGAATCCGATTTTCCCGAAGCAAGTTTTGGAAGCGGCTCTTCCGATAAGCTTGTGGAAAAGCCCGAGGCCATTACCTCCAAGTCCAAATACGGAACCTTGGTGGAAGGTGCCAAATACCCTACCGATCTTCTGACTGAAAAGCTTACCCTGGCTGATGTGAAAAATCTTCCCATCGCAAACGATTCGATGACCAACGATGAGTTGCGTCAGCTTGCTTTGGATTATTTCAGACTTCAGCTTTCCTTCCAGTGGACTCCCAACGAAGACGTTCTGGATTACCCTGCCACCTATATTGGCGCAGAGAAGACCTTGGAACAGGGCAATATTTACGGCGGTATTCCCTATCAGAGCACCGGCACCGGCAACCTTTACCGCTGGCTGGAGTATTACGATGAAAATACCGGTATTTTCTATTTGACCGACGCACTGAATGACAACGGCGGTTACGGCGAGGAGGCCGCCATCACCGACGTGGAAGTGGACGACGAGGGAAACACCGTTTACAAGAAGTATCGCAGCATGCAGGTACTGTTCAACCAGTGCTCCGTGGCTTCCTTCTGGGGCTGGGGAAGATCGGTCAACTCCGCAAGCTTTGCCTGGACTTCTGATATGAACGTTTACAACGGTTTCATTCCCGTTGGCTTCTATACCTACGGTGATGCCTTGACCATTGACCGCTTTGGTGTTGTCAATGCTGAAACCAACCCCACCGGCAAGGATACCAGACACGTGATTCAGGAAAACGGCGGCTTGGCCTTCTTGGATTATTACGCTCAGATGAAGCCCGGCGACTGTCTGGTAAGTGGCGGACACGCTATGATGGTACAATCCGTGGATACGGAAAATATGAAGGTTACCGTTTTGGAACAGGTAGAACCCTGGAGCGAAAAGGGAAAAATTGAAGGCGTTGATTATTTCTATCAAGGCGGCGTAGAAAACGTTTACTCTTATCTCTCCCTTTATTACAGCAGATATTTGCCCTTCACCTTCGCAGAATTCCACAGAGGCGAGGATGATTTCTGGGCCAAAATGACCGAGGTTTATTCTGCCGCTTACGGTGAGGATGAAGCCAAGGCATACATCGAAGGTCTGCAGGCAAAGGCGAGCGTTGAAAAGGCTGAGGTAACAGCATCGGGCGCAACCGCTGAGATAACCGTTGCCAACCTGCAAAAGGTTAAGGTGGTTTCCAACTACCCCATTTCCGATGTGTTTCTTTCCGTTCGTGATACCCTGGGCAACGAAACCAACTCTTTTGCCATTCGCAGCGGCAACGCAAGAGTGAAGAGCGTAACGCTTTCAAAGGACGGCATCGAGGAATTTTTGAAGCCTTATACCGGCGGAACCTACAGTTTTGTGATCAGAGCCCAGATCTCTACCGGCGAAAAGCTGGATGTCTTCACCGGCACCATCAGCTAATACAACATTTAAAGAAAAAAGGATTGCATATGTGCAATCCTTTTTTCTTCTTATTTGGATTATTTTTTGATCTTGCGGCATTCCAGATAATAGCGCTTATCTCTAGCGTGGCCGATGGAGAAGCTCTTTTTCGGAAAGATGCCGGAGGTTTCCACGGTGCGGAACAGATCGGATTTTTCCATTTTGGGCAAGAAGAGCGCGAAGGTTCCTTTCTTCTCGGCAAGCTTTTTCAAAGCGGCATCGTCGTGGATATAATCCACGGCAGAACCCTGGGATTCCACTTCATCCAGAACCTCCTGAACGGCGGCAATCAGAGAACCTAAGCTCTCGTTGCGAATCGTTACACTTCCCTCTTTTCCGTCTGCAAGATAGGTCAGCTTTCTTCCATCAGGAGAAAAGGCTTTTTCCTCCAGTGCTTTCAGTACCTTTTCCGGATCGCAGTCGAAGACAATTCGATGAATGGGTTCAAACACGATTCCCTCGTCATAGACATTGCAGATCTCCACCAGTGCAAAGCGTGCCGGGTGGTTCTCCTGTTCTTCTTCGGACAAATTTTTCTTGATTTCACGCCAGGTATCCTTTGCGGCGGCAAGAGAGTGATTGCCGTCACCAATAACAAACTGAACGTCCCTTTCTCCCAGGGCATCGATGGCTTGGGTGACTCTTTTTGCTTCTTCGCCACTGACGGCAAAGCCAGTAATATGTCCTCCCTCTTCCATCAGATCAAAATCGTATACCTTTTGAAGAGATTCTTTCTTTTTGGTTAATGGCTCAACCACAGCTCTTTCAGCATCGTCAATGAGAACCAAAACGTGGGGCATTTCCAAGGCTGCATCCCGGCGAACGCTGATTCGGGGAGGAAGCCGGTCCACCACCGTTTTTTCACTGGCTCTGGCAGGTGTTGCCGTACCGGGACGGTAATCATAGGCCTCCAGGTCAAGCTTTCCCACAATGCCGCGGCGAACAAGGCCACCGGTGATGCTGCGCTCCACATAAACATAAGAATCCGCCAAAGGAGAAAGAATATTCTGATCCAGGTATTCCTGCATCTTCTGATTTCGGCTGACGGATGCCTCTACCATGGAAATTCCCTCAAGATAGGCTTCCGGCACGATCAAGTGCAGAGTAGAAGGACGATCCTTGACTCTTTGGGATACCCGATCCCAATACTCTCTCTCCGAAGAAAACTGGTCACAGGCAATCACTGCCCAATCCTGAAAGTTACGGTCTGCAGGCAGAAGAATGTCTGCAGGAGTAAATGCATTTTTCATATTGTTTTCGCCTCCGTTTATTTGTGATATTTACTGCCGGCACTGATTCCGGCGGCTCGGTAAATTTGTTCTGCCAGCATCACTCGAAACAGGGAGTGGGCAAAGGTCATGGGAGAAAAGGAAAGACGAAGATCGCACATTTGTTTGATCCGTTCCGCAATTCCCCAGGAGGACCCGATCAAATACACCACAGAATTTTTACCGCTGACAGAGATTTTATCGAAAAGCGAAGCTAGTTCTGTGGAAGACAAGCTTTTTCCCTCAATGCAAAGGGCGATCTTATAGCTCCTCTGATGCTTGGGACAAGAGAGAATTTTTTCAAACTCCTCTGCCTCTTTTTCCAAAGCAAGCCGGATCTCATCCTCGCTTAATTCTCTGCCCGGCGTCTTTGCGGGCTTGATGGGAACATCCTGAAGAGAACCAAACGAGGCCATTCTCTTTTGATATTCCGCAAAGGCCTGGCGAAAATAGCTTTCTTTGGCCTCGCCCACATGGATTACGGTATGGTTCATAGCGCCCTTGTCACCTCAAATCGATCTGCAATCTGCAAAAGATAATCCTTTCCCTCTTGTGCGCCGGCAGAATGAAGAGCAAGTCCGGTTTCTCTCATGGCACATTCCGGGGTATTATTATCTCGGGAAAGGTGGAACAGCGTAAACCGTTCACAGCCATGCTTTAAAAGATCCGCCGAAAACGCGGCGCTTACTTTGTTGTTTAAATGCCCCCGTTCCGATGCCACCCGCTCCTTTAGATAAGGAGGATACGGACCGTTATAGAGCATTTCCAGATCGTGGTTGGACTCCAGGATCACATTCTTGCAACCGGTCAGATAGCTTCTCACTTCGGTGGAAATGTGGCCTAAATCTGTGGCGATGCCCAATTCACGATCTCCAAGAACAAAGCCCTGGCTTGCCTGGCTATCGTGAGGCGTGGTAAAGGGAGTGATGAGAATATCTCCGTTTTCATACTCTTCTCCCGATTCTACGGTGCGAACCAATCTGGCAAAGCAGGCGGCCTCCTCCGAGGATTTTTGCAGCAAGGAAAGGTACATTTCCTTTGCCACCTCCCGGTGACAGTAAATGGGAACGGAAAAGTGCTTGGCGATCATCGGAAGAGCTTTGGTATGGTCGGAATGCTCATGGGTTAAGAAAATGCCGTTGATTTCACTCAGAGATGAGGAGATTTTCTCCAGAGCATCCTGAATCCGACGCATACTCAATCCGGCATCGATGAGAATTTGAGTTTGATTCTTTTTTACATAAATACAGTTCCCGGAAGAACCGGAAAAAAGCGTGTAGCAAGTCATAATGGCCCTTTCAAAGAAAAAATGCAAGATAGATCCAATCCAACAGGAAGATCAAATAAAAGGGAATCACCGCCAGCAGGAGAATCTGCGAAATAAGCGGTCTTAAATGCTCGGGTATTTTCAGTGGATTGGGTTTTGAGATCGGCTCTACTTCTACTTTCTTTTCCTTCTTCTCTTCCGGTGAAAGAATTCGAAATCGGCGGTACTTATCGCGCCGTTTGATAGGATGCATTTTTCCCTTATCCTGAAGATACCTTTCCCGGGTCTTTTCTTCCCTTTCCCGATCCTGGTCCAAAATCGGCGCGATTCCACCGCATACCAGAATATAGCAAAGAGAAAGCAAAAGACAAAGACCAAAATAGGTGTACGTAATGGGCATGGTAAGCTCCGTATCCCCCAAGCCCCAATACACAAGGGATAAAAATGCCATCCAAAGCACCAAATACAAAAGTCGCTTTTTTCTTGTGATCATCATGATTGTTCCTTGAAAATTTGATACATAGCCGCCAGGCCTGTATAACGGCGGGAGATGCTATTGTTATCCACCATTTTCTGAATGGAGATTTGATTTCCCACCAGAATCACCATTTGACGGGCGCGGGTGACACCGGTATATAACAGGTTACGGGTGGCCAGCATAGGCGGTGGATTCAAAATGGGAAAAATGATGACAGGGTATTCACTTCCCTGGCTTTTATGAACCGTGACCGCATAAGCGTGCTCAATTTCATTGAGCTCTTCAAAGGGATAGCGCACCAATTTTCCGTCGTAATCCACCGTGATGCTCTCATCGTCGTGAGAGACAGTGCGAATAATTCCAATATCGCCGTTGAACACACCAAAGCCAACCTTCTCTTCATCCTCTTGCATCACCCATTGGGCATCGTAATTGTTGCGGATCTGCATCACCTTATCCCGTTCCCGGAAGATGACCTCGCGAACCTTTTTTTCTTCCTTATCCGGGGATGCCGGATTCAAGGATTCTTGCAGAAGCGCGTTGAGCCGTTCGGTTCCCAATTCCCCCTTTCGGGTACAGGTGATGATTTGAATTCCGTCTAAAATTTCTTTTCCGTAGCGATTGGGAAGACGATCGCGGCAAAGGGAAACAATGGTCTCAGCGGCAGAGGAGGTACTCTGCCTTTGCATCAAGAAGAAATCCCCCTCTTTTCCCGAGGGAACGGGAGCAAGGCCGCGGTTGATCCGGTGGGCATTTTCCACAATGGCGCTTTCTCCCTTTTGACGGAAGATCTCGCTTAAGCGGCACACCTTGAATACGCCGCAGGAAATGGTATCGTAAAGCACCTCTCCTGCGCCCACACTGGGAAGCTGATCTGCATCTCCAATGAGAATCAGACGGGTCCCGGGACGCAAGGCGGCAAGAAAGGCCGAAAACAGTTGAATATCCACCATAGAAAGCTCATCCACGATCACCGCTTCGCAATCCAGAGGATTTTTTTCATTGCGTGAAAACTTCACCTTTTCATCGGGCGAATATTCCATTTCCAGCAGTCTATGGAGTGTTTTAGCTTCAAAGCCGGTGGATTGGCTCATTCGTTTTGCTGCGCGGCCGGTGGGGGCAGCAAGGGCAATTTCCATTCCTACCATACGGAAGATATTTACAATGGCCTTAATGATGGTGGTCTTACCAGTACCGGGACCGCCGGTGAGAATGGTGACCGGGGTATCGATGGCGTGAAAAATGGCGCTTTTTTGTGCAGGAGCGTACCGCAATCCCTCTTGCTCCTCGATCCGGGCGATGAGTTTTTCCGAATCGGCAATGGATCCGTAAAGATTGATCCGGGAAAGCGCAACCAATCTGGAAGCCGCTAAAGATTCTGCCCGGAACAGCTCCGGAAGATAGACAGCCTTGTCATCGGTAGAGCTGTTACAGATCAGATCCGCATCCCGGCAAAGGCTCTCCAAAACAGAGGTCACTCTTGTTTCATCCACAGCCAAAAGCTGAGAGGCGGCCTCGATCAGCTTTTTCTTGGGAAGGTACACGTGGCCATTGGCATTGGAGTTGAATCTGAGAACATAATGAAGACCGGCACGAACCCTCTCAAAGGAATCCTCCTTCAAGCCAAGGCTCGCTGCCATGGCATCTGCCCGTTCAAAGCCGATGCCATAAATCTCATCACAAAGAATATAAGGGTCCTTTTTGACCACATCCACTGCATGATTTCCCCAGCGTTTATAAATGCGAACTGAGGTTGTCATTCCAAAATATCCGCTGAAGAACATCATAATGTTCCTCACACCGAACTGCTCCCGGAAATGCTCGGAAATCTGCCTTGCCTTTCGGGGAGAAATTCCGGGAATATCAGAGAGAAGATCGGGATTGTTTTCCATCACATCGAAGGTACTTTCCCCAAACTGATCCACAATCCGCTTGGCAAGTTTCGGTCCGATGCCGTGAACCGCACGGGAGGAAAGATACCGAAGCATGGCGTTTTCATCGGCCGGCATACTTTTTTCAAAATAAGTAACCTTAAACTGCTTGCCGTAGGTGGGGTGATTGACCCACTGCCCCATGGCTCTTACTGCATCCCCTACCATCAGGCTGGGAAGGATCCCAACCAAGGTAACCGGTTCCCTCTCCCACTCAATGGTACAGACCGTATAGCCGGTTTCATCATTCTGGTAAACAATGTCTTCAATTTCCCCTTCTACAGAAACAAGGTTTTCTCTTTCAGACATTCCGGCGCCTCCTTTCTACCATCAAAAGGACAAAAAACCACACAAAAAGGACAAAAACAAAGATAGGAAACAGAATCCTGCCCACCCGGGAATAGAGGGTTGTTTTTTGCGAGAAGGAAACCTCACCCTCCAGAACGCCCTGCTCCAGCGGACCCAATTCCTTTGTAATTTGACCCTTTTCGTTGATCATCGCCGAAACGCCGGAATTGGCACAGCGCACCGTACTGCGGTGGTTTTCCACGCTGCGGAAAACAGAATGTGCCAGGTGCTGCCAAACCGCCGGAGAATCTTCATACCAGGAATCGTTTGTCACAAGCACCAAAAGATCAGCGCCATCCTTTACACTTTCTCGCACAAGGGAGGGGAAAATGGATTCAAAGCAAATGATCGCTCCCAGTTTTTTTCCGTTCCAATCCATCAAAGCACTCTCCTCTCCGGCAGCTAGGTCGGAAGAGAGCATATTGATCTCTTCCAAAAACGGAAACAAGGTGGAAAAGATCGCGCGATAGGGCATCCTCTCTCCAAAGGGAACCAAAAAGCGCTTGGAATAGGGCTTGGAAACAGAGTCTTTTTCCAATAAGACCGCGCTGTTGGAGGTGGCTCCGCCTAGCTTAAAAAAGCATCCCATGAATATGGGTGCCTGGATTTCTTCGGAAAGAGACTGATAAAGGGAAAGATACTCAGGTCTGGTGGCAAGATTGATGGGTACGGCACTTTCGGGCCAGACCACAAGGTCAACCTCCTGCCCCACCTTTTCTTTGGTTAGGGAAAGATAAGTATCCAGCGCAGACTGGGCTCCGCTCCACTTTTCACCGGAAAGGATGCATCCCTGGACAGAAGAAACCAAAATTTTCTCCTCTTCTTTTGAAACCAAATTTACAAGACCAAATAAAAGGTTGGAAACAAAAATAAGAGAGGCCAAGAAAAATGACATCGCTCGCGCTCTTTCCTTCCTGAAAAAGGCAATGGCAAGGAAAGCGCAAACAGAAAGGATCAAAACATCCACCGTTTCTGCACCGAATAAAGATGCGGATTGAATCAAAGCGGGTGCCCGATACTGCCCCAAAGAAACCTTGATCCAGGGAAAAGCAATTTCCGAAAGCTCGGTGATCCTCTGCCCCAAAAGAATCCCAACTATAATGGAAAAAGAAAGAAATGCAACATTTTGGGTTTTCTTGGAAAGAAAATGGCATAAAAGAGTGGGAATGGCAAAAAGAGCTCCATGGAGAAAGGAAATACCAAGCCAAGCCAAAAGGATCACCAAGAGAGAGGTGACCCCGGAAAGGCCGGCAAAGGAAAGCGGATATAAAAAGCAGAACCAAAAATACACGAAAAAGTGATAAAAAAAGCCAAAAAACAAGCCTTTTTTCAAGGCTCCAGTCCATCTTCCCTCTCCCCTTTCTTTCAAAAGAACATAGAAAAAGGGCGCATAAGAAATCCAGGAAAGAAGAAACAGAGAAGGAACGGAAAGAGGGAGCGCGGAGAGAAGAGCAGAAAAAAGCAAAAGGCAATACGGCCTTGCAAAAAAAGAGACAACTTTTCTCATTTTTTCGGCTCACCTCTCTCCATTTTAATACATTTTATTATACAACAAAAAGAGCAGAATGTAAAGGCGGATTATTGACAAAATAGGAAAAGAAACTATAATATTAAGAAGATGAAAGCGAGGGATATTATGAGCGAATGTACACATAACTGCGAAACTTGCGGAGCCGATTGCAGCGAACGCAAGGAAAGCTTAAAGGAAGCAGCAAATCGCAATAGCAAAATCGGAAAAGTCATTGGAATCGTCAGTGGAAAAGGCGGCGTTGGAAAAAGCCTTGTTACCTCCTTGATGGCCTCCCATACAGCGAAAATGGGAAAGAAAACTGCCATTCTGGATGCGGATCTCACCGGCCCCAGTATTCCCAAGGCCTTTGGCATCACCCAGAGAGCCACCGCAGACGATGACGGTCTGATCCCGGTGGAAAGCGCATCGGGAATCAAAATGATGAGTTTGAATCTCCTTTTGGAAAATGAAACCGACCCTGTGGTTTGGCGTGGTCCTGTGATTGCCGGAACGGTAAAGCAGTTCTGGACGGATGTGAACTGGGGCGAGGTGGATTATATGTATGTGGATATGCCTCCCGGAACCGGCGATGTTCCCCTAACCGTATTCCAGTCCTTACCCGTGGATGGGATCATCATTGTGACCTCTCCCCAGGATCTGGTTTCCATGATCGTGGAAAAAGCGGTGAAAATGGCAAAGCTGATGAACATTCCCATTCTGGGTCTGGTGGAGAATATGTCCTATTTTGTTTGCCCGGACTGCGGAAAGAAACACTCCATTTTCGGACAGAGCCACGTGGAAGAGATGGCAAAGCAGTTCCAGATCCCCTCTTTTGCCAGACTTCCCATTGATCCGAAGCTGGCCGCCATTGTGGATGCGGGCAAGATCGAGGAATACGATACGACGCCTCTTTCTGAAATGTTTGGCACCTTGGAAGCTTAAAATCTGAATCCAAATAAAAAGTACTGCGGAAAATCCGCAGTACTTTTTTTATGAACGAAGAAATGAAAAGCGCGCCAAATCTTTTACCTGGGGAATGGAAGAGGATATTAGCGCCCGTTGGATGCTTTCATCGGAAAAGGCGATTCCGGTAAGAAGACGAGAAATTTCGGGACAGAGCGAAGCGTCCATGGCATCGGAAAAGACCTGTGCTTTGGAAATTTTGCCTTTTTCAAAGGAGAGCAGAAGTTGCACTCCACCCCAGGGCAAACGCTTTTTCCATTCCAGGTCAAATTTCGGTGTTTGACCCAGTTTCCATTCTACACTCTCGTGCTTTGCTCGATATTCCTCCAGTTCTTTTTGCTCTTTTTCGCAAAAGGACCATTCACCGTAATAGCCGTATTCGGCTTCCCACGCTTTTAAAATCGCTCCTTTTACAGCCCTCACCGTCAAATCCGGCGAAAAACGATTCAAATTACAGACCCGGGAACGAACCGACGAGATTCCTTTGGAGCGGATCTTTTCCGGATCCACTGTAAGATAACGGGAAAGACGGTCCAAGTCGGAAGAAACAAGAAGGGTTCCGTGGTGCTGCTTTTTCCCCTTTCGGTCTGCAAAGGCATTGCCGGAGAATTTATAGTCCTCGACCACAAGGTCATTTCGGCCGGAAAACGAGCACGGGATACCAAGGGACTCAATGGCTTTCAAAATAAGAGAAAGCTGCCTGGATAGGTCATAGCGCTTTGCACCGGCAATGAAAGAAAAATTCAGATTTCCAAGATCGTGATACACCGCACCGCCACCGCTGACGCGGCGCACCAATTGAACCTGATCCCGCCTCATCTGATCCAGATCACACTCCAGCCAGGGATTCTGATTTTTGCCGATGATCACCGCATTTTCATTTTGATAAAAATACAAGATCAAATCTTCTTCTCCCACGTGATCCAAAAACCATTCATCTATTGCCAGGTTCGTATATCCGTCAAGAGAAGGAGAAGAATAAACAAAATTCCGTTCCATTGAACACCCCTTCCTTTCCCATTTAGTATAGCAAATCGAAAAAAAAACGCAAGTTCAAATTGACACTTTTTCACTTTTTTTCTATAATGGTATCAATCATAAAAAAGGAGCCGATTATGGCAGATAAAACAAAAACCATCTATGTTTGTTCGCAGTGCGGTGCTGTGCAGACCAAATGGTCGGGTCAGTGCCGGGAATGCGGAGAATGGAACACCATGGAAGAGGAAGTGCAAAGGGTCTTATCCCCCTCCAAATCCTCGAAAAAGGAATCCTCTTTGACAGAGGATTTTGCCGGCGCTGTCAAGCTTTGCGACATTCGGGAGGAAGCGCTTTCCGGAGAGCGGTACCAAACGGGAATCGGTGAGCTGGACCGGGCTTTGGGTGGCGGAATCGTCCGTGGCTCTGTGGCGCTGATCTCCGGCGAGCCGGGCATTGGAAAATCCACCCTTTTGCTTCAGATCTGCAAAGAAATGAAGGGACTTTCCGTGCTTTACGTTTCCGGCGAAGAATCTCAAATGCAGATCAAGCTTCGTGCAAAACGCCTGGGTGCTTTGACCGATAATATTTATCTGCAGTGCGAAACCGATATTGACGGAATTTTGGCAGAAACAGAGCGGATCCAGCCGGATATTCTCATCATTGATTCGGTTCAAACCATGCAAGACTCTGCCCTTTCGGCATCGGCCGGCAGTACCTCACAGGTGAAAAACTGCACCGGTCGGATCTTATCGCTGACCAAAAAAAGCGGCTTTTCCACCATTTTGGTAGGACACGTAAACAAGGACGGTGTCATTGCCGGGCCGAAACTTTTGGAGCATATGGTGGATGTGGTTCTGACCTTTGAGGGAGAGCGCACCCAAAGCTGCCGCATTCTTCGCGCCATCAAAAATCGATACGGCTCCACCAATGAAATTGGCCTTTTCGAAATGACCGATGCAGGGCTTGAGGAAGTGCCCGATCCCAGCAGAAGACTTCTGGAGGACAGTCCGAAAAACGTTTCCGGTTCTTGCCCGGTCTGCCTGATGGAGGGAACCCGTCCCATTATGACCGAGGTGCAAACGCTGATCACAAAATCTCCCTTCCCCAACCCCAAGCGCCTTTCCAGTGGAGTGGATTTTAACCGAATGGCTATGCTTTTGGCGGTGCTGGAAAAACGGCTGGGACTTCGCTTCTTTGATCGGGATGTGTATATGAATGTAGTGGGAGGTCTTCGCCTGGACGAAACAGCCGCTGACCTTGGCATCTGCACCGCCGCCATTTCCAGCGCAATGGATTACAAGCTACCCGGAACGCTCATTGCCATTGGTGAAGTGGGACTTTCCGGTGAATGCCGCACCGTGGGAGATTCCGATCTTCGGGTTGCAGAAGCCGCAAGACTTGGCTTTGAAACCATCCTCCTTCCTAAAAAGCAGGTGGAGCGCTTGAAAAAGAAGCCCTCCGGTGTGAAGCTGATTCCCGTTCGAAGCGTTTTCGATCTGCTGGACACCTTAAAGAGTCTTTGCCATGAATAAGGCGTACTTTGAAGGAAAAGAAAGCTTTTCCTTTTCCGATCTGGTGGAAATTGTTGCCATTCTCCGATCTGCCGAGGGTTGCCCTTGGGATCGGGAGCAAACTCACACCACGCTTCGAAACAACTTTGTGGAAGAAGCCTATGAGGTTTGCGAGGGAATCGATCAAAATGACAACACGCTCCTTTGTGAAGAATTGGGAGATGTGCTACTTCAGGTGGTATTTCACACCGGCATTGCAAAAGACGAAGGTGCTTTTCAGATGGACGATGTGATCTGCGGCATTTGCAAAAAGATGATTTCCCGTCATCCTCACGTTTTTGCCAGCGAAAAAGAAGGGAAACAGGAAAGCTGGGAAGAAATCAAAAAAAGAGAAAAGGGAGAAAAAAGCCTTTCTGATTCTCTTTGCCGCATTTCTACATCCCTTCCGGCTTTAAAACGAGCGGAAAAATTCATTAAAAAGGGGGCTGCTCCCCTCTCTTCCCAGGAATCTGAAAAAGCAAAACTGACCCGGTGGGGGGAGAAATTTTACGACCTTTGCGATCAAGCAGTAAAGGCCGGGGTGGATCCGGAAGAGGCTTTAAATTGCTATTTGAAAAATATCATTAAAAAATGCACAAATTGTGAATAATTTTTTTATGTTTTTTGTCGATTTTTATTCGAATGTGTGAAAAACCCTTGAAAATATAATTTTCCGGTGATACAATATAAAAAAGGAATCATTTCAACAATGAAGGAGAGATTTTCATGAACAAGACTCAGTTGACTGAGGCGCTGGCTTCCAAGACCAACATGAAGAAAAAGGATGCAGAGGCTGCCATCAACAGCGTATTTGCAACCATTACGGAGGCTCTCATCAAAGGCGAAAAAGTTCAGATTTCCGGGTTTGGCAGCTTTGAAACAAAAAAACGCGCAGAACGGATCGGTCGCAATCCTCACACTCACGAGGAGATTAAGATCCCTGCTTTTAAGAGCGCGTGCTTCTCACCCAGCAAGACCCTGAAAAGTGTAATCAATAAGTAAAGGACAAGAGGGGCTGCCCGAGGGCGGTCCCCTTTTTTATAAATTGTGAGACTGGACAAATATTTAAAGGTTTCCCGCATTATCAAGCGTCGCACGGTGGCAAACGATGCTTGCAGCGAAAGCCACGTTTTGGTCAACGGAAAGGTAGTAAAACCTGCTTATGACCTGAAATTGGGCGATGTGATCGAGGTTCACTTCGGCGAGCGAGTCTTCCGTTGCCGGGTGAAGAATATGCCGGAACACGTTGGAAAAAGCGACGCCGCCGGACTTTATGAGGTGTTATAAGGCATAAGTGTCGGATTTCTTTCATAGAATGAACTACCGAAGCGAGGTGAATTTTATGGAAGAAAAAAAGCATACAGTTCGAATGGAAGAGAGAAGCTCTCTTCATTTGACCGGCATTCTTTCTGTGATCGGATTCCGCGAGGAAGAAGTGGAGCTGGAAAGCAGTCTGGGTATTTGCCAGATCACCGGAACGGGGCTGCATATGGAAAAGCTGGATCTGGAAACAGGGCAGGTGATCCTGACAGGAAAGATCATCAGCCTTTACTATCCGGAAGATTCTGCACCGGAAAAAGGCGGTCTAATCCGGAGACTGTTCTCCTGATGGAAAACCAAATTGCGCTGGACACTTCCCTATTTTTATATTCCATCGCCTTGGGGTTTGCCGCAGGACTTTTTTTTGAGGTCTTCCGTTTTGTGCGGTTGGCAATACGTCACCCCGATTGCATCACGGTTCTGGAGGATCTACTTTTCTTTTTACCGCTCAGTGGAGTGTTTCTTCTTTTCACCTTTGTTTTTTCAGACGGAACGCTTCGCTGGTTTTCCCTTGCAGGCCTTTCTATGGGCTTTTTTCTGTATTTTTCCACTCTGGGAAAGGTTCTTTCCTTCTTTTCTGATCGGATTTTGAGATGGTTTCGCGCCACTTTACAATTTATTTACAGAAAAACCTTCTCTCCGTTTCTGCGCATTTTAAAAAAAGTAACAATTTATCTCTTTACGAGAGGAAAAAGAGCGGTTATAATAATTTTAAGGATCAGACAAAAAAAGCGAATGAAAAAACAGAAGGATCTTTTGATTCAAAAGATAAAAAAAGGATCTTTCCTGAAATAGATAGGAGTTCCTATGGGACATAAACTTGGTTTTTTTGCCAAACTGGCATTTCTTGCTATTCTTTTCTTTTTGGCGATCTCCATTGTGGATAAGAACATTGAGATCAATTCTTTGAAAAAGGAAGAGGAAAAGCTGGCCGCTCAACGACAAGCATATACACTGAAGGTGGAACGGCTCAATGCCCAGCTGGAAGAAGAGGTAACAGAAGAAACCATCAAACGAATTGCCAGAGAGAAATTAAACCTTAGGGATCCGGACGATCTGGTCTATGCCAACGATCTGCCAAACTGATATCAAGAAGAATCGAGCTTTTTGCTCGATTCTTTTTTTGTTTAAAAAAGATTTCTTGCAGTACTGAATAATTTTTCTTTCATCGTGAAAAATAGAAACACAATAATAAAAGCACGAAAGGAAATTACCATGGCCAATCAAACGAAAAAACAGAATACTGCCGGCGGGGGCTTATACATAGCCCTGGCTATTTGTATTCTTTCTGTCATTTGTATCGGCGTTTACAGCGCCATCATCAGTATTTTTGACTCTCCCACCCTGGAGGATCCCATTGTGGAACAGGAAAAGAACGAGGGCGGACAAAAGTTGCCTGAAATCATCGTAGAAACACCGAAGGTTACCGATTCCGGCGTAGAAAAAGAACCGGAAAAGCCTGTGGTGGAAAATCAGGAAGAAGAGGCTCCAGAGCAAAATGTCAATGCCGTTCCCACGCCACCCAGCTACACCATGCCGGTGGCCGGTGAAATTGCAGTGGCCTTTTCCAACGACGTTTTGGTGTATTCCGAAACCATGAACGATTATCGGGTTCACAACGGAGTGGATCTTTCCGCCGTTTTGGGAACACCGGTCAAAGCCTTTACGGGTGGCGTGGTTCTGCAGGTGTACGAAGACCCCTTGATGGGACAGACTGTGGTGATCGATCACGGAAACGGGCTCAAGAGCACGTATCAGAATCTTTCTCCCGAGCTTGCCAGCGGAATTGAAGTGGGAGTGGAGGTAAAAGAAGGACAAGTGATTGGCGGTGTCGGCGAATCTGCTTTGATTGAATGCGCCATTCCTCCTCACCTGCACTTTGAAGTCACCGAAAACAATGCTTTTGTGGATCCCATGCGCTATTTCCAATAAGCGTTTTTCAAGGCAACAGATCGAAAAAACAACTGTCTACAAAAAAAGTCGCGATGCTATGGCCTCGTGACTTTTTCTTTGCACATTTCAAAATACGTGGCATAAGATGTAATGAGTAAAAAAATTCAAGGAGGCTTTTATGCTTGATTCATCAAAAGGCTGCAAAGTATCCTCTGCCGCTTTTGACCCAGGCGCAGACGGTGCTTGCTGCATCGATACATACCGTATTTACGATTCTTGCCGCAACCAGGAATGTCCCGAGGATCTGACCGTAATGGTCACCGATGAGGGACAAAGAATTTTAGACTGTGCATCTTCCATTCGCGTCAAATCTGTCAAAATCCTCTGGACCAAAATTGATACAGAAGAGATGCCGTTCAACAAGGGGTATTTTCAAATCAATACCCGATATTTCATTCACACCGTTTTGGATTGCTGCACCGGACTGGGCACCGGTCAGGACGTAGCCGGGCTTTGTGTTTTCGACAAAAGCGTTTTGCTGTATGGCGGCGAAGGTTCGGTTTCCGTTTTTAAATCGGACATCCAGCCGGATTCGTTCTGTCCTGCAACTCTGTCGGTGATCCATCAGAGCACCAACCATCCCAGAGCCGTGGTAGAGGTAGCGGAGCCGGTGGCACTTCGTTTGAATGTTTTGTGCTACGAAAACTGCCAATCCTTCGGTATTAAGCTTTGTGAGGCGGCACAGATTCCCGAGGTCGTGACCAAAAGCTACACCGGCTCCTTTAGGGAAGCGGGCCCCGGGAACAAGGTTTGCTACCTTTCTCTTGGCTTATTTTCCATGGTTCGCATTGAAAGACCGGCGCAGCTAGTGATCCCGGCTTGTGACCTTTGCGTTCCCTCCGGAAACGGAGAATATGAATTGCCTTATACAGATCCCTGTTCTCTGTTCCGTTCCATGGAATTTCCTCTGGGAGAGTTTTATCCTCAGATCCGCCCTCTTAACACCGCCGGTGCTGCCAATCAAAAGTGCGGTTGCAACAAAACAAACGAATAATTCCTTATACAAAGAGCGCTCCTTCTGAGCGCTCTTTTTTTCAAAAAAAGCAGAAAAGGCCCTTTCACAACTTTCCCGGAAGAAATAAAAAATATCCTTGACAAACAGGTGAAATTCCTTTATACTACAAATAGAGTATTTTAGAATTTTAAGGGGTATTTTTATGAAAAGAATTCTTCCTATTTTATTGGTTCTTGTGATGTTGGTAATGGCCCTTCTTGCCTGCGAGGAAGAAGCTCCCACCACCACTGTTGAAATCACCTCTTCCACTACAACAACTACCGTCAAGAAATCAACCACCACCAAAGTGTTGAATATGGGAATCAACGAGGCTGACGAGGGTTGGGCCTTTTGGGGTGAATATTAAGATTAGAAAAAGCCGACTTTGTGTCGGCTTTTTTGTTCCCCTTTTTCCATCGCATTGACAAAAAGGGGCGGCTTTTGTATAATAATTGCAATATGATTTGGAGGTAAAAATATGTCTAAATTGATTTTGTTCCAAGGCGATTCCATCACCGATGCCGGAAGAAACAAAGAAAAAGAAGGAAGCCTTGGCACAGGGTATGCAAATCTGGTCAGTGCTACCCTTGGATTTGAACATCCCGGTGAGTATGCCTTTTTGAATCGCGGCATTAGCGGAAACCGCATTGTAAATCTGTATGAAAGAATCAAAAAGGATCTGATCAATCTCAAACCCGATTATTTGAGTATTCTCATTGGTATCAATGATGTTTGGCACGAATATGTCAGACAAAACGGCGTTTCTCTGAAAAAATACGATATGGTGTACCGCCTGTTTTTGGACGAGATCATGGAAGAACTCCCCGAATGCAAAATCATGATCCTGGAGCCCTTCGTGCTTCCTGGCACTGCAACCGAGACCGACGAAGAGCATCCCGGAAGATGGGAGCTGTTCTCCTCAGACGTTCCTCAACGTGCTGCCATTGCACAGAAAATCGCCCAGGACTATCATCTTCCCTTTATTCCTCTGCAAAAGCTCTTTGACGAGGCTTGCAAGACCGCTCCGGCAAACTATTGGCTCCGCGACGGCGTGCATCCCACTGTGGCAGGACACGAATTGATCAAGCGCGAATGGCTTCGCACCTTTGAAACCATCAAATAAAATTTCCTTTTGCAAAAAAGCCGACTGAAAATCAGTCGGCTTTTCTTTTTTCAGGAATACAAAATGTGAATGACCTCAGGCAACTTGTCCCCTTCCATTCCATTTTCTTCTTTCAAAACGGAAGGCGAAACTCCATAGCGCTTTGCAAGAGACCAAAGATCCTCGCTTGCTTGGGGATAGCAAAAGAGAATACCGGCCTTTTCCTTTTCTTTTTTCTCTCCCAAGGAAAGGGATGAGATCACCAGGATCCGGTGCTTGCAAAAGAGCATCATACGGCCGCACAGATCACAACGCATTTCAATCCCGGAAGGACCTGGAACCAGATCGGCACCCCGAACACCGCCGTAGATCTCAATTCTACAATCCCGGATATCCTCCGGCATTGCGCCGCAAGCGGCAAATGCTTTAAAATCATGAGTGCTTTCCAAATGGACCATTTCCCCATCCTCCCGGACTCCCAGATAGCGGAAGGTAAGTTTTCCCTCAATGGCAATTTTATTTTCTTCCGGATAGGAATTTTTAAAGTCCACCGCGCAACGGATCCCCTCTGCACGAATCCACTTTTCCTCGGTTTTAGGAAGCGTTTCCCGAAGGGATACCGAAAAGTCGGAGACACTGAAAATCTCCTCGCAAAGAACCTCCTCTTGCCGCACCTCCAGGTGGTTCTGGGTGGAGAAAGCATCTTCCGGAATCAAGACCGTTTCATTTTCATACACTTGGATTTCTGCAGTACAACCGATCTCAAAAAGAATGTTTTTATTCTCCCCTTCTTCGTTGATATCCGTTGTGGCCTTAAGAAAATTTGGAGTCAGATTCACTTCACAGATCTGATTTTTCGAAAGATGCTCGATTTCGATCTTTTTATCAAACTCAATAGGCTGATAAAAGCTAACAAAGCTCTCTTCCCCTTGGGAAACATAACTGCACTGAAGGTCGCAGCTTCCAGTGAAGTGCACAAATCCGTCGTGGGCCACCACATTGCCGCAAAACAGATCCACATCCATTTCACACACCTCGCCAATGGGGAGGTACCCTTTGGGAAGAGAAATGGTTTCCGTAAAAGCAAGGTCTTCCTGATGCACCCGTGCAAGAGACGCGATCTTTACTTCTTTTTCGCAGGTTAAAATATGTTCCGGCAATTGCGAGGAGGAAAAGCAAGAAAAATGACGGTTGCATTTCAAATTCAGCGCAATGGAAATGTCACTTCTCAAAGCAATTTTCCGCGGGCCTAATAGCTTATAGGAAGTGTTTTCCGGGTGTAATTCCACAAGAGAAGCAATCTCCTCCGGTCCGGTCTCTTCCTCCCACGGAATTTTAAAAGTATAGGTGAAGTTTTCCTGAGACAGGATGGCCGATGGAACGCCCCTCTCTCCTTGTCGGTCGGTCAGATAAAGAACATGGAAAACAGCAACGCCCTCCACCTCGCAAATCAAGACCTGTCCCTGTTGATAGATGTTTTTACTGTTGACACGGGTTTTAGTATTCACCCGGAGGATTCGGTGCGCCGCTTCTTTATAGTCCGGCAAAATGACCTCGCTCTCCACCCGGCTTTTCCCTTCTCCGGAATACATTTCTCCCAAACAGTGCCGGTATTCTTGTTCAAAAATTTCCGCTGCCACTCATTTCTCCGTTCTCGGTGGCAAAAAATTTTGCTGTACCGCCACCGTGGTACCCATATTGCAATACCAATTTATGCAGCGTTACAGCAAATTATACACATTTTCTTTTTATAGAAAAGGCTTCATTTCATCAATCATTTTATGACAAAGACCGCTTACCTCTCCGGCTAATTGATGCGATACCGGTTCGGCACCGGGGGCAGTGTTTTTTGCTTTTTCAGCATCAATGATCCCCATGGTGGCTCCATTGATCAACATTTCCGCAAGGTGACTGGGATCTTGATTCATACCGGCTTTCATTTGCACCATCAGATCGGTCATTTTTTCCGTTATAGGATTTTCCTTTGCCTCTTCGCCGCGGCGCACCAACTCTTCCGAAGCGCGATCGGAGATATCGTCGTACTGAGAAAGCTTATCCACCAAAATATTTCTCATATTTCGATTATCGGTTTTGGGAAGAATGGCACCGATTGCCTGGGCTCCCATGCGGGCGGTTTTATAGGTCGTTTGCAGTAATTTTTCTGTTTGATCCATCGCAATTCTCCTTTTTGTTTTATTGTCCTCAATCTTTACAAAACTATGTATCCCTCAAATATAATTTCGCGCTCTTTCCATATACGACTTCAGTTTTTCCAAGGCCGCCTTTTCAATTCGGGAAACATAAGAACGGGAGATCCCAAGCATTTTTGCCGCTTCCCTTTGGGTAATGGGCTTTTTTCCGTTCAAGCCATACCGCAGACAAATCACCGTTTTTTCTCTTTCGTCCAGATGTTTTTCCACTGCCTGGAGAGCCAGACGAACACGGCTTTTAAAGTCGATTCGATCCACAATATCCTCTTCCACGCGCATCACATCCAGAATGGTCAGAGGATTTCCGTCCTTATCCACCTCAATTGCTTCATTTAAGCTGGATTCCACAGAAAACTTTTTCTGGGAACGAAAATACATCAAAATTTCATTTTGCACGCATTTTCCCGCATAGGTTGCAAACCGGGTTCCCAGTGAAGAATCGAATGAATCAATGGCCTTGATCAATCCAATGGTACCGATGGAGATCAGATCCTCCTGGTCATCCTTTTCTGTGTCATATTTTTTAATGATGTGCGCCACCAGGCGAAGATTATGCTCAATCAGCTTTTCCCGTGCATCTGCATCCCCTTTTTTCATTTTGACAAACAGTTCTTCCTCCTCTCCCTTGGAAAGAGGAGGCGGAAAACCGGCGCCGCCCAAGACCCTTAAATATAAAAACAGAAAGTGAGAAAGGGTAATTCCTGCCAACTCGAAAAACATAACGCCTCCAAAAAAACTAAGATATTGTAATATATGTGAAACAGAAAAAATAAGACTGAAAATCTTACTTTTCCCATGGAAATCCATGCTTCCTATTGATTTTGCAAAGAAAATAATGTAGAATAAAGGCATAAAGATAAAGGAACGATTACTATGCTTTATTCCATTATTGACATTGGTTCCAACACGGTAAAGCTGGCGGTACTGGACGAGGAAAAGCTTTTTACACAAGCACCCGTTTTTTTCAAGGCTGTACCCCTTGCACTCCGTTCCAAGGTGGCAGACGGGCGATTGACTCAGGATGCCATAGAAGAGCTTTGTCAGCTTTTAGAACAGTTTTTGGGGATCTCAAAGCGATTGACCCCCACGGTACCCATTGCCTTTGCCACTGCATCCTTAAGAGGACTTTTGAATGCAGATGCCATTGTGGATACGGTTTTGAAAAGACTTGGCATCAAGATCGAGATCATCACCGGAGAAACAGAGGCTCTCTTTTCCTTTCTGGGTTCCAGGGGAAGTTTTCCCGTCAAAGCCGGTGTAACGGTGGATCTGGGCGGTGGCTCCACAGAGATCCTTGCCTTCCGGAAAAATACTGTGGTGGACTCCGTTTCCCTTCCCTTTGGGTGCTTAACTCTTTATCATCGCTTTTTTGAAGGCGAGCACTATGATTTTGACGGATGTTGCCAATTCATCCGGGAGCATCTGAAAAAGTCTGCTCCCAAGCGCCCCGGAAACAGCATTCTCCTTTCCGGCGGAAGTGCCAAGGCCATTTTGAAATACAAGAATATTCTGGAAAACAAAAAGAGTTACACCGTCGGTACTGCGCAATTCAGAAGGATTCGTCGGCACTACGAGAGCGATCAAACCGAAGAAAAGGAAAAGATTGCCGGTCTTTTGAAGGAGCGTTTTTGTCTGGTTCCTCCTGCCTTAGCGGTGTTTTCTCAAATTGCCGCACACTATCAAAGAGACCAGGTGTTCATTTGCCGCTGCGGTGTAAGAGAGGGCTGTCTTTACCATCATTTAAAACAAAAAGAAAAAAATTAAAAAAACACTTGCATTTTGAGAATCTTTGTGGTACAATCCATTTGTTATGGTATGAATGTATTGCTTTTGCAACCCAAGCGGTCCTCTGCCGGCTTCAGCACGAACGCTTGCATTTATACTTAAATAATTTATTTTATTTAAGGAGGGCCCATCATGGATATGATCAAGGCTTTTACAAATGAGCAACTGAAAAAAGAAGTTCCCCAGTTCAACGTTGGTGACACCATTCGCGTTCACAACAAGATCGTGGAAGGCACCAGAGAAAGAATCCAGCTTTTCGAGGGAACCGTAATCGCGAAGAAAAACGGTGGCATTTCCGAAACCTTTACTGTAAGAAGAGTATCTTACGGCGTTGGCGTGGAAAAAACTTTCCCCCTTCACTCTCCCAGAGTGGAAAAGGTTGAAGTGATCCGTACCGGTAAAGTTCGCAGAGCAAAGCTTTATTATCTGCGCGACAGAGTTGGTAAGGCTGCCAAGGTGAAAGAGCTGATCTAACAGCACCGAATTGCAGAGGTCACTTTTGACAACACATTCGGAACACAATTAAGTTGCTGAGGGGGACTTTTCGTCCCCCTCATTTTTTTGAAAGGAAACAACCATGAACGAACAAGAAAAGGATTCCTTGGACGAGAATAAAATCCCTTCCTCAAATGAAGTTCCTCCTGTACATATTCGCCGCCATGCCCGTCGCTCTCCGGATTCTTTATTCAAAGAAAATGCCTTTGAAATAAAGAAATCCGCTGAAGAAGGCAATACAGAGAACAAAAACCAAGAACCTTCCCACACTTCTCCTTTGGAAGAAAAAAAGAAAAAAGCTTCGGAGGAAGAGGTGCTAACCGGCGCCGGAAATATTTTTGACTGGATCAAATCCTTTTTGTTTTCCCTAACGGTGGTGATCTTCATTTTCACGCTTCTCTTCCGAGGCGTGACTGTAAGCGGAGATTCTATGCTCCCCACCCTGGAGAACGGTGAATATCTCATTATTTCCGATCTGCTCTATACTCCCAAAACCGGAGATATTGTGGTGGTGCAGTCCCCCAATTACAAAAACGGAACCGAGCCACTGATCAAGCGTGTCATTGCCACAAGCGGACAAACCATCAAAATCAACTTCTATACCTGGCAGGTTTGGGTGGATGGAGTAGAGCTTGATGAGGATTACATTCTGTTTGAAGAAGGCTTTACCATGAATGTAGAGGATCTGACCACCGATGCCCAAGGAATTGTGGAACTGGTGGTGGAGGACAACTGCATTTTCGTTATGGGCGACCATCGAAATGACTCCCTGGACAGCCGTAGCAACGCGGTGGGACAGATTGACGAGAGATACATTATGGGTCGTGTTGTGCTTCGTGTGACCCCTGTTTCAAAATTTGGAAAGGTGGACTAAACTTTGCCCGGAAATATCATTCAATGGTTCCCGGGACATATGGCGCTCACGCGCCGCATGATCAAGGAGAATCTGGGAAGCGTGGATCTGGTATTTGAGCTTTTGGATGCCAGAATCCCGTCAAGCTCCCGCAATCCGGAAATCCGAAAATTGCTGGGAGACAAAAAATGCATTGTCATTTTAAATAAATCAGACCTTGCCGATCCGAAAAAAACCGCCCTTTGGTGCGACTTTTTTCGTCAGACGGAAAATCGAATCCCCATTACCGTGGACTGCAAAACGGGGGCCGGTTTAAAAGAGATTCTTGCCGCCGCAAAGCTTTTATTGAAGGAAAAACTGGAAAAGGATCGGGCTCGCGGAATGAAGCGACCCATCCGCGCTATGGTGGTAGGGATTCCCAACGTGGGAAAATCCACCTTGATCAACCGTTTTTCCGGTACCAAAAAAGCACAGGCAGAAAATCGCCCCGGTGTGACCAAAAACAAGCAGTGGGTCAAGGCCTCCTCGGAGTTGGAGCTTTTGGATATGCCAGGTGTTCTTTGGCCGAAATTTGAAGATGAGAAAACCGGTGAAAATCTTGCGATGACCGGCGCCATCAAGGATACCATCTTGCAAAGCGAGGAGATCGCCTGTCTTCTTTGCGCCCGCTTAAAGGAAAAATATCCCCAGTTTCTTCAAAGCAGGTACAAGTTAAATGAAAGTGACCTGGAAGAAGAAGCGTATGAAATTTTTCTTGCCATCGGAAAAAAGCGCGGTTTTCTTCAAGGGGGAGGCGTGGTCAACGAGGAACGCTGCGCCGCCATGCTCCTGGAGGAGTTTCGCAGTGGCACCATTGGCCCAATCACATTAGAGGAGCCTGAAGCATAATGGATTACACGCTGGAAAAAAGCCTAATTCCGGAAGGAATCCAGATGGTTTGCGGTCTGGACGAAGCCGGACGCGGCCCTCTTGCCGGGCCGGTATTTGCCGGAGCGGTGATCCTTCCCGAAGGATACATTCCGGAGGGACTGAACGATTCCAAAAAGCTATCCGAAAAAAAACGCGATCTGCTGTTCGATGAAATTACAAAAAATGCCATTGCCTGGAGCTTTGGCACAGCTTCTCCGGAAGAGATCGACCAAATCAACATTTTAAATGCCAGTATGCTTGCCATGCGTCGGGCAGTGGAAAAGCTTACCATTCCACCGGAATTTCTTCTGGTGGACGGAAACATTGCTCGAGGTTTTTCCCAAAAAGCAATTCCTGTGATCAAGGGAGATGCCAAAAGTCCCAGTATTGCCGCCGCTTCTATCATCGCCAAGGTCCTGCGGGATCGGGAATGCTTGGAAATGGATCGGCTTTATCCGGAATATGGCTTTGCCAAGCACAAGGGATACCCCACAAAGGATCATTTTACTGCGGTAGAAAAATACGGTCTCTCCCCCATTCACCGAAAAAGTTTTCTGAAGAAAAGAGGCCTGGCGTGACAAACAAGGAATTGGGCGCAAAGGGAGAATATCTGGCTCGGTTGTTTTTAGAGCAAAAGGGTTTCATTTTCATTCGAGCCAATTACACCACCCCGGTGGGAGAAATTGATCTGATCCTACAGGAAAACGATGAAATCGTATTTGTGGAAGTAAAAACCAGAACCATCCACTCTGCCCTTTCCTACGGACGGGGTGCCGAAAAAATCGACTTTGCCAAGAGACAGCGGATTCAGCGCGCCGCCCGGATCTTTCTGCGGGAGGAGCCTCGCTTGACAGACGGACTTTTACCTCGCTTTGATGCGATAGAGCTTTACCTTTCCCAATCGGATTCCAATAAGGTTCACGTGTTACATACGCCCTGCGCTTTCGGATTATGAAAAAAAGCACCCTAACGGGTGCCTTTTCTCATCGGTTTTTCGGACGGAACGTTCCGCAAATGGTGTCAATTCCGGAGGTTGCATAGCTTGGGCCTACGCTGATCTGACGTGCTGTGCAATATGCACTCTGATCATTGTAAACACAGTTTTTTACATTGCAACGAATTCCTTTGATGTGCTCCGGTACCGAAGAGGGATCCAACGTGATGCCTTCCATATTCTCTTTTTCCTTTCTTTTTTGTTTTTGATAGTTTTCCTTTTTTTGATGATTTTATACGAAAGGACCTAATGTATGGCTTTATTGACCCTTGCAGATCTGCATCTTTCTCTTTCCGGAGAAAAACCCATGGATGTATTTGGCGGCAGTTGGGTAAATTTTGAAAACCGACTGAAGGAATACTGGGAATATATGGTTCGGGATGAGGATACTGTGGTCATTCCCGGAGATATTTCCTGGGCCATGACGCCGGATGAGGCCATCCCCGATCTTCAATTTATTCACCGGCTTCCGGGAGAAAAAATTCTGATGAAGGGGAACCACGATTATTGGTGGCCCTCCATTGCAAAGTTTAATACACTTTTGGAGGAAAATCACCTCACCTCCATCCGTTTTTTGCAAAACGATGCCATTTTCACTCAAGGAAAGATCATCTGCGGCTCCAGAGGGTGGATGTGCGAGGATAAAATGACCGAGCAGGATCAAAAGGTCCTTGCCCGGGAAGCACTCCGGTTTCGGATGTCCTTAGAAAAAGGCGCTCAAATTCAAAGAGATTTGAAGGAAGAAGGAGTGGAAGCCGAAATCATTTGTTTTTCTCATTTTCCCATGATCACCGCTTCCCAAAGAGAGAATCCCATTTTAGATGTCCTAGAAGAATTCGGTGTTCGCCGGGTTTATTACGGTCACCTTCACAACTGGGGCACAAAGCCCTTATATGATGAATGGAAGGACATACGTTTGACTCTGGTCTCCTCTGACTATCGGAATTTTACTCCCGTTCGCATTGATTAAAAAGAAGCTCCCAAAAGGGCTTCTTTTTTTGTTCTATTTTTTTCTTTTTTCTCATATGGTATAGCAAATGTGAGGTTGAATAGAATGGAACTGAAAAAACACCTGGATATGTTTCCGGAGCGGATTCGCCGCATTCTTCATTTGTTTCAGGAATGGGAGGGAGTCAGCGAAATCCGTATGCGAAGAGATCTGCCTTTGTCGCTGACGCATTTTAAAGGAAATCTTTTTTTGGATGAAAACGGAAAGGAAACGGACCTTTCCGGTGCGGTGCGAGCTGACAAACTGGAAATTCGAGATTTCGTGGGCGCTTTTTGCAGAGGAAATGTTTATCGCTATTTTGAAACCATAAAAGACGGATTTTTGGTGGACGAAAACGGATTTCGATTGGGACTTTGCCCTGAAAAGGATGCGGCATTGTCCTATTTGCCGGAGCAGTTTGAGGGGATCAATCTCAGAATCCCCCGGCTGGTTGACGGTGCGGCAAAAGACCTTCTTTCCGCCTTTGATGTATCTCCTCTTGCTTCCACACTAATCGTATCTCCCCCCGGTGAGGGTAAAACCACACTTTTGCGCGACCTTGCCATTCATCTTTCTCAAGGGAAAAAGGATCGCCCTCCCCTACGGGTTTCGGTAATCGATCAGCGCAAAGAAATCCTTCCTCCCGTTTTTCTCCCCAAGGCCGGACTTTGCGATGTGCTTTCCGGATATCCAAAGGGAGAGGGGATGGAAATTGCCATTCGTCTGTTTTCTCCTCAGGTGGTTTTATGCGATGAGATTGGGGACAAGGAAGATGCTGATGCCATTGTTTCCGCTTGCAACGCCGGCTGTATTCTGTTTGCTTCTGCCCATGCCACAAGCCTTGAAGACGCCAGAGCCCGACCGTTTCTTTTTTCTCTTTTGGAGAGCGGTGTTTTTTCTTATGTGGCAGAGCTAAAGCGGATTCCGGGGGCTGTTTTTCGAAGCCGGATCCGATTGAGGAGGGCGGTATGAAATACATCGGCCTGCTTTTCATTTCCATCATCCCGATTTTACTTGGTGCACAAAAGAAATACGCGCTTTTAATGGAAGAAAAAGAGAAAGAGGCCCTGATCCGTTTCTTTGAAGCCGTCCGATTTGAGATTGACTCTTTTTTACGGCCACAAAAGGAAATCTTTCATCGCTACGAAAATGCTATACTGGAAAAACGCGGGTTTCTTCCTCTTTTGCGACAGGAAGTAGATCAAAATCCATGCGGTGCTCTTTTCCGCGCCACAAAGCAGCTTTTGGAAAAAGAAATCTTTTCGCAAAAAGAACAAGAGGCTTTGCTTGCCTTTTCCGAAAACTTCGGGATGCAATCCAAAAACGCTCAAATTTCCGACTGCGACCGATTGCTTTTGGTGCTGCGTTCGGAAGAAGAAAAAATCAAAGAAAAAAGAAAAACAGATGCCTCCATTGCCTGGACCAGCGGTCTTTGCTTGGGGATCGGTCTGTTTATTCTAATGATGTAAAGGAGAAAGAGATGGACGTATCGTTGCTACTGAAAATTGCCGGGGTTGGGATTCTGGCCGGTTCTCTTTGCCAAGTATTGAAGAATACCGGAAAGGACGAACAGGCCGGATTTGTTTCCTTGGGTGGAATTGTAATCGTTTTGATTCTTTTAGTGGGTGAAATTTCTTCCTTGATCTCCACTGTAAGAAGCACCTTTGGAATATGACAAGCGCCCTTTCTTTTTGTTTTTTCGGCATATTATCGGTGATCGTTTTATCGCTCAACGAAACCCTTTCACCGAAATTCAAGGGATTAATCCTTGCCGGCAGTGGAACGGTCTTTTTCGTTTTGTTTTTTCGCTTGATCAAGCCAGTTCTGGAAACGGTAAACGCACTGTCTCAAAAAACCGGCGTTCCCGATTTGTTTCAGCTTGTCTGGAAGGCACTGGGCATTTCCTTTTTGGTTTCCCTTTGCGCCTCCTTTTGCCGGGATTTAGGGGAAGAAGCAGTTGCCGGAAAACTGGAAATGTGCGGAAAAGGAGCGATTCTTGCCCTTTCAATGCCTGTTTTAAAATCCATTCTGGAATTGATCGGAGATTTTTTGACGTGAAACACAAAAGGATTTTAACCCTCATTTTGATCCCCTGCCTCTTTCTTTTTCTCTCTCCCAGGGTCAGCGCTGTAACGCCCGACGATTTTCGGGAATTTTCCGGTTCCGATCAGATCTATGATCTGCTCCCGGAGGGTTTGGATCGGGAAGAGATGAAGGACTTTGTCAGTGAACAGGACAGTTCCCAATCCGTGGCTAAAATTCTGGACACGATACTGGAGCTTGTTTCCATTGGCATTCGGGATAGCTTAACACTTTTTTCCGGGCTTTGCCTTTTACTGCTTCTTAGCGCTTTATTTGAAGCGGTGAAGCAAAACTTTTCCAGCGGTGTGGAGAGCGCCTTTGATTTTTTCTTTCTTCTTGCTGTATCCCTTTTTTGCTTTTCCTTCTTAGAGAAAACGGTTTTGGTGGCATCTGACGCTGTTCAAAACGCCTCGTCCTTTATGCTCTCGTGTCTTCCTATCACATCCCTTCTCCTTGCTATGGGAGGATCGGTGGGGGCCGGAGCGGTTCAAAGCGCTGCCACCGGCTTTGTGGTCTCCGGGGTTTCCACGATTGCCAGCACCTTTCTTTTGCCGACGGTGCGTATTCTTTTTTGTTTTTCCTTTCTGGAAGGAATGGGAGAGAACTCCTTAGGACGAATCCTTTCCTTCTTCAAAAAAAGCGTCAAGGTGGTATGCATTTTCTTTTTTCTCCTGGTAACCGGTACTCTTTCCATTCAAAACTCACTGGCATCTGCCACCGATTCTTTGGCAATGCGTTCCGTCCGATTTGCCGCCGCCAACTTCATTCCGGTGGTTGGATCCTTAGTGGGTGAAAACACAAAAGTGCTTTCAGCCTCTCTTTCGGTAGTTAAGACCGAATGTGGGATTCTTTGTCTTGCCGCACTCCTTTTCATTTTGCTCCGTCCCATTTTGACCATTGTAATCCAAAAGACCTTTTTCTCCATGGCGGCAGCAATGGGAGAAATACTGGGAGAAAACCGCTGCAAAAAGTTTTTAACTTCCATTTCCCAAGTGATGGATCTGATTCTGGCACTGCTTTTTGCGCAAGGATGCTATCTGATCTTTGCCATCACGCTGTTTATCAATACAAAAGGAAATTTATAAGATGAAATTTTGGGCTTATACACTGATTCTATGCTCTGTTGTGACCATGGCCATTCGAATCCTGATTCCCCGGGGTAAAAAATCTCCCCTTTATTCTCCATTGAAATTTTTGCTTTCCCTTGTTTTGATCGTAGCGGTGTTTTCTCCTGTTTTTTCTTTTCTAAAAAAGGATTTCACAAGCGAGATCACAATTCCCTGGGATTCATTTTTTTCACAGGTGGATACAGATTCGGATCGGATCCTTTTAGAGCGATGCGTACAGCGGATGAATGAGGCAGTAAAGCATAATTTCCCGGAAACGGAGTTTTCCCTTTCGGTGACAGCAAACGGGGATTATATTCCCACAAGCATTCGGGTGAAATGCGAGGATGAAAAGAAAGCGCAAGAAATTGCTCTGTTTCTGCAGGCCAATTATGCTCTGATTACTGGATATGAAAGGACGGTGTAATCGTGGAATTGAAAAAAATAAAAATCAGTCAAAAAAATCTTTCTGTTTTGGTCATTTGTTTTGTGATCGGCATCATTTTTCTCTTTCTTTCTGAATATAGTTCTTTTGAAAGGTCCCGTTCCGATGATTCCGTCTTTGATGAAACTGCCTACACCGCATCCTTGGAAACGCGCCTTGCTTCCATTTTAGAACAGGTAAATGGAGTCAGCGATGTGAATGTGATGATCACCTTGGAGGGAGGCATCACCTACCGTTATGCCAACCAAACAGCCAAGAGTCTTTCCGGGGACAATTCCAGCGTAGAGACATTGCTCCAGATGCAGGAAGATTCCGGCGGAGCTTTGTCCCCCATTCTGACAGAAACCATCTTGCCGAGGGTGAAGGGGGTGAGCGTGGTTTGCAAAGGAGCGGCAGATGTGAACATTCAAAAGAAGATCATCGGTTTGGTATCCAGCGCACTCAATCTCAATGAGAATCAAATTTTTGTAACGGAGTAAGGAGAATCCCATGAAAAAACTGAAAAAAATCCAACTGACTGAACCGGCAACCGAATTGGCATCGGAGGAAATGGCTTTGACTGAAATTCCCGAAGAGGGAGACGAGAGTGCATTTCCCGATGTTACCAAATGGTTTGAAAAAATCAAGGAAAAGGTAAAACCCTTTCCCTGGAAGGGTATCAATGCAAAAAATGCCATCATCGCAGGATGCCTTGTGATCATTGCGGTGGCCGGGTACTTAAACATTCGCTATTCAAACACCGAGCCGACAGTGGATACTCCCCCGACAGACAGCGTTCAGGAAACGGTGGAGACAGAAAACTTTTTTGCCAGTGCCGTGATCGACAGAGAACGAGCAAGAGGAGAAGCTCTGGAGGTTTTGGTGGGAATTACCGAGGATGAAAGTGCCAGTGAAACTGCAAAAACCAATGCCTTTACGCAAATGGAACGCATTGCCAACGAAACCAGCTGGGAAATTGACATTGAAAACTTGGTGAAGGCAAAGGGGTTTGAAGAATGTGTTGCCATCATCAACGAAGATACCGCCAATATTGTGGTGCAATCCGAGGGACTGAGTGCCGGTGAAATTGCACAGATCAAGGAGATCGTTTACCTGGAATCCTCCATTCAACCCAAGGACATCAAAATTATCGAAAAAGCCCAGCAATAACCCCAAAAAAAGACTTGCAGAACAAACTGCAAGTCTTTTTACTGTGCCAGAGTATAAAAAATTTGTGCACCGTAAACCGTTCCTAAATTGCTGTGAAGTCGGTATCCCATTCCCACGTGGGTAAAGGTAGGACTGAGCAAATTATCACGGTGAGATTGAGAATTATAGTAGGCATCGCAAACGAAAAAGGAATTGTAATATCCTTGGGAAATATTCTCTCCTGCAGCCCTCCAGGTAATCCCTTTTTCCTGGAGTCTTGTGCCGTATGATCCGTCGTGACCAAAGATATTTTCCCGGATCATATATTCGGAATATTCTGTTGCCACCTGATAGGCCGCATCCGACCAAGTAAGCAAAGGAAGTCCTTTTTGCTTTCTCAAAGCATTGACAAAATAAAAGGAAAGAAGATTTTGTCCGGAATAGTTCTCATTTAATCTGGGATCACTGATGTAATCATAGCGACATTCCGAATACCGCATCCAGATGCCATAGCAGCCTCCGGTGCCAATGGCATCCTTGAAGCCAAAGACCCGACAGGAGCCAATATCTCTGAAATATGCATCGGAATTCAGGTCCCGTTCTCCGTAAAAAGTGCCAATGGAAACCGTTTCTCCGTCCAAAAGAAATTTGGCTTCAGGATCCATGGTGAACACGCCCCAAAGGCCGTTTTCGTCTGTTTGGATCACGGTGAGCAAAGAAAGGTCCGAGGCGTAAACCAAGCTATTGATATTGCCTTCCGTGATGATGTCCGTGGGAAGTCCTAAGGTTTCGCAGATGGAAGTGAGAGATTGATCAAATTCAATTTCTTTTCCCAAAACAAAAACGGGACTTTTCAATTGATGCGAGCATCGGCTACAGGTATTTTTCACAAAAGAATGGCCAAGCGCAGGAGATAGAACAGTTTGGCAAATCCGACAGACCGAAGCCTCCTGACAGGTAGCAGCACCGGCAAGGTGACCTTTTTTTGCTATTACTTCCCTGGCATCGGCGCCACAAGCGCAGCGTAATGTGCGAAATCCTTCCTGGGTACAGGTGCTTTCCACAACCGAAATGACCCTCCAGCTATGGGAATGGGTTGAGGTAGTGCCGGGGAGAGTGGTGGTAGAGGGAACCAGATTGGAGGCGGTCTCGGAAGTGGTGGTATTCTCCGGTGAAGATAAAACAGGAGATGTGGGTGCATCCTCCGCCTTGTCCCCTGTCACCGTTTCCTCATGACTGTTATCTTTTAAATCAGAGGGAGAAAAATTCTCTTGGAATGTAGAATCCCGGACCAAAACAAGCATCAAAAGGAAGATGCAAATCACAAACGGTAAGCGTTTCATCACATCCTCCTTTCAATTCTTATTTTAATTCCAATGCAAATTGTTCAATGTCTCCGCGGATCCGGGAAAGAGTGGCAGAATTTCCGTGGCCGGGACAAAGCTTATAATCCCCGGAAAGAGATGCAATCCGGGAAAGAGAGTGGGATAGTGCATCCTTATCCCCTCCCCAAAGATCGTATCTGCCATAGCCATAGGCAAAGACCGTATCGCCGCAAAAAACATTCTCTTGGGATACAAAGCAAACGGAACCGGGAGTATGGCCGGGTGTATGAAGCACTCGAAAAGAAAGGGATCCGCTTTGGATCACATCTCCATCCTTCAACAAAATATCCCCTTCTGTCCGTGGATAAAAGGAAGTATCGCCCCGGTAATAAAAGGAAGAGGAGTTGTGGCCGGGATTGGAGAGCATAGTGGCATCATCCTTGTGAATACAAACCAGAGCACCGCTTTTTTCCGCTAAAAATTTCACACCCTGAGAATGGTCAAAATGTCCGTGGGTCAGGAGAATATGACTGGGGCAAAGTCCCTTTTGACAGAGCTTTTCCCAAATTCCTTTTCCATCCATACCGGGATCGATCACCACACAGGCGCCCTGCTCATCAAAGCAAAAATAAGTATTGGTGCGAAGAGCACCCAAGCAAAATCGAAGTATTTTCATAAGTATGATCAAAAACTGATGATTTCATTGAAGCAATCCAGCGCATAACGATCGCTCATTCCTGCCAGATAGGAAATGACCGCTTTGGCATAGTCTTTTTCAAAGGAAATGTCAAAAATTGCTTCATTTTTTTGTTTCGGATCCCGAATGAGGGTCCAGTAAGAGGAAAGCCACTCGCAGAAGGAGGTGGTAACCTTTGGATAGATCTTTGCCAGTTCATCCAGACGAAGCAGTGTATCGGGACCGTCATAACAATCAAAAAGAAGCTGGAAGATTTCCCGGATCACGATCTCAAAGAAATTCTCCGCACGGGTAACGCGCGGCGCACGGTAGATGGTGCGAAGATTAAATTCGCCCAAAACCCGAATGAATTCATTGGCACGTTCGGAAAAGCAAATGCCACATTCCGCATCGGAATGAGTGGAAAGATCATGAATCAGATGGTTGATGATGATGGTATTGTTGATCTTGGTTCCGGTGGTGTACTCTGCCACAAGATCGGTCAGTTCCTCCTGGTTATCCGGCGTGAGAACACCCAGGGCCACCGCATCTTCAATGTCACGTCCGATATAAGAAATACGGTCTGCCATTTTCACAACGCAGCCTTCATAAGTAAAGGCATTGACCTTGCCGGGCTGAGTCAGATCGTTCAGATCCATCGCCTCTTGCCGTGGATGCAAATGATTCTCTGTTGCCTCTCCGCAGTGACAAATCAGGCCGTCTCTCACTGCATAGGTCAGATTCAAGGGCTGACGGCAACGCTGGTCGTCTTCCAGAAGCTCAATGTGATCCACAAAATAAAGGCTATTCTTTTCGTGCCAGAATGGCTCTCCCAAAACCTTTTGGGAAATGGAAGAAAGCACTCTCTCCCCCTTGTGCCCAAAAGGAGAATGGCCCAAATCGTGCCCCACAGCAATGGCGCGGACCAATTCCGTATTCAGGCCAAGGGAATCGGCAATGGCAGTGGCAATGGATTCCACGTGCAAAACGTGCTCAATGCGCGTACAAATATGGTCGCTTTGAGGAGAAAAGAATACCTGTGTTTTATGCTTCAAGCGACGGAAGGCAGAGCTGTGAATGATACGAGTATAGTCCCGCAGGAAGGGACTTCTGGAATCCTGCTCCCGGGAATATAGTGGCTTTTCTCGGGCGGTGGCTTCCTGCCAGCGAGGGTGATTGGGGGTCATGGCATATTGAGACAGTTTTTTCTCCATATTAGACTCCTTTGATCCGTCAAAAATGAAAACGATGACGGAGTTTTAGAATGTACCAGATCAAAAAGCGATCTAGCAGAATGTCATAAAAAACAAAGCAGAAATTGGCAAGGATAACGGTACTGGCATAGAGCCAGGTTGCTTCCCTGATTCCCGTAACAAAAGCAGAAAGGGCCAAAAGAATGATGAGAATCAGGTTGAACAGTACGGTTTTAACCACCCGGCACAAAATAGGCTTTAGCATATTGATCTTCTTTTGCACAATGGGATACCAGCCAAAGAAGGAAAGAAAGATCACACCGGGACTTTTGAGTGGCAATACCAGAGACAAAAGACCAGCTACCGCAAAGGCAGAAAATGCCACCCGATCACCGTATTCAGCGGAGAGCACCATAATCACAAGTCCGGCAATGACGCTCAGTGATACATCCAGGCTTTCCACAAGACTTCCCAAGGAAAGGATCGCCACACAAAAGGCGGCCATCAGGGAAGAAATACATAGCATTCTGGTTTTTTTCATATCAACAACAACTGATCAGATCGCCGCCGCAGCACTCGCAAAGGCAATCGGCACAAATCAAGCCGGAGCAAATATCGCAGGAATCACACTCTTTGTAAGAGCCGCTGGGATGGAAAGAGCCATAATTCTGCTGTGCGCCGCGGAAACGCTGATACATGGAAGCATATTCTCCGTTCCCGGGCTCCATACGGTAAGCCTCTTCAAAATAACGGGCTCCCTCGTTGTAATTGCGACGATAAATGGCGCAAAGGCCTTTTAAATAGTTCCATTCTGCAGGTCGGTCCGATTGAGAATCCAAAAGAACCTCTGCTTCCCCAATACGGCCGGCAGAGATCAACTCCCGAATACGGGGAAAACGGGTGGTGCCTGAGCCGGAATAAGACGCGCCGGTTGCGTTGCCGCTTGCTCTTTGATGAAGGATGGCATCATACGCTTCGTTGATCTCCTTCATTTTTTCACCGGCAATATCGCTAAATTCTGTGTTGGCATAATTGTCAGGATGAAATTTTTTGGCAAGTTCCCGATAGGCTTTCTTGATCTCATCGTCACTTGCCTGGGGAGAAACCCCCAAAACACTATAAGGATCTTTCATTATTCTCTCCGTTTTTTGGTTTTAAAATTTTACTTAGCGCTGCCGGCAAGCCGCGGCAGATGATATTTTCACAAATGGCAAAAAGCGCTTCCTCTCCCTCGACCAAATCCAGAATATGCTTCATCTCATCAATGTAAAAGGAGAGCACACGGTCAACTTGGCATAGGCTTTCTTTTTCAGGGAGAGCTCGGTTTTCCAGCAGTGGATTGAATGCCCCGGTTTTCAAGTCCTTTTCCATATCATCCAAGGCATCAAGGGTATAGAGAAATCTTCCCATTTTTTCGCCAATGCCGGCAAGGAGACGCTTTCTTTTCCCCTCTGTGCCAAAGGAAAACAAAAGAGAAAGGCAGTCAGCAAACAGGGTACACATTTCATCCAGCCCAGCACCCTCCCTTTCCTTCTCCCGTCCCTTCAAGAGAAGCTCTGACACTTGACAGGATAAATCCACCAAAGCAGGCTCTTTCTTTTCCAAACGGGATTTTGAGTGCTTCAAAAAAGGAAGAAAAAGAAAAATAGCTCCTTTTCTCCAAATGGAGGAATCCGGATCGGCCAGGTCATCTTGCATTTTTCCAATGGTAAGGACCATTTCAGCATAGACCGTATAGCCAAGGGTTTTGTTGTGACAAAGCCTCATTTTATGCTTCTGAAAGGGATGCAGAAGGCATTTTTCTTTTTCCAGCTGCATTTCTTCTCCGCAAATCAGCATTCTCAAAAGAGCAAGAAACACAAAGTCATAATCAAAGAAAGGAAGCAAAGCGCAGCAGTGCAGTTGCCGAATGGAATGGCAAAGACCGCAATAAACTGCGCCGTAAAGACGATGGTGCTTCACGAGAAGCTCGCTCTCGTAGCATTTTACATATCCAAGCAAAATAAAAACTCCTTTCCCAGATTACTTTATTATACACGAAGTTTTCCTTCTTTTCCATAGTTTTGCGGATTTTCCTTGCAAAAATTAAGGTTTCGGCTTATAATAAACATACTATGATTTTAGGAGGCCAATATGAAATATCAAATCATTCGCGGTGATGAATCCAAGCTTCAAGACGCTTCTGAAGCCATGATCCACGATGTGCCCTGGGGCTCTACATACACACCGGATTCCCGCTTCAAAGGAATTTATATTGAGGGAAAAGGTTTCCTTTTTAATCTCTGCTGCTATGAATCCAATCCCCGCGCGGAGCAAAAAGAAAACTATAGCAGTGTGTGCGAGGATAGCTGCCTTGAGATCTTCCTCAACTTCGCACCCGATAAGAGCAACTCTTACATCAATTTTGAAATGAATTCCATCGGCACATACCTGATCAGCATCGGCCCTGACCGTTACAACCGCTTTGACATTCACACTCCCATTATGCCGGAGGTAAAGGCAAGAGTGCGCGAGGGAATTTGGGATGTGACTCTTTTTATTCCCAACGAGACTCTTTATTACCTGTACGGAAAAATTGACTTCAAACCCGGCTATACCTTCACCGGAAACGCCTTTAAATGCGGCGACAAGACCGCAAGTCCCCATTACCTTTCCTGGGCACCGATGCAGAGAGATGCGATGGATTTCCACCGTTCTGACCGTTTCGGTACCTTTGAAATCGTCTGATGCGATCCCTCTTTTCCGGCCCCATTCGGCGGAGCTTCCGTGCCATTCCTACGCTTGAAACACCAAGATTGATTTTGCGAAAGATCTTACCGGATGATGTTTCGGATATGTATGAATACGCAAGAGATCCGGCAACCAGCCGTTTTTTGCTTTGGGAGCCCCACAGCTCCAGAACCTTTACCGAAGCACATATTCGATACTTGCAAAAGCAGTATCGGGATGCCGCTTTTTTCGATTGGGCGCTGATCGATAAGGAAAGCGGCAAAATGATCGGCACCTGCGGCTTTACTGAAATCTACGAAAAGAAAAGGCTGGCAGAGGTCGGTTATGTTCTCTCCCCCGCCTTTCATCGGAGAGGTCTTGCGCCGGAAGCCTTGAAAAAGGTGATGGAATATGGCTTTGAGCAGTTGGGCCTTCAAACCTTGTCCGGGCGCTTTATGGAAGAAAATCTACCCAGCCAAAAGGTGCTTTCCCGATTGGGTTTTCGTGAAAACACCACCAAAAGCGAATCCTTTTATAAACGGGGAAAAAAACAGCGGATCCTCACCTACACTATTACAAAGGAAGAATATGAACTGCAAAAAAACTCTCTGTAACCAAGGTTACAGAGAGTTTTCATTTTTACTTCTGATAGGCAAAATAATTGGTTTTGACCGTATTCCAGGAGGTTGACAAAAGGGCTTTAACTTCGCGATTGCGCTCCTTGATCTTTTCGGTCTCCTCTCCCTGGTAATCGGGAGTCCAGTACATTTCCGAATCGATCCAGGAATAGTCGCTGAAGCAAACAAAGCCGCCCTCCTCGCTGAAGGCATCGTGGCCTACTAGGTAACGGGCATCGTACTCCAAACCGAAAAGATTGGCAACGGTGGGAAGCATATCCACAGAGGAGGTATATTTTTCCACAGTCTGACTCTCCAGCTTTTCACTGTAAATGAAGAAAGGCGTGTTGCAAATGGTATTCATATCCGAAACGCCCTTCAGCTCCATTACAAACCCGGTATCGGTCAAATATTTACTGTAGTGATCGCCAAAGAGAATGAGGGTGGTGTTATGAATGGTGCCGTCTTCTGTCATTTTTTCCACCAGTTGGCCGATGAAAGCATCGGTTTCCTGGGCGTGGGCAATGGCGCGCACAAACTGATTCCAGGTATCCGCATTATCCGTTTTGATCCCACTTTCTTTCGCCAGTACATTGGCCTTCTTTAAATGAGGACCGGAAATGGCGGAGCGAGCCTCGGTATAAGGACCGTGACCGGAATAGGTGATGATATAGTCAAAGAAGAGGCTATCGTGACCCACCATTTTTTCATACCCTTCCATTAAGGTGGTATCTCTAGTTTGATCACCGGTCAATTCCAGGATGTCGTGATCGTTAAAGGCTTCGTAACCCCATTGAGGATGAACCACTTCCCGATTATAAAACCTACCGTCCAAGGTGTGATAGGAATTGGCGGCATAACCATGATTTCGAAATAGGTTCGGCAAGGATTGGGGGTAAACATTGGTGGCATAAGTACGGGCACTGGTACCAGTGGCGGGAAGATAAAAGCCGATGTTAAAGGCAAACTCCGTATTAAAGGTGCCGGCACTTAAAAAGAGCGGTGTATAGTGATGGACAAAATCCAAGCTGTTTTGCTGCAGTGCCCAAAGATTGGGCATAAACTCTTCCGTGATCATCCAGGTATCAATGGATTCCAGAAGAATGGCAATGGCATTCTGCCCCTCCAAAACCCCGGTCATTTCATTGCTTTGGGTTTCGGCCTGGCTTTCGAAATACTCACTGGCCTCATCTCTCATACGGCCATAGTTAAAAAAATCACCCAAGGAATAAGTAAAGCTACGGAACAGATGCTGATAGATTCCGCAAAGTTTGAGACACTCATTGGAATTGGAAAAATCCATATAGTAAGAAGAAATGGAGCCGGGATTATAGGTATCAGTCCATTCAAACTTGCCTACCGTTCCATCCTCCAAGTATTCACAGTGTGTCAAAATAATGCCGGTGACACTGCCCGAAAGCAAAAGCACACAGACCACAAGCGTGATCCAATGGATCTTCTCTTTTTTTGGCGCCATAAGGATAGCCAAAACTCCCACAGCAAGGGAAAGAAATAAAAACAGATAGATCTTCCAGGAAAAGGTCAGATACTGAATGCTGATAAATGCCGCGGCATCCTCCGCAAAAGCCAGATCAGAAAAGGAAAGAAAGCTTCCCGAAACGTGATACAGCACTGCATGGACAAATGCGAGAATCACAAATGTGCCGACAAAAATCGACATTACGATGCGTTTTGCAAGACCGGGGACCAGATAAACGATCACGCTTAAAATGGCCGTCCAGCAAAGGGTGAACACATTGGGTGTCCAGTGCGTGGCAGAGGTGGTGCCAGCTCCCGGATGAAGAGCGCGAAAGGAAACATCCAGAAGGATCAGCGCGAAAAAGAACACAAAGGGATAAAGATAGCGTCCAAAACGATTACAAAAAACCGTCCATTTTTCTTTCATATCAGAGAAAAATCCTTTCGAAAACTAACTGAATTGTATCATTCTTTGTCAAAGTTTGCAATGCTTTTCATCATTTTTTAAAACACTGTGCACACTTTTTCCATCAAAAAATTATCTCAATGCTTGGAAGATCCTATCGATGGCCGAGGGGGAAATTCTTTCATCGAACTTTCTGGCAAACAAAAACTCGGAGGATAAAAGAGCCGGCACATCCTCCTCCCGGAAGACATAAGGAGCGCCCCGTTCCCAGTCGATCAGTCGCATATTGGCACGATCCTCCCCGGGTGGTGCGAACAGGCAATTTTGGAAGGGGGAATTCATCAAAAAGGTTTGAAGAAAGATCTCGTCACAGCAACGGGTATTGGAAAAACGAGTTAAAATGTTTTCTTTCTCTCGGATCAGAGCAGATAAGAAGGTGTGAGTGCAGCTGAACCAATTGGCGCCTTTATAAAAAAGAATCTGATCCTTTTTGGTTCGGTCAACACCGATTCTTTTCTGAAGCGTAATCCAAAGGTTTTGAAGGCGAAAGTAAACACCGCATTTTCTCTCCTTTTCCTGAAGAAGCCAGTAGAGAGAAAATCGCTCCCGAACACCGTCTGCCGGAAGCCGAGAATCCAAATGAACAAATTCCTTTTCCGGGTTAGCATCGAAAAACGCCAAGATTTCCGCAATTTTTTTCAAGGGAAGGTCCATGCCGGAAAGAAGGTGATAATGGGCATATTCTCCGGGGAGGGCACATTGAATGAGAGACAATTCACATTCGATCTGGCTTCTGCCTCCCCAATTGACCCTTCTCCTGGGAACTGGAATGATCCGGGAAAATTGAGTACAGGAACAGAACCTCTCCGGTGAAAAAGAGGCATTCCGGTCAATATGAAGAAAAATATCCACTCTGGGATGATCCAGCAAAATCAAGAGTTTTTTCAATTGCTCGGGATTGGTATGGGCCATAATCAAAAAAGCATGCTTTTTTTCCATTATAGTAAAAAAAGAGGGGTAAAACTTACCCCTCTGTTCCTTTCGGCGACTTAATCTTCGAAATAGGTCTTATTGCGGTTGTTCTGCAGAATGCCGATGAGTGCATCCAAATTGTCCTCATCCTTTACAAGCTCTGCCAATTCCTTCTGCTTTTCAGCGGAAAGAGGTGCGCTCTTCTGCTCGGTGATGATGCTCAGATCATCTTCCAAGGTACTGCGCTTTTCAGCCTTGGCTTCTACCTTAGCACCGAAATCGGTTGCAACAACGGTAACCTTGATCTCATCTTCCAGGTTTTCATCGAATGCGGCACCCCAGATGATATTGGCATCGGGATGAGCCTGCTCACGAACCATAGAGGAAGCAATTTCCACTTCTTCAAATCCGATATCGGAAGAACCGGTGATATTGATGATGATGCCGCGTGCACCTGCGATGCTGGTCTCAAGCAGGGGGCTCTGAATTGCCATTTTTGCAGCGGTTTCAGCCTTGCCCTGTCCCTTTGCACTGCCAACGCCCATATGTGCCATACCGGCATCCTTCATCACGGTGGTAACGTCAGCAAAGTCCAGGTTAACAATACCGGGAACGTTGATCAATTCGGAAATAGACTGAACACCGTTAGCAAGAACGGAGTCAGCGATTTCAAATGCATTCATCAAGGTGATCTTCTTTTCGGAGACCATCTTCAATCTTTCATTTGGGATCACAACAAGAGAATCCACAAACTCGGAAAGCACCTTAATGCCTTCTTCCGCCTGGTCCATTCTTCTCTTTCCTTCAAAAGCGAAGGGCTTGGTCACGATACCAATGGTGAGAATGCCCATTTCTTTTGCAATTTTTGCCACAACAGGAGCTGCGCCGGTACCGGTACCGCCGCCCATGCCTGCCGTGATAAAGACCATATCAGCACCCTTGAGTGCTTCGGTGATCTCCTCGGTGGATTCCTCTGCTGCCTGCTTACCAACAGCAGGATTTGCACCAGCACCCTTTCCCTTGGTGGTTCTTTCGCCAATGGCGATCTGCTTGGGAGCCTGGGTAGAACGCAGAGTCATCAGGTCGGTATTGAGCGCAATGAAATCAACTCCTCTTACATTGGAGTTGATCATACGTGCAACGGTATTGTTTCCACCGCCGCCAACACCGACTACCTTAATATTCACTACGCTTTCGTAGTTTGTATCCATTTCGTAAGACATTTGGATATCCTCCTCTATATTTCCTCTTTGCTATTCTATTTTTTATAAAAATCAGCAGAGTAAGCGATTCGTAAGTGCTATTATAATATTTTTTTTCAATAAATGCAATAGTTTTTTTCAAAAAAGTGTTTTTTTTTGATTTTTTCTTGTTTTTCCAGCAATTTACTGGGGAACATCGGGTGTCAGTTTTACATAGGCCGTGTTGGGATCGGTAATGTCGATCCGTCCCCGTTCCTCTGCGCCAAGGTCTTTTATTACTTCCTGAACCATAGCAAATTTATATCCAAGATCACTGTTTTCTCCCATGAGAAGTTCAAAGCGGCTTTGATAGTGCACTTTGATATTTAATTTGTCCCGAAGATCAAAAACATTTACATCAGAGAGCATTTCCTTTTTCTCCAGGGCAGTGATCAGGTCGGATATAGCAGTGGCAACAGCAGGATCGAAAAAGGAGAGCTTCTCTCCTACTACGCAACGGGACACATCCTCCGTCAGCAATGAGATTCTGGGAATGGTGGAATCGTGAGGCTCCTTTGCCAAGACATTCAGTTCCCGGTCCAGGCTGAAAAGCTCTGTTCCCAATTGCAGTGCCATCATGCCAAAATCTTCCCGAAACCCAACCAACACCTTTCCGGGCAGATCAAATTCCACTTTCACATTCACAAGATAAGGGAAGTTTTCTTCCACAGCGCGGCAAATCTCTTTTTTCGACAAAGCAATCAAAGGAGTCTGCTTTTCCACAGCGCAAACGTCAAGCATCTCTTCCTGGCTATAGAGAGTGGTTTCCTGGATTACAACCTCTTTCACCACAAGATAGCGGGTAAAGATAAAATAAGCGGCCGTTGACATTAAGGCCAGGATCAGAACCGCTAAAAAACCGTTTCTGGCGATCTTTTTTTGTTTTCGTTTTTTTTGATAAGCGGAAAGCTCTTCGCTCATAGACTTCTCCCCTCTTATATTACTTCCTTTATTTTACCAGCTTTCGGATCTCATTCCAAATGACTTCATTGGCATCGGCATGAGAAAGTTTTTTCATATTTTCGCTCATTTTGCGCAGTCTTTCCGGCGAACGAAGAACGGAATGGATCTCTTTTTGCAGTTTTTCCGGTGTCAGATCCTTTTCCTCGATCAGTATGGCTGCGCCCTTCTCATGATAGACAAGAGCATTTTTATATTGATGATTGTCCGTCACATTGGGAGACGGAATGAGAATGGCGGGCTTTCCCATCACAGCCAGTTCTGCCAGCGTAATGGCACCGGCACGGCAAACCACAAGATCTGCTGCTGCCAGTTGACGGGGCATATCATAAATATATTCGGAAAAATGCACATTGCCGAAACGGCAAATGCCTTCCTTCTTTTCCATTGCCATATAAGATTCAAATTCCCTGACGCCAAAGGCGTGAGTATGGAAAATGGGTTGTCGCGAAGAATACTCCTTGGCAATCTCAAACATGGCTTCATTGATCACATGAGCACCCAGAGAACCGCCAAAGGAAAGAAGAAATGGTGCTGTGATGCCCAGTTGACTGCGGCACTGTGCTCTGGTTAGTGTTCCCAAAAGGGGGCTTATGGGGTTGCCGGTCAAAACTGTTTTTTTCGGATCACAAGGCAGCTTATCCCGGGATTCCTCAAAGGAAAGACAAACCGTATCCACCACCTTGGAAAGACGCTGAGTGGTCAAGCCCGGAAGGGCATTTTGCTCGTGAATCAAGGTGGGAATTTTCATTTTGGTTGCGGCACGCAATACCGGCCAGGAAACATATCCACCTGTGCCAATCACCACCTGGGGACAAAACTCCTTTAAAATTTTTTTCGCCTGGCCGACACTTGTGATAGCAAGATAAGCCACCTTCAGATTTTGAAGAGTCAGTTTTCTCTGAAAGCCCTTGACCTTCACATGGCGAATGGGGAAGCCTTCCTTAGTGACAAGGCGATTTTCCATTCCTTCAGGGGTTCCTACAAAGAGGATCTGACTGTTCGGTTCTTTTTCTAAAATTTTCTTGGCAATGGACAAGGCCGGATTGATATGGCCTGCTGTTCCGCCACCGCTGAGTACTACTTTCATTGACTTTCTCCTTCAAACTATGCCTTTTCTGTATAGGAATACCTTGAGATGTTCAAAACAACACCCATTTCCGCCATTAGAATCAGAAGCGAGGAGCCTCCGTAACTGAAGAACGGAAGTGATACACCGGTACTGGGAAGTGCACCGCTTACAACACCGATGTTAAGGAATACCTGCACACCTACCTGAATGATGATTCCCATCACCAAAAGGGAGGAAAATTTAGACGGAGCATTTTTGGCAATGTAAAAGCCTCTCCAGATCAGCATAACGAAAAGGAGCACCACTGCCACTGCAAAAATAAAGCCCATTTCCTCGCAGATAACCGCGAAAATATAGTCATTCTGGGGCTCCGGCAAATACAGATGCTTTTGTTTGGACTGCCCCAAGCCAACACCCCAAAGGCCGCCGGAGCCAATGGCATATAAGCTTTGAAGCGGCTGCCAGCCATCACCCAAGGGATCCAATTCTGGGTGGAGCCAGGCATTGATTCGGCTCTGACCATGGTCGGTAAACAAAATCAAGGCAAGCATTGCAGCACCGCCTACCCCAAGGCCGGAAAGAAGGATTCCACCCTTCACGCCGCCTAAGTACATCAGAATGAAGATCAGCGCAAAAATGATGATCATGGCAGAAAGGTGAGGCTGCTTATAAAGAGGAAGACCGATCAGAACCACAAGGAAAAGGAATGGCATAATGCCGTAACGGAAAGTACGGATTAGGTCACGGCCCTTGGTTTCCAGCCAGACAATGTAACTGGAGACCAATAGGATCACAGAGAATTTCACAATCTCCGAGGGCTGAACGCTGATAGGTCCAATGTAAATCCAACGTTTGGCACCGTTGGCGTCCGCACCGAAGAAAAATACACAAAGCAAAAGTAAATACGAGATGATAAAAATATAAATGGCAGTTTTTTTCAAGAAAAGATAGTCCACAAACCGGGAAACGATATAAATGATCACCAAGGCAACCAATACCCAACCGATCTGCTTGCGAATGAAAAAATAGCTGTCATTATAATTGTATTTGGCGTACACATAGCTGGAGGAAAAAACAAAGGTGGTACCGATAGAAAGCAAAATCATCACCAGCACTGCAAACGGCCAATCAATTCCGGAGCGAAGACGGTGAACAGAGCTTTTTTTCCGTCCGGGAAGCAGGCTCTTTTTTGTTTTCGGTGGACGAAGGGTTACATTTACTTCTTCCTGTTGCGTATTTGGATTTGCCATACCTGCTCCTTTCTCCGAAAATCCGGGTTTCGATCAAATAAAGAATATCAAATAAGACACTGCACACAAAATGGCAGTTAACAATACGGAAAACGTAACGATGCTGGTTTCCTTCCAACCACACATTTCCATATGATGATGGAACGGTGCCATACGGAAAATTCTCTTTCCGGTGGTTTTGAAGAAGAAAACCTGAAGAACCACGCTAAGCGCTTCCCACAGATAAACAAAGCCCACGGGAAGGATCAAAAGGGGCAGATCCAAGCAAAAGGCAAGGCCTGCCACCGCGCCGCCCAAAAAGAGTGAGCCGGTATCTCCCATAAAGATTCTGGCGGGGTAATAATTATAAAGCAAAAATCCAATCATACCGCCGCAAAGCGCGGAGGACAAAACAGTGAGTTCTCCCTTGCCCAAGATCAGTGTGATCACCGCAAAGAAGAAACATACCACAAAGGTAGTGCCGGCCGCCAGACCGTCAATGCCATCGGTTAAATTCACTGCATTGGTCACAAGGACAATAAACAAAATGGCAAAAAACCAATAGAAAATGCCAAGATCCCACGAAACATTCAGCGCCGGGATGCGAAGGGTCGTGGTGATTTGATCCTTCATGGAATACAAATAAAATGCTGCAATGGCAAACTGAAAGATCAATTTCTGAATGGCCGTCAGTCCTTTGTTTTGCTTTTTGACAAACTTCACAAAGTCATCGATAAAGCCGACTGCACCGAACAGTAGCATCATGATCAGGGTTTTGAGCCAGGCGCCAGAGCCGCCTTGCACCAAGCGAACCATTCCAAACGCCAATGTGGTGATCAAAATCGCGCCGATGAAAAAGAGTCCGCCCATGGTGGGAGTTCCCTCTTTGGACTTATGCCAACGAGGACCGATCTCCAAAATGGTTTGCCCCATTTTGATCCGCATCAAAAAGGGGATAAACTTTTTTTCCAAACAAAACGTAATCAAAAGTGTCAGTAAAAATGCGCCGAGCGCGATCCAGATTTCAGTTTTCATCATTCCGCTTCCGCTAAACCACAAAGGGCAATTATTTCCTCAAGTTTCATTCTTCTGCTTGCTTTGAAAAGCACTGTATCTCCGGGGCGAAGCGCCTTTTTCAATGCATTTGCCAACGCTTCAGCGTCAATGGAATTAGAGACAATCTCTTTTTCCATACCGGCCTCCAGAGCGCCCAGCATAATATGATAACTGACTTTTCCGTAGGTAAACAGACGGTCGGTGCCGCACGCTTTCGCAAGACTTCCTACTTTTTTATGCGCGCTTTCCGCCAGATATCCCAGCTCCAGCATATCGCCAAGAACGGCAATTTTTCTTCCCTCCGAGGAGGAGAGCACCTTCAGAGAAGCTTCCATGGATTCCGGAGAGGCGTTATAGCAGTCTGCAATCACGCGGATTCCGTTTTTTTCATAGATCTTCTGTCGAAGACCTGTAGGAGAATAGGAAAGGATTCCAGCCTGGATGCCTTCGTCTGCCACACCGGAAACAAGTCCCACTGCCACAGCAAAGAGCGTATTCTTAATGAAATGATCCCCGATGGCAGGAATGGTGACGCGAAATTCCTTTTCGCTGGAGATCACATCAAAGGAAAGGTGATCCGATGATTTATAAATATCCAGGGGATAAATGTCGTTTTCCGTATGAAGTCCCACGTAGATGACACGAAAATCCTTCAATCTTTCCTGGATCTTTTCACTGCGGAACAGAGGTTCGTCTCCGTCCAGGATGATCGTACTTCCCTTTTCCATACCGGAAAGGATCTCCATTTTGGCTTCCAGGATTCCTTCTCTGGAGCCCAAAAGCTCCATATGAGAGGTGCCGATATTGGTGATCACCGCAAGATTGGGACGTACAAGACCAGTGAGATATTCGATCTCTCCCTTGCCACTCATCCCCATTTCACAAACCACAGCCTCGCATCCTTCTTCAATACGAATCAAGGTGATGGGAACACCAATGTGATTGTTTAAATTCCCAGTGGTAAAATGGGTGTGATACTTTTCCTTCAGAACAGAAGCGATCAGCTCTTTTGTGGTGGTTTTACCCACAGAGCCGGTAATTCCCACCGAAATGGCAGGATTCACTCTGCGTTTCCAATAGGCCGCCAGATCTCCCAACGCCTTTAAGGTATCCGGCACCAGAATATGATCTTGACCTTCCACCATTTCTTCCGTAATCACAGCAGCGCATTTTCCGGCCACCGACGAAATAAAATCGTGTCCGTCAAAGCGTTCTCCCCGAAGAGCGATGAATACCTCTCCTTCCGAGATGGTTCTGGAGTCGGTGGAAATACCGTTTGCAATGATATCGTCCTTTCCGTGAAGGGCGCCGCCCACTGCGCGAGCGATTTCAGCAAGTGTGAGTTTCATTTCCGTAGTTTTCTCCGATATAATCTAAAACAATCTTTTTTTCCGAATAATCGTGCTTTCCGTTTTGATCAATCTCGTATTCCTCATGCCCTTTTCCGGCCAGAAGGATCACATCGCCTTCTTTCGCGTGGTCAATGGCATAATGGATGGCCTCAGTTCGTTCTGTAATGGCAACATACGGGGTGTTTTCGTCCCGGACTCCCTCCAGAATATCTGCAATGATATCTTCTTTTTTCTCACTGCGGGAATTGTCGGAGGTGACAATGACAAAATCACTCATTTTACAAGCAATGTTTCCCATCAAGGGACGTTTTCCCTTATCCCGATCACCGCCACAGCCAAACAGGGTGATCAGTCTCCCTTTGGTAAAGCCCCGAAGCGTGGTCAAGATGTTTTTCAGGGCATCGGGAGTGTGAGCAAAATCAATGAAAACGGAAAAAGGTGTTTCCGTTGGGATCCGCTCAATTCTTCCCTTCACACCGGACATTTCCTCCAGGGCGTTTGCCACAATGGAAAAAGGAATTCCACATTCCAGTGCCACCGACGATGCCGCCAGGGAATTATACACATTGAAAAAGCCGGGAATGGGAAGGTAGATCTCTTCTCTTCCCTCTGGGGAGCGAATGAGATAACGGATTCCCCGGTCATCGTGAAAAAGGATTTTCTCTGCAACATAATCGGCCTTCTCCGACTTGACGGAATAGGTTTGCACGCGAGAGAAAACATCTTTTGTCATTTGGGAGAAGCTGGGATCATCCAAATTGAAAAATCCCACCTTGGCTACTTGGAAGAGCTTCTTTTTGGCTTCTTGGTACTCCTCCATTGTTTTATGGAAATCGATATGATCTTGGGTTAGATTGGTGAAAATTCCGTAATCAAAAGGGATGCCGTTTAATTTATGAAAGGCAAGTGCGTGACTGGAAGCTTCCATGATCACCGTATCCACCTTGGCACTTCTCATCGCATCGAAAAGGGAAAACAGAAGTTCTGGGTCCGGGGTGGTAAGAAAAGCCGCTGAGCCATCCACCTGATACTCTTCATTGCCAACCAGGTATTTTGTGGTGCCAATGAGACCGGTTTTATGCCCGGCCTTTTCAAAAATGGCCTTCAGCATAAAGGAGGTGGTGGTTTTTCCGTTGGTACCAGTGATACCGATAATCCGGCCAAAGCTCTTTTCCGGATGACCGTAGAAATTCGATAAAATAGGTGAGAGAGCCTCACGGGTGGAGGGCAAAAGAACGTAGGGAACGGTTCCTTCAGGCCGATCCTGGCAAATGGAAACCACTGCGCCCTTCTCGAGAGCAGCGGGAATATAGTCTCTGCCGTCCGATTTTAAGCCCTTTAAGGCAACAAATGCAGCGCCTTTTGTGATCTTTCGGCTATCGGAGGAAACGGCGCTGATCTCCAGGTCCGGATCGGCGTGCCATTCCAGAACATCAATGTCTGCAAGCAAATCGAGAAGCTTCATGGTTTTCCTCCCTTTTTTTAATTAATCGGTTGCGCCAGAATAATGACGGAAATCAACCACAACAACCGTTCCGGGCAGCACCTGCTCCCCTTCCTTGATGCTTTGTTGAATTGCCGTAGCTCCCTCCACAGAAGAGAGGGTTCCGGTTTCGATTTCAATATTCAGACCGGCATTGATCAATGCCTTGTTGGCGGCGGCGGCACTCAGCCCCACCACATTAGGAACGGTTACAGTGGGCGTATTCAATCCCTCTTCGGTATAGAGAACCACCTTACCGCCCTTCATTACCTTGGTGCCGGCAACAGGAGACTGCGCCACCACATTGGAGCCGTTTCCGATCACCTGTATTTCAAGGCCTTTTCCTTGCAGATTACTGGAAGCATAGGTCAGGCTTCTGCCCACATAATCGGAAATGGAAACACCAATGGATTCCATATCCTCTTGAGAATACTCCGGCTCTACTCCCAGATAAGGCAGAACCTCCGAGAATATCTTTGCCACATACGGAGCCGCCACAACGGAACCGTAATAGCTGCCCACAGGCTCATCCACCAGAACGATCACTGCGATTTCCGGATCGTCTGCGGGAGCGAATGCCACGCAGGAAGATACATAGAACTTTTCTTCCCCTTGGCTGATTTCGGTTTTGGTTGAAGTACCTGTTTTAGCGGCAATTTTATAGCCGGGAACGGCGGCGTTTCGGTTACCGCCCTCGTCTTCCACACTTCGGTACAGATATTCCCAAATGATCTCGCAGTTTTCGGTGGAGACCACTTGGCGTTTGGTTTCTGTGGCATAGCTTTCAATGATATTGCCGTCGCTGTCAAGACTTGCTTTCAAAACGTGAGGCGTTACCAAATATCCCCCGTTTGCCACCGCGCAGATGGCGCGAAGGTGGGAGATGGGAGTGATTTTGAAGTTCTGACCGAATGCAGCACAGGCAGCATCCACGCTGGAATAAGTGCTAAGATTAAAGAAAAGGTTGGAGGCTTCGCCGTAGATGTCCACTTCGGTGACTTCGTTATAACCGAAGGCCTGATAGTATTTATAAAACAGATCGGTTCCCAGACGCTGGCTCATCACCACAAAGAAGGGGTTGCAGGAATAGCCCAGCGCGCCTTCAAAGGTAAGGTTTCCGTGTCCTGCCAGCTTATGGCAGTGAATGGGCTTGGAAAGACCGGGGATCCGGATGTGACCGGTGCATCGGAAGGTTTCGTTTGCAGTGACCAGGTTTTCTTCCAGAACCATAGCAGAGGTAATAATTTTAAAGGTAGAGCCGGGCTCGTAAAGCTCGGTTACTGCCTTGTTTTTCCAAAGCTCATTGAGAAGGGTGACCTTATATGCGGTCTTTTCTTCTTCACTGCCCTCGAATGCAGAAAGAAGTGCCTCGGAAATAGCATCCAGCGTATAAGGGTCATTCAGATCAAAATCCGGCTTGGTTGCCATTCCCAGAATTTCTCCGGTATTGACGTCCATAATGATGCCGGCAACGCGGTTTCTTGCCTGGGATTCCTCCAGTGCTTCTGTCAGATATTTTTCCAAAATGCTCTGGCAAGTCCAGTCCAGGGTCAGCATGGTATCGGTGCCATCCACCGCATCCACATAGCTTTCATACTTTGTACTCATATCGTTTCCGTTGGCGTCCTTGGCAGAAACGATCTTTCCGTCTTCTCCGGAGAGCAACTCATTATAATAGGCTTCTACACCGGAAAGGCCATAGCCATCGGTTCCGGTAAATCCGATCACGTGGCTGGCAAGCCCGGAATATGGATAGTAGCGCTTAGATTCTTCAGCAAAATGGATCATGGAAGAATAGCGTTTATTCGAAACCATTTCCTTGATCTTGGCAGTTAGTTCTAGGTCAACCTGTTTTTTGATGGTTTCATCCGCGCGCTTGGTTTTGGCGGCTTTCTCCAGAATGACACTTTTTTCCACTCCCAGAAATTGGGACAGTTCATTGGCAATATCTTGCGCTACGGTAACAGAAGTATCAGAGAACATAGAAAGAAGGCGGGTTCGTTCTTCCTTTTGTTCATCGCTATCCTTAATTTCTTCCACCAAGGTTTCCACGTAGGCGGCAACGGTAAGATTTGGGATGGTATTGGGCGAAATAAAAACCCGCTCCACTGTGGTGCTGATGGCAAGCACCTTCATATTACGGTCGTAAATGGTTCCCCGTTTTGCCTTGACTACGGTTTCTTTGGTGTATTGATTGATGGTATCCGATTGGTATTTATCAAAGCTGATGACCTGCAAATAAAACAGTCTTCCGATCAGAGCGATGCCACAAAGAATGAACAGCACCAAGATGACCGTGCAGCGCTTATTTAATTTCAGTCTTCCCGGTTGCAGATTCCCGAGCATCTCCATCTCTCCTTTTTTTCTTAAAATCGTACCACAAAAAGAGGGTCTATATTGTCAAAAAGAGTAAAGGGTATTACCTTTACTCGTTTTTGCGCTTTTCTCCTCTTTCCATTCATATTCAGGTGGAGAATTCTTTATTCCCCCGTGTTCCCTTCTCTTCCGAAAACAGAAGAGAAAAAGGACTCCTCTTCTTGCTCCGGCTCTTGCCACAAATCTTCGCCATTTGTGACAGAAACATATTTTTTGGGAAGAGAGGATGCTGCCACCATTCCGTATTCCGTAGTGGCGATCCGTTCTACCTCATCCAGATCATATTTGTTTTCCAGCTGAACCTCCAGCTGAGTGGCTTCTTCCTTCAGTTGAGCGATTTCCGATTGCATCTGATCGATGGAATAGGAATACTCCTCAATCTGCACATAAAGGGACAGCATATACATAAAGACTGCTGCAATGAGAACACAGGAAAAGATAACGGCAAGAGGCGCCTGCGCCTTAATGGCAACACTGCGAGTAACCACCTTAGCGCCACGGTCTTCTCCGGCCACTGCCAGTTCATCTTTTGCTCGGATCACCGCGCCGGCGGGAGAATCCACCAGACGGCGATTGAGTTTGTTTAAGTTTTTGGAAATTCGTTTGTTTGCGTCCACCGCGTCGGGATGGGTTTCCCTGGGGCGAACCTTGGGACTGAAAGAGTCGGCAACATGGTTTTCTTCCTTCTGCTTCTTGGTAGCAGAAAGAGCCTCTTCGGCTTCCCGGGCTTTTTTCCGGTACATCGCATCCATGGCGATTTCCTCCAAATCAATTATATTTTTTCTGCAATTCGCAATTTTGCACTGCGACTGCGCGGATTTTCATTTTCTTCTTCCTGAGAGGGGACAATGGGCTTTCTGGTGATTGAAATCAGCTTTGGCTGGAATCCACAAACACAAACGGGAAAATCCCGCGGACAGGTGCAGCCATCAATATGTCCTTTGATGCACTCTTTTACCACCCGATCTTCCAATGAGTGGAAGGTGATCACACAAAGTCTTCCTCCCGGCTTGAGCCGTTCCACCAATTGGTTCAAGGTAACGGGAATCACATCCAATTCCCGATTGACTTCAATGCGGATCGCCTGGAAGGTGCGCCGCGCCGGATGCTTTCCTTCAAAGCGTTCCTTGGGCGGAAACGCGCTTTTTACGATTTCTGCAAGCTCCAAAGTGCTTTCAATGGGGGCTTCTTCCCTTTTCTTTACAATGGCCCGTGCAATTTCCGAGGCACGCTTTTCTTCCCCATAATCTCTTAAAATACGACAAAGATCGCTTTGAGAATAGGTGTTCACCACTTCTCTGGCAGACAAAACAGCTTCCTGGTTCATCCGCATATCAAGGGGGGCATCGTGATGATAAGAGAAGCCTCGCTCCGGTGTATCCAGCTGATAAGAGGAAACACCCAAATCGATCATGGCTCCGTCAATGCCTTCGGGGCAAAGCCGGTCCAGAACACTGCCTACTTCTTCAAAATTGGTGTGCACCAGGGTAAATTTTCCCTGGTACTCCGAAAGTTTTTTTTCGGCATTGCGAATGGCATCCATATCCTGATCCAGAGCAATGAGCCTTCCCTTTTCCAGTCGGGAAAGAAGAAGCTGGGAATGACCGGCTCCTCCCAGGGTGCAATCTACATACACACCGTCCGGCTTTACATTCAAGCCATCCACGGTTTCGTAATACAAAACCGGCTTATGAGAAAACGCCATCAGAGTCCGTTCCTCTTGAGGATTTCTTCAATGGAAGCGGTTCTGTTTTCGGAAATATAATTCTGATAGCTTTCCTCGTCCCAGATTTCAGCGTGATCGCCGCATCCCAATACCACAACCGATTTTGTAATGTGGGCAAATTCACGAAGGGGAACCGGAAGAAGGATTCTTCCCTGGTTATCCGGTTGGGCATACTGCATAGAAGCATAGAAAAAGCGGCGAACATCGCGGGACTGGGTTTCAGGAAGCTGGGCGATCTTTTCTTCAAAGAACTGCCACTTTTCTTCCGTATATAAATTGATGCAGTTATCCAGAGAGCGAACCAGGATCATATCTTCCCCTTCAGGGAACAGTTCTTTTAATTTCGCCGGAATCAAAAGTCTGCCTTTGGCATCTGCCGCACACTTATACTCTCCGCAAAAGGATCGAGCCACGGTTCACACTCCTTTCTGTTTTTTCTCCCAAAAAAAGAAAATACCCCTCCATAATGGGAGGGGACAGGCAAAGGGTGGTAAAAATGGATTTTTTCACCCACTTTTTACCACTTCTTCCCCTCTGAAACCCATTATAGCGGAGTATTTCTTCAATTTCAATAGTAAATTAATAATTTCTTGGTCTCGTTAACAAAATGTTTACAATTTGTTCTGTAAATGTTTTATGACTTTTTCCGGCAAAAGGTCAGATAGTGACTCTTTTTTCTTCCATTTTTCCCGAACCAAGGTGGAAGAAAGGGATTTCATTCCTTCTCTGGCATCCAGATACAAGGTTTCCACACCGCAATGCGAAAAGTTAAATTGCGCCATTTTCTTTTCGTAGCAAAAATCCTTTTCATCTCTGACGCCCTTCACCAGAACGGCACTGTCTTTTCGGCCGTCAAGATACTCGTAGAGCATTCCCTCGGAAAAGGTGACCTTGATGTTTTCATCTTCGCTGAAAGCCAAGCGGCACATTTCAAAGCGCTCTTGAATGGAAAACAGATACTTCTTTTCCCGGTTGTTCATCACCACAACCTCGCAGGAGCCAAAAAGTGCAGCGGCTCTTCGAGCAAGATCCACATGGCCCAGAGTGACCGGATCAAAGCTACCCGGCACAACGGCAACCCGTTTCATTCTGCCGCCTCCTTTTTGGTTCGAACAAAATATACATAGCATTTGGAAAACTTATACTTTTTAATACTTTCCACCGTGTTCATCACCGATTCGGGGATCTTTGCCATATCAATCTCTCCCTGATCTCCCTCCACCATCAAAAGGCCGCCAGGGATCAGAAGACCAGCCTTGAGGATCCGTTTGATCAGTTCTGCGGTCAGATCCTTATCGTAAGGCGGATCGCAATAGATATAATCAAAGAACAGTCCACGCTTGGAGGAGGATTTGATGAATTCCCCATATTCACTGCGAAGCACCTTGCTTTGGGAAGAAAAACCTGTTTTTTCGATGTTGCGGCGCACCACCTTCAAGGAATCCTCACTGCTATCTACAAAGGTACAGAAGGAAGCGCCGCGGCTGATGGCCTCCAGGCCCATTTGTCCGGAGCCGGCAAAAAGATCCAAAAAGCTCTTTCCCGCCAGATCAAACTGAATGGCACTGAATACGCCCTCCTTCGCCATTTCGGTGGTAGGACGAACGGCATCTCCGGGAAGGGTGGCAAGGCGCACTCCCTTGGCTTTTCCGGTAATAATTCTCATCATTTTCTTTTTTTCCTTTCTTCTTCGGAGTAATATTCCACAATGGCGTTCGCATCTCGATGGGAAATGCCGGAAATAGAACACAGCTCCTCCACACCGGCGGCACGAATGGCTTTGATGCTCCCCATTTTCTTCAGGAGCAGCGCCGCTTTCTTTTCCCCGATTCCGGGAATTCCGGTCAAGGCAGAACTTTTTACTTTCTTTCTTCGTTTGGAATCCATGCGGGAAAGGCTGAAGCGATGCACCTCTTCCTGGATCCCATAAATAAATTGAAACAATTTGGCATCATAAGAGATGGAAATATCGTGTTCTCCATCGGTCAGACACCGGGTTTTATGAAACGCATCCTTAACCATTCCGAAAACCGGAATCTCCACTCCCTGATCTGCCAAGGCTTTTTTGACCGCATTGACCTGGCCGGCGGCACCGTCTACCAGGAACAGATCCGGTAAGGGAGAAAAATTTTCATCTCCATCCAGATATCGCTTGATTCTGCGGCTGATGGCCTCATACATACAGGCGGTGTCATCCACATGGTCCTTTTCAATGGAAAAGCATTTATACGCTCTTTTCAGAAAACGGGCGTTTTCCACGGTGATGATTCCTGCTGTGATGGCATCGGCGCCGGAATTGGAAATATCAATGCTTTCAATTCGTTCCGGCAGCACCTCCAGGGAAAGAACCGAGGACAACAAAACCAGAACCTTTTCGTCTTTTTCAAACTGGGCTCTCCGGTGCATGGTAGATTCCTTGGCATTGTTTTCTGCCATTTGCAAAAGAGCTCTGCCGTCTCCCCGTTCCGGCACCCGAAATCGGATCGGTGCTTCACCAGGATGAGAGACAACGCCGGAAACCACATTCAATTCTTCACTCCACACCTCCTCAGGAACGAGAATTTCTTTGGGGAGCATTTCCCTTCCCCGATAGAGAGAAAGGACAAAGGAAGAAAAGCTTTCCGGCGAAAGGATCTCATCTGCACCAAAATAAAAGCCCGTGCTATCCACAACACTGCCCTCTCGAACAGAAAGAAGATGGATACATCCTCCCAGTTCATCGGCAAAAATACCAAAAACATCAGCGTGGAAATGAAGATCACGCACCACCTGCTTGGCACCGGAAAGAGCCTGCAATGCGCGGATCCGGTCACGGAAGGTGGCGGCGGCTTCAAAATCCATTCGCTCGGCGGCTTCTTCCATTTTCTCCGTCAAGACAGAAATAATTTTCTTGTAATCGTGACGGAAAAAGAGGATCACATCTTCAATGCGGGATGCATACTCCTCCGGGGTTACCTGACCGGTGCAAACTCCCACACATTTTCCCAAATGGTAATAAAGGCACGGTCTTCCCTTTCCAATATCCCGCGGGAACTTGTTTTTACAGGTGGGCAAAAGGAAAAGCTTGTTGGCCGTATCAATGGCACTGCGTACTGCGCCACTGGAGCTGTAAGGGCCGAAATACCGGGCCTTTCCATCCTTTTTCTCCTTGCGTCTGGCAAAGGAGAGGCGAGGATAATCCTCTCCCAAAGAGAGGCGAATGTAAGGATAATCCTTATCGTCCTTCAAGCGAATATTGAATTTTGGCTGATGAAGTTTGATCTTTTCATTTTCCAGAATCAGCGCTTCCGCTTCCGAGGAAGTGACGATGGTTTTAAAATCGGCAATGGTTTGCACCAGTTTTTCTGTTTTGGCATTGTGCTTTCCGCGGTTTTGAAAATAACTGAGGACACGGCTTTTCAATGCACGGCTTTTGCCTACATAGATAATCTCTCCCTCCCGGTTAAAAAACAGATAGACACCGGGAAGCAGTGGCAGGCTTTTTGCCTTGTCCATCAGGGCTTGAAAAGAAAGAATTTGAGGAATATACTCTTTCATCACATCTCCTAAAGAAAAAAACCGCTTGCCCATTGAGCAAGCGGTTATGATCAATCGTTGAAGCCGGCAAGGATCAAATTGGCAAGACCCTCCACAGCATCTGCTTCGTCAACACCGTCAGCAATGATGTTGATCCGAGTGCCTTTGGTGATTCCCAAAGAAAGAATCCCCAAGAGGGACTTGGCATTGGCTCTGCGATCGCCGCATTTTACCCATAGAGAGCTTTTGAAACTGTTTGCTTTCTGAATGAAATAGGTTGCAGGTCTTGCGTGCAGACCGACGCTATTCAAAACGGTAACTTCTTTTGAGATCATATAATGCTCCTATCGACACAGTCCTTTGGAAATATTGTTCCTATTATAACAACCGTATGAAAAAAAAGCAAGTATTTTCTTAAATTTCGTCAAAAAAGGATGTTTTTCCGAGCTTTCACATTTTCCGCACCGTCTCCAATGCCATGGCAAGTGCTTTGGAAGAGGCAAGATAACGAATGTGATTTCGATCTGGCTTTATACTGCCCAAAACCACGCGCTGACATTCGTCTCCCTTTTCACCGGAGACAGCAATATAAACCGTTCCCACCGGATCCGATTTGGTGCCGCCTGATGGTCCGGCAATGCCTGTGATTCCGATTCCCAGTGTAGCCCCGGATCGGACACGGGCGCCTCGCGCCATTTCAAGAGCACATTCCTTGCTGTAAACTCCAAATTTGCAAAGGGTTTCTTCTTTTACACCGAGAACGGATTGTTTGGTTTCCTCCCAATAGGAACAAACCCCAAGGCTCAAAACCTGGGAGGCACCGGGAACAGAGGTAATCCTTTGCGATACCATCCCGCCGGTGCAGCTTTCAGCAGTAGCAAGGGTAATGCCCTTTTGCCGGGCCATTTCCACCAATTCCTTTTCCAAGGAGGTCTCCCCTTCTCCGTAGCAGAATTCCCCCACGATCTCTTGAAGGGATGCTGCGGTATCGCGGCACTTTTTCTCCGCTTGAGCACGATCTTCTCCTGAGGAGGTAATATGAAGTTCCACCTCGCCGGGCATGGCGTACGGCGCGATCACAACCTCCGGCTTTGCCGAAAAAAAGGAGATCTTTTCATCCAGAAGAGATTCCGAGATTCCATAAAGATGCAGGATCAAGGTGAAAAAGCTCACTTCGCTTTTCTGTTCCAAAACGGGCTTGACGCGGTTTTCAAACAGTGCCTTCATTTCTCTGGGGACACCGGGCAAAAGGATCGCATTTCCCTTTTCATTTTGAAGCCAGAGACCGGGAGCGGTTCCCCAATCGTTGGTTAACACTACAGCTCCCTTGGGAACCTGTGCCTGGAGCAGATTGTTTTCACTCATCCGGATGCCGCGGCGCTCAAAATACCCACGAAGTCTTTTTTTCGTTTCTTCATCGTTTTCCAAGGGCATTCCGAAAACCTCAGCAGCGACAGGTCGGGTCAGATCGTCATAGGTCGGTCCCAGACCTCCCGTTACCAAAACAAGATCGGCCCGAGAAAGGGCCAGGCGAAGTGCGAAGGCGATTTCTCCCCGACGGTCGCCACAGGTTTGACGAAAAAGAACCGAATATCCCACTTCTCTCAAGGCTCGGGATAAATAAGCGGCATTGGTATCCACCACGTCGCCCAAAAGGAGTTCATCTCCCACTGAAAGTATCTCTGCTTTTTTCATACCGTTCTCCCAATTCCTACAAAAGAATGAAAGCACCGGAGAACCGGTGCTTTTTGTTTTCTTACGCGCGATGCCACTTTGCGCCGGTGGGGGTATCTTCGATGATGATCCCATTTTCTGTCAAAACATTTCGGATCTCATCGGCGCGGGCATAGTTCTTTTCCTTTTTGGCGGCGGCTCTCTCTGCCAGGAGTGCTTCGATCTTTTCATCGTCAAAGCCATCTTTTACTTCTTCCTGAGGCTTTAAGAAGCCAAGGAGACCGCAAAGCTCTTCATAGAACGACAAAATCTTTTCCAATGACTCCTTGCTACGGGGAGAGGTGACAAAAATATTGATGTCCTTTACGGCTTCGAAAAGTGTTGCCAAGCCATCGGCGGTATTGAAATCGTCGTCCATAACCGCAATAAACTCTTCTCTTCTCTCGGCCAGGCGAGCCATAAAGGTCTCTTCCTCCGGCACCATTTCCCCTTCGGCATTCTTCAAAAGGAAGCGAAGATTGTCTTCACAGTTATAAAGACGCTGAACTGCATTCTGCGCCTGAGAGAGGATCTCCGCAGAGAAGTTGACAGGAGATTTGTAATGAGCGGAAAGGATAAAATAACGAATGGCGGCATAGCCATAAGTTTCGGCAGCATCCCGAACGGTAAAGAAATTGCCCAAGGATTTGCTCATTTTCTTATTATCTACATTGATAAAACCGTTATGCAGCCAGAAGCGGCAAAACGGAACGCCATAGGCGCCTTCGGACTGGGCGATCTCATTTTCGTGGTGAGGGAAGGTAAGATCCACACCGCCGCAGTGAATATCGATGGTTTTTCCAAGATATTTATCCACCATAGCGGAGCATTCGATATGCCAGCCGGGTCTACCCTTACCCCAGGGAGATTCCCAGAAGGGCTCGCCGGGCTTAGAGGCTTTCCAAAGGGCAAAATCCAAAGGATCGCGCTTAATATCGGAAACGTCGATTCTGGCGCCGCTTTCCAGATCGTCAATGTTCTTTCCGGAAAGCTTTCCGTAGCCCTTAAAGGAGCGAGCGGAATAATAAACGTCGCCGCAAGACTCATACGCGTGGCCTTTTTCAATGAGCGTCTCAATGATGCTGATAATAGAGTCAATATTTTCCGTGGCTCTGGGATGGAAGGTTGCCGGCTGAACGCCAAGGCCTTCGGCATCCTTAAAATACTCTTCAATATAACGGTCAGCCACTTCTTTGACCGTGGTATTTTCTTCGGCAGCGCGACGGATCATTTTATCGTCAATATCGGTAAAATTCTGAACAAAATCCACCTTGTTGCCGCGATATTCCAAATAGCGACGAAGAAGATCAAAGGTCACAAAGCAGCGGGCGTTTCCCACGTGAAAGAAATTATAAACAGTGGGGCCGCAAGCGTACATTCTGACGTACTGGTCCTTTTGATTCAATTCTTCTTTTTTGCCGGTCAGGTCGTTAAACAGTTTCATGGTTTCTCCTTGAGGGTTTATTTATTCGGATCAAGATAGCTCCAATAGCTTTTGATATAGTCTACACCGGAAAGGATGGTGAGAAGGGTCATCACAACGGTTGCAATCCAGGAAAGGATTGGAAACGGCAAGAAAAAGAGAATCACCGGTTCCAGCATAATAACCAGTGCCCAAATACATTGCGAGAAGGTTTTTGCCTTGCCATACCAGCTGGCGGCGATCACAACAGGGGTGGGACTGCTCATCACCACAAGGCGAAGAGAGGTCACTGCCAATTCGCGGAAAATTACAATGGCACCGCTGATCACAAGTGCGATATGCAAAGCAGAATCCTTGATATACATAGACGAGGAAACAAAAACCAAAATGGCGGAAAACACCAAAAATTTATCTGCAAGGGGATCCATAAATTTTCCGAAGTCAGTGATCAGTCCGTATTTTCTGGCAATTTTCCCATCTGCGAAGTCCGTAATGGCAGCTGCTGCAAACAAAACTGCGGCCAGAATGCGAGAAACTACCTCGCCATAGGTTCCGGGGAAACAAAACAGCCCGAAAAACAAAAACAGGGGCACCATCAGGATTCTGATAATGGTGAGTTTGTTTGGTAAGTTCATTTTGCAACCTCTTTTCCGATTAAATCATATTCCATTACATCTTCCACAAGAACCAAAACAAATTCGCCTACGGGAAGCTCTTTTTTGGAAGAAGAAAAATAAACAACGCCGTCAATTTCGGGAGCGTGGAATTCCGTTCTTCCGAAATACATTTTAACACCGGGGTCGTACCCTTCCACCATAACGTCCATTTTCTTTCCAACAAAACCGCGATTGTATTCTTCCGTGATATCCAATTGGTTTTGCATCAAAGAGGAAAGACGGGCTTCTTTTGTTTTGTTGGTAGTACGGTTCTCCATTTCATATGCTTTTGTTCCCTCTTCACGGGAATAGATGAATGCGCCCAATCTTGCAAATCGAGTTTCTTTAACAAATTTGGAAAGGAGAGAAAAATCCTTATCCTTTTCTCCGGGGAAGCCCACCATCACTGTGGTGCGAATGGCAATCTCCGGCATGGCGCGACGCAGTCTTTCAACGGCAACCCGAATTGCCTCACTTCCGCCGTGGCGGTTCATTTTTTCCAAAACGGAATCGGAAATGTGCTGAATGGGAAGATCAATATACTTACAAATATTCGAATGTGCTGCCATAACCCGGCAAAGCTCATCGGTGACCTTATCAGGATAGCAATACATCAAACGGATCCAGCGAAAGCCCAATTCTTCGGAGGCCAATTTCTCCAGCAACTGGGGAAGCACCAATTTGCCGTAGAGATCCAGGCCGTAAACGGTGGTATCCTGTGCCACCACACAGATCTCCCGGATTCCATTTTCCGAAATAGACTTGGCTTCTGCCAGAATATCCTCCATTTTTCTGGAACGCAAGGGGCCGCGAATGGAGGGAATGGCGCAATAAGCACATCGGTTGTTGCACCCCTCAGCGATGCGCAAGTAAGCAAAGCCCTCATGGGTGAACACCCGATCCCCTTCCAATTCCAGGGTCTCCGGTTCACTGTGACGAAAATACTTTTTCCCGTCCAACACAGAACAGATCGCCTCTACGATATGAACCTCATCGCCCAAGGACAAGGCCGCATCCACCTCCGGCAGATTTTCCTGAATCTCCTCAAAGTAGCGCTGTGCCATACATCCGGTGACAATGATGCCGCGCAGGCTCTTATTCTCTTTCAGCCAGGCAAGGTCCAGAATGTTTTCAATGCCCTCTTCCTTGGCACTTTGAATAAAAGCACAGGTATTGACAATGACCACATCAGCTTCGATGTCCTCCGGCACGATTTCAAATCCCGCCTGGGCCACTCTTGCCAGCATCATTTCACAGTCCACTTCGTTCTTCGGGCAGCCCAAAGACACGAATCCAATTTTTGCTTGCATTACAAATCCTTTCAGTCGGAAAAGTCCGTTTCCTGCCAGACTCTTTCCATCGCCGATCTTGCTGTCGCCCAGTCATAGCCTTGACGAACCAGAAAATCCATTTGCTTTTTTCTTGCCTGCATGGTATTTTCTGTGGGCTTTTTTTTGCTTTCCAGAAGCTTTTGCGCGCGGGGGACATAATCAATGTCCCGGTTCAGCGCCGCTTCCACATAGCCAGGCGGAAACCGGTGACGCACCAAGGTCTCCCGGATCTTTCTGGGGCCTACCAAGGCACGGTCCAGTTTTCTTACGATCCATTTTAAATATCGCTTGTCATCCAGATATCCCTCTTTCACAAGAAACGAAACACATTTTTCGGCCAGTTCCTTTGGGAAACCGGTGTTTTTCCGTTTGGGATCCGTCAAATACACCATCATCTCTTCACAGGTCATATCCCCCATGGAGAGACGGTAGAGAGCTTTGTTGACAAGAGAGGAGATCTCTTTTGGGATCTCCATCAGCGCAGGCCGCGTTTTTTCAGAAGGGCATTGATCTTTTCGTGGGGATCCAGAAGCGCGGCAACGGAGAGATTGTGGTTCAATGCGGCAATGATATATGCCAGGTATTTGGACACATCCACCTCATGGAACCAGGACTTGGAACGGGTTACTTCGGAAATATAAGTCAGGTTGGTTCCGAAGATTCCGTCCAGAACACCATCTGCCACCGCTTTATCGATCTTGTCGTAGCCGGCGGTAAAGATGGCATAGGTAGCGTAAACAAAGACGCGCTTTGCCTTACGGCGCTTCATTTCATAAGCAATATCCAGAACGGAATCACCGGAAGCGATGATATCATCTGCAATGAACACATCCTTGCCTTCCATAGATTCGCCCAGGTACTCGTGAGCCACAATGGGGTTTCTTCCTTCCACAACGCGAGAATAGTCTCTTCTCTTGTAGAACATACCCATATTCACGCCCAAAACAGAGGCATAATACATATTACGGTTGATGGCGCCTTCATCCGGGCTGACCACCATAAAATTATCCTTGCGGGGGGCAAGATCCGGGTAAGCGCGGAACATGGACTTAATGACCTGATAATAGGGCATAAAGTTATCAAATCCCATCAAGGGAACAGCATTCTGAACACGGGGGTCGTGTGCGTCAAAGGTGACCAGGTTTTCCACGCCCATGGTGTGCATTTCCTGGAGAGAATATGCGCAGTCCAGGGATTCGCGGTAGCTTCTTCTGTGCTGTCTTCCTCCGTAGAGCATAGGCATGATCACATTCAGTCTGCCGGCTCTTCCGCTAGCAGCCTGGATGATGCGCTTGAGATCCTGGTAATGGTCATCAGAACTCATACGGTTCTCTTCCCCAAACATCTGATAGCGGACATTGTAATTTCCCACATCCACCATCACAAACAGGTCATCTCCGCGAACGGAATCGTAAATGATTCCCTTTGCTTCACCGGAGGTGAAACGGGGACACTCTGCAGGAAGAAGGAAGGTATCGTAATTGTCCCAACCTGCCATCTTGGCCCAAGAAACCAGATAATAATCCACCTTCTTGGCAAGCTCACTCGCTCCCTCCAACGTAATGATCTTCAGAGGTGCTACTCGGTCCTGTTCCTTGAATACTTCTTCAGCAGTCACTTTCTGTCCGGGCATTGTAATCATAGTGCTTATCCGTCCTTATCTGTCAAATGTTATTTTTCAGTTATCCAAATCGCCGAGACCCAGATCGTCGTCGGCATCGTCATCGGTATCGAAAAGGGATTCGCTGGTGACCTTTTCTTCCGTTCCCTCCTGAGAAAGGGCCATAGCTTTTTCGGCGATCTCTTCAGCCAAAGTGGGATTTTCCTTCAGGAAGATACGAACATTGTCCTTGCCTTGGGCAAGTCTTTCTCCGTTGTAAGAGAACCAGCTTCCGCTCTTTTGGATCAGATCGTACTTCAGTGCAATTTCAATGATCTCGCTTTCGCGGGAAATGCCCTGACCGTAAAGAATATCGAACTCGGCAACCCGGAAAGGAGGAGCCACCTTGTTCTTTGCAATCTTACATTTGATGTGGTTTCCAACCACTTCCCCTTTATCCTTCAGCTGTTCGCCGCGGCGCACATCGATTCTCACCGAGGAGTAGAAGCGAAGAGCGCGACCACCGGTGGTCACTTCGGGGTTTCCGTACATTACACCCACCTTTTCACGAAGCTGGTTGATGAAAATAAAGGCGCACTGGCTTTTGGCAATGGCACCGGAGATCTTTCGAAGCGCCTGGCTCATCAGTCTTGCCTGGACACCCACGGAGGACTGACCCATTTCTCCTTCGATCTCGCTACGGGGAACCAGGGCGGCAACCGAGTCGATGACGATTACGTCAATGGCATCGGTACGTACCAGAGCCTCTGCAATTTCCAGAGCCTGTTCGCCGCTATCAGGCTGGGAGACCAGGAGATTGTCCACATCCACACCCAAAGCCTTGGCATACACCGGATCCAGCGCGTGCTCTGCATCAATAAAAGCGGCAGCTCCTCCGGCCTTTTGGGCGGAGGCAATAACCTGCAGGGCAACGGTGGTTTTACCGGAGGATTCCGGTCCGTAGATCTCGGTGATTCTTCCTCTCGGAACACCGCCAATTCCCAAAGCCAGGTCCAAAGAAAGCGATCCGGTGGAAATGGCGCTGACATTCATGGTGGAATTCTCGCCCAATTTCATAATGGAGCCTTTTCCGTATTTCTTTTCGATCTGCCCCATTGCGGTCTGAATGGCTTTCAGCTTTCCGTCACGGGTGGCGTTGTCCATTTGCTCCGCTTTTGCTTTTGTTGTTTTTTCTGTTTTGGCCATATCAATTCCTCCACAAAATATTCCGATTTTATCCTTTGACATTATATCACATAAGACGACTTTTTGGCAAGTGATTTTTGTTGAAACTTCGGCTTTTTTATCATTTTTTTCAGAAGGAGTCCCCCTGGGCGAAAAAGGCTCGCCAGAGACCGCAATCGTCACGGAAAAATTCGGTTCGAATCCCCTCCTCCTTTGCCAATTTTTCTACCCCTTCCTTTTGCTCCGAGCCCATTTCACAGGCGAAGGGAATTCTTGTTTCCCGGCAAAAGCGAAAGAAAGCGCGGTAAAACAAAAGTCCGTCTTCTCCGCCAAAGAGCGCCATAGCCGGCTCGCGGGATACGTTCTTGGGGATTTCTTTCATTTCACGGGCAGTTAAATATGGCGGATTTGCTAACACAAGAGAAGGCTTTTTACTTTTTAGGAGAGAAAGGGCTTGGGGGCTGGTAACATCCACTCGATTCACCAAGGCCCTTTCTTCCAAATGAAATTTCTTCACGTTTTGTTTTGTGAGTTTCAATGCATCCTCCGACAGGTCAAAAAAAGCGCAGGTAAGATCCGGCCTTTTGTTCAGAAGCGTGATCCCCACGCATCCGGAGCCACAGCAAAAATCAAACACCAGGCTGTTTTTTTCAGCCCGCTCCTCTCCCAGACGGCAAAGAAGCTCTGTTTCCGGGCGAGGGATGAGAACTCCGGGTGAGACCAAAAACTCTTCTCCGCAAAAATACTCTGTTCCCAGGTAATACTGCAAGGGTTCTCCGTCCAGTAGGGAAAAAGCATCCTGCAAAACTTTTTGTGCCACCGACTCGCACACAGAAAAATCCGGAGAAAATAAGGCTTCTCTGGGGATTCCATTTTTCTCAAAAAGCGCAGAAAGGAGCGCTCTTTCGGTGAAAAAGAGCTCTCCTTTTTGTTCCTGATATGCTTTTTTTATTTCGATTCTCAATTCCCGTACTGTCATGCCTTTGCCTCCGGGGATTTTTCTTGCTCCGACTCTTCTGAAGGCTCCCGGTTTGTTTCTTCGGTGGATACTGCGTCATTTGCTTCCACCTCGGGCATGGGGATTCCGGAAAATACATCTTCCTCGTCGAACTCCTCCGGCAAGGCAGATTTCAAAGCAACAATGGCAACCTGGATCATATCGTCAGTGGGTTCTTTGGTGGTAATGCGCTGAATCCAAAGGCCGGGCGCCGTAATAAAACGGATCAAGGCATTGTCGTGCTTACCGGCGAAACGAATGATCTCATAGCCGATTCCCATGGTTACGGGAAGCAGAAGAAGCTTAATGAGAATATAGAGAAGATTATTCTCTTTGGTGGCAGGAAACACTGCACCGATCACAAGGCCAATGAAAATACCCACGATCATCATCAGCACCATAAAGCTGGTGCCACAGCGGGGATGAAACCGTTTTTGCGCGCGAATGTTCTCCACGGTCAGATCCAGTCCCTTTTCATAGCAGAAAATACTTTTATGCTCGGCGCCGTGATACATAAAGGTTCTTTTAATGTCATTCATCAGGGAAACAAGGCATACATAACCCAAAAAAATGGCAATGCGAAGGACCCCCTCGGTGATTTTGCGAAGGATCTCATGGTGAATGAAGGAAGAGATCATCGCCGGGAGTACCACAAACAAAAAGCCTCCCAGAACCAGTCCCAGTACCGTTCCAATGGCCATCACGATTCCCGTCAGACTTTTTCCAAAGGTACGAGTGAGCCATTTTTCAAACTTGGTTTCTTCCTCGATTTCCAGCGCTTCGGCGGCAAAATTCAAGGTGGAAACGGAAAGGGTCATACTCTCCACAAAGCTGACAACACCGCGAACGATGGGCAGTTTCAAAAAGGAATTTTTCTTTTTGATCTCGTTGGGATGGGTGTCACGAATGATGGTGCCGTCGGCTTTTCGCACGGCAGTGGTATAGCTTTCCGGGCCGCGCATCATAATGCCTTCCAGAACCGCTTGTCCCCCCACCTTTCCCACACGCTGTTTCTGTTCCATATTTCTCCTCACTTAAACTGAATGCTCTCTGCAATTTTTTCCGCCATGGGATAATTGGCTTCATAGCGATCGGTTTTTGCTGTGTAAAGAACGGTATAAATGTATCCGTTATAAGAAATGAGCCAAGTACGGAAGGAATATTCCTCCTGGCCGAAATTGGCAGTGTAACGGAAAGCAATGGCATCGCAATCATCAATTTTCAAAACACTTCTTTTCAAAGAGCCGTCCTGGTTGCGTTCCACATTTAAATTCTGGAAATTATCGGTAAACTGCTTCAAATAATAGTTTTCCGCATACTCCGGTAAGGTAGGAAATTCAGGGGAAGCGGTAAACACCGTTACACTTACATTGGAATAGTCCGTTTCCGAAACGAAGGCACTGGTCATACCGGCATCCGCCCGATCCAAAAGCCAAGTGCTGGGATAATAAAAGTAATAATCCGCACCCTCATTTTCTGCCAGAAGAAATCCTTCCGGAACATTCGGGTCGCTCTCTGCGCAAGAAGCCATAGAAAAGAGAGCCAGAACCGCCAGAAGTAAAATGGCAAAGCGTTTGATTGTTTTCATTGTTTTTTCCTTTCGGGTTTATATCAAATCTGAAATCATTTGGTTGGAGACAAAAAAGCCCTCCGGCGTGAGAGCAAAGCCCTTTTCGGTTTGATGACAAAGTCCGTGGCGAGACCAGAGGGAAAACTTTTCTCTTGCCCTTTTGCAAAATACTTCGTCGGATAAAGCCAAAAGTCGTTCAAAATCGATCCCCTCTTTTCTGCGAAGGGAGAGCATCACGTACTCGGTGCGGTAATCCTCCGCCTCCATTTTCTGCTTTTCCCGTACGGTATCAAAAAGATTGGAAGCCAAGATGAACGACTCTGTTTCTTCCGCCATAAAAAAGCGATCACCGCCAAAAAAAGAGTGGGCGCCAGGTCCGATTCCCAAATACTCCTCTCCCTGCCAATATTTCAGATTGTGCCGGGAGTGAAAGCCGGGACGGGCGGCATTGGAGATCTCATAATGGGAAAAGCCCTCTTGTTCTAAAAAATCGTGGGCAAAAAGGTACATTTCCCGGACCTCATCATCCCCCGGAAGGGTGTGCCGCTTTTTATAAAGAGGAGCCTTGGGAGAAAGGGTCAAAAGGTAAAAGGAAATATGCTTTGGATCCAGCGAAACACAGGCCTTCAGGCTTTCCCGGAAGGACCGGAGGGTTTGCCCGGGAAGGCCATACATCAGATCCAAGCTGATGTTATCAATCCCGGCCTCCTTTGCCCATTTTACCGCCTTTTCTGTTTGAGCATGGCAGTGAAGTCTGCCAATGGAACAAAGCTCCTCGTCCTTGGCAGATTGCATCCCAAAGCTGATCCGGTTTACCCCTACCCTTTTTGCCTGCTGCAAAAGGGATTTTGTGGTGGATTCCGGGTTCATTTCCATGGTGATCTCCGCTTCGGGGGAAAGACGGCAAGCGTGATTCAAAGCGTCAAAGATCGACACCAAGCCTTCGCAGGACAAAAGGCTGGGAGTTCCTCCTCCCAAGTACACCGTATCAACGGTATAGGACAAAAGGTGCTCCCGGCCACTTAAAATAGCCCGCATAAGCGCTTTTTCATATTCCGGGATTAGATCCAGGTTGCAACCGGAATAAAAATCGCAGTAATGGCACTTTGCCTTGCAAAAAGGCACGTGCAAATAAAGCCCCAGTGATTCATTCATCCAGTTTTAACACTGCCATAAAGGCTTCCTGCGGTACTTCCACCGAGCCCAAAGAGCGCATCTTTTTCTTGCCCTCCTTCTGCTTTTCCAGAAGCTTTTTCTTACGGGTAATGTCACCGCCATAGCACTTGGCAAGAACGTCTTTTCTCATAGCCTTTACAGTCTCTCTGGCAATGACTCTGCCACCGACCGCCGCCTGAACGGGAATTTCAAACAACTGACGGGGAATGTTCTCCTTGAGCTTTTCCGCAATGCGTCTTGCTCTGGGGTAAGCCTTATCACTGTGCACAATAAAGGACAAGGCATCCACAATATCGCCATTGAGAAGAATATCCAATTTCACCAGCTTTGAGGGAACGTATTCCGTATCACTATAGTCGAAAGAAGCATATCCCTTACTTCTGGATTTCAGGGCATCAAAAAAGTCATACACAATTTCATTCAAGGGCAATTTATAGTGCAATTCCGTACGGGTGGGGGTGATATACTTCATATCCACAAATTCGCCCCGACGGTCCTGGCAGAGGTCCATAATACCTCCCACAAATTCCACCGGTGTGATGATACTGGCTCTCACCACCGGCTCGTAAGCGGTGACGATGTTTTCCACAGCAGGGTAATTGGTGGGGTTGTCGATCATCACAGTCTCGCCGCTTGTCAATTCCAGCTTGTAAATAACGCTGGGGGCCGTGGTGATCAGATCCAGATTAAACTCCCTCTCCAGTCTTTCCTGGATCACCTCCATGTGAAGCAATCCCAAAAATCCGCAACGGAATCCGAAGCCAAGCGCAGCACTGGTTTCTGGCTCGAAAGAGAGAGCAGCATCGTTCAAGCGGAGCTTTTCCAAGGCTTCCCGAAGATCGTTATAGCGGGCGCCGTCTGCAGGATAAATGCCGGAAAAGACCACCGGAAGCGCTTCTTTAAATCCGGCAAAGGGTTTCTCAGCAGGGCGGGATGCCAGCGTGATGGTATCGCCTACCCGAGTTTCCTCCAGGGTTTTGATGGAGGCAGTAAGGTAGCCTACCTGACCGGAATAAAGGGTATCACAGGGAGCAAAGCCAAAGGTTTTCATGGTTCCCACTTCCGTGACATCAAACTCTGCCCCGGTATTCATCATACGAATGCGATCGCCCTTGGAGAGCACGCCTTCAAACAGTCGAAAATATACAATGATCCCTTTATAGGCATCGTAAAAGGAGTCGAAAACCAAAGCCTTGCAAGGCTTCCCGTCATCGGTGACAGGCGCGGGGATGTATTTGACGATCCCCTCCAAAACTTCCTTTATATTCAAGCCGGTTTTGGCCGAAACGCAAGGGGCATAGTCTGCCGGGATTCCAATGACATCTTCAATCTCCGCCTTGACCTTTTCAGGATCAGCAGCAGGAAGATCCACCTTATTGATCACAGGAAGAAGCTCCAGATCGTGATCCACCGCAAGATATGCATTGGCAAGAGTTTGCGCCTGGATTCCCTGGGTGGAATCCACCACCAGAAGAGCACCCTCACAAGCACTCAAGGATCGGGAAACCTCATAGTTAAAGTCTACATGGCCAGGGGTATCGATCAGATTGAATTCATAGGTCTGACCGTCGGAGGCCAGATAATCCAAAGAAACTGCGCGCGCTTTGATGGTGATGCCGCGTTCCTTTTCCAGCTCCATATCATCCAGCACCTGGGCTTCCATTTCCCGCTTTTCCACCGATCCGGTCAGTTCCAGAATACGGTCAGCAAGAGTAGATTTTCCATGGTCGATATGGGCAATAATACAAAAATTACGAATGTTTTTTTTCATATTCTCAATCTCAATTTGAAATTTTAATGGCTCTGCGGTTTTCCCTTTCCAGATCCCGTTTCAAAGCGCTTTCTCTCTTATCATAAAGCTTTTTGCCTCGACAAACGCCCACTTCCACCTTTACTTTTCCCCTCTTAAAATACAGGGAAAGAGGGATAAGGGTGTAGCCGTCCCGTTCGGAAAGAGACCGAAGCTTCAAAATTTCCTTTTTGTGCATCAAAAGCCTTCGTTCCCGCAAGGGATCACGATTGAAGATGTTTCCCTTTTCGTACGGGCTGATATGGATTCCTTTGGCAAACAGCTCCCCATCCCGGATATTCAAATAAGAATCCTTCAGGTTCACTGTGCCGGCACGAATAGATTTTACCTCAGTGCCGTATAGTTCAATTCCGGCTTCAAACCGTTCTTCCACAAAATAATCGTGAAAGGCCTTTCGGTTGGAAGCACATGGCTTTACACTATCATTCTTCTGCATCCGATTCCTCTTTCAAAATAGCCTCAGCACGGTTGGTGGGCAAGGCGGAAACATTTTTCAGTTTGCGCTGAATTTGACGGGTACGAACGCCCACCAGAGCATCCAAACCTCGGTTGGCCTGATCTAGCTTTGCCTGGGCATCACGGAGCGCGCCTTCAAACTTATCAAATTCTGTACGTACTGCTCCCAGAACCTCCCAAACCTCGCTGGAGCGTTTCTGGATGGCAAGCGTTCGAAAGCCCGTTTGCAGGGAGTTGAGCAGAGCCGCCATGGTAGTGGGGCCGGCAATGTTGATTTTATAATTCCTTTGCAGGATCTCCACCAAACCCATTTTCACCACTTCTGCATAAAGCCCTTCGGTGGGAAGGAACATAATGGCAAAATCGGTGGTAGCGGGAGGCGAAATGTATTTGGTTTGAATGTCCTTGGCAAAGGATTTGATGCGGCTTTCCAGCTGGGCGCGCTGAACCTTGACTCCTTCCGGATCAGCAGCATCGTATGCATCCTGCAAATTCATATAGGCATCGGCCGGAAACTTCGAGTCAATGGGCAGATACACCTCTCCCTCTCCGTCTCCGGGAAGGCGAACGGCAAATTCCACACGGTTGGAGGAACCGGGGACCGTTGCCACATTGGTTTCATACTGCTCGGGAGACAGAATCTCCTCTAAAATGGCACCAAGCTGGATCTCTCCTAAAATGCCGCGGGTTTTTACATTGGACAGAACCTTTTTCAGATCTCCCACACCGCTGGCGAGGGTCTGCATTTCTCCCAGCCCCTGATAGACCTGCTGCAAACGCTCGCTGACCTCCTTGAACGAGCGGCTGATCCGCTCCTCCAGAGCAGTCTGCAATTTTTCCTCTACGCTTTGGCGGATCTCGCCCAGGCTTTTTTCATTGCCCTGGCGAAGCTCACTTAATTTTCCATCCACGGTATTGCGCAGGGCTTCGGCATTTTTTTCCTGAAAGGTGTTCATTTGAGCCATTCTTTCATCCACACCCTTCATGGCAGTATTCAGATTTTGAGCCAGATCTGCAATTCGTTTATCTTGCCTTGAAAACACCTCTCCCTGGGATTCCCTCAAGGACCTGGAAAAGGATTCCAGTGCTCTGGAATTTTCTTCACTGATCTCACGACGGACGGCCGCAAGAGAACGCTCGGTTCGCTCGGCGCTTCGCTCTAGATCTTCCCGGTGGACACCATCCCCCTTTCGGGAGGCAATCAAGCAGGCAATGCTCACAGCAAGGCTTGCCGCAGCAAAAATCAAAACAAGAATCAAAATCGTTTGTTCCAAGGCAATGTCCCCTTTTAATCGATGGTGGTTCCTTCTTCTTTGGCTTTTCTCAAAGCATCCACATTCTTTAGATGCTCCGGTTCGTTTTTGGCAAAGACGGTGGAGCCGTCAGTGTCGGAAACAAAGTAATAATAGTTGTGGCTTTCCGGGTAAAGCGCTGCCTGGATAGCCTCCCAGCCGGGATTTGAGATAGCAGAGGGAGGAAGGCCTTCAATCTTATAGGTATTATAAGGATCCTCCACTTCAAGATCGGCATAGGTCAGATCTTCCTTGCGTTCCTCCAGACAATACTGAACGGTGGCATCTGACTGCAATTTTTTCAAGGTTTTGGAGTTGAGACGGTTGTGGAAAACACCGGAAATGGGATAGAAATCCGAATTGAATTTTCCTTCCATTTGCACAATGGAGGCCAAGGTCACCACCTGATCCAAATTCATTCCCATCTCATCCAGTCGGGCGTAATAAGCATCTTCAAAATGCGCCTCGAAGGCAGTGAGCATTTTATCCACAATGCCGATTTCACTGGAATCTGTATAAAACTCGTAGGTATCCGGGAAAAGATATCCCTCCAGGCGGTAACGGCGTTCAGGCGAAAGGGTGATGGCATTCAATTTATCCATAAAGGTATAGTCATAGTCAAAATTGTTGATGGCATCCACAAAGCCTTCTTTTGTGCCCATTCCCTGGGAGGTGAACAGCTCAATGATCTCATCCACCGTGTATCCCTCCGGAATGGTGATGGTCACAATGCTTCTGCTCTTTCGGTCCTTGATTAGACTTACGATCTGGTCGTAATTGAGTTTTGCGGAAAGCTCATACTCCCCTGCCTTAAATGCCAGGGGCGGATCGGCGTTCCGGTTTTTGAAGCTGATATACATCCGGAAGATGGTGGGATATTCGATCAGGCCGTTGGTATCCAAAATGGCGGCCACCTCGGAAATGGTTGCATTTTCGGGAATGGAAACCGTTGCCGTTACATCCTCCTTGACCAGAGCAAATACATCATTTGCCCAGCGGATTCCGAAATAAGACAGGATGGCGGAAATCAGAACCACAGCGGCAATATAGATCAAAGCAATGATCACCGTTGCCCGAAGTCCCATCTTCTGTGCCTTCTTTTCCTCCGGAGAAATTTCTTTTTTGCTTTTTTGTAACTTTTTGGTCTTCACTGGAACGACGCGATTCTTTTCCTTGTTTTCGCCGGACTTTGGGCGCTCCTTTACCGTAGCACCGCCTACACGGGTCTTTTGTGCGATCTGACTGGTGGAGGTGGCAATTTTTTCTGTCACCGGAACAAAGCGGGTTTGATCGGCGCCGTCAGGGTTTCCTTTGACAGCTTTTTTAGGCGTTGATTTAGCCTCCGAAGAGCGCGCACGCGCCGCACCGGATCTGGCCGGTGCAGATTTGGACGGAGTTTCGCCCAACAAAGGGGCACTCTTTTTTTCAGCAGCAGGCGCTGCCGACTCTTTTTTCTTTGGACTGACCAAAATATCAATGGTATTTTCCTTGTTCACAGAACTGACTTCTTTTTCTTCGTTCATACTTACCTCTCAAGAAAAAATTCCGAATGAAAAACCGATAAACAATGCGGCTGTCACCAAAAAGGACGGAGAAAGGAATATCTCCTTCCACGCAACCGGAGACGCTTTTTCTGCCAAGGGTTCTTTTTGCTCCTGGCTTTCTCTTGTTTTCTCCACTTCCCGGCGCAACAGTTCTTTTCGGCTTTCCAGCAGTTCATCATAGGCCTTGTTTTGATACACCGTTTCCAAACGGGAAAACAGAAACACCACAAGCAGAATAAAGCACGCCACCATCAAATACGGAAGCAGGGGGCTTTTTCCGGCCTGGCGCAGATATTCCACAATATTGGGTCGAAAATGAAAATAAGAATAATTGATGCCGATATGCAAAATCACACTGGCGGTAATGGAATCGGAAACCACTGCCACAAGCCCAAGCATCAGTCCCATAAAAAGATAATAGAAAAAGTTTTCAAAGGAAATGTGGACCATGGCAAACATCAGTGATGTGATTCCAAGGGCCCAGGGGATTCCGTAAGAACGGTACTCCTCCAGTAGAATGCCACGGAACACACATTCCTCCAGGATCGCCGGAAGGATGATCTGACAGAGAAACACCAAAAAGCCCTCTTTCCCCTCTGTGGGAATAAATACCGAGCTAGGGGTCTCCACAAATGCGGAATTCAGATAAAACAAACCAAAATAACGAAGGATCATGCCTCCCACAAAAAAAATCAGAGATAACACCAAAAGAAGCGGAATCTTTTTGGGAGAAACATAGCGGAACTTCAAAGAAGAGATGGGATTGATACTGCGAACCTGGCAGTAAAAAGCCAGTGGCAGAAGATATACCAAAAACTGAACGATGGTGTTAGAAAGGAAGGCGTCCTCCGAAATGCGCCGGATCAGTGAGACGATGGAAGAAGAAAGCCCCACCAAAAGAAGGATGACACCGAAAAAAAGCGGTGCATACACATTGGCCTTGAATTTCAATTCCAATCCCCCTTAAAGCACATCCCTTGTGCGAGATTTTCCGCCACGTCTTCCCCTTTGAGGATGGAAACCAATTTCAAGGCAAAGGAAAATGCGGTGCCGGCTCCCCGGGAGGTAATAAACTGTCCGGAAAAAACCACATCGTCAGTGCTTTTTTCTCTGCAGTGCAAGCCATCCTCCATACCGGGATAGCAAGTGGCCACCTCTTCCTTCAAAAGGCCCATTTCGCCAAATACGGTCGGTGCGGCACAAATGGCGGCAAGCAGACCTCCCCGTGCTTTTTGGGAAAGGATCCTCTCGCGCAAAAGATCCGATTCTTTCAAATGAACCGTTCCAGGCATACCACCGGGAAGAAACATCATCTCATCTTCTCCGGAAAGATCAAAAATGGTGGTATCCGCCAAAAAAGGAATGCCGTGGGCGCCGGTCACCTGCAACGACCGGGTGATGCTACAGGTACGAACCTCGACACCGGCTCGACGCAAAACATCAATGGGGGTGATCGCTTCGATCTCCTCAAATCCTTCTGCTAAAAATACCGTTACCATCCTTCATCTCTCCCATCTGATCCATTTTCAAGAAAGCATAAATATGCATACTAAATTAGAATAATTATAACACAACAAATGGGATTTCACAAGACAAAATACAATCTTTCTCAAATTTTAAATTTTTCTGCTCTTGCATTTCACGAAAAATGCGTTATACTGAAAAAAAGAAACGCATAAGTTAAATTGAGGTGAAATCAATGAAAGTAATTTTAATCAACGGCTCGCCCCACGAAAAGGGCTGCACCCACCGTGCTTTGACTGAAATTGCAAACACGCTGGAAAAGGAACACATCGAAACTGAAATTCTCTGGTTGGGAACAGATGCAATTTCCGGTTGCCGGGGATGCGGCGCCTGTGGAAAGCTGGGCAGGTGCATCATAGAGGACAAGGTCAATGAAACCTCTCCCTTGATCTGCCAGTGCGACGGGGTGGTATTCGGCTCTCCCGTTCACTATGCTGCTGCCAGCGGAACCATTACCGCTTTTATGGACCGACTGTTTTATTCTTCCGCTAAAAAGCTTGCCGGAAAGCCGGCTTGTGCTGTTTTTTCTTGCAGAAGAGGCGGTGCCAGCGCAGCCTTTGATCAGCTGAACAAATATTTTACCATTTCTTCGATGCCCATTGTATCCGGTCAATACTGGAATATGGTGCACGGCTCCAAGCCGGAAGATGTGGAACAGGACCAGGAAGGCTTGCAGGTGATGCGAAGCCTGGGAAGAAATATGGCCTGGCTTCTTTCCTGTATTGAATTGGGAAAGAAAAACGGCATTTTGTTCCCGGAAAAGGAACCGCAGCTCCGAACCAATTTCATTCGTTAAAGAAAAAAACAAAAAAGACGCAGGTTTTCCTGCGTCTTTTTGTATACCCACTCTCTTTTTTGTGAAAAATGAAAACGAGAAGCATACAATGGAAAAAAGGAGGGATGAAAATGAACGTGACCTGGCAGAAAAAAGCCATGGATTTTCTTTTGATTTCCGCCGTGGCAGTGGTCCTATACTTTGCCATAGAAAAACTGTTTTTTCTTTTGTTTCCCGTGATCCTGGCTCTGATCTTTTCCCAAATGATCCGAAACAGCTTCCGGCGTTTGCGCCCTCTTACCGAAGCCGTAAAGAAGATTTTGATCGTTCTGACCCTTCTGATTTTTTTCTCTCTTTTTTCTCTTTTGGTGATCCTATTGATCGAACGGCTGATCCACGGAATTTCGTTTTTTTCTCAAGGCTTGAGCCTTCGGATTGATGAGATCTCCAGCTTTGTTCAGGAAAAGATTCATTTTGCAGAAGCGTGGATTTCCAGGGTCTTAAAACGGGACTTGGAAAACTCCGTCACATCTCGCCTTCCCGCACTTCTCAACGAATTGGTGCAAAAGATTGTAAGTCTGGTTCCTCAATGGATCGGCACTCTGATCAATTTTGTGCCCAGATTCTTCGTTTCCTTTTTTATTTTTTTGGTGTGTACCTATTATTTTTCCTGCGACTGGAACCGCTTGGCAGATTTGGCGGCCCATTTGATTTCACCGGACCGGATGAAAGAGATCTGCCAGATGAAAAAGCAATTTTTTCAGGGATTGGGACAATATTTCAAAGCGTATTTTCTTTTATTTCTGCTAACATTTTCAGAACTGTTTTTCGGATTTGTTTTGCTGAAGATCCCCGGTGCCATAGGAATTGCGTTTCTTGTTGCCTTTGTGGATATTCTTCCCATTTTAGGTTGTGGAACCGTTCTGATCCCCTGGGGACTTCTGGCTTTGCTGGGAGGCAACACTTCTCTTGGCATCGGTCTTTTGATTTTGCATATTACAATGTTTGCCGTCCGACAGGTGATGGAGCCGAAGATCGTGGGCTCCTCCATTGGGCTTCACCCGGTTTTATCCTTAATTCTGGTGATCGGCGGACTTTTTTTCTTTGGTGTGATCGGAATGATCTTTCTTCCCTTGATCGCCACTTGTTTGATCCGCGGCTTCCGGGAAGAAAAGCAATAAAAAACTCCCGTTTTAACAACGGGAGTTTTTTATTGAAAAAGAATTAAACTCTTTCAACCTTACCGCTTCTCAAGCAGTGAGCGCAAACGTAAACACGGGTATGAGAGCCGTTCACAACTGCTCTAACCTTCTTTACGTTGGGCTTCCAAGCATGGTTGGTTCTTCTGTGGGAATGGGACACTCTCTGACCGAAAGCTACGCCCTTTCCGCAAATTTCACACTTTGCCATTTCAATTACCTCCAAAAGCGCCTTGCGCTTAACATCATTCGTTTTCTGCAGTTTTGTTTTCTGCAGTCTGGTTTTCTGCAGCTTCATTTTCTGCAGTTTTGTTTTCTTCCGTAGCAGTCTCACCTTTGGTAACAGTTTCTTCTACGGTTGAAGTTTCTTCTTCGGTTGCAGTTTGAGAGCTGCTGGAACCAGAGTTGTTTTGAGATCCGGAATTGCCGGATACCTTATTGTTGCTCTGAGCGGATTGCAGCACGTAAACCAAAAGTACCAAAACGACAAAAATGATGGAAACCACTGTGGTCATTTTAGAAAGGACACGGTCCATAGTCTTGCCCTTGGTCTTACCGAAAAAGGTCTCAGCTCCGCCGGCAATGGTGCCGGAAAGTCTGTTATCTTTTCCGCTCTGCATCAAAACGGCGAACACCAAAAAGATCGCCAGAATGATCATCACAGAGCAAAGAATTGTAATCACTACTTCCATATTCCTACTCCTTGGATCGGATTAATCGCTGATATAGGGAAGGATGGCGATCTGACGAGCGCGCTTGATTGCAGTGGTCAATTCTCTCTGATGCTTTGCACAGGTGCCGGTGATTCTTCTGGGAAGAATCTTGGAACGCTCGGAAACGAACTTGCGGAGCTTTGCAGCATCCTTGTAATCGATCTGAGCTACTTTTTCAGCGCAGAAAGCGCAAACTTTTTTCTTTCTTTTGGGGCGGAATGCCTTTTGTTCTTTATCCATTTATCTTTCCTCCGTATCGTTAAAGTTAAAAGGGAAGGTCGTCGTCGGTGCTCATTTCTTCAAAGGCGACGTCCTTCGGGCTTGCTCCGTAGGGAGCGGGGGCAGCGCCTGCCACGGGGGCAGCGCCGTCATTTTTCTTTTCCACAAACTGAGCTTCTTCTGCTACCACTTCGGTAACATATCTCTTCTGACCGTTCTGATCGGTCCAGGATCTGGACTGAAGAGAACCCACGATCAGGATGCTCTTGCCTTTCTGGAAATATTTGGTGATGAATTCAGCAGTGCCGCGCCAAGCGACTACGTTGAAGAAATCGGCCTGCTGAGCATTTTCCGCGTTTTTGGATGAAAATCTTCTGGACACGGCAATGCTAAACGAAGTAACGGAAATGCCATTGGGGGTCTGTTTTAATTCCGGATCAACAGCCAAGTTGCCGATCAAGATGACCTTGTTAAACGATGCCATATCCGTTCACCGTTACGCGTCGATGCGAATCGTTATGGAGCGAAGGATGCCTTCGGTGATATTGAAGACTCTTTCCAACTCTACGGGGAAATCGCGGTCTGCAGTGTACTGCACAACAACATAGTAACCGTCATTCACGTCTTCGATGGGATAAGCAAGTCTTCTCTTACCCCACTCATCGACATTCTCGACGGTGGCACCCTTTTCGATCATACCCTTGAATTTGGCGACAAGTTCCTGAACCTTCTCTTCGCCAAGTTCGGTATTCACGATGAAAACAGTTTCGTATTTGCCCTTCAGTTTTTCCATTATGTTTACCTCCTTTTGGACATAAGACCTCTCCGCTCAGAAGAGGCAAGAAGCACGGCATAAGAAAATTTACCGTGACACAATTTCAAATTATACACAAGATACCCAGTTTTGTCAAGAGAAAATTCATTCTTTATGCAATCATAACCACCCGTCAAACGGGTGGTTTGCACAAGGGCTATAAGCCCATAATGCCGACCCGCGTCTCAAGGCGCGGGCTTTCTCTTTGTTCAAGCCTTAGAGTCTTTGCCTCTTTGGCTACCCCTAAAGGGGTTAACTAAATAGGTCTGCGTATTCTTTTACGCTCAACTTATCTAATGCAATATCTGCTTTCTCTTGGTCTTGTATATATTTCTTTATTGTGCTCTCATTTAAGCCTACTGTAGAAACGTAATATCCTTCTGCCCAAAAGTGACGGTTGCCAAACTTATATTTTAAATTTGCGTGTTTGTCGAACATCATCAACGCACTTTTACCTTTTAGGTATCCCATAAAACTCGCTACGCTCGTTTTTGGTGGTATGCTGAGCTGTAGATGTACGTGGTCGGGCATCATATGCCCTTCTATTATTTCTACACCTTTGTATCTGCAAAGTGTTCTTATGATGTCTTGCAAATCTTTTCGATATTGATTGTATATTATTTTCCTTCTGTATTTTGGAACAATTACTATATGGTACTTGCATAACCATTTTGTATGTGATAAACTATTTGTGCTATTAGCCATTAAAATTCTCCTTTCGTAGTTCTCTAAGACTTGAACAACCTTATTGTACTACTTTGGGGAATTTTTTTGTATAACATTCGACGCGCACCCGCATAGCGGGTGGTTGTTTGTTTCGGACGTTCCGTCCTCAACTGGCTAAAGCCATAAAACAGCACCAAAATATCATAAACGATATTTGGTGCTATTAATTAGTTTTGATATAATACGTTTAATTCCTACTTCTTTTTTTATAAACCGTAATAAATGTTATCAGTTCTGCTATAAATGTCAGAATCCAGCTTATCGGGTAGGAAATATAAAGCCCTGCAGGGGTGTGGAACTGTGGAATCTGAAAAAATGTGTAAATCCATACCACACGCATTACGCAAACACCTACAACAGTAATAATCATGGGTGTAAGAGAAACGCCCATTCCTCTGATTGAACCTGTGGAAACGTCCATAATACCTGCCAGAAAATATGAAAAACAGATTATGGAAAGACGTATCAGCCCTTGGTTAATAGCTTCATTGGAGTCGGTTA
>JAZQJZ010000027.1:0-1898 GCA_045541915.1 Eubacteriales bacterium
TCTGGCCAGAAAGTCGCCCAGATTCCCATAGCCGATGGGACGGAGATCCGAGAGCCATTCCAGTTCCGAAAACTCCGGCTCATCAAAGGCGTTGAAGTCGGATCGTAGCCATGTCGTTCTGTGAGCCAAGGAGTTGCCTTAATTAATTGTCTTCCTAAGACCGCTTGGCCTCCGACTTGTCTGGCCAGAAAGTCGCCCAGATTCCCATAGCCGATGGGACGGAGATCCGAGAGCCATTCCAGTTCCGAAAACTCCGGCTCATCAAAGGCGTTGCGTTCGCAGCAAAACCGAAGCACCGGACGGTTTTGATTCATCAAAACATATTCCCTTTTCACGCTCTCGCCTCCCCTGTCCGTTTTCTTTATTGTAGCGTAGTTTTTCCGGTTTTACAACGATTTTTTCTTTTCCGTCGGACAGCATTCTTTTGGGGAGTGTCCCGCAGGTTCCTTGCGCTTTGTTTTGGTCAGGGGTATTCTATTCTTGCCGGATGATGCTTCGAGCAAACGGATCTGCTTCACCACCCTTCTGCTCCCGAGGGTGGTTTTCTCCTTACAAAGCTTGGCCCATGCCTTGCTTGTCAGGTTTCCGAAATCACAGTTTTCGTGCTGCTTTTTGGAAGAAAGCCTGTGATTTTGCCGAGTGCAAAAACACAGATTTTTTCCGCTTTTGTAATTAAGAGCTAAAAGAACTTGAGCACTTTTATCGTAAAAAAGTTCCCGCTTTGCCTGGTGTGAAATCACAGCTTTCTTCCGTTTGTCCCGTTTTCGAGATCCCAGCTTTCCTCCGTTCTCCGTCTGCCACAATCACAGGAAGCTTCCGTTCTCGCCTACGAGAATTTGCAGCTTTCTTCCGTTGTGATAGATGCGAAATGACAGGCGAAAGCAAAATGACCACATCCCCTGGGCGTTTCGAGGCAGGCCATGTTTTCCCGCGCGGCGTGTGGAATCGTGTGGAACTGGAAAAGAATATTGGAAAAATACAGAAAAATCGGGTTCCAAAAGTGTCTGAAATCCTTCCATTCTTTCTGCTTTTTATAATTTTTCCGCCTCATTTATTTTTGAACTTCCATGGCATTCAAGAGGTCAGCGGTTCGATCCCGCTTATCTCCACCAGAAAAGTACTGAAATCGCAAGATTTCAGGACTTTTTCGTACTTTTTGTGCCCTGAAATTAGGCGCCGACTGGAATTTGACTGGAACCGGGATCGTTTCCCAAAAACGCCTTGTTGAACGCCTCCACCGCCTTCTGCTTGACCGGTGACTGCACGTGCAGATAATGCTGCGTCATGTCCAGATCCGCGTGGCCCACCATGCTTTGGATGGTCGCGAGATCCACGCCCAGCGCCTGCATCTGGCTCACATAAGTGTGTCGACAGGAGTGCGGTGTCAGCACACGAACATCGCCCAGAGCCTCGATGTAGTCCTTGAATTTTTCCCGGTACATCTTTGGATCGAAGGGCTGCTCCTTCTTCGGAGATTGGAAAACGAACTTGTCCTCCGTGCTGCGCAGACCGGTCACGATGGGCCGCAGGCCCTCCGGTACCGGCACGTCCCGCACACTGTCTCTGGATTTCGGAACACCGATCTCCACAGGCCCGGATATGGTCTTCACTGCCTGCCGGATATGGATCGCCGAGCCGTCCTCCTCGATCAGCCGCGGTTCCAGAGCCAAGAGTTCCTGCATACGGATACCCGTACCCAACATCAGGCGGATGCTGTCTCCGTATTTGTCGTGCGGTAGACCCTCCATCATCCGTTTGACCTCCTCGGCGGTGAAGGCCTCCTTCGCCTCTATGGGTTTGTTGGCCTTCATCTTCTCCGCGCAGGCCACCGGATTTCGCCGGATCAGCTCGTTGGCCTCGGCCTTGTTCATGATCTGGAACAGCATCCCGCGCGCCTT
>JAZQJZ010000028.1:0-1654 GCA_045541915.1 Eubacteriales bacterium
ATGCCTGATGTGGTGTGGGAGGCCGCTGCCAACCATGATAAGTACGTTGCTTCTTCGGCTCCTGTGAAGGATGGTCGGATAGAGCTGGCACTCTATATTCAGGAACAATCCATAGCGAATGAGTACCATCGGTATGGGTCACAGATAGAGGTTCCGGTGGTGGAGTAATATTTTCGGGGAAGGCTTTCCCCGGCCCCTTTCTTTTCGGGGAATTCTTCCCCGGACCTCTTGTTTCGGGGGCTTCTGCCCCCGGGCCCCCGATTCGGGACTCTGTCCCGGACCCTGTTCGCTCTAGCCGCGAAGGGCTCTTCATTTCTTTCTCATGGAAGAAAGAAACGAAGCAAAGAAAGTCCACCGGCTGCACGGATTTCAGTAAAAATCGGGCACTGCAGGCTATAACGCAAAAACTCGGAGCTATGCTCCTCAAACAGTTTGCGTTTCTTAACGCCTACAGCCACCCGATTTTCTTAACCTGAAATCCATGAGGCCGGAATCCTCTTCCTTTCTGGGCGACATTGCTTCGCTCGTCGCTGTGGGTGTTTCTGTGTGGGCGAGTAGGGCCTTAAAATTGAAATAGGATGAAGACTAGGGAAGAGATAATTAAGTTGCTGAAGAGCTATAAGCCTATAGCGGAGGGCAAATACGGACTGACCCGTATTGGCATTTTTGGATCTGTGGCTCGTGGTGAGCATACTCCTAACAGTGATGTGGATATATGCTATGAGGGCCGTGTTCCTACCTTATTGACCCTTGACCTTATCCAGACCGATTTAGAAAGATTACTAGGCTGCCCCGTGGACCTAGTCCGTATGAGAGACGGAATGGACAGCTTGCTAAAAGAACGTATTAATAAAGAAGCCATCTTTGTGTAATCCAGTGGACCAGAACCTCAAATGGGGACACCCACCGTCGACCAGCGAAGCGAAGTCGACCACCATAACACCCAGTTCCGGCCTCATAAATTTTGCGTGAAGAAAAAAGTGGGGACTTTCTGTTAAGAAATGCTCACTGTTTGAGGAGCGGAGCTCCGAGTTTGAGCATTTTAAGAAAGGACGTGCTTTTTTTAGCAAAATTCATGCAGCCGGCGAATTTCTTTTTTAGTACTTTTTTCTTTTTTCGCGAAAAGAAAAAAGGTACTAGGGGCATTGGGGGCAAAGCCCCCAAAACAGGGTCCGGGGCGGTAGCCCCGAAGAAAAGAAGGAGCCCCGGGGAACACCTTCCCCGAAAGGGGCCCGGGGGCAAGCCCCCGAAAAAAAATCCCCCTTTTTTCGTAATTTTAAACAAAATACCCTATATTTACCCCCATGAAACAGAAATTGCTCATCCTAACCTGGCTCTTCGGCTCTCTTTCTACCACGGCACAGGTGCATCAGGACTCCATAGAATCCCTCAAGGGGAAGGCACTGGAAGAAGTTACGGTGTCGGCCCAACGGGCAGGGCGTACCAAGTCGTCCGGGCTGGGCAATACGGAGCTCATCAGTTCCAAGGAACTGCTGCGGGCGGCCTGCTGCAACCTGGGAGAGAGTTTCACCACGAATCCGTCGGTGGATGTGAACTATGCCGATGCGGCTACCGGAGCACAGCAAATCAAGCTGCTGGGGCTTTCCGGCATCTATGTGCAGATGCTCACGGAGAATATCCCCAACTACCGAGG
>JAZQJZ010000029.1:0-25796 GCA_045541915.1 Eubacteriales bacterium
GATCATGGCAGTAAGTATCATTGGATTAATCGGAGGTCTTGCGATTATCGCGTTTTTTATGCCCGAGGGCCCTTGGATGCTCGTTGCGATACTTGCGCTCTGCGTGGTCTTCCTGATACCGTGCTTCTACGCATTAAAGCTTGAGGTTAGCGCAGGTGCTTATAAATGCAAGAACTGCGGTTACGAGATTGTACCTACCTATATGCAGGCACTTAATGCGATGCATAGAGGAACGACTCGGTATTTGAAGTGTCCAAAATGCAACAAACGTACTTGGTGCAAGAAAGTATTAAAGAAGTAAATTCCAATTTATCGAATAGATAATTTTTTGAAAAAATAATAAAAATCGTAAATTTTAGCTCTTTTATCAAAAAACAATGTGGCATCTAAATGGTTCGGAACAGCCAAACATCCTCGTACGAAAGTACGGGGATTTTTACTTTTTCACTATTACTTCTTCACTATTCACTTATTCTTTAAATACTTGGATTTTTGGAAGGTAATAAGTAATTGGAATGAATTTTTAATATGGAAAATGAATTTATAAAATGAACTATCCTCAGAAGTTTGGTATAATAATGACGCACTTATTTTTATGGAGGATATTTTAGGAGAACATTATGAAACGAATTGCACTTATTCCCGCCAGATCCGGTTCGAAAGGTGTGCCGGATAAAAATATAATTGACTTGTGTGGAAAACCACTGATTGTATATGCCATTGAAGAAGCAAAGAAAACCGGTCTGTTTGAACATATTTTCGTAACGACGGATTCAGAAAAATACGCTGAAATTGCCCGTCGTGCCGGCGCTGAAGTTATGATGCGCTCTGCGGAATTATCTTCCGACACCGCTTCAACATACGATGTTATAGTTGATTTTTTTCAGAACCGTTACAAGGAACCCTGTGACTACTTTGTTCTCTTGCAGGTTACATCTCCCATGCGTACCGCCACCCACATCAAGGAGGCGTGTGAAATGTACGATGCAAGGGCAAAAGGTATAGAATACGTGGTTTCGGTCAAGCGTTCCGAAACCTGCTCCAGTTTTATATTCCCCATTGAAAAGGACAATACATTGAAGCATTTTCACTATGATGAGAGCAGGGGCAGACGTCAGGATTACGATGAATACTGCGTGAACGGTGCCATATATATCTCAGAGCCCTTTACGTACATTAAAAGTCAAACTTTCTTCGGACCGACCAGCATCGCATACAAAATGAACGCTGTGGAATCGCTTGATATTGACACTTGGCTCGATTACGATCTGGCTACACTTTTGATGCAGAAGAGAAAAACAAAAGAAGAAAACAAGTAAATATAGAATGAAAAAACAGACTGAAATCTCAGTCTGTTTTTTATCTAAAAATTCAAATACAGTGTAAAAATTTTGCCGTCAGCGTGAAATTGATAGAAGCCACCATTTTTTTCGCAAAATGCGGCAATGAAACGCGTACCAAAGCCGTGGTCGTTTTCTCTGTTGATGGGGATCTCATCCTGATCGAATTCAATCTCTCCCACATAGCTGTTTGCAATTTGGATCACAAAGCGAGGATGATTCAATACTTTAATGTTTATGAAACGGTGTTCTGGTTCTACCTTCTCGCAAGCATTGATGGCGTTCTCGAAGGCATTGGCAATGGCTGTGGCAAGTTCGGCTTCCTTCATTTGAAGCTTGTCCGGAAAGGCAAATCCCAGATCCAGCTTGATATTGCGATCGCGCGCCCTTTGAATGTATGTGGAAAGCACTGCATCCAGCACTGTATGTTGGCAGTATCGCTCGATTCTTGTTTTATCCAGTGCTTCTTCATAATCAATGAGTAGGGAAAGGCATTCGTTGTATTGCTCGGTTTTGATGAGGCTTGCCAGAGTTTTTAATTTGTGACGGAAATTGTGACGTTCCACTCTGAATTTCCCATCCGCTTCGGTTAGCTCGTTCATTCTTGAGGTGAGATTGGAAACTTGCAGATTTAGCATATTCTCCTGCTCCTTCATGTTGTGAATTTTTTGCTGACGGTGTAAATTGGAGATGATATGCACGTAAATGATCGGAATTAATACGAAGATAAGAAAAACAGAGGGGAGGTATTCCGGACGGGTAATAACTGAGTTCGGGTGATTGACTGCAAGGGAAATCAGTATGTAAAAAAGTGCACCAATCAGTGCAAACACGCTCCATCCCTCTTTGGTGAACTTCTGAACCTCCAAATAATAGCTTCGGACCTTTTTGATCACAAACCACACAATCAAAGGAAAGATGACAAGTCTTGTGAGGAACATAAATAGATTGCTTTTCGGGGTAATATAGTGATCGAGAATTTGAGTGATATAGATGACTTCAAGAACAACGGTATCAACCAAACAGAATGTGAAGAAAAAGCGACCGTCTCTGTTTTTCGCTAAAAACCAAAAAATTAAAAGGCTTGGGAGAGAAAGGGTAAAAAGAAGAATAAGACCCATTTGATCTGCGTCCAAAAAGAAAGCAAGAAATAAATTGAGGATCGTTAGTGGTGTCATGGTGGCGATGCTGATCACCCGAGTCTTTTTTTGGGCATATCTAGATTCATACAATAAGAAAAAAAGAACAAGTGCGTGGAACATCGACCAAAAAAGGGATAACTCTCTTAACACGATTATTTTCCTCCTTCAGCGGAAATCCAATAGACATTCCAAGCGGTTCGGAGCTCGCGACAAGCCCTCTTTCCAAGAAAAACTCGTTTTGAATCCAAGAAGATGACACTCTCGTTTTCTACCATGGAAATGTGATGAAGATTTGCAATCAAACCGGCTCCGCAAAGATGAAATCTCTTGTCAGAGATAAGATCAGTCATCGCTGCGGTGAAGGAGGTTCGAAGTGTTGTGCTTTCAACTGTTTTTCCGCCGGTTAAGTGATATTGGATCGCTCGGCCCTTGCGTTCGGCGAATAGAATACTGTCAAAGGTAATTCTGGCGTTATTATCCTTTGTTTTTACAAGCAGAACGCGATCTTTTTTGATGTGAATGGAAGAAACGGCTTCATCCATAACAGAAAAAAAGGTTTCTTTTTGTATCGGTTTTAGAATATAGTCAAAGGCTCTGACTCGAAAAGATTCGAGCGCATATTCCTTGCTGGAGGTAAGATAGATGATCTTGCCGTCCATGCCGGCGTCGCGAAGAGATTGACCCAGCTGAATTCCGTTCATTCCCGGCATTACAATGTCTAAAATATAGATGTCAAAGAAGCCATTTTGTGCGGCATCGGAGAGTAATTCCTCAGGGGTTGAGAAAATGTGAAAGGTTACGTCCTGATCCGATCTTTCTTCTGCATAATCTGTGGCAATGTTGAGAATTTTGGCGCGACAAATGCTTTCATCATCACAAATTGCAATTCTCATAATTTCACCTCATAAATGAAAAAAATACTGCTTAATTGTATCACAGAACGCCGTTTTTTTCAAGGTTTGATTTTTAGAAAGTTGGGATTGGTGCATGCTTTGGACATAGAATGTTTAATTTTGCGCAAAAATGAATCAATTTTACGCACTTATGTTTTGAAGCGAATTTTTATGATAGATTACAGGTAGAAAGTTAGCAGCTTTAAACGGATAGAAAGGAGTGCGAATATGACACTGCGGAATGTTAAAGTCGCAGTATGCGGAAACCTCCCCACAGCGTGTGAATATTTGCTTAGACACGGCGTGGTGCAGATTGATCAATATGAGGATGCCGCCGAAATGGTTGATGAGACTGATTACCACTTGATTTTGATTTACGCACCCAATGCAGAAGGGATTTTGGATACGGTCTATTCCCGAATGCCGCTCTCCGGCAATGGTAGTGCCACAGTTCCTATACGTTTGTTGAATGAGCCTGCGTGTGACTCAGCTTTGCTTGAACTGAAATCGGTGATTCGCCGGATTTCACAATCTCTCGGGGCTTCGGATGATGTGTCTGTTGCCAATGCGTAGTTTTTTCACTTCAAATTTTTGATTTTTGGCGAGAAAGAAGGTTTTGTTATGACTAAAAAAATTGGCAGATCCGTTTTGACGGTTTTACTTGCGTTTGTGATGGTTTTCGAGACGCTTGTTCCGTGTCTTTCGGCTTTTGCTGCTTCTACCTATACTTATGAAGGTGGGGTTGGAACCAAGGTTTCCGATTTGGATACTTCTACCAAGTACTCCGAATCTCTTGGAGACAATGCTTCCACCGAGTTCTCCGGACGGGTGTGGACCGATAAATCCGTCTATACAGATGATGTAACGTTTGCTACTTACGGCGGCGGAACCTCAACAGTAAAGCTGAATGAGAACTTAAACGGCGAGGATTTTCTCGTTGCTTTTTCTGCCCTTGCCACCTCCGAATCTATCGAAGGCCAGACACAGGCTCCGGTGGATGTTGTTCTGATTTTAGACATTTCCGGATCAATGAGCAACGCTGAAAGCAATATGGATAATAATAAAAGCCGTATCTACAATACGGTTCAAGCCGCCAACGCTGCCATCGATGAACTGATGTCACTGAACCCTTATACTCGTGTTGCTGTTGTTGCATTTAGCACCAACGCCAGAGTTTTGTTACCACTGGACCGCTATACCAAGACCACAAGACTGGTTGAAATTGAACAGCCTGGTCCCAACAGATGGGAAAACCAAGAGGTTGAGTATTTCACCTTGAACCGTGAAACCGGTTCCAACAATTATGCCACTCTTTATACCAACGCTGTCAATTCCTCCAACCAAACGGTAACTCTTAACACCTCTGTGGAGGGTGGAACCAACATTCAGGTTGGTCTTTATGAAGGAATGAAGATTTTAGCCGATGAGAATGAAACGACCGTTGACATTAACGGTGCCACAGTTCAGAGAGTGCCGTCTGTTATCATTCTTTCCGACGGTTCTCCTACCTATTCTTCCAGCTCCTCCTCTTGGTGGGCTCCTGCTGATAATGCCAATGATGGCCCCGGAAGCGCTCCTTATGCCGGTAACGGTATGAAGGCAATTTTGGTCGGATCCTATATGAAGGATGCGATCAATCGCAATTATAATGTTGCCGATACCTCGTTTGCGACAACGGTTTATTCTGTTGGTATGGGAATTTCTGAGCTTTCCGATAATGAGAAGAACCTGGCCTATATGACCTTAGATCCCGGTACTTATTGGAATAACAACAGTGTTTCCAATAGCATGAAGACGACTATCAAAGACTATTGGTCTTCCTATACCGCCAATGGAAACACCGGCACCTTAAATATCAACGTCGGTCAAATGACCTCCAGTTTTGGACGCTGGGTTTATGCAGATAAAAATTTCGCGCTTGGACATCCCAACACCGGTTACGATGTGGATCCCGCTGATGGTTACGACTATGTTGATGACTACTACGATGCAGACAATGCCTCTGCGGTAATTGATGTTTTTAATGAGATCGTTTCCAGCATTTCTGTTTCCGCGCCTCAAGTGCCCACTGAAATTAAGGGCGCCGATCCGATGACCGATGGGTACATTACCTTTACCGATCCCATTGGCCATTACATGGAAGTAAAGGATGTAAAAGCAATCATCTACGCCGGTCATACCTTTACAGCAAAGAATATGACTACCAGTGGCAATAAAACTACCTATATCTTCTCTGGATCTATTCATAGCGCAGTTTACGGTGATCAGGAGATTAAAAATATTGTCATCACCGTTGAAACCAACGCAGACGGAAATCAGATTCTTGTGATTAAGATTCCAGCATCTGTTATTCCGCTCCGTGTAAATGAGGTTCTCCTGAATGCAGACGGCTCCGTGAAAACCCACACCAACAACGGCGCTTTTCCGGCCAGAGTTGTGTATTCCGTCGGACTTCAGTCCTCTGTCACTAAGAAGGCAGATGATGGAACTGTATATATCGATAAGACGAAGCTTTCTGCCGGCTATTTGAATGCCAACACCAATGCTGACGGTACCATTCGTTTTTACAGCAATGTTTATACCAACTCTTATACAGTCAATGGCTCTACAGCCGGCGATGCTCTGGTAGAATTTGAGCCCTCTCATACCAACAAGTTTTATTATATTTTGCAAGATACCCCCATTTATTTAGATGCAGATTTTACGCAACAGGCACCTTCCACAGGCAATTTGGATGTGGATCTTGCGGATAACACTGTCTACTATTATAAAGATCTTCACTATCATGGTGCTTCCGTTGAATCCACTGCAATCGAAAGAACCGGCGCACAGTTAAAACGGACCACCATCAAGGTTGGAAGTGACGGCAAACTTTATAGACAGGCTGACACCCCTCGTCTTAACAGAATTTTGAAGTTTGAAGGAACCAAAACCTACAACCAAACCAAAACTGCTGAAGATTTTTACGCTCCTGAATTTCATTACGCACCCGGCAGCACCAGTGCCTATGACGGAAAATTTATCGTTCACCTTGGAAATAACGGTGTTCTAACTGCTGCGGCAGGCGGTGATCTTTCGATCAGTAAGAGCGTAAATACCACCGGCGGAGCTACCGCTCCCGATAAATCCTTTGTATTTAACCTGGATCTGAATGGCGCTCTGCAGGGTGGCAAAACTTATGATTATGCGGTTGTGAATGAGAACCAAAGCACTGTTCGCACTGGTACTGTTTCTGCTTCCAACGCTTCGATTCATCTCAAGGCAGGGGAGACTGCCACGATATATGCTCTTCCTCCCGGAACGCAGTATGTTGTGACGGAGCAAGCGGAACCTGGATTTGTTCAGCAGTCACAGGGCAATACCGGCACCATTTCTGCCGGCAGAACCAGTATTGCATCCTTTACGAATACCTATAGTGTAACTTCTGTTTTGTTCCCGACCAACGGCAGTCTTGCCGGAACCAAAGAATTGGTAGGACGTGATTGGCTATCCGGAGATTCCTTTAATTTTATTATTTCGCCTTACAATAATGCTCCTTTGCCCGAGGGGTATGATGCTGAAAACGGTGTTGTTGTAACCAGCCCCGACGTTGTTGGCGGCAATACGGCCACCTTTGATTTTGGTCAAATTCGTTTCACCAATCCCGGTGTTTATCGTTATACGATTTATGAAAATGAACCCGACAACAACGCTTATCTGCCCGGTATGACCTACTCCAGATCTCTCTACCGCCTGGTTGTTACGGTTGTTGATGATGGAAGCGGTACGTTGAAGGTTGAATCTTCTGATATTCAGAAACTGTATGATGACAATGCAACTCCTCTGTTTTCCTATAACGCAAATCAAGAAATTGTTTTAAATCCCGGTCAGGAGGCGGAAGATGCCGTTGTATTTGTAAACAAATATTCGGTTGATGATGTTAAACGTGTTCCGGTTGCTTTAAAGGCTTATACTGACAATTCCGGTGAAAACCCCCTTGTTTCCGGCATGTTCAAATTCCAGCTGAAGGCAATTGGCATTGTGGAAAACGGACAGGTTGTGGATACGGATACCAGCAAGGTTCCGATGCCCTCCAATAGCGATGTTTTTGTTACGGAAAATGAAGGACACAATATTACCTTCCCGGCAGTATCCTTCTCTCAGCAGGCACTGAATGCACTTGGTAAATCGAAGATCACTTACCGGTATGAGATGAGCGAGGTTATTCCTCAAAACAGAGTTCAGGGAATGGTATATGACGATACTGTTTATACCATTGATGTTGAGGTCAGCATTGACGGTTCGCATATTTTGAATGTGAATGCCATCTATCCTGGACAGGAAGAGGTCGTTACCTTCCATAACACCTATACTCCTTTGTCGGCAAAAACCGATATCAATGGAAGCAAGGTGCTTACTGGAAGAAATATGAAACCCGGCGAAAGCTTCCGCTTTGTTCTGGAATCTCTCGATACCACCGGTAATGTTGTAATCCCTGCTGGTGCAAATATTGCAACCGTGACCGGTGCTCTTGAGGGCGTTGCTTCTCCCTTTGCGTTTGAAGAGATTGAATTTAAAAAGGCAGGCACCTATCTTTTCAAGGTTTATGAGGATCCCAACCAAACCACGTCCCCGTCGGTTCAATATGACGGTCAAGTCATTACCGTGACGGTTGTGGTTGAAGATACCGGAACTGATGGTCAGCTAGATGTAAAGAGCGTTTCCTATGGCAACTCTGGCAACGCTGCCACCTTCACAAATAAATATTCATCCTCCTTCAACGGCTCCCCTGTTACTATTGAAGGTGTAAAAAAACTGACCGGCAAGTCTTTGCTGGAAGGCGAATTCTATTTTGAAGTGGTTGAGCATTTTAACGGAACGTTTGTTTCCAGAAACTACGTAACCCATTCAGCTGATTCGGTCGGCACAAACGGTGTTTACTCCGGTCGAATCGTGTTTGTTGAAAATGCACGCTATGATAAGGCCGGGCTATATGAATATTTCATAACAGAGCAAATTCCTACCCCCAGTGTGCACGGTACTACCTATGATCAAGCGCAGTTCCGCGCCACCGTTGTTGTGACAGATGACCAAAACGGCAATTTGGTTGCTTCTAATCCGGTTTTTGAGGTGGTTGACCCAGCATCACAAACCTTTGTCCCGGCAAACGGAATTGTATTCTCAAATACCTATACACCTACTCCCACTGTCAATACTTTGCCTTTGATCAATAAGGTGATCGACGGTGATCGCAATGATGGCTTGAAGGCAGATGAATTTGAATTTGAACTGAAACTTGTTTCTGCTAACCCTGCCGATGGTATCATTCTTCCTCCGGCAACCAAAAACAACAGAGTCATCGTTTCCAATGCTGCAAATGGCAATGTGATTTTTGGCGATATGACCTTTACTAAGGCTGGAACCTACGTTGTTTCTGTGGAAGAGCTGATTCCGCAGGATGCTGAAAAAGTTCCCGGCATTACCTACAGTACCCAGGTTATTACTGCCGTTTACGAGGTTGTTGATGACCGAAATGGTAATTTGACTGCTACGCTTTCCTATTTCATTGGCGGTGATAGTATCATCAACCGCTACGTGGCCACACCTGCAGATGCTGAAATTGAGATCAAAAAGAACTTTACTGGTCGTCAGAATGATGGTTGGCTTTCTACGGATAGCTTTAGGTTTGAGATTAAGGCTTCTGATGAGGAAACCAAAAATGCTATTGCCAATGGAGCTGTTGAGATTGCGCTCGATCATGGCAGCGAAAATACTGCCACCCTGCAGACCAGAGTGAAAGGGGAAGTACTTTCGAAGTCCATTAGGGTCAATAAACCCGGCACCTACAAGTTTACTGTTAGAGAAATCAATGAGGGTATTCCCGGTATTGTGTATGATGACCAGCCTCGCGATGTGGTAATTGAAGCAACAGACGATAGCGTAAATGCAAAGATCCTAGTAAAGATCAACGGCTTGGCCACGAGCAAGGCAAGTATTTCTTTCAACAATACTTATAGCCCTGCAAAAACGGATCCCGTTTCGTTTACCGCAATGAAGAAGGTAACCGCTTCCGCAGGCAACCGTTATCTTTTCAAGGGCGGCGAATTCAGTTTTGTCCTGGAGGCAGCTCCCGGAACGCCAATGCCGCAAAATACACGTGTAACCAACGATCGAAACGGCGATGTCAATTTCGGTTCTGTTCAGTTTACAGAAGTCGGCCGATATTCCTACACGATTCGTGAAGTTCAGGAGAACTTGAAGGGCTTTAGCTATGACGGTGAAGTCTATACGGTTACGGTTGATGTAACGGATGATGTAGCCACAGGAAAATTAGTAGCTACTACGAAGATTACCGATAAGACCGGGGCGGATTCTGAGCTTGTATTCAACAATGGATATGACCCTGCCAAAACCACTGCTATTATCTTTGGTTCAAAAGAGCTTCAGGGCGGCCATAAGAATTTGACTGCTGATGAATTTGAGTTTGTTTTGAAGGCTGTCACAGAAAATACACCGATGCCTTCTCAGACCACTGTGAAGAACACCGCTTCTGGTATCTTCCAATTTGACGCCATTTCTTTCTCCAAGATCGGTACTTATAAGTATGAGGTTTCAGAAAAGAATCTTGGCAAGACCGGTTATTCCTATGATACCACCGTTTTTGCTGTTACTGTTACAGTCACCGATGAAGGCTCCGGAGAACTGAAGGCAACCGTTGAGGGAGTTGGTACAGTTGATGAACCTGTCATTAAGTTCATCAACAAATACGCTCCCAAGCCTGTTGAAGTTATCATAGGCGCAAACGGTGAACTTCAAAAGGAACTGAACGGTCGTGAGTTGAAAGAAAACGAGTTTGTTTTTGCTCTTTTGGATGATGGCAAAACCGAGATTGCAACGGCCAAAAACAATCAGGACGGTAAGTTTACATTTTCATTAAACTTCTCAAAAGCCGGCACTTATCGCTACACCCTTGTTGAACGCGATAACAAGGTTGCAGGAATCACATACGATGAAAGCATCTATGATGTTGAAATTGTAATTACAGATAAGGACGGTGTCCTTGTTTCAAGTGACCTGACGCTGTCTTCTGATGGAAACAAAAAGGAACAGATCGTATTTAAAAACACCTTTACCGATCCAGTACCCGTTCCTACAGACAGACCTCAGACTGGTGATGATTCCAATGCAATTCTTTGGTTGACGCTCCTTGTTGTCAGCGGCTGCGGAATGATCGCGACCCCTCTTTGGTCGAAGAAGAAAAAGAAGGCCGAAGCCGACCGATAAATGATTTAAGGCCACGCTGAAATTAGTGTGGCCTTTTTTAAAAAGATGAGCATAAGTTTTTGTTTGATTAATTTTTGATAGGAGTTTTATTATGACACCTTTTATTGTAGGTCTTATCATCATATTTGTTTTTATACTTGCAAATGCAAAAATTGTACCCCAGGCACATGAGTTTGTGATTGAGTTTCTTGGAAAGTATAAAACGACCTGGTCTGCCGGATTTCATGTAAAGATTCCTGTATTGGAAAGAGTAGCCAAGAGAGTAACCCTGAAGGAACAGGTTCTGGATTCTCCGCCTCAACCGGTAATTACAAAAGATAATGTTACCATGCAGATCGATACTGTCATTTACTATGCAGTTTATGATGCAAAGCTTTATGCATACGGAGCAGTGAATCCCATTTCCGCACTCTCCAATCTCGCCGCCACCACACTGCGAAATATTGTAGGTGAATTGGAACTGGATGGAACCTTGACCTCCCGTGATACCATCAACGCTAAAATGACGGAGATCCTAGATGAAGCTACCGATAAATGGGGCATCAAGGTAAATCGTGTGGAGTTAAAAAATATCATTCCTCCTGCCGAGATTCAGAATGCCATGGAAAAGCAGATGAAGGCCGAGCGTGATCGCCGTGAAACCCTGCTTCAGGCAGAGGGACATAAGGCGGCAGCCATTACCCGTGCGGAAGGTGACAAGCAGGCAATGATTCTGGCAGCAGAAGGCGAAAGAGATGCCAGGATCGCACGTGCAGAAGGTGAAGCAAAGGCGATTTTCCTTTCCAAGAAAGCAGAAGCAGACGGTCTCCGCGAGTTGATGAATGCCGGTATTGACAGTACGGTTCTGGAACTGAAGAAGTACGAGGCATTGGTTTCCATGTCCGATGGCAGAGCATCCAAGATCATTGTGCCGAGCAATGTTGTGGATATGACAAAATCCAACGTGATCTTCTCTGAAACCTCAGGCCTCGGCGATGTGACCGATCCTGCGCCGGAAAAACCAAAAGCAAAGAAAAAAGAGGATCCCTGTTGCGATGAATAAAAAAAGAACCACCCTTTTGGGTGGTTCTTTTTTTATCATTATTTTACTTCTAATACAACCTTTCCAACATTCTGTCCCTTATAAAGAATGTCGTGAGCCGCTTCTGCATCGGTAATGGGCAGTACCTTGTAAATGGTGGGTTTTACTTCGCCGGTTTCAACCTTTGGCCATACCTTTTCGACCAATTCGGAAAGGATTTTTGCTTTGGTTTCAGGCGTTCTGGAACGAAGGGTGCTGCCAATAATTCGAACATTTCTTACGTAAATGTTTTTCAGATCAATTTCAGTTTTTTGACCGGCAAGAGCTGCAATCATAATCCAGCGTGCACCATGCTTCAGATAGTGGATGCATTTACCCATAATTTCACCGCCGAGGCAGTCAATGGCAACGTCAACAGGATGACCGTTATCCAATTCTTCCTTCAGAACTTCGGCAATGTTTTCTTTTGTGGTCACCACTACGCGATCAGCATTCAAGTGCTTGATGTTATTTGCGATCTCATCGGTCAAAACTGTGGTGATAACACGAACACCAAAAGCTTTTGCCATCGGAATAATCACGCTGGCAAGGCCGCTGGCACCGGCATTCATCAGAAGGGTATTGCCGGCCTCTATCTTGCCTTCGTAGAACAGGTTAAGGTATGCCGTTGCAAAAGCTTCCGGGATGGCAGCTGCTTCAACCATTGAACAGTTTTTGGGAACCGGCATCAGCATATCGTACTTAATGTTGGCATACTGCGCATAACCGCCGCCGCCAAGCAGAGCACAAACCTTATCTCCAACCTTCCAATTGGATTTCTTTGCGGCTTCTTCGCCAACTTTTTCAATCGTTCCTGCGATTTCAAGACCCATCCAGTCAGGACATCCGGGAGGGGGAGGGTAGTCTCCTTCTCGTTGCATCAGGTCAGCGCGATTCAGGGCTGCGGCTTCGATTTTCACCAAGCAGTCTTCTGCGCCACAAATTGGATCGGGAACATTGTCCCATCTGAGAGATTTGTCGTCGTTTACCAAAATAGCCTTCATTTCATTTCTCCTTTAAAAATCAATTTCATCTTTAATTTTTTTCATGGTTTGTAAGAGTGGCTGGGAAGCGGTGGAAAGCGCGTCATGCTCATAGACACAAAGACTCATGCAGCATCCAAGGTGCATTCCAAGTCGTCTGTGGAGCGTACAAACACCGCCGGAAAGGAACAAAAAGGGAGCATCAAGCTCTTCATTTAACAAATTGGTAATTCTTAAATTCTCAATTTGTTCTGCCATGTTGTTTGCTTTCGTGACGATTTTAATAATATCGGCACCGCGTTTCTTTTGCTCCATTGCAATTTCAAGAACCCTTTCAGCCGGTGCGTATTTGTAAAGATGAGAAGACATCAGAACCTCGGCACCTTTGCAGTGAAGCTGATCGATGAGCTTCATTTGCTTTTTGATCGCATCGGGATCGGGGGTTAATTCTTCGTCATGCTTGCAGAACATATCTCCCATGACATCGCACAAGGTTGCGCCGCTATCAGCAAGCTCTAAAATGCCTTCAGCCAATTCATCATCACTCCGGCCGGCATTACTCTTTCCTCTGTAATAGGTAACATAAGAGGGGCGACCCTTCATTTCAGAGAAAATTTTTTTGTAGATATCCGGATTCTGATACTCTCTCTTCAAGGATTCAACCTGGAGACCGTATGCATCTGCTCCTAAAAAGTTTGCATTTCGGATTCGTCCGATGGCAACCTCAGGGGTTTCACATTGAAGAATCACAGTTAAGAGAGGATTTGTTTGACCTAAAAAAGTTTTCTTAATCATTTTTTCGTACCATTGCATTTCGACCGCCATCGATCATAATGTTTTCGCCATTGATAAATTGTCCCTTTTCAGAAGCAAGAAACAAAATCAGATCAATGATTTCCTGCGGATCTGCAGCCCTTCCTAACAGAGTTTTCATTTTTGACATATTGGCTCGCGTCAGAACGGGACCGGGAGAAACGCAAACACATCGAACCCCGTATTTTGCGCCGTACTGCGCTAAGGATTTTGTCAAACCATACATCAAAGCTGCCTTTGAAGCAGCATAGTCCATACCTTTTTTCGACCCTTCTGCGCCGGTGATCGAACCGATGTTAATGATCAAACCGGAATTTTGCTCTCTCATTTGCTTAAGAACAGCATGAGCAAAGTAAAAAGGTCCTTTTAGGTTAACATCAATCCCCCAATCAAAAACATCAATAGGAATATCGGGAAATTCCAGCGATTTTTCGACATTTAGCATTCTAACAGCAGTTCCGCCGGCAAAATTTACCATAATATCAATGGAACCAAAGGCTTTCACTGCCTCATCGCGCGCCGCGCAAACGCTGGAATAATTGCGAACATCACAAATGACACCAATTGCATGACCGGCTTTGGCCTCATTGATCTCCGCTACTTTTTCATTTAAAACGGCCTCGTTTACGTCGCACATTACAATATTGCCGCCAAGCGATGCAAATTGCTGAGAAAAGAGCAAACCCATTCCCGAAGCAGCGCCGGTGGCAATTGCAGTTTTTCCAGAAAAATTCAATTTCTACACCTCCTATTAATATCATAAACCTTTTTTGCTTGAGAAGCAATGTTAAAAATGTTATGTTTTTAACTTTTTTGATACATTATTTTGGTAAAATATTGATTTTTTTTGCAAAAACAGTATAATTGAATCGGTGATGATAAATGAAATTTTGCTTTCCGTATAAGCCGGTGATTACAAAAATTTATAAGCCGGCCATTGTGAATTCTGAAAAAGGGCGCTTTGTGCAAATGGAAAATCGCGTCAGCTTTGGCTTGTCACTTTGCATCAATGGCCAGATTACTTATGAAATGAATGGAAAGAAGTATGTTTCTGCTCCAAATACTGCAATCATTTTGCCAAAAAACGGAATCTACACGTTGCGCGGTGATCAGACAGGCGCTTTTCCGCTGATCAATTTTGAATGCGAACAATTTGATTGTCATGAGATTATGGTTTTTCCATTGACGAATCCTGAAGCTTGCCTAAAAGATTTTTTTACGATGCAGAAACTGTATTTGTTTAAAAATACGCGTTTTAAGAGCTACAGTACGTTTTATGATCTTCTGGACAAGGTTGTATACGGAGATTTGCCGAATGAACATTTTTTGACGCCGGTAACAAAATGTATCGAGGAACATCTTTCCGATTCTAAACTTTCAAATTTATACCTTGCAAAAAAGATTGGAATTAGTGAAGTTTACCTGCGAAAATTGTTCTTAAAGCAGTTTGGAACAACTCCGAAGCAGTATATTCTCGATATTCGTATTCAAAAAGCGAAGCAGCTCCTCTCAAGTTCCCCCTTTTCCATTACCGCTATTTCCGAGGAATGTGGTTTTTCCAGCTTATATCATTTTTGCCGCGCATTCAAGAACAAAACAGGTGTGACTCCTACAGAATACGCTCGTCAAAGCCGAATTTATCAAATATAAAAAGAGGTGAATTTCACCTCTTTTTTTGTTCTTATTCTATGCTTTCGAAAAGAAGGGTTGAGTTTGGCTCCATTTCAAATGTTGCGGGATTATTTGTTATTGAAAAGGACTTCAGTTCATCCCCGTTTCGTGTTTCATCGATGATTTTTTTATTAAAAACTAATATTCCATCTTTTTGAAATTTTTTTGCTTTTTGCATATTTTTTATCGTAATTTACATTGCAAAAAGAAAAGTAATTTGGTATCATTAAAATGTGCAATTATATGTAATTCCATTGATTTAATTTGGAGGTGCAAATGAACAGAGAGCCGAGGGATTTGGATTTAAAGAAAATCGGAAAGCAGGTTTTGTTTTTAGAGACCGATGAGGTTTTTGTTCGTTTTGGTGAAGGTTCTTTTCTACGCTTGAAGGATGGTACGATTCTTCTGGCATATACCGAGTATTGCGGTGGAGACATTCATGACAACGGAGAAGCCAATCTTGTTGCGGTGTATTCCCAAGATGAAGGTGAGACCTGGAGCGGAAAGAAAATGCTCCTGCACCACGGCGATGCCATCAATGTGATGTCTGTTAGTTTCCTTCGTCTTGAAAACGATGAGATTTTAATGTTTTACTTGAAAAAAACAGAGGAAGACGGACTGATCATTTGTCGTCCTTATGTTCGTTCCTCCTTTGACGAAACAAGAACTTGGGGCGAGGAACGCTGCTGCGTACCAAAAGACACCATTTATCACGTTTTGAACAATGACCGTGTGATCCAGCTACAAAGCGGTCGTATCATATTTGCTGTAGGCTGCGTTGATCGAAAACTTGGCAAAGGACCGAACGGGCAGTATGTTCGCTATTTTATCTCTGATGACAATGGGAAGAGCTGGAAGGACAATGGGGTAAAGCACGAGATGCCATTTGAGAACCTTCGCGGCTTTGAGGAACCTGGCGTTTACCAGCACGACGATGGAACTCTCTGGGCTTATTACCGAACGAATATTGGCTGTCAATTTGAAACGAGCTCAACGGATGATGGAGACACTTGGACCGTACCGAAGCCAAATGTTTTCTTTACCGGCGCCAGATCGCCAATGATGGTGAAGAAGGTTTGCGGAAAATATACTGTTGCTCTGTTTAACCCTATCAGCCTCTATACCGGCCGTAACCTGGGAAAACTGCGCGGCAGGGCACCGTATCTTCTGGCGATGAGCACAACAGACGGGGTTGGTCACGATAGTGCAGCGTTTCCTAATCTTTATTTTTTGGAAAACGATATGGATCACGATTATTGCTATCCCACGATTCTGGGTGGCGATGATTATTTTCTTGTTGCTTATTATCATTCTAACGGAAGGGAACGTCCTCTTAATTGTTTGAAGGTCGTAAAGGTGAACACAAATGAATTTTAAAGAAGCGAAGGCTTGGGTTTCTCAGGAACTTCGAAATGTTGCCAACTTTTGGTTGGAAAACGGAATGGATGAGGTGAATGGTGGTCTCTATTCCTGCTTGGATAAGGATGGAAAGGTTTTTTCCACGGATAAAAGCGTTTGGATGCAGGGAAGATGCGGATGGATCTTTGCCTATCTGTGTCATGTTTATGGCGTGAAAAAAGAATGGTTGGATGCCAGCAGAAGCTGTCTTGACTTTATGGAAAAGCATTGCTTCAATCCTGAGTGTGAAGGAAGAATGTATTTTACAGTGACCGCTGACGGAAAACCGCTCCGTCAACGCCGCTATTCTTTTTCGGAGGCTTTCTATTGTATTGCCAATGCAGAGCATTATGGTGTTACCGGTGACCGTGTCTTTTTGGAAAGAGCCAGAAAGGCCTATGATACCTATTGGAAGTTAAACCACGGTGGCAAGGATCCCGTCGGTCTTCCTCCTAAGACTGATCCTAATACTCGTCCCAGTAGAGGCCTTGGTGGCCCAATGATTCTTTTGAATGTTACATCTGTTATGCTCAGAGTGGATCCGGAAATGGCAGATCTTTACAACGAAAGAGCTGACCTTTGTGTCAAGGAAATTATCGACTATCATGTAAAGCCTGAGCTTCGATGCACCCTTGAGAACGTTTCTCCTGACGGGACCGCTCGTCTTGATGTTTCGGAAGGGCGTATCGTTAATCCGGGACATGATATCGAATGTAGCTGGTTTCTTCTGGATCGAGCCATCAATACCGGTAATGCCGAGTTAAAGAAAAAGGCTATTGAGATCTTTGATATGGCATTTGAGAGAGGCTGGGATCAGGAATTTGGCGGAATTCTATATTTTATTGATTGTCTTGGAAATCCTCCGGAAGCATACGAGCACGATATGAAGCTTTGGTGGCCTCACAACGAAGCTCTGATTGCAAGCCTTATGATCTACCGTGAAACCGGTGAAGAGAAATACAAGGAAATCTTTTTCCGTCTGCTTGATTATTGCCGTGATCATTTTGCCAGTGCACCTTGCGGTGAGTGGTACGGTTATTTGAGAAGAGATGGCAATCCTACTTTGCCGGCCTGCATTGGTTCCACTTTTAAGGGGCCGTTTCACGTTCCGCGTTGCCTTGCAATGCTGGATCGGATGCTTGACGAACTTGCTTAATCAAACCTATTTTTGATTTTTTTTGAAAGGGTCTTTTATGGAAAGCAAAAAGATTTCATTTCTATCCTATATCAAAATTATTCTTGTTGCTCTTTTTCTTGCGCTGAACTACCAGCTTTTTATCGTTCAAAATGGATTTGCGCCGGCCGGACTGAACGGTATCGCAACCATGATTCAATATAAGACTGGATTCAGTATTGGTTATATGTCTCTTTTGATCAACGTTCCTCTTTGTATTTTTGCATACTTTTTCGTTGACAAAATGTTTGCCAAGCGTTCCCTTTGCTTTTGTTTGGTGTATTCCTTTGCGTTCTTATATATTCAAAGTTTGGGTTTAGAGCAGTTTCAGTATGATGCAAAGGGTCATGATACGATTTTCCCCGTTATTTTTAGCGGTGTAATCAGTGGCTTTGTTTACGGCGTTTGCTTTCGCGTCAATGCTTCCACTGGCGGCACTGACATTCTCTCCAAGTTTATCAGTAAAATTAAGCCGGAATTAAATTTCTTCTGGATTACCTTTACGCTGAATGCCACTGTTGCAGCAATGTCTTTCTTTGTTTATGCCACAAAAGGTCAGGACGGAAGCTTGATCTATGATTATAAGCCGGTTTGTCTTTGTATTCTTTACTGCTTCCTTTCCAGTTTCGTTGGAAATTTTATCATAAAAGGAACGAAGACTGAGTGCAAATTCACCATCATTACGTCGCACGGTGATGAGATCACTCAAGAAATACTTTCCAAACTAAAACACGGTTCCACGCGGCTAACGGGTGTTGGTAGTTTTACGAACCAAGAAAGATCGGTTTTGATTTGTGTGATCAACAAGCACCAGATTGTGGATCTTCAAGAAATTCTTTCTCATTATGATGATACTTTCTCCTTCTCTGAAACGGTGAATGAAACCTACGGCAATTTTAAGAAAGCAAGGTAATGCAATGACTTTTTATGAGTTTTCTGCCCAGGCAATCGGAATTGTTGCAATGGCGTTTAATATTCTTTCTTACCAGAACAAAAAACAAAAGAGTATCATTGCCTTTCAGTTTTTTGGAAGCATACTTTTTGCTGTTAGTTTTTTTATGCTCAAGGCATATGTGGGCGCAATTCTTAATATCGTTGCGTTCTTTCGTGCCATTGTTTTTCTCAATCGTGAAAAGTTTCATGCAGAAAAGCCTGTTTGGATTTTAGTGTTTGTTCTGCTCTTTTTCTCATCTTATATTCTAACATTTACCGTTTTTGATACTCCTTGGAATTGGTTTTCTGCCGTGATTGAGTTGCTTCCCATCCTTGGTGTTACGGCTACCACCATCGGATTTCATTTTAAGGATGCGGCCACGGTTCGTAAGTTTTCCTTGATTTGCTCTCCCATGTGGCTGATCTACAACGGTGTTAACATTGCCATTGGCGGCTTTATCTGCGAAGCATTAAGCTTGGTTTCCATTGTGGTTGGAATGTTTCGTCACGATCGAAATAATTAAATCTGGAGGTATTAATGTGTATATTGGAAGATTAAATGAAAGAATTCCCGGTCTTGTTTTTTCCTGCTATCGAAAAGACAGCTTAGAAAAGGAGAGTAAGTGCGAGGAATATGGAAATCCATTTTTGGGCGAGAGAATCCATTATAAGTGGAAACATCTCTCTGGGAATGGAATCGACATTCATGTTACATTGCCGGAAGAATACTTTATCAACAATGTTGTTGTTTCCCTTGGTGCAAAATGTAAGCCTACCAGTGTGTCCCTTTTTGATCATGATAAAGAGAATTTAATTTTCTGCTATTCTGCTGAAACCGGGAAAGAGATTTGTGAGAAGAAACTGATGTTATCGGCCGAAAGAACTCTTTCTGAGTTTGTTATTGAGATCAATACAGATTTTTCCAGTGTCATTGTGGAGGGCATTGATCTTTTTGGTGCCGAGTTTGAGGAAGAAATGATTTATCCCACTCCTGTCAGTATTACTTCCGGGGAAGGAGTGGCTTTGCTTTCTTCGTTTTCTTCGTTCCGTTGTGACTGCGATGAAGGTCAAGATGCCGGTGAAATTTTTGCAGAGAAGTTGTCAGAAAAGCATGGTGTCCACTTGCAAAAATCTGACGATGGTGCGATTTGCTTTGAGTTTGACGACGCCATCGAAAAGAATGGGTACCGTGTTTTGGTTACGCCTGAAAAAATTAAGGTATCTGCCTCGGATAAAAGAGGTTTTGTCATTGGTGCCGAAACTTTGCTGAAATTGGTAAAAGAGGGCACGATTCCTTGTTGCGAAATTAATGACAAGCCGTTTTGTGAATTTCGCGGCATTCACATTTTTATTCCTGCAGAAGAGCAGATGTCCTTTGCAAAAAGTTTGGTTCGCGATCTCTTGTCGCCTTTAGGGTATAATTTTATTATTATGCAGTTGTCCGGCGCAATGCAATATGAATCCCACCCAGAAATCAACGATGCGTTTCTTCGGGTGCAGGAGAATGTAAAAGCCGGCAAGTGGCCTGAATTTCCTCACAGCGGTATCGGCGGTAATAAGATCGTAAGCAAGGATTCTGTTCGCGATTTTCTTGAGTTTACACGCCGCTTTGGAATTGACGTTATTCCTGAGATACAGTGTCTTTCCCACGTTCAGTATCTTACGATAACCTATCCGGAAATAGCAGAAAGGGAAGAGCCAGGTTCTGAATATACTGTTGAGGATGAGCGAGATGCAGATGTTCCTCCCAGCAGTTTTTACAGCCATTCCTTCTGTCCTTCCAATCCTAAGTCTTATGAAATCGTTTTTGATTTGATTGATGAAGTGGTAGAGTTGTTCCAACCCAAAGAGTACATTCACATGGGCCATGATGAATTGTATCAAGTTGGACTTTGCCCCAAGTGCCGTGAAAAAAAGCCTGCAGACATCTTGGCCGAGGATATAAATCGAATTCACGATTACCTTGCAAATAAGGGCCTGAAAATGATGATCTGGGGTGATATGCTCCAGCCTGTAACAAAATACAATACTTCTGATGCCATTGAAAAAATTCCGAAGGATATTTTACTATTGGATTTCATCTGGTATTTCCATATGGATAAAGATATCGAGGAGAATCTACTCTCTCACGGATTCGATGTTTTGTTCGGAAACATGTATTCGAGTCATTTTCCCAGATTTGAAAAGCGAATCCGAACGCAAGGTGTTCGTGGCGGACAGCTTTCTACTTGGGTTGAGGCGAAGTGCGATGTTTTAGCAAGAGAAGGAAAACTCTATGACTTTATCTACGGAGCTCAGATGCTTTGGTCCGAAACCTATACAAGCTATTGCCGCTATTCCTACGATAAGTTGATTGCCGGAATGATTCCTTCTATGCGTGAAAAATTAGAAGCAAGAAAGTTTCCTTCCCTGGCAAAAGGCCATCAGGAAAGCGTTCTTTATCAGAACACTTCAAGCGATTTTGTATCTGCTGAGCCCGGTGAGGTTCTTTCTTTTGAACATTCCTTTGACAGTCTTATTTTTGAATGTGCAGCAGCCAATTTTATGCGCCGTATTCCTTGGAAAGAAAATGTTTCTATCGGTTCCTTCCACTTAATTTATGAGGACGACTCCTTCGAATTGGTACCGATGGTTTACGGAAACAATCTCAGTCATTGGAATCGCAGACAAAATGAACCCTTTGTTGCAGGCTATTACCGCCACAACGGTTATTCCGGTACTTGGTTTTCCGATGAAAAGCGTATCTCCCTTTCAGGCAAGGAAGGAACAGTCTATCGTTATGAATGGATCAATCCGAAGCCGGATCTGAAGATCAAAGCAATTGTGTTTGAACCGGCTGGCGAAATTGGTGTTTATATCCATCAAATCTCCGGAATCAATTTGTGAAAAGAAATAGAAAAAGGAGCAGATTGTCTGCTCCTTTTTTATTTTAATGCTGAAATTTTATATTTCCTTAACGGAATTTCGAATGGATAAAGACCCCTGAATCGTTACGCTTTGATAGGGGGCATTTCGATTTTTAAGTCTTCTCTTGAGAAGACTTAGCGTAACATTTGTAACTTCCTCGGTTGAAAAGGATACAGTTGTCAGCGGGGGGGTAGAGTATTGAGAAATGCTCAAATCATTTGAGCTTACGATGGAAAGATCCTCCGGAATTATTAAACCTGCTTGCGAAAGTTTTGAAATGGCACCAAAGGCAATGGCATCATACGCAGTATAGATCGCAGTGGGTTTATGGGAGACCGAAAACAGTCGGTCGATTCCATCAGCGCCAGCGGCCCCTTTGCGCTCTCGACTGGTTATGATCCACTCATCTCGTGTTTCAAGTGAAAGCTTTTTTGCTGCTTCCTTAAACATATTTTTTGAGGAGGTGGTGTGGTATTCGCCCAAAAAACCGATTTCCCGGTGGCCCATTTCCCTTAAATGCTTCAGAGCCAGGAGCATTCCATAACTACGGTCGAAATTAATACAGTCACAAGAGTGCTTGTTTTCTTCACTGATGGTTCCGATGAGAACGGTTGGAACATCGGCAATCAATCTCTTATCGTAACCTGAATGATCAATAATGATCAGCCCATCCACTCGTAAGAAATTCACGTAATAATTTATTAGTTCGGAGAAGGAATCCTTTAAAAAGTTTGAGCATGAGATCAAAAAGGTATCACCGTTTTCGCTAATCTTTTTGTTGAGGGTTTCAACAATATCACCGTAGACAGAACTGGTGATCTCTTGGCAAATTGCTGCAAAAACCCGTCTTTTGTAAATGGGTGTATAGTATTTGTTCAAGCAGTTGTGTTCTTTCGCAATTTCGAAAATTCTCATTTTAGTTTCTTCGCTGATTTCCGGACTGTTGCGAAATGCTTTAGAAACGGTGGAAAGGGAACAGCCGGCCAGTTTTGCAAGCTTTGTCATATTCATAAGAGAGCCTCTTGTTTTTTTAGTTAAAAATACGATATCATAAAAATGAAAAAAACGCAAGAATTACGAAAATATATTCGTTGTTAGCGAAAAACTTTCGTAAGAAATAGGGGAGAAAGTCCGTAATTATCTTGATTTATTTTATTTTTTATGATAATTTATAAATAGTAAAATCCAAATTTATTGTTTTTGAAAGGAAAAAGAAAATGGCAAGAGCGGCATTTCTTGGATTTGGCGAAGTCAATACGCCGATCGACATCATCATTAAAAAATGTACTGACGCAGCAAATGCTCTGGAAAAGGAAGGCGTAGAATTAATCCGCGTATTTCCGATTACGGACGACTATGAGGAAAAGGATATTAATAAGGCTGTCAGCGCTCTAAAAGGGCAAGAATTTGATTATCTTGTTATTTGTATTGCTGGTTGGATTCCCACCCACGCAGTGGTAAAGGTAACCGAGCATTTTAGAGAGAAGCCGATGGTTCTCTGGGGACTTTGCGGTTGGATTGAAAGCGATGGAAGATTGGTTACCACCGCGGACCAGGCCGGCACCACCGCCATCCGCAAAACCTTCTTTGATCTTGGATATACCTTTAAGTATATTTATGATATCATCGGTCTTCCTTCTAATACCAAGAAGGTTGCACAATTTGGTAAAGCTGCAGCCGCTGCCGCCAAGCTCCGTCATGCAAGAAGCGGTATGGCCGGTTACCGTGATATGAACCTTTACGGCACCCAGTGTGACGGTCCCTCCTTGAAGCGCGAAATTGGACCCGAGATTGAGACCTTTGAAATGCTGGAAATGGAACAGCGCTATCAAAAAGTTACTGCTGAGGAAAAGCAAGAAGTAATTGACAAGTGCATTTCTAAGTGGAAATTCTTAAAGGAAGCGAAGAGTGAGGGGCTCGAAAAGGCTGCCGGTTACTATTTAGCAGTAAAAGCAATTTGCGACGAGCGCGGATACGATGCGATTTCTCTGAAGGATGTCGACGGCATGAAGAAGCTTTGCGGATTTCCCCCTGCACCGATCTTTATGCTTCTTTCGGACGAAGCCGGACTTTGCACGATTCCCGAAAATGACTGTTTGGGTAACATCACACAGTTGATGGTAAAATATCTGACCGGTCAGTGCGCACCTTATCTTGAGTTTTATGAATTTTTCGAACATAGCGTTCTTGCCGGTGTACCTGACTATGTTCCCGCTGAAATCGTTGACGGCGATGTTACTGTTATGCCTGCCGCTTTTGGTGAACTCTCTGAAGGTATTCTTAACGTGAGTAAGGTAAAGGGTGGCGAAATTACCATGTGCCGTTTGACTTGTATCGACGGTCAGTATTACATGCACCTTGTTAAAGGCAATGGCAAGACTCCTATGAAGTGGGAGGAAGCCGGTTGGACTCAGCCAGCACCTCAGCTTCCTGGTCTTGAAATTGAATTGGACGACGTTCCTGCCTTTGCTGAAAATGTTATGTGCCAGCACTATATTATTTCTTATGGCGATCATGTTGGCTTGATTGAAGATCTCTGCTTGATTCTGGGCATTGATATTATCTAATCAATTGATAGGAGTATTTTATGGCAAAAATTAAAATCGGTTGGAGTGAGGTTGGTCTGCTTCCGGACGGAGTGAAAATCGACCTTGCTGGCCAGTTTTACGAGCGAATTACCAATCAGGTATTATCACCCCTTACCGTTACGGCTCTCGCCTTGGAATGTGGGGATGATTCTGTAATCTTTTGTTCATGCGATTTGATTTCTGTAAGCCACAAATTGGTTTTGGCAATCCGTGAAAATATGAAGAAAAGACCCGATGTTCCTGCTGAGAAGGTTGTTGCGAGCGCAATTCATACGCATACCTCTCTTCAGTACAAGGATCGTAGCGATTCCGTCTCTGTTGGCTCCGTTTCTGCACTGAGTATTATCAAAGAGATGCTTCCTGATGCAAAGTATGAAACTTTGGTATCCTATGCCGGTGAAGATCTTTTTATCGGACAGAAAGCGTTTGATTATGTAGCAGAAAGAATCGCGGAAGCGGCTATTAAGGCTTGGGATGCCAGATGCGAAGGAATGTATGCCACCGGATTTGGTCGCGCAGCGGTTGGTCTTTGCCGTCGCGTTTGCTTTGACGATGGTTCTGCAAAAATGTGGGGTGATACCAACTGCGCCAACTTTGATGAGCTGGAGGCTGGCAATGATAGTGGAATTGAATTGCTCTTTACATACGACACTGCAAAGAATCTGACTGGTGTGATTGCAAACATTGCTTGTCCCGCGCAGGTTTTGGAGCACCGTAGTATTATTTCTGCAGACTATTGGGGAATGGTAAAAGAGAGAATCCGTGAAAAATACGGCGAGAATGTCTATCTTCTTTCTCTTTGCTCCGCTGCCGGTGATCAGTGTCCACGTGATATGATCCGTTGGGTGGAGCCTGAAACGCCGATTAACGACCCTAACATTATTCGTGAGAACGTGACTGAAAGAACAGCAGATCCTTCCATGTTTGATATCAAGGGATGCGCTTTGATTGGTCGCAGAGTTGCAACAGAAATTTTCTATGCTCTTGAAGATGTAACCGAATATGTTTCCGATACGGTTCTTCGTCACAAATCCGAAATCATCGATGTTCCTCTTCGTCGCGTTACGGTTGGCGAATACGAAAAAGCTATGCGTGCCATGAAGGAATTTGCCATGGAGAACGGTAATCGCACCATCAACTATGTGGATAAAGCGAGACTTCACATCCACGCTGGTGTTGTTTCTCGTTATCGTTTGCAGCAACAAGTGGATATGTTTGGCATCGAAGTGCATTTCTTGCGACTTGGAGATATTGCGTTTGCAACAAACCCTTATGAATTATTCTTGAATTACGGCAACCAAATGCGCGCCAGAATCAAAGCTCGTCAAACATTCTTAATCCAGCTTTGTTGCGGTGCTTACGGATATCTGCCCACTAAGAAGGCAGAAGATGGAAGTCACTATTCTGCTTATGTTTCCTCTGGTACTACCGGCCATGTCGGCGGTGAAATCCTGGTTCGTAAAACTGTCCAGGTAATCAATGATATGATGAAATCATAACCACCCGTCAAACGGGTGGTTTGCACAAGGGCTAAAAGCCCATGAGACTGACCCGCGTCTAAAGGCGCGGGCTTTCTCTTTGTTCAAGCCTTAGAGTCTTTGCCGCTTTGGCCACCCCTAAAGGGGTTTAAC
>JAZQJZ010000030.1:0-2811 GCA_045541915.1 Eubacteriales bacterium
TCCAAAGTGCCATTTTGGCACTTTGAAATTTCAGCGTTGGCACTTTGAACCGGGGCTTCGCTCTTATACTCCACATGGAGATAGCGATTTTTCAATTCATGCTGCGTGCCAAGGAGCAGGTTTTCAAAAAACATTTCGAGATACTCGCTCGTGGCGTGAATACCTTTTTGCAGATTGTTGTAGTTGGCGCGGACAAGCGCGTTGCGGAAGTACCAGGAGTTCGCGGCAAACACATCGTTGTTCACTATGAAGCCGAAGGTCTTCAAATACTTCACGATGAAGACCGCAGTCGCGCGCGTGTTTCCCTCGCAGAAGGGATGGATCTGCCAGATACCGGACGCAAACTTTGCCATGTGCTTGATCGATTCCGGAACAGAAAGCGCGTCATAGGAGAACTGTTTTTCCTGCGAGAAATCATAATCCAGCGTGTCGCGGATGCTCTCCCAGGAGGAATAGACAACCGTATCGCCACTGAGCACCCACTCATTTTTTGTGATGTTGTAGGCGCGGAATTGTCCGGCATGATCGAATACACCGGTAAACAAACGGCGGTGAATGCTCTGCAGCTCGGCCGGGGAAAACTGAAAAGTTTTCTCTCCCAGCAGCTCGGTAATGCGCGCGGAAACGATATCCGCCTCCATCGTGCCGTCTTCCACCGCTTTGCGGTTGGCCTGCTCTTTGTAGTAGCTTTGGATGCGCCGCTGCGCCCCGGCAATGTCAATGTCGCCTTCGATGTGCGCCTTCGCAGTCTCCAACAAATAGGTCGAAGTTTTCAGTCCGTCCACCGCCTGGAGGCCGATGGCCGTTTGCCAGGCCGCGCTTTTTTCGGCGCGATCCGGCTCGCCCTGGCGGATGTATTCACTTAGTTCGAGCTGCCATCTGTCCTGCGACCGCATGGATTTCAACTCCTTTGCGCTGCGATGCTCTACAAGTATTTTACCACATAGGCGGAACTAATACAAACGAAAAACTGCAAAAGACACTATGTATTCATGCACCTTTCTTCCCAAAGGGGGCGCTTCTATTTGGATCGGTTTCGGATGATCCGCTTGCTATTTCTTTAGGAATGATCAAGCACTTCCTTTTTGATTGGAAATCAAAAACTGTGACTGCCGAAGGCAGGAACCGCGGCGAAAGACGCAAAGTGGATCGAGGGATTGGGGAGCGAAATCCCCAACAAGTGCCGTAGGAAAAAACACGAAATTCATTTTTGTCTGTCAAGGCGAAACTTGCTCTCAGCAAGTTTTGGCATGCGAAGCAAACGGCAAAAACGAATAAGTGTGGCACAAGGCGAATCTTGCTCTGGCAAGTGGCGCCGCATAAGTGTAATACGGCGCGAAACTTGCTCTCAAATTGTTCGCGGTCCAAAATCATTTTCTTTTATAAAATCGAAGCGAAATCTGAGAGATTTTTTGAAAATCGATTCTCAATGTCATAAAAAAGCCATTCCCACTGCCTCGTAAGTAGAGGCAGCTATTTGTTTTCTTGGCGGGGGAACAAAAATAACTTTTGCAGAAGGTTGTAAAAACGCCTTTCTCACTGCCTCGTAAGTAAAGGGAGGTCTGTATATGAAAAAGAAAAACCTGGAAAACTATGATGGAGGTGAGCAGAATGGAAATTGAAGTCAAAGATGAGGAAAAACGCGTGAATATCTGGCTCACCCGTGCGGAGAGCCATGACCAGGCGTTGTTGGAGTCCCTGAAGCCGCTTTACAAGAAGTACAAGGACAAGAAGTATCTGGTCGCGGTGTTTCACTCCGGAAAAGGGAACATGAAAGAATCGATCCGAGATCTTCTGATTTACAACAAAACGCGGCTGCGGGAGTTGGAGATGGAACGGGAGAAGCAGCCCGCTGAACAAAAACAGCGAGTGGTCAAGCGGGAAATGGCGCGATAAAACGCGCCATCTCCTTATGTCAGCACATATGACTTTTTGCCTTGGTTATTCCACTTCTGGACAATAATCAAACCGTTTTTCGTGGAACACGAAGACGTTTTTCCCGGCATACTTCTTGTAAATGTTGTAGATCGTTTTAAACTCTTCGATCGTGATGGCATGATCTCCGATCGGCAAAGCAAGGCAAACGCCCGGCATTCCGTAAGCGAATTGCTTTCGGGTAATGTTAACATGAGCCCACCAACAGCCGTAGTTTCCGTGATAGCCGCCGAAGGTAAAGCCTTCATCACGAAGCCACGAATAGAATGGCGCATCGCATCGTTCCAGCGACTTGTCACAAACGAGAAAGGCCTCAGTTTTCCCGCCTCCGATCCGCAGAGGTTTTTCTTCCATTGTTATTTCTCCTTTTCCTTTATTCCATAAAGAAAAGACCCATCGTCAGATGGGCCTTAAGAAGCATATTCGACCCATCGTTCAAGCCTTGGCACCTTGCCGCAAAGCGGTAGGTTGTCGTGCGGTCAACGAGCTTGTCTCTCGCGCACTCTTTATGGTGAATGTATCATATCATAAGCAGAGGAAGAAAACAAGCGATTTCAGGCGGAAAGACGGTTTCACGGTCGAATGAATCAGCCGGCACAAAGAATACTAGTCAGAAAAGGATACGGTATTTCTGTTGAAGTGGCTTTCTGCAAAAAACTCTTGCATTCCCGACAATATGTGTTACAATACTATCAACAAGCAAAATAGAAAGCTGGTGATTATTGTGATAGAAACCTTCGATATTGCGGGATATTGCCGGATCTCCGTCGATGAAGAACTGGATCGGGACAACACCTCGATTGTAAACCAGAAGGCGATCATCGAAGTCGGATCGTAGCCATGTCGTTCTGTGAGGCAAGGAGGTGCCTTAATTAA
>JAZQJZ010000031.1:0-16020 GCA_045541915.1 Eubacteriales bacterium
CGCTTGGGGAACACCTCCCAGCCGGGGCCGGGAACCTTAAGACGCTCTTCCATTTTGGACCAGGAGGGATCCAGAGAGAAAATGGTACCGTCCTTCATTCTACCGATCACAGAGAGCATATCCTCTTCTTCAATATCGGGGCGGATGTTGGGTGCCACCTGGGCATAAATGGAATCAAATTCACTGCCGGTAATATGGCGGATCATATCAAAAATATGAGGGTGGTCACAGAGAGCACCGCCACGGAAACGGGGATCGCCTTCCTTGATGGGAACGCGTTTGCCGTAGCTCTTTTCGGGAACGCCCTGCCAAGGGAATGCCCAGACGGGAGAGAGGGTGATATTGGTGGCGTTGAACGATTGGATCTTGCCAATCTCTCCGCTTTTCACGATCTCTTTGAGTCTTGCAACCACGGGGTTATAGTGCATTTCCAATTCGATCTGGCACACAAGACCGTTTTTCTCGGTCAATTCGATCATTTCATCGTACTCAGCCATATCAAAGGTTGGAATCTTCATAGAAAGAATGTGGATTCCTCTTTCTGCACACAGCTTCATCTGGCGAAGGTGTTCGCAGTTTTCGCTGGCAAGAACCACCGCTTCGATTTCGGGATGAGCATTCAGCATTTCTTCTTCGCTGTCATAGCAAGGAATGCCCTGAACGCTATTCAAAAAGATTTCCTTTACCTCATCGTTGGCGGTTGCCACTGCGATCCAATCCAATTTGGGATTGTCTCTGAGGGTCTGATAGTATTTTCTGGTGTGACCGTGGGTCATACCCATCATTGCGATCTTCAAAGGCTTCATCTTACACGTCCTCCCTTTCACCGCTTTTTACCGAACGCTTTGCCGCATCCACCAAGGAAAGAAGCTCCCCGTGGATCTTTTTCATTTCCTCGCCTGTGCCATTCTGCATCAAAAGGAAGGCACTGCGAACCATAGCGATCTCCGGAATGGAAAGACCGTAAAGCTCAAAATCCACATCCGTATATTTCTTCTTCTCCGCACCGAACACATAAATGGAGTCCTGTGCCAGCTGGCTATCCACCACAATGTCACAAGCGATGCCGCGCTGAGAGATGACCTCATGCTTATCCTTTGCTCTTTCCCCTTTTTCCAGGGTTGCGGCGATCTCCAGGGTGCAGACCACGCCATCTTCCGCATTGGCAATGGCATTCAAGGTGTTTCCGTTCTGCATCACGGCAATGCCGGTGATCTTCCGGTTGAGAATGAACTGGCAAAGATCCAATTCACGATACAGCTGAGCGTAGATATCCTCGCCCTTTTCCACGATTCTTGCGGTACGCATGACGCTGATTCCCTGCAAAGTGCCACCGCAGACAATATTGCGAAGCTCGATAAATCTTCTTTCACAGCGATGGGAAAGAAGGGGGTATTCTGCTCCATTGACCTCAAGGGTATTTTCATTTTTCAGAACGGCTTTGCCGGATACTGCATACTTTTCCAGCAAAAAATCCAGTTTCTGTTGCAAACGTTCCATTTGGATTCTCCTTTCAAGCTTGTTTTTAAAGCATTTTGATCCTGGGTTTGTATTTTTCCAAATAAGCCGCATTCTTTTCGTCGCCGCCGGGGGTATTGGCACTGGACCAGACGGGAGGGGTAATGCCTCTATCCACACACTGCTTTACCGTTTCAATTTCCAGAAGGTGGGCAATGTAAAAATCCACAATGTTGGAAATGGGCGCAATGGGAGTTTCCAGTCCGGGAACGGTCACCACCGCATCACCCACAGGGTTAAAGTCCTCAATGCAAACATCCGCATAGTCGAAAAGATTGGTCTTATTGGGATGGCGGATGAAGTGATCCGCAGGCATCTCCTCCTGCCAAGCGCGGCTGGAAACGGCGATGATCTTCACACCTCTTTTTTTGGCTTCCATGGCAGCATCGATGGTGGCCGGATTGATGCCAATGTTATGGAAAATGATGAGAACATCGCCTTGCTTTAGGTCATAATACTTCACAATGGCGCTACCGTAATTGACGGTTCTTTCCAGTTCCAAATATTTCAGTGCCTGGTTAAAGACGGAAAGGCCGGTTTCCATCACCGGATTGATACAGGAAAGTCCGCCTGCTCGGAAGAACATTTCACCTACGGGGAGGGTAGTGTGTCCGCCACCGCCGTAAACATGGATCAGTCTGTCATCGGCAATGGCATCTGCCATCAGGCCGGCTGCTTTTGCAATGGCTTCGCTTTGAGTGGCATTGATCTGCTCCAGATTGGCCACTACAGCCTTAAAATAGCCAAAATCGTTCATATCAGTCCTCTTTCTTCAATACTCTCTTATAGTTTTCGCCAATGCGATCCCAAAGGGCAATGGGATCCTTGGCTGCTACCACGGTGCCAAGGCCTCCGCGATAGGTCCAGGTTGCCAGGCGATCAACACCCATTTTTTCATACAGATCCACAACGTGATCCACCTGAGAAAGATCGTCAGGACGCTTGTTGTAACCCATGATCCAACGCTCCGACTGCTTGCCGTATTTTTTTGTCATAGCAACGGTGCGCTCGGTGATCTCGCGGAAGAAGCTTTCCGGCAAAGACCAATTGATGATGGTGGTGGAGAATACGTCAAAATAAGGACAGGATGCTACCATATCCCAGTTGTCATATCCTCTTAATTCCGTAACATAATAGGAGTTCAAGGTGGCATGGACGCAGCAGGTGATCTCCAATTTGGGATTGATCTCCTTGAGAACTCTGGAGGTATCGGAAAGGGTAAAGAGCGCTTCGCGCCAACGGAACTGCTTCACGTCGTCATTCATAAACTTGGGCATTTCATAGCCGTAATACTCTTCAAATTTCTTCATACATTCGGGGCAACGGCAGGCCCAGTCATCTCCGGCACCGCCGGTGATGGAGGCATAAGACTTAGGATAAGCGTAGTGAGGTTCATCCCAGAAAAAGCCATCCACTTCCGTTTCCTGTGCGATCTTCACGCAAATTCTCTTGAAATAATCACGGAAGGAATTGGTATTGAAGCAAGCAGCATTCAGAACCTCGCCGGTATAAGCAGAAACCTGACGGTGGTGAATATTGTTCTGAAGGAACAAGCTGACCTGCTCGCCGCCAAAATACTTTCCGATACCCCAGGTATCCGCCAGAACCCGAAGGCCTAATTCGTGGGCAGCCTTCACGATGTTGTTGATGTTGGGGAACCAGAAGTCCATATCAAATTCTGTGATGGCCAGGATTACCGTGTCACAGCCGTGCTCTTTCATTTCCTTGAAATCGGCGATGGCATGCTCCACATAGCCCAGTCCGTAATAGCTTACCGCAGTGTGTTTGATCGACATAATGCTTTCTCCTTTTTTTATCTTAACAATTCTGCCGCACGCTCTATGGCGTCGGCAATTTTACCGATGGTCTCGGCCGGATCGGAAATCCTTTCCGGTTGCATTTGGGAAAGAGGTGTTTCAAAGAAAATTCGGGAGATCGCCTCGGCTTTTTCCAGAAAGTCGGGAACACTTTCTCCCGTTGCTCCCAAAAGCCAGTCAAAGGAAATTCTCCCCTCTTCCTTAAACACCCACTGCACCAGTTCGTACGCGCCTTGGTTACAGTAGCTATTGTGAATATTCCGCTTCAGCGTCAATTCAAAATCCGGATTGACAGGCGCGGTCTCTGCCAATTTTTGAAAAGACCGATAAAGGGAAAGATCCCCGTTGACCGAAAGAAGCTGCGCCATCAGATCCAGCAGTTCCAAATAAGACTCTTTCAGGGCAAAAAGACGTTTTTTATCCTCCAAAACCAAAACGGCACGAAAAATGTGATAATTTAAAAAGCGGCTTAAAACCGTTCGCGCCAGATCCGCGCTATCCCTTAAAACAAAGGTTTTTTTCAGACTCTCTTTGTCCTTTGACAGTTCTTTCAACCCCAAAACGATGGAAGAGACCATGGAAAGGGATGAAACGATCTTTCTTTCCTGGTACTGCAAAAGATTTTTGTTGGTTCTGGCTTTAGTGTGGAGAAACTCACTCAATCTTGTCCACACATCCACGTGGGTATATCGGGAAAGAAGATGCTCTGAATTCTGCCCTCTCTCCTTCCGGAACCGATTGCTATCACCGCCCCAGCTTCCCAGCTTGATCAGCGGAAGAAGATGCTGCCAGGCGCAGTTCATACGTTCTGCATCGGCTCCGTATCGCTTTTGGCAGAAGCTCTCCAGGATCTCTTCCACCGGTCTTTTCAAAGGAGACCAGGCGTTTTCGCTGAGATACTCCAAAATCAAAGGATCGCTGTGGGAAAGCTCCGGCCACAGGACCATTCCTTTGCAAAAAGGATCGGCGGCGGCAACTTTCAGTCTTTCATTGGAAAGGTCATAAGGACCGCGGATCTCGCTTTCGGATTCGAAGGCGTGGAAAAGACCGAAGATCCATGGAAATTTCCCTACCACTCCCCAATTCTGAAAATTGTTGACCGGTTCATTTCCTTCTGAAGTATAATCCAGAATCATATGGCTTTCCGGATCCAATTCGCTCACCAGACCTTGGACTTCCTCCGGCGTCCACTGATCCCACAGATCCCAGCTTGCCAGAAGGAGCTTGGAGCCGGGATAACGCCGTTTGATGCGTTCCGAAATGCGGCGGTACGCAAAACGCTTTAACGCAAAATTCTTTTCCGGATCCCGATACATTCTCCGCTCTCCCAGACCAATGGTGTGGAACAGACAGGTGTTTTTGTCATACTCTTCCACCATTGTCTCGGTCAGCTTCATATAGTAATCCATATTTTCTTTTTTGGTGAAATCGAAGACCTTACCGGTATCTGTTTCGCTATATCGGGTCTCTTCCTGGACTGCAAATACGGGATTTTTCGCCTTCAGAAACTCTTGTGGTGTTCTGCTGTACCAATGGGTCATAGTGCCACAATCCGTGGGATAAGAAAGATCCAGAGAGCGGGCATATTCCAACACCCTTTCCCTTAAAATCCCTCGGTATTTCAAAGTCCAGAAATCGGATCTGTCATTGTACCCGGAGGCATCTGCGCCCCGTACCTTCTGATACGATTCCGGATAGGGCACCGCATCGGGAAAGGCTCTTTGCCACACATCGTCCATACCGATGCGGAGCATAAAGAAATTCAGCCGTTTTTTTACCAGCCAATCCATTTCCGCCTTCCAATCTTCCAAGGACCAGTGCTCAGCCTGGAAGCGGTGAAGCCCTCGGTGGGCAAAATAACGCAGACCGCGGTATTCAAAACGAGGAGAACAACGCTCGTCTATATTCTCCATAGGTAAATGGGAGAAGGCGGGAATCACATCTCCGTCCCAAAAATAATGACAGCCCAAATATCGCTCAAAGTAATCATAAACAGCGTAAAGGGTTGAACGAAGCCTGCCTCCGGCCAGGATCAGGACCTTTCGTTTCTCTTTGGCATAAGAACGTATCTGATAATCATCGGTTCCGTAACGGATATTCAAAGGAGAAACTCTTTTTTCAAATATTTCCTGCATCAGAAAATCATTGACGGCGTCAGAACCGATCACCACAAGATCGCTTTTTCCATCATCCGCTGTTCCTACCTGAAGGGAGATACCTGTGGCCTTTTCACATAACTGAACAAAAACATCTACCGCCTTTTGATAGGATCGATCTTGAACCGGCCTTATGATAAGAAGTGACATCTTCTTTCCCCCCTTTGATAAGAGAATACCACACTGCAAAACGAAGGACAATGCGTTTTTCCTCGCACAATTTATAAAAATCGAAACAAAAATTGACAAAACCGGTCCGCCATTATATACTTTTTTCAGGAGGAATGGTTATGTTTTTTGAAACGTCGGATTTTTGCGTGGAAAACATTGCGGTTTTCCAGTTAGAATGGGAAAGTGAGGATCAATTTTCCCACATCAGGCCATACCACGCCATCTCCTTTCGCGTGGAGGGAAATGCCTCATTTTTACGAGAATCGGAAGAGGTGAAGGCCAAAACTGGCGATGTGTTTTTCGTACCTGCTTTTTGTCCTTACAAATTGAAGGCCGGAAGGGAAAAACTCTTTGTAGTTCATTTCACCACAAGCGCAAAGCTGCCGGGGAAAATCAAAAAATTCACCCCGGAGGACGGCGATTATTATCTGCGCTTATTTCAGAATCTTTACAACGCCTGGAGCAAAAAGCAGGTGGGATTTGAGCACGAGTGCAAATACCTTGTTCACAAGCTTTTAATGCGAATTGAAAAGGAATACGAACAGAGCAAGATCTATGACCGAACCAGCAAGATTCCCGAAGCACACGACTACATCCACGAGAATTTCACCGATCCGAAATTAACCGTTCATTTTCTTGCCAAAATGTGCAATATGAGCGAAACCTACTTTAGAAAGCAGTTTGTAGAGCGATACGGCGCCCCTCCCCTGGAATACATCAACCGCTTGAGAACCGGATACGCCACCGGTCTTTTGCGCTCCGGATACTATACCGTTTCGGAGGCTGCTGACAGGTGCGGCTTTAACAATACCTATTATTTCAGTGCATTTATCAAGCGGGAAACAGGTCTTTCCCCATCGGAGATCATCAAAAACGGAGGGGATGTTTCCGCTTCTTCATAAATTTTTCCGTATTCATAAGGAAAAAAATCTTCTCAAACGTATAAGGGATAGAGGGAACAAACCCCAACATACAAAGGAGGTCATATGGACAACGGCGCAAGTAGCTACCGCCGTTTCCTTGACGGTGATGAGAGTGCCTTTGACGAGATCATGGAGGAACTGTTTTTTGGACTTGTTTTCTTCATCGACCGTTATGTGCACAACATCCACACTGCCGAAGACATTGCAATGGACGTGTTTTCCGATCTGATCGTCCACCGTCATCGGTATCATTTTAAGGTAACGCTGAAGACCTATTTATTTATGATGGGAAGAAGCCGCGCTTTGGACTGGCTTCGCCATCGGAAGGTCCTCTCCTTTGTGGAATTGGAAGAGTCGGAGCGTTTGCCGGACGAAAAGCAAAATGTTGAAAAAGCTTTTCTTGCCGGTGAACGGGAAAGAGCAGTCAATTCCGCACTGGAAAAGCTACCGGAGGAAATGCGTGTGGCAGTACATCTGATTTATTTTGAAAACCTGTCTTACAAAGAAGCGGCAAAGGTGATGAGAAAAAGCACCAAGCAGGTGGATAATCTTTTGTACCGTGCAAAAAAGGAACTGGGCATCATTCTGGAAAAGGATGGTGAGTGGCTGATATGAGACAAATGGAAGAGTATAAGGCGGAAATTTTCCGTCGCAGTGAATATAAAATTCGGGAAAGGAAAAAGAAACGACTGCAAACGATCCTTTGGTGCACACCGTTTTTTCTTTGCACTTTTCTTTGGGCGGTGCTGATCCTACCGGCTATGATGCCGGCCGGATCTGAGGATTCTTCCTATGATGAAATGAAAGACGAAATGGAAATCCAGGTGGAAGAAAACATCGAGATTTCCTGCGTTTCCCTTGAGATTTTGGATGAAAACGGAGTCCTTTCCCATCGCATCACCGAACAGGCTTTGGTTTCAGACCTTTTTCGCACCGTTCGGTCTTATACCGCAAAGGAAGATGTTTCCGATGATCGGCTGGAAGCGGAAACAGACCCCTCCTCTTCCGATCAAATGGAAATGTTCGGAAAAGCAAATCGATCTCTTATTTTTACCGATACCAACGGATCGGCTCACTTATTTTCTCTTTCCGGCAACACCATAACGGACAAAGCCACCGGAGAAAAGGCAGAGCTGACGGGGGAAGAACTAACACAATTAGAGACTTACCTTCAACCTACAAACGGAGATGGGGTGAATCCATGAAACAGAAAAAAAGAACCCTTGCCCTTGCCATCGCAGGAGGAACCCTCCTTTTGCTTGCCGCGGTCGCTTGCTTTTTGGCTTCGCAATACCGCCTTTTATTGGGGCGCGTTTTCGTTGCCGAAACAGGCACTTATCTGATTGAAAAAAACGGAGATGCCACTGCCCTTTCCGAGACAAGTGAGAACAAGGATATTCTCCCTTCTCTTACCACAGGTGATCTGATCCTGGCGCTTTGCGAAAGGACAGGCAATTTCTCCTCCTCTTGCGACGGTGTTTTTCATCTTTTTAAGCTTTGTGAGGGAGAACAAAATGACCTACCTTTTTCCCCAGATACGGGCAAGAATTCAGGGGAAAAAGACCCGGTTTCTTACGACTCCTTTTCTCCCAAAACATTCAGGGCCCAGTATATCCGGACAGACGGATCGGCGGAAAATGATCTTTACCCCTCTTTTCAGGTCATTCGTTCTGTAAAGGAACTGGAGGATTATTACAAACAAAACCGGCTTCTCTACGATCTGGAGCGAAGAGAGGATCCGGCCTCCGATTCCACCGTGGGATTTCTGGACGCCTGTGATGCCTATGATGAAAGTTATTTTCAGGATCAAATTCTGCTTCTGGTGCTTCTGGAGGAAGGAAGCGGCTCCATTCGCCACGAGGTGAAGAAAGTCGGTTTGAAAAACGGGAAGATGGTGCTGGAGATCGAAACTCATCGTCCGGAGATCGGCACTTGCGATATGGCAAACTGGCATATTTTCATTGAGCCGGAAAAAGGAACAAAGGTGGAAAGCGAGCAGGACATCACCCTTCTTCTGGATGGAATCGATCCCAAAACACAGCCCACCACCCTTCGACACACAAGAGGCTTTGCCAACCTTTCTCTCTTGCTTCCGAAAACCTGGGAATCCCGGGTACAGGAGGAAACCGGATCCTTTTCCTTTTCTGTTGACATCTGGCCGAAGGGAGCAAAAAGCGGCACCATCCGCATCCAATACCAAGACTTTCTTTTTGGTGTTTGCGGAACGGGACTGGCGCAACAAAGAGTGACACTGGCCGGATACCTGGCAGAAAAAGGCACCTATGACGGCCGGAAAGTATGGGACTATATTTGTTTTTCCGACACACCCGGAACCTATGTGATCCTCAATTCAGGAGCCGATGTGTGGTGGGACGAATACGGGGAGGAGGCCATGGAGATTTTATCCACACTGAAGGTGGGCGAAGGCTCCATTTCCCCCTCGCAGGCCACTCAAATTGCAAAGCAGAGCGTCACCTTAGGTTACGACCGCACCCGAACTGAATTTGACGGAGAAACCGGTACCTATACTGTAATCTTCAGCAAAAAAAACAATGATGTGGAAAACACAGAAATCGAAATGGTGCGCATCACAAACGAAGGCAAAATCATCGAGCACGCCATTTCCGATCCAAAAGCGGAGAAGGACCGCTTTCGCGCGAGAATTCTGGAGCTGTATTCCGGTTCTGTTCTGGTAGAGCCCTTGGAGGGAGAGGCCATTCGAAGCAGCTGTGACAAGATCTCCTTTGGCACCTTAAAGCTGGATGACATCGGTGTCGAGGTGGGCGATTTGGTAGAGATCGGCTTTGACGGAAACGTGATGGAAAGCTATCCGGCGCAAATTTTTGCAAGCAGTTGGAGAAAGATCGATCAAGATCCCTCGTAGATCCGTTTTCAAACCATTCCGGAAAGGAGGCACAATGCCAATGAAAATAAAACGCATTTTATTCTTGCTTCTGCCTGCTTTGGCCATTGTTTTGGAGGCCATACCATATGGAGCGGTGCTGAATTTTGGAAATCCCGAGGGCGAGCCCTTTCGCAGAACTTTTTCTTATTTCGATCTGACCCCTTACGGGTATGCAAATTTCGGGCCTTTTCTGGCAGCCTTATGCACCTGTGCCTTGCTGATTTGTACTCTAATGCATTTTCTGTTAAAGAAAAGAAGCCTTTTTACCGCCGCAAAATGGTTCAGCCTTTTTGCCTTTTTCACTTCCCTTCTCCCTCTCTTTTTGGGGCTAGATTCCTTTAGTCTGTTGGGAGGGGTCATTTCTCTGGTTTTGGGAGCAAACACCCTGCTTCTCTTCCTTTCAAAGGATTCATTTTTCGACCTTTAAGACCTTAATATTAAAAGAAAATTATCAGCTTATTTAAAAAAGCAAAGCGATTTTCGCTTTGCTTTTTTATTTTTTATGCTTATTTGAAAAAAATCTGTTTGTTGTTTTTTGTAAAATATTACCTTGAAAAAGTCGCTTTTCTATGGTACAATGTTACAACGACTATATCTTTTCCATTGTATAATGGAAGAAATCACATTGTTTTTTTCTCTTTATGCTGCATTTTTAAGCATAAAAATTTTGAATCAAACCGATGCAGTAAAAGAAAAGGATTTCGCGAAAGGTAGAACTTTATGAACACAAAAACGCTCCTTTACATCCTGAAGCGGATCGGCCTTGCCATCTTGACCGTTTGGGTTGTAATCACCGTAACCTTCTTTGTGATGCGCGCTGTTCCCGGCGGCCCCTTTCTGGGAGAAAAAGCCATCTCTCCGGGTGCCGAAGCGGCTCTGAAAGCCAAATACGGCTTGGATAAGCCCCTGATGGAACAGTATTTCACCTATTTAAAGGACATTGTCACCGAATTTGACTTTGGTCCTTCCTTAAAGCTTCGTGGCCGTGACGTGGTGGATATCATTGCAGACGGTATGAAGGTTTCCGCCAAGCTGGGTCTGATTGCTGCCGGTATTGCGCTGGTGGTAGGTGTGGTGCTGGGTGCCATTGCCGCCCTTCAGCGGAACAAATGGATCGATAAGGTCATTATGGTCATCACCACTGCCTTCATTTCCATGCCAAGCTTTATTATGGGTACCCTGCTACTGTTGCTATTTGCACTGGAATGGGCGATCTTGCCGGCAAACGGAGAAACGGCAAAGGGCTTGATTTTGCCCATTGTGACCCTTTCCCTCTCCCCCATGGCAAACATTACCCGTTTAACCCGTTCCTCTATGCTGGATGTTTTGGGTCAGGATTACATTCGCACCGCAAGAGCCAAGGGCGTTGCACCATTGAAGATCATTTTCGGTCACGCCTTGAAAAATTCTTTGATCCCGGTCATCACGTATTTTGGTCCGATGCTGGCGTACATTGTCACCGGATCTCTGGTGGTGGAACAGATCTTTGCCGTTCCCGGCATTGGCCGTTATTTTGTCAGCTCTATCACCGGCCGTGACTATCCCCTGATCATGGGCACCACCATCATACTGGCTTCGCTGATCGTCATTATGAACCTGATCAGTGATATTTTCTACAAAGTCGTCGATCCCAGAATCACACTGGAGTAAAGGAGGAAGAAAGAATATGAAAAAGAATCCCTTAAGTCTCCAGGTGAATTTAGATGATTTTCTTCCCGCCAGTGAAAAGGAAAAAGAATATATGGTGCAAATGCGCCCCTCCACCACCTTCTTCAAGGACGGTGTGAAGCGCCTTTTGAAAAATAAGATTGCAACCGTGAGTATGTTTATCATTGTTTTCATTGCACTGGCAGCCCTTTTGCTTCCCCTGTTCTGGCCCTATGAATATGACTCTATGCTGGGTGTAAAGCCCGGCAAGCCCGTAGATGCCTCCTATAATAACCTGGCTCCCTTTGAATACGGCGAGACAGAACTGGAAAAGATCGCAGCAGGAGAAAAGGTTTTCCCCCACGTATTCGGCACAGACTCTGCCGGACGGGACTATTTCATCCGCGTGGTCTATGGTACCAGGATTTCCCTTTCCGTTGGCTTTTTTGCCAGCATTATCGTTCTGATCATCGGTATGACCATTGGTTCTCTTTCCGGTTACGTTGGCGGCAAGCTGGACTTGATCATCATGCGTGTGGTGGATGTGATCTACTCTTTACCGGATATGCTGATGGTGATTTTGCTGGCTTCCGTAATGAAGGTGATCTTGGGTGACATCATTGAGGGCACCGTACTGGAAAAGCTGGGCGGAAACATCATTTCCTTGTTTATCATTTTCGCCCTCCTCTACTGGGTGAGTATGGCCCGTCAGATCCGCGGCCAGATCCTTTCTCTGAAAGAGCAGGAATACGTTCTGGCAGCGAAATCCACCGGCGCCAAAGCCGGTTGGGTCATTCTCAAGCATCTGCTTCCCAACTGTATCAGTGTGGTGGTCATTTCCACTGCTTTGCAAATTCCCAGCGCCATCTTTACCGAAAGCTACCTTTCGTTCCTCGGACTTGGCGTCAACGCGCCGATGCCCTCTCTCGGATCTCTGGCTTCTGATGCACTCAACGGCATCTCCAGTTATCCTTACCGTCTTGTCATTCCCGCGATCACGATCTCTTTGATCGTTCTGTCACTGAATCTGTTCGGTGATGGACTTCGTGATGCATTTGACCCGAAACTGAAGCATTAAGGAGGTTGCAGAAACATGGCATTGTTAGAAGTAAAAGACCTGCACACCTCGTTTTTCACCCCGGCCGGAGAAGTCAAAGCTGTGGGTGGTGTGTCTTTCAATCTGGAAAGTGGAAAGGTTTTGGGAATCGTAGGTGAATCCGGTTCCGGTAAATCCGTTACCGCTTATTCCATTATGCAAATTCTGGAAAAGACAGGAAAAATTGTTTCCGGTTCCATTAAGCTGAAGGGCCAGGAACTGGTGGGTGCCGGCGAAAAGGTAATGAAAAATGTTCGCGGCAACAAGATCTCCATCATTTTCCAGGATCCCATGACTTCATTAAACCCCACCTATACCATCGGTCATCAATTGATGGAAGCCATTCTTCTGCACACCGGCCGAAACAAAAAGCAGGCCTATGACCGTGCGGTGGAGATGCTCCGTTTGATCAACGTAAACGAACCGGAAAAGCGTATGAAGCAATATCCCCACGAATTTTCCGGCGGTATGCGTCAGCGCGTGATGATCGCAATGGCACTGGCGTGCGAGCCCGACATTCTCATTGCAGACGAGCCTACCACTGCCTTGGACGTAACCATTCAGGCGCAGATTCTGGAATTGATGCAATCTCTTCAGAAGGAATTGGGAATGGCCATCATTCTCATCACCCACGACCTGGGCGTTGTAGCGCAAATGTGCGATGAAGTGATCGTAATGTATGCCGGATCCATTTGTGAGCAAGGCACGGCAGACGAGATCTTCTATCATCCCAAGCACGAATACACCAAGGGTCTGATGCGTTCGATCCCCACTGTGGATAACGATGGAAAGCGCCTTCAGCCCATTACCGGAACCCCCATTGACCTTTTGAATATGCCGGCTGGCTGTCCTTTCGCACCCCGTTGCGATCAGGCCATGAAAATCTGCTTGAGAGAACGCTGCGAAACGATGCAGGTTGGCGAGAATCACCAGGCTGCCTGCTGGATGAACGTGAAAGAAGCACTTGAGAAGGAAGGCGGTGAAGCAAAATGAAAAACAAGCCTTTGGTTGAAGTAAAGAATCTGAAAAAATACTTCAATATCAGCACCGGTCTTTTTTCTTCCAAGCCTTTAAAGGCAGTGGACGATGTATCCTTTTCCATTCGAAAAGGCGAAACACTGGGCCTTGTTGGTGAATCCGGCTGCGGCAAGACCACGGTAGGCAGAACCCTGCTTCACCTGTACAAGCCCACCGGCGGACAGATCCTGTTTGACGGAAACAAGGTGGAAGACAAAAAAGAAATCCTGGAATTCAGAAAGAAAAGCGCAATGGTATTCCAAGATCCCTACTCTTCCCTGAACCCAAGAATGACCGTTTCAGATATCATTGCCGAGCCTCTTGATGTTCACAAAATGTATCAGAACAAAAAGGAGCGTCAGGAAAAGGTTCTGGATCTGATGGCGAAGGTTGGCTTAAACTCCGAGCACGCCAACCGTTATGCCCATGAATTCTCCGGCGGTCAGAGACAGAGAATCGGAATTGCCCGTTCCCTGGCTATGGGACCGGAATTTGTGGTTTGTGACGAGCCGGTCTCTGCCCTGGACGTTTCCATTCAGGCGCAGGTCATCAATATGTTTGATGAATTGCAGGATCAGATGGGGCTCACGTATCTGTTTATCGCCCACGACCTTTTGGTGGTTCGGCACATTTCCGACAGAATCGCCGTCATGTATCTGGGTAAAATGGTAGAATTGGCAGACTCCAAAGAGATCTACGATCACCCCTTGCACCCTTACACCAAGTGTCTGATGTCTGCGGTGCCCGTACCCGATCCGCAAATCGCAAGAAACAATAGCCGCATCGTCCTTTCCGGCGATATCCCCAGTCCCTTGAATGCTCCATCCGGCTGCCCGTTCCGCACCCGTTGTCCCTATGCGACGGAAGAATGTGCCGCCTCGATGCCTCCATTCAAGGAAGTCTCCTCCGGTCATTTTGTGGCTTGCCACAACTTGGATAAGATCGGATAAGAGAAGATCCTCTTTTGTTTCAAATTCTTTCGTCCGGAAATGCCGTACCGGGCGGGAGGGTATGAATATAAAAAATAAAATATGAAAGGAAATCCAAAAATGAAGAAACTGTTTGCTCTTTTAATGGCAGTTGTTATGATCTTCGGTTTGGTGGCTTGCGGCACTCCTGATGAACCCGCTACCACCGGTGAACCCGCAGACGAAATGACCGCCGAGGAGAAGGCTTTGGCTGAAGCTGAAATCCGTTACGCAATTTCCTTGCTGTTCGACCGCAACTATATTGTTGACGAGATCGGTCAGGCTGGTCAGGTTCCCGCCGGCTCTTTCGTTGCCATGGGTATGACCGACGCTGACGGCACCGAATTCTATAAGAACGCCGGTTCCAGCGACAAATACGACGGTTACTATGACGTATCCACCGAAGCTCTCGAGGACAACTATGCAGAAGCATACAAGATCCTCACCAAGTACTACGAAGTTGACGAAAAGGGAATGCTCACCAACTTCCCCACTTTGACCTACCTGTACAACACTTCCGATAGCCACAAGGCAATCGGTGAGTACCTGGCAAGCGCTCTGGCTTCCGTAGGCATTACCATGAACCTGGAAAACCAGGAATGGAACACCTTCCTTAACACCCGTAAAGAAGGCGACTATTCCATCGCTCGTAACGGTTGGCTTGCCGACTACAACGATCCGATCTGCTTCCTTGATATGTGGACTACCGAATCCGGTAACAATGACGTTCAGTACGGTAAGGATGCTCACAAGGATCTGGCGATCTACAGCCTGGATCTGACCAAGTATGGCTATGAGACCAAGGTTGAGAACGGCACCTGGGCTGAGACCTATGACGTTCTGATCCCCTTGATCAAGTCCTGCACTGACAACGAGACCCGCTATGCTCTGATGCACGTTGCTGAAGATATGCTCATGAGCACCGGCGCCATCGTTCCCCTGTACTTCTATACCGACATCTACATGGTAGATGACACCGTAGAAGGCTTCTTTGCTAACCCCCTGGGTTACAAGTACTTCCAGAACACCACTGTGAACGGCAGCGATGCTACCATCAATGTTTGCCTTTCCTCCGAGCCTGACACCATCGACCCCGCTCTGAACTCTGCAGTTGACGGTGCTACTCTGGTTAGCCACCTGTTCGCAGGTCTGGCTAAGTGGGATCAGGACGAAGCCGGCAACCTGAAAATTGTTGCTGACTGCGCTACCGAGCTTTCCAAGGGTGTTGCAAACGATGACGGCACCGTTACCTACACCTACACCTTGAAGGACGGCCTGAAGTGGTCTGACGGCAAGGATCTGAAGGCTTCCGACTTCATCTTCGCTTGGAACCGCGCTGCTTCCGTTGAACTGGGTGCAGACTACGGTTACATGTTCGAGATCGTTGACGGCTATGCTGAAATGACCGAAGTGGATGCTGACGGCAACCGCGTGAACCCCGATGCTAAGCTCAACGCAAAAGCAATCGATGACAAGACCATCGAAATCACCATCGAGAACGCTGTTTCCTACTGGGATGAGCTTCTGGCATTCCCCACCTACTTCCCCGTACGCGAGGACGTAGTTGCTTCTGAAAAGTGGGCTACCGAAGCTGCTACCTACGTTTCCAACGGTGCATACACCATGACCGGTTGGGAGCACAACTCTGTGATCACCCTCACCAAGAACCCCAACTACGTTGACGCCGACGAGGTCCTCATGGACGAGATCCGCTGCTACCTCTCCGACGACGCCAACAACCAGCTCACCAACTTCAAGAACGGTGACTGGCAGCTGATCGATGATGTCCCCACCAACGAGAT
>JAZQJZ010000032.1:0-230923 GCA_045541915.1 Eubacteriales bacterium
TTGTTGGGTGATGCACGAGCAGAGTATTATCAATTCCATACTTGAGAAACTGGATACACAGAACTGTGAGGTGAAATGCGTCTCGCTTGTAGCGGATGAAAAGACTCTGTGTGAAAGATTGGCAATGGATGTAGAAAGAGGTATCCGTTCTGAAGATATCATTGAGCGAAGCATAGCAAGAATACCGATGTATCAAGCATTGGGTACCATTAAAATTGATACCAACGCCAAAAACGTGGCTATGATTGCCAATGAGATAAAGCAGTTGTAATACTGTCAAATTCTTATTTGTAGGTATGTGTGTTATGGATGTAATTACTCATTATGATTTATTAGTGGATGAAAATAACGACCCTTTTCGTGACCCGCCTCCACTACAAGAATATATGAACGGATGGGATGGAGAACTATTTTTAGAATCATTAGAACTTTCCAATAATAAAAATGTTCTTGAAATTGGTATAGGAACAGGAAGAATTGCTGTAAAGGTTGCTCCATACTGTATGAAATTAACAGGAATAGATATTTCGCCCAAGACTATAGAACGAGCAAGAGAAAACCTAAAAGATTATTCTAACATTTGCTTTGTTTGTGGTGATTTTAACGAATACGGTTTTGTTGAAACCTTTGATGTAATTTACTCATCGCTTACAATGATGCATTTTAAGGATAAAAAACAAGTCATATTAAAAGTTGCCGCATTGTTAAATGATGGTGGTATTTTTTGTTTATCTATTGACAAAAATCAAAGCGAGTACATTGATATGGGAACTCGCAAAGTTAAAATATACCCTGATACACCTGACAACATTATTTCTCTTATAGATGCATCGTCTATGAATGTTGCAAATGTTTTTGAAACAGACAATGCATATATCATTGTTAGCAACAAATAATCAAACAAATTCCAATATGTCGAAAAGCTTTGAGCAGATGGATGACCCCATCTGTTTATGGTTCCTTGTTTAGAAGTTTTCGGAAGCTTGAAACCCTTTTTCAAAAGGGTTTCATATCTGATTCAAAACCAAAAAAGAGCCCGATCGGGCTCTTTTTTTCTTTAATGGCACCCACACCCCTTGTCAAATTCGGGATTAAAGGCGTAGAAGTTCTTTTCGTCCAGTCTGTCCTGAGCAATGCGCAGAGCATCACCGAATCTCTGGTAATGCACCAGCTCTCTTGCACGCAGGTATTTGATGGGATCGCGCACGTCGGGATCATCCACCAAACGGAGAATGTTGTCGTAGGTGACTCTTGCCTTTTGTTCTGCGGCCAGGTCTTCGTTTAGATCGGCAATGAGATCTCCCTTCACACCGATATATTTCATATCGCAAGGAACCCCGGCGGCCGAAGCCGGATAAATACCCGCGGTATGATCAACAAAATGAGGATCCATACCGGCGGCGCGGAAGTCATCGGCAGAAAGGCCCTTGGTCAACTGAAACAGAATGGCACCGATCATTTCCAGGTGGGCCAATTCTTCGGTTCCCACGTCGGTTAAGATGCCAATGATTTCGTTGTGCTTGGCGGTGTAGCGCTGATTCAGATAGCGCATGGCCGCGGCCAATTCTCCGTCCGGTCCGCCCAATTGACTGACAATGACCTTGGCGTAATGGGCATTGGGGTTTTTAATTTTAACGGGGTATTGAAGCTTTCTGTCATAAGTCCACATAATTCAGTTTGCCTCCTTTTCCCACGGCCAGGGATCGTCTACCCAACGCCAGCAATTGCCGTCGTAGTTTCCGTAGATGGTAAGAGGGCCGTACGTGGATTCGTATTGTTCTTTTAAGGTTTTGGAAGCGTTGCGATGCTGGCAATAGTAGTTCAGCGCTTCCTGACAGGTAGGATGTCCGTTCAGGTAAAGAGCGGCTTCATAAACAGCAAAATCTTCTGCCTGAATCTCTTTTAATAGTGCACTTTTGTGATTCATCTTTTAGCCCCTCCCAGATGCCAGAAAAGGCTTGTTCAATTCACAGAAAACGGTTCCGTTGCAAAGCCCTTCTCTGGGATCATACAACTGCTGAAAGGTTTGATGGGGCGCATAAACCATAGCAAGGCTTCTGCCTTCCAGACAGCAATCGCGAGAGGCGCCTTTGGCGCACTCCTTGCAGTCCCAATCGGCGGTGGTACGGGTCACAGTGGTGCGGGTGTTGCCGCAACCACAGTCGCTGGTACGGGTCACAGTGGTGCGGGTGTTGCCGCAACCACAGTCGCTGGTACGGGTCACAGTGGTACGAGTGTTGCCGCAACCACAGTCGCCGGTACGGGTCACAGTGGTACGAGTGTTGCCGCATCCGCAATCTCCGGTATTTTTCCAGGTGGTGTCGGCAAGGTCAGAAGTGCGAGTTACAGTGGCGCGATTGGTTTCACCGCAGCCACAATTGGAGGTGGTTCTCCAAGTGTTGTTGCCGCAGCCGCAATTGGAGGTGGTTCTCCAAGTGTTGTTGCCACAGCCACAATTGGAGGTGGTTCTCCAAGCGTTGTTGCCACAGCCACAACTGGAGGGCGTTCTCCAGGCGCTTTCTCTGCAAGAGCAGGAATGGTTTTGATTGTTCACGGTGTTTTTCCCCTTATCTAATTTGGTTTCCCGTGAAAACGGGATTTGAGCGGGACGCTCATTGACCATTATATGGATTAGAATTGGATGGGTTCTCGGCTTCAAACGAGCTTTTTTTCAGGATCTTTGTCTGAACCGAAAAAAATAAAAAAAAGGAAGAAAAAATGGAACTATTTCGTTTTGTATGTTAATTTATCCTCCCAGCAAAACATCCAGCGCCATCATAATCGAAAAACCGACTCCCACTGCAAAGCACCCCATCCGAAATCCTTTTCCTTGGGCAACGGCTGGAATGAGCTCCTCCGTTACCACATAAAGCATAGCGCCGGCGGCAAAGGATAAAACATAGGGGAGGATCGCGGCAATATAGTGAGTCAAAAGCAGAGCCAAAACAGCGCCCACCGGTTCCACTGCGCCGGAAAGGGCACCGAGGGCGAAGGCCTTTTTCTTGGGAGTGCCAACGGCGGAAAGCGGTAGGGAAATAATGGCTCCCTCGGGGAAGTTTTGAATGGCAATTCCGATGGAAAGCACCATGGCTCCGGCCAGCGCAGTGACATGTTTGTTCTGCAGATAGCCGGCGAAAACCACCCCCACCGCCATTCCTTCGGGAATGTTGTGAAGGGTGACGGCCAGTGCCATTAGGCGCCCACCGGATCCCAGTGCAGCCTTTTTCCCTGCTCGGGAAAGGAAAAGATCTCCCACCAAAAAAATACCCATTCCACACAAAAGACCGGAGACGGCAGGGAAGACACTATTTGCCATTTGAATGGAAGGAATCAAAAGAGACCAAACCGATGCGGCGATCATCACGCCGGCGGCAAAGCCAAAGAATAACTTTTTCATAGAATCGCTTAAAGTGTTCTTGAGAAAAAATACACAAAAAGCGCCGACGACCGTTCCGAAAAACGGAAGAAAAACGCCAAAAAGAATAACAAGAGACTCGTTCATACAGTCCCTCCTTGTACGATTTTGAAAAGGAAACACAAGGCTTCCTTACTGAGTAGTATATTTTTTTGACGGTGATTTTGATAAATGTTTCATAATTGGTATTTTATTTGCACAAAACGGTCAAAAATATCAAAGTTTACAAAAAAAAGAACAAAATGTTAAGAAAAGTGTTGATTTTGATGAAGTAATGTGTTAAAATGAGGTAGCAATTTAATTTGATAATGAAAATTTTTGGAGGATGTTTACTATGAATAAGACCGAACTGATTGCAGCAGCTGCAGCAGCTGCAAATGTATCTAAGAAGGATGCCGCTGCTGTGATCGATGCAACCTTTGCTGCTATCACCGCTTCTTTGGCAAAGGAAGAAAAGGTTCAGCTGATCGGCTTTGGTACCTTTGAAGCTCGCAAGCGCGCAGCTCGCGACGGCAAGAACCCCTTGACCGGCAAGGCAATCAAGATTGCTGCTTGCAAGGTTCCTGCTTTTAAGGCCGGTGCCGCTCTGAAAGCTGCTGTCAATAAGTAAGAATCAAAAAGGAACAGGAGCCGATCGGTTCCTGTTCCTTTTTCTACGCAAAGCGCGTTTCATTTTTAGAATCTTTTTTAGGAGAAAGAAAAGATGTCCTTCGAGAAAACGATCCGAAGAATTTCCGCAAGTTCTTCTTTGCGAATCGCAGTTCTTTTTTTGGCCGATGCTTTTGTCCTGTATTTCTCGTACTTTTTTGCTATGTTTCTCCGGTTTGATTTTCAGTTCAGTAACATCGGAAGCGAAAATGTGCGTGTTTGGCTTTGGAGCATGCCATTTTTTGTATTGGCAACCGCAGCTGTATTTTTTTGTTTTCACTTGTACCATAGTGTTTGGAGCTATGTGGGCATTGTAGAACTGAGAAACCTTGTGATTTCCTATGGGGCGCGTTTTCCTGTTTACTGTGCCATCGCATGGGTTTTGTGGCTCATTTTGGGTGCCCGGATGCCCTATTCTTGCTATATCATGGGCTTTGTCCTCAGCTTTTGCGGCTGTGTTGCGGTTCGGTTCGGTTACCGTTTCTTGCGTTATGTTACCAATGAAACAAGCCAAAGCAGAACCTCTGAAAATGTGATGATCATCGGTGCCGGCGCGGCCGCACAGGTGATCGTCAGAGAATTGCAGACCTCGGATCATTATCACAGTCGGATCCGCTGTATCATTGATGATAATCCCACAAAGCAAGGCCGTTATTTCCACGGAATTGTGATCGCGGGTGACCGGTACGAGATCAACAAGGCAGTTTCCAAGTATAACATTCATCGCATTATTTTTGCCATCCCCAGCTGCCCGGCAGAGGAGAAAAAGAAAATTCTTCACCTGTGCAAAGAAACCCGATGTAAATTGCAGACTCTTCCCGGACTTTATGAATTGCAAAACAGCGAGGTTTCCACCCGTCAGTTGCGAGATGTGAATGTGGAAGATCTTTTGGGCCGCGAGCCCATTCGTGTGGACACCCACGAATCCACCGAAGCCATTTCCGGTAAGGTGGTCCTGGTCACCGGTGGCGGTGGTTCCATCGGCAGCGAGCTTTGCCGTCAGATTGCCAAAGCAAAGCCTAAAAAGCTGATTATATTTGATATTTACGAAAACAATGCCTATGAAATTCAGCAGGAACTGCGGAGAAGTGAGCCGAATCTGGATCTGGAGGTCCTTATCGGTTCTGTGCGCAATACCTCCCGCATCCATTTTGTGATTGAAAAATACCGTCCCCAATTGGTCTTTCATGCGGCGGCTCATAAGCATGTTCCCTTGATGGAAGACAGTCCCAATGAAGCGATTAAAAACAATGTGTTTGGCACCTATAAAACAGCCCTTGCTGCCGCCAAATACGGCGTGGAAAAATTCGTTTTGATTTCCACCGACAAAGCGGTGAATCCCACCAATATTATGGGAGCCTCCAAGCGTCTTTGCGAAATGGTGGTGCAGATGATGTCCCGAGCCGGTAGTAAAACCTGTTTTTCTGCCGTTCGTTTCGGTAATGTGCTGGGAAGCAATGGCAGTGTCATTCCTCTATTTAAAAAGCAAATTGCCGCCGGAGGACCTGTTACCATTACCGACAAGAGGATCATTCGTTATTTTATGACCATTTCTGAAGCTGTTTCCTTGGTTTTGCAAGCGTCTTATTTTGCCAAGGGCGGAGAGATTTTTGTTTTGGATATGGGCGATCCCGTAAAGATCGACGATATGGCCAGAAATCTCATTCAGCTTTCCGGCTTTCGTCCCGATGTGGATATCAAAATCGAGTATACCGGTCTGCGTCCCGGAGAAAAACTGTTCGAAGAACTTTTGATGGACGAGGAGGGACTGAAGGAAACCGATAACAAATTGATCCACATTGGTCAGCCCATTGAAATGGACGATGCTGATTTTGTGAAAAAGCTAATGGAATTGGATGAGGCAAGCCGCGAGGAAACAGGGCGAATTCGCACTCTGGTTTCCGAGATGGTTCCCACATATCACCCAAAAGAAGAAAATAAAGCATAAGAAAAAGCCGTTGGTTCATTAAGAACCAACGGCTTTTTTCATCAGTAAACGGTTTTGGTGGAAATCTGATCCCAAAACTGGCTGTATTCCACCTTGATCTTATCGGCTCTGGAACGATACAGATCAAAAAAGACTTGATCGTAAGCACCGGCATGCCATTCGTTCATGGTATCCCAGTATCCAAACAGCGCGGTTTCCCGGTTTTCATCCATGCGGAGCTTTTTCAGTTCCATTCTTTTTATGATATAAACTCCCGATTCGGTCACCACCGCCTCTCCCACCTGACCAATGTCCAGTGCCTTGGAGGCCTCGTATAATTCGTCCTCGGCTTCTCCCTGGGTGAAATAGTATCCGTCGGGATAAGAGAGCATATTGGTATCTTCCCCGTAGGTTTCCACAAGAAGCCAGAAGTCGGCACCTTGTGTGGCTTCTTCGTAAATGCTCTTTGCCTTGGCAAGAGTCTCGGGGCAATGATCCTTTTTTTCTCCGGAAACAAATTTCAAAAAGATCTGCTGTACCGCAAGGTAGTTTTCTTTGTAATAAGCGTAAAACTCCTCGTCAGTAAAGGCTTCTTTTCCATCTTCGCGGAAAAGACTGTCAAAAAGCTTTAAGTACAGGGAAGAGTATTCCATTTTGCTTTCATAATGGTCCAGGGACATATAAGAGGAATGCAGATCCTTCAGGAAGGCTTCTTTGTCGCCATATACGGCCATGGTGCTTTCGATGTCATTTTGAACTGCCTTTTTTTCCTCCGAGGTCAATTTGATATGCTTTTCATTTGCCAAAAATTTTACCGCCCAATCGTCCAAAAGGCACTGGAGAACCTCTGCCTTGAGATCGTCTTCCCGTTCCTGGGTGGAAAAATAATCCCCATCTTCCTTGAGATACATATCTCTGTAATTTAAATAGTAATAACGAAATTCGTTGAAGGAAACGGTCTTTCCGTCAAATTTCAAGAAGTTTTCCGGATAAAGGTCTCCTTGATCCGTATGCATTCCGCCCAGTTTTTCCGATTCTTTGGCTTGGGTGGAGCAAGAGGAAAGGGTAAAAAGAATGATCATACATAGAAGAAAAGTAGAAAGTCGTTTCATAAAGGATCCTTTCTTTATGGTTTCGATTCCTATTGTAATATGAGATTGTGAAGAATGTATGAAAAAGAAAAAAAGTTTTAAACATATCCTTTTGGAAAATCTGACACTTTCTGACAAGAGATGCGCTATACTTGATTTTTTTTCTCATTCGTGATAAGATGAGCATGGATTTTTAGTGAAAGGAGGTTTTATTTGTGGAAAAGAAAGAACCGAAGCGGCCCCATCAAACAGAGTCTTTCAAAAGGAAAGAAATGCGGAAAAAGAAAAAAGACGATTCTGTTGTACTTCCGTTTGCTGAGGAAAAGAAGTTGTTCAAAAAACGCAACTTTTTTCGGCAATATCGCATCTTCCGCCGCGGTGGATTGAATGTTTTTGATTGCTTTTTTAACACATTGTATATCATGATGAGTGAAAAAAGTGTGGAAAAAGAAAAGAAAAAGCTGGAAAAAATGGGAGAAAAAGAGCATCATCCCCGTCATTTCCTGGATCTGCACGCGCCCCATCTTCGTGTTTTATCTGCATTCGCTGTTAAGATATATTCCTTTTTCGCCTATTCTGCCTCTTTTTGGCACAAAAGAGACGGAAGCCATGTTCATCGCTCCAAAATGATCTTCGTTCGGGAACACCTGGCTCATATTACCGTTTCTTTTCTGGCTATCGCTATTTTTTCCTATATTGCAGTTATTCTTCATTTTCCTCTGGTACTGCGTGCGGAAATCGACGGTAAGGTGCTGGGTATTGTGGAGGATAAGAATACCGTTGACAGTGCCATCAATGAATTGGAAGACAATGTAGAGTTCATTTTGGGAAAGAATTTTTCCTTCCCTTATGAGATTCGCTATACCTTTCAGCGTCAAAAGATCGATACCATTACTCCGAAGAATAAAATCTCCGAGCAGCTTTATACCTATGTTCAGAATTTCGTTTGCACCGCCGGCGGTCTTTATGTGGACGATGTTCTGGTTGCAGTGTGCCAGGATGCAGATACCGTCCAGAATGCCATCAGCGATTTTGTCTCTCAAAGAGCCGAAGGGGCAGAAGAGGGAATTTTCAATGAGATCCGCGTGGTGACCCAGGCGTATCCCACGGAAAGCATCATCTCCCAGGAACAGCTATTCCGTCTTTTATGTGAAATGGAAAAGCCTCTGGAGGACAGGGAAAAGGATATCCTTCCGGAGGATACAGTGCTTCCCGGCTTTTTTCCGGATGAGGATAAGGAGGAGACACTTCCTGCTTTTTCTTTGATTTCCGACCTGGAGATTCCGAAAAAAGATCAGGTGATATCCAAATCTAACCAGCCACAGCCCATTGATGAGATCAAGCTTGATTTTTACACCAGCAAAGAATATTCCTACGAAGCCACCGTGCCCTTTAAGACCCTTTATGTGGAAAGCGATGAGCATTACACCTCTATGGCAGATGAAACTACCAAAGGGGTAAACGGACGTGCTTCTGTTACCGCAAAGGTTTATTATGTGGACGGCAAAGAGGTGGGCAGAGAGGTGGTACGGGAAGAGGTTCTCTCTCAACCGGTGGATCGCGTGATCTCCATTGGTACCAAGGTGCTTCCGGAGGACTTGAAAAGCGAAACTCTTGATAAGCGAAGATTTATCGTTCCTTTTGTGGGTACGGTCTATTCCTATTACGGTCCTCGGGAAGACGGATATCACTATGGCTGGGATATTCCGGGCGATGAGGGAGATAATCTTTACGCTGCCGCGTCCGGCAAAGTCATAGTTGCCATTGGACAGGACGGATACTTTTCTGATTTGCCCGAGCATCACTTTACCGGCTATGGCTATTGTGTGGTCATTGAGCATGAAGACGGATATTCTACTATGTACGCCCATTGTAACAAGATCTATGTAGCTCTGGGACAAGAGGTGAAGCAAGGGGATAAGATCGCCGAAATCGGCAACACCGGTAAGTCCGAGGGAAATCACGTGCATTTTGAGATCATGAAAAACGGCGCCAAATTAAACCCTGCTCAATATCTTTATGAAGGTAAAACCACCATATACGATTAAAAAAGGAGAAATAACTGTGAAATTGAAGAATTTATTTCGTTTTTGCTTGCTGATTCTTTCAGTGGTTCTGCTATTGGGCACCTTTGTTTCCTGCGGAACCCAGCCTTCTTCCGAGCAAACCGAAACTGAGGAAACGAAAGATGCGGAAAAGGAAAGCGAGACACTTTCGGATGTACCGGAAACCCCTGAGGTGGTGGAGCCCTATGTGGTTTCAACGGCATCTCTTGGTGTTACCGGCGACATTTTGATTCACGAAACCGTGTATAAGTCGGTATTTCGCGGAGACGGAGTTTACGACTTTACGGAAAACTATTCCTTTGTAAAGCCTTATTTTGAAAAGTATGACTATATGGTAGCAAACCTTGAGGTGACCTTGGGCGGAGAAAAGCCCTCTGTGGGGCAGTATCCTTCCGCCTATCCTTTGTTCAACTGTCCCGATAGCATCGTGGACGCCCTGAAGGGTGCCGGTGTGGATATGCTTCTCACGGCCAACAACCACTCTTATGATACCCGCACTGCAGGTCTGGTTCGCACTGTCCAGGTGGTTCGGGAAAAGGGCCTTGATTATTTGGGTACCCGGGATAATACCGAAGAGAGCCTGTACCGTGTACAGGATATCAACGGAATCAAGGTGGGAATGGCCTGCTTTACCTATTCCACTGTATCTTCTTCGGGAATCAAGGCGCTCAATGGCATCACCATGGATCGGGATGCGTTCCCCTTGGTTTCCAGCTTTGATTATAACAATCTGGAAGGATTCTACCAGGAGGTGCAGAAGGCGCTGGATGAAATGGCTCAAAAGGGAGCGGAAGCCACCGTCTTTTATGTTCACTGGGGCAATGAATATCAGTATGTGCCCAATTCTTATCAAAAGAACATTGCTGAAAAATTGTGCGAGATGGGTGTGGATGTGATCGTTGGCGGTCATCCCCACGTGATCCAACCCTTTGAAACCGTTACCGCTGAAAACGGAAACGAAACTCTTTGTATTTATTCCACCGGCAATGCCATTTCCAATCAGCGTCAGGAAATTATGGACAGTGATAATTTTTCCGGCCATACCGAGGACGGTATGATCTTCGGTGTTACCTTTGAAAAATGGAATGACGGCAGAGTGTGTATTTCCCAGGTGAATATTGAGCCTCTCTGGGTCAACCGCGAGTACCGTGGAACCAGATGGGTATTCCACATTGTTCCTTTGGATCTTTCTGTAGAGGATTGGACTGTGTACCAGCTTACTGATAGAACCTTGGCAAAAGCCAAAAAATCCTATAACAGAACATTGGCCCTGGTGGGAGAGGGATTGAACGCAGCCCGTGAAAAACTGGGTCTTGATCCCCTTGTTACCTCCATCGAGTAAGATGGTTTACATTTGATCATAACGGTTGCAAATTCCCGGATCATCCGGGAATTTGTTCTTGTTTGGCAAAAAAAGAAAGGAGAGAAAAATGGAAGAGCCAAAGCGCTTTCGCAGTTTCTTTTTTCGTCAACGGCTCAATACCGTTGGAATTCCGTTCCTTGCGGCTGTAACCCTTTGTCTTTTGTTTCCGGGTTGGCTTCTTCCATTCCTTTTAATCCTTTTTGCCACTTGCTTTTGTGTGATCTCGTGTTTTTTGAAGACCGGAGAAGGGCGGGTGACATCTTTGCTCCTTGCCGCCGGCATTGCTTTGGCGCTGATCCTTTGTGGAGCTAAGGGTTTGGAACAAAACCGAAATGCGAAGGCGGATGGTGAGAAAATTTCGGCGGCAGGATATGTAGTATTTTGTTCGCAAGATTCCTTTGATTTGAAGGAAAAGGCATATCCGTTTCGCAAAATTCGCATCCATGCAGAGAAACTTCCCAATTTGGGAGACCACGTGGCGCTATCCTTTGCGGCTTCTGCCTCCCTTTCTTCCTCCGATCGGGCAGACGGAGTGGATCTTCTGGGAGACTTGGAGGGCGATGTGACATTTTTGGGGAAAAGTGTTTTTTACGGAACCCTTGGATCTATCCGAAGCCGCCTGATCCGAGAGTTTGGTGACGGCCGGACAGGAGGCTTTTACCGCGCGATCCTTCTGGGAGATCGCAGTGCGCTGACGGAAGAAGACAAAACTGCTTTTGAAAAGACTGCCTCTTCTCATATTCTGTCCATTTCCGGACTCCACATCGGTTATCTTTTGGGAATGGTCCTGTTTCTTGTCCGAGGATTGCCGCTGGGAAGAAAATTCCGTTTTCTGATTTTGATTCCTGCCATCGTTCTGCTTTTCTTTTTCGCCGGTGCCGGTGTGTCTGTATTTCGGGCATCGGTTATGGCGGCCTTTGCTCTTTTGGCATCTGCCGTTTCACGGCGGTATGATTCGGTGACCGCCCTTGTGTTCGCCGCCTGCGCTCTTGTGCTGGTAGAACCGTATATTCTGCTGTCGCACTCCTTTGTGTTTTCTTTTTCTGCCACCTTCGGGATTCTTGTGGGCGGTGCACCACTGAGTGAGATCCTGTATGAAAAACTGTTTCTGAGCCATAAGGAAAAGAGGTGGATGACATTGAGAAAGGCTTCCTTTTCTGTTGCTAGCTCACTTTTAGTGGCACTGTGCGTGTTTGCGTTCACATATCCGTTTCAGCTCTTTTTGACAGGGAAAATCGATTTTTTGTCACCTCTTTTCGCGCTGGTTCTAATTCCTCTGTTTTCGCCCTGTCTGACGGCCTGTGCCATTCAGGCAGTGCTTCTTCTGCTTCCGTTTTCTGTTCCTTTTGTTGGTCAGATCCTGGAAGAAATTGGAAATCTTTACCTTCGTTTTGTATCCTTTTTGGGAAAAGGAACGGTAGGGGCGGTGTCATTGGATGTGGCTGCTGCTTTTCTGGGACTTTTGAGTCTTTTGGGACTTATCTATCTTCTTGCGACGCGAAAACCGATCGTGAGCCTGATCTGGTATTATCTGGCAATTGTTTTTTCTTCTTTGTTGTTTTTGCTTGTTTCGTAAAAAAATAACATTTTCGGTTTTGAATACCATCTAAAACTGCACAATTTTTCATCCTTCTCTTTATGAAAAATGCTGAAAAACAAAAAAACTTGAAAAACCGGGGGATCAAGAGAGAATTTTCTCTTGCAAAATTGAAAAACAACGATTATAATAATGATAAGTTATTATGGGTATAAGTCTATCCATCCACAAACAACAGGAGGTTCTGCCAATGTTAAAGAACTTTAATATTTTGAAAGGAATTACCGTGTCGCTTGTATTGGCGTTGCTTTTGTGCGGCGGTATTTTACTGAAAAATTATGCAGATGCGGCTACGAGCACAGTGGTGTATTATCTGTCTGATTCTGGCGATAATACCACGGGCGCTGACGAAGCAACTGCGTTCCATACCATTGACGATGCCATTCGTGCAGTCAATGCAAAAAAACTGGAGCCAGGTTCCACTGTGAAACTGATCGTAGTGGATCGTTTGACTTTGACCACGCAGATTGCGGATTCCGTTGTTGCTGTGGATGCTCAGGGAAATCGTTTGCCCGTTACCTTGACTTCCCTTGACGGTGCATCCTCCAAGGATGACTTTTCGGAAGTGTACCTGACCTTTATCAATTCCGGTGCCACCAGCGGCGGTCAGTATGTAACCTTCAACAATGACTGGACCTTTAAGAACATTCGCATCCTCAACAAGGTTCACGAAGCCTATACCCAGTTCAATCCTTCCCTTACTTACCGTTTCCTGCAGAAGACCTATTATTTTGCCGGTCAGAGTCTCACCCTTGATAATGTGGAGATCAAGCCTGAAAGAGACGGCAGTGATGTTCCGCCCCTGCTATTCTATTTGGATGCAAACGCCGCTTCCTCTGATGTAGCGTATCACAAAAATGTAACCATCAAGGATTGTGACTTCTCTTATAAGACCACAACATATTGTCATGGCTTTGCACTTCCTTATGTGGATATGACTGTCACCACTGAAAATTCTTCTTTTGAGACAGTTTATATGTCCTATACGTCTTCCACCAGCCAAACCGACGATTTGAAGAGCCTTACTGTGAACTTCAATGCCGGCACCTCCGTCAAGACCCTCTATTATAACCGCAGTTCCTCCCATCTGGGAATTCCCGGCGGAATTACCTTCAATTATCGCGACTGCTATGTGGGTACCATCACCGGTGCCAGCAAAACCACCGGAAGCACCATTGTGGCAGATATTACCCACAACTTCTACGGCGCAGACATCGGCACTTTCTACGGCGCCGGCTACGGTAAGGTAGAGGGAAGCATTACCAACAATGTTTACGAAGGAACCACCATCAATAAATTCCGTGGCGGCGGTTCCGGTAGCACGGTTACCATCAGCGGACCTATTACCAACAATATCGACAGTGCAACCCTTACCGGTGAGTTTTACGCCGGTCCTACCGGTGCAGCCACCTATAGCTCCATTGTAAACAATATCTCCAATTCCACGTTTGGCGGAAAGCTGTACTGCGGCGGCAACGCTAGCGGCGATAGCATCACTTCAAAGCTTTATAATGTGAGCGTTGCCAGCACCTTCTTCGGCGGAAACTATGAAGGTGACTGCAAAACCCTTACCACTGAATTTGTCAATTCTTCCACTTCGAAAGAGTATTACGGCGGCGGTGTAAAGGGTACTTACGGCGAAATTACTAATACCTTTGAAAATTCCTCTACAGGAAGCGAGTTCTACGGCGGTATCCAGGCCGGTACGGTTACAAACATCACAAACAACTTCAAGAAGGGAACCAATATCGGTACCAGATCCTATTGCGGCAACTACGGTTCCAACGGTGCGAAGATCACCGGAACCCTTACCAACAACTTCTATGACGGTGCAACCTTTAACAATACGGTTCACTGCTCCGGTCGTTATGACAGCATTTTCGGTAGCGTTGTGAATAACTTCTACGGCGGCACCTTCAAGACTGTGGTAAACGGCGGTGTTCGTCAGCCCAAGTCTGCCGGTTCGTACGCTGAAGATCCCGATAAGCACATTGCCAATATTTACAATAATTTCTATGGCGGCTCTTTCACCACTTTCTATGGCGGTCAGAACGAAGCCGGGTCCCGCGTTTCCAACGCCATTGTAAACGTTGTGAACGGCGGTACCTTCTCCGGTGAATTTGTTTGCGGCAACCTCAACGGTGACGTGAACGGAACGATCACTACCACCATCAACGGCGGTATCTTCAAGGGTCAGATCATTGCAGGTAACAAGGCTACCGGTAATGTAGATGGCAAGATTACTACCAAAGTCAATGGTGGTACCATCAGCGCAGGCATCGTGGGTATCAGCGCTTTTGCCGATGCAAAGTTTGATTCTGCTACCTTGACATTTGCTCCCGCTGATAGTACAACCGCTCTTTCCGTATCCGGAAATGTAAAGGCCTATGAAGGCCTTACCACCACTCTTGTGGGTGGCAATCAGCCTATGAGCATCAACAATAAGACCAACATTGTTGCTGATACTTTGACCGGAACCCTTATGGTATCTAAGACCGATACTTGGGCGGAGGATCAGGTTTATATCACCCTGGCCACTCCCGTGAGTGCCGACTGTGTGAAATCTCTTAACGCCTCCTCTGTTGTAACAGGCTCCGGCGTGTTTGACGGAACAGTGCTTGTGGGATCCGCCGCTGCCGGCGTAGAAGCAAATGCTCCGGTTTTGGCCGATCTGATTTCCTTCTACCTGGACGAGAAATTGGGCGTATGCTTCTGGGTTCCCAAGGATGAGATCAACCAGTACATTCAGAAGACTGGAAACTGGGGTTACACCGTACTTTTAAGCGGACAAACCGTCTCTGCTGAAACCTTCACCGCTGTGGATTCCTTCCCCGTCGGTTCTGTTCAGACCTACCAGGGAGTAGAATACTTCACCTTCAATGCAGGTGTTGGTGTTTCCTCCACTGAATTTAGTGAAACCATTGCCGTTAATCTGGCCGGTGTTCTCACTGCAGATTACACGGTTTATGAGCTCCTGGAAAGAGGAATTGATTGCAATGCTGCAGATCCTGTTGTAGTTCGCCTTCTCAGCGCCATTCATACCTACGGTGTAGAAGCGTACAACATTTTCAAAGACGGCAACTTGCCCACTCAGTATTATGCAGGCTTCACCGGTGATTATTCCGCTCCTGCCCAGTTGACCTCTACTCGCGGCTATGGCTTTGTAGGTTCTAATATGACCCTGGATGAGCAGGTTTCCCTGAACTTCTATTTGAAGTCTGTGGGGGATGTAAGCTTTAAGGTGTTCGATAAAGCCACCGGAAATGAAGTGGATGCTTCCAAGATCACCGTGATTCCTGTCAGTGGAAACCGTACCTATAACTATGTGGTTTCTTTGAAACTGACCGTTCCCGAAATGGTGAACTTCTATACTGTAAAGGCATATGCCGGTGGATCTGAAGTGGCAAGCTGTACCTACTCTCTTGCAAATTGCTGCGACGCATATCTCTATGCTGAGGATTGGGAACAGGCTAAGTATGGCGGTGTTTCCTATGCACTGCTTGCATACATCGAGGCTGCTCAGGAGTACTTGTCTAGAATTTAAAACAATCCCAAAAGGCCCTCGGTTTTGACCGAGGGCCTTTTTAAATGAAGTAAAAACGAGGTTTGTTATGGTTTTTGAGATCATTCCGGGAAAAACAGAATTGGGTGGCGATTATCGTGAAATCTATTATTTTACGGACAAAATGATGCCTTGTGAAAAAGAAAAGGCAACTCGCGCCATTCTTCGGGAATGTAAAGAAGGCGGTGCCCTGATCAATGAACAAATTCTGATTTTAAAAAAATAGGAGTGTTATGAAAAAGAACGTTTCGAAAAAGCTGTTCTTTCTGACGGGAACTGTTTTTTTACTTCTAATTTTCTCCATTGTTCTCTTTCTTTATTTTTTAGGCATTGGATCCTTTGACGGCGTTTTTTTGAAAAAGGAGATGTCGGTCTCTCTTGTCTTGGATGAAAAGGAATTGCTGAAAGAATCAGAAAACTGGAAGGTATCTGCCGGAGAACATTCCGTTACTGTGAAGAATAAGGAAAAAGAGGCGGTAAGGGTTTTATTGCTGGCAAAGGGATATGTTCTGTGTGAGATGACGCTTTCACCGGGGGAAGAGTCTGAGGCGAGGTTTTCCACCCCGGAAGGGGAGATTTCTGCCCTTCTTTTGGGTGAGAGGAAAAGCATTGCCTATCTTTTCGATGCCGAATCCTTCTCCATTGCAACCGATTGTATGAAAGGTGGCGGGGATCTTGTGTTTTGTCGGGAAACAGTGCTCCCGGCAAAAACGCTTCTTGCGCCTTTCCGTTTCTTTGGTGATTTTTCTTTCGAAGAAATGTCCTTTGATACCCATCTTGAGGGGAATGTAGTACTGTTTCCTTCGAAGAGCTTTTCTTCCAGGCTCTATGTTTCGGCTTCCTCTGCCAAGGTCTATTTCCGAAACTTTACCCCTTCTTTTTCAAGGAAGGCCACAAATTATTACATCAAAGCCAAGAGTCTTAATGGAAATATTCTGGATTCCTCATCGTTTCCTGTTTTTTCTTTCGAAGAATTGAAGCGTCTTGCCGATGAAAGCCTCCTTCCCAGATTGACCGACGGAACGGCCATTTCCATTGTGCAGTCCTTTTCCATCACCGAATCTCTTACATTTGAAAAAGAAGTCTCTCTTGATTTTCAAAAAGCATTGGATTTTGGAGAGCATACACTTTCTTTTACCGCTTCTGAAAACGCCACCTTTTCGGTTCGTGCTGATATCGGATGTGGCCCGGATGCGGAAAGCCTTATATTCCATGCCCCTTCCGGTTCGCTGAAATGGATCAGCGACGGGACGGTACCGTCTATTTCCACCATTGAAAAACACAATAATATTGCTTTCTATAACGGATGTGAAACAAGCCTCGGAGGCTTCGGCACTGCACTGCCGGAGGTGAAGTTTTTAGCCGAGGACAATGCTTTTTTGGAGGAAGATGTTCTCTTTTCTCCCCAGGGCAATCTCTTGCTGGGAACACTTCCGTTCCAGGTTTCCCGATCCGATTTGGACGAAGCAGTATATACTCTTTCTTGTGAAGACGGATCCTGCACTCTGGAGGGAAGCATTTCCTCCGGTCGAATTGTGACAACGGATGAAAACGGAAATCAGCATCGTTTTGCCCTGGCGGTAAACCGTGATAAGAAGAATATTCCCGTTGTGTATCTGGAAACAGATGGCGGCGCTCTTATTGAATCTAAAACCCAATATGTCTCCGCTACCTTCTCATTGGATGGTGAGGGAACCCAGATCCCTTCCCAAAAGGAAACCCACATTCGAATCCGTGGACGAGGAAATTCCACCTGGAAATGGGATAAAAAGCCCTATAAGATCCATTTTGATGAGCCGGTCTCCATTCTTGGTTTGCCGGCGGCAGAGGAATGGGCTCTGTTTGCCAATTACGCTGATAAATCCTTAATGAGAAATCGCTTGGCCCAGGTGATGGCATCGGAGCTTTCCTTTGAGTATTGTCCCACTCAAGAATATGTGGATCTCTTTTTGAACGGTGAGTATCTTGGCATCTATGGCATCGGAGAACACCTTGAGGCCGGTGTTGGCCGAATTGAGGTGGAGCACGATATGACCCAGATGGACTGCGGCTATCTTTTGGAAGCTGGCGGTGTGGTCAGCGGTGTGGATGTAAAGGGAATGAACTATTTTCATGCCGGTCTGGTAAAATTTGTACTCATCAAGCAGCCGGAATACAATGCCTTAACCTCCGAGCAGTTTGACTTTATCAAGGAATATATGCAAAAAGCAAACGATGCAGTAAAGGCAGGGGAAGGTTATGAAGAATACCTGGATTTGGATACCCTGGTGGATTGGCTGATTATGATCGAGCTTTCCAATAATACGGATTGCTCTTGGCGAAGAAGCACTTATTTCACCAAGGATCCCGGTCAAAAGCTTCAAATGGGCCCCGTTTGGGACTTTGACCTTGCCTTTGGTAACTTTTCCAAGGATGTTGCCGGATTCGACGTTTGGGTCAGCACCTCCGAGGATGATTATGTGGGGGAGACCTGGTCAACCTATCTTTTGGAGGATCCCAAATTTCAAGCATTGTTCCGGGCGCGCTGGCTGGAAGTGAGGGACCGTTTGCTTTCTGTGGCAATGGAAGAAATCGACTGGGGATATGAAATTCTTTTTCCCTCTGCAAAGGAAAACTTTGAACGCTGGGATATCTTGGGTAAAAAAGTGGCCTTTGAGCGTCACGATACCAAGAATTATAAAACATACGCTTCTCAAATCGCATATTTAAAAGACTTTTTGATTAGAAGAGCCTCCTGGATCGACTCTCAAGTGAGCGCGTGGTAAGAAAAAAGGCAACCCTTTATGGGTTGCCTTTTTTCTTTAAGGAAGAACCAATTTTTTTGTATTTTCCGATGCGGCTCTGTGAGCGCTTTCTTGCAAGACTGCTATTTTCTCTTCCGTTAAGGTATAAGACTTGGAACGCCAGGTATTACCGATGCAGCTTTTGCCTGTAAGGGATTCAAACCAAACACAGGCATTCAAATACTGCCCTCCGGCCTCCGGGCCGTCGTGGTATCCGTCGGGCTTGGTCAGATCCTCTCCCACAATGGGATTGGCTCTGGCATATTGCCAAGCATCTCCGCATGGGATCAAGGCTGCGGCGTTGTCTTCTGCCACCTTGTGAGAAACTGCGCGAATGTTTTCGTGGCATTGCTTTTGGTAGGCCGCATCCGGAACGGAATGGACTTTATCGGCGCTGACAAAGCCGATCTTGTGCGCCCAGGTCTGGTGCCAAACAAGCTTTGTCTTAGGGAAGTTTAATTTTAAGTAGTCATAGATCTCTTTGGCATAAGGAGAAGTTATTTTTTGTGCTGTTTCATAGTCATGGGCCACTGTAGCATTGAAGCTTTGCTGAAGGGAGATCACATCCCAGTTTTCCTGCTTCAAGCAGTGCTTTAAATTCACCGGCTTTTCGTCGGAAACACCACCGTTTTGTTTGTGCCAACGCAGGCGATATTGACTGGAACCGCTCTTTAACCAATTGGCGTGATAGGAAACGGGGCATCCGGGATAATAAACAGAATAGACCATCACCTTTACCCCTGCGGCAGTGCAAAGTCCGTTCAATTCGTCGGGCCAACCGGTAGCAAAGCTGTTTCCAATGAGAAGAATTTTAAGAACGCCGTCTTTGCTGGGATCCAATTGATGCTTCTCTTCGGTAACCGTTTCAGTGGCATCAGAGGTGGAGGTTTCTTTTTTCTCCTCGGTTTTATCTTCTTTCGTTTTTACTTCCTTCGTTGCGCTCACTTGTTCCTTGGTCTCGCTCTCCTCCAATTGGGAAAGAGAAGAGGAGCAAGCAGAAAGAAAACAGGTGGCAAGCATCAAAAGGGCTAAAAGCAGGGTAAACAATCGCTTCATTTTATCTGCTCCTTTGAAAAATTAGGGCATAAAATAGAAAAAGGGCTGCGTTAAATTCCGATATAAGTTGACGGCATAAATTTTTATTTATGCCGTCATAGGAAGTTTTTTCTTTAAGGAAGAACCAATTTCTTGGTATTTTCCGATGCAGCTCTGTGAGCGCTCTCTTGAAGTACCGCAATTTTCTCTTCCGTTAAGGTATAAGAGCTGGAACGCCAGGTGTTACCGATGCAGCTTTTTCCTGTAAGGGATTCAAACCAAACACAGGCATTCATATACTGTCCTCCGGCCTCCGGGCCATCGTGGTATCCGTCGGGCTTGGTCAGATCCTCTCCCACAATGGGATTGGCTCTGGCATATTGCCAAGCATCTCCGCAGGGGATCAAAGCCGCACCATTGTCCTCTGCCACCTTGTGAGCAACCGCCCGGATATTTTCGTAGCATTGCTTCTGGTAAGCCGCATCCGGAATGGATTCGCTCTTATCTGAACTGACAAAACCGATCTTGTATGCCCAGGTCTGGTGCCAAACAAGCTTTGTCTTGGGGAAGTTTGTTCTTAAGTAGTCGTAGATCTCATTGGCATAAGGAGAGGTCATTTTCAGAGCTGCTTCATAGTCATCATGAGCCTGGCTTGGTTCAAAGTGCTGCTGAAGGGAGATCACATCCCAGTTTTCCTGTTTCAAGCAGTGCTTTAAATTCACCGGCTTTTCGTCGGAAACACCACCGTTTTGTTTGTGCCAACGCAGGCGATATTGACTGGAACCGCTCTTTAACCACTTGGCGTGATAGGAAACGGGGCATCCGGCATAATAAACAGAATAGACCTTGACTTTTACCCCTGCGGCGGTGCAAAGCCCGTTCAATTCGTCGGGCCAACCGGTGGCAAAGCTGTTTCCAATGAGAAGAATTTTAAGAACGCCGTCTTTGCTGGGATCCAATTGATGCTTCTCTTCGGTGACCTTTTCAGTGGCATCAGAGGTAGAGGTTTCTTTTTTCTCCTCGGTTTTGGTTTCTTCTGTTTCGTCTTCTTCGGTTTTCTCATCCTTTGTTGTGCTCACTTGTTCCTTGGTCTCGCTCTCCTCCAATTCGGAAAGAGAGGAGGAGCAAGCAGAAAGAAAACAGGTGGAGAGCATCAAAAGGGCCAGAAGAAGAAATAACAATCGCTTCATTTTATCTGCTCCTTTGAAAAAATGTTTTAAGCAGTGATGGAGCCTTCAAATACCGTCAGGATTTCTCCGTTGCCCAGCTGAGTGCTGATCTTTACAGTGCTATCGGTATTGGCAATGGGAGAAACGAATGCATAGAAGTTGGCACCGGCCGGAGTCTTGGTGGTATCTAGGTCAAAGACGCGAACCTGGGAGCTTGCAGCGCGGTAGGTCAAGGTTTTGGTTGTTTGACCGTCAGGACCAATGATCGAAACAAATACATCGGAGATGGCATAGTTGGCGGCAAACACCAGATCCTTGTACTGATCAAAGGTAAGGCTCTTGGCTTCCTGGTTGATCAGCTTTACACCGTTTTGATCCAGATTGGTGAAGATTTCTGCTTTCTCCACGCCCAGCCCGGTAATACCGGTCTTGCTCAGATCCAAACCGAAAGCCAAAGCGGAGGAATATCTCTTCATAAGTCCGCCGGTAGCGGGAACGGTATTCTTGTAATATTCAATGTATGCCTTGGATTCTTCGCTGTCATTGTTGTAATGGAATTCAGCAAAGGTATAAGGCAGATAGGGGTTTTTAACGGCTGTTTTGGAGGTTCTGCTCCTGCCCTGCAGGTAGGAGAAGTTGAAGACTCTGTCACCGTGAAGCTCGTAATCGTTGGTGGAGGAATCACCGTCATATACCCAGGATTTCTGGTCATCGTAATCGGAAACGTAACCGCCGTGTACAATGTAAGGCGTCTTCTCCTGGCCGATGTAGCCGTAAAATCCGTAGGCATCGTTGAACTGTTCGTAAACGGTGATATAGCTTTTAATAGGATCCACCTTGCCATTGTCATCTCTTACCACGTGAATGTCCTTTACCATCATCACGTGTCCGCCGCTGACCACACAGTCAGCCGGCTTCAGCTTTGCATAGCACTCGAACAGAGCATCCTGGCCCTTTTCCTTGATCCAATATTTTGCCACATCAATGGTATCCCATTTTTTGGGGTTTCCTTCGGTTTTGACACCGAAGCTGTCAATGGTGGTAACATCATACTTCTTGCCTTCGTGCTCATACTGATAGTCAAACAGACCCACAGGAATGAATCCGTTGTAAACGGTGGAACCGGTGGTCCAGGCAAAGTTGGCAGAGTTGATCACTCTTGCCCAGCCCCAGAAGGAGCCGATGGAGCACTGGCTGAAAAAGTATTTCATACCGGTGTAGCGAACCAGACCGTCCAGAATGGGGTACATATATTTAGACCCTTCTCTGGGTGCCAGGATCAATTCATTGTTTTCATCTCTCTGGAAAGAGAAATCATAAAGATATTTGGAAAATTCTCCTCTCGGAACCGGGTCTTTTCCAGATTGGGAGCAAAGCGTTCCGCTGGCATCCAGAAGATTGCCGTTGATATCGCGGTTGTATTCGAGGGTGGTGAGCCAAGCACCGTCATCGTAACCGCCATTTTCCTGAATGGCTCTCTTTAAATCCATCACGCCGGTGGTTTCATCGTAATATTCCATCCAGCGGTAAATATTACCGGTGCTGATGTTCTGATAGGGAATACCGGCATAGATTGTGCCTTTTTTGATGGCTTTTCCAGTGTATTGGTCAAATTCCTTGATGGAAGAGCCGGTATAGAACTGCAAATACTCCAGGAAAAGCTTGGTGCTTCCGGTGGGATAAACAGGAAGGTCTTCGCTGGGAACCCACTGGAAGGAAAGATGAAGGTTGAAATAGTCAAGGCAAATCTGGCGGAGCTGATCGCTGGTCATAGAGCTATCAGCAACGGGAATGGCGTCAATGGCAGCCTGGGAAAGGGGGGCGCCGGTATCGGTTTTGCCGATTTCATTGCCATTGCAGTCATAAAGAGGAAGATCCTCTTTCATCATAGCGAAATAATCTTTTTCTTCTTCTTCTTCTTCTTTGGTTTCTTCTTTTGTAACAGACTCCTGAAAGGTTGTCGTTTCGGTGTCGGTTCCTGCGGGGCCTTCAGCAGGCGCACAGGCGGTGAGAAGGGTAGAGAATACCATCAAAAGAGAAAGAATTAGGGTCAATGTGCGTTTCATTGTTCAAACTCCTTGGATTATTTTTTCTCAATTAGGCGAAAATAGTTCCGCAAAATACGTCGATCTTCTGTCCGTTGCCCAGCTGAACGGCAATTTTCAAGGTGTTTTTGCCATCAGCCAAGGGAACAATGGATGTGACCATACTCTCATTTGCAGGGGTCTTGTGTCTTCTGAAAACAAAGGAGCGCATCTGGGAAGAGGGGCTTCTGAAGGTCAGTGTCTTCAGAATCTTTCCGCTGGGATCGGTCACGGTTACAAAAACATCGGAAATGGTGTAGTTGGCGGCAAAGATCAGATTCTTGTAATTCTCAATGGAAATGCTCTTTTTCGCCACAAGCTTTTCACCGTTCTGATCCAGATTGGTAATGATTTCAGCTTCTTCTACGCCAACACCGAAGAATCCGGTCTTGCCGGTATCAAGGTTCAGAGAAGCGGCTTGGTCGTAAGCGGTTGCAGGTCCGGCCACGGGAATGATCTTATTGTAAACATCCATATAAGCCTTGGATTCTTCGCTGTCATTGTTGTAATGGAATTCAGCAAAGGTGAAGGGCAAATAAGAGTTCTTAATGGTGGTTCTGCTGGTTCTGTCTTTGCCCTGCAGGTAAGCAAAGTTAAAGACTCTGGCACCGTAAAGCTCGTATTCTGGCACATCCGGGTCACCGCTGAAGGTCCAGGATTTGGCATCGTCATAGTCGGAAACATAGCCGCCATGTACCAGATAAGGAGCCTTTTCCTTGCCAAGATAACCCACAAAGGCGTAAGCATCGTTAAACTGCTCAAAAACAGTGATATAACTCTTGAGCGGATCCACTTGGCCCTTTTCATCCCGAACCACGTGAACATCTCGAACCATCATTACGTGTCCGCCGCTGACCACGCAGTCAGCAGGCTTTAGTTTCGCATAGCAGTCGAACATAGCATTTTCACCGTGCTTTTCGATCCAGTATCTGGCTACATCCTTGGTATCCCATTTTAAGGGGTTGCCCTCGTTTTTCACGCCAAACTTGTCGATGGTGTCCATACCGTACTTCTTGCCTTCGTATTCATACTCATAGGTAAAGCCGCCTACCGGAATGAATCCGTTGAAAACGGTGGAGCCGGTGGTCCAGGCAAAGTTTGCGGAGTTGACCACTCTTGCCCAGCCCCAGGAAGAACCGATGGAGCACTGGGTGAAAAGGTACTTCAAGCCGGTGTAACGAATCAATTTGTGAACCGGATAAAGTAAACCGCTGCTTTCCTTTTCCTGCAGGATTAATTTGCCGCTTTCTTCATCTCTTTCAAATTTAAAGTCATACAGCATAGGAATGAACTTCTTCAAGGGAACCGGGTCCTTGTCCGTTTCGGTGCAAAGAGCGCCGTCCTCGTCCAGAAGATTGCCTTTTTCATCGCGGTTGTAATCCAGGGTTTCCAGCCATTCGCCATCGTCATAGCCGCCATTGTCCTCAATAAAGCCGGCCAAGTCCATTTCGCCGGTTTTTTCATCGTAGTATTCCATCCAGCGATAAATATTGCCGCTGGATAAGTTGTGATAGGGGATACCCTCGTGAATGGTATCGCGCTTTAAGGCCTTGCCGGTATATTTGTCAAAGCTTTCTACCGTAGGATCAACAAAATTCTGAAGATACTTGACAAAGAGCTTGGTGCTTCCGGTGGAGTAAACGGGAATATCACGCTTGGGCACCCATTGGAAGGAAAGGTGAAGCTTAAAGTAGTCAAGGCAGAGCTGACGAAGCTCGGCACTTGTCATCTTGCTGTTAGCAACGGGAAGGGCATCAATGGCAGCCTGGGTAAGGGCCGAGCCGGTATCCATTTTACCGGTATCGTTCCCCTTGCAGTCATAAACAGGCTGTTCACTGGTCATCAGCGGAAAGTAAGGGTTCTTTTCAGTGGAATTCATCATATTTCTCCTTTTACTTTGGCCTTGTTTTTCCTTTGTAAAAAAACGAAAGGTGTACCGTATCTATTATAATGAAAAAGGAAGAGAAAGTCAATGAAATCCGCGCTTTTCCAAAAGAAAAGCAGACCGGAAGGTCTGCTTTTCTCATATTAGTGGCTTTAGCCAGTTGAGGACGGAACGTCCGAAACAAAAGAACCACCCGCTATGCGGGTGCGCGTCAGGGGTTATACCAAAAAATTCTCCTCGGTGGTACAATAAGGTTGTTCAAGTCTTAGAGTACAACGAAAGGAGAATTTTATGGCGAATCGCACAAATAGTTTAGCACACACAAAATGGTTATGCAAGTACCACATTGTAATTGTGCCGAAGTACCGAAGGAAAATAATATACTATGAGTACCGAAAGGACCTACAAGAAATAATTAGGACATTGTGTAGGTACAAGCAAGTAGAAATTATAGAAGGTCATATGATGCCGGACCACGTACATTTGCTGTTAAGCATCCCACCAAGGATCAGTGTATCGAGCTTTATGGGATACTTAAAAGGAAAAAGTGCGCTAATGATGTTTGATCGGCATGCGAACTTGAAGTACAAGTTTGGCAACCGGCACTTTTGGGCAGAGGGATATTACGTAACAACAGTTGGCTTAAATGAAGCGACGATAAAGAAATATATCCAAGACCAAGAGAAAGCAGATATTGCTTTAGATAAGTTGAGCGTTAGAGAGTACGAAGATCCGTTTTGTTAAACCCCTTTAGGGGTGGCCAAAGCGGCAAAGACTCTAAGGCTTGAACAAAGAGAAAGCCCGCGCCTTTAGACGCGGGTCAGTCTCATGGGCTTTTAGCCCTTGTGCAAACCACCCGTTTGACGGGTGGTTATGATTATGTGATTTCATAGTAGTAAAAATGGTCGGTAATTTTTTCTGTATAAAAAGTGAATTTCGTTCCATAGGAAGCTTTTTGTTCATAGGAGAAACCAGTGCCATTTTGAGTCAAAGAAACCGCGGGATCCCCTAAATAAATAGGCTCATCCTGAGAAACATAATAAATACCATAATCAAAGTTTCGTCCGGGAACGCACATATCAAAACAACAGATAAACAAATCCTCTTTTCGGAGAGCATCCACAAGTTTTACTTCTGAAGATTCAAATAGAGCACGGAAATTATCACTCTCGACCGATGAGAATGTAGAATCGCTCATATTTTGCAAATAAAGGCTTGTAAAATTTTCACTTCCTTCCGGAGCAAAATAATCACCTCTGGAAATCAAAAAATCAAATGAATATTTCTCAGCTTCTTCTACACAAAGAGCATAAAGTTCTTCATTTTCAAAATAGAGAGAAAATGTGTCTGATTGCTCCGGAATTACCTCTTCCATGGAGCAGGATGTAAGCAGAAGCAAAATTGAGAGCAATATTAGTAAAAAATTCTTTTTCATAACAATATTCCTTCCGTGTTTCTCCTATTATACTATCAATTAAAAGAAATTACAATGGAAAGATAAAAAAGAGCTGCATTTCTGCAGCTCTTTTTTTCATCTTAGATACCCTTCTTGGATCTTTCGATCTTTTCAATGGTAGTATAGTTGTTCTTTGCAACATGACCGGGAAGAGGCATAATCTTCTCGTGAATAGCATCAATGATCCATTCGGGCTGCGGGAAGAACATGTGGTCCAATTCGAAGCAAGGAGTGATCCAGTTTCTGGAACCAACGACAGTAACAGGTCCGTCCAAATAATCAAATGCCATTTCGGTAATGTTGGAAGCCATATCTCTCATTACAGAGTTTCTCTCAACAGCGTCACCGACGATAACACACTTACCAGTCTTCTTGACGGACTCAATCACCTTGGTGTAATCAAACGGAACAATAGAACGGGTGTCAATCACTTCCGCAGACAGGCCGTATTTCTCTTCGAGAATCTTTGCAGCTTCCAAAGCTCTGTAAAGAACAGCACCGATGGTAAGAATCGTAACATCTTTACCAACTCTCTTCACATCAGGATCACCCATGGTAATTTCATAAGCTTCTTCGGGTACGCCACCTTCATGGAATTCCTCGCCCTTATCATAAATTCTCTGGGATTCAAAGAAGATAACGGGGTCTGTGCCATTCAATGCAGCTTCCATCAAGCCCTTTGCATCGTAAGGAGTGGACGGGAAAACAACCTTCAATCCAGGGATGTGTGCAGTCAGAGCGGTCCAATCCTGAGAGTGCTGTGCACCATATTTGGAACCGACAGAAACTCTGAGGATGATAGGCATCTTAAGGATACCGGCACTCATAGACTGCCATTTTGCCATCTGGTTGAAGATTTCATCACCAGCACAACCGATAAAGTCAGCGTACATCAATTCTACAATACAGCGACCGCCACACATAGCGTATCCTACTGCAGAACCAACGATTGCGGATTCAGAAATGGGAGAGTTGAAGAGTCTGTGATAAGGAACTGCTTCGGTCATCTTCTTGTAAACACCGAATGCACCGCCCCAGTCACGGTTATCTTCACCATAAGCAATCAAAGTGGGATCTTCGTAGTACTTATTGATGATCGGCTCAGCCAAAGCATCCTTAATGTTATAAAGCTTCATCTTGGAAACGGGCTTGCCGTTTGCGTCGGTAGCGGTACGAATCTTACCCTTGATTTCCTTAACTCTGGGGCACTCTTCCTTGGGAACAAGCATTTCTGCTTCTCTGCCAGGCTCCATGCTGGGAACATGAAGGTTGGAGAACATCATGCCGGAAATTGCATCGGGATTCTTTTCCAGATCCATTCTGGGGGAAATCTCATCGTTGATCGCCAATTTCATAACAGCAGTCATACGGTTGGTAATCTGTTCCTGGATCTGTGCAAATTCTTCTTCCTTAGCTACGCCGCCGGCGATGAGTTTTTCCTTGAACGCAACAATTGGGTCAGCTGCGATCCATGCCTTAATTTCTTCGGGGGTTCTATAAGTAGAAGAGTCAGAAGGAGAGTGACCGGATACACGGTAGGTAACCACATCCAGAAGTGCAGGACCCTTGCCTTCCAGAAGAATCTGTTTCTTTCTGGTAACAGCATCAATCACAGCCAAAGGATCATAACCATTTACACGCTCGGTATGCATCTGTTCGGGGTTAAAGCCGGCGCCAAGACGGGCAACCATATCAAAGCCCATGGTTTCACCACGAGTCTGACCGCCCATTCCGTAATGGTTGTTAAACACGTTGAACAGGATGGGAAGACCTTCGCCCTTTCCATCGTCCCAAAGTTTGGTGATCTGGTCCATAGAAGCAAAGTTGAAGGACTCAAGTGCAGGACCGCGTCCGCAAGCACCATCACCAAAGTTAGCAACAACAATTCCCTTCTTATGGTTGCATCTCTTGTAAAGAGCGGCACCAAGAGCAACAGGAGCAGCTCCACCCACAATTGCATTGTTCGGCATGATACCGAAAGGAATAAAGAAGGCATGCATGGATCCACCAAGACCACGGTTGAAGCCGGTGGTTCTGGCGAATACTTCAGCAAGTGCACCGTAAAGCAAGAAGTTGATGGCAAGTTCCTTGATGTCGCCGCCAGCATTCAAGTGTTTTTCAACAACAGCCAGAACAGAGCCATCGAGAAACTCTTTCATAATGTCGTAAAGTTCAGTGTTATCAAGTTTTTCAATGGAAGAAAGACCTTTTGCAAGAATTTCACCGTGGCTTCTGTGAGAACCAAAGGTTAAGTCGTTGATGTCAAGGTTATATGCTTCACCAACTGCGCTTGCTTCCTGTCCGATGGAAAGGTGTGCAGGACCGGGGTTGTTATACTCAACACCGTTATAAGCATTTTTGGTCTTTACTTCATTCAACATGGTTTCGAACTCACGGATAATAGCCATATCACGATAAATTCTCATCATGTCTTCTTTGGTATAAATTTTCATCTCTTCTTTCAAGGTTTTCTTGTACTGACATACAGGAACATCCTCAAAATGAATGACGCCGGGCTCAAAGGCTTTACCGGGATCGACGTATTGACTCTTAGGCATAATAATTATCTCCTTTTATTTTTTTCTTAAAAAATTGCTTCACGAAGAACTTCACCAACGGTGGGATGCGGGAAAACAAACTTCTGAATTTCGGAGAGACGCATTTCCTTGCCAACCATCATGGCAGCGCCGTAAACGATTTCAGAGGCATAGGTGCCAATCATATGGAAACCAAGAATCTTATTGTGATCCTTATCCACGATCACCTTCATGATACCCTTGCCACCTTCGTTTTCAGCCAAATATCTTCCACTGTAACTAAGAGGAAGCGTTCTGATCTCAACGTTATAACCCTTGGCCTTTGCAGATTCAGTAGTTTCACCTACTGCAGCAACCTCAGGATTGGTATAAATAACAGAAGGAATGGAATTATAGTCCACCCTGTCGTGACCGCCAAGCATATTGGTAACAGCAACTTCGCCTTCTCTGTAAGCGGTATGAGCAAGCATAATCTTGCCATTTACATCACCGGCAGCCCATACGCCGGGCACGCTGGTTTTGCAAAACTCATCCGTAACAATGGCGCCTCTCTCCATCAAAACGCCGATCTCCTCCAAGCCAAGTCCGGCAGTTCTGGCACGACGACCGATGGAAACCAAAGCCTTATCACCACAGATTTCCAGAGATTTGCCATCCAATTCATAAGTAATCTTACCATCTTTGATAGAGGTAACTTTTGCACCAAGAATGAACTGAACTCCACGTTTTTCATAATCTTTTTTCAACATTTCGGAAATTTCACGATCGGTAGGACCGGCAATGTGATCCATCATTTCCAGAACAACCACTTTGCTTCCGATGCTATTAAAGTAACTGACCATTTCAAGGCCAATAACACCACCGCCAACAACCAGAAGGGTTTCGGGAACTTCCTTCATATCCAAAATTTCACGGTTGGTCAAAGCAAATCCACTCGCCAAAGAATCCTTCAAGCCGTCAATGGGCGGAAGAGTTGCCTCAGAGCCGGAGCAAATCAAAAGTCTCTTTGCTTCCAGCGCCTTATCCCCTGCTGACACAGAAAAGCCATCGGCGGTCTTTCCGGTAATTCTGGCAGTGGCAGTAACGACATCGATGCCACCCTTTTTCATCTTCATTCCAACACCGCCAACAAGAGTTTTTACAACCTTATCCTTGCGATCAATAATCTTTGCATGATCAATGGTTGCGCCGGTGAATTCTACACCGTACTCCCTGCAGTGCTTGGAATAATCATAAATCTTAGCAGAGTAAAGAAGGGTTTTGGTGGGGATACAACCTTCATTCAGACAAGTACCACCAAGGGCTCTTTCTTCGATAACACAGGTCTTAAATCCTTTTTCTGCAGCTCTTTCTGCAGCATTATAACCGGCAGGGCCACCGCCAATCACAATTAAATCGTACATTCCAGTTCCTCCTTATTTTGCAAGCAAAAGGTCAAAGTTTTCAAGATTTGCACAAAGATCCTTCAGGAACTTCGCAGCGGGAGCTCCGTCCAAGGCTCTATGATCGAAGGTGAGGGAAAGTCCCATGGCCGGATAAGTTACATCTCCGTTTGCAGTCTTTTTCACACGGTTAACAATAGTGCAAACACCGAGAATACCCGTCTGGGGAGGATTGATAACAGGAGTAAAGCTTTCGATTCCCAAAGAACCGAGGTTGGTAACAGTAAAGCTTGCTCCGGAAAGCTTATCGGGGCTGATCTTGCCGCCTTGTGCCTCGGAAATTAAAGCTTTGGACTGCTTTGCTAATTCGTTCAAGGAAAGAGTGTTAGCCAAAGGCAGTGTGGGAACAAGAAGTCCTCTTTCGGTATCTACAGCAATACCGAGATTTACGTTCTTAAAGAAACGCATCGTGTCATCAAGATAGTGAGCATTCAAATCCTTATGCTGAGGCAGAGTTCTGGAAACGGCATAAAGTACAATATCGTTCAAGGTGATGTTAGCCAATCCAAGAGCTTCGGCTCCGGCCTTGAGAGATGCACGGAATGCCATAATCTTGGTGGCGTCAAAGGAAGCATTCAAGGTAAGTTGAGCAGAGTTGGAAAGGGATGCGTGCATAGACTTAGCGATCAGCTTTCTAACATTAGAAAGCTTCACATCTTCATACTCATCAGCAGAAGGAGCAGAAGCAGCAGGAGCTGCGGTAACAGTAGCAACGGCGGAGGCGGCCCCCTTCAAAAGACCTTGATCCAAAGCTGCCTGAATATCTCTTTCAATAATGCGTCCCTCAGGGCCGGTTGGAACAACCTTGGAAAGATCAACATCAGTTTTTTCAGCCAAAGCTCTTGCTCTGGGAGAAATCTTTTCACCGCCAGCTTCAGCAGTGGTGGCTACAGCAGCTACGGGAGCAGCCGGTGCAGCGGACACGGGAGCAGCCGGTGCAGCGGCTGGAGCTGCAGCCTCTTCTTCCTTCGGTACAAACTGAGAAAAATCTTCTCCGGCTGCACCGATCACACAAACATTTTCAAGACAAGGAACGTCTTCTCCTTCCTCTCTGAAGATCGCCAAAAGAGTACCCTCCACAGTGGCTTCTTCGTCGAAAGAAGACTTGTCGGTTTCGTAAGAGAAGAGGATGTCACCAACCTTCACTTCGTCGCCAACCTTTTTGCTCCAGGATGTAATCACACAGCTTTCAACGCTCTGTCCCTGGCGCGGCATAATTACTGCTGTTGCCATAACAACACCTCCAAAAAATATTTGAAAAAATTTATTTAGCGATGATCACATCAATGCCCTTTTCACGACAAGCATTGAGGATCTCAGCATCCAAGGGTTCATCCGTAACAATCTTTTGCACATCGTCCAAGCCGCAAAAAGTGTACGGAAGACTTTTGCTGATTTTCGAAGAATGAATCAGCATTATCACACAGCCAGCTTTCTTTACGATCGCATTTTTCAATTCGCTTTCGTTATAGTTGCCACTGGTAAATCCGTTTTTAAGAGAAAAACCGGAAGGAGAAATAAAAGCCACATCAATATTCACCTTATTAATGTACTCAACCGATTGCATACCGGAGAGAGAAAGATTGTCACGGCTTAAAAGTCCACCAACCAAATTAACCATAATGTTATCATGCTTTACAAGCTCTAATGCAAGATTAGGGTCGGTCGTGTTAACGGTAAGGCGAGACTTGGGCATCATAGTCGCAAGCTGCATAACCGTAGAACCGGAATCAAAAAAGATGCTTCGACCAGTTTCGATAAAGCCGGCGGCAGCGTGGGCAATTTTTTGTTTGGAAAACGTGTTTTCCGTAGAGCGGGTAGAAAAGCTTTCCTCCATTGAAGTTGTAATAAACTTCATAGAACGAGCTCCACCACGAACCTTGATCACGTCACCCTGACGTTCAAAAAACTCAATATCCCGACGCAGCGTCATACTGGAAACATCGGGAAAACGCTCTTCTAATTCTTTTAAGGAAGTAAAAGGCTTCGAAATCAAGATCTCCCTAACAAGAACTTTTCTCGGATAATTCATCTCGCTTCCTTTCCAAAATTATTGAAATGTTAAAATTAACATCTCTTGTTATAATATAACATATTTTTTTTTAAATGTCAATTGAAAAAAGAATGTTTTACCATCAAGATTTCGTATATCAAATATAAAGTAGAACATAATATATATGTCGGTAATCTTCCGACATAAGCAAATATGGAAAGGAAAAATGAAATGGCAAATCTGACAACAAAAGAACTTTCCGGAATCGAAGATCAGTTGAAAAGCGAACAAGCGGTTATTTGCAAATGCAAAATGTTTGCTGATAACGTACAGGACGCCGCTTTAAAAGCAAAATTCGAAGAAATCGCACAAAAGCACCAGCAGCATTACGATAAGCTGTTTTCGCTTTTGGGTTAGGAGGCAAGATGAACACGAATTCATTTTCTGACCGTGAAATGATCGGTGACATTTTATCAACGCAGAAATTTATCACCGACGGTTATAACACCTCCGCAAACGAAGCAAGTGAACCGTCAGTCAAAAACGCTTTGATGTCGATTTTAGAGGAAGAGCATGTAATCCAACACGATGTATTTGTTGAAATGCAAAGTCGCGGTTGGTACCAAACGGAGTGCGCTCCCCAGGATAAAATTGATCAAACTAAGCAAAAGTATTGCGCAAGCTGCAACACTTGCTGCTAACGAAAAAAGGCTGTCTCAAGTTGAGACGGCCTTTTTTTATTGAAATCGAATATTGGGATTACACTCCTCCGGAGACTTCCAATCTAGATTCAATCTTTCCTTCAAAACCTCTTTTTTACATTCCCAATATTGAATGCAAAAGGGTCTCGAATCTTGATGCTCTTTTAGTCTTGCGTCAATCTCATTTTCAATTTCATATAGATTTTCAAGATAAACCTCTTCCCTCTCCAATGGATCGGTTTTAATTTGATTGAAAAAAACCTCTTCTGCTTCTTTTAAAATAGCATCCGTTCTTTCCTGAGAAAGATGATCTCTCACTAACTTCAATCTATTATTATCCAAATCAAATCCAGCTTTCAAACAACAATAAATGAAATAATAAGCGCTGTTTTCCAGAATTTGAGGATCGGTAGAATACATGATGCATTTTTCAAAATAAGTAGACGCTTTGCCAGCTAGTCCTGCATATAAAAGGGCAGATGCAACTGAATAGGAGGTATTTGCAAACATTTCCCGATCCTGCATAAAATCTTCAAGGAAGCGAAAACATCCAGTCCCATCTAAGAGAACCGGAATGGCTTTCCAAGGCTTTTTTTCACCGGAGCAGAACTGAGAAAACAGAATCACACTGCCGGCAAAGTCCGTTGCCGAGTTCACCGTGAGTTCTTCAGCAAATTTTTTCTTGCAGTCATCAACATAAGAAAGGCATTTTTCTTCGCCAAGACGAAAATTGCCTTTTTGATAAAGATCAATCAATTCTTCGACAATTGGTTTCAAATGTACTGTCCTCCATTGATACCAAACACTTGGCCTGTAATAAAGCTATTATTGTTTTCCGCCAAAAAGAGTGCCAATTTGGCAACTTCGTGCGCCTGTGCAAATCTCCCTAGAGGAATTTCTTCTCGAAGCGATGCTTTTTCGCACTCGGAAAAGGAAGACATCATTTCGGTATCAACCACGCCCGGCGCAATGCAATTTACAACAACATTGCTGGGAGCAAGCTCCTTTGCCAGCGCTTTTGTAAAGCCGATGACAGCAGCCTTTGAGGCAGAATACAACACCTCGCAGGAAGCACCGGTTTGGCCCCAGATGGAAGAAATATTAATGATAGATGCACTTTCCTGGTTCAACATCAAACCGGTTAATTTCCCGGTAAGCAAAAACATGCTCTTCACATTGACAGAAAATACACGGTCAAATTCTTCGGAAGTTATGTCCTGAAGCAAACCATATGAGGATACGCCGGCATTGTTAATCAAAACAGAGAGATGAGAAAATTCAGCACGAATTTTCTCTGCCAACTCGATTACTTTCTCCGGATTGGAAAGATCGCAACAAAACGCCTTCACATTTGAATATTCGGAAAGCTCGGAAACCAGTTTTTTCGCCTCTTCCTCGCTTTTTTCATAACAAAAACCAACGTCAAAGCCGTTTTGAGCAAACAGACAACAGATTGCTTTTCCAATCCCTCTCGTTCCGCCGGTAACAAAAACTTGCTTCATATCTTTTCTTTCAAGCTCCGAAGCATATTTACAAGATCAGCGTAAGAAGTCATCAAATCATCAATCAATTCCTTCTGTTCTACCAAAGCCTTGTGCAGTTCTTCGGTGTTGACACATTGATGTGCACACTCTTCCACATCTTTATTTATTGAAGCATCATTTTTCTTGCCCGAAAAGATCTCGCCCAAGACGGTAGCCAGTTGGTCAAATCTTCCGGCTTTCTCACGAAACTCCTCCGCCTTTGCAACCTGATGGTTCAACAGATTAATTGAGTTCTCTAATTCTCCGGCGATGATTTTATTATTCTCGCAAGAGGTGAGGATCTTTTCGTTTTTCAAATCGATTTCATCAGAAAGTGCCAAAATCGAATCCAAATCGGAGTAAAACTTCTTTTTTTGAGAGCGCAGAGACTCCAATTCCTCACGATCGGATATCAGGCCTTGCTTTTCCAATTCAAAGGCACGTTCTGTGTTTTCCAATTTTGTTTCTAGATCAGAAATCTTTTTTTCATAGTGACTGCTTTGCTTGGCAATAAAGGAAGCCACATCCTCCTTGTGAAATCCGAACATAGAGTTTCTGAAAATCGGTTTCATTTTTATACCTCTAATTTCATTGATATTTTGATTGTATCACAAAAAAGCAGGTTTGTTAATTCTTTTTGAGAAAATTTCCTAAAAAAAGAAGAAACGAAATTCGTTTCTTCTTTTTTTACTACTCAACCGTAACGGATTTTGCAAGATTTCTGGGTTTGTCAACGTCACAACCACGCAGAACCGAAGTATAATATGCCAGTAATTGAAAAACAGGAGCAATAAGCAAGGGCATAAAAATTTCAGGTACATCAGGAAGCGAAATCAAATGATCAGATGCATCCTGCGAAGAAATGAGGCTCTCTTTTGAAATCAAGATTACCTTTGCGCCTCTTGCTCTCACCTCTTTAATATTTGAAAGCATCTTTTCGAAGCAAGCATCGTGGGATGCAATAGCAACGACCGGAACACCATCCGTAATGAGAGAAATGGTGCCGTGCTTCAATTCACCGGCAGCGTAGGCTTCGCTGTGAATATAAGTGATTTCCTTCAACTTCAATGAGGCTTCCATAGAAAGAGCATAATCCAATCCGCGTCCTATAAAGAATAGATTTTCGGCCTTTTGAATTGTTTCGGAAAGCTGTCGAATGCATTCTTTCTTCTCCAGAACTCTTTCAACGGCGGCGGGAATGAGACCGAGCAAGCTTTCAGCCAGATCGCAAATTTCAGTATTGGAAATCGTGCCGTGAATTTGAGCAAGTTTAAACGCAAGCAGGTACAACGCGCTGATTTGAACCGTATAAGCTTTGGTACTGGCAACTGCAATTTCGGGACCAGCCCAAGTATACAGGACAAAATCTGCTTCACGAGCGATGGAAGATCCAACAACATTGGCAATCGCAAGCGTTGTAGCACCATTATCTTTTGCCAAACGCAAGGCGGCTAGCGAATCAGCAGTTTCGCCGGACTGGGAAATGATAATGACAAGATCCTTCTTAGAGAGAATCGGTTCCTGATAGCGAAACTCAGATGCAATTTCTACTGAAACGGGAATTCGAACCATCTTTTCAATGATATTCTTCCCCACTATTCCGGCGTGCATCGCCGTTCCGCAAGCAACCACAACGATCTTTTCAAATGAGCCGATCAGATCATCCGTAAAACCGTCAATTTTGAGATCCACAAGACCATTTTCGATTCGCGGAGAAACAGTACGACGAATTGCCTGTGGCTGTTCCATAATTTCTTTTAGCATAAAATGCGGAAAATTGCCTTTCTCGGCAGCCTCAAGATCCCAATCTGCTACCTGAAGCTTTTTTTCAATTTCATGACGATCGAAATCAAAAAAATTAATTTCAGATGCAGATAGAACAGCGATCTCTCCCTCTTCCATTGTATAGTAACGATTTGTCTTATGAAGAATTGCAGGAATATCGGATGCAATGTAGGAACCTAAGTCATCCATTGCGCAAATTAAGGGGCTATCCTTTCTTGTGGCAAACACAATATTCGGATAATCTTTAAAAATAATGCCGAAGGCATAGGAGCCACGCAAAAGCTTTGTAGCCTGGACAATGGCCAAAAATGGATCTCTGTGTTTCTTATAAAACGAATCCACCGTTTTGACCGCAATCTCGGTATCAGTTTCCGAAACGAAGGTATATCCGAAATCTAGCGAAAGCATTTCCTTTAATTCAAGGTAATTCTCGATGATGCCATTATGCACCAAAGAAAGGTTTTCTGTAGAATGAGGATGGGAATTGATATCACTGGGTTTTCCGTGCGTTGCCCATCTGGTATGACCGATTCCGCAGGGAGAAGAGAAGCCAGCCGGCTTCTTTGAAACCAGTTTCTTTAAATTTTCTAACTTTCCAACACTTTTGATTACTTCGATTCCGTATTCTGAGAAAAAAGCGATTCCGGAGGAATCATATCCCCGATACTCCAATGCTTGAAGTCCATCAATTAAAATATCAACACCGTTTTCGCTACCGGAGTAGCCAATAATACCGCACATAATATCTCCTATTGATCAGATTTGTCGAAAATAATATCGACCTTGCTATTATAATCCCGGTCAATTTAAATTTCCATTCGCAAAATCAACAGAATTTTGTACGTTTTTTTACACACTTTGTATGTTTTTGTGCAAACTATGTTTTTTTTGCTCATCCAGATAAGACTGTAAAATGATTTGAGCAGACAGAGCATCCACACAGCTGACATGAGAGCGGCCCTCAAGCCCGGTCTCAAAAAGCATGGTGTGGGCTTGAACCGTTGTATAGCGTTCATCTGCAGTCACAACCGGAATTTCTACCATTTCCTTTAAAAACGAAAGAAATACCTCCGTTTTCTCACATCGTTCGCCACGGTATCCGCCAGATCTGGTTGGCATCCCCACCACTATCATTTCAGCCTTTCGCTCTTGTGCAAGACTTGCCGCCTTCATCGCGGCATCTTTTGCCCCTTTCACCTGAACGGTCTGAATGCTCACTGCCATTTTTTCCTCGCGATCGCAAATAGCGGTTCCCATTCTTTTATCGCCAAAATCAATTCCAAGAATAACCATAAAAGTCTCCTTTCTGATTTTTTTCATTTCATTTATCATTATAACAAAGGAAAAATGTTTTGCAAGTGAACAAAAAATAAAAAAACCATTGAAAAAAAACTTACAATCGTTTATAATGATTTGTAAAGAAAAAAATGAAAGAGGTAAGATATGCAATTATTCCCTATTTTCGCTGAGACCCCCGGAACCACACCCGGTAGCAGTTGGTCAATGATCGTAATGCTCGTCGCTTTTGTTGCCATTTTCTATTTTATGATCTACCGCCCTCAAAAGAAACAGGAAAAAGAAACCGCAAGAATGAGAGATTCCATTCAAATTGGCGATGAGATCTCCACCACTGGAGGAATTCTTGGCCGTGTTGTTAAAGTGAAAGACGATATCATCACCATCGAAACCGGTTCCGATCGAAATAAGCTTAAAATTTTCAAATGGGCTGTTCGCGCAGTTGAAATCCCCGCTAACGCCGAGGACGAAGAAAACTAATTTTTCTTTTTTTGTAAAAAACACTTGATTTTTCTTTTTCTTTATGATATTATAACAAGCGTTCCGCAGAAAACTGCGGACTTGGAAAGATGGCTGAGCTGGTCTAAGGCGCACGACTGGAAATCGTGTAGTGGCTAATACCCACTCCAGGGTTCGAATCCCTGTCTTTCCGCCATAATAAGAAGCATACTTAATAGTGTGCTTCTTATTTTTATTTTTAAGGTTTTAACATTTGATAGATTAATCATTTAAGGAACGAGAATGGTTTTTTTGTATCATTCTTTATTTTATTTAACAAAGCGAACCAATCCTTTTACTTTTTCAGCATGTTTTCATTGCCGCATTTAAAAGGAGCATTTTGTAAGTTTTTCTGCAGATTCTATTGAAATCAATGGTAAATTGAGGTATAATAAAAAAAGTTTATAAAAATGTTTCAGCATTTAAAAACGCGAAAGTGTAGGTATATCTATGTACGAAAAAAGAACACGAATCTCGGAGTTTTTTAAATTTACCGATATGTATTCGGAGAAAAATGTAACCGTTGCCGGATGGATCCGCACATTGCGCGCCAGCAATCAATTCGGTTTTATTGAAATCAATGACGGAAGTTGCCACAAGTGCCTTCAGATCGTTTTTGAAAATGATAAGGTTTCTAACTTCAAGGACATTGCAAAACTGAACATTGGCTCCGCCATTAAGGTTCATGGAAAGTTTCTGTTAACCCCGGATGCTAAGCAGCCCTTCGAGGTCAATGCAAACGACATTTTTGTGGAAGGTGCTTCAACGCCTGATTATCCGCTGCAGAAGAAACGCCACTCCCTTGATTTTCTTCGCACCATTGCGCACTTGCGCCCAAGAGCAAACACCTTCAACGCAGTTTTTCGTGTTCGCTCTGCAGCCGCATTTGCCATCCACAAGTTTTTCCAGGAAAGAGGTTTCACCTATGTCAATACGCCTCTGATCACCGCCAGTGACTCCGAGGGTGCCGGCGAAATGTTCCGCGTTACAACCTTAGATCTTGAAAATCTCCCCAAGAATGAGGACGGTACGGTTGATTTTTCTAAGGACTTTTTCGGAAAGAGCACCAATCTCACCGTTTCCGGACAGTTGAACGCCGAATGTTTTGCCCTTGCATTTTCCGATGTTTACACCTTCGGCCCCACCTTCCGCGCTGAAAATTCCAATACCCCCCGTCATGCGGCAGAATTTTGGATGATTGAGCCAGAAATGGCCTTTGCCGATCTGGATGACGACATGGAAACAGCTGAAGCTATGGTGAAATATGTTATCCGCTATGTTTTGGAAACCTGCCCACAGGATATGATGTTCTTTAACAGCTTTGTCGATAAAGGACTGATCGAAAGATTAACAAGTTTGATACAGGCAGACTTTGGTAGAGTCACCTACTCGGAAGCAATCGATATTCTGTTAAAGAGCGGTCAAAAATTTGAGTATCCCATTGCCTGGGGCGAGGATCTTCAGACCGAGCACGAGAGATACTTAACCGAAGTCGCATTCAAAAAGCCGATTTTTGTCACCGATTGGCCGAAAGAGATCAAGGCGTTTTACATGCGCTTGAACGACGACAATAAGACGGTTGCCGCAATGGACATGCTGGTTCCCGGTGTTGGTGAATTGGTTGGCGGCAGCCAGCGCGAGGAAAGACTTTCTTTGCTGGAAGATCGTATTCGTGAGCTTGGAATGGATCCCGCTTCCTACAGTTGGTATCTTGATTTGAGGAAGTATGGTGGCGTAACCCATTCAGGCTTTGGACTTGGTTTTGAACGTCTCGTAATGTATTTAACCGGCATTTCCAATATTCGCGATGTTGAGGCATTCCCCCGCACTGTTGGTAACGCCGACTTTTAAGAGGTATTTTGATTTTATGAACTATCGCAATCTATCCCTGCAAGAACTGCAAAATGAACTTCATTCAGTGAAAGAAGAATGGAACCAGTTAAAGGAATTGAAGTTGAATCTTGATATGTCCCGCGGAAAGCCGGAAAAAAGACAGCTTGATCTCTGTCTTCCCATGATGCAGAATCTTTCCGCTACGGAGGATTTTGTCAACCGTGATGGATTTGACGTAAGAAATTACGGTTGCCCCACCGGACTTTCTGAATTAAAAGAAATGTTTTCCCCTTTGCTAGGAGTTGGCACCGATGAGATCTTCGTTGGAGGAAACTCCTCGCTCAAGCTTATGTATAACATCCTTGTGGATGCTATGCTAATCGGTCTTCCCGGATCAGAAAAGCCTTGGTCTCGCTATGAGAAAATCCGTTTTCTCTGCCCTGCTCCCGGCTATGATCGTCACTTTTCCATGTGCGACCATTTAGGAATTGAAATGATCACAATTCCGATGCTTGCCACCGGACCTGATATGGATCTGATTGAAAAGATCGTTTCAGAGGATGAAACGGTAAAGGGCATTTGGTGTGTGCCGAAGTATTCCAACCCAACCGGTATTACATTTAGTGATGAGACCGTTCGTCGTTTTGCTTCCCTTGAGCCCAAAGCCAAAGATTTCAAGATTTTTTGGGACAATGCCTATCTTGTGCATGACTTTTACGACACCTCCGATCCGCTCTTAAACATTCACGAAGAATGCAAGGAGCGTGGCAACGAAAATATGGTGTTCCAGTTCTTCTCCACCTCTAAAATCACGTTGGCCGGCGGCGGTGTATGCTTTGTCACCTGCTCCAAAGAGAATTTAGATTGGATTATCAAGTGCTTTAATTTGGAAGGGCTTGGATACGATAAGGTTAATCAGCTTCGTCACTACCGCTATCTTCAGTCAGCTGGTGGCTTACAGAATGTTATGAAGCGGCATGCCGAGATCATTCGTCCCAAATTCGAAAATGTTATTTCAACCTTTGAGTCATGCTTTGGTGATTCCGGTATTGCCACCTGGAGCAGACCTCGTGGTGGTTATTTCATCAATTTGGACGTTTTTCCCGGAACTGCAAAAAGAACATTTGAATTGGCCACCGAAATCGGTGTAACCTTAACAACTGTTGGCTCCACCTTCCCCTACGGAAAGGATCCGGATGACAAGAATCTACGCATTGCTCCCAGCAATGTTTCCGATGAAAATGTTGCAAGAATTGCGGAGTACATTGTAATTTGTGCAAAAATTGCTGCATTGGAAAAACTTATCCGTACACGCTCTTGACGAAACCTTGTTTTTCCTTTATAATACAACTATATTTGTATATTTGCCTACTGGCATTGGAAAGGTTGTATCCTAATGTTCAAGAATGTATTGAAATTTGCTTTTATCGGACTGTTATTCCTCTGCATCATTGCTGTGCCGATCTTCGGTTTTCATCTCTATGACAGTCCCAGCATTTTTTCTGAAAATGCTCTTTTTACCAATCTACAGTTTGGTGGCGGCACTTCTGTTTATCTGACTTTCTCCGAGGAGGAAGAAGGAAATGTTACCGCCGAAGACTACCAAAAGGTAGCTGACATTTTAAAGGAGCGTTTTCTTGCTGTCGGATTCAGTGACATCAAAACCTCTGTTGACGGCGAATCCGTTCGCGTTGATCTGGCTCAAAAGACTTATATCGAAAGCACGGTTGCCAGCATTACCACCATCGGTTCCTGGAAGGCTGTCGGATCCTCTGGTGACACCCTCGCTGATGCTTCCATGATTGAAGGCGCATCAGTTGGCACTACTTCTAATGGATACGTAGGAATCACCCTTGATTTCACTGATGAAGGTGCAAAAAAGTTCTCCGAGAAAATCACAAGCTATGCCGCATCCGGCACCATGTTCTATTTGACCATTGACGGTCAGTACGTTGCTTACGGAAGCACAAACAGCGCAAGTGTCAAGGATACCTTCACTTTCATCGGCTTTAGTTCTTATGAGACAGCTGCCGCCAATGCTTCTATCATTAAAAACGGCGAGTTACCCGCTTCTCTCGAAGTTGCAAAGACTGAGGAATTGTTGCCTACCTTCTCCTCTTCGGTTATTCTTGCAACAGCAATTGCCATTGTGATCATCTTCGCTCTTTGCTGCGCTGCTTTGATCCTCTTTGGAAAGCTCGCCGGCGTTTTTGCGATCTTGGCGCTTGCTAGCGACATTGCCATTTGGGCGACCTGCATTTCCAACGGCTCCTTCATGCTCAACCTGGCCACCATTATCACAATGGTTCTTTGCTTGATTTTGATCACCGTTTTCTACTGCAATGCAATTTCCCCCATTGGAAAAGCGCTTAAGGAAAAGAAACTTTCCGCTACCGGTACAAAGAAAGCACTTTCCAAAGCCTCTATTCGTTGCATTTGGACTCACGCTTTGGCCTTTGCTATCGCCCTTGGCGCTATGTTCTTCACCTCCGGAATTTCTCTTTACATCGCAAAGGCAGTTTTAATGGGAGCTTGCGGAAGCTTCGCCGCCTTTTTCGTATTTATCTATTTCGGAATTCACTGTTTGTTTGAGACTTATTCCAACAAGAAAGACGCATAATCAATCAAAAAAGACGCTCTTTTTAGAGCGTCTTTTTTTATACAGAAATGAAAAAAATTCTTTTATTTTTCTTTTTTGCATAGCGAATCGTTTGGGCAGTTCCGGAGCGTGTTTCGGATTCCTTGAAAATTGCGATCACTGCATCGGCAGAATCTACTAAAAAGCGGTTTCTCTTTTGAAAACAAGATTTTGAAAACTCCTTTGAAACCAAAAAGCGTTCTGAGGAAGATTCCATAATTCTTCGATACCGCCGCTGATTCTTTTCCGACATAGACTTCGGTTGAGAAAGAAAAGGAACGACCGGAACAATCCGCAACGGCGGATCAAACCGTTCTGAAAGATTCAGCACTGCCTCGCCGCACCAAAGGTCAGTCCCCTCCGCCATTCCGCAATAAAAGGTCCTGCAGCCTGCGTTGGCAACCTGAATGATGGTATTTTTAATTTTTGTCATTAATTCCTTGAATTCCTTGCAATCCTCGCAGTAGCCAAAGGAAAAGGATTTAGGCCTGTGTCCGGTGAAGGAACAGGTCGAAATGATCGGATTCATATTTCCACCTCCTTGGTATTATAACATCCGAATAAAACAAAAGCAAGAAGGAAAAGAGCTTGCTTTTCCTTTACAATTTAGCATTTTTGTTGTAAAATACTTAGGAATAATCTAAGGAGTTTACTATGACTAACAGCGCTTGCGAGATCAAACAGAAAATTTTTCACCATTATTATTCATTTCTAAATGAGAAGCAACGAGAAGCCATCTTCGCCCCCGATGGTGCAGTGCTCGTGGTTGCCGGCGCCGGAAGCGGAAAAACGACGGTACTCGTCAACAGAATCTCCTATCTGATTCGCTTTGGTAACGCCTTCAACAGCTTCGATTGCCCCGGAGCGAACGAAGACGAAATGATGATGCTTCAACACATTGCCGATCACGGCGATTTGTATCCAAAGGAAGCGCTTTTGCCGATCTTAATGCGGTTTTCTAATTCGCCTTGTCCTCCGGATCGCATTCTTGCCATCACCTTCACCAACAAGGCAGCCGGTGAAATCAAGGCAAGATTAGAAAGAGAAATCGGACCGGACTCGAAAAACATTTGGGCTGGAACCTTTCACTCGATCTGTGTAAAGCTTCTCCGATTTTTTTCAGATCGCACCCTCTACGGAAACGACTTTATTATTTATGACCAAAATGACTGCAAAACCATTGTTTCCTCAATTTTAAAAGAAAAGGAAATTGAGGACCCGGAGCTGACTCCGAAGTATCTCATTAATACCATCTCAAAAGCTAAAAACGCAATGCTCTCCCCCAAAGAATTTGAAGCTAAAAACACCGGTAGTGAGAAAAGGCGAATTTGCAGCCAGATTTATCATCTTTATCAAGAAAAATTAAGAAACGCCAACGCTCTGGACTTTGATGATCTGATTGTAGAGACGGTCAAGCTATTACAGACAGATGAATCTGCCAGAAGATGGTGTCAAAATAAATTTCGTTATGTTTTGGTGGATGAATATCAGGATACCAATCATGTTCAATACGAATTGATGAAGATCATCTGCGAAGGCACTGGCAATGTTATGGTCGTAGGTGATGATGACCAAAGTATTTACAAGTTCCGTGGCGCAGCAGTAGAAAACATTTTAAATTTTGATAAGGTTTTTCCCAATGTAAGGGTGGTTTTATTAGAGCAAAACTATCGTTCCACCAAGAACATTATTACTGCCGCCAACGCTGTCATAGCAAACAACCAATCAAGAAGAGGAAAAACGCTTTGGAGCTCCAATCAGGTTGGAAGAAAGGTAGCACTCAGACAGCTCGAGGATCAAGAGAAAGAAGCCTCCTTCATCGCTGAGACAATCAGCAAGCTGATCTCCATTGAGAAGCGCCGTTTTTCCGACTTCGCCGTTCTCTATCGTACAAAAGCCCAATCCAACATTTTAGAGCAGGTATTTACAAAATCAGCTCTCCCCCATCGCCTGCTCTCCGGTCTTCGCTTCACTGACCGCGCCGAAGTGAAGGATGTTGTCGCTTACCTTCGCTTTATCTATAATCCAAATGACTTTATCAGTATGAGTCGAATCATCAATCTTCCCAAGCGCGGAATCGGAAAAGCAACAGTTGAAAAAGTCATTGAACTGGCGGAACGGGATGGAAAAAGCGTCTTTGATGTTTTGCGGGAATGCGCATCTTATGATGAAATAAAGCGAAGCTTTGCAAAAATCAGTGGTTTTGTCTCGCTCATTGAAAACTTATCAAGTTTTGCAAAGGATCACATGCCTTCAGAACTGCTTCACAAGATCATTGACGAGAGCGGTTATATGGAAACGCTTTTGGGCGATGAAAATGAAGAAAAACGGGAAAATGTCAATGAACTGATTTCCTCCGCGCTTCTTTTTGAATCACGTAGCGATGTTCCAACTTTGTCATCTTTCTTGGAAGAATATGCTCTGGTCAGCGATGTTGATAATTTTGACTCCAATGCCGATGCGGTTACTCTGATGACTGTACACGCCGCGAAAGGCTTGGAATTTCCAATTGTTTTTTTGGCAGGCATGGAAGAAAACCTCTTTCCTTCTCCCCAATCTTCTTTAACGCAGTCCGATTTAGAGGAAGAGCGCAGATTAGCTTATGTTGCCATGACTCGTGCAAAAGAAGAGCTTTTCATTACCTGCTGCCATCATCGAACGCTTTTCGGACGTACCAATGCCAATCCGATCTCAAGATTTGTCCGGGAAATTCCGGAAGAATACATTTCCATTCAGCTCTGTCAGCCGAACATTCGTTCCGAATATGATTTTTACGGAAAATCACCAAAAGACTCGATGAAAATCTATTCGGTCTCTTCCTTCGACAAGAAAACTACCGTCAAGACTCAGCCACCGAAGTCTCATTTTTCCTGTTATCAATCATCCAAGGATGCCTTTGAAACATTTTCAAAGGGTGATCGTGTGGTTCACGGCATTTTCGGTGCAGGTATTATTTTAGAGACAAAAAAGTACGCCTCCGACACCCTTTATATTATCCAATTTGATCATTCCGGCCAGAAAAAACTGATGGCTACTTATGCAAAACTAAAAAAAGAACAGTAACACAGACGCCTCTCTTTCATAAAATAAAGTAAATATTTTAGAAGAGAGGCGTTTTTTATGTCTGAATTTCAAACAAAAAAATTCTTCGCATCTGCTAACACGACTGACGGATTTAAAAGCTATTTTCCGCAGATTTTCAGCCCAACGATCATTGATAAAATCTACATACTCAAAGGTGGTCCCGGCACCGGAAAATCCGGTTTTATGAGAAGCATCTCCTTATTGTCACAAAAAAACGGATATTCGTGCGAGGAATTTCTTTGTTCTTCTGACACAAATTCCTTAGACGGAGTCATCATTTCCGGACTTAATATCGCGATTTTAGACGGAACCAGTCCCCACACCACAGATCCCATTTATCCCGGTGCCATTGAGGAAATTCTGAATTTTGGCGACTTTCTGGATAAAGAAAAATTGAAGCAATCAAAAAGCGAAATCATCTTTTTGATTCAGGAGAAAAAGCGTTATTACAAACGTGCTTATCAGTTTTTGAGAGCAATGGGTGAAATAGAAAATGAAATTCTGAAAATAGCCGAAGAAAGTATTTTGCAAAACAAAATGCAAAAAAACTTGGAATCGATTGCAAAAGTAGTTTTCAAAAAATCTAACAGCAACCAAGAGACGATACGAAATACTTCTACCATCAATTCAAAAGGTCTGAATCGACTCAGTACTTTAAAAGAGATGAGCGATTGTATTTATGTGGTTGAGAATCATTACAACCTCGGTTATCTATATCTTGAAAAATTGTATCAGCTTGCCAAGACACAAAATCAAAAAATTATCAAAAGTCATTCTTGCATATTTCCGGATAAGGTGGATGGACTTTTCTTTCCGGATTCATCTTGTGCTGTTGTTCTTGGTGTGCGTGACTATGATGCTGAACTGAAAAATAAAGAGTATTATTACATCAATATGAAGCGTTTTTCACAGAAGGAAGTGATTCAAAACGATCGTCAAAAGATTCGTTTCGGAACCCGCTGCTCCGAAATGCTACTATCCGGCGCTATTGATGCCTTTCAAGACGCCGAAAAAGCGCATTTTGCTCTTGAGAGAATCTATATCAACGCGATGAACTTCCAAAAAATATCACAGATAGTAGAGAATTTTACCCAAAAATATGCTCTTCGGCAAAACTTGACCAATGAAGCGAATTCTTGACATTTTCACTCTAATCTTTTATAATACTAATGTTTAAATGATGGAATGATCCAACTATTTTGAGGAGAAGTCATAGGAATGAAAATGCAGAGAATTCGGCGCATATTTTCCAAGTTTACACTAAATGAATATGTAATTCTTGCATTTGTTACTTCCACTTTTATTTCCCCGTATCTGCAAGCCGCCCTATTTCTTGCACTTCCTTTTTTTGGTTTTGTCACGAAGCAATTCACCCTTTTTCTTCCGAAGAAAAAAAGCGACTGGATGATTGTTTCGTTTGCCCTTTTGGCGGCACTTTCCACCTTCCTTTTTGCAAAAGAAGGTTTGGTTTTTTCCTTTCAATTAAAGCCAATTTATCTCTATCTTTTATCCGTTGGCATCATCATTCTTGTATTTGATATTTTCTTCATTTCCAAGGTGATGACAAGGAGAGTCTTTCTCATCGGTCTTTCCACAACCGCGCTTTTGAGCATTACAAGCTTCATAGTTGCTTTGTTTCAAAGAATTTTTGAGATTTTCCCTGACCCTGTCAACCGTCCCGGTAGAGTTGCCTCGGTATTTTTTAACGAGAATTACTACGGAATGGTTATTGAATTCGTAGTACTGATTTGCCTGTTTTTATTTTTTGAGACACGGGACAAAAGGAAAAAAGCTTTTTTCTCCATTGCATTTGCTTTTAACGTTGCCGCTCTTTGGCTCTGTCAAAGCCGAATGGCATTTATCATCGTTGCCGGCGCAGTTTTAATTTTTCTGTTTTTCAATCACAAAAAACTGTTCTATTCTTTTTTAATTCTTGCTGTCGTGTTTTGCCTATTACTGATCCGATTCCCTAACCTTCTGCCACGATTTGATACCATTTCTTCCTATTTCGATTTTCGCTTAGGAATTTGGAAATCAGCAATCAATGCATTTTTTGAGAATCCGATTTTAGGACGCGGCTATTTTTCCTATAGTTCGATTTGGCTCGAATCACAAGAAAGCTGGCAATTTCAGGCGCTTCATACCCACAATCTTTACATTGAGGTTTTGTTAAATTTTGGAATTATCGGCGCATTTTTACTATTTGGCTATAGTTTGATCCGAATTTTCTCTTGTTTCAAAACCTGTAAACAGGAAAAGAGCAGGAACGGCGTTGCCCTGATCGTCACTGTTTGTCTGGCCATCTTTCTTCACGGTCTGGCTGATACGACGATATTTTGGCCACAAACCGGTTTCTTCGCAATTTTCTTGTTGATTTCAAGTGATGTTTATCAGCACGATTCCATTACAAAAGAGGAGAATTGATTTGAACGTTGTTTTAGCTTCCGCTTCCCCAAGGCGGCAAGAATTGTTAAAGCGCCTTTATCCGGAATTTATCATTGACCCAGCAGATATTGACGAAACCGTTCCGGATAACATCGGCTCGGAATTTGCACCTGTTTTTCTATCTGCGGCAAAAGCTGATGCCATTGCCGAAAAGTATCCAAACGATTTAATCATTGCAGCAGATACCATTGTACTTTGCGACGGTGAAATCTTAGGAAAACCAAAGGATCGAAACGATGCAATTCAAATGCTCCAAAAGCTTTCCGGCAAAACTCACAAGGTTATTACCGGGTGCTGCATAAGCATTGGTGAGCAGTGTACTTGCTTCTCCGAAGAAAGCCTTGTAACCTTCTACAACTTATCCGAGGAGGAAATCTGCGAATATGTTTCTTCCGGCTTTTCCGATGGAAAAGCCGGTGCTTATGGAATTCAAGACAACGGTGCCTTTTTTGTAGAAAAAATTGACGGCGACTATTATAACATCGTAGGTTTTCCCATCGGAAGGCTAAAGCGTGAAATCGCCGCCTTGCTTCAAGAAATTAAAAAATGAAGAGGAAATCCTCTTCATTTTTTCTTTTTCCTTAGGTGTTTGGTAAGAGAAGTCTTTTTCTTTGGCTTGGGGTTCGGTCTTTCTCTCTTCGGAAGAATCTGCACTTCACCGCGTTCCGGAGGAACAAGGCACTCCTTACCGAAACCAATCAAATCCTCCCGTCCACATTCTTTGAGTGCTTGTCGAATGATCTTGTGGTTTTCCGGTCTGAAATATTGCAAAAGCGCTCTTTGTTTTGATTTTTCATCTTTGGTTTTGGCAACGTAAACCGGAGATAAGGTCATGGGATCAAGACCGGTGTAATACATACAAGTGGAAACAGTACCCGGAGTTGGATAGAAATCCTGAACCTGTTCCGGATGAAGTCCTTCACTTTTTAAAAAACAAGCCAACCGGATCGCATCGTGAATCGTACTTCCCGGATGGGATGACATTAAATACGGAACCAAATACTGCTTTTTGCCGATAGACTTTGTCAACTGATAAAAACGGTCCTGAAACTTTTTATAGACGAAAAATTCCGGTTTTCCCATCGTTCTTAAAACAGCATCCGAGCAGTGCTCCGGAGCGACCTTCAATTGCCCGCTGACATGATGTCGGACCAGTTCCTTAAAAAAGGCATCATCCTTGTCATACAGTAAATAATCGAACCGAATGCCGGAACGGATGAATACTTTCTTCACTCCCTCAATTGCGCGAAGATCTCGAAGAAGTGAAAGATACTCCTTATGATCAACCTGCAAATTTTTGCAAGGCTTAGGAGCGAGACATTTTTTATCCTTGCAAAGGCCGGTTTTCCTCTGAATCTCACAGGAAGGCTGACGGAAATTCGCAGTGGGACCGCCTACATCGTGAATATATCCCTTAAAATCCGGAAGCTTTGTAAGAAGTTTTGCTTCTCGTATCACCGATTCCCGGCTTCTGCAAGAAATGAAGCGCCCCTGATGGAAAGCAATGGAGCAAAAGTTGCAAGCGCCAAAGCATCCTCTGTTATGGGTGATGGAAAACTTAACTTCCTCAATAGCAGGAACACCGCCCTGAGAGAGGTAGGACGGATGGTAATTTCTTTCATAAGGTAATTCATAAACCCAGTCAAGCTCTTGTGTTGTAAGAGGCGGCATAGGTTTATTCTGAAGAAGATAGCCATTCCTTTGTTTTTGTACGATTGCCTTACCACGAATATGATCATGCTCTTGTTGCTGGATCTTAGTGGAAATGGCATAATTTCGAAATCCTTCCTCTGTTTGCGGCTTTACTTCATCAAAGGAGGGACATAAGACATATTCACAGTCAATTTCATCAATAGATGAAACAGGAACACAGGTTCCTCGAATGTTTGTTATGGAGCGAATATTCTCCCCCTCAGATAGCCTTGTGGCTATTTCAATTACCTGCTTTTCTCCCATACCAAACATTAAGAGATCGGCACCGCTATCAAAAAGAATGGACTGATGAACCGAGTGATCCCAGTAATCAAAGTGCGCAAAGCGCCGAAGCGACGCTTCCACGCCACCAATGGCAATGGGAGTATTTGGAAAAAGTGTTTTAATATATTGACAATAAGTAACAGTTGCTCGATCCGGTCTCCTTCCCATGATGCCACCGGCAGTATAATAATCCTTTGATCTCCTACGTTTTGCAACGGTGTAATGGGCGACCATAGGATCAATGTTTCCTCCATTTACAAAAAATGCGAGCCTTGGTTCGCCAAAAACAGCAAGATCGGAGGGAGATTGAGGTTGAGCTGCGATACAAACGCGAAAACCACGAGCCTCCAGAACCCTGGAAACAATAGCAGTGCCAAAGCTGGGATGATCCACATAGGAATCGCCGGTTACCAAAATAATATCAGCGCGGTCCCAGCCACGTTGCTTCATTTCAAGGTAAGTTAACGGTAAATATGACATAATAAAGCCTTTCAGGTGTTTTTCGCTTTCAGTTCGGGAATGGGTATCATTCTCAAACGCTCTTGCCTTTCCTTCCAGTCTGGAAGAATACCAGACAAAAGTCGGTAAAAGGACGCGGAATGATTGTGTTCAACGGTATGACAAAGTTCGTGAACAACGACATAATCAATTAAATCCAAAGGAAAACTAACGAGAAACAGCGAAAAAGAGAGTGCATTTTTTGCACTACAACTTCCAAAACGTTTCTGCGCGGAGGTAATGCGAACGGAGGAATAGCATAGACCGGTCTTACTTGACCAATACAAGACTCGTTCCGGAATCATCTCTTTTGCTCTTCTTCGCATGGATTCCATTTCATGTAAAGTAACACAGGAAGGTTTGGGTGTTTGAAGTCTCTCCTTTTGTTTCCTTTCAATCCACGTCTTTTTTTCAATGAGAATGCGATCAATATCAGAAGCAGAGGTCCAAAAAGGGGCACGAACCAGCACATCACCGCAAGAAGTTATTTCAATGGAAAGAGTGCGTCTGTGGGAACGAATGATTTTTGTCATTTTATTTCTCCTTAATAAAATTATATCAAACAACAAGCAATTTTTCAACAGGAATCTTGAAAAGTCGATCTTACTATGTTAGAATCGAAGGGTAATGAAAGGAGCATATTATGGTAACACATTTTTCATTTGGCTCATATGACGGATATGAGATTTCCAATGGACTCATCAAAGCAAGAGTAATATCCTACGGCGCAAGACTTGCAAATCTCTTTTTTGATGATAAGGATATGATTTTAGGTTACGATCAACCTGAAGATTTCGAAACCGGCGGGATTTATTCCGGTGCAACCATTGGTCGGTATGCCAATCGCATTTCCGGTGGCGCCTTTACCATTCGTGGAAAAAAATATGAAATTCCGAAAAATGAAGAAGGCATCACTTCCCTTCACGGAGGCACCAAAGGATTTGATCAATTTCATTGGGAAAGCGAAATCGTTTCGGAGAATTCAGTTCGTTTTTTCCGAGTAAGTCCGGACGGAGAAATGGGATTTCCTGGCAACCTTGAAATCTCTGTTACTTACACTTTGATTGAATCTGCCCTTGAACTTTCCTATTCGGCTACCACCGACCAGGATACTCATGTGAGCTTAACAAATCATGCATATTTCAATCTCGACGGTTATCACGGCGAAGACTGCACCAAAATGCATCTTTCCCTTAAGGCTCCATGGTATTTGCCTGTTGATGAAAAACTAATCCCAAACGGAGAGATTAAGAGCGTTTCCGGCACACGGTTTGACTTCACCTCGGATCGTGCCATTGCAGAAGACTATGATCACTGCTTTGTATTTGGAAACGAAAGAATATATCAAAACGTTGGTACCCTTTATTCTGAAAACAGTAAAATATCCATGGATATTGAAACTGACCTTCCGGCCATTCAGTTTTACACGATGCCAAAATGCGATGAAACAAGCGGAAAGGATGGAGTTCCATTTCATATTCACCACGCAGTGGCGTTGGAAACACAATTTTTCCCAGACAGCCCCAACCATCCGAATTTCCCCTCTACCCTCCTGCACAATGGCGAAACCTGGACCAGCGTGACACGTTATATTTTCAAAAAAAATTAAAGTAAAAAAAGAGACACAAAATTGTGTCTCTTTTGTCATCTTCTATACAATCAGAATATGATGCTATGGAGGTGTTATACGTGTCGGAAATTCTTTTATCCTTTTTCGCTGTCATTGGAATCACACTTCTTGTGATGCAGATCTGCGATTTTTTCTTTTATAAGAAGGTAAAGGAGAATTTTTCTCTCATTCTTGACTTTAGAAACAAAGACGAGGAAGAGATCATTCAGATTTTGGAAATGATCGGAACAGTTCGCGCAAGAGAAAGCGGAAAGGCGGCTATTTCCAATTTAATCGTTCTGATTCAGGAAGATAGGGATCATTTTAAAGAAATCATATATCATTATTTAAAGGTTTTTCAACTTCCAGGAACAGTGTTTTCAATTGACGATCCATCCTGGATCGAAGAGATCACAAGATCTCTTCCAAGCTAATACGATTACACTTTTTAATTTCATTCAAAACATAACACAATTGTTTGGTCCCCAAAAGGTACTCTGAATAGTCCTCGCTTTCAATGGAAGATATGACCTGACAAAGTGAAAAGTCGATCTTTTCCACTTGATCTTTTTGCAAAAAAACAAGAAACAGCCATTTATCGCTTTCCCAAAGCGAAAAAGCCTCTTGCGCTCTGGTCTTATTCTCTTGGTTACTATAATCCTCGTCAGATATTGATAGTGTATGACAGCAATGATCAAGCTCTTGGCTTTTCTGATGTAATTGTTGAGAGATTAAAGCTGCAGATACGATCAAGGATATAAATGCAATAAAGGTAAAGACAAACGACTTCATTTATCTTTTTTCCTTCCATATTACTTTGATATTGGTGTTGAAATCGGATGATAAAAGGAAAATATCCTTTGGGTCTTTGATTTTGTGTTCTTTCATTGTTTTTTCAAGCCACCCCTGATCCCGATTAATCGCTTTTAAGGCTTTTTGATTGATACGGCCATCATCAATCAAAGCAACGGAAAAAGCCGAAGGATCCCCCTTTATTCCTAAATCGGCGCAAACCAAGTTTTCTTGATCGGGGTGTGGAATAACACTCAACTGACCGTTTGGTTCCAAAATGGCAAAACGAACATGATTGATATTATAAAAGCCACTCAATCGCAACAGACTGAACAGTTCATCAAGCGTTAACCGGCTTTTTAGCAATTCATCTTGCAAAACCACCCCGTTCTGAATTAAGACTGTGGGAGCAAAATCAAAAATTTTCTTCACCACGGGATTTTTAATTGTGAAAAAAGTAATGATGACTTCAAGACAAATAAGAAGAAAAATAGGAAAAACGCCGTAAATGAGTGGAACATTTAAATCTGTTACACTATAAGTTGCCAATTCCGAAAGAAAAAAAGCTGTTACAAGCTCTGACATTTGCATTTGCCCAACTTGCCGTTTTCCCAGAAGTTTCATGGAAAACACCATGAAAAAGTACACCAAAAGACAGCGTAAAATCAAGTTAATCATAAAACTATTTTAAAATAAAAATGAAAAACTATGCAAAAAAGGATCCGAATTCGGATCCTTTTTTCTAAATGGCGATATTTTCATAAACAGTGAATGAAAACTTTTTCCCGTTTTTTGAAGTCAATTCTTCTCCCTTTTCTTTTAAAACGAAATCTGGGTCTGAGGAAAGATCAGGAAAAAAAACGTCAGGTTCTTTTTCATCAGAAAAGATTCTTGTCACATAAGCCAGTTTGCACTTTTTATAAAGCTGGCGGTAAACACTTTCACCTCCAATGACCAGCACATCATTTTCCGGAATATCGGCAATCTTCTCTTCAAGTTCTTCCAAGCTGTGCACCACCACCAGGTTTTCATCCTCGGGAAGATCGGAATGAGTCAGAACAAAATGGCGGCGATCCGGTAGAGGCTTTCCATCGGGAAAACTGAGAAGCGTCTTTTTTCCGCAAATTACATTCTTACCAACGGTCATAGAACGGAAAAACTTCATATCCTCAGAAATATGATATAAAAGGTCATTGTCCTTTCCAATTCCCCAATTTAAATCTACAGCAACAATCAGATTCATTTTCTCTCCTAAATGGCAACGGGAATACCGGTGATCTGCTCGTGGGTTTGATAATCGATCAATTTCACATCGTCCACCGTGAATTGATAAAAATCATGAATTTCAGGATTGATCCAAAACTTGGGCGCAGGCAAGGGCTCTCGCTCAATCAATTCTTTTACAAGGGGAATGTGGCGGTCATAAATATGCGCATCTGCAATCACATGCACAAACTCACCCACCTTCATTCCGGAAACCTGAGCAAACATATGGGTAAGAACTGCATACTGAACCACATTCCAGTTATTGGCAGTCAAAACATCGCTGGAGCGCTGGTTCAACATTGAATTCAAAACCAAGGAGCCATCGGAATCTTGAGTTACATTAAACGTCATAGAATAAGCGCAAGGCTCAAGCCCCATTTCAGATAAATCTGAAAAATTATAGAGATTTGTCATAATTCTTCTGGAAAAGGGTGTGTTTTTCAATTGCCAAAGCACATTGTCCACTTGATCCATAACGCCGTGCTTGAACCGGTACTTCTGCGCTAACTGGTAACCGTAAGCCTTTCCGATAGTTCCATTCTCATCAGCCCAGGAATCCCAAATTTTGGAATTAATATCAGCAATTCGATTGCTCTTCTTTTGCCAAATCCACAAAATCTCATCCACACAGCTCTTTAAGGCTGTTCTGCGGAGCGTGATCGCGGGAAATTCCTTAGCAAGATCATAACGATTGACAACGCCAAAGCGTTTCACCGTATAGGCTTTTTCTCCATCTGCCCAGTGGGGACGAACCTTTTCACCACGGGTATCAGTACCATTCTGCAAAATATCGCGACACATTAAAATAAATACATGATCTGCGTAACTCATTTCAACACTCCTTCCTCTTTACATTTTAACATACGCCGATGCAATATGCAAGAAATTTAGAAAATATATCTTTTCCCCATTGATCTCCGTATTGATTTTCTTTTGAAAATGTGTCATAATGATAATATTAAATTGAATGAGTGGTGAAACAATGACTGGAAATGCCTTTTTAAAACGACTGATGTTCCAACTTGATTTCTTAAACGAAAATGATAAAAAAACTGTTCTTTGTTTTTATGAAAAAAAGCTTCAGGAAGCAGATACCCTTTTGGAAGAAGAAAGTATTGTAAAGGGATTTGGTTCTCCGGATCATATCGCCCAAAAATTAAAAGAAGCATTTCTAAGCCAGAGTGCAGCCGCCGAAGAAACCGGCGAAGAGGATTCAGATTCAGACATCGAAGATTCTCCTTCTGAAGATGTCGCCTTGATGAAGTCAGATTCCGACGAGGATATCGCGACTGAGAACCAAGATGAAGATTTCGAGACCGATAATGAAATTGAGCCTTTGGAGGAAGTTTCTGACAATTCCTCCTCTGTTCTCGCCAACGATGATCACAGCATCACCGAATGCAGCGAAACGGATGTTGCAGAATATGAGCCTGAAACTCAAGAAGAATCTGATGAAGACTTGATTTTTTCAAAACCTGCAACCATTGAAAAGGCACCCGAAATCATTCATTCCATGGATGATAAGGAAACCAAAACACTCTTCGGAGAAAAGGTTGTGATTCGTGATCGGGAGACCCCAATTGACGAAGTAGTTTTAGAGGCCATAGATGAAGAAAACGGTCTGACAAAAGAAGAAATCGATGCTGCCAAAGCAGAAACATTAGAAAAAGCAAACAAATACCGCACCGAGTCTTTTTTGGTGCCGAAAGAAATTAACCCCAAAGCTGATGATGAATCCGATGACCCTGTTGCAGAAGAAGGCGGTATTCCTTCTTCCGACTTTACCGAAGGCGAACCAGAAAAGGAAGAGGCCTTCCCGGATGAGGACTCCGAAAAAGAGTTAGAATCTCCAAAGCTTGCTTTCCCGAACGATGAAGAATCAGAAGGAATAAAAGAAGACACAGAAAGTGAACCGATCAAGACCGTTCCCGGAATATTTAAAAAAATGTTTGTTTCTCTTTCTCCAAGACTTTCTAACACCCTAACCATTTTACTTTCCCTTCTCATTTCACCCATTCTTGTCCTTCTCTTTGGCGCAGGGACTTTGATATATTTGACGATAACTGTCATTACACTTTTTTTCTCTTTGGTTCTGTTTGCGCTGATCGCGGCGCTGATCGTTCTAGGGGTAATTGAACTTGTTTACGGCGTAGCAATGCTATTTGAAACCGTTTCGGTCGCGCTGATTGAAATCGGTTTGGGAACGGTGCTGTTTTCTCTGGTGGTTGCCGTTGCGGCGTTGATTTATGAATTTTTCTTTGGAATTCTTCCAAAGGGAGTGAAGTTTTTTACCAGACAGTTCGTTCGTTATTGTAAATCAATTTATAAATTTCTTTATGGAGGAAAAGCATGAAAAAGACAACCAAATCCTTGCTTGTTTCTGCGCTAATTCTGTTTTGCGCAGGCCTCCTTCTCTCTCTCTGCAGTGCCCTTTTTGTTACCATTAAGGGAATTGATCCCTACGGCGTTGAACAATATGCAAAGGTCATTGAAAACAAAACAGTTTCTCTTTCCGATATTCTCGCCGTTTCCCCCGATTCCAACTATATGAAAAAGCTCTCTAAAAAAGAGTTTCTTCGAGTTGATCTTCATTCCTACACCGGAAACCTTATCATTCGATCTGCGAATGAAACCAGCCTTGAATTGATCAATACCAATACCGCCAATCTTTCTTACGAAATCAAGGGAGAAACCTTGGTGGTCAAGGAGATTCACCCCGTTGGTTTTATGGGAATTTACATTGATGAAAACGGTTTTTCCTTCAAGGGACTTCGTCAAATTTTCGGTTCCGGTAATTCTGCTAACTCCGGAAAAACGGTGATTCTCAATTTAGCAAGTGATTTTCAGGTGGATCAAATTGATGTCTCCTCTAATATTGGCAATGTTCAATTTGAAGGAATATCCTGTGCCGCCATTAATGTTAAATCTTCGTATGGAGACGTTTTGCTCAAAGATCTAAAAAATTCTGAAAGCAAAATCAACATCACCGGCGATGTTACATCGGTCAATCTTTCTGATTCGGCGTATGTTAGTTGCAATGTTTCCACAAAATTCGGCAATATTAACATTGCAGTTCCTGGCAACTCAAAGCAAAGTACAGTTCTTGATTCTTGGGTTGGCAATGTTTCAGTAAATACTGATGTTCCTTTATCCGAATTTCAAATCATTCTATCCACCTCGATTGGAAATGTTTTGCGAGAGGGAGAAGTCGTTGGCAAGGAATTACGCGATTCCTCTTCCAACGCAAGCCGTATTTCCTCTACTCTATTTTTTGGTGATATCAGCATTTCTTCATCCTCCGGCACAAAAGATGAATTTGTAAATTCCGATGTTCCGCAAACAATAGGAGAAACTGTCACCGAAGAAAAGGAAACGAACGAAGAAAGCACTGAACAAACTGAAACAATGGAAAATTCTGTTGTTTAAATTTTCCATCCATAACACAAACAAAAAGAGATCATAATATTCTTGGGATATATGATCTCTTTTTATATCCTAAAAAGCTTTAACACGATCAGAGGTAGAAAAATGCTTGACAGAATTGCACTTGTTATTCTGATCATCGGCGGCTTAAACTGGGGTAGCATCGGACTTTTTAATTTTGATATTGTCTCTTGGATCTTCCCCGGCAGCGCTCATATCATCGCGCGGGTTATCTTTACTTTGGTTGGACTTTGCGCCCTTTGGTGTATCTCCCTTCTCTTCAAGAGAAACGAGCGCTTGACCACCGCTGAATAAATACTAGATCAGAAAAAAAGAAGCAGATTGATTCTGCTTCTTTTTTATCATCCGTTATTCAATTTCTCTTCGCCCTTCAAGAGCTTTATAGATCGTTAATTCATCAGCGTATTCCAATTCACCACCGGCAGGAAGACCGTAGGCAAGTCTTGTTGTTTTGATGCCAAAAGGCTTTATCAAGCGGCTTAAATACATTGCAGTTGCTTCACCTTCAATACTGGGATTGGTGGCAACGATGATTTCCTTAACGGTATCGTTTCCAAGTCTTGAAACCAGCTCCTTAATCCTTAACTCATCGGGGCCGACGCCTTCCATCGGATCGATCAAGCCGCCGAGAACATGAAACAGCCCCCGATAATCATTAATCTTTTCAATGGCGAGCACATCCTTTGAGTTTTCTACAACACAAATGGTGCTATGGTCACGGGTTGCATCAGAGCAAAGAGCGCAAACCTCAGTTTCGCTAATATCCTGGCAAATTTTGCAATGACCGATTTTTTCCTTGGCATCTAAAATTGCTTGAGCAAAATCCTTTGCCTTTTCATCTGGCATTTCCAACACGTTAAAGGCCATTCGAACGGCGGACTTATAGCCGACGCCGGGAAATAGCCGAAAACACTCAACAAGGCGTTCCAGAGCAGGAGTAAAACCTAACATATTAGAACAGCCCCGGAAGGTTGAGATTTCCCGTGATTTTCGACATCTCGCTATTGCCGGCCTCTTCTACACGCTTAATGGCTTCGTTAACTCCGGCTACTAAAATGTCCTGCAGTGTTTCGATGTCATCTGGATCAACAATCACGGGATCCAGTTCGATGGACTTGATCTCTTTTTCGCCGCTGATCACAATTTTACAAACACCACCGCCAGCAGCAACTTCGTACTCACGATTTGCCAGTTCCTCCTGCATTGCCGCCATTTCTTCTTGCATTTTCTGCACCTGGCGGAGCATGTCTTTTTGACTGGACGGGCCCTTGCCCATTCCTTGAGGTAATCTTGCTTTCATAACAAATCTCCTTTATAAATCTTCCAAACCAGTTTGAGAAACTGCGGAACTGGAAGTACTTTTATCTTCAATTAAAACAGAAAGTATGGATGGATCCACTTCTTTTCCGGCATTTAGAAAAATTTCCTGAACATTGGATGACATCAGAATCCCCTTCACAAAAGTACCGGTCTTTATGATCAAGGCCGAATCTCTTTTTTCAAATTCCAACTGTTCAAGCCACGGCTTTAAGAATGCTTCACGCTGCAATATATTTTTCAGTTTCACAACACCATGAAAAGAATGATCAGCTTCTTGCCGGCTAATTTCATTTGCCTTGGAAACCGGGACGACTCTCTCCGACTCTTGATGAATCGATGTCTCTTTTTTTGAAGGAGAAGATCTCGTCGTTGGAACGGAACCTGTCTCAATAACCCTTTCAAGCTTTGAAATGCGGGAAATGAGCGCTTCCATTTCTTCAGAAAGCTCTTCCTTACAGAGACGAATCATCAAAATTTCAGCAGAGGCTTTTTTCTCCGTTGCTATTCGATCGTAAGAAACATAAAAGTTTTCAAGTGCCTTTGTTTGGTACAAAATAGTCTCTAATGAGAGCTTCTTTGCAATTTCCTCTAGAACCGGAATGTCACTCTCATAGCATTCCAAATACTCACGGTACTGTGGAACGGAGCGAATCACAAGAAGATCACGATAAACGGCAATCAGTTCACCAATCACCTCTTTGAAATCGCTGATGCGTTCGTAAATCTCCTGAACTAGATTCAAACACGAAGTAACATCTTGCTCCGAAATTGATTTGCAAAGAGAAAGAATACTGCTTCGGCTCCCAAGTCCTAACACCGAATGTACATCCTGGACAGTAATATCTCCCTGATGGGACTGAAATGCTTCCAAAAGGCTCAAAGCATCTCTCATCGCACCATCCGAAAGGCGGGCGATCAACTGTGCCGCGTCCTCTTTCAAGGAAATTTTTTCCTTTTCAGCAACCGAAAGGAGACGCTTTGCAATGACATTAGGGGTAATTCTCTTAAAATCAAAGCGCTGACAACGAGACATAATGGTGGCAGGAATATCGTTCATTTCGGTGGTTGCCAAAATAAATAACACGTGCTCCGGTGGTTCTTCAATCGTTTTCAAAAGCGCGTTAAAAGCACTGATCGAGAGCATATGCACCTCGTCAATGATGTAAACACGCTTTTTTGCTTCCGAAGGTAAAAACTGCACCTCGTCACAAAGACGGCGAATGTGATCCACGCCGTTGTTGCTTGCGGCGTCCATTTCCACCACATCAAGAACGCGTTCTTCGTTAATGGCAAGACACGAGGGACAGGCGTTGCACGGTTCACCGTTTTGCAGATTCTCGCAGTTCACTGCTTTGGCCAGGATTTTGGCACAAGTTGTTTTACCGGTACCTCTTGATCCACAAAAAATGTAGGCGTGAGAAGTTCTTCCCTTTTGAAGCTGCATTTTTAAAACAGAAGTAATATGCTCCTGTCCGCACACATCATCAAAGGAAGTAGGACGGTATTTTCTATAAAGAGCCTGATACATGCCTCTCTCCTAAAAGTAGCAGGATGCAAAATAAGACCGCGCACCCTTTCTCGAAAGAGCGAAAATGCCCGACACAGATTTCATTTGCTCAAACCAGGCTACCTCGTGGCACATTAAAAAATCCGCTTAATGCTGCTTGGTTCCCCATCTGACATGGTTCACGGCATTTAATTGCACAAGACCCGGTTCTCAACGCATCTGAAAAATAGTCCGCAACACAAACACTTCCCTTAAAAGGGAATTCTCCCCCTCTATAGCGGGTTGAGGGTACAAGGTGCCGCTAACTCCCCGGATAGCACGGCCTTATTTTACATCCTGCAGAATTTACAGTATGATATTAACACAAAATTAGAAAAATAGCAACCTCAATCCACGTTTTCTTCAAACATAGCAATGCGCGCCGCGTGTCTTCCACCTTCAAATTCAGTGTTAAGAAAAACATCGGTTAAATCGCACGCAAGACCTCTTGCCATCACTCTCGCACCAAGGCAGAGAATGTTGGCGTTGTTATGAAGTCTGGAATGACGGACTGAGAAAATATCAGAAGCAACAACTGCGCGAATACCGCTGAATTTATTGGCACACATACTCATTCCGATGCCTGTGCCGCAGAAAAGCATTCCTTTTTCTGCTTTTCCGCTCTGAACATAGCGAGCAACCTCTTTGGCAACAACAGGATAATCGTCATCGCGCTTTAATTCGAAAAAACCAAGGTCAACGTATTCAACACCGATTTCATCAAAATGCTTCATTACGTGTTTTTTCAATTCATCGCCTGCATGATCAGATCCAAGTGCAATCATAATAAAACCTCATTTCACTTTTTATTTTTATTTTGCCATTCTCGCTCCGCTTGCGGCAAACGCAAGTAGGTAGGAGAAAGTTCTTTACAAGATAATACGTTTCCATCTTTTGCATGCATCATACCAAGCAAAGCAACGCTCTCTCCGTTTTGTAAACGGATTTTTTCCTCAGCAAGATTGGGTTGAAATTCAGGGAACATTTCACAAAACTTTTCTGCGCCATCGCCCAAAATTAACAACCGATCAAACGATGCAATTTCTTTTTTAAGTTCCTCGCCGCTGATCGCACGATCGGGAGTGATGCGTTTTGGAAGTCCGCTTTCGATTAAAAAGAGCGCATTATAAAACTCCCCTCTTCTCGCATCCATAACCGGACAAATAACTGTATTTTCGAGACCTCTGGCATTCATTGCAAGAGCATTCAAAGTGGAAACACCTACACAGGAAATATCATTGGGAAGGCAGAGACCTTTTACTGTCGAAATGCCGATCCGAAGTCCGGTGAAGGAGCCCGGTCCGTTGGAAATGGCAACCAGATCCAAATCGGAAACCGAAAGCCTATTTTCTTCCAGCGCAGCTCTAATCGCCGGCAGCAAGGTTTGACTATGAGTTAAACCGCTGCTGGAAGAATAGAAGGATAACAAGTGGTCAGAATACAGCGCTACACTACAGGTAACAGCTGAAGTATCAATTCCGAGAACGATCATGCTTTTATCCTTTCCACTTCCAACCTCCGGGCTTGTTCTCCTTCTTTTACAAAGTTGATCTTAATGTATGATTCAGGAAGAAATTCTTCAATATTTTCAGACCATTCGCAAACCGTGATTCCTTGATCGAGCACTTCCTCATACCCGGTTGAATAAAGGTCATCCTCGGAAGCAATGCGATACATATCAAAATGATTGATCTGAATATCATTTCCTTCATAAACATTCAATATGGCATAGGTGGGACTTGAAACAAGGGCATTGGGAATCAGCGCATGAACAAAGCCGCGCATGAAAACCGTTTTCCCGCTACCCATATCTCCATAAAGCGCAATAAATGCATTTTTGGGACAAGAAAGGGCAATTTGTTCCCCAATCTTTTCAGTTTCTTTTTCCGATTGAGAAAGGTAAATATCCATACATTGCCACCTCCCTTACACAAGAGGTATTGTAATACAAAATTGAGAAAAACACAAGCGTTATTTCAACTTTCTTGGCGTAACAAGCGCCGTATTATGATTTTTATAAGTAACAAATCCAGGTTTAGAACCATTGGGCTTTTTCACGAATTGCGCTTTGGTGTAATCCACCTCGACCTTATCTGAATTTTTCACTTCGGAATAATAAGCTGCATATGATGCAGCCTCTTCCAAGTCAGCATCAGAAAACGCTTTTTCAGGATCATATTTTAAAAGAACATGGCTTCCATGATAGTTTTTAACGTGAAACCACACATCATCATTCCGCGAGTGATGACAGGAAACCGCATCATTCTGAAGGTTATTCATTCCCAGGAGCACAGTAAAGCCGCCTTGTGTCTTCCCTTCCAATGGCTTTGCAACGCTTTTCTTTTTTTGCGGTTTCTTCAGTCCGGAAGTCAATCTTCTTCCATAAGACCAGTGCGAAAGCTCCTCCCGAATTTCTGAAAGGTCTTTCGCGCTGGTGGCAGTTTCAAGAGTTGCCATTACACTTTCTACATATCTCAATTCGTTCTTTGCGATATCAATCTGTTCTCCGGTTTTCAAAATTGCAGTTTTTTTCTTATTATACTCACGGTAAAACTGCTGAGCATTCTGACTTGGAGTAAGTACCGGGTCCAAAGGGATGGAAACAGTCGTTCCCGTTTCATAGTCCATCGCATCCACCTTATGATCACCGCGACGAATTCGATACATTTCTTGCATCACAAGATCACCAAAACGCTTCTTTTCATCGGCATCTGCAGAATCCTCAAGTTGTTGCATCTGCGCGGAAATTTTCTTTTCCAAGCGGTTCTTGCAATTTTTTAAAATCTGGGCTATATCATTATGATGTTGCTTTTGCCTCTCCTTTTGATTGCGAAGCGAATAGTACCACTCAATAGCCTCAGATGCGCCGGAACAGGGATAGACAAAAAATGGTGATGAAAACTGACGGATGGGCATAAAAGAAAAATCCAAGGGGCTCTCGCCAGCCTGATACGCATCGTAGGATTCAAAAATCAAGCAAGGAGAAAAATCGCAATTTTTCACCAAATTTACAACAGCAGAAAACTCCTCCCAAAGTTTTTCCTGATTCGATTGGGAATATACCGCTTCGCAGTCACCGCAAGCGCGAAAAACAATTTCTCTGGCTGTTAGCTTTCCGAAGCCAGAAAACAGCTTTTGTATGGCAAGATCGCATCTGGAATCAACGGGAAGAAAAGAAAAAGCAGAGACAAAATCTTCCTTAGAACAGGTCATGGGATCCAATTTTTCCTGCGGGGGCATTGCTTTATAAGGGAACCCAACCATCACAACACGATCGAACTTTGTGGTTATATCATTTTGCCGGAAGGCGGCCAGAATTTTATTGTTTTCATCTGCAAAAACAAGGTTTGACCCACGTCCCATCATTTCACAATACAAATATTTGCTTTTTCTAAAGCCAAGCTCATCCCCGCTGTCCAGAGAGATGCGAATGGTTCGATCAAAGCCCAATTGGCAGATATCGGTAATTTTTGCACGGGACAAGTGCTTTCGAAGCAGCATACAAAGCATCGGAGGCGTTGCAGGGTTTTCTCTTGTCTCAGATGAGAGCGCCATATATGGCGTGGATGCGGTGCAATTGATCACCAGACGGTTTCTTCCCGTTGTATGAAAGACTAAATCAATCTCATCCCGCTCCGGCTGAAAAATGCGATCCACCTTTAAACCAACAAGGCGATCGGAAAGCTCCCTCGCCAGAGCTGAAGTCATAAAAGAATCAAAAGGCATATTTTCCTCCGGTAAACGTAAAATGTAGTATTGAATGCTGGGGGTAACAAAATGGGTCAAATTAAATCAGTCTGTACGCTCTCGGAACTGAGAAAGCTGGAAGTAATCAATTTATGCGACGGCAGCAAAATGGGATGCGTTATTGACGTAGAAATGGATCTTTGTATGGGGTGCATTACCGCAATCATTGTGCCAAGGCAAATTGAAATCTGGGAATGGTTTCACAAGGGTGAAAAGAAAAATTGCAGAATCCCTTGGTGTCAGATCGAGCGTATCGGAGATGATACTATTTTGGTTCGATACGACGGATCGCACCGTGGAGATGACATATAATTAAAAAACTATTCTGCCGCTTTTCCATCATAAAATGAGCGAAAAACCGAAAGATTCTCCACATCGCGAATGGCACGCTCTTCGTCGGTCATATCTGCAAGCGGAGAGGTGTATTTTAAACAAAGCACCAATTCCGGAGAAAGTTTTGAAAAACCTTCCAATTTATAAAGCGGACAGTCTCCGAGACGAATGCCGTAATAGTCAAATGCACCCTTCGGCATTTCATCAAAAATCTTATAAAGATTAACGAGCGTTCCGTTTTCTGCCAGTTCCTGATAAAAATACTCATCTAAAAGCAAAAAGCAGGCATCTCCACCAAGAATCTCGTCAGAATATTCCCGATAATCCTCATCCGCCTTCGTCCTTTCCGGCTGGCTGAGCTGGGAGAGATCGGAATAAAGGCGGATGGTTTCGATGTCAACGCTTTTGACACCGTCACCATTAACATCTGGAATAAAGGATTCAGCAGATAAAATAATTTTCTTACAGGTGGATTCATGAATGGATTCGGCACCTACACAAAGGATCGAAGCATCTGCCTTATCCTTGGTAAAATACTGCACCGTTGGGATGAGAAGAAAGACAAAAACAACAACTCCAAGAATAAAAAACCACTTATTATAATACCAAAAATTGGCAACCCACTGCCTGGGCGTCATCTTTGGGCACGGATATTTTTCTTCCATATCTTCCCTCCTTTTCTATCAAGGATATTATAGCAAAAAAAGAAGCGCAATACAAGATAAAAAAAGAATCTCCAATTGGAGATTCTTTTTTGTTTTACTTCAAAAAGCCTGCAATGATTTGCTCTTCCGCTTCTTTTTCGGAAAGACCAAGGGTCATAAGTTTCACAAGCTGCTCGCCGGCAATTTTTCCAATGGCAGCTTCATGCACAAGAGAAGCATTGATATCATTTGCCGCAACTTCCGGAATCGCAAGCACAGTAGCCTTATCCATCACAATGGCATCGCATTCAGTGTGACCAGAGCATTGATTGTTTCCGTTTACTCTGGAAACAAATTTCTGGTGAGAGCGGTCCTTTGCCACAGAACGAGAAACCACATGAGCAGAGGATCTTTCACCGTCCAGATTCACAACAAAATCCGTCTTGGCAACCTGAACTCCTTCTGTCAGGATTTTCTCCCGGATTTTCAAGGTCGCTTCTTTACCAATGGTAGCGGTGGTTTTTCTTTCCGTTGAGTCAACGCCGCCAATTTGAGTTGTTTCCATCTCCAAGGTTGAACCCTCTTCCAAAAAAACAACCGTTTCAGGATTCATTATATTCTTGCCTTCACCCTCGCCCTGGCCATAGTGCTTTTCAACGTAGCGCACAACAGAATCCTTCCCAACGTGGAAAGTGTGAATGCCGTCATGTTGTGCCACATCACATCCACTATTGTGAATACCGCAACCGGCGATAATGGTGACATCACATCCTTCGCCGATATAGAAGTCATTATAGACCGTATCTTGAAGCCCGGATTGAGTCAACACCACGGGAATATGCACCGACTCATTGCGTGTACCGGGTTTGATAACAATATCGATCCCGGGTGCCCCCTGCTTGGGTGTGATCTCAATGTGCTCTGTCGAATTTCTGCCGGCGCTTTCACCGTTTCTGCGAATGTTATATGCACCGGTGGGAATCTCATGAAGAGAAGCGATTTCCTTTAGCAGATTTTTTTCGATCTGATCCATTTTTTCACTCCTCCTTACAGTTTCTCGGCCAGCGCGGAGCAAACATTGCTCTTGCTCAAAAGGCTGGGTAAAATTTCATCTCTGGTGCCAGAATTTTGGATGCCACCATCCGCAACCACAACAATGCGGTCAGCAATATTCAAAATTCGTTCTTGATGAGAAATAATCAAAATGGAACCGTTTACAGTGGTCCGAAGATTTTCAAAAACTTGAATCAAATTCTGAAAGCTCCAAAGGTCAATTCCGGCCTCAGGCTCATCAAAGATGGAAAACTTCGTTCCTCTTGCAATGATCTGTGCAATTTCAATTCTTTTTAATTCGCCACCGGAGAGAGATGCGTTGACTTCTCTGTTAATATATTCTCTGGCGCAAAGACCAACGCGGGAAAGATATTCACACGCTTGGCTTACGCCAATGTCGCTACCAGCGGCCAAGCGGATCAAATCCATAACACAAATTCCTTTAAAACGGACTGGCTGCTGAAATGCAAAGCTAATTCCTTTTTGCGCTCTTTCTGTAACGGAGCTGTAGGTAATATCCTCTCCATCAAGCAAAATTTGTCCGGAGGTAGGCTGATAAATACCGGCAATGATTTTTGCAAGAGTGGATTTTCCACCGCCGTTTGGGCCAGTAAGAGCGGTAAAGCCATCGCCGATGGTAAGGGAAACATTTTTTAAAATATTCTTTGGACCTTCCGGCAGATCTACTGTAAATGAAATATTCTTAAGTTCTAACATTTATGCCTCTTTTGTTTCAGTCTTCTAAAGTTTTTCTGCTTCTTCCTTTTCCAGCACTGTATATGCTACCTTGCCAACCAAGGTTTTCGGAAGCGTTTTTCGAATTTCAATGTCATACGGAAGTGCATAGCGAGCGATGTTTTTTCGACAGTGCTCACGAAGGGATTCAAGCACCTCAGGCGTTGGCTCAAAGCCTTCCCGGAGCATAACAAATGCCTTGACTTTCTGCATCTTAATCGGGTCCTTCACCCCGATCACGCAACTCATTTGAACCGCCTTATGACTATCAATAATATTCTCAAGCTGAGAGGGGTATACATTGTAACCCGATGTGATGATCATTCGTTTGATCCGCTGCTTGAAGAAAATAAATCCGTTTTCATTCATATAACCCAAATCTCCGGTGTGGAGCCAAACACGTCCGTCACTGTGCGCACGAAGGGTGTTGGCGTTTTCCTCAGGATGATTTAGATACCCTTTCATCACCGTTGGGCCGGTTAAGCAAATCTCGCCGTCTTCGCCGTATGGAACTTCTTCTTCGGTGGAGGGCTTGCAGATTTTATAATAAGTATCCGGATACGGAAGGCCAATGCTTCCTTCCACTTCGATATTGTAAGGCGTAAGACAGCTAGCTGTCACACATTCAGTGGTACCATATCCTTCGCGAATACGAACGGTAGCACCGTGGTCAGTCAAAAACTGATCGAACTTCTTTTTCAGTTCAATGGAAAGGCTATCACCACCGGAAAAGACACCCATCAAAAAGTCTAGATTTTTTCCATCTAAATCAGAATTTCTGGTAATGGTCTCAAACAAGGTGGGAACGCCGGCAATATAATTGGGTTTTTCTTTGACGATCAGATTGGCATATTCCTTCGGAGTAAAGCGCGGGACCAAAATTGAGGTTCCGCCGGCAACCATCATCGTGTGCACGCAGACACCCAAGCCAAATCCATGAAACATCGGCATTGCGGCCAACATTTTCTTTCCGGTAACGGGACGATTACACATATGAACGGTTTGAAGTGCCAAAGCGTTAAAATTCAAGTTGGTCAAAAGAATTCCCTTGGTTACACCGGTGGTACCGCCGGAAAACAGAATGACTGCGGGGTCATCCTTTTCTTTTTCAACAATGTATTCTCCAACATACTCTTTCCCTGCTTGGAGAAAATCATTCCAAAGCAAAACATTTTCCTCTTGAGGAACCTTGGGAATTTTTCTTCCTTGGGTCAATTTATAACCAACGCTCATAACAAAGCTTAAGGCATCTGCCACGGAAGAAATGATAAGCTTACGAATAGAAACGCTCTTTTGAACATTTACAAACTTGCCATAAAACTGATCCAATGTGAGAACCACATCACACTTTGCTTCATTCAGATAAAAAGCAATTTCGCCTTCAGCGGAAAGCGGATGGATCATGGTGGCAATGGCGCCGATGCGATTCAACCCATAAAGAGCAAAAACAGTTTGAGGAACATTTGGCATACAAAGACAAACACGGTCCCCCTCTTTGATTCCAGCGGCCACAAAGGCTCTTGCACAAAGATCAATTTTTTCTGCCAATGCAAAGAAAGAGGTTTTTTTGCCCATAAATGAAAGCGCGGTGTTTTGCGGATAAGTGGACGCGGTATTTAAGACCGCTCTGCTCATCGAGCCGTTGGGATAATCTAAGTGAAACTGTACTTCACCGTAACTGGAAAGCCAAGGGGTTTTGATTTCTTTCATAATGACTCCTTACTCTTCAAGTGGTGTTTTCATTGGTTCATCTAAAAGCTCGGGATTCTGAAGGATCTTGCGCAAAACCTTAATGCTATTGGCGAAGTAGAAACCATCGGAGATACGTTCGTCAATGGTAAAACCAAGAGGAAGCATTTCCTTCATTTCATAGGAACCGTCCTTTTGAAATACAGGCTGCCACTTTTTTTCACCAATGATCACAAAAAAAGAATTGGTTCCCCAATCGATCAGGTGGTGATAGGAGGCAGTCATTTTGATGCTCCCCAAATTGGAAACAAAGCAAGTGGCGTGGTACGGATCAATTTTTAAAAGCTCTGACGGTACCCAACCGTGATACTCCAACCAGAATAAGAATCTTGCTACCAGGCGCAGAAGCGGCCTGGGAATCTTATTTAAAATAGAAATAACATCGGTGGTCCCATCAGACTTATTCTCTTTGCGAACAAAATTCACTTCCCTCTTCACACGGGAATATACTTGCTCCATTGGAGACACATCGCTTTCCGGATCCACCTTCATAATAACGAGCGCCTCTTGTGCAGCATCGGAAAAAGCACGCTTTACCACAAAGGAAAAGGAAATATCATTTCTTTGATAAAGTCTATGTCCTTGCAGAAAACGGTTCATTGCCGGGCGAAGATAGATGGTTTTAGCGAGTGCGGCCAGAACAACATGGAAGATCGTATATTTAAAATCAGGCTGATCGGCATTTTTCTTTTCCAGATACTGATTCACTTTTGTCAAATCGAGATCGTCATTTAAAAGAGCTTCGTTGTCAGTTCTACCAAGCAAGAGATATGGCATAAAAGAGTGAAGTGGATCTGCATCGCGAATCCACGTTGCATCTTTTCGGTCACCACGGTGCTTTTTCGATTCACTCATAAAATGTCTCACTTTCAAAGCAAATTTTTTGCAATAAAACGATGAGTTAGTATATCATATTCACGTTGAAAAGTCAACATTCGACAGCAATGAAAAAACGCTTTTCCAAAAAAGAAAAAGCGTTTTTTAGATTCAACTAATTCTTGAAAAGCGGTATGGCAAACCAGAAACGGCTTCCTTCTCCAAGCTTACTTTCTACGCCAAAATCTGCCTTGTGTAAAACAAGAACCTTTTTAACGATAGAAAGGCCCAAACCTGTTCCCACCTTCGCACTGCTGTGGTTTTCGGAGGCACGATAATATCGATCCCAAATGTGTTCCAGTTTCTCCGGCGGGATGCCGGGACCGTGGTCAAAGATCTCAACAAGCGCTTGATCCTCCGTGGCAGAAATACGCACAAGGATGCGCTTGTTCTGCTTGCAATAGTTAATTGCGTTGTTGATCAAATTGTAGACAACCTGATTTAATTTGATTCGATCCGCAAATACATATGCCGTTTTCACCGAAGATTGCATCTCAAGATCATATCCGTAAAAGCCTGTCATTTTTTCATAGCGTTTGCAAATCTCTTGAATAAAGGATACAAGCTCTATTTCTTCTAACTGAAGCTGATCCATTCCTGCCTCAAGCTTTGACAGATCAAGCAAATCGGAAACAAGCTCTGACAAACGATGGGTTTCGTCAATGACGATTTGAAGGTTTTCCGGTGTGTTTTCCCCGGGAAGATCGCGCATTGCCTCGCTATATCCGGAAATTAAGGTTAAAGGTGTGCGAAGATCGTGAGAAACATTGGCAAGAAGCTCTTGTCTTAATTTGTCCACCTGTGATATTTCTTGGGCAGCAAGTGAAAGGGTTTCAGATAACTCCTCTACCTCGCGATAACCAAAAATCCCTTGCTTTGAAAACTGCCCATCAGGCAGCCGTTTTGATGCAGAGTTCAAACTTTCAATCGGCTTCGAAATGGCACGAGACAAGAAATACGCAATGACCAGTGAAACAATAACCAGGGCAACACTGATCACCAAAAGTTCAAACCGAATGGTCAAAACCGTAGAATCCACTGGGATAATTACAGTAGATAAAAGCGCATACCGATTTTGACCGTCAATATTCTGAAACGTCTTGCTGATTAAGACGCAATCATATGCTTCTTCTGTTTTCAACGGAAAATCATCATCTCTACCACTGCCAAAAAAATGGTCATAAAACCAAAGAGAATCCTGATTTTTTTTCAAAACTTTTGTGATCTCTTCCGCCGGAAGATAGCTTTCAAAGCGCTGGCCGGCACAATTTTGAGTTGTTTGATAGAATAAAGAAACGGTATTTTTATGAATATTGTGAACAATACATTTTCCACCGGCATGCTCTCCGGCAATCAAATTTAGGTTTTCATCATAAATAGCAGCACAGATTCCGCCCGTTGTAGCTTGTTCAACGACAAAATTGGAAATGGCATCATCCGAAAATTTTTGAATCTGATCGGCAGCTGTGCGAACCGAACGAATTTTAATCTGACGGTACACATCATCCAAAAGCAAAACCTCAAGCACCCACAAAATTGCAACAACAATCGCGCTAAAAGTAAAAAAGGATATCAGCAGTTTGCTCCGAATGCCAAACCTAATCTTCAAAACGGTACCCCACGCCTCGGAGCGTTACAATTTGAGCAGCATATTTGCCGAGGCTCTTTCTCAGTAGTTTGATATGTGTATCCAAGGTTCTATCGTCGCCGTAAAAATCATATCCCCACACGTCACAGATCAATTTTTCTCTGCTCAATGCAAGATTTTTGTTGCGAATCAGATAAAACAAAAGTTCATACTCTTTCGGGGAAAGATCGCATCTTTTTCCGTCAATGGTTACAATTCTCGCTGCAAAGTCAACCGTTAAGCCTTCATAAGTAAAAAGTTGGTCATTTTGTTTGCCCCTTTTGTGTGTGCGATTGATGATGGCGGCAACGCGAAGCATGAGCTCACGCGGTGAAAACGGCTTTACAACATAGTCGTCAATCCCCAATTCAAAGCCGTGTATTTTATCGTATTCCTCGCCTCTTGCGGAAAGCATTAAAACCGGAACCTGACTTTTCTTTCTGATTTCACGAACCGCAGAGAAGCCATCCAATTCCGGCATCATAACATCCATAATCACAAGATCATATTCATGCAATCGGCACAAAGTAACAGCCTGCATACCGTCAGACGCTTCTTCTACATCAAATCCGTCAAATTCCGCATACTTCCGAATGATCGTTCGGATCTTAGTTTCATCGTCCACAATCAAGAGTTTCATATTCTGCTCCTTTCACATAAATTATAAAAGTGCATCGTGAAAAATGTGTGAAGATTAAAAAAAAATAATGGTGCGAAGAGAAAGTGTCAAGACGTCATTTCTCTTCGCACAAAAATTAAAATTCAGAAAACTGCGTGGCTTCCGGTGCATATCTTTCAATGCGACAGAAGATTGCCTTGGTAACATCCTCTCCCAGATCCTCCATCATTAAAGTTCCCTCTTCAGGCTGAATGGAAGCTGAAACCTGGGCAGAATAAGAATTATAAACTGGGCGAAGGCAAATCACAAAACCATCATAATCCACTGGCATTTTCAAAATATAGGTGCCTTGCCAGCGTACCAGGATATCGTCAGAATCAGAATACTGCCACGATGAGGAAAATTGGCATTCAATTTTATATGATACATCATCGTGGATCGGCTCCCAAGTGGTGATCAGATCTTCATTTCCGGTAGAATCATCAAGGTTCAAAAGTTCACCGGTATAATAATCGTACTGAGAGAATCGGACCGAATTGTAAATTCGATTTCCGGAAAGATACGGAAGATCCTGACGCTTGAATTCATAATTCACCTTGATTTCAAGCTGACGCATATTATTTTCATCTACGGTGTCGGAAACGGTGCTAATGCCGCAACTGACAGGCATTTTTTTGTAATCATGAGCATCGTTGAATGCAGCACCACCGTTGCGCAAGAGACGCAAGCCGGAATCAATCGCATAATCGCATACGATTCCCTTTTCCTTGAAATAAAAACTGCGAAGCTTTGAATTTTCCTCAATGCAGAAGGTGGTCTGAATGACTCGACCGTCCGCATGCTTTTCACCGAGAAGTCCCAATTCAGAATGGGAAAGTCTGGCATAAAAGGCACCGGTTTCTTTTAAATAAAGGTATAAATACTCGCTCTCATCCGCATAGGCATAGAAGTTTCCTTCAAACAGGACCTCCCCTTTGGGGGTGGTTAATTTCCAAATATCAGGCTCGGAAACCGTTAGAATATTACCGGCAAGATTGCCATCCTCGTACCAAAGCTCAAAAAAGGATTCATACTTTTCCGATGACACAAGAGAAGACGGAGAATCGGTTCGCTGGAACTGCACGTCCTTTTGATTTTTGAACCCATTTTCGGAAACATAGAGCTTCAAAACCTCCCCATCAAGAGCGACCAAACGGAAAATTTCGCCATCAAATTCATCTACTTCCCCATTTACTTCAACTTCACCGTTGTTATTATACCGGTACCATAGGCCGGTTGAAGTGAAACGGTAGTAGCAAGATTTTTCTTCGTCCGTCCAAACTCCCACATAATCAGACAGTCGAATGGGCTTTGCGCCGGGCAAAACGGTAGTATCTCCCGTATTTATGCAGCCTGAAATCATCATAGAAAGCAGGCAGAATACGAGAATGAGGGAAAGCGCTTTTTTCATATCTACTCCAAAAACACAAAAATGATTTAAAATTCAAACAAATTGATATAAGCAAGACACCTTATAGATCAAGAGGAACAACCTTTGCAAACAAGACAAATCGTTCTTCTCCTGCAGTACAGGTGGAGAGCATAACAATAGAATCAGAGTCGGATACTTGAATTTCGGAAGAAAAAACAGACTTTGACCGAGTTTCGTTAAGAAGCGCGTTTTTCTCTTCCAAGCTTTCAATAGTATCGTAAAAGGAAGAATTCATCGAAATATAGATGCCAGAGAAAATTTCCAAGCGGAAGACGGCGTTTTCAGTCAAATAAAAAAGATAAGGATGCTCCCGGTAATAATCAGCGGACCGATACCGAAGCAATGTGCCGAACTTGGTGCCGTTTTTCATATTATGTCCATAAATAACACTCTTCCACCCGGCAAGGTCACCACGATCACGAAAATCTACAAATAGACTCCCGGAACGGTTTTCCTTTCCATCGGGCAGATGGTCCACATAGAACTGATTATCCTTCCCTTGCATCACCGGATCATTTAATTGGGTCTCCGGCAAATAAAGCCACCCAACGATCTGGGGATATTTGTTTTTCAGTTTGGAAAATTCAACGGAAATATCCGGCTCTAAGAGAATCGTCTTTGGCTGTTGCGGCATTTCACTGTTTTGTCCAGACTGTGTTGTTATAGGCTCTGACGTTTGCTGTTCATAGTGTAATTCATAGGTCGCTGGCGTTACCGACTCGAGGATCATTTCTTCTTTCAATTGATCCTGGGCATGATCTTCTGCAAAATAGTCAATGATCTGATAGGCGCTAAAAAGAAAAACAAGGGCAAAAGCAACGGTAAAAAAATGAACCAAAACATCTCGTAAGTTCCATTTCTTCTTTTCACTCATTTTGACAACAGCCTCATTTCCCTTCTCTTTTTGGTATTATATCTCATGTGTAAAAAAAATGCAAGAAGAAACAAACAGGACCGATTTCGGTCCTGTTTTCTTTACTGGATAGATTTAGGGTCATACGGTGTGGACTGGTATACAAAATAATTAAGCCAATTGATAAACAAAAGACTTCCATGCGCCCTCCAACGAACAATTGGAGCTTTGTCAGTATCGTTATCCGGATAATAGTTTTCCGGCGGCAAGGTGCCAAGACCGGCAGCCATATCTCTTCGATACTCAGCATCCAAGGTCAAAGGATCATACTCTGCGTGACCCATAATAAAGAACTGCCTGCCACCTTTTTTGCCCACAATATGAACGCCAGCTTCTTTGGAGGAAGCGAGAATTTTTAAATCCTCAAACTTCTCAATATCAGCGCGATTCACGCTGGTATAGCGAGAGTGAGGAACAAAAAAGGTGCTGTCAAAGCCACGAAGCAACATAGAATGGGGATAGTCAGCCTGATGCGGATAGACACCGAATAGTTTTTTATCAAGCAAATTCTTCTTGATACCATAGTGGTAATAAAGGCCGGCTTGAGCACCCCAGCAAATGTGCAAGACACTGTGAACATGTGTTTTACTCCACTCCATTATGGAGCAAAGCTCCGGCCAATAGTCAACCTCCTCAAACTCCATCATCTCCACGGGAGCGCCGGTGATGATCATACCGTCGAATTTTTCTTCTTTTACTTCATCAAAAGTCTTATAGAAGGACAATAGGTGCTCCTGGGCAGTATTTTGAGAAAGATGAGATGCAGTACGAATCAAAGTCAACTCGATTTGCAACGGAGTATTCCCCAACAATCTGCAAAACTGAGTTTCGGTTTCAATTTTTTTGGGCATCAAATTCAGCAAAAGGATTCGAAGAGGACGGATATCCTGCGTCATAGCACGATTTTCTGTCATTGCAAAAATATTCTCATTCGCCAGAGTTTGCACCGCCGGAAGATCATTGGGAATTTTAATAGGCATAACAGAAAAACCTCCGAATTAAATTGCGTCCAGGGCTTGCTTAATATCTGCAATCAAATCCTCGGCGTCCTCAAGGCCAACAGAAAGACGAACCAGATCGGGAGAAACACCACAGGCGTATAATTCTTCATCACTCAACTGCCTATGTGTAGTGGTTGCAGGATGCAAACAGCAAGAACGCGCATCGGCAACATGGGTCTCAATGGCAATTAAATTCAATTTTTCCATAAAGGCACCGGCAGCTTCTCTGCCGCCCTTCACGCCAAAGCTAACAACGCCGCAAGATCCTTCGGGAAGATATTTTTGCGTCAAGGAGTAATCCGGACAGGAAGGAAGCGAGGGGTAATACACCCAGGAAATCTTCTCATTCTGCTCCAAAAACTTTGCAACAGCAAGTCCGTTTTCACAGTGTTTTTTCATTCTGACGTGAAGACTTTCCAAGCCAAGATTTAACAAATATGCACTAAACGGCGCCGGAGTAACGCCAAGATCGCGCATCAATTGAGCGGTTGCCTTGGTAATAAAGGCGCCTTCAACACCAAAACGTTCGGTATAGGTGATTCCGTGGTAGCTTTCGTCGGGAGTGCAAAGTCCGGGGAATTTTTCCGGATACTTGGTCCAATCAAATTTACCGGAATCTACAATAGCGCCGCCAACTGCACTGCCATGTCCATCCATATATTTGGTGGTAGAATGGGTAACAATATCTGCTCCCCACTCAAAGGGACGGCAATTCACGGGAGTTGCAAAGGTATTGTCAATAATCAGAGGAAGACCATTCTTATGTGCAAAATCGGCAAAACGCTGGATGTCCAAAACCTTCAATGCCGGATTGGCAATCGTCTCGCCAAAAACCGCCTTCGTTTCAGGGCGAAGCGCCTCTTCAAGCTCCTTGTCCGTTGCGTCGGCAGACACAAATGTGACATCAATCCCCATTCGCTTCAAGGTAACGGAGAACAGGTTAAATGTGCCGCCATAGATAGAAGCACAGGAGATAAAATGATCGCCAGCGCTACACAGATTGAAAATAGCCAAAAAGTTTGCAGCCTGACCGGAAGATGTAAGCATCGCGGCAGTGCCACCCTCCAATTCGCAAATCTTTGCGGCAACATGGTCAGCTGTGGGATTCTGCAAACGGGAATAAAAGTAACCGCTTGCCTCCAGATCAAACAGCTTTCCCATCGCTTCTCCGGTATCATATTTAAACGTTGTACTTTGAATGATCGGAATTTGTCTGGGTTCACCGTTGCCGGGACGATATCCTCCCTGTACGCAACTGGTACCAATTTTTCTTTGCGACATAGCTAGTACCTCCTAAACTATTGCTAAAAAATCCTAAATTGCGAAATTATATTAACACAAAAATCAAAATTAAGCAAGGGTGGCCAACATCACAGCCTTAATGGTGTGCATACGGTTCTCGGCTTCATCAAACACAATGGAAGCATCACTTTCAAATATTTCATCTGTCACTTCCATACAGTCGATTCCAAATTTGTCATAGATCTGTTTGCCAACGGTCGTTTTCAGATCGTGGAACGCAGGCAAGCAATGCATAAACCGACACTGGGGGCCAGCATTATTCATCAATTGAGAAGTAACACGATAGGGAGAAAGCAATTTGATTCTTTCCTGCCAAACACTGTCCGGCTCGCCCATAGAGACCCACACATCAGTATAAATCACATGCGCATCCTTAGTGGCAACCATCGGGTCTTCAATAAATTCCAAAACGGCACCTGTCTGATCCGCGATGGCCATTGCTTCCTTTCGAAGATCCTCGCCGGGAAAATACTCCTTAGGAGCACTGGCAACAAAGTGCATTCCCATTTTTGCACAGCCGATCATCAGGGAATTTCCCATGTTATAGCGGGCATCACCCATATAAACCAGTTTGATTCCGCGCAGAGAGCCAAAATGTTCCTGAATCGTTAAGAAATCAGCGAGAATTTGTGTGGGGTGAAACTCATTTGTTAAGCCGTTCCACACCGGTACGCCGGCAAAGCGGGCCAATTCCTCCACAATTTCCTGACCGAATCCACGATACTCAATGCCGTCGAACATCCTTCCAAGCACACGTGCGGTATCGGCTATGCTTTCCTTCTTTCCCATCTGGGATCCGGTGGGATCCAAGTAGACAGGGTGCATTCCCAAATCAGCGCCGGCAACCTCGAAAGCACAGCGAGTACGTGTGCTGGATTTTTCAAATACCAAGGCAATATTTTTTCCTTCACAAAGCTTATGAGGAATCCCTTTTTTCTTTTTTTCCTTCAATTCGGCTGACAGTTCCAGAAGACCGGCAATCTCCTCCGGAGTGAAATCTAAAAGCTTAAGAAAGCTCTTCCCTTTTAAATTCATACTTTCCTCCTATCGGGCGCAAACCTCTTTGATAATCTGGATCGCAGCCGCTAAATTTTCCATAGAAATATTCAGTGCGGGAAGCAGTCGAACCTTATCCTTTGCAGTCAGACAAAGAACACCTCTCTCCATGCATTGACGAACAACCTCTTTCGCATCCTTGTTTGTCTTGATCCCGATCATCAATCCAAGGCCGGAAACAGACAAAATACCTTTTGCTCCTTCCAAAGAGGAGAATACATACTCCCCTTTCTTTCTGACATCAGACAGAAAGGCTTCATCCAGTCGGTCCACAATACTGATAGCACCAGCACAGGCAACCGGATTTCCTCCGAAGGTGGAGCCGTGATCACCGAAACCGAGCACATCTTTGACCTTTTCGCCAAGAAGCGCTGCTCCTAAAGGCAAACCACCGCCAAGACCTTTCGCTGTACTGACAAGATCCGGCTTGATTCCAAAGCGCTGATATGCATAAAAGGCACCGCATCTGCCATTGCCAGTTTGCACCTCATCAACAATGATAAGAATATCGTTTTCCGCGGCAAATCGGCAAGTTTTTTGAAGAAATTCTTCATCCAAGGGATTGACGCCGCCCTCCCCTTGAACACATTCCAGCATAATTGCGCAAACCTTATTTTCAGAAACGATTTTCCGAAGCGCATCAAAGTCATTGGCAGGAGTATGCAGAAAACCGGGAGTCAAGGGCTGAAAATGCTGATGAAAATAGTCCTGTCCTGTTGCCGCAAGGGTTGTGATCGTGCGGCCATGAAAGCTATTTGTCAGGGTAACAATGGTGTAAAAATCACTCCCCTTTTTTTCAGCTCCGTATTTACGTGCCACCTTAATGACACACTCATTTGCCTCCGCACCGGAGTTGCAGAAAAACACCTTTTTCATTCCGCTCTTCTTACACAGCTTTTCTGCAAGAAGTACGCAAGGCTCAGTATAGTAAAGATTTGACATATGCTGGACCTTGGAAAGCTGCTCTGTTACTGCTTTTACCCAAGCATCATCGGAGATACCGAATGCGGTAACACCGATTCCGGAGCCCATATCAATATAACGTTTTCCGTTTTCATCATAAACCTCAGATCCTTTTCCAGAAAGAATACTGACCGGAAAACGAGCGTAGGTATTGGCAATAAATTCGCTATCCTTTTCTTTTAACTGATCCATATTATTCTCCTGTTACCATTGTTCCGGCACCCTCATCGGTAAGAAGCTCCATCAAAATCGAGTGCGGAACTCTGCCGTCCATAATAACTACGTTCTTCACACCTTCGCGAATGGCCTCAACGCAGCATTCTACCTTGGGAATCATACCGCCGGAAACAATTCCGTTTTGCTTGAGTTCTTCCGCTTCCCGGATGCTAACATAATGAATCAGGGAGTTCGGATCTTCCCGGTCGCGAAGAATACCCGCAATATCGGTCATCATAATGAGCCTTTCGGCACCCAAAGCACCAGCAATATAGGCCGCAGCAGTATCACCGTTGATGTTATAGGAATTTCCTTCTCGGTCACAGCCGATGGTGGAAATAACCGGAATATAGTTCTTTTCCAGAAGATCCATCACAGGCTCAATGTTCACCTTTGTGATCTTACCAACAAAGCCAAGACGCTCATCCTTGATAGTAGCTTCTATCAGTCTTCCGTCCATACCGGAAATTCCCATTGCTCTGCCGCCCTTGGATTCTAACAGATTCACAAGGGTTTTATTGACCTTTCCGGCCAGGACCATTTGAACGATATCAACCGTTTCCTTGTCTGTCACACGAAGTCCGTCAACAAATTCCGCTTTCTTTCCAAGCTTGCCCATTAATTCGGAAATTTCCGGTCCACCACCGTGCACCAGGACAATTTTGACACCAATTAGCCAAAGCAGTGCAACATCTTCCATGACCTGCATTTTCAGCTGTTCATCAATCATGGCGTTGCCACCGTATTTCACCACAACGATTTTTCCGTTATAGCGCTTAATATACGGAAGGGCTTGAGTCAAAACTTCTGCTCTTTCAGCGTTGGAAAACATCGGTTCCAATTTCATTTTTTTCTCCTTTAGGTACGGTAATCACCGTTAATTTTCACATATTCATATGTCAGATCGCAACCCCAAGCGGAAGCGCAAACATCACCGGAGCCAAGGCTTACAGCAATAATGATCTTCTTTTCTGACAGAATTTCCTTTGCCTTTTCTTCCGAAAATTCAACACCGGCTCCGCACTTGCAAACCTCAACACTTCCCCTATCACTTTGGAATGCTACATTGATCTGGTTTACATCAACATCTGCACCGCTATATCCAATGGCACAAAGGACTCTTCCCCAGTTGGCATCCGCACCAAACATTGCAGCCTTCACCAAACTGGAGCAAACAACACTTTTAGCAACTGTTTTTGCCGTTGCAAGATCTTTTGCACCGGAAACAGCACATTCCAAGAGCTTTGTGGCTCCTTCGCCGTCAGCAACGATGGCGCGGCACAATTCTGTATTAACAAGATTCAATGCCTTACAAAAGATTTTGAAGGATGCGTCATCAGAGGAAATTTCAGCGTTTTGAGCAGCGCCGTTCGCAAGCACACAAACCATATCATTGGTAGAAGTGTCACCATCAACACTGATCATATTAAAAGTGTTTTGAATGTCAGAAGAGAGTGCTTTTTGAAGCATCTGGCTGGAAATACTCGCATCGGTGGTAATGAAAACGAGCATGGTTGCCATGTTGGGATGAATCATTCCGCTTCCCTTGGCAATTCCGCCAATGTGGCAAATTTTACCATCCAATTCAAACTCCACCGCAACCTCCTTTTTGAAAAGATCGGTGGTCATAATTCCTTCCGCGGCACAGGAGCTGCCTTCATCGGAAAGCTGCTTTACCAATTCCGGAATCCCTTGGGCAATGGGAGTGATATCAAGGGGTTGCCCGATTACACCGGTAGAAGCGACAACAACATCACTGGGGGAAATTTCCAGTTCTTTTCCCAAAAGCGTTGCCATTTTTTCAGCAACTTCAATTCCATCGGCGTTGCAAGTATTGGCATTTCCGCTATTACAAATGATCGCTTGAGCCTTTCCGTCAGAAATATGCGATTTTGTTACCGCAAGGGGCGCGCCTTTCACAAGATTTTGCGTATATACAGCCGCGGCGGTACACATCTTTTCGCTGAAAATCAAAGCAATGTCGCGTTTGATACGGTTTTTACGAATTCCGCAATGGATTCCACTGGCTACAAAGCCTTTTGCGGCACACACACCGCCAGAAATAAATCTCATATCATATCCTCCATCAAACAGTCAACCCGGTGGCTTCATCCACACCAAGTAAAAGATTCATATTTTGGATGGCAGAGCCACTGGCACCCTTGCCCAAATTATCAAAACGGGCCACCAAAAGGAAACGTTCCTCATTTCCCACAACCGAAATCTGCATATCGTCACGTCCGGAAAAAGCACCGGCAGAAAGGAATCCTTCCTCATCGGGTGCATCAGAAAAGCGAACAAGACCGGTTTGATATGCCTCGCGATAAACAGATTCAATTTCGCTCTTTGTTACCGAAACATCCTTTCGAAACAGTGAAACAGAAACCTCCATTCCGCTGTAAAAGGGGGCAACAATTGGGCAAAAGATGGGAGGGGTCTGCAAGGAACAAACCTTGATCATTTCCTTCAAATGCTTATGCTCCTGAGAAAGGCCATACAATCTGGGCGCATCTAAAAGTGCATTTCTGTCCGGGGCCTCATACTGGGCAATCATACTTTTTCCACCACCGGAATATCCGGTCAGAGAAAAGCAGGAAAGAGCAAGATCTCCAGGAATTGCACCGGCGCTAACAAGGGGCTCCACCAATGCCACAAAGCCGCTGGCGTGACAACCGGGGTTGGCAATTCTCTTGGACTTTAAGATCTCTTCTCTCTTACCTTTTAGTTCAGGAAATCCATAGGTCCAATCCGGATTGGTTCGATGGGCAGTGGAAGTATCAATGATAGCAGTTTTGGGATTTTCTACCAAAGAGACCGCTTCTATAGCAGCCGCATCCGGCAAGCAGAGAAACGCAATGTCAGCACGGTTGATGGCGTCCTTTCTCGCTGCAAGATCCTTTCTATTTTTCTCTGAGAGAACCAAAATATCAAGATCCTTCCGATGGGATAAACGTTCGTGAATACGAAGTCCGGTGGTTCCGGCGCTTCCGTCAATAAATACTTTTGTCATTTAGAGATCATTCCTCGCACATAATCAATTTGGGAAGAAACAGAGGCGAAAGAGGTTCCGCCCTCACTGATTCTTTTTTCAACACAAGTAACAAGATCAATGGCTTCAAAGACATCTTGCTCAAACAAATCAGAAAAGGATTGATACTCCGAAAGATCCATCGTCTCAAGTACCTTTTTGTTTTCAATACAGAAGGCCACAATTTGTCCGGAAATTTTGTATGCCGAACGGAAGGGCAAGCCCTTCTTCACAAGGTAATCTGCAAGGTCCGTAGCATTGATAAAGCCGCCTTGTGCAGCCTTTCGCATATTCTCGCTGTTTGCGCTCATGCCGTAGAGCATTCCACAAAAAACATCCAAACACATTTTCACGGTGTCGCATGCATCAAAAATGCTTTCCTTGTCCTCTTGCATATCTTTGTTATACGCCAAAGGAAGCCCCTTCAGCGCAGTGAGAAGCGCCATCAGATCACCGTAAACACGGCCAGTCTTACCGCGCACCAATTCAGCCATATCGGGATTTTTCTTCTGTGGCATAATAGAAGAACCGGTGGTATAAGTATCGGAAAGCTCAACAAATTTAAACTCCCAACTACTCCAAAGAATGATTTCCTCGGAAAAACGAGAAAGGTGCATCATCAAAATGGAGAGAGCGCTCAAAAGCTCCAGACAAAAGTCGCGATCAGAAACAGCATCAAGGGAATTTAAGCAAATTCCATCAAACTGAAGTTTTTCGGCCTCAAAGCGACGGTCGGTGGAATAGGTAGTTCCTGCCAAAGCACAAGCTCCAATGGGAGAAAGATTCATTCTCTTTTGGCAGTCACAAATCCGCTGGGAATCCCGAAGAAACATCATTGCATAAGCCATCAGGTGGTGACCAAAGGTGATGGGCTGCGCTCTTTGAAGGTGGGTATACCCGGGAAGGATAGTTTTTTTATACTCCTCCGCCTTATCACAAATGACCAAAAGAAGGGCATTGATTTTTTCCAAAAAAAGTTTGGTCTCATCGCGCAAATACATGCGAATATCCAGCGCTACCTGGTCGTTTCTGCTACGGGCGGTATGTAGTTTTTTTCCTACATCTCCCAAACGCTCGGTTAAAACCTGCTCTATGAACATATGGATATCCTCGCAAGACATATCAAAAGAAAGTGCGCCGGTTTCCAGATCAGAGAGAATTTTTTCTAAGCCATCGATCAGAGTATCTGCTTCTGTATCGGAAATAATGCCTTGCTTTGCAAGCATAGCGGCATGCGCCATACTTCCCTTGATATCCTGGCGATACATTCGATAATCAAAATGAATGGATGAATTAAAATCATCTGCCAATTGATCGGTAACACCGTCGGTGCGTCCCGCCCACATTTTTGCCATTCCAAACTCCTTGCAAATAGAATTGAATAAATATTCATTAATTTAATAATAACAGAAATATTATACGCTTCCTCCCGAACATTGTCAAGATAATATCAGTAATTGGAGATTCAAATTCATAAACAATTTACAAAAAATAACTGCGTTGAAAATCAACCAACGCAGTTATTCATCGATTTTTGAATAATATTCATTATTTTGTCATTTTTTCCTGTTTTACTTTTTTGTCAATGACGTGTCGAGATGCCAATTCACGGTGGATATCTTCAAGGGAAATTCCCATCTGAATCATCAAAACCATCACGTGGTAAGCAAGGTCAGCAATTTCATAAACCGTCTCTTTTTTATCATCAGCCTTTGCTGCGATAATAACCTCTGTGGATTCTTCACCGACTTTTTTCAGGATTTTATCAATTCCTTTTTCAAAGAGATAAGTGGTGTATGAACCCTCTTTCTTTTCGGTTTTTCTACCCTCGATCATATTGCTCAATTTTTCTAAAGAAAATTCTTGCAGTGAATCACTTTCCCACAAAGGATGATGGAAACAGGTTTCATTTCCGGTGTGACAAGCAGGACCATCCGGCTCCACCACCACCACAAGTGCATCATTGTCGCAATCCGCTGTAATGGAAACGATGTGCTGATAGTTTCCGCTGGTCTCCCCTTTCAGCCAAAGCTCCTGTCTGGATCGACTAAAAAAGCAAGTCAATCCCTTTTCCATAGAAATTTGAAGGCTTTCTTTATTCATATAAGCTAGAGTTAATACCTTCTTCGAAACAGAATCCACAACAATAGCAGGAATCAAGCCCTTTTCGTCAAATTTTAATGCATTGATATCAATCATTTTTATCTCCTTATAACCGAACCGGAATTGTATTTCTTAGCATTTCTTTTTTTAGATCTGAAATTTGAACTTCACCAAAATGAAAGATCGAAGCCGCAAGCCCGGCATCCACTTGAGGGAGAGTTGAAAAAAGATCAATAAAGTGCTGAATGGAGCCGGCGCCGCCGGAAGCTATCACCGGAACGGAAACCACACTGCAAACCTTCTCAAGCATTTCCAGGTCAAAGCCCTGCTTTACACCATCAGTATCTATGGAATTGACTACCACTTCGCCTGCGCCACTATTAACGCAGCGGCGAATCCACTCAATGGCTTCCATGCCGGTATTCTCCCGTCCACCTTTTGCAAAGACACGAAAAATCCCATCCACTCGCTTTACATCCACAGACAAAACAACACACTGATCTCCGTATTTTTTTGCAGCCGCTTCTATTAAATCCGGATTGCGAATGGCACCGGAATTGACACTGACCTTATCTGCCCCGCATTTCAGGACTCTGTCAAAATCTTCCAAAGTATTGATTCCACCGCCAACCGTTAAAGGAATAAATACATTTGAAGCAACTTTGAGCAGAATATCGGAAAAGAGCTTTCTTCCCTCTGCAGAAGCGGTAATATCGTAAAAGACCAGTTCATCTGCACCATTTTCACTGTAAAACGAAGCCAAATCCACGGGAGAGGAAACGTCCTTGAGTCCTAAAAAATTCTTCCCCTTTACCACTCGTCCATCTTTCACATCGAGACACGGTATGATTCTTTTCGTAATCATTTTGCCACCTTAATTGCTTCCTTTAAATCGATCGCGCCGGTATAGTACGCTTTTCCTACAATGGCTCCGTAAAGATTCATTTCTCTCAGAAAACGAATATCCTCGAGACTGGAAACACCACCGGAAGCGACCAGATCAATTAGAAATTGGCTGGAAAGATCGCGGTAAAGAGAAAGGTTGGCTCCGCGCATGGCTCCGTCCTTTGAAATATCGGTGCAAATCAAGGTTTTCACACCAATCATTTCCATTTTTTTGCAAAAGGAAAAAGCATCCTGGTCCGAGACCTCAGTCCAGCCTTTGATCGCGACTTTGCCGTCCTTTAAATCAACACCAACAGCGATTTTATCACCGAACTCATTGATTGCATCTTTCAAGAAGTCTTCGTCTGTTACGGCAGCTGTACCCAAAATAACACGGGAAACACCGGCATTAAAATAGATCCGAGCCGTTTCAATGTTACGGATTCCGCCGCCAATTTCCACAGAAAGATCTGTACTTTCCACAATACTACGAACCACATCTAAATTCGGAGTGGTTCCAAATTTAGCGCCCTCCAAATCCACCACATGAATCCACTTTGCTCCGGATTTTGCAAAATCACATGCAACCGTTGCAGGAGAATCGCTGTATACGGTCATATTGGCATAATCACCCTTTAATAGGCGAACAGCCTTTTTTTCATATAGATCAATCGCTGGAAAAATTAACATTTTTTACATCCTAACTCGCAAAATGCGCGCAAAATCTTCAGCCCAACATCACCACTTTTTTCCGGGTGAAACTGGCAACCAAATACATTGTCTTTTTGTACTGCAGCGGTCAAATCGGCTCCGTATTCCGTAACAGCGGAAACTGAATTCTTACAATCAGCCGCGTAATATGAATGAACAAAATAAACGCAGTCGCCATCTTTCAAATAGCGAAAAATTGGACTTGCCTTTACAAAACGTAGGGCATTCCAACCAATATGTGGAATTTTCAAATCCTTTGGAATTACATCTGCAATGGGACGGATCACGCCCGGAATCAATCCCAAACCCTGATGAACGCCGTATTCCAAGCTTTGATCAAATAAAAGCTGCATACCAAGGCAAATTCCCAAAAGTGGTTTTCCATTTTTTACCTCTTCCAGAATAACCGGTATCAGTCCACTTTCCCGCAGTTTTCTTGCGGCATCCTCAAAGGCGCCAACCCCGGGAAGAACAATTCGGTCCGCTTTGTGAATTTCATCAGGATCGGAGGTGATCAGAATCTTCTCCCCCACTGCTTGAAAAGAAGCGGAAAGGGAAAACAGGTTTCCAACGCCGTAATCAATGATTGCTACCATCAAAGCACTCCTTTTGTTGAAGGAATTTCTTCGGAAAAGGCCAGATCAATCGAAACCGCTTGTCGAAGAGACCTTGCAACGGACTTAAATGCGCCTTCTGCAATGTGATGAGAATTCTTTCCGGCAAGCATCTGAATGTGAAGTGACATAGGACAGTTTCGGGTAAAAGCATACCAGAATTCCTCAATCAGTTCCACATCAAAGCTTCCAATCTTTTTTGCGCGAATTGGAAGCGAAAATCCAAGAAAGCTTCTGCCGGACAGATCCACCGCAGAAAGGATCAAAGCTTCATCCATAGGAAGAATCTTGGAACCGTACCGGACAATCCCCTTCTTATCACCCAAAGCCTTTTGAAACGCCTGTCCCAAACAAATGCCAATGTCCTCAACGGTATGGTGATCGTCAACATTTACATCGCCTTTGCACGAAATGGCCAGATCAAATCTTCCGTGAGATGCAAATAATGTGAGCATATGATCCAAAAAACCGCAACCGGTATCAATTTTGGACTCCCCTTTTCCATCCAGATTCAATGAAAGGACAATGTCAGTTTCCGCAGTTTTTCTTTTGATTTCAAATGTTCTCATTGGATTTCCTCCAGAATTTGTTTGGTTGTACTCAAAAATACATTCATTTCTGTTTTGGAACCGATCGTGATTCGACAGTAGTCGGAAGTCCTTTCACCACAAAAATGACGCACCAGAATCCCCTTTTCTTTCAATTTTTGATAAAGATTATCTCCGGAAATTTTCTTGTGCTTCGCGAACAGAAAATTGGTATGAGAATCGGTCAATTCAAATCCCAATTTAAAAAGATCCTCTGCAACCTTTTGGCGCGTTTTGATGATGGCTTGACAGTTGTTTTTCGTATAATCCGGATCCATTAAACAGCCGATTCCGGCAGCCATGGTCATAGCATTGATATTATAAGGATTTGTGGAATACTTGATCGCATTCAGATCCCGAATCAAGCTCTCACAACCAATTCCGAAGCCAAGACGAGCACCGGCCATCGAACGAGACTTGGAAAAGGTCTGTGTCACCAAAAGGTTATCGTATCGATGAATCAAGGGAACACAGCTTTCAGCGCCAAAATCCACATACGCTTCATCAATGACCACCACATTTTCCGGATTATTCTTCAAGATCATTTCAACTTGATCTCTTGATAACACAAGACCGGTGGGAGCATTGGGATTGGCAATAAAAACGGTGCCGCCGGCAGAAAAATAATCTTGAGGTTCGATAGAAAAATCCTCATTTAACGGAACCTTTCGAAATGGCACCGAATTGATTTCAGCAAAGACAGAATAAAAGCCGTATGTAATATCCGGAAACACGGCCGGAGTATTTTGATCGCAAAATGCCATAAAAGCAAAATTTAAAATCTCATCCGATCCGTTGGTACAAAGGACCTCTTTTTCTGTTACTCCCCACTGCTTCGCCAAAAGCTCTGTTAAACGGTGGCATTCAGGATCAGGGTAAAGCTGGAGCGTTTTAGCTGCAACTGATGCCATTTCTATGGCTTTTGGAGAAGGAGGAAAGGGAGACTCATTGGTGTTTAATTTAATGTACTTCTGGTCCTTCGGCTGTTCACCAGGCGTATAAGGCACAAGAGAAGTAAAGCGGTTTGAAAAATAGCGGCTCATTTGTCATCCTCCACTCGGATCTCAGCACTTCTGGCGTGGGCGGTCAGGCCCTCCACTCGAGCAAAGGTTCCAACGTCATATGCCACCCGCTTTAAGGCATCACGCGTAAAATAGGTATACTGCGTTTTTTTCACAAAGTCATCCACAGAAAGCGGGCTAGAAAACTTAGCAGTTCCGCCGGTGGGCAGCGTATGGTTGGGGCCGGCAAGATAGTCTCCAAGCGCCTCAGGACAATTTCTTCCCATAAAGATGGAACCGGCGTGACGGATGGCATCCAGATAATCAAATGGATTATCCACACAAAGCTCAAGATGCTCCGGTGCAATTTCGTTTGCAATATCAATGGCAACGTCAAGAGAGGGCGCCACAATGATCTTTCCATTGTCATCAATGGAAGCTCTGGCAATTTCTTCTCTTTCCAGTTTTGTTAACTGAAGTTCAATTTCCTTTTGGACTTTTTTTGCAAAGTCCATAGAATCTGTAACCAAAACAGCACTTGCCATTTTATCATGCTCCGCTTGAGACAGGAGATCTGCCGCAATGTGAGATGCATTGCTCTTCTGGTCGGCAACAATTAGAATTTCACTGGGGCCGGCAATCATATCAATGGAGACAATTCCGAAAACCTGCTTTTTGGCTTCTGCAACAAATGAATTTCCGGGCCCAACGATCTTATCCACCTTGGGAACCGTTTCCGTTCCAAAGGCCAGCGCCGCAATGGCTTGGGCACCACCCACTTTGAAAATGCGATCCACCCCGGCAATCGATGCCGCCGCAAGAATGGCGGGGTGGATCGTGCCATCCTTTCTGGGAGGAGTAACCATAACCACTTCCTTGCATCCGGCAATTTTTGCAGGAATGGCATTCATTAAAACAGTAGAGGGGTAGGACGCTGTACCACCCGGAACATAAAGACCGGCCCGATCCACCGGAATGATCTTCTGCCCCATCACAACGCCACTTTTTTCATTGAGAATAAAGCTGGAACGAACCTGCTTTGAATGGAATGCACGAATGTTTTCGGCCGCTTCTTTTAAAATTCTCAAAAATCGAGGATCTGTTTTCTTTATAGAATCCTCTATCTCCTCACAGGAAACAAGAAGCGAGGAAAGCGAGGCATGATCAAATTTCTCACAATAGGAAAAGAGAGCCTTGTCGCCTTCCTTTTTTACTGTATCAATAATTTCTGCTACGATGTTTTCAACATCAAGTTTCGGCTGAACACGAGAAAAGATCTGGCTATTCTCCACCTGGCCGAATGTTAGAATGGGAATCATTTTATTCCTCCGAAATCAGTTGTGCCGAAAGGCTTGACAAAATTTGCTCGATCGGCTCGTTTTTAAATTTAAAGCTGGATTTATTCGCAATCAGACGGGCGCTGATGGGAACAATATCCTCCATCACTTCCAGATTGTTTTCCTTCAAGGTTTTTCCTGTTTCCACAATGTCAACAATTACATCCGTCAATCCAAGGATGGGAGCGATTTCAATTGAGCCGTTCAAATGAATGATATCAATATCTCTTCCGCGCTTCATATAGAAATCCTTGGCAATGTTAGCAAACTTCGTAGCCACCTTTAATGTTTTGGCCGTATCGTCACGAAAGCCAACCTGTGCCGCCACTGCCATTTTGCAAATGCCGGTTTTCAGGTCAAGAAGCTCATAAACATCCGGAGCATACTCCAACAAAATATCCTTCCCCGCAACTCCGATATCAGCAGCACCACGTTCCACATAAATGGCAACATCGGAGGGCTTCACCCAAAAATAGCGTACTCCTTTTTCCGGGTTTTCAAAAATAAGTTTACGGGTGTTTTCCATTACTTGCGGGCACTGAAAACCTGCTTTTTCGAACATGGAATAGACCCGTTCTCCCAGTCTACCTTTGGGAAGTGCGACGTTAAGCATGTCGTTCAAGAAGTTTCACCCCACTCTTTGTAATTTCATAAAGCTCCTGAAAACTTATTTTATCAGGAAGAGCTTTCAAAGCCAAAACACTTTTTCCTTTGTCCACAAATTCCTTTACAGACCGTTCCACTTGATCAAGAGAATCGGATGCTTCATACAAAAGAACACAATCCACATCGAAGTTCTTCTTTTCATATGATAACTCATCCAGCAAGTCAAGATATACAGCAAAGCCGATAGCACGGCTTGCTCTACCCATCTTTTCCATCAAGCGATCGTACTGGCCACCAGATAAAACGCCTGCGGGAATCCCCTTCACAAATCCTTTGAATACAATACCGTTATAATAATCAGTGTGATTTACAACGGAAAAATCAATGCGAAGAACATCTCCATAACCGTTTTTAGAAAGAAGAGCACAAAGCCTTTCCAGAGTAGAAAGATCCTTTTCCCAGGAGGTTTGATGAAGAATCCTTTTTAATTCCGGAAGAACATTCTCAGGTTTTCCGTAGCTTGTAGTCAAGCGAAGCAAAAGGGCGATATTCTCCTTACTAACCGATTCTCTTGCCGCGATTTCCTTTAATTCGTGCGTATTTTTATTGCCGATAGCAGAAAGCATTTGTCTCTTGCTTTCTGTAGAAACGCCAAAGGAATCGATCAGATCCGTAAGCATTCCAAAATGAGAAACATCGAGAACCACATCATCCGAAAGAGTTTTTAGACTTTTGATTGCCAAAAGCAAAACCTCATAGACACAGTAATCATCCACATCTCCGATGCACTCAATTCCCACCTGCATAATTTCCTTAAAGCTTTGCGTTCCGCTGGAAACTCGATAAACATTTTCATCGTAATATACCTTTTGAACGCCAGCACCACCGGCAAGAGCATTTTTCACAATTGAAAGTGTAACGTCCGGCTTAAGCGCCAAAAGCTTGCCATTGGTGTCAGTAAAGGTAATAATGCCGTCAGAAATCAAAAAGTCTTTGTTCCGGACGTATAAGTCATACTCTTCAAATTTATTCATTTTGTACTGAGCATAGCCGAATTTTTCAAACAGAGAACGAAGAAGAAAAATCGCCATCTCATCACGATTCAATTTGAAATCTTCCATTTTCATTTTATTTCTCCTTGTCACAAAGAAGCTCTATTGCCTTCTCGTATCCGCCGCTTCCATAGGAAAGGCATTTGTTTACTCGGCTGATGGTCGCAGTGCTGACACCGTTTTTCTTATTGATTTCCTGGTAATTCGCACCGTTTTTCAGCATAATAGCAACTTCAAGACGCTGAGACATATCCATAATTTCACGAATGGTGCACAAATCTTCCAAGAACTGATAGCACTCTTCAGATGAATTCATATTGGAAAGCACCTGAACCAAGCGATCGGTTGCTTCGTTGTGCCAATTTTTCATTATTTTGTTCCTCCTGAACTTAGTTTTTTCATTTTATCACTTTAACGCGCTAAAGTCAACATTTTTTAAGAAAAAAATAATGAAAAACAACGGATTTAAGACAATTTCTTAAATCCGCTGGAAAATCGGGTTACGCTTTTTCAATGCCGAGCTTTTGAACAGCCTCTTCCCTCATTTTATATTTTAAGATTTTGCCGGCAGCATTCATTGGGAATGCCTTTACAAAATCAACATAGCGAGGCACCTTATGTCTTGCCATACTGGCAGCAACAAAGGCTTTCATTTCATCTTCGGTCATGCTCTCTCCTTCTTTGAGGATGATGCACGCCATAATTTCCTCACCATACTGCTTGTCGGGAACGCCAATAACCTGGACGTCGCTCACTTTGGGATTGGTATAAATGAACTCTTCAATTTCCTTGGGATAAATGTTTTCACCGCCGCGGATGATCATATCCTTCAATCTTCCGGTGATCAAATAATTGCCTTCCGGGGTGCGACAAGCCAAGTCCCCGGTATGAAGCCAACCTTCCTCATCAATGGTAGATGCGGTGGCAGCGGGCATTTTATAATAGCCCTTCATAATGTTATATCCACGCGCCACAAATTCACCGTTGACTCCGTCCGGGCAATCGAGACCTGTTTCCGGATCCACGATCTTACATTCCACATTGGCAAAAGCGCTTCCGACGGTTTCAGTACGCACCTCGAGGGAATCGTAGTAGCTGCTCATAGTACATCCCGGGCTCGCCTCGGTCTGACCGTAAACCGAAACGATTTCCTTCATATTCATCACTTCAGTGGCACGCTTCATCAGATCAGCAGGGCAGTTTGCACCAGCCATAATACCGGTTCTGATGTAAGAAAAATCGGTTTTCTCAAAATCCGGATGCTGCATCATCGCAATGAACATGGTAGGAACACCGTTGAAGGTAGTAATGTGTTCGTTATGAACACAGGCTAAGGCCGGCTTGGGAGAAAAATACGGCAATGGGAACATGGTTGCGCCATGGGTCATTGCAGCGGTCATAGAAAGAACCATTCCAAAACAATGGAACATAGGAACTTGGATCATCATTCTGTCTGCAGTGGACAGATCCATATGATCTCCAATGTATTTTCCGTTATTAACAACATTATAGTGAGTCAGCATCACGCCCTTGGGAAAGCCGGTGGTTCCGGAAGTGTACTGCATATTGCAAACATCGTCCTTGTTGACCCGGCTTGCCATACGGCGAACCTCTTCCATCGGAACCTGAGATGCTCTTTCCAGCGCTTCGTTCCAAGTCATGCACCCCTTCTGTCGGAAGCCGACAGTAATTACATTGCGAAGGAAAGGAAGACGGCGGGCATGCAGTCTCTCTCCGGAATTCATTGAGGAAAGCTCCGGACAAAGTTCTGCAATAATTTTTCCGTAGTGCGTATCCTTTGCCCCCTCGGTCATAATGAGGGTGTGGGTATCAGACTGACGGAGCAAATATTCTGCTTCGTGAATTTTATACGCCGTATTGACAGTCACCAGAACCGCACCCAATTTCACTGTGGCCCAGAACGCAATAAACCACTGAGGTACGTTGGAAGCCCACACAGCCACGTGCGTCCCTGCCTTCACGCCAAGGGCGACCAAAGAACGGGCAAAGGTATCCACATCGTCGCGGAACTCGCTATAGGTACGGGTATAATCCAGCGTTGTATATTTAAAGGCATACTGATCCGGGAATTCTTCTACCATACGGTCCAGAACATCGGAAAAGGTGGCATCGATCAAAAGATCCTTTTTCCACACAAATTTTCCAGTTCTGGTACGATTATAGTAAAGAGTTTTCTCATTTCGGGACGTATCGCCAAACTGCTTCATAAAACTGACAAACTGGGAAAAAATGATTTCCATATCATCCAGTTCTTCGCACCAGGCAGGATCCCAAACAAGTGAAACATATCCGTCAAAGTTAACAGAACGAAGAGCAAGCATCATTTCGCAAATGGGAAGGGTTCCTTCGCCCGCCAGACAATATTCAACACCGTCCTGGGTCAGGCGAGCGTCATTGAACTGAACATGGCGCACATAAGCACCCAGATTTTTAATCACATCTTCTGCTTTTTCACCTGCGCCGAAATATGCCGCTGACATCTGCCAGAGTGCGGCAACGTGGTCGCTTGCAAAGCGGTCTAAAAGATCACGAAGAACCTTAGTATTGCTGAAAGGACCTGTGGTTTCCAAAAGCAGCGTAACTCCCTTTTCTTCCACTTGAAAAAGAACGGATTGAATCAAGGCAAACACATTCTCCACCGCCTCCAACTGATTTTCACAATCGTTGGCACGCAGACGAATGTAAGGAATCCGAAGATTGGAAGCAATTTCCAGGCATTTCTGAATTTCCAAAATTGCTTTTTCGTTTTCCGCCTTGTTTCCAATATTGGAAATAGTGTCAATACAGGGAATTTCCAATTTCTTTTCATAGAGTCGGCGAAGGGTTGCTGCCACGGCATAGTCGTGGAAAGCTCCATCCTTATCAGTGAAAAGGCGATTATAGATATTATGAAGTTCGATTCCTTGAAAATGAAGTTCCTCTGCAACATTGCAAAACTCTTCAAACGTGCTATGATGCCACCCCTTGGTGGAAAAAGACAGTTTCATTTTGAAACCTCCTCGTAGAGAATCTTGTTCACGGCACTCAAGTATGCCCGGATGCTGGCACCGATGATATCAGTAGAAATACCGTTGCCGGAATAAAGCTTGCCGGCTGCACGCAGTTTCACAAGAGCAGAGCCCATTGCCTCCTTGCCTTCCGTGACAGACTGAATCTGGAAATCGTCCAGTTCATAATGGTGACCGATGATCTGATCAATCGCAAGAAAAGCGGCATCAATAGGGCCGTCGCCAATGCAAACACCTTGCTGCAAGGAGCCGTTTTTGTCCAGGGTAAGTTGTGCAGTGGAGGTAATGATATTACCGTTATTAATCACATAATTTACAAGCTTATATGTGGGTGGAACTTGAAGCGCCACGCTTGCAACCATTGCATCCAGTTCCTTACTACCAACATTTTTCTTGGCGGCAACGCGAACAAACTCCTCATAAACTCTTTTCTGGTCTTCTTCAGAAAGGTCATACCCCAGCTTTGCAACTGCCAAATTAACGGCAGTTTGATCATCGTTGGCATCCAAATGGATGGACTGATTATCAGATGCCGCAACCGTCATTTCGGATTTTTCCTTTTTGGCGTTGGCTGTAACCCAAACAATCTGTTTCACAATACGGCACAACTCAGTGTAACTCAAGCCAGTAGAAAATCCGTAGTTGTTTCCGCAGTCATGGATCAGAGATGCGATCACTTCAAGAGGAGTATGAATGCCGGAAACATCCGTCTTAATACCATCTGCTCCCGATCTGACAGCCAGCATAGAAGATGCAACAGCAAGACCGTTCTGATTGCTGCAACGGACCGACACAGGCAAGGATACCTTCTCTGCAATTTCTTTCACAAACGCGGCAAAGTCGTCAGACAGCATCTCAGCAGCGCTGTCGCAAACGCAAAGATGAGTTGCACCAGCAGCAATTGCAGTTTCAAATACGCGGAAAAGGAACTCCTTTTCAGCACGGGTAGCATCCACGGCACAGAATTCAACTTCAGCAATTTTTTCCTTGGCAGTGAAAACCGCTTCCTTTACCCAATCCAGCATTTTATCCGTTTTTTTTCTGGCGATATATTCCATTCCCACGGGGGAAACCGGCAGTTCAATGCGAACTCTTCCGTGTGTCGCAGTGGAAAGGGATGCAATGGCATTCTCAACACTTTCAGTACTTTTTCCACAAGCAACAGAAAGCGTTCCTTTTTTGACGAAAGAAGCGCAGGTTCTAACAAATAAAGTATCTGCCTTCACATTTTCAATTTCAGGAAGCTCAATGACATCAACACCCAGTTTTTCCAATTGACGGGCAATTTCTAATTTTTCCTTGAAGCCGAAAACTCCTTCTTCCGCACAAAGCGTTGTGTCAATGATTTTGATCTGTTTCATGACTTTTCCCTTTCACAAAAACACATAATTTAAAAAAGTCCCTGAGGTATAAACCTCAGGGACGAATAAACCGCGGTACCACCCTGTTTACTACAAAAAAATATGTAGTCAACTTAAAAGAGTTCTAACAAACCCTCTGCCTTGATAACGGGGCATGCCGTAGCCACTTACCTTGATTCAGCGACTCTGCTCCGGAACGAGACTCCAAAAGGTTCCGCTTACTGCCTTTCACCAATCGGCAGCTCTCTAAAAAGTCAGAATCCAAAAGGATAATTCCTTCATTGCATTTGGTTTCTATTTGAAATATGTTGGTATGTTACCACACAAAAATTGATTTGTCAACAATATTTTCAAAAATTATTTTGAAAAATCACTCGAAATCAGCGCCCAATTTCAGCGCTTTTTTGTTGACCTCAAGCATATCTGCCTTTTTGGGAGGAATCACCTTCTCCAGCGTTTGCGTAACAACAGAATCATCAAACTCACCCAAAGTATTCAGAAGTTTGCCAATGATGATCATATTAGCGAGATTACCTAAACCGTTTTCGCCGGCAAGACGGGTAGCAGGAATGGGATAAACTTTTACATCATCTCTTTTTACGTTTCTTTCCACAAGAGAAGAATCGTAGAAGATCATTCCGCCGGGATTAACCGAATCCTCAAATCGGTCCAAAGAAGGCAAATTCATTGCCACCAGGATGTCAGGCTTGGAAACAATGGGAGAACCCACGGGATCATCACTAACGATGACACTACAACTGGCGGTACCACCGCGCATCTCTGGGCCGTAGGAAGGAAGCCAGCTAACATTTTTATCTTGAATCAAGCCTTGATAGGCCAGCATTTTTCCGGCAAAGAGAATTCCCTGGCCGCCAAAGCCGGAAAGAAGAATCTGTTTTGTACTCATTTTGTCTCCTCCTTGCTGGAACGATCCTTATAAACACCGAGAGGATAATACGGGATCATTTTTTCGTCAATCCATTCCAGGGCTTTTTTCGGTGTCATACCCCAGTTAGTGGGACAGGAAGAAAGCACTTCGACCAAAGAAAACCCTTTTTTATCAATCTGATTCTGGAAGGCTTTTTTGATCGCTTTCTTGGCATTTTTAATGTTCTTCACATTGTTGACGGTAACACGTTCCAGATATTCCGGTCCATCCAATTGAGAAAGCATTTCGCAAACCTTAATGGGAAAGCCGCACGCATTTACATCTCTTCCGTAGGGAGAGGTTTGAGTCACCTGGCCGGGAAGCGAGGTGGGCGCCATTTGACCGCCGGTCATACCGTAGATTGCATTGTTGATGAAAATGATCGTAATATTTTCATTTCTTGCGGCGGCGTGAACCGTTTCAGCCATACCGATAGAAGCCAAATCGCCGTCTCCCTGGTACGTAAATACAATATGATTATCAGGATCGGAGCGCTTTACACCGGTGGCAACAGCAGGAGCTCTGCCGTGTGCCGCCTCGATCATATCGCAGTTGAAATAGTCATAAGCCATAACAGAGCAACCGACAGGGGCGACACCGATGGTCTTCCCTTCAATGCCCAATTCGTCAATGACCTCTGCAACCAAGCGGTGAACGATACCGTGGGTGCAGCCGGGACAGTAGTGCATCGGCACGTCGGCCATTGCACGGGGTTTATCAAATACTACCATTCTATTCACCTCATTTCTGTGCGTCAACAATTGCCTGCAGAACCTGCTCGGGAGAAGGAATCATGCCGCCGACGCGGTTGCACAGGGTTACGGGCACCTTGCATTGGGTGGCAAGCTTTACATCTTCGATCATCTGACCCATAGAAAGTTCAACAGAGATGATCTTCTTCACCTTTTCTGCCGCTTTCTCAAAGGGGGCCTTGGGGAAGGGCCAAAGGGTGATGGGACGGATCAAGCCAACCTTAATTCCCTGTCGTCTTGCTTCATTGATCGCATTTTTCGAAATGCGAGCAGCGATACCAAAGGCAGCAACACAGATTTCTGCATCTTCCATCATGTATTCTTCATACATTGCCTCATTCTCTTCGACGATGCGATAACGCTCATAGCGCTCAAAGTTAGTCTTTTCCAGTTCTTCCGGCTTCAAGAACAGAGAGTTTACAATATTGTGCTTCCGTTCCATTTTGGTGCCGGTGGTAGCCCAAGGCTTTTCGGGAACTGCCTTCAACTCAAAATCAAGAGAAACAGGCTCCATCATCTGGCCCATGGTACCGTCAGCTAAAATCATAGCAGTCATACGGTAGGTATCGGCCAATTCAAATCCCTTTACAGTCAATTCAGCCATTTCCTGTACCGAGCTGGGGGCCAGAACGATCATATGAAAATCGCCGTGTGCCGCACCGCGAGTAGCCTGGAAATAGTCCGACTGGCTGGGCTGAATACCGCCAAGACCGGGGCCGCCGCGTTGTACATTTACAACCAAAGCGGGCAGGTCCGCTCCGGCAAGATAACTGAGCCCCTCCCCTTTCAGTGAAATTCCGGGGCTAGAGGAAGAGGTCATAACACGCTTGCCGGTAGAAGCAACACCGTAGACCATATTGATGGCAGCAATTTCGCTTTCTGCCTGGAGAAAGGTACCGCCGATTTTGGGCATTTTCTTTGCCATGTAAGCGGCAACCTCAGTTTGGGGAGTAATGGGATAACCAAAGTAATGACGGCAACCGGCAAAAATTGCCGCTTCCGCGATGGCTTCGTTACCCTTCATCAAAATCTTATCAGCCATTTTCTTCACCTCTCAACCTTAATGACGCAATCAGGACACATCTGTGCGCAGAATGCACAGCCAACGCAGGCTGCTTGGTCAGTAATTTCCGCGGGATGATGCCCCTTCATATTGATTTTATCGGGAGCCAAGCGAATCAGCTTCTTAGGACAAGCATCGACACAAAGCCCGCATCCCTTACAAAAATCGGTTTTAAATGTTAGTTTTGCCATAATTATTCTCCTTATTTAGAGTTTCAAAAATACTTTTTCTGGAGGGTCAACGGAAACAGAGAAGGTATTCTCCCGTCAAGCTCACAGAAAAGTTCTTTTTTTACTGACGTAAAATGAATGGGTAGACCTGAAAGCCGGGAAAACGCTTCCGCCTTTTTCATTGAATTAAGCACATCTTCCGCGCTTGTCTCTTCTCCTAAATTGGAGTTATTGACAATGCCGGTAAAACGAATCCCAGACGCAATTTCCATTTCTCTCATCACTTGCAGAAGTGATTCAAGATCCCGAGTTAACGGACGGAAGAAATTGATAACAAGAAGCATTTCATAGTCATTCTCCTCCAGAATCGAGGGAGTCAGTCTTCCCAAAGCAAGCGCACCTCGGTCATCGCCTCCAACGTCCAAAACAAATGACGTACTTTTATCATCTACAACGGAATACATTTCCTGAGGAAGCGCCGGAATATCCACATTGGTATTGGCGTATTCTGAAGAAATTAGCGGAATCTTTGCTTCAGAGAGCGCTGCTGCGCTATCTTTTGTTCTAAAATACGGATTGACAATATCAAGATCCGCAATGGCAACCTTTTCCCCATTTTTCTTTTTGGTAAAAGCAAGATTGATTGCCACATTGGTTTTTCCGCTTCCGTAGTGCCCGGCGAGAATGGTGATTCGTTTAGCCATTACAAACTTTCACACACCAATTGTTTTCATCCTTGATCTTGCCCCACTGAATTCCAGTAAGGGAATCGTAAAGCTTCTGGGTCAGATCGCCGATCTTGTTGTCACAAACAACGTATTCCTTGCCTTGATAGAAAAGCTGTCCGATGGGAGAAACAACAGCGGCAGTGCCGGTTCCCCACGCCTCTTCCAATTTGCCGGAAGCGGCTGCCTGGAACAGTTCATCCACAGAAATCAGTCTTTCCTCAACGGTATATCCCCAAGAGCGAAGCAGATCAATGCAGCTCTTTCTGGTAATACCGGGAAGAACCGAGCCGGTCAGCTCAGGGGTAATGATCTTTCCGTCGATTTTGAACATAACGTTCATTGCGCCTACTTCTTCGATATATTTGCGTTCCACACCGTCAAGCCAAAGAACCTGAGTATAACCCTGCTTTTCAGCACGGTCACCGGCACGGAGACTGGCAGCGTAGTTACCGCCGCACTTGGCATATCCGGTACCGCCGCGAACCGCACGAACATCCTGAGATTCAATGGCAATTTTAACCGGGTTGATGCCCTCTGCATAATAGGCGCCGACGGGAGAACAGATCACAGCAAAGGTTGCATTTTTGACAGAGTGCACACCCAAGTGAGGATCGTTGCCGTACATATACGGACGAATATAGAGACTGGTACCCTCAGAATGAGGAATCCAATCCTTTTCCAGTTCCACAATGGTTTTGAGAATATCAAGGCAGCCTTCTTCATCCAGCTGAGGCAAACAAAGTCTTTCTGCGCTGGCATTAAGGCGCTTCACATTTTCCATGGGACGGAACAGACGAATTTCATTTTCCGCGGTGCGATAGGCCTTCATACCTTCAAAAATTTCCACGCCATAATGGAACACGGTAGAAGCAGGATGAAGCGGAATCGGACCAAAAGGAACGATCCGAGCATCATGCCATCCCTTCTCTGCATTGTAATCCATCAAGAACATATGGTCGGTAAAGATCTTACCGAAGCCCAATTTGGATTCATCAGCAGGCTTTTCCTTGGGATTGGTGGTTTTGGTAATCGTAATGGGATATTTCATTTCAAAATCTCCTTTTCTTGAACATTACAGCTTGTTTCTTTGAATCTTGCCACTTACCGTCTTGGGCAATTCATCCCGGAAGACAACAAGTCGCGGATACTTATAAGGCGCTGTGTGCACCTTTACATAATTTTGAATCTCTTTTTTCAATTCTTCAGTGGGTTCTGTTCCCTTCGTCAGGACGATGCTTGCTTTTACGATCTGACCGCGAACTTCATCGGGAGCGGCAGAAACACCGCATTCCAAAACATAGGGAAGCTCCATAATCACACTTTCAATTTCAAACGGACCAATGCGATAGCCGGAGGACTTGATCACATCGTCGGCTCTGCCCACATACCAGAAGAAGCCATCTTCATCACGCCAAGCAAGATCGCCGGTGTGATAGTAGCCGTCTCGGATGACTTCCGCGGTTTTCTCCTCGTCGTTATAATAACCGACAAAAAGTCCACAGGGAGCACCGTTTTTCAAATTGATCACCACTTCGCCCGGTTCACCGGTAGAGACGGGATTGCCGTCGGGATCTAAAAGCTCCACATCATAAATGGGAGCAGGTTTGCCCATAGAGCCAATCTTATGAGGAGCTCCAATCATATTGCCCACGATCATGGTGCTTTCAGTCTGCCCAAAGCCCTCTAAAATTTGAAGGCCGGTGGCCTTTTCAAATTGGCGGTAAACCTCGGGGTTCAATGCTTCGCCGGCAGTGGTCATATGACGGACCGAGGAAAGGTCAAATTTGGAAATATCTTGCTTGACCATCATACGAAGCATGGTGGGCGGTGCACAGAAGGTGGTAATTTGATGTTTAGCAAACATCGGCAAGATCTGAGAAGCATCAAAACGATCAAAGTCATACACAAAGATGGCAGCCTCGCACAGCCACTGACCGTATAGTTTACCCCACATGGATTTTGCCCAACCGGTATCGGAAATGGTAAAATGCAGTCCATCGGGTTCCACAGAATGCCAGTACTTTGCCGTGTGGAAATGACCGAGAGGATACTTGTGATTGTGTGCCGCGATCTTGGGATAACCGGAGGTACCGGAGGTAAAGAACATCAAGAGAAGGTCGTCACCGCAGGCAGATTCTTCCGTACGATTAAAATGAGAGCTATAAAGGGGATATTCCTCATCAAATGTTCTCCAGCCTTCTCTCTGACCGTTTACGATCAATTTAATGTCAAGCTGGGGATGATTTGCACAGGCGCGGTCAACATGAGAAGCCACCTGTCCGTCAGCAGTGCAGATGATGCCGCGAATGCCGGCAGCACCGAAACGGTAATCCAGATCGTGCTCCAGCAGTTGATTAGGTGCCGGAATGGCAACTGCGCCGATCTTATTGAGACCGAGCATAGCAAACCAAAACTGATAGTGCCGCTTTAAAATCAGCATCACACGGTCACCTTTTTTGATTCCCAGGGATTTAAAATAGTTGGCGCACTGGTTGGAAAGGCGTTTTAAGTCCTTGAAGGTAAATCTTCTTTCCGTCAAATTCTCGGAAATATGAAGCATTGCCAATTTTTCCGGCTCACGTGCGGCAAGCTCATCGATCAAATCAAAAGCAAAATTGAATTTTTCGGTGTTTTTGAATCGGATGGAGGTGGGAGTGCCATTGGCATCCTCTTCCACATCGATAAATTTTTGATAAATCCTCTCCTTGGTGTCCTTTTCCACACGCTTTACACCGGAAATTTCCTTGGGACGGTCAAGCTCCGGAATCGGCTCGCCCGTGGGATTTAAAACGATAGCATAGAAAACGCAGTCTCTTCCCTTCACTGCAATCATACCGTGAGGAGCTGAACTGTCGAAATAAATACTGTCGCCAGGGCCAAGGATTTCTCTATGCTCGCCAATTTGAACCAAAAGATACCCTTCTAATACAATGTCACACTCCTGGCCGGCGTGAGTGGTCAATTCGATGTCACGATTTTGCGCATTTTCATCATAGCGGCTTCTGACAAACAAAGGCTCTGCAATTCGATTCTGGAAAGCATATGCCATATTATAATAAGTCATACCGTGAGCATTGGAGATTTCCTGGCCGGCACCGCTTCTGGTGACAGTATAGGACTTCAGCTTCGGGCTATGACCTTCTATAATATCGGTCACGTTAACATTCAAAGCCAAAGCACACCGATAAATAAAAGCAAAGTTTAAATCACACTTTCCATTTTCACAATCCAAGTATTCCTCCACCGTAACGCCGGTTTTGACCGACATTTCTTGAGGAGTCAGATTTTCAATTTCTCTCAACTCGCGAATACGCGAGGCCATTTCCTGGATTTTGAATTCCAAACCAGTGATTTGTTCCATTTAAAACTCCATATCCGGGACAAAAAATAGCACTCGTCCCAAAGGTCATTTTCTTTGAGACGAGTGCGAAACGATCAAAGCACCCGCGGTACCACTCAAATTGCTGAAAAATCAGCCACTCAGGATCCATCAATCCTTATGCATTAACGCAGCAGTCACGGAGAGGTTCTACTTCCTTTCGGTTTCTTCCTCTCGGCTCAGAAGCTACATACACAAATTTGTTTCCAATGGCTTGCACCAACCGCCACCTCTCTGAGGTCGCAAATTTATGAACTCTTCATCATTGCCTTTGAAATCTTTGAAATTGTACCACAAATACGGAAAAATGTCAAGCATTTTCACATTTGTTCTTTGTCCGAAAAATCAAAGCTTATTTCTTTGGATCTTACCACTGATGGTTTTGGGAAGTTCTTCGCGGAAAACTACAACACGAGGATATTTATAAGGTGCAGTATGTTCCTTTACATAGTTCTGAATCTCTTTTTTCAGTTCCTCGCTGGGAACGGTTCCCTTTGTAAGAACAATGCTTGCTTTTACAACCTGACCGCGCACTTCATCGGGAGCGGCAGAAACGCCACATTCCACAACGTATGGAAGCTCCATGATGACACTTTCGATTTCAAACGGTCCGATACGGTAGCCGGAAGACTTGATCACATCATCCACCCGGCTGACATACCAAAAGTAACCGTCCTCATCACGCCAAGCAGTGTCACCAGTATGATAGACACCGTCGTACCAGGCATCATTGGTTTTTTCCTTGTCGCGGTAATACTCCTTAAACAAGCCGCAAGGAACTGCTTTATCCGTGCGAATGACAATCTCGCCCACTTCGCCGGTTGCCACACTATTGCCCTCGGGATCTACCACATCCACATCAAATTGTGGAGAAGCTTTTCCCATAGAACCGATTTTCGGCGCGGTGCCGGCAAGATTTGCAATGGCAAGGGTGGTTTCGGTCTGACCGAAGCCTTCCATAATTTCAAGACCGGTGGCTTCCTTGAATTTTTTGTGCACTTCAGGATTGAGAGCCTCTCCTGCAGTGGTCATGTGGTGGATGGACGAAAGGTCGTGCTTACTTAAATCTCCACGGATCAGCATCCGAAGCATAGTGGGAGGAGCGCAGAAGGTGGTGATATTATACTTTGCAAACATCGGCAGAATGTCATTTTCATCAAATCGGTCAAAATCGTAAACAAACACTGCCCCTTCGCACAGCCATTGGCCGTAAAGCTTTCCCCAAAGGGATTTTCCCCATCCGGTATCGGAAATGGTCAGATGGAGGCCATCTCTTTCGCAGCAATGCCAATACTTTGCAGTCACAAAATGGCCCAAAGCGTAAGTGTGCTTGTGTGCCGCCATTTTGGGATTTCCAGTAGTACCGGAAGTAAAGAACATCAATGCAGTCTCATCCCCGGCAGAGGCGTTTTCCGGACGAACAAATTTTCTGGAAAAAAGCTTGAATTCTTCATCAAAATTGTGCCAGCCCTCTTTCTTTTCGCCAACGATGATCTTTGTTTTAAGAGAGGGGCACTTCTCTGCTGCAGCGGCGGCGCAATCGGAAACATCGCCGTCGGAGGTGCAGACAATAGCAGAAACGCTTGCCGCATCAAAACGGTACTGAAAATCGTGTTCCTTCAGCTGATTGGTGGCCGGGATAGCTACTGCACCCATTTTGTGAAGAGCCACCATAGCAAACCAAAACTGATAATGACGCTTCAACACCAGCATAACCTTATCGCCGCGCTTGATACCAAGGGATGTAAAATAGTTGGCGCATTGGTTGGAATAATGCTTGATATCCTTAAATGTAAAGCGACGTTCGGTTTTATTCTTATCCAGATGAAGCATCGCAAGCTTATCGGGGTATTTTTCTGCAATCTCATCCACGATATCAAAGCCAAAGTTAAAGGTTTCAGTGTTGGTAAAATCAATTTTTTTCAGAAGACCGTTTTCATCTTCTTCCGTCTTTACAAACTTCTCACAGATGAGGGATTCGGACTTGGTTGCTGCCACCAGGTTTTTCAGGACCGAATCGTCCTTAACGTCCTCTTCACCCGGAAGTACCACGGCACAAAATACGCAGTCCTGACCATCAACAGCGATCATACCGTGAGGTGTCGAGCTGTTATAGTAGATGCTATCGCCCTCCCCCAAAATCTCGGTATGAGAACCGATCTGAACCTTTAGTTTTCCACTAACTACCAAATCAAATTCCTGACCGCTATGGGTGGCGAGATGAATGGGTTTATTCTGTTGAGAAGGATCATATTCATAACGAACCCAATAGGGCTCAGCAATCTTGTCGCGGAATTTGGGAGCCAGGTTTTGGATGGTGATTCCATCCTCTCTGGCAGTCTGCTGACCTTCTCCCTTTCGGGTAACCGTGTAAGAAGAAAGCAGCGCGCTTTTTCCTTCCAGAAGATCGGTAATACCGATACCAAACTCCAAGGAACACTTATGTAGAAAAGAGAACGGGAAATCCAGATCGCCATTTTCATAGGAAACGTACTCTTCCGCGCTCACTTCGGTTCTTTCGGCCATTTCTTCGGCAGACAAACCGGTAATTTCACGCATCTCACGAATTCGCAACGCGATCTCTTTGAGTTTGTTTTCAGAAAATGTAGCCATTTTGCTTCCTCCTTTATAATGGAAAATAAAATAAAAAAACCGTCTCAAAGCTTTCACTTTGAGACGGGTAAAAAACTTTACTCGCGGTACCACTCAAATTGCAGTTGAACTGCCACTCTTGGGATCAAACAATCCCTATGCCTTGACGCAGCAATCACGGGAGAAATCTACTTGCAAGCGCTTTCGGATCTCCAGCTCAGAAGGGATGGGCAACTGAAAAACACCCTCTATCGGCTTTCACCAAGCGCCGACTCTCTGAAAGAAAATGTCTTCTGCCGTCTTCATCACAGCTTTTATGTCAGTGATTATATCACTTTCATTTCATTTGTCAAGTGTTTTTTTAAAAAATTTCAAAACTTTTTTGATATATGACAATCAACAAAAATGAATGGTTCGGAGCACTTTAAATGCCAATATTGGCGCCACCTTTTCTTAACTCGTCCTGCAACTCTTTAACAGAAATTTTGCGCGTTGTGGTTTTCCCTTTTACCGCCAGAGCAATGGCCGCACCGGCAGCGTGACCGATGCAGGAAGCGGTATTCATCGTACGATAGGATGCCTGGGCACCGTGATCAGACGAAATACATCTTCCGGCTACCAGCATATTCTCCACTCCCTTGGGAATGAGAGATCGGTACGGAATGGTATAAAACTCACCGGGTCCAAAGTAGTGGTGACTGGTTCCTGCCCCCTCTGGATTGTGAATATCAATGTCGTAATTGCAGCAAGCAATGGCATCCTCGAATTTGCAAAGACCTTCGCAATCTTCTCTGGTGAGCACATAATCTCCCACGATCATGCGGCTTTCGCGAACACCGATTTCCATTGCCGTCATCATCAGGAAGCTGTTTTCCAAGCCTTCTCCATATTTCTTCACAAACTCATATGCCTCGAACACCTGCTCCCGGGCGATAATTTCCGCTTTCGTTAAATCCTCGGCGGATGTGGGATCCAGTTTTACCACACGGGTGGTATTGAAATGAATCACATTTGGGATCAGGGTGCGAAATGCCAAAATATTCTCTCTCGGATTTTTAATTTCGCCCTTTTCCCGGAGTTCGGCGTAAATTTCATTCAAGCGCTCTTTGGATGCAAAGAACTTATCAACATCTGCATTTCCCACACGGAAGCAAAGGGTCATCGGCTGGCAGAGATGATCCGATTCCCGGCCCAAAACCGTCGGAACGCCGGCAAGATACGATAGCTGAGCGTCACCGGTAGCATCAATAAAATAATCCGCCTCCACGCAAATTTCACCGCCAACGGTTGAAAAAAATGCTTTTTTGATACGGTCCTCTTCTCTCTCCACTCTGGAAAGATATGCTCTATAAAGAAGCTGGATGTTTTCCTTTAAAACCATATCATTCAAAACATACTTCAATTCTTCTTCCAGGAATGCGCTTTTTACCATAGCGCCGCGCTCTTCCAGGCGAGCGCGAATCTCTTTGAAGATTCCGGCTACAAGAAATACCTTTTCCCCATTGATCATAGTGGAAAAACGAGTAAAAGGAGTCACAAGGCAGTTACATGCCGCGCCACCCAAACAGTTTGATTTATCTACTAAAATAACACTTGCGCCGCCTCTTGCAGCAGCAATGGCAGCCGTCACACCGGCAAATCCTCCGCCAATGACCGCAACATCGTATTTTTTCATAAAACTTCCTCCGTTTCTTTTCTCAATTATACCATAACTTTTATAAAAATCTTATACAAACGAACGTTTTTATTGCACAAAAGATACTTTTGTGATAGAATTTAATTGAAAATGTTTCTTTTGGAGGGAAAATGCAAACATTACAAACATTAATTGATCTAATCTTATATCAACGTGATCTGCACATCTCCATTTTAGATGTGGCCGGCATGCTGAACACCCCGTTAACCAAAATTTCTGCGAAAAATATCATTCATTCAAAACCCTTTTGTCTGGAAGCAAAGAAGACAAAAAGCGGAAGCAAGCTTTGCTTGAAGTGTAAAATGCTCGCCAATAAAAAAGCAATACAAGAAAAAAAGCCCTTTTCCGGTCACTGTTTTTTTGGCATATATGAATGCGCATATCCTGTGATATTAAACGGTGAGGTCGGGGCAGTTGTTTATGTTGGAAATGTCATCGCAGACAAAACGATCACTCAAAAAAGATTGGAACGTGCCGTGCTGATGACCGGAATCCCTTCCGGTCCGTTATCTGCCCTTCTTTCTACCTGTGAGCACACGCAGGATGCGACTTTTCCTTTTAAAATTGCCGAAATCATTGGTGATTATCTGAAACGGACATTTGAAAATTCGCCAAAAGAGCCTTCAGACCTACATTGGTTGGTTCAAGGGATGAAGCGCCAAGCTCAGGACTCTATTGGCGTCAACATTTCTCTTCGTTCCCTTTCGCAGCTCTACGGTAAAAATGAAAAATATATGGGTAGACTATTTTTCAAACAAGTTGGCATATCCTTTCACGAATATTGTAACCGGCTGCGTTTGGAAAAAGCAGAAATTCTACTGAGGCAAACCTCGAAGAAAATTTTAGATATTGCTTTGGAAAGCGGATTCAACAATGTTTCATATTTTAACCGTGTTTTTCGAAACAAACACGGCATTTCCCCTTTAGAATACCGAAAAAAATAAAAGCAGAAAAAAGAAGGCATAAAGCCTTCTTTTTTTCATTAAAACAGACCGGTGATCTTGCCGTTTTCATCCACATCAATTTTTTCTGCTGCGGGAAGCTTCGGAAGGCCGGGCATCGTCAAAATGTCACCCGTGAGAACAACAATAAAGCCGGCACCGGCGGAAACCTTAACATTCTTCACCGTTACAGTAAATCCTTCAGGTGCACCGAGCTTTGTGGGATCGTCGGAAAAACTGTACTGGGTTTTGGCAACACAAATGGGAAGCTTATCAAATCCCAAGGAGGTTAATTGCTGAATCTGTTTCTTTGCAGCCGGCATAATGACAACGCCATCACCACCGTAGATTTTCTTCACAACCGCTTCGATCTTATCTTCAATGGAGCCATCCAGCTCATAAGAGAAGGTAAAGTTGCCGGACTCTTCTTCGCAGAGCCTTACGACTTCGCGGGCAAGCGCTTCGCCGCCTTTGCCGCCTTCTGCCCACACAGTAGAAAGAACGGTGTTTACACCAAGCTGACGGCACTTATTGACAATAAAGTCAATTTCCGCATCTGTGTCTGTTGGGAAACGGTTGACCGCAACGACGCAAGGAAGCTGATATACATTTTTAATATTGGAAACGTGACGGAGAAGGTTTGGAATTCCCTTTTCCAGAGCTGCAATGTCTTCCTCGCCAAGCTCGGTTTTCGCCTTGCCGCCATGCATCTTCAATGCACGAACGGTTGCAACCACAACTACGGCATCCGGAATCAGATTTGCCATACGGCATTTGATATCCAGAAACTTCTCTGCGCCAAGATCGGCACCAAAGCCAGCCTCGGTTACAGTATAATCGCCCATTTTCAAAGCAAGCTTTGTTGCCATAACAGAGTTACATCCGTGGGCAATATTAGCAAAAGGACCGCCGTGAACAAAGGCGGGAGTCCCTTCCAGGGTCTGCACCAGGTTTGGCTTAATGGCATCCTTCAAAAGAGCTGCCATTGCACCAACGGCTTTCAAGTCACCGGCCGTTACAGGCTTATCATCATAGGTATACCCTACAATGATGCGAGAAAGACGATTTTTCAAATCGGTGATGGAATTGGAAAGGCAGAAAATTGCCATAATTTCGCTGGCAACTGTGATCTCAAAGCCATCTTCACGTGGCACACCATTCGCCTTGCCACCAAGACCGTCTGTCAAAAAGCGAAGCTGACGGTCATTCATATCGACACAGCGCTTCCAGGTGATACGGCGCACATCAATTCCCAAAGCATTTCCCTGATGGATGTGATTATCCAGCATTGCCGCAAGTAGGTTGTTGGCAGCGCCAATGGCATGGAAATCGCCGGTGAAGTGAAGGTTGATATCCTCCATCGGAACCACTTGGGCATAGCCACCGCCGGCAGCGCCACCCTTAACACCAAAAACGGGTCCCAAGGAAGGCTCACGAAGAGCGACGGTTACATCCTTGCCAATTCTGGCAAGACCATCCGCAAGACCAATGGTGGTGGTAGTCTTTCCCTCCCCGGCAGGAGTCGGGGTAATGGCGGTAACCAAAATGAGTTTTCCGGCTTTACGGTCTGTCTCATTGAGAAGCGCTGGATCTACCTTTGCCTTATACTTTCCGTACTGCTCCAAATACGCTTCATCCACATGTGCTTTTTTTGCAATCTCTCCAATGGGACGCATTACGCATTCCTGAGCAATTTCAATATCAGACTTATAAGCCATAAAGGGCCTCCCGATTATTTAAAATATTTTACTGCTGCTTCAAACATACGAATGTCATAATTGCCGGGAACGTTTTGATAAAGACCAGCACCGATTCGTTCACTGTGTCCCATTTTACCAAAGACTCTGCCATCGGGAGATGTGATTCCTTCAATGGCAAACATGGAATCATTGGGATTGAACTGAACATCGCCGGTAGCATTGGAATCAAAATCCACATACTGGGTGGCAATCTGACCGTTTTCAGCCAATTTACGGATCAGGGATTCGTCTGCCAAGAAGCGTCCTTCACCGTGGGAAATCGGAACGTGATACACGTCTCCAACCTGAGTAAGAGAAAGCCAAGGAGACTGGTTGGAGGCCACTCTTGTGCGAACAATCTTGGACTGGTGACGGGAAATGGTATTAAAGGTAAGAGTTGGGCAGTTCTCATCCGTATCAATGATTTTTCCGTACGGAACAAGTCCCAGCTTGATCAAAGCCTGGAATCCGTTGCAGATGCCGCAGATCAAGCCGTCTCTCTGATCCAAAAGTTCTGTTACGCCTTCCTTGATAGCGCCATTGCGGAAGAAGGCTGTAATGAACTTACCGCTTCCGTCCGGTTCGTCACCGCCGGAGAAACCACCAGGAATGAAAATCATCTGGGAATTCTTCAATTCCTTGGCAAAGGTTTCCACGCTTCTTTGGATTCCCTCTGCCGAAAGATTGTTGATCACCATAATCTCGGCCTCGGCGCCGGCAGCGCGAACTGCCTTGGCAGAATCAAATTCGCAGTTGGTACCGGGGAAAGCGGGGATCAAAACTCTGGGTTTTGCACATTTTACCACCGGAACAACTCTCTTTCCTGCGGTAAAGCTAAAGGTTTCCACCGGGGTTTTGCCACTAGGAATATTGCAAGAATACACGCTTTCCAGCTTGTTTTCATAGAGTTCTTCCAGTTTTTCAACATCAACGGTCTCATTGCCGAAGGTAAATTCCTTCGATTCGGTGATGGTACCAATATCAACGCCTTCCTTCACATCAGAAGAAACCTCCAGGAGGAAGGAGCCATATGCATAACCGAACAGATCAGAAAGAGAAAGCTTAGAATCAAAAGCAAAGCCAAAGCCATTACCAAGAGACATTTTGAAGATAGCTTCCGCAATGCCGCCAAGTCCGGGAGTATAGCCAGAAACTGCTTTCTTCTCACGGAACAGTCGGGTCACATTTTCAAACACCTTCAAAAGTGACTCGGTTTTGGGAAGGCCGTTCTCGTCATACTCAGGTGAAAGAAGAATTACCTTATTGCCCGCCTTCTTCATTTCCTGGGAAATAACATCGCCGGTTTTTCCGGTTGTTACTGCAAAGGAAACCAGTGTGGGAGGTACATCCAAATCCTCAAAAGAACCGCTCATAGAGTCTTTGCCGCCAATGGATCCGATTCCAAGGTTAATTTGAGCCTTAAAGGCACCGAGAAGCGCAGATAAGGGCTTGCCCCAACGCTTTCCGTCCTTTCTTGGATGCTCAAAATACTCCTGGAAGGTCAGATATACATCTTCAAAAGAAGCGCCGCTGGCGATCAATTTGGAAACAGATTCCACCACAGCAAGATAAGCGCCGTGATAAGGACTCTTTTCCATAATGAAGGGGTTGTAGCCCCAGGACATAAAGGAGCAATCATCGGTTTCTTTCTTCTCTACGGAGATCTTCTGCACCATAGCCTGGATGGGAGTTTTCTGCTTTTTGCCACCAAAGGGCATCAGAACCGTACCGGCACCAATGGTAGAGTCAAAACGCTCAGAAAGACCGCGTTTGGAGCAGATATTCAGATCCTGAACCAGGTCTGTCATATTCTCGGCAAAGGTACCGCTGACATTCTTTTCAAAAGCGCAAGAAGCGGCAGGAGTAATATTGATGTGCTTATCCGCGCCGTTGGAATTGAGAAATTCGCGGCTGATATCCACAATCTTTTTGCCGTTCCAGTTCATAACAAGACGCTTCTCTTCGCGGACAACAGCAACCGGACAAGCTTGGAGATTTTCCTTCTTTGCAAGGGCAAGGAAGTTAGAAACATTTTCCTTTTCAATGACAACTGCCATTCTCTCCTGGGATTCGCTGATGGCAAGCTCGGTTCCGTCCAGTCCTTCATACTTTTTGGGAACGGCATTCAAATCAATTTCCAAACCGTCGGCCAATTCGCCGATGGCAACAGAAACACCGCCTGCACCAAAGTCGTTGCAGCGTTTGATCATTTTCGTTGCTTCAGGATTGCGGAACAGTCTCTGAAGCTTTCTTTCTTCCGGAGCATTTCCCTTCTGTACTTCTGCGCCGCAGGTTTCTACAGAGTGGGAGTCGTGCGCTTTGGAGGAGCCGGTGGCACCGCCAATGCCATCTCGTCCTGTGCTACCGCCCAAAAGTACCACAACATCGCCGGGAGCGGGCACTTCTCTGCGAACGTTTTCAGCAGGTGCAGCCGCAACCACTGCGCCGATTTCCATACGCTTTGCAGCATAACCGGGATGATAGATCTCATCCACAATACCGGTAGCGAGTCCGATCTGGTTGCCGTAAGAAGAATAACCGGCAGCTGCAGTGGTAACAATTTTACGCTGCGGCAATTTGCCCTTGATGGTATCCTGAACAGGAGTAAGGGGATCTGCGGCACCGGTTACACGCATTGCACCGTAAACGTAGGCGCGACCAGAAAGAGGATCACGGATGGCACCACCAATACAAGTAGCCGCACCACCAAAGGGCTCGATCTCGGTGGGATGGTTATGGGTTTCATTCTTGAAAAGAAGCAGCCATGGCTCTTTTTTGCCGTCAGCTTCAATTTCAATTTTTACAGTACAAGCGTTGATTTCTTCAGATTCATCCAGTTTTTCCAGTTTGCCGTTTTTGCGAAGATACTTCACTGCAATAGTAGCAAGATCCATCAAGCAAACAGGCTTATGCTCTCTTCCAAGTTCCTTGCGAATGGCAAGATACTCATCGTATGTTTTTTGCAAAAGCGGATCTTCAAAGGAAACCGAGTCAATGACTGTCTGGAATGTGGTATGACGGCAATGGTCAGACCAGTAGGTATCAATCATACGAATTTCGGTGATGGTAGGATCACGCTTCTCGGAACGGAAATACTCCTGACAGAATGCAATATCATCTGCATCCATAGCAAGGCCATATTCCTTCACAAAGCCTTCCAGACCTTTTCGGTCGAGTTCAATAAAGCCGGAAAGGGTTTTCACTTCAGTGGGAATATCATACTGAATCTGCAGGGTTTCCGGCTTTTCCAGAGAAGCTTCTCTTGCTTCCACCGGGTTGATAACATACTTTTTGATTTCAGCAATTTCAGATTCAGAAATACTTCCGTAGAGTGCGTAGATTTTTGCCGTACGAATCACGGGTCTCTCTTTTTGAGAAATAATCTGAATACACTGTGCGGCAGAATCGGCACGCTGATCAAACTGACCGGGCAAATACTCCACACCGAAAACAGTAGCGCCATCAAGATTCAGCTCAGAAGAATAAACATCCAGCTGAGGCTCGGAAAACACGGTCTTTTTGGCATATTCAAACAGGTCTTCTTCGATATTTTCAGCATCGTAGCGGTTAAAAATCCGCACATCTTCAAGACTTTGAATGCCCAGAAGCATTCTGGCATCGGAAAGAAGCGCCTTTGCCTCATTGGCAAGTTCTTTTTTCTTTTCAACAAATACTCTGTAAACCATTTTTACCTCTTTTGCAACAGTGCTTTTGCACCGATATCGTGGCGGAAATATGAATTATCAAAATGAATTTGATCCACCAGGGAGTAAGCGGAACGGATGGCCTCATCCAGCGAGGGTGCGATGGCAGTAGCGCCAAGCACACGTCCTCCGTTTGTCACCAGGACACCGTCCTTAAAAGCCGCGCCAGCAACAAAAACAGACGGTGCAATGTTCTCCGGAATGGTAAGGGGAAATCCTTTTTCATAGGAAGAGGGATAGCCGTTGGATGCCATAATGACACAGCAAGCGCTCTCTTTTGAGAATTCAACCGGAAATTCAGAAAGTCTTTCTTCTGTCACTGCCATCATAACGGAAAGAAGATCGGTCTTCAGCAAGGGCAAAACCACTTGCGTTTCCGGATCACCGAAACGGCAGTTGTACTCAATGACCTTCGGGCCACGGGGCGTCAGCATCAAGCCGAAATACAAACAGCCCTTGAAGGTGCGTCCTTCCCGGTTCATTGCATCCATTGTGGGAAGAAAAATCGAATCCATACAAATTTTTGCAATTTCTTCTGTATAGTAGGGGTTGGGTGCAATGGTACCCATGCCGCCGGTATTAAGGCCGGTATCACCGTCCCCTGCGCGCTTATGGTCCATAGAAGAAATCATGGGAATCATTGCTTTGCCGTCGGTGAATGCCAGCACAGAGACCTCCGGCCCGGTAAGAAACTCCTCGATGACAATCTGATCTCCGCTTTTTCCAAAGACCTTATCAGCCATCATGGAACGAACCGCATCTTTTGCTTCTTCACGAGTCTGCGCGATAATCACGCCTTTTCCCAGTGCAAGGCCATCCGCCTTGATCACAGTGGGGATGGGAGCACTCTCTAAATAGGAAAGCGCCTTTTCCATATCGGTGAATACTTCATACTCCGCAGTGGGAATCCCATATTTTTTCATCAGGTTTTTGGAAAAGACCTTGCTTCCCTCAATGATTGCCGCATTGGCACGGGGGCCAAAGCAAGGAATTCCCTTTTCCTCCAGGGCATCCACAGCGCCCAAAACCAAGGGATCGTCCGGCGCAACCACAGCGTAATCAATTTGATTCTCAACAGCAAAAGAAGTGATCTTATCGATTTCCTTTGCACCGATATCCACACAGGTGGCATCCTTTGTCATACCGGCATTGCCGGGAAGAGCAAAAACTTCTTCTACCTGTGGATTGCACTTTATTTTTTTTATGATGGCGTGTTCTCTGCCGCCACCGCCGACCACCAAAATCTTCATTCATTTCCTCCGATCAGTGATGGAACAGACGCATTCCGGTAAATGCCATCACCATACCGTATTTGTTGCAACGGGAAATCACAACATCGTCACGGATGGATCCACCAGGCTCTGCAATATACTTCACACCGCTGCGATGCGCTCTTTCAATGTTATCATCAAAGGGGAAGAAGGCATCAGAGCCAAGAGCAACTCCATCAATGGAAGCAAGATAAGCCTTTGCTTCCTCATCGGTAAGAGGCTCGGGACGGCAGGTGAAATACTTTTGCCAGATTCCCTCTGCACACACATCTTCTTCATTCTTGTTGATATAACCGTCGATCACATTATCTCTGTCAGGTCTGCCGATATCAGCCTTAAAGGGCAGATTGAGCACCTTTTCGTGCTGACGCAAGAACCAGGTATCTGCTTTGGTACCGGCAAGACGGGTACAATGGATTCTGGACTGCTGACCTGCACCAACACCGATTGCTTGACCGTCAACGGCATAGCAAACGGAGTTAGACTGGGTATATTTTAAAGTAATCAGCGCAATGATCAGATCGCGCGCTGCTCCTTCGGGAAGATCCTTGTTATCCGTAACGATGTTTTCCAGAAGAGCCTTGTTAATTTCAAAATTGTTTCTTCCCTGCTGGAAGGTAATGCCGAATACCTGCTTTCTCTCGATGGGATCGGGAACAAAATCAGGATCGATCTTAACTACATTGTAGCTACCTTTTCTCTTGGTGCGCAAAATTTCCAGCGCTTCATCGGTATAGCCGGGAGCAATCACACCGTCAGAGACTTCTTTTTTGATCATACTGGCAGTGGTTGCATCGCAGACATCGGAAAGAGCAACCCAGTCGCCGAAGGAACACATACGGTCAGTTCCTCTGGCTCTGGCGTACGCGATGGCGATGGGAGAGTCATCAAGTCCGGGAACATCATCCACAAAGTATGCTTTTTTCAGCGTATCGGAAAGAGGCACTGCCACTGCTGCAGAAGTAGGGCTCACATGCTTAAAGGAAGTGGCGGCGGGAAGACCAAGTGCTTCCTTCAGCTCTTTTACAAGCTGCCAAGAATTCAGCGCATCCAAAAAGTTGATATATCCGGGTCTTCCATTGAGAATCTCAATGGGAAGTTCAGAACCATCGTGCATATAAATTTTAGACGGTTTCTGGTTGGGATTACAGCCGTATTTCAATTCAAACTCTTTCATCATACACCTCTTAATTGTTTTTATTGATGATCAATTCCTCAGGAGACGTTCCGTCCAACGGAACCACTCGAATAAAGAGAGAAACCTTATTGTCTTCGTTTAAGCTATTCCATACGAGAGATGCCAATTCCTGGGCAGTATTGGGAAGGTTAACCTCCTCCGGTTCACCGTAAAAAGAAGGAATGGGGTTGCCATCGCATTTATAAGTATGAATAAAATGTCCGATTCCACTTTCCGGTGCAGAATAGTCAAAGGTATAGCGGCGGCAGGATTCGGATCTGCCTTCTGCCGATTTCAAAATAGAAAGCTTATAAGAAAAATCGCCTTTCACAAAATCATAATCAAGGATACCGGAAATGCGAGGAGTAAAATTAGGAGCGTCGGGCTCAAATTCACGGGTCTGAAGCGCTCTTTCAAACGCAAAGGTATCCTCCTGATCCCGGCAAACGAAATCATAGATCGTATTGGTCTGATCGCCGTTTGTCACAATATCAATGTTTCCTTTTTGCAGATAGGGATTGTAAATGATCAAGCTGGGATCAGAAAGCTTAGATTCATCGAAAGCTTTGGTTCGCATACCGCCATCAAAACGCTCAAAAACGCGATTACGGCTATTTTCACTACGACCCATAATAAAATAAGCGATCATTGCTTTTTTACCGTCGGCGGATTTACCAATGACGATTCCTCTGCCGGGATAAGAATTTTCTTCCAATAATGTTTTCAAATCGAAACGAGCCATTTATTATTTCCTCACTTTAATCTTCTTTTACCATTTCACCGGAAACCTTTTCCACTGCCAAAGGCAAAATTTTCCATTCAGCAAGGCGCATTACGCGCTTTTGGAGGGTTTCAGGCGTATCATTTTCTCGGATAGAAACCGCTTTCTGAAAAATGATCTCTCCCCCATCGGGAATCTCATTAACAAAATGCACCGTAGCACCAGTTACCTTCACTCCGTAGGAAAGGGCAGCCTCGTGTACTCGCAGACCGTAAAAACCTTTTCCGCAAAAGGCCGGAATCAAGGAGGGGTGCACGTTGATAATACGTTTGGGATAACGAGCGGTAAAGTTTTCGCTCAAAATCGACATAAAACCCGCCAAAACGATCAGATCAATCTGTTTTTCAGCCAAAAGGGAAACGATTCTTTCCTCAAACGCCTCCTGGCTTCCCAATTTCTTTTTCCAAGCAACTGCTGTATCAATGCCCGCATGAGCTGCGCGCTCCAAGGCGTAGGCGGTGGGATTACTGGAAATCACCAGAGAAATGACACCGCTTTTCAAAATTCCCTTCGCCTGTGCATCGATCAACGCCTGTAAATTGGTGCCACCGCCGGAGACCAGAACGGCAATTCTGGTTTTTCTCATAAGATCACCTTATCCTCGGATTTTACAACCTCACCGATGATATAAGCATCTTCACCGGCACCCTTCAAGATTTCAAGGGACTTTTCGGCATCCTCTTTAGATACGATGATACACATACCTACACCCATATTGAAGGTGTTAAACATATCTCTTTCAGAAATACCGCCAGCCTTGGCGATCAAGTCGAAAATGGGAAGAATGCGAACTGCACTCTTGTTTACCTTGGCACCAAGACCGTCGGGAATACTTCTGGGAATATTTTCATAAAATCCGCCGCCGGTAATGTGGGAAATACCCTTTACCGTAACCTGTTCCAAAAGGGCAAGAACGGGTTTTACATAAATGCGTGTGGGAGTTAAAAGCGCTTCTCCAATGCTCTTTCCGCCAAGGGATGCAAGAGGCGTTTTAATATCACTGTTTTCTACATCAAACACCTTACGCACCAGAGAAAAGCCATTGGAATGCACACCGGAGGAAGGCAGAGCGATGATCACATCCCCTTCCTTCATTTTTTTATTATCAATGATCTTGCTCTTATCTACCACACCGGTGCAATAACCGGCAAGATCATATTCGTCAATGGGATAGAAGCCGGGCATTTCCGCAGTTTCGCCGCCAATCAAAGCAGCACCGGCTTGAACACAGCCCTCTGCAACACCCTTTACAATGTCAGCAATTCTTTCGGGGAAGTTCTTTCCACAAGCAATGTAATCCAGGAAAAAGAGAGGCTTGGCGCCAACACAGATCACATCGTTTGCGCACATTGCCACGCAGTCGATACCAATGGTATCATGCTTATCCATAATGAATGCGATCTTCAGCTTTGTGCCAACACCGTCGGTACCACTGACCAAAACGGGACGGGTGATCCCTTCCAAATCCAATTCAAACAATCCACCAAAGCCACCAACATCAGAGCATACGCCACTTGTCATGGTTCTGGCGATGTGTTTTTTCATAAGTTCTACCGCCTTATATCCCGCGGTAATATCAACGCCAGCAGCGGCGTAGCTATCTGATTTTGACTGATTATACATAATTTTTATTCCTTTCCGTTCCAGCAATAAGTACAAAGTTTACAGGGCTCAAGGCCAATGGCTTCAATGATTCCATCCAAGGACTGAAATTCCAAGGAAGAAAAATGAAGCTTATCGCAAATGGCTTTGCGGAGCTTCTTTCCACGCTCGGTGGAAAAATCGCTGTATTCCTCCAAATGCTTGGATCCCTCATCACCTTCCAGTTCCTGAACGATCTGTCTTGCAATCAGTTCCATTTCATTTCTGGCTCTGGAAAAGCCGAGGTACTTACAACTATACATAATCGGCGGACAAGCAGAGCGAATATGGACTGCCTTCGCACCGTTGGAGTACAGAAAATCAACGGTTTCCTTCAGCTGTGTTCCACGAACTATGGAGTCATCCACAAAAAGAAGGCTTTTATCTTTGATGAGCTCTATAACCGGAATTTGCTTCATTTTTGCAATTCGGCTTCTCTCCGCTTGAACAGGAGGCGTAAAACTTCTTGCCCAAGTGGGGGTATATTTGATAAAGGCTCTCGCAAAGGGTGCGTGACTCTCGTGGGCATAGCCGATAGCGTGAGGAGTACCGGAATCCGGGACACCGCCAACGTAATCCACATCGCAAGCATTTTTCACCGCTTCATCGTGACGCGCCATAATCTGGCCGTTGCGATAGCGCATTATTTCCACGTTGACCCCTTCATAGGTGGAGGTAGGATAGCCGTAATAACTCCAAAGAAAAGCACAGACGCGCATTTCTTTTCCTGGCTTTTGAAGCTGAGTGATACCTTCCGTGGTAATCTCAACGATCTCACCGGGACCTAATTCTCTTTCCGATTCAAAGCCAAGCTTTTGATAAGCAAAGGATTCAAAGGAAACGCAGTAGCCGTCTCCCCTCTTACCGATGAGAACAGGCAGTCTTCCCAAAGCATCTCTCGCGGCGAGCAGAGACCCGTCAGATTTTAGGATTAGTATGGTTACAGATCCCTTAATATTTTCCTGAACAAAGCGAATGCCGTCACAAAAGCTCTCTTTCTGATTGATCAGCGCGGCAACTAATTCGGTATGGTTCACACCACCACCGGTCATTGCATCAAAATGGCCACCATTGCTATTGGAAAGATATTGACCGATCAACTCTTCCGTATTGTTGATGGCCCCCACCACGCAAATGGCATAAGTTCCGAGCGCAGACCGGATCAGAAGCGGCTGGGGATAATAGTCACTGATGCAGCCAATGGCGCTGGTTCCCTTCATTTCTTCAAAGATATGCTCAAATTTTGTACGAAAGGGTGCGTTTTCAATGTTTTTGATTTCGCGTTGGAGACCGATTTCGGCGTCATAAGCCGCAAGGCCTCCGCGACGTGTTCCTAAATGTGAATGGTAGTCCGTTCCGAAGAATACATCTGTGATACATTCTGTTCGGCTGACAACACCAAAAAATCCTCCCATATTTCCTCCTGTCTGCGGGATCTACGATCAAACGGAAAATTCAGATACCACTTTGGCATCCTTTTCCAGAACCTTTGCTGCATCTTCTCGTCTTTTGGCATCCAGTTTTTCAGCAAGATCCGAATCGGATACTGACAAAATTTGTGCAGCCAAAAGAGCAGCATTGGTAGCTCCGTCAATGGCAACCGTAGCCACCGGAATACCGGAGGGCATCATAACCGTTGACAAAAGAGCATCCAATCCGTCCAAATTGGTGGATTTACACGGAATACCGATTACAGGAATGGTCGTATTAGCGGCGATAGCACCGGCAAGGTGAGCCGCCATACCGGCAGCTGCAATGATGGCCCCAAAGCCGGCCTTTCTTGCATTCAGAGCAAACGCTCTTGCCTCTTCCGGGGTTCTGTGAGCAGAGTACACGTGAATCTCAAAGGGAATATCAAGGTTTTTCAGTGTATCAACTGCTTTTCTGACAATAGGAAGGTCGCTGTCGCTTCCCATTACAATTCCAACTTTTTTCATATTTTTCCTTTCTTTTACGCAAAAAAGGGCGCACTTAACTCTCAGAGTTAAATGCGCCCAGACGGTCGGCTGACATGAATTTGAGCCAAAAAAGTTCTTTGTTCCTTTGTGGTGCTCCACACAATCCGTCAGTCGCAAAGAACCATATTTATTCGCCAGTTAGTATAACATAACCGTCGAATCATGTCAAGGCGCAAGGAGAGGTTTTCTATTTGATAGATGCTCCCTTTTCCTTTTGAATAACATCATGAGCACCGCCCTCTACAATGCTGGTAGCAGACACCAGAGTCAGCTTGGCTTTCTTCTGAAGCTCCGGAATGGTTAGAGCGCCACAGTTACACATAGTGGATTTCACTTTGCTCAAGGAAAGGGCCACATTGTCCTTTAAGGAACCGGCATAAGGTACATAAGAGTCCACGCCTTCCTCGAAGGAAAGTTTCTTATCTCCACCCAGGTCATATCTCTGCCAGTTGCGTGCGCGGGCAGAGCCTTCCCCCCAGTATTCTTTATAGTAGGTTCCGCCAATGTTTACCTTATTGGTGGGGCTTTCATCAAATCTTGCAAAATAACGGCCAAGCATCACAAAATCGGCGCCCATAGCCAGAGCCAGGGTGATGTGGTGATCATAGACAATACCGCCATCGGAGCAAACCGGAACATAAATGCCGGTTTCTTCAAAATACTCATCTCTTGCTTTGCACACTTCAATAAGCGCAGTTGCCTGTCCTCTACCGATTCCCTTGGTTTCTCTGGTAATACAGATGGAACCACCACCAATGCCAACCTTAACAAAGTCTGCACCGCATTCAGCCAGGAAACGGAAACCTTCTGCATCCACAACGTTACCGGCACCAACCTTTACCTTTTCACCGTAATTCTTACGGATCCATTCAATGGTAAGCTTCTGCCATTCGGAAAATCCTTCGGAAGAGTCAATGCAAAGAACATCGGCTCCGGCTTCAACCAGAGCAGGAACGCGCTCTGCATAATCACGGGTATTGATTCCGGCACCAACTACATATCTCTTGCTGCTATCCAGCAATTCATTGGGGTTCTGCTTGTGAGTATCATAGTCCTTGCGGAAAACAAAATAGCAAAGCTGACCTTCCTCGTTGACAATGGGAAGAGAGTTCAACTTGTTATCCCAAATGATATCGTTTGCTTCCTTCAGGGTAGTTCCCTCTTTTGCCCAGATCAATTTTTCAAAAGGAGTCATAAACTCTTTGACGGGAGTGGTAGCATCCATTCTGGTAACGCGATAGTCGCGACCAGTCACAATGCCAACAAGCTTTCCTTCGGCAGTGCCGTCACTGGTCACAGCAACGGTAGAATGACCGGTCTTTTCCTTCAGGGCGACAATGTCTGCAAGCGTTGCATCCGGGCATACATTGGAATCGCTCTTCACAAAGCCGGCCTTGTAATTTTTCGCTCTTTTTACCATAGCAGCCTCATCTTCGATGGTTTGAGAGCCGTAAATGAAGGAAACACCGCCCTCCACAGCCAAGGCGATGGCCAAACGGTCGCCGGATACTGACTGCATAATGGCAGACACCATAGGAATGTTCATCGTAATGGCAGACTCTTCGCCCTTTTTGAATTTTACAAGAGGGGTTTTCAAAGAAACATTTGCCGGAACACACTGACTGGAAGAATATCCGGGGATCAACAGATATTCGTTAAAGGTATGGGAAGGTTCATTGATAAAAATTGCCATTACTATTCCTCCTTAAGTTCTACATTCTTATCACAGTAAACGCAGCGATAAATCTTCTTCTCAGGATCGGCGCAGTAGAAACGGTGAGCCAATTCCTGCTCGGTTGATGTAATACACCGAGGATTATCGCATACAAAATTGTTGTACTCCTCAACTTGCTGCTGAGGCACTGAAACTCCACGGTCCTCAAGCAGTTTCAGGATCAGAGCCATTCGAATCAGTTTGCCATTCATCACCTGCTTAAAATAGCAAGCTCTGGGATCGGAGTCGATGGCAACACTGATCTCATTGACGCGGGGCAAAGGATGCAAAATGCACATATTGCCACTGGCCGAAGAGAGCTTTTCGGGAGTCAAAATATAACTGTCCTTCAGCTTTTCGTAGGTTTCCAGATCGTCAAAGCGCTCTCTTTGGATGCGGGTCATATAAAGAATATCAAGTTCCGGCAACGCTTCTTCCAGAGAATTTGTTTCCAGAAAGGGCATATTGTTATTCTCCATTACATCGGTTTTGATGTAATCCGGAAGCTTTAATTCATCGGGAGAAATTAAAATGATGCGAATATTCTCATAACGGGCAAACGCGGAAATCAGCGAATGTACCGTTCTGCCGTATTTTAAATCTCCACAAAATCCAACAGTCAAATTGGAAAGACGTCCCTTTTCCCGATAGATGGTCAAAAGATCGGTCAAGGTTTGAGTCGGATGGCAGTGGCCTCCGTCACCGGCGTTGATCACAGGAACCGTTGCATTTTGAGAAGCAACATAAGGTGCGCCCTCCTTGGGGTGTCGCATGGCAATAATATCCGCATAGCAGCTGATGACTTTTGCGGTATCCGCAATGCTTTCTCCTTTGGAAGCAGAGGAACTGCTGGCTTCGGAAAAGCCAATTACATTTCCACCCAATTCGTACATAGCCGCTTCGAAGCTAAGACGGGTTCTGGTGGAAGGCTCAAAAAACAGCGTTGCCAGCTTTAATCCATGGCAAGACTCAGCATATTTTTTTGGATTCTCACTGATATCGCAGGCGCAGCGGATGAGGGCATCCACCTCGTCGCGGGTGAAATCTACAATGTCGATCAAGCTTCTCATTCGGCTTTTCCTTTTTGAATCCAGCTTTCATCGGAAGGGTTGTTACGGAATGCAATCAGTTTTTCCACATCACCGGGCTTGATATATCCCTCATCTGCGGCAACCTGGGCGATCACATCAAAATTGGTCAGGGAAACGTTTTTCACATTGGCGCCCTCCAGACGCTCAAGTCCCTTTTTCATTCCATAGGTAAAGATGCTCACAATTCCCAGAACCTGAGCACCGGCTTCGCGGAGAACCTGAACCACTTCCAGGACACTGCCGCCGGTGGAGATCAAATCCTCCACAACAACCACCTTCTGGCCTTTTTCCAATTTCCCTTCTATCTGGTTCTGACGGCCGTGATCCTTAGCACCGGAACGGACATAACCCATAGGAAGGCCCATAATATGGCCGGTAATGGCGGCGTGAGCAATGCCAGCAGTGGAGGTTCCCATCAGAACTTCTACATCAGGGTAATGCTTACGGATGGTCTCAGCAAGTCCGTTTTCTACATCCGATCTCACATCGGGAGCTGTCAAGGTCAGACGGTTGTCACAGTAAACAGGACTTTTGATTCCGCTTGCCCAGGTGAAGGGTTCTTCGGGGCGGAAGAAAACAGCCTTGATTTTCAATAAGTCTTTTGCAATGATCTTTTCCATTTGATTCTCTCTCCTTAATCTACAAATTCAGCGATACAACGTTCATAAGCCGCAACGGGATCTGCCGCAGCCGTGATGGGACGTCCCACCACAATATAGTCCGAACCGATTTTCTTTGCTTCAGCAGGGGTCATAACACGCTTCTGGTCACCGATATCACCATCGGCAAAGCGAACACCGGGAGTAACGGTAAGGAAATCCTTGCCACAAGCATCGTGGACCTTGCCGGCTTCCAGAGGAGAGCAAACCACGCCGTCAAGACCTGCAAGCTTTGCATTCTTCGCATAGTGGAGAACCACCTGATCGATCGGCTCGTGGATCAAAAGATCCTTTTCCATGCTTCCCTGATCGGTGGAGGTCAGCTGGGTAACCGCGATCAAAAGAGGACGGGTGCCATCCGGTCGTGTCAATCCCTCGATGGCAGCCTCCATCATATGGCAGGTACCGCTGGCGTGAAGATTGCAAAGATCAACATCCAAGCCGGAAAGCACTGCCATACATTTTTTTACGGTATTGGGAATGTCGTGAGACTTTAAATCCAAAAAGATCTTATGTCCACGCTTCTTGATTTCACGTACGATCTGGGGTCCTTCAGCATAGAAAAGCTCCATGCCAATTTTAACAAACGGTTTTTTTCCTGTAAAACGATCCAGGAAGGAAAACACCTCCTGTGCGCTGGAAAAATCACAAGCAATAATAACGTCTTTACCCATTTCTGACACCTCCGATAATTTCACTTAAGTTATTGATCCCATACTGATCCATTGCACGGGGAAGATCCAAAATAATATCACGGCAAGCAAAGGGATCGATCAAGTTTGCCGCACCAACCTCTACTGCAGTGGCCCCGGCAAGCATCATTTCAATTACATCCTCTGCCGATGATACGCCGCCAATTCCGACTACGGGAATTTTAACCGCTCCAGCCACCTGATATACCATCCGAACGGCTACAGGGAAAACCGCGTCGCCTGAAAAGCCTCCCATTGTATTGGCAATCATGGGTTTTCTTTTTCTCAGATCAATTCGCATTCCGAGAAGCGTATTGATCAGACTGATACCGTCTGCGCCGGCTTCTTCGCATGCCTTGGCAATGGAGACAATATCTGTTACGTTGGGAGAAAGCTTAATAATAACCGGCTTTTTGGTTACTTTTTTCACAGCAGAGGTGACCTCGGCTGCGGCCTTCGGATCGGTTCCGAAGCTCATTCCACCGCCGTGCACATTGGGGCAGCTTACATTAACCTCAAGCCAGCCAACCTGCTCGCTGGCATCCAGCTTTTCGCAGGTATAAGCATAATCCTCCACAGAAAAACCGCTGACATTTGCCATAACAGGCTTGGAAAAGCATTTTTTTAATTTGGGAAGCTCTTCCGAAATTACTTTGTCGACACCGGGATTTTGAAGACCGACGGCATTGATCATACCGGAAGAACACTCGGCAATACGAGGAGTCGGATTGCCAAAACGCGGATCCTTTGTGGTCCCCTTAAAAGAAAAGGTTCCCAAAATATTGATATCGTAAAGCTCGGCAAATTCATAACCGAAGCCAAAGGTTCCGCTGGCGGGAATAACGGGATTTTCCAGTTCAATTCCGCACAGGTTTACATTCATTTTTCCCACAGGATCTCCTCCTTTCGAAGGACGGGACCATCTTTGCAGATGCGCTTATAACCGGTAACGGTTTTACATGAGCATCCCATACAGGCACCGAATCCGCAACCCATTCTTTCTTCAAAGCTAAATTGGCCGGAGGTAGAGCACTGACGATAGATCGCTTTCAGCATCGGTTCCGGACCGCAGGTGTAAAAATATGTGTACGAAAGGTCACACATTGCATCAGTGACAAACCCTTTGATGCCGTAACTTCCATCCACACAGGTAACGAAAACCTGCGCACCCAAGCGGCGGAACTCCTCCTCGTAAAACACTTCGTTTTCAGTGTTAAAGCCGAGGATCACTGTAACCTTTTTGTTCTCCTCGATGAGTTTTTTTGCAAGAAGATACATAGGAGGCACACCAACGCCACCGCCGATAAGAAGCGGTGCATCTCCGGAAACGGAGGTGTTATACCCATTGCCAAGCCCGGTGAGAACATCCAGTGTTCCCTCTTTCATCCGGCTCATTTGCTCGGTTCCTTTTCCAACGACCTTATAAATGATGGTAACCGACTCGCAATCCAAATCACAAACAGAAATGGGACGACGGAGAAAAAGACCGTCCAGTTTGATGTTAATAAACTGTCCCGGTGCCGTAATGGCAGATACATCGCCAACAAGGCGCATTTTGTATACGTTAGGTGTTAACGGAACATTCTCTGCGATGGTAAAAAGACCTTGTTTCATAAATTCCTCTTTAAGCGTCAATGGTAGAAATGGTCAGCGTGGTTTCTTCCAATACGTCCAAAAGCACGCGAACTGTATCCAGCGCGGTAAAAATGGTCACGTTGTTTTCAGTTGCCAGAGCACGGATGTGAGAGCCGTCATTCAACTGATTGGTATCACCGATATCACGGGTATTGATTACATAAGCAATGTGTCCCTGGCGGAGTGCCTCAGGAATTTCACTGCTTCCATCGGTAATTTTCTGGAGAACACGGGTACGGATTCCGTTTTCCTTCAAGAATTTAGCAGTTCCGGAGGTGGCTTCAATGTTAAAGCCGAGATTATAGAAACGACGGATGAGAGGCAATGCCTCCTCCTTGTCCTTATCTGCGATGGTGGCAAAAACAGTACCGTAGTTCTGAAGTCTGGTTCCAGCCGCCTGCAAGGCTTTATACAAGGCGCGATTGAGCTTATCGTCATAACCGATGGCTTCACCGGTGGATTTCATTTCGGGAGAAAGGTAAGCGTCCAAGCCACGAATCTTACTGAATGAGAACACAGGAACCTTTACATACCAACGCTCTTTTTCGTCGGGATAGATGTCAAAAATTCCCTGTTCCTTCAGGCTCTTGCCTAAAATGGCTTCCGTCGCAATGTCAGCAAGGCTAAATCCGGTAGCCTTGGAAAGGAACGGTACGGTACGGGAAGAACGGGGGTTCACCTCGATGATATAAACATCTTCCTTTTCATCCACGATGAACTGAATATTATAAAGACCAACAATTCCAATACCAAGGCCAAGCTTTTTGGCATACTGCAGAATAATTCCCTTCACTCTGTCGGAAATACTGAAGGTGGGATAAACACTGATGGAGTCACCGCTGTGAACACCGGTGCGCTCAACCAATTCCATAATACCGGGAACGAAAACGTTTCTGCCGTCACAGATGGCATCCACTTCCACTTCCTTACCCTGGATATACTTATCCACAAGCACAGGCTTATCTTCATCAATTTCTACCGCAGTTTTTAAATAGTGGCGAAGCTGTTCTTCATTGGCCACGATCTGCATTGCTCTACCGCCAAGGACAAAGCTGGGGCGAACCAATACGGGGTAGCCAATTTCAGCGGCAGCGGCAATGCCGTCCTCAATTCTGGTTACCGCTTTTCCCTTCGGCTGCGGGATTCCGAGGCTATTCAGAATCTTTTCAAAGCTATCGCGGTTTTCTGCTCTTTCGATGGCATCGCAATCGGTTCCGATGATCTTCACCCCACGACGCATCAAGGGCTCTGCCAAGTTGATGGCGGTCTGTCCACCCAAGGAAGCAATGACACCCTCCGGTTTTTCAAACTCAATGATGTTCATTACGTCTTCCGTAGTGAGCGGCTCGAAATAAAGCTTATCAGCCGTTGTATAGTCAGTGGAAACCGTTTCGGGGTTATTGTTGATAATAATGGCTTCATAGCCGCACTTTTTAATGGTGGTAACGGCGTGAACCGTAGAATAGTCAAATTCTACACCTTGACCGATACGGATAGGACCAGCGCCAAGCACAACGATCTTCTTGCGATCGGTAAGTCTGGAAGCATTCTCGCCGGTATAGCAAGAATAGAAATAAGGAATGTAAGCATTGGTGTGACATGTATCCACCATACGGTAAATGGGGAACATTCCTTCTTTTTTGCGCAGTTGATATACATCGATTTCCTTGCAGGACCAAAGCTTTGCAATAAAGGGATCGGAAAAGCCCATTTTCTTTGCTTCCAGAAGTGTTGCAACATCATTCGGATTGGCTTTCAGTTTTTCTTCCATCTTTACGATATTAACAACGGCTTCCAAAAAGTAAGGTGTAATCTGGGTCAGGGAATGGAGCTCCTCTACGGAGATTCCACGGCGCACAAGCTCGGCAACACAGAAAATCGTGTCATCCTTGAATTTTTCCAAATAAGCTTTCAAATCTTCCACATCCATATGTTCAAACTTGGAAAGGAAGAGGTGATTGGCACCGATTTCAAGAGAACGAACAGACTTCAAGAAGCACTCTTCCAGATTGGAACCGATTCCCATGACCTCACCGGTGGCTTTCATCTGGGTGCCGAGAGTATTGGGTGCAGAAGCAAATTTGTCAAAGGGGAAACGGGGAAGCTTTGCAATTACATAATCCAAACTGGGCTCAAAAGCCGCATTGGTATTGGCGATGGCAATATCCTCCAGTGCCATACCCACCGCAATTTTAGCGGTCACACGGGCAATGGGATAACCGCTGGCCTTGGAAGCCAATGCAGAGGAACGGGAAACACGAGGATTGACCTCGATCAAATAATATTCACTGGTTTTAGGATTCAAGGCAAACTGAACGTTGCATCCTCCCTCGATTTTCAGCTCACGAATGATCTTGATCGCGCTGTCGTTGAGCATTTTTTCATCGTGCTGACTGAGGGTCATAATGGGCGCAACCACAAAGGAGTCGCCGGTATGAACACCCACAGGATCCACATTTTCCATACCGCAAATGGTAATGGCATGGTCATTGGAGTCACGCATTACTTCAAATTCGATTTCTTTATACCCCTTCACGCTCTTTTCAATCAGAACCTGATGAACGGGCGAAAGTTTAAACGCATTGGTACCGATCTCAATCAGTTCCTCTTCGTTATCGGCAAAGCCACCGCCGGTTCCTCCCAGGGTAAAGGCAGGACGAAGTACCACAGGATATCCGATTTTAGCGGCAGCAACCTTGGCCTCGTCCAAATTGTATGTAATCTCAGAGGGGATGGTGGGTTCTCCGATCGACTGGCAAAGCTCCTTAAACAGTTCTCTATCCTCTGCTCTTTCGATACTTTCGCTGCTGGTACCAAGAAGTTCAACGCCACATTCCTTCAGAATTCCTTTCTTTTCCAGCTGCATAGCAAGATTAAGGCCGGTTTGACCACCGATACCGGGAACGATGGCATCCGGTCTTTCATAGCGGAGGATCTTGGCAATATACTCAAGCGTCAAGGGCTCCATATATACCTTGTCCGCAATAGAGGTATCCGTCATAATGGTGGCGGGATTGGAGTTGCAAAGAACGACCTCGTACCCCTCTTCCTTCAATGCCAGACAGGCCTGTGTACCGGCATAGTCAAATTCGGCCGCCTGACCGATGACGATCGGACCGGAACCGATAATGAGAATCTTTTTCAAATCTGTGCGTTTTGCCATTGCTTTTTTCCTCCGTGCAATATAAAGCGATTTATCGATCTTGATAAACAATCTTACCGTTGTACTGTGTCAGGACGCAGGAACCAAAAAGTTCCTCTCCTTCAAAAGGGGTGGATTTTCCGGCAGAAAGAAACTCTTCCGGACGAACTACTGTCTTCTTCTCCAGATTCCAAACCGTTACGCCACCTTCCAAAGGAATATCGAAGCGTTTTCTTGGATTGGTGCTCATCAAATCAATTAGTTTCTCAAGAGAAATGATCCCGGGTTTCACCAGCTTTGTATAAAGAACAGGAAACGCTGTTTCCAATCCCACAATGCCAAAGGAACTACCTTGAAGTCCCCTTGCCTTTTCTTCTGCAGAATGAGGCGCATGATCGGTGGCGATCATATCGACCGTGCCATCCAGAATACCTTCCAAAAGCGCTTCCCGGTCTGCCCTTCCTCGCAGGGGAGGATTCATTTTAAATCTTCCGTCTTCCTGCAAGTCACTGTCATCAAGAACCAGATAGTGGGGACCAGTTTCACAGGTCACATCGAGACCTGCTCGTTTTGCCTCCCGAATCAAGGCGACACTCTCCTTGGTGGAAATGTGACAAACGTGATACGAACAGCCAATTTCGGAAACCAATTTCAGATCCCGGCGAATCTGCTCATACTCGCTGGCACTGCAAATGCCCTTGTGGCCATGCGTTTTTGCATAAATACCGTCGTGAATATACCCACTATTCAAAAGCGAATTGACTTCGCAATGGGCTACGATCATTTTTCCAAGGCTTTTTGCTTTTTTCATGGCAAGGCGCATCATATTATCATTCTGAACTCCTTTGCCGTCATCCGAAAAACCGGCAACAAAGGGAGCCATATCCTCAAGAGAAGCAAGTTCCTGTCCATTTTCGCCAATCGTAATCGCGCCGTAGGGCAAAACCCGTATGGTTGCATCCTTTTCAATCAAGTCAAGCTGAAGCTTCAGATTGGAGAGAGAATCGGGCACCGGATTTAAGTTGGGCATGGTGCAGACAGCGGTATAGCCACCGCGAGAAGCAGCACGGGAACCGGAGGCGATGGTCTCTTTATAAGAAAAACCCGGCTCACGGAAATGCACATGCACATCGCAAAAGCCGGGAAAAACATAGAGGGAACTGCCGGAGGGGGACAGCATTTCGGTGGAAAGGCAAAGAGAGGTAGCGGAAGAATCGTCGATTCCGACGAATTTCAATTTGTCGATTCCGTATTCTCTTCTCATTGCTGTCTCCTTTCAAAAAACTGCCACCAATGGACAGTTTTAAATGGTTGGCGCAGAGCACCAAACTTATAAATATATAATTTTATAAATTATACAACTCAAGTCGTCCTTTGTCAACAGTTTTTCCACTTGTATTTCGCCAAATTGGAACAGAATCATACAGAATTTTTTTCATTTTTTCACTCCGAATTTGTTCTTTTTCACCAAACAAAAAAGGCGACAAATTTATCGCCTTTTATGAAAATTCCTCGGAATCCAAAGGGAGCTTTTTAAAATCCTCTAAAATGTGCTGGAAAATATAGTCGTAGGAATCCTGCATCACACTGGCAAAGTGACTTTCCCCCACAACAAAATGATCAATCAAAATCACATTCATCTGCAAAAGAAAGTTTTTCAGCATATTGGTGGTATTCAAATCGTCAGAAGAGGCAATTGGAAGTCCTCTCGGGTGGTTATGTGCCAGCACCAGATAAGAGGCCTTATGATGCACCGCGGCATCGCACAGCTTTCGAAACGAGAAACCAACGGAGTTCAGATCCCCCTCGTGGATCACCTCTGCGCCGCAGAAGCAAAGAGAGTTATCGTAAAAAATAGCATAGACCTGCTCCTTTTCAAGGCCTGCAAAGTGATACACCAGATCTTGTCCCATAGAAGCATAGTCACACAGTCTTTTTCCTGGACGAAACCGATCCTTGAAATAGCGCTTTGCAACAGCAGGATAGGTTTTGATCAAATGCGCCGCATGCTCCCCTACTCCTTCTACCTGACAAAGCTCGCGGATATCTGCTTCCAGAACCCGGGAAAAGGTTCCGAATCGATCCAGGAGTGCATGTGCGATCTCATTGGTATCTTTTCTTGGAATAGCAAAAAACAGGATCAATTCCAAAATATTGTGATCTTCAAAGTGATCGAGACCCTCTCGCATAAATCTGCGTTTTAGTTTTTCCCGATGGCCGGCATGGGGATTTTTCTGTTTCTTTTCGTCAGCCATATGATTCCTTTCAATTATCATCCATAAAAATGTTGAAAAATTGTTTGAGATGGTATATAATGATTTTGTTTGATTAATAAACAATTGTCAGCGAAAATTGTAGAAGTGAATACAAATTTTGCTGGTCACAAGGAGAAATCAATGAAATCAAGAATTCTCAGCGCCATTCTTTGTCTGATCGTACTGGTCGGCACATTCTTTTTGATCCGGAAATTCCCACTGGAACCCGTGCAAAAAGAAACCTCCCCAAACTCCGCTGAAAATCCCACACTTGAAAGCACCTTCGAGGTGGATACCAACACCAGAAGCTTTGTAATCGAAACCGCCCACGATGCAGAGGATCTTATTTCCGATCTTGCTTTGGGGAAGGACAAAAATTACGAAACTGCCATGCGAGACCTTACCCTTCGGCTCGACCAGTCTTCTGCCTTTTTGAAGGATTCTCTTCAGGATTTTTACGGAGCCAGCTACTTTTCCAAAATTTCAGATGTTTTCGAAGAAGTAATTTCAAATCCCTTCACCGATAGTGCCTCTTTTTCCTCTCGCGTGTCTAAAATGCTTACCGAACTGGAAAACTCTTATCCGGCAGATATTGCCGCAACGCTGGATGAATCCGATCCGGAATCTCCAATGTATTATCCAAAATTTGATACTACAGCAGGTGGTACCACAACACTCGCCCTTCTTTCTATCTACCGTCAGCAGTATCAGAAAAGCACCGGTGCTATCCTGTTAACTTTTGCCGGGAACACCGTTGTAGGTGATACTCTTTTGGGCGGAGATGATGAAAACAGCTTCAAATCTCAAGTCCAAAAAAGCAAATTCTCCTATCCCCTCTATCAGCTTTCCTCTGTTCTCTGTACCGATAGCGCAAGCTTTTCCAACCTGGAGGTTCCGCTAACCGGTTCCATCATCGGTTCGGCCGCCGGATCCGTGAAGGGACTTCCGGAATATGCCTCCCTTCTGAAAACCGGTGGAATTGATGTTTTCTCTGTTTCCGGTCCCGGTGTTTCTTCCTTTGGAGAAACCGGTAAGGTGGATACCTTAGATGCATTAAAAAAGGCTGACATCGCATTTACCGATGCCGGATCCGTTCACTACCAGGCTACCACGCTTGGCATCGTTGCATATTTGACATACGACATTATAGATGAAATTCAAGGGGATGTCAATCTAACCTATCAAGAAGCTCCCAAGCAAGACATTGCCGCTGCAAAAGCCGCAGGCGCTAAATTCGTTGTAGTGAATTTCAACTGGATCAATACCGAAGAAAGATCTTGGGATCCCTGTATGTCCCAGGTGCTGACATCCAGAGCGGCTGTTGACAACGGCGCGGATCTTGTCATTGGAACCCATCCCGAATTGGCAGAGGCGATTGAGCGATACAAGGGTGTGAGCATCGTTTACTGTCCCGGCACTTTGGTAAACAAAAACTTCGCTGGTGGTACAGCATTCCTCTTCCAACAGGCTTTCTCACTGAATGCGGAGGGCGAGGCCCAACACGGTGACATTCAAGTCTTCCCCATTTCTTTCTCCGAAAACGGCGCTCCGTCTCTGGTTTTAGATTCCGGTAGTGTATCAGAAATTGGCAAGAATCTGGTGAGCATTTCCAAAACAGTTCGTTACGGTGTGGGAAAACGTGCTGAATTTGTGCTGGACGATCTGCATCTGATCTCCATTGAAAAATAACAAAACATACAGAAAAAGCGTGGCAAAGAGCCACGCTTTTTCTATCGATCTCTTCCAAAAATAAAGGTTAAAGCTTTTCGCATATTCGGATCCCACGAGTTCCAAGATTGAGTTCCCTTTTTTTCAAGATACCGGTGCTCTACGCCAAGGCTTGAAAGTAGTTGGTGATACTCTCGGTTAGTATGTATGAGAGCGTCTAAGACCGGCGCTGCGCATCACCGCGGCAATTCCATAGTGGTCTGCATAACGTTCCACAGAAGCTCTACACACCCAATCATTCCGGTCTTGCAAAAGTCCGTGAAGAAGCCAAAGAGTTTGATAAGATCCACTCAAAGCTCCCACATCAGGGGCTTTCTTTTTGTGTTTCGGCTGGATCACATTAAACTCCACCTTTGTGCCAATGGCGTTGGAATAACTATTCATCGTCAAAAAAGCCATCCGCAAGCTCCTTTTCAAACCTTCGGAATAAAATGAGTATATGGAGAAATTTGCTCAACAAAGGAGAAAATACAATTGTTTTACTGAAATTCACTTGAAAAGTATTTGAAATATGTTATCATAGCTCTAGAATATTTGAAAGCGGTCGGAGGGCAAAAATGAAAAAAATCTCGGTCATTCTAGTTGGCGCCGGCAATCGCGGCTCTGGGTACGCAAAGAGGATGATGAGCCTCGCGGGAAAATATGAGATAAGAGGAATCGCTGACCCGTTGGAGTCTCGCAGAAACGATTTAAGGACTCTTTTTGGTGTTCCGGATCACATGTGCTTTTCTTCTTGGACCGAAATGTTATCACGCCCCAAATTTGCAGATTGTGCCATCATTTCCACTATGGACAATATGCATTATCAGCCGGCCTTAATGGCCATTGAGTTGGGGTATGACCTTCTTTTGGAAAAGCCGGTAGCGCAAACTGCTCAGCAATGCGCCGATATTGCTCTTGCAGCCAACCGAAAGGGCGTCAAGGTTTTGGTCTGCCACGTGCTTCGATATGCGCCCTTCTTCAAAAAGATCAAGGAAATCGTACTCAGCGGTAAAATCGGTGAAATTGTTTCTATTGATCACACAGAAGGAATCGGTGATCAGCACTATGTTCATAGCTATGTTCGCGGAAACTGGCACGACGAAACGGAGACCTCTCCCATTCTCCTTGCCAAATGTTGCCACGATATCGATATCATTCAATGGCTGATCAACAAGCCATGCAAGCGTGTTCAGTCCTTCGGTAGTTTAAGCTATTATACTGATAAAAACGCTCCACAAGGCGCACCGATTCGCTGCGCAGACGGCACTTGTCCCCAACGGGATACCTGCCCGTTTAACTGCGAAAAAGTATATCTTTCTGAAAAAGCAATCCAAGTCCGCAGAAACGCCTGTGCCAAAGGGTTTGCAAAAGATCGGATTCCTACAGATGATGAAGTTCGACAGGCCCTGAAAAAGAGTGATTATGGGCTTTGTGTTTTCCACGCCAACAACAATATGCCGGATCACCAAACAGTAAATTTTGAGTTCGAAGGCGGCGTAACCGCTTGCCTGACCATGAATGCCTTTAACAGAGGCGGAAGATACATTCGCATTTTCGGAACAAAAGGCGAACTGTATGCCCATATGTCAGATACTACAATTTCCGTTTACTCCAGCATTGATCAAACCATTTCAAGTGAGACTGTGGAAAAGACAGTTGAAAGCATTTCCGATGGACACGGTGGCGGAGATCAAGGAATGATCTCCGATCTTTACGACTACTTAAATGACGGTTATGAAGGCTTTTCCATTGCCGATATCAATACATCCGTCAAGAACCATTTGATCGGCTTTGCGGCTGAGCAATCAAGACATCAAAACACCGTTGTCAGCATCGACGATTTTTTCCGGAAATACGGATTTGAAAATAACCAATAACAAAAAAATCCCCTCCAAATTGGAGGGGATTTTTGATTCCATTAGATCACACCCTGAGCGATCATAGCTTCCGCAACCTTCTTGAAACCAGCGATATTGGCGCCGGCTACCAGGTTGTAACCCAAGCCACATTCCTCTGCAGCAGCAGCGGAGGAATCGTGAATATCTTTCATAATCTGCTTCAGTTTTGCATCAACCTCTTCAGCAGTCCATCTATAACGCTCGGAGTTCTGGCTCATTTCCAGACCGGAAACGGCTACACCACCGGCATTTACTGCCTTAGAAGGACCAACCACTTTCACATTTTCCTGGAGATATTTCAGAACATCGTTGGGAGTGGGCATATTGGAAACCTCAAGATAATAGCGAGTGCCGTTTGCAACGATCTTCTCAGCATCTTCCTGAAGCACTTCGTTCTGAGTGGCGCAAGGCATTGCAATGTCGCACTTCACGCCCCAAGGCTTTTCATTGGGATAGAAGGTTGCGCCGGGGAATGCTGCCACATAGTCTTCCAGCTTTCCGTGGCGAGAGGTACGGATTTCGAGAAGCTTATTGAACTTTTCTTCGGTGGTAACACCGTCGGGATCGTAAACATAGCCGGCTCTACCGGAGATGGTAACGACCTTTGCTCCAAGCTCTGCAGCCTTCTTGCAAACACCCCAGGTAACGTTGCCGTAACCGGAGCAGCAAATTACCTTGCCCTTGATACTATCGCCCATTCTCTTGAGCACTTCCAGAGCGTAATAGATAGCGCCGTAACCGGTGGCTTCAGGACGGATCAAGCTACCGCCAAAGCTGGGGCCCTTTCCGGTAAGAACACCGTTTTCATAAGCGCCGCGAATTCTCTTATACTGGCCGTACATAAAGCCAATTTCTCTTGCGCCAACACCAATGTCGCCGGCAGGAATATCCACATCGGGACCGATATAGCGGTAAAGCTCGGTCATAAAGCTCTGGCAGAAACGCATAATTTCAGCGTCGCTCTTGCCCTTGGGATCAAAGTCAGATCCGCCCTTGGCACCGCCCATAGGAAGGGTGGTAAGGCTATTCTTGAAGGTCTGTTCAAAGCCGAGGAACTTGAGCATACCGGCATAAACGGTAGGATGGAAACGAAGTCCGCCCTTGTAAGGACCGATGGCAGAGTTAAACTGGATGCGGTAACCGCGGTTCACCTGAATTTTTCCGTTATCATCAACCCACGGTACGCGGAAAGTAATCTGCTTTTCAGGCTCAACCAAGCGCTCAAGCAGAGAGAGTTCTTCATATTCGGGATGGAGATCAATAACCTTGTCAAGCGAGCTGAGAACTTCTTCGACAGTCTGGCAAAACTCGGGTTCGTGAGGATTTTTGCTTTTGGTTTCAGCAATGATCCTTTCAACATATTGATTCATAGAAAATTCCTCTTTTCCATACAAAAATTATGTTACTGATTATATCAAAACGTCACATACATGTCAAGTAATTTTTTTCGACACCTTTACGAAAATTAATTTTTTTATTTCTTTCGCCAACCTTTTTTAACTTTATATTGAATATATTTAATAATTTTTTGCGCTTTTTTCTGGTTTCTTTGATATATTTGTGACAAAAAACAAAAAACTTTTCGTCAATTCAATGCTTTTTCGTTTTTTGACCGCAGTACTTGATTGATGCATCTCTTTGCGCTATAATATATGAAAACAAACGAAGGAAAAATGTCAATGAACGACTTTTATAAACGTTCCCTTCCCCTATTGGGTGAAAAAGGGATTCAAACCTTGAAAGAAAGCCACGTTGCCATATTCGGCTTGGGTGGTGTTGGCGGTCACGCTGCTGAAGCGCTTTGCCGAAGCGGTGTTGGAAAATTGACCCTGGTTGATTCCGAATGCTTTGAATTATCAAACTGCAACCGGCAGATTTTTGCCACATCAAAAACAGTTGGACAAAAAAAGACCCAGTCTGCCACGGAGAGGCTTCTGGAAATCAATCCTCAGTGCCAGATCCGAACCTTCGATCTTTTTTATTCTGCCGAAAACGACGATGTGACGATATTTTCCGGAGTCGATTATATTCTGGATGCCATTGATACTGTCTCCTCCAAGATTCTTTTGATCAATCGTGCAAAGGAATTGAATATTCCCGTCATTTCTTGTATGGGTACCGGAAACAAGCTGGATCCAACCGCTTTTCGTGTTGCTGATCTGTTTCAAACAAAGGTCTGTCCTCTTGCCCGAGTAATGCGAGCAGAATGTAAGAAAAGAGGGATCCATTCGCTCAAGGTTGTTTATTCCGAAGAGGAGCCTAAAAATACAGTTTTTGAAACTTCACCCGGCCGGCACGCGCCGGGAAGTGTCAGTTTTGTTCCCGGAGTTGCAGGGATGATCCTGGCCGGCGAAATCATAAAGGATTTGTGTCAGATATGTTCATAATCGGTGCAGAAAAAATCAGTGTTTCTTTTGGTGAAAAAGTGATTCTTGACAATGTTTCCTTCTCTGTCAATCAAGGAGAAAAAGTCAGCATTGTCGGTGTGAACGGTGCCGGAAAAAGCACCTTGATGAGAATTCTTTTCGACCGCTCTGTTCCTTTTACCGGAAATGTTTTTATTGCAAAGGGAAAATCCGTTGGCCACTTGGAGCAGCAGAATAAACTGGATCCGGAACAGACGGTATATGAAGCTGCGCTATCTGTATTTGCAAGACTTACAGAGGATGAAAAAAGGCTTGAATCCTTGTCAGAGCGGTTGAAGGATGATCACAGCGATGAAACCATTGCAAGATTTACCTCTCTTCAGCAACACTTTGAGCAAATGGGTGGATACGAATACAAAAGCCGCGTCAAGGGCACCTTGATCAGCATGGGATTTTCGGAGGAAATGCTGAATTTAAAAATATCAGCACTTTCCGGCGGACAAAGAACCATTCTTCAGCTATCTCTTTTGATTTTAGAGGAGCCGGACATTCTTCTGCTTGATGAACCTACAAACCATCTGGATATTCACGCACTGGAATGGCTTGAGGAAAAACTTCGCAAAATCAAAAGTACGGTGCTCCTCATTTCCCATGACCGTTTATTTTTGGATCGGGTCACAGAAAAAACCCTTGAAATTGAAAACACCCACGGAAAGCTTTATTCTGTTCCCTATTCCAAATATCGCGAGGAAAAAGAAAAGGAACGGGAGATTCAAGATCGGCATTACAAAAACCAGCAAAAGGAAATTGCACGTATAGAGGCCTATATTGCCCAGCAGCGCCGGTGGAATCGGGAGAGAAATATCATTGCGGCAGAATCAAGGCAAAAAGCACTGGATCGAATGGTCAAGGTGGAAAAGGTGGAAGCGCTTCCGGATTCTCTTGCCTTTCAATTCTCTTCTTCCATCGAATCCGGGAATGATGTCTTGAGCATTCAAAATCTCTCCAAAAGCTATGACCGAACAACCCTGTTTTCCAATCTCTCCCTTGAAGTAAAGAAAAAAGACCGCCTTTTGATCATTGGTGCCAATGGAAGCGGAAAATCAACATTACTTCAGATTTTAGCCGGAAATCTTTCCTCTGACAGTGGCTCCTTTCGTTTTGGATACAATGTTCGGATGGGGTATTATGATCAGTATCAGCATCTCAACGAAAACAGCACGGTTTTGGAAGAAATTTGGGAAGATAGCAATTTAAATCACACACAGATTCGTTCTCTATTGGCAACCTTTCTTTTCAAGGGTGACGATGTGTTTAAGGAGATTCGAGTGCTCTCCGGCGGCGAACGGGCAAGACTGGTTTTGGCAAAGCTGATGCAAAAAAAAATCAATTTGCTTCTTCTTGACGAGCCTACCAACCACTTGGATATTGAGTCCCGAGAAGCACTGGAAAATGCGATATTACAATTCGATGGAACCGTAATTGCCGTTTCTCACGACCGATATTTCATTCGAAAGATTGCTACCAGAATTCTTGATTTTCAAGGTAACGGTCAATTGTTTTCTTATATGGACGGTTACGACGCCTTTCAGAATCATAAAAATACCCAAATCAGCCACGAAAAAGACGTTTCCGTCACTGAAAAAAGCTCTGCCGCAGAGGACTGGGCGGAGCAAAAACGCAAAAAACAAGAGGAGCGCAAACGCCAAGCGCGGATCGAAAAGATCGAAAAAGAGATTGCTTCTATGGAAGAGCGCATCCGTCAAATTGATTTGGAAGCTGAAAAATGTGCTACTGATTATCAGCTTCTCAGCACGCTCTACAGCGAAAAGGAAGACCTCCAATCAAAATGCGACGAGCTTTTGGAGGAATGGAGCGATTTGGATGATCTCTCATAGCATACCTTACCCTGCCAACGCATAATATGATATAAATATTTGCAGGAGGCAGGGTATGTTTATTTTAACCGTTAAGGGACAAAATTTAAAGTTATTTTTTTCTGTTGTATCCTCGATTTTGGTGATTTTAACCGTAGTTCTTATGGTTCCGGTGGGAAAGGGTGGAATGGGAAACGGAGGCGAAATTGCCGCCGGAAAAGAGATTTCCAAATCCGATTTCAAAAATATTGCCACAAACGAAGATCGAATCATGTTTTTGAAGCAGTACGGTTGGGAGGTTGAGGCTGAACCCAGAAATATCGAAGAAATCCAAATTCCAACCGAATTTGATCCCATTTTTGAAAAATACAATCAAATGCAGATCAGTGAAGGGTTGGACCTGGAAAAATACAAAGGAAAGTCTGTTAAGAAATACACTTATCTCGTAAGCAATTATGAATATGACGGAACTGTTTTTGCAAATCTTTTAATTTATAAGGATACTGTGATCGGCGGCGACATCGCCTCTGCAAATTCCGAGGGATTTGTTCACGGACTGACACCGGGAAGTGATTTTTTAACATAAAAAAAGAATCTGTGCAAATAATATAGAAGATCAAAAATAAGGATGGAAACCAAATTGAACTTTGTCTCAAAATTCGTTTGCGGATTTATTTTTGGGTTGATTTTAGCTGCCATTCTTATAACAGTGGTCTTCTATTATCTACGGAATGCAGCCCAATTCATTCCATAAAAAACGCCCCTCCAATTGGAGGTGCGTTTTCATTTTATTTCTTTGCAATTTTTCTCTGAATGAATTTAACCAGTTCCACACAAGGAATGACAAGGAATGCCAAAGCAAGACCAATGGCATATTCTTTCCATTCAATCACAGTAAATTTGAAGAGCGCTGCAATAGGCTCTACTTCGATAACAAGCGTGGTCAAAAGCAACGCGGCAGCACCGGCCATCCAGAGCCACTTATTCTGCTTTTTCATGGAAAAAATAGAACCACGGCGAGAACGCAGGTTAAAGGACTGGAAGATCTCTGCCATAGAAAGGGTCAGGAATGCCATGGTGGTTCCATGTTCCGAGCCGCCCATATGGTCACCAATAAAATAGGCAATCAAGGTAAGAATGGCAACCAATGCGCCTTGATAGAAAATATCAAAGCCAACGCCGCCGGAAAAGATACCTTCTTTGGAATCTCTGGGCTTCTGTTTCATGGAATCTGCTTCGCCGTGCTCCATGCCCAAGGCAAGGGCGGGAAGGCTATCGGTAATCAAGTTGATCCAAAGGAGATGCACCGGCTTTAACAGAGTAAAACTCAACATAGAGGCAACAAACACACCGATCACTTCGCTCAAGTTAGAGGACAAAAGGAACTGAATGGCTTTACGGATATTAGCGTAGATCTTTCTTCCCTCTTCCACTGCCGCTACAATGGTGGCAAAGTTATCGTCAGCCAGGATCATATCCGCAACGTTTTTGGTAACATCGGTACCGGTAATACCCATACCAACACCAATATCCGCCGTTTTGATACTGGGGGCATCGTTGACGCCGTCGCCGGTCATTGCCGTAACCATACCACGTCTCTTCCAGGCAGAAACGATGCGAACCTTATGCTCCGGCTGAACGCGGGCATACACACTGTAACGGTCGATCACTTTGTCCAGCTCTTCATCGGACATAGAATCCAGTTCAGAACCGCGAATGGCCTGCGAGGCATCGCTTAAGATGTTCAGGTCCTTGCCGATGGCAATGGCAGTATCAATATGGTCACCGGTGATCATCACAACGCGAATACTGGCTTCACGGCAAGATTGGACAGCATCCTTCACTTCGGGACGAACGGGGTCGATCATACCGCAAAGTCCCACAAAAATCAGATCTTTCTCCAAGGATTCGGAATCTTCTTTTTCGGGCTTGACGTCAAGATTCTGATAGGCACAGGCCAAAACACGAAGTGCTTGATCGGCCATATTCTTATTTTCCGCAAGAATTTCTGCTCTCTTTTCATCCGTCAAGGGATGAACACCGTCTTCTGCAAGATAGGATGTGCAACGGCGCAAAAGCTCATCGGGAGCACCCTTGGTAAACTGAAGAAAACCGTTTTCAACTGCGTGAACGGTTGTCATCATTTTTCTGCCGGAGTCAAAGGGGACTTCCGCTATGCGGGGATAGGTCAATTTCAGTTCATTTTTATTCTGACCGGACTTGAATGCAAAATTCACAAGAGCGCATTCGGTGGGTTCGCCAACGCTTTCCCCCTTTTCCGGATCAAATTCGGCATCGGATGCCAGGGCCATTCCTCTGGCAAGAAGTTCCTCGTCAGAAGAATAAGAACGAACAACGGTCATCTTATTCTGAGTAAGAGTGCCGGTCTTATCAGAGCAAATCACCTGCGCACAACCCAAGGTTTCCACTGCAGTCAAACGGCGGATCACCGCTTTTCTCTTGGACATTTTGGTTACGCCAATGGAAAGCACGATGGTAACCACGGCAGCAAGTCCTTCGGGAATGGCGGCAACAGCAAGACTGACAGCAACCATAAAGGCTTCCAGGTAATCGGTAAACTGAGGATGTCCACCGCCAAGAAGCGCGCGAATAACTTCCACAGCAAAAATGATAACACTAATTCCCAAAACGAGCCATGTAAGAATCTTAGACAGACCCGCAAGCTTTACCTGGAGAGGGGTCTGCTCTTCCACAGTTTCGGTCAAGGCACCGGCAATTTTGCCCATCTCTGTCTCCATACCAATGGAAACCACAACGGCTTTTCCTCTGCCGTAAACCACAGTGCTACCCATATAACACATATTTTTACGGTCGCCAAGAGGAACATTGTCAGATTCAGAAGAGAGAGCTTCCGAAATTTTCTCCACCGGTACAGACTCACCGGTCAAGGCAGCTTCTTCGATTTTCAAAGAAGCAGATTCCAGGATGCGGCAGTCGGCAGGAATCGAGTCACCGGCTTCCAAAAGAATCACATCACCGGGAACAAGATCCTCACTCTTTACCAGCTCCATTTTTCCGTCACGGAGAACGCGAGAGGTGGCAGCAGTCATCGTTTTCAACGCTTCAATGGCCTGCTCCGCTTTGCTTTCCTGAACCACACCCAAAACGGCATTGAGAATCACCACAAACAGAATGATGAACGCATCCGCAAAGGATTCGGGCTCGGCTCCGGGAAGATTATTGTTGATAATGGTGGTAACAGCGGAAATGGCAGCAGCAGCCAGAAGAACCAGAATCATAGGATTCATCAGTTCTTTGATAAATCGCTGAAATAGAGTTTCCTTCTTGCCCTCAGCCAATTTATTCTTTCCGAATTTCTCGCATCTTTTTTCTGCTTCTGCCGACGTTAAGCCATCAGGCGTACTTTGCAGACTTTCCAGAACTTGCTTTTCGTCTTGAAAAAAAGGTTTCATAGATATATTTTTCCTTTCAAAAAAAAATAACTCGGTGCGATTACTGCACCGAGCGAATCCCCGTACAGCACCACACCGTACAAGAGTCTGGTTCATTAAGGTGAGCCAAACCTCTGAAAAAACAGAGATCGGTATTGTTGACACACCACGCCAAAGGCGCAAACTACTCCCTCAAGACAAAAAAATTATACCAAAAACGGATTTTCTTGTCAAGCAAAAGAAATTGCGAAAAAATCGCAATTTCTTTCATTATGTTCCGTATTTTGATTTTTATAAGTGTTTTTTTACCATTTGAGCCCATTTTCTTGGATATTGAGGCGCAGTTTTCTTCTTTTTTTCAATGACAACCAGATAGCGTTTCGAGGAGAAGAAGGTTTCAATTTTTTCCTTTTCCTCATCGCTGAAATCGGAAAGGGAGACTCTGGAGGAATCAAAGGTGATTTCCTGTACTTCTTTCAAAACACCGCCAAGTGCCGGAATGGCACGGCGGCTATCTTCCACCTCTTCCATCGCCTTTTGTCCCTTCATGGCAATCAGCATCCCTCCTACCTTTACAAAGGGAAGGCAAAGTTCACACAAAATCGGCAGAGCCGCAACGGCTCTGGAAACACAAAGATCAAATGCTTCTCGGTAGATACCGCCCTTTACAGCAGAAAGCTCTTCTCCTCTTCCCCAAACGGGTACAATCCCGGAAAGAGAAAGAGAAACGGCATTTTCGTCAAGGGCGCGGATCTTTTTTTCTGTGCTATCAATCATGGTGATCTTTTGCTCCGGATTCACGCAAGCAAGCGGAAGTCCGGGAAAACCGCCACCACAACCAAAATCACAGATTTCAACTCCGGCAGAAAATCCCTTTCGAAAAACAGGGGAAGAAAAGAGGGAAAGGGAGTCCAAAAAATGCTTCAAGGTCACATCGATGGGAGAGACAAGAGAGGTAATATTGATTTTTTCATTGGTAATTAAAACACGATCATAAAGCTGTGAGAGGCGCTGAATGATCATCGGATCTTGGGCTTGCGGAATAATGCTTTGGATCAAACGAAGATATTTTTCATCCAATGGCATGGTCATTTCTCCTCATTCATATTCAAATAGATCATCAAAACGGTAATATCTGCAGGGGAAACGCCGGAAATGCGAGAAGCTCTACCAATGTTCTCCGGCCGAATCTGGCTTAATTTCTGCCGCGCTTCCAGACGAAGACCCTGAATGGACTGATAGTCAATGTTTTCCGGAATGGTCTTGGATTCCAGTTTTACAAACTGCTCCGCTTGAGCCAGCTGTCTTTTGATGTACCCTGCATATTTGATCTCGATTTCCGCGCGTGCCAAAACTTCATCACTCAGTTGGGAACGAGTGGGATCCACAGAAGAAAGATCGGCATAATGGATCCCGGGTCTACGAATCAAATCCGCCAACCGCACACCACCGGAGACCGGTTGACTTTCTAGTTTGATCAGAATGGCATTCAACTTGTCCGAGGGGGGGAGGAAGGTATTCTCTGCTCGCTGAATTTCAGAGTCAATGGCAGAAAACAGTGCTTTTTTCGCCTCATAACGCTCATCACCAATCAAACCAACTCGCCTTCCCTCTTCCAGAAGCCTTCGGTCGGCGTTGTCCTGGCGAAGAATGAGACGGTACTCGCAGCGACTCGTCATCATTCGATAGGGCTCATTGGTCCCTTTTGTGACCAAGTCATCGATCAGGGTACCAATATAACTGGACTGCCGGGTAAGAACCAGACTGTCCTTTCCTTGCAGACGCAAAGCGGCATTGATTCCGGCCACCAGTCCTTGACATGCAGCTTCTTCGTAGCCGCTGGTACCGTTAAACTGACCGGCGCCAAACAGTCCCGGATGATCTTTAAATTCAAGCGTAGATTTTAATTGGGTGGGATCAATGCAATCGTACTCAATGGCATAGGCAGTTCGCATCACCTGGGCATTTTCAAGCCCAACAATGGAATGGATCACTTGATTTTGAACGTCCTCCGGCAAGGAGGAAGAAAGCCCCTGGACATAGATTTCTTTGGTATCGGCGCCCATTGGCTCAAGAAAAAGCTGATGTCTTTCCTTATCGGGAAAGCGCATTACCTTATCTTCAATGCTGGGGCAATACCGGGGGCCGGTGCTCTTGATCTTTCCGGAATAAAGCGGAGAGCGATCAATGTTGGAACGAATGATCTGATGGGTCTTCTCGTTGGTGTAGACCACAAAGCACTTTTTCTGTTCTTTTTTTGCGAATGCCTCATGATCGGTATCGAAAGAGAAGGATGCCGGATTCTGATCCCCTTCCTGCACCTCGCATTTTTCATAATCGATGCTATCGGCATGGATCCGGGGCGGTGTTCCGGTTTTAAAACGGCGAAATTCAATGCCCATTTTCTCAAGAGATGCCGTTAAAAAGGCCGCCGGGTAGGAATGATCCGGGCCTGCTGAATAAGAGACATCTCCCACTACGATATTGGAGTTTAAATATGTGCCGGCAGAGATTACAACACTTTCTGCAAAGTACTCTGCGCCAAAGCGAGTGGTTACGATATAGCCTTCCCCTTCTTTTTCAACCGAGCAGATCTCTGCTTGAATCAAAGAAAGATTCTTCGTATTTTCGCAGCACACCTTCATATAGTGATGATATGCGCGACGATCAGACTGCTGACGAAGAGAATGGACCGCCGGGCCCTTTCCCAAATTCAGCATTCTGCTTTGAAGCGAGGTGGCGTCGCTGGCGCGGCCCATTTCGCCGCCAAGGGCATCAATTTCGTAAACCAAATGCCCCTTTCCGGTACCGCCGATAGAGGGATTACAGGGCATATTGCCAACAGACTCCAGGGAGAGCGTAAACAAAATTGTTTCAACTCCCATTCTGGCTGCAGCCAGGGCAGCCTCCAAGCCTGCGTGCCCAGCACCAACCACGGCTACCTTACACGCTCCGGCGCGAAATCTAAATGCTTCCAAAGTAAACTCCTTTTATTTTCCAATACAAAACCGTGAAAAAACTTCATCTAATATTTTCTCTCCGGCGCTTTTTCCGTCAATTTCCAAAATAGCAGCCAAAGCAGATTCCAGGGTTAGTGAGGCAAGATCCTTCTGACTGTTTGCAATTTGGTCTATACCCTCTAAAATCAAATTCAAACCCTTGACCAGATTTGATTTTTGTCTGGCATTGGTAATGATCCTTCCTTCCCGAAGAGCGGATTCATCTGAAATGAATGCCTTTTCCACTTTTTCAACAAAAAGAGAAAGGGAAACATCGGTTTGTGAAATTACAAGACAGGTTTCCTTTGCAAAAGGAAGCTGATCCAAATCAAGTTTTGATTCCAAATCACTTTTGGTCAAAACAGGGATAAGAAGAACATCCTTGTCAAGATTTGCCAAGGCATCCAAAACAATTTGATCGTCCTCCTCCAAGGGACGAGAAATATCAAAGAGCGCAAACACGATTTCTGCTTCGTGAAGGGCGGACAGGGCACGTTCAATGCCAATGCCTTCCACCGCATCCGCGCCCGTTTCCCGAACGCCGGCAGTATCACACAAATTCAGAAGTACTCTTCCCAGTTTCAAGGGAGAATCGATCAGATCACGAGTGGTGCCGGGAATGGATGTGACAATGGCGCGGTCCTCTCCCAAGAGGCGATTGAAAAAGGTGCTTTTTCCTGCATTGGGTTTTCCCACTATAACAGCGGGAATACCGGAGTTAATTGCTCTGCCGGTATCAAAGGTTTTCAGCAGCAAACGGCACTCTTCGGCAAGCATATTCAACTCCCCTATCATCTCCTCGTCAGACAAGGACTGCAGATCCTCCTCCGGATAATCCAAATATGCCCAAAGGGAGGAAGAAACCTTGAGAAGAGAATCGGAAAGGGATGCAATCTCTTGAGAGAGCTTTCCTCGAACCGATTTGGAAGAAAGAAGCGCCGCCGCCTCAGTACGGGCATCCAGAAGATCCGCAATACCCTCTGCGGCAGTAAGAGAAAGTTTTCCGTTAACAAATGCACGCCGGGAAAACTCACCGGGGCCGGCAAGAACAGCTCCGCTTTCTAAAATGGCTGAAAGTACCATAGAAGTAACGATCTCGCCGCCGTGGCAAGAAATCTCCACAACGTCCTCACCGGTAAAGGAGTTTGGCCCTTTGAAATATGTCAGCAAGCCATCATCCAAAACATTTTTTCCATCCGAGGATACAATATTTCCATAAATCTGAAAGCGACTTTCGTAGTCCTCAAGCGCTTTGCCGCTCATAGGACGAAAAATACGTTGAGAAATGGAGATCGCCTCGGGACCGGAAATTCTCAAAACTGCAACGCCTCCTTTTCCATGAGGCGTGGAAATGGCAGCAATGGTTGATAGATTCATACTCGTTCCTATTCTAAAATTAAAGAAAAAAATCAAAGCGGCGGAAAATCCGCCGCTTTCATTATAAATTCACCATTTCGGTATCTTCCACATCGGCGAGATTGATATCTTCGATGCTCTTTGCCTTGACAATGGTCTTAGGCTCACGAACGGGGTTATATTCATAAACCACCTTGGGCTTTTCGGACGCTGAAGTCTGCGCGTTTTTGGGACGAGCGTCTCTCTTGGGCGCACCAACAAGGGACATTACCACTCTTCTTTCATCGCCAGAGCCAATGGAATGGGTGGTAACACCTTCAATTTCTTGAGCTTGAGAGTGAATGATTCTTCTCTCATAGGCACTCATGGGTTCGAAGGTTACATTTCTTCCGCTCTTCTTAACCCGCTGAGCGGTTTTTCTCGCCAAAGCTTTCAAAGTGTTTTCCCGTTTGGAGCGATAATTCTCAATGTCAATGGTCACACGGACAAAATCATCTCCGTGACGGTTGGTCACAAGACTGAGCAGATACTGGAGAGAATCCAGAACCTCACCATGATGACCGATGAGGATTCCAAGATCCTCGCCTTCCAGTGTATAAGAAATATCACCCTGCTCTTTTTCTTCGCAATGAATCGTTGCATTGATACCGGCATTGGTCAGAAAAGTCTGCAAAAACTCTTCCGTTGCCTCCCTTACCGTGGGGGCATAGAAAACCGTGATCTTTGCATCGGTGGAACCGAGACCGAGAAAACCTTTTTTTGCCTCTTCCACAACGGTATAATCCAGATCCTGAACTTCCTTATGAAGCTGCTGCGAAGCAAGGGCAAGAGCTTCTTCTACACTTTTTGCAGAAAAAGTATATTCTTTCATTTGAATGCCACTTCCTTCCAAATTATTCCTTATTTTTCTTCGTTTTCTTCCTTTAACGGAGCCTTGTCAATGATGCTCTTTTCGCTGTTTTTCTTCTCCGTTAAGACCTTCTTTTCCGGTGCGGTAGACACAGATTCATATTCGTCATCGTCATCATACACCAGAGATTTCTTCTTTTTACCAGTATTACTGGAGCCTTTCTTTTTCTTTTGCTTACCGCCGTAAAGACGCTCTGCTTCTCTCATTTCCTCGGGAGTGATCTCCTTGATGGGGAGCATTTTGGAGAGCGCAATCTGTTGCACGGGAGATAGCACGTTGGACATCATCCAGTAAATACCAACAGCAGTGGGAACCTGAAATGCGATATACAAGCTGAACAGAGGCATAAAGATATTCATCATACGCATTTGGCTCCGCACTTCTGCGCTCTGCTCGGGCTGATAGGTAAATTTACGGGTCAGCGCCTGGCCGAAATATGCAGAGATCAGGTTGAGAATCGGGATTAGGAGCAAAAGCTTTTTGCCGATTTCATCCTCGGTCAAGGAGGAGAGAGACGGAACCGCTCCCAAATCAAAGCCGGAGAATACTTCCATTTCCGGAAGCGCATCATAAATCTTTTCGCCGCTGATTACCGCAGGATCCAATCCATTGCCAACGGTCACTTGATTTCCGTCTTGATCAAAATGAACAGCGGAATCAAATTGTGCGATAAAGGCATCCTTGTGATCCCGAATATAGCTGATAGAATTGATTTCGGAATACAGAGTGAATTTGCCTGCATTGAAGGCTTCCCAAAAGCCTTTTTCATCGTAATTGGAGCTGATGGTCAAGAACTGGGGAAGCTGTGCCTTCTCCCCTTCTTCCAAAGACTTATCATCTTCATACACCATATAAGTGACAGTCTGCTTTACTGCTTCCACAGTGTCGAAGCGATCTGCAGTGGGAAGATTGGCTGTGTAGGTCAAGGGAGTACGTACCACTGCATAAACCGCCAGAAGAACCAGCATTTGAATCAGCATGGGAAGACAGCCACCAAAGGGGCTGAAATTCTCTTTCTGATACAATTCCTGAATTTCGGTATTCAGTTTCAGCTGAGTGGCACGGTCATTACGACCGGCATACTTTTTGCGAATAATATTCTCCTTCGGACGAAGGGAGGCTTGCTTTTGAGAATTCTTCTGCTGCTTGATGCCCAGAGGGAACATAATAATCTTCAAGAGCACCGAAAACAGAAGAATGGCAACCAAATAGCTATTGGTAAGAGAATAAAGCCATTTAATAATGAATCCAAAAGGGATTCTGATCACATCAAAAATTCCGGACAATTTACTTATTCCTTTCTTTTGGGAAAACGGTCAGGAACCGGATCAAAACCGGCCTTTCCGTAGGGATTACAACGTAAAATCCGCCAGACGGTCAAAACCGTGCCTTTGAAAAAGCCATGCTTTTCATATGCCTGCATAGCATACGTAGAGCAGGTGGGCGTAAAGCGACAATGGGGACCGAAAGACGGAGAAATGAATCTCTGATAAAACCGAATCAAAAAAATACAGATATACTTCAATTTTCTGATTCCTCACAGAAGACAGAGAGTTTGGAAAACGCCCGTTCCAAATCACAGCGAACTTGGTCCATTTTCCGATCACGACAAACAATGGGTGAGCGGGCAACCACCACGATCCAAAACGGTTTTTTAAAACGTCTTCCGTCAATCAAAAGACGAAATGCCTCACGAATGAGGCGACGGGCTCGGGATCGCTCGACGGCATTGCCCACTTTTTTTCCGGTGGTAATACCCAAGCGGGTATCGCCGGTTTTATAGTTTCTCAAAACATAAACGGAAAGGTTTTTTTCCGTCACTTTTTTTCCTTTGGAATACACCTTGGAAAAAAGGTAGTTTTCTTTGATCGCAATGATCTTTGCCATATTCACCATTCCCATTTGAAAATGGAACAGATATAGAAAAAACCACCGGTTCACAGAGACTCCGGATAACGGTGGTTTTTATACTATGACTGTTTGCAAGAATTAATAAGTGAGTCTTGCTCTCATTTTCGCTCTGCGTCTCTTGAGCACCTTTCTGCCGTTTGCAGTTTTCATTCTCTTGCGGAAGCCGTGCTCCATCTTTCTTTGACGCTTTTTAGGCTGATAAGTTCTGATCATTCGTTTGCACCTCCTTATAGCATAGTGCCAGTTTTCGACTAAAGTACATTATATTACAAAACCTTGCGCAATGTCAAGTGTTTTTCAAAAAAATGGAAAGGAAATCAGTTGTTCCTTAATTTATGAAAATGAAGCAGTGCCGCGCCGATCACTGTGGCAAAGCGAGCGTGCTCCGGGAACATAAAATTCATATCAAACATTTTTCCAAGAGTTTCGAAAACCTCTCTGGCCTTTTTCATGGCAGAGAGCTTTCCGGTGAGCACTACATCACGGATCTCAAATCTTCTGGCGGCAAACACACTGATCATGCCGATGGTTTCAAATACAAGATTTATAATTCCAAGAGCAAGATCCTCTCTGGTGGCAAGATCGGACAGCTTACCGAAATTAGAGGCGGTGGTATCCAGATCCAGAGTCGGGCTTAAATTTTTTTTAGAAATATCGGAGATACGAAGGTCTACCTTGGAGATATCACCACTTTCAGCCAGTGTTTCCAAAATATCCATATCCCGAACATCCAATATGGTTTCAGAAAGTCCAAAGATCGTTCCGCCGCCAACGCCGGTGCCACCAAGATACTCCATATGGTCCCCTTTTACATGGACAAGCGCCGTTCCGGTGCCCATACTGACCACCACTGTTTCCTGCAGCTTTGCCAAATACTGACCGCCCAGACCAATGCAGTCAAACTCCAAAACGTGTTCTGTAGGAATACCGTAAAGATCTTCGTTGATATAACTGCTGCCGACGCCGGTGACCATCACTTTTTCAACGTCAGAAATGGAAATTTTATGAAGAGAAGTGAATTTTCCAAAGGCGCCGTAAATGGAAGAAATGGGATCATCTGCCTTTACGGAAAGAGGCTGGATCAATTCTCCTTCTTTTTGAAACCCACAAATCTTTGTGGTGCTTCCGCCAATGTCAATACCCAGTACGATTCCCATCAAACCACTCCTTTTAGGAAAATTCTGCAATTCATTATACCACAAAGCAAAAGAATCGTCAAGGCAAAGCGCTATGGACAAACAAGACTTTTCCTGTTATGATAGCTTACGAAGGAGGCGGGAATATGAATTGCACCCTCTGCCCAAGAAAATGCAAGGTGGATCGAAACAGTTTAGCCGGTTTTTGCGGCGCCGGGAAATATGCAACAGTGGCAAAAATTATGCTTCACAAATGGGAAGAGCCTTGCATTTGTTATGCCGCCGGAAGCGGAGCTGTCTTTTTTTCCGGATGTCAGCTAAAATGTGTCTTCTGCCAAAACCATGAAATTTCCAGTTTCTTGCATGGAGAGGAATTTGATAGCTGCACTCTTTGCGATGTGTTTCTCTCATTGGAAGAGAACGGAGCTTGCAACATTAACCTTGTCTCCCCTACTCCGCATCTTTTCACCCTGATCCCGGCTCTGGAAATGGCAAAGACAAAAGGTCTTTCTATCCCTGTTTTATTCAACAGCGGAGGATATGAAGAAGTTGAATCCATCCGGGCATTGGACGGACTTATTGACATATATTTACCGGATTTCAAGTTCTTTGATCCTGCTCTTGCATTGAAATTGGCAAGGGCCAAGGACTACCCAGAGGTGGCCGCCAAAGCCATTGAAGAAATGCAAAAGCAGGTGGGAAAACCAGTTTGGAACGGGGACCTCCTTGCCAGCGGAGTTATGATCCGGCATTTAATACTCCCCGGTCACACAGCTGATTCCGTCAATATTTTGAAGATGATCTCTTCCCTTTTCAAGGAGAACAAGATCGTTCTTTCCCTTCTTCGGCAATACACGCCCACGCATCATGCAGCAGAAATTCCGGGACTGAACCGCCCTATCACCACCCTGGAATATAAGCGGGTTGTGCAAGTGGCAGAAAATTATGGTTTCCAATGGATTTACACACAGAAAAAAGAGAGTGTCGGGACGGAATTTATCCCCGATTTTTCTTCAGATTCCAATGTTTTTTCTTGACAAACCATCATCCAAATGATACACTTTTCTCTTGTAAAGAAATGCTGGGAGGTAATGATTTTGAGAATTGGAATTTACGGCTACGGCAACCTTGGCAAAGGGGTTGAGAAGGCAATTTTAAAAAATGAAGATGCCACATTGGTTGGAATTTTCACCAGAAGAGACCCAAGCTCTGTCCAATCTGTGACCGGCGCACCGGTGTTTTCCGCCAATGACGTTTTAAAATTTCAGGATCAGATTGATGTTATGATCCTCTGCGGAGGAAGTGCCACCGATCTTATTTTTCAAACTCCAGAGCTGGTGCAGCATTTCAATGTTGTGGATAGCTTTGACACCCATGCACGGATTCCCGAGCATTTTGAACAAGTGGACCGCGCTGCAAAAGGTGCAAACAAAATCGGTATTATCTCTTGCGGCTGGGATCCCGGTATGTTTTCCCTGATGCGAGTGTATTCCGGGGCCGTTCTTCCTGACGGATCCGATTATACCTTCTGGGGAAAAGGAGTCAGCCAGGGGCACTCCGATGCCATTCGCAGAATTGAAGGCGTTTTGGATGCCAGACAATATACAGTTCCCATCGACAAAGCATTGGAAGCGGTTCGCAGCGGAACCAATCCTTCCCTCACAACGAGAGAAAAACACACAAGAGAATGCTATGTTGTGGCAAAGGAAGGCGCTGATACTGCAAAAATTGAAAAAGAAATTAAAGAAATGCCCAATTACTTTGCCGACTATGACACAACCGTTCATTTTATTTCCCTGGAAGAATTAAAGCAGCATCATGCCTCGCTCCCTCACGGAGGCTTTGTCATTCGCACCGGCGAAACCTCCAGCGGTAACAAGCAGATGATTGAATATCGCTTGAAATTGGATTCCAATCCGGAGTTCACCGGAAGCGTTCTGGTTGCAGTTGCTCGCGGAGCGGTAAGACTCAGCCAAGAAGGTGCAAGCGGCGCCAAGACGATTTTAGATCTCCCGCCCTCCTACCTTTCTCCCCTTTCATCAGAAGAGCTTCGGGCTCATTACCTCTAAAACAAAAAACACCCTGCGATTTTTTCGCAGGGTGTTTTTTATTCGCTTAAATATTTCCTGTATCCAGTTTCAGAATGCCGATTTTCTTCAGAGCAACGATCACACGGACAAGGACAGGAGCGCAAATGAGGTTGACCGCAAATTCAATGAGAAAATTGATTCCCACAATGCCAACGATGACGAAAGCAAGAAGCGAAGCCGAGCCGGCAAAGTTCAATGCAATGTCACGATAAAAGACCACAAGTCCAATGGAAAAGATTCCGGTGTTCACAATTGGGCATGTAACGGCAGCGAGCGTAACGCCGAGATAGAGTTTCTTTTTCATCAGTGCAGCACCAATAAGCCCTGCAGCAAGACCGCTGGCAAATCCTTTAAAAATGCAGAGGAAAATGGTAAGCACAGGACGCTCGGCGAGCATATTGGCAGCCAGAATACCGGCAGTCCCTTGCAAAACAGAAAATGCCACAACGCTGCCAAACACAGTTCCTAAAACAGAACCGAAAACCGGGCCGTAAAGAATGGCGCCAAGTACAATGGGAACCAGCGTCAGGGTAATAGAAAGGCCGGTACCCGGAATGGCGATGGCACCGCCGAAATATTGAAGAACGGCAACCACAGCCACTAAAACAGCCATCATCACAAGTCTTTGAATCCGTTCCTGTTGATTGATCGCTTTTGACATTCTTTTTCCTCCTTAGAGCTTCAAACAAAAATTTTGATGTGTAATTTTAGCATAATTCATCCAAAAAAGCAATATTTTTTTCAACCTTTTCCGTTTTTTATCAAAGCAACAATTCTCTTCCAGAGCAAAAACAAAGCACGGCTTCGCCGTAAGAGTCGGTAAGAGATTTGATTGTCTGTTCCCACAATCAAGCCTTGTGCAGATGCCGAATGATGATCCTTTAAAAGGTTCTTCAGTTTTTGGTACGAGGCTTTGTCCAAGCAAGAGGCCCATGCCCGTTTGTTGGCAACGGAAAGCACCGCAAATAAGAGCGTTTTCTGTGCGATATGCAAATGATGGGGAAAATATTTTTTCATATTTTTCACCATTTTTTCTGCAGCTGTCAGTGCAGTTTCATAACGTAGAGAAAAGATCGCGTTCATAGCAGAAGAATCGTGCAGAAGATAGTGGTAACTATGCTTTTTTCTGCAAGAGACGGTTTTAGAGGAAAGGAGCGCATCCCAAAGGAACAGCATATCCTCGTGAATGGCAATTTCCGGATCAAACCATACACCGGCTAAAACCTCTTTGCGATAAAGCTTATTCATCAGATATCCATTGAACTTACCTTCCAAATGCATAGAGGAGATGGCTTGTTCCGGAGTAAGCAAAATCGTTTCATCGGAATCCTCATAGGGGAACGGCTTTTCTTCACTCTCATAAAAGATCATTGACAAGGAGGCAATATCACAGTTTGTTTCTTCCATGAGGGAAACAAGACTCTCGATGTGGTCCGGTTCCATTCTGTCATCACTGTCGAGAAACGCAATGTAATCACCGTCAGCATTCTCAAGTCCCAAATTCCTGGCAGAGGAAACTCCTCCGTTTTTCTTATGAAGCACGCGAACGCGAGGGTCGATCGCTGCAAAATCGTCGCAAAGACGATCACAGCCATCAGGAGAACCGTCATCGATCAAGAGGATCTCAAGATCGGGATAGCTTTGTTTCAAGGCAGATTCCACTGCACATTTCACCCAGTCCGGGTGCTTGTAAACCGGCACAATAAGAGACACCTTACCAAATGAAGCCATCAAAAATCAATCCTTTCTTGATCAGTGTCCTTCCTCTCCATCAAAGGTTTCGCAAAAACGGGCAGAAAAGGACGGCTCCTCATTGCCAAGCGCAAGATGAGACAAATCCCCGTATCCGATACAGCGAAAGGAAACAAGTCCCTCTTCCCTCTCTTCGGTTACAATGGTGGTAACAGAGGTAGGAAGTGCACAAAAATGCTGCCAGAAAATGTAGGGAGAAGCTCCCGTCAAAATAGATAAGATTGACCCCAAAAGAGCAAAATGACAGAAAAGCACAACCGTATCCCGATTGGAACGCACCGCGCGAAAGAGCTTTGTGTCCCCTTCTCGCTCATAGCCGTGTTTTTTCAAGAGCGCTTCCAGGCCTTCTTTTATCATATTGTATTTTTCTTCCACGTCCGTTTGAGAAAGCAGTGGATCCTCCATCCAGCGCTCCCCGTTATAAAGCAAGGGGTGTTTGGTGAAAAAGCTTGGCATCAGATCCCAGCAAATGGTACGCTTGTGGGTTGTGGGATTGAAAATTTTGCCGGAAAATTCTTTCATCCAAGGCAAAGTCTCGTATTCGAAGCCAAGCACCTTTTGCGAGGCCTGACAAGTCTTTTGTGCTCTTCCTTTGGGAGAACAATAGACCGTATCGGGTTTGATTCTCTTTACCACCTCAGAAAGGAGGGCCGCCTCTACCTCCCCCTTGGCAGTGATGGTATCGTTCAGATAATCCGGATCGCCGTGTCGAATAATAATCAGTTTCATACTCTATCCTCTAATTCTTTTAAATACGCTTCTACCGCCTTCATTCCATCCATTGCGGATGACATAATACCCCCGGCATAACCGGCCCCCTCGCCAATGGGATAAAGGCCGGAAAGGGAGCTTTGATAGTTTTCGCCTCGCACGATTCGCACCGGGCAGGTTGCACGGGATTCCACACCAGTCAAAACCGCCTCGGGATCATCAAAGCCGGAAAGAATTTTCCCCATTTTTACAATTCCCTCTCGCAATGCAGTACAATACTCCGCGGAAAAAATATCATCCAGATCTACTTTTTTCACTCCTCTGGCATACGTAGGCAACACAGAGCCGAAATCGGCACTATTGCAGCCGGAAAGAAAATCTCCGACCAGCTGGCAAGGTGCTTTGAAGCTTCCGCCGGCAGCCAAAAATGCTTTTTCCTCCAGACGTCGCTGAAAATCAAATCCGGAAAACAGATCCTCTCCCAGCTCATCCGGCAGTACATTTAGAAGAAGAGCGGAATTTGCATTCTTGCCATTCCGGTCAAAATAGCTCATTCCGTTGGTAACAACGCCCCCATCTTCGCTGGCGGCAGGTACCACAACACCGCCGGGACACATGCAAAAAGTATAGAGCGTTTTCCCGGTGGAGGTAGGAACGGCAAGCTTATAGTCAGCAGCAGGTAAATCGGGTGAAGAGGCCAAAAGTCCGAACTGGGCCAAATTGATCTTTTCTTGGAGGTGCTCAATTCGAACCCCAACGGAAAAGATCTTCTTCTCCATTTTGATTCCCACCCGTTGAAGGGCACGAAATGTGTCTCTCGCGCTATGGCCGATTCCAAGAAAAAGGGCTCGGCAAGGCAGAGTCCTTTCGCCATCCGGAAAGAGGATTTTGGCTCCGATGAGATGACCATCTCGGGTCACCGGCTCCAAAAAGCGGCTGCCAAAATGTAAGGTTCCTCCCAAGCGGCATATTTCCTCACGGATTCCGCGAACCGCCAGGCGCAAACGATCAGTTCCAATATGAGGCTTATTCAAATACAGAATTTCTTCCGGAGCACCGGCTTTTACAAATTCTTTCAGGACAAAGCGACCGCGGTAATTCTTATCCTTTAAGAGAGTATTGAGTTTTCCGTCGGAAAAGGTGCCTGCGCCACCCTCGCCAAACTGAATGTTAGACTCCAAAACAAGGCCTTCACCGTCGAAAAACCGTTTTACATCCTGCTGCCTATCCTCCACTCTTTTCCCCCTTTCGATCACAATGGGAGAAAGACCGGCTCTGGCAAGGAGCAAGGCGGCAAACATTCCGGCCGGGCCAAAGCCCACCACCACCGGTCTTGATTCAGTAGAAAAGCCGGTTTTCACCTGGTATTCGGATTCCGGATGAATCACTTGGCAATTTCTGGACAAACGGGGAATCATTCCGGGTTTTAGCGAAACCTGAACCGTATAGAGAAAGGAAAGTTTCCCTTTTCTGGCATCCAAGGATTTACGATACAAGTCAAGATTCAAAATATCTTCCGGCGACACTGACATTTCTTTTGCTGCTTTTTTCATCAAAAGGTCGCATCTCTCTCCGGGAAGAAGCCGAAGACCGGAAATACGATACTGCATAGAATCCTCCTTGACAAATGGATCAAAATCGTGTAAACTAAGCCAAAATACGCGGGTATGGCGGAATTGGCAGACGCGCCAGATTTAGGATCTGGTGGGTAACCGTGCAGGTTCAAGTCCTGTTACCCGTACCAAAGATCCTCATTCGGAAGAATGGGGATTTTTACTTTTTCGCTCTTTACCATTCTCTTCGTTTTTTAATAAAGGTTTTAAAGATGAAACAAGCGCCCACTACCGGGTGCTTGTTTTTTGACTTTTTCATTTCTTTGTAGGAACTGGATAATGCTTCAAAAGGCCGCGATACACAGACTTTGCACCGGGAAAATCATAAAAATCACAAGGCTTCACAATGTGGGAAAACCGCTCAGAGCCGCTGATATTGAACCGACGAAACAGCGCGGCCACAAATTCTGAGCAATAATACTTTTTCTCCACCGGGTATTTTACACCAAGCGCGGCAAAGCAAAGCCCAATGAAATTATAGCTATAAGAGTCCCGCTTTTCATACATTTCATCAAGGAAATTCTGGAGTTCCAGATAGGTTTCCTCCGGGATCTTCAAAGAAAGTACCTCGCATCGAGTGCCGGGAAAACGGTAAAAAGTTCCCTTCCACAGATATTCCTTCACAAAACCGCCCCAGAAAGGATTATACGGACGCCTTCTGCCAAAAGACCACATTGGATCCAAATCGGGCACAAGCGAAATGGAGATATGATTGAATTCCGCACGGGTCACAACCTTGATCAATTGGGATAAAACCGAACGGGTTTGGGTTAAAACAAGAAAAATTTCCCGACTCAAAATAGGCGCCTCCTTCCTAACAATTTTCACCGACATTATAATATTTTTATGGTTTTTCGTCAAGGTCATCTTTCTTAACATTTCTTCCCATTCCGACTTGTTTTTTTTCGTGCTTTGCGTGTATAATAAGGTTGAACATAAAATGAGAGGTTATTTATGAACAAAGATGAAAAACAATTTCAAAGAATGACCGAACGTCCTCTACCAGGCTTAATTCTTTCCTTGGGGCTCCCTACCTTGGCGGGGATGCTGATCACTTCCTTTTATAATCTGGTGGATACCTATTTTGTATCGAACCTTGGCACCTCCCAATCTGCCGCCGTCAGCGTTGTATTTTCCCTGATGGCCATCATCCAGGCAGCAGGCTTTGGAATCGGTATGGGAAGTGGAAGTCTGATCAGCAGAAGTCTTGGAGAGAAAAAGGAAAAAGATGCCAATGAATATGCATCTTCCGCTTTCTTTTCAGCCTTTTGCTTCGGCTTGATCCTTTTGATCCTGGGATCGACTTTTTCCCGACAAATCGTTGGGATCTTGGGTGCAAAGGGCGAGATCCTTCCCTACGCTGCCGACTATGCAAAAGTAATTTCCTTCGGCGCGCCGATTATGTGTGCCTCCTTTGTGATCAACAACGTTCTCAGAGCACAAGGAAAAACCGTTTCTTCTATGATCGGTTTAACTTTTGGCGGAATTCTGAATATGTTTTTGGATTACCTTTTTATTCGCCATTTCCAAATGGGAGTCGGCGGAGCTGCTTTGGCTACTGTGATCGGACAGGCAGCAAGCTTTTCAGTCCTTTTGCTCCTCTCGTTTTCAAAAAGCAGTATTGTTCGCTTTCGCTTCTCATTTGTTTCCCGGCGTGCAAAAACTTATTTTATGATTTTCAAAAACGGACTTCCCACCTTTTTCCGTCAGGGCCTTGCCAGTTTTTCCACCGCAATTCTCAATCATATTGCCACTTCTCTTACCCCCTCCGAAATCACAAACGAAGCACTTGTTGCGGCGGTTGGAATCTGTACCAAAATCTATATGTTCGTCCGTTCCGTAGTTATTGGCTTCGGTCAAGGATATCAGCCCATTGCCGGCTATAATTACGGAGCAAAAAAATACGACCGTGTGAAGAAAGCCTTTCGCTTGGTGGTACTTTACGGCACCGCATTTTGCATCGTTGCAACTGTGGGAATGACCCTTTTTGCTGAGCCGGTTATGAATTTCTTTATCCAGGATTCCAACCCGGAAAAGGAAAGGCTTGTAATCGAAATGGGAAAAAAGGCTATGATCTATCTTGCCTTTACCATCCCCTTTCTTTCCTATTCCACCATGGCCAATCAAACGCTTCAAGTACTGGGACAAAGCACAGGTGCCACGTTTCTTGCCAGCTGTCGTCAGGGTATCTTTTATGTGCCGCTGATTTTCATTCTTTCCCGGTTCTTTCACATCAACGGGGTTTTGCTGACGCAGCCCTTGGCAGATCTTTTGACCCTTCTTGTTACCATTCCCCTTCAGATTCGATTCTTTAAAACCATGAAAGGAAATCTTTCTTCCCAATGAACTTCCCCTTCAATGCTCTTGGCCTTTCTCACAAATTCATAAAGGAAAATATTGCTCCCGGTGCATTTTGCATTGACGGGACTGCCGGGCGTGGGCGTGATACACTTTTTCTTGCCAAAGCCGTTGGCGAGACCGGCCGCGTGATTGCCTTTGACATTCAGGAAGAAGCGGTAACAAGCACAAAAGAGCTTCTGGCCTCCGAAAACATTCAAAATGCCGAAGTTTATCATTGCTGCCATAGCAAAATGGCCTCCTTTGCCGACGAAGGCAGTGTGGATGCCATCATGTTCAATTTCGGTTGGCTTCCCGGTGGCGACCACAAGATTTTTTCTACCACCGAAACCTCTATCCCTGCCATTCGCGCAGCCCTTTCCCTTCTAAAGCCTGGCGGAGTCATGTCCATTTGCCTCTATTACGGGAAAGAAAACGGAACCAGCGAACGGGACGGGATCTTGAAGGAACTAAAAGGGCTTAATCCCGACCATTTTTCTGTTTTATATACCGACTTTATCAATCGAACAGGTGATCCTCCTCTGGCGGTTCTCATTGAAAAAAGTCTATAAAAAAATGAGCGTTTTCACGCTCATTTGATATTTCCTTGAGGAAGTCCGTTTTCCGATATGGAAAGTAGGTTATTTGTGATCATTTGCAAGGATTCCACAAAAACTCTCCGATTTTCTTCGGAAAGGCCTAAATTTGCTTGCTCCACGGCAGTTTTGATTCGATCCTTTACATGCCGGGTGACCTTTTTTCCCCGCTCCGTCAAAAACCAACGAATCCGATACATCTTTCCACCGTCTTCTTCCTTGGTGACAAGTCCGTTTTTTTCCATTTCGGAGACAGCGCGGGAAACTGCAGCTTTATCCAAATCGCAAAGCTCACAGAGCTTTGCGGCCGTAACACCGTTTTCGCAATCCCGGTCCATAGCTGCCAGATATTGAACAAACGAGCCTTTCATTCCGATCTTTTTCATTTCATCGTTACAGATCTTGTGAATGGAATAGGAAATGGATGAGATCGCCATAGAAAAGCGAATGTATCGAAGAAGCATGGTTTCCCCCTATGTTTTTTTGTTGTGTTATCAACAGGTTCATTATATCTTCAACTGAATATTTTGTCAAACTTTTTCTTGACAAGATAGTACTCTTTGCACCATAATATCACCAGATGGATCGAATAGCATTCCCTTTTTGATCCGCGATGAAATGAAGATAATAAAGGAGATTTTACTATGATTCTGGATCGCTTTGAAAACGCCAAGTTCTATGTGGGAATTCATCCAAACATTGACAAGATTTTGGAGGCCGTCACCTCTATTTCTGCTGATTCCTTTCCCAGCGAAAAAATCTTTTTGGATGAAAAGAATGCTTTTATGAATCCCAATCAATATGAAACCCACCCTGCCGACAATGCCTCCTTTGAAGCACACAGAAATTATATTGACGTAATGTGTATGTTTGAAGGGGAAGAAACCATTTACGTAAAAAACACCGATGAGCTTTCCGATGTTTATATGGAATACAATCCTGAAAAGGACGCTCTTCTGGCAAAATTTGATACAGACAATACACCCGTTCTCTTAAAGCCCGGTTATTTCTGCATTCTCTTCCCTCAAGATGCCCACGCACCCGGATGCATTGCCGGCACGGCACAAAAGGTCAAAAAAATCGTAGGAAAAGCGCTCCTGTAAAAAGGAAAAGGTCTTGGAATCATCCAAGGCCTTTTTATTTTATTCTGCTGCTTGAAAAAACACGTTCAAAACCGAATCGGAAAGATTCAAAGATCCGGCTTTTTTCGGAAGCGAGCCAAAAACCGTTTTGTAATGACAGATGGCAGCAAGACAGCTTCCCTCGTAAGAGGGATGAGAAAGATCAGGCTGGAACAGCTCTATTTCCGAATGAGAATCGGACACTCTGCGAAAAGCCAGGCCAACACGGGAGCAAACGGAGCCAATGGCATCTGCCGCCTTTTGATAAGCCCGAGCAAGATGTAAGGTCATGTCACCGCTTGTCATGCCCAGCTTTTCAAGTTTTGTGCTTCCTTCTTTTCTGCCCCAGGTTTCATAGAGGATCACGCGACTGCAGGAGGGACGGAGCAGATCGAAGGTATCTTTCACAGATTGGACAAAAAGCTCTGGCTGCAAAACCGGCTTTACACTCTGCTCCTGAAGGAAGCAAACATCATAGTGATTCTGAGAGAGGTATTGTCGCAAAAGCTTTGCTTCTTCATTCTCCGGATTGAAATTGGACGCAAGTTGGCGTCCGCCCTTGGTAACAGAATCGACCTGGATTTCAACCCCGTTTTCCTCCACCAAATTTTGAAAAATAGTAGGCATTTCGTTATAAAACGTATAACTGTTTCCCACAAATAAAACTCTCACATTTGCCTCTCTTTCATAATTGAACCGGAATTTGCGAATCTGCGATCAAGGTGGATGGAGTCACAACGCAATCCACCGCAAAAATCCCAACGCCCTTTTCCGCCGCCTCTCGCAGAGCCTTTCCAAATTCCGGGTGGGTGACATCATTGGGCGAAAGATACCGAATGGGTTTCATTTGAATAATAAACAAAATATATGCTTCGTACCCATCCTCTTTAGCCTTGATCAATTCCATGATGTGCTTAACCCCTCTTTGGGTGGGTGCATCGGGAAAGAAGGCTGCGCCGCCTTGTTCCAGGGTAACTCCTTTGACTTCCACAAAAGCGCGACGATTTTGATCTTCAATATAGAAATCAAATCTGGAATGTTTAAAATTGACCTCTCGCCGAATCACCGCATCGGGCGAAAACAAGCCGCAGGATTGCAAATAATCCGAGGCCACTTGGTTTGGTGCCTGAGAGTCCAGATTCACAAGAAGACTTCCTCCCCTGCATACCTTTTCAACTGCAATCAGATCGAAGCGTGTTTTTCGGTTTTCATTTTTCTCCAGACTAAGGAAAACCTGCGCTCCCGGAATCAAAAGTTCCTTGCAGCGACCGGTATTTTTTACGTGGACCACTTCTTCTTTTCCGTCAAAAAGCACCCTCGCCACAAAGCGATTGGGACGAGATAAAAAAGTGGCCGGATAAACCTTCTTGTATTCCATACATGCACCTTTTCTTTCTGAGAGCATTTTACCATAATTTTTGTTCCACTGCAATGCGTTTCCCTACAGTTCTGGATTTTTTTCGTGAAAAAACGGGAAAAATCAGTCTCTTTCATTGACTTTGGAAAAAGGACATGCTATAATTGTTTTAATCTAACAGTGAAGGAGTCAAACTCAATGAAACACATCAAAACACTGGAAACCAGAAATCTTTGTGAAAGCGCAAAAAAAGGCGGTTGCGGCGAATGCCAGACCTCTTGCCAGTCTGCTTGCAAGACCAGTTGCGGCATTGCCAACCAGCAGTGCGAAAACAAGGAAAGCAAATAAACGTTTGCAACACTCAAAAAATGCCGCCTTGGGCGGCATTTTTTGCAGAATGAGAGGAGAAACATGATACATTGCTATCAATTGGGCGGATTGAACATCGTTTTGGACGTTTTTTCCGGCTCTGTACATATTGTGGATGAGGTTGCCTTTGATCTGATCAAGGAATACGAGACCACCGAAAAAGGTCCCCTGCTTTCTCAACTTTTGACAAAATACGGCCATCGGGACGATGTGGATGAAACCGAACTGGAACTCTGTTACGATCAGGTCACCCAGTTAAAGGAGGCCGGAAAGCTTTTTGCGCCGGACACATTCTCTCCCATGGCAGGAGACCTGAAGAAAAAGACCAGTGGTGTCATCAAGGCTCTTTGCCTTCACGTGGCGCACACTTGCAATTTAAACTGCGCTTACTGCTTTGCCAGTCAAGGAAAATACCAGGGTGACCGGGCCGTTATGAGCCTTGAGGTTGGAAAACGTGCCCTTGATTTTCTCATTGAAAACTCAAAAGGAAGACGAAACCTTGAGGTTGACTTTTTTGGCGGCGAGCCCCTGATGAATTTTGATATGATCAAGGAGCTTGTTGCATATGCCAGAGGGCGAGAAAAAGAAACCGGTAAAAATTTCCGCTTTACTCTGACCACCAATGGCGTTTTGATCGACGATGACGTGATTGATTTTGCCAACCGGGAAATGAGCAATGTGGTTTTAAGCCTGGACGGAAGAAAAGAGGTTCACGATCATTTTCGTGTGGATTATGCCGGAAACGGAAGTTGGGATAAGATCGTTCCCAAGTTTCAAAGGATGGTCCAATCAAGAGGCGGAAAAAACTATTATATTCGTGGCACCTTTACCCATCGCAATCCGGATTTTCTTAAAGATATTGAAGAAATGCTGCGTTTGGGATTTACCGAATTGAGCATGGAGCCTGTGGTCTGTGCACCAAATGATCCCTCCGCTTTGACGGAAAAAGACATTGAGATTGTTTTAAAGCAGTATGAGCTGTTGGCAGAACTGATGCAAAAACGGGAACAGGAAGGAAAGCCCTTTACTTTTTACCACTATATGATTGATTTAAAGGGTGGCCCCTGCATTTATAAAAGAGTTTCCGGATGCGGTTCCGGTACGGAGTATATGGCAGTCACCCCCTGGGGCGATCTTTACCCATGTCATCAATTTGTGGGAGAGGAAGACTTCCTTTTGGGCAACATTTGGGACGGTGTAACAAACCAAAAGAAGCAAGAGGAATTTGCCTCCTGCAATGTTTATTCCCGTCCGGAATGCAAAGATTGCTGGGCAAAGCTCTACTGCTCCGGCGGTTGCGCCGCCAATGCTTTCCACGCCACCGGAACGATCAGCGGAATTTACGAAAGCGGATGTACCCTCTTCCGCAAGCGAATGGAATGTGCCATTATGCTGCAAGCGGCAAAGGAACTGTCAGAATAATATGAAAACACCGATTTTGGATTTTGTGGAACAGTATGCCAAATCTGGCATCACACGGCTTCATATGCCTGGCCATAAAGGGAACGGCGTTTTAGGAATCGAATCCAGAGACATTACGGAAATTTCCGGTGCAGATGTACTTTACCGGGAGAATGGCATTTTGAAGGAAAGCCAGGACAATGCAGCCTTTGTTTTTCAAAGTAAAAAAACCCTGTATTCCACCGAAGGCTCCACCCTTGCCATTCGCGCCATGTTGACTCTTGCGCTTCTATATGCTAAAAAGACGAAACAAAATCCCATCATTGCCTGCGCCAGAAATGCACACAAATCATTTCTAACCACCATGGCTCTTTTGGATCTTGACCCAATTTGGCTCTCTTCCGGTGAAAGGACTTCCCTTCTTTCTTGCCACATCAAAAAAGAGGATCTGATCACTTTTTTTGATACATGTCAGGAAAAGCCGGTGGCAGTGTATATTACAAGTCCGGATTATCTGGGAAACATTGCCGACATTTCCTCCCTTGCCAAGGTTTGTCATCAGAACGGCGCCCTTCTTTTGGTGGACAATGCCCACGGTGCTTACTTAGGTTTTCTTCCGGAGAGTGCGCACCCCATTGCGCTGGGAGCGGATCTCTGCTGTGATTCTGCCCACAAAACACTTCCGGTATTAACCGGCGGCGCTTATCTTCACATCGGAAAAGAGGCCCCGGAGATTCTTGTTTCCTTAGCGGAAGAGGCCATGGCTTTATATTCTTCCACCAGTCCTTCCTATCTGATTTTACAGTCGCTGGACGCTTGCAATCGCTATCTGACAGATGGGTATCGCGAGCGGCTTTATGCCTACTGTGACGCACTCTTTCAGCTAAAAAAAACCTTAAGAAAAAAAGGCTTTATGTCGACCGGTTCCGAGCCACTCAAAATCGCACTGATGCCAAAATCCTTGGGTTATTCCGGAGATGAAATCGCCAATATTTTACGCGCTCAAAATATTGAATGTGAATTTTCCGACCCGGATCACACTGTTTTGATGTTCACTCCGGAGAACGGCTTGGATGCCCTTTTGAGAGTGGAAGAGATCCTTTGCAACTTGGAAGAAAAAAATCCACTTCTTTCCTTTCCTCCCAGTATTCCCAAGGCAAAATGTTCCCTTTCGGTTCGGGAAGCATTGTTTTCGTTATGGGAGGAGGTAAAGGTAGAGGATGCCGAAGGAAGGATTCTCTCTCAGCCTTGCGTCAACTGTCCCCCGGCGGTTCCCATTGCCATTTGCGGCGAGGTTTTAACAAAAGAACATTTGAATGCTTTTTCATACTACAAAATCGCTACTGTTCAAGTTGTAAAAAAATAAAAAAATGAGGCTTTCGCCTCATTTTTTTATTTGTCTAAACGGAACATTTTGGTTTCGCCGATATAGGCCTCAAATTCAATACAATCGGTATTTTCACCGTAACACTTATTCTCGTACACTTCCGTTACAGTGACCTTTTCGGGAAAACGGATCATTTTCTTTCCGGAAGAGGATGCGTGAAGGGTGACGTGATTCGGTCCGGCATAGAGCACATCATCGCTGTCAATATAAATATGGCAGCCGGCATAGAGGGCAAAATGGCGGATCAGGTCATAGCGAATGGAACGGGATCCAAAATAAACCGAAGTAAATTCCGGTGTTTCCTTCACGGATACTGCCGGATAATCAGCCAGGAGGTAATGACCCAAATTGACAGCCTCAGGATCATCTGCATAAAAGAGCGGATAAATATATGTGCTGTATTTCGATCTGGGAGAGGGCATCATCATGGTGCGTCGCCAATCAAACTTGCCGTAAAGATAATGGCGGTCAATGCCATCGGAAATGGGGTGATAATCGCCGTTGAAGCGGAAGGTGGGATCGAAAAAGTCATTGGCAATTTTCATATTGATACCGGTCAATTCCGACATATGCTGTGCTGACATTTTCTTTTCTGCTTCAGGATCGGCAAAGCCGGGGGCGTAGATCCAAATTGCAAGAGCGTGATCTTTGGCAAGCTTTTTCCGGATCGCTTCCCTCTCCTTCGCAGTCAAAACAAAGGTGTTAAAGAATACATACATCTTATACGAGGGCATATTGGGATCGGAAAGATCATTGTGATAATACTGATCCACAGGAGCACCAATGTGAGCAATTTCGTAATTGCGCATCAATTCCACCGTATCGTTGGTGGTTTGCAAGGAAACGGCCTGGAAGGACTCTTCGTCAAATACAAAAGCGATCTCGCTCTTTTTGGTTCGATCCATCTCATATGCTTCTCTGGCAATTCTCTGCTGCGTTGCCATCAGCTGATACATTTCAGGGTAACGATAGCGATTGTGATCCAAAATCTGGTCAAACCACCAGGCATTTACATCTTCGCAGAGGTTTCGGCCGAATTCTCTTTTCATAACGTTCAAAGAGTCGTCCATATCGTAAATGCCAATGCGACGACGGTGAAGCTTGCTGTCGGAAACAGTGCGGGTATCCTGCTCTACAATATAGACCTTATTGTGCAGGAAGAAGGAGTCCTGAACCTGACGCTGGCCTTCCGCACCGCCGGGACCACGATTTTCATAAACACCGGGAGCGGCAAGAAAATCAATATAGGGGCTATCCAGAAGCATCCGGGTTCCACCGTTGGTGCCGGATCGCAAATAGTTGATGCAGCCTTGAGAGCCATAGAAGGCGCCGATGAAAGCATCGGGAGTTAACTTTTTGACGATCTTAGCAAAATGCAAAACAGAATTGGCAACGCCGATATGCCAGGCACGGTAAAAGTCATATACGTCGATGGCATTGTCCATATCCACAAAGGTACCGATGTTAGTTCCGTTGGATTCTGCCGGGAGTGCCTCGCGGCAAGAAGGCAAAGTAGAATACTCGCTGGTTACCTTAGGATCAAATGCATCATGGTCCACATCGGAAGTATAATAGTGCTTTTTAAATTCCGGAATGGGGGGATTTTCAAGGGTTGCGTTGGGATTCTTCCAATGCTTCTGCAGATTCTCATCGGTTCCGTAAGTATCCTTTAAGTATTTGGAAAACTCGCGTCGAAATGCAAGGCTATGATCCAAGGTCAATTCTCCGTTGGGCTTGGTCATATTGCCGCGGTAATACCACTCAGAGGTATGACCTGCTGCCAAGAAGCAACCAATGATATGATCGGCATAAGGCAATTTTTTCAGTGCAAGCCAGGTTTCTTCCAATGCTTTTCCGGAGTCCTCGCGCCATTTCTGAGAACAGAGAGAATAGTGATGAGGAAGGATCACACTGTAAGACTCTGTTTTCAAATCAATGGGCGGAGAGGAACCGTCAGAATAAGTAAGGCATTCTTCCGGATGTGCCTCAATCCATTCATTGGTGGGATGAAGCGCCAAACGGACCATAATATAGGCATCGGGAATGGCCTCCAAAAGAAGTCTTGCTTCCTTGTCAAACAGTTCCACTGCACCGGGATCCAGCCAAAGAGTATTGCAGATCAAAAAGAAAACGCGAACTCCGCTTTTTCCGAGATTTTCAAAATAATCCTTGTGAAAAATGATCTCTCTATTTTCTCGTTCCACGGTACGAACCGTTGCCATCATCGGCGGGATTGGCTCGCCATTGACGAAAATCGTGGGTCTACCGTTATAATTGCGAATTTCGTTCATATTTCTTCTCCGTTTTCTGAATATAGTCAGAGGATATTACCAATTCATTATAACGAGAAGAAAAAATAGTGTCAATTCAAAAAACACCAAAAAATGGAGATTTTAAACCATAGTTTCGGGATTCAAAAGCTCCTCGATTTCTTCTTCGCTCATGATGGCTTTTTCCCGAAGAATCTCCCGAACGCTTTTTCCGGTTTTGATGGCGATCTTTGCAATTTCTGCGGCCGTTTGGTACCCAACCTTGGGACAAATGACCGTAATGATTCCTACCGACCCCTCTACCAATTCCCTACAGTGCTCTTCATTTGCAGTAATTCCAGTGACACAATGATCTATGAAACCGGATACCGCGCCTGTGAGAGCAACGATGGATTCAAAGAGTTTATGATACAAAACCGGTTCCGCGAAATTCAATTCCAGTTGACCGGCTTCAGCAGCCATCGTGATGGTCACATCGTTTCCAATGATGCAAAACGCCGCTTGGCTCATAGCTTCCGGAATGACTGGATTGACCTTTCCCGGCATAATAGAAGATCCGTTTTGCATCGGAGGCAAATTGATCTCCTCCATACCGCAACGAGGGCCGGAGGACATCAATCTTAAATCGTTTGCCATTTTCGAGCAGGAGATGGCACAGGTCTTTAAGGCGGAGGAAACATAGGCAAAGGAATCCAGATTTTGGGTGCCATCCACCAGATCCTCTGCAAGTGTAAAAGGAAGTCCAGAGACACAAGACAAAACTTCAGGAAGTAATTTTAGATATTTAGGGCTCGCATTGAGAGAAGTCCCGATGGCAGTGCCGCCTAAATTTACCGCATACATTTCGTTCAAAGCAGCTTTTAAACGCGCAAGATCTCGCCTAATGGCTTTGCTATACGCACCAAATTCCGAACCGAGACGGATCGGCACTGCATCCTGCATTTGCGTTCTGCCCATTTTGATAATGGAATGAAACTTGTTTTCCTTATCGAGAAGAGCCAAATTCAAGCGTTCCAATTCCTCAATGGCGCGCGTCAACAGTTTCACCACCGTCATTTTAGCAGCGGTGGGAATCACATCGTTGGTGGACTGAGCACGGTTCACATGGTCATTGGGATGGACAATGGAATAGTCCCCTTTTTCGCCACCTAAAATTTCGATGGCTCGATTGGCAATAACCTCGTTGGTATTCATATTGGCAGTGGTGCCAGCTCCCCCTTGAATGGGATCGCAAATAAACTGATCGTGAAATTTTCCTTCTATGATTTCATCGCAAGCGCTGCAAATGGCATCGCAAAGGGTCTTATTTAGTTCTCCTGCTTCAAAATTACAAATGGCACAGGTTTTCTTGATCTGCGCCAGGGATTGGATAAATTCGGGACGAAGCCTTTGTCCGGTAATATGAAAATTTTCACTTCCTCGCAAAGACTGAACGCCGTAATAAGAATTTTTAGGTACTTTTTTTGTTCCGATCGAATCGGATTCTAAGCGATACTCCATTTTCCAAAAACCTCCAAGTTTTTCAACATCGGTAGTATATCATCAAGACTTTTATTTGTAAAGTGTTTTTCAAAAGTTTGTTTTGTATTTTTAAGCAATTATGCATTTTCACATTAATACTTAAATTAATTAAAGAAATACAAAGATAAATTTTAAAGGTTTCCGAAACGAAATGCGATCTGATTTTTTAATTCTTTTAACGCTAAAAAAGCATCTGCCAAAAGGCAGATGCTTTTTATACGGATCGGTACCAATTTCCACGAACAAAATACACCGTAAACAAAACGAAAAGAAGCAAATTGTGCAGAATCATAGCGCCCCAGGCAGAGGATAAGCCGAGGTTCAAAAGGTGGATAAAAATATAAGTTCCCACAATACGAACACCCCACATTCCTGCAATATTAAAGAAAAAAGGAACTGTGGTCTTGCCCATTCCTTGCATCATTCCTTCAATCACAATGGGAACGCCGTAAAAGGGTTCAGAAAGAGATACCATTCTTAGAACAGTGGTACCAAGCCGGATTACTTCTGCATCCTGAATGAACAATTTCACCATATCTTCTGCAAACAAAAACAAAAGGACTCCGGAGATCAGCATCAAGGAAACTTCCAGGAAAATAACAGTTTTTCCCAGAGAAAAAATCTTTTTTTTATCCTTGGCACCAAATGCATTCCCGGCAAGGGTGGCCGCCGCAGTCTGCATTCCGTAGCCGGGGATATAAAACGCAGATTCAACGGTATTGGCTACGGTATGGGCGGCGGTGGAAATTTCCCCAAGGGAATTGACCATAGAAGCGAAAAACACATATCCCAATGAAGTGCCAAAACGCTGAAGCGCATTGGGAAGCGCCACCTTAAGACAAGGCTTTAGAATGGACCAATTGAACTTCAAAGCATGACCCTTCGGAGAAAGTCTGGGATGACAGTAGAGCTTGATCCCCATTAAAATACCACCAAAGACAAAGGAGATGCAACTGGCCAAAGCAGCACCGTGGACACCCATTCCGGCTCCAAACAGGTTCATTTTCAAAGAGAAAAGGGTCACAGTGCGCGAGGGAAAGATCAAGAAGAAATTCAAAACAACATTGACCGCGTTCACCCCGAGGCCCACGATCATGGGAGTTTTGGTGTCACCGGCGGCACGAAGAAGCGTGCCGAAAATTATGATCGCAGTCCGAAAAAGCATTGGGGTATATAGGATAAAAAAGTATTGAGATGTTAAGGAGCGGATCGCAGGATCCACCTGCATCAGAATCGGAACATAGGGGCTTAAGAGGAGCGCGATACCAGTGAAAATCAAGCCGAAAAGCAAGGTGCAAAGAACCGCTTGGGAAGAGGCTGAGGACACCTTTTTCCCTTCCCCGGCGCCATCCGCTTGAGAAATATAAGCCAAAAAACCAACGCCGAGAGCGGAGATGGTGCTATTGATCAACCAATTGACCGTCACCGTTGCGCCAACCGAAGCCGTGGCCGCAGTTCCCAGAGATCCAACCATTGCTGTATCCACATACTGCACGGCGGTTTGCAAGATCTGCTCCAGCATCGTTGGCCAGGCAAGAGTGATGATCGACACAAGAAGCGCGCGATTCAAGAATCGTTTTTCTTTCATTTCAAATCCGTTTTTTCTTGAGAATCCGATGGATCTGTTTTTTTACACGGACGAGTTTTTTGAAATTGCCGGTGCAAAATAAATACAAAAAACAAAACCAGAGAAGCCAGGACCACAACGGACAAAGCCAAAAGGATTTGGTTTCGACGTTCTTTTTTCAACCTCTCCTGCTCCAGGCGTTCCTGTTCTCTTTTTTGCTGTTCCAGTCTTTCTTTTTCCACACGCTCTTGTTCCAGACGCTCTTGTTCCAGACGCTCCTGCTCCAGCCTTTCCTGTTCCAGGCGCTCCTGTTCCATTCGTTCTTGCTCGTCGTAACTGATTACATTTTCAAAAAGGTCATTCTTTGCCACATCTTCTCCCATACGCGAATAATAAAGGCCGAATTGACAAGGATTATACAAAGCAATCTGCGAGGCTTTTGTAATCTGATTTCCATATCCATAAAGCCAGGAGGCAAAGGCCCAGTGCTGGGACTTGTGGGCGGCAAAGCCGAATTTTTGTGATACTTCAAAGGCAGTCATACCGCCAAAGAACTCAAGTGGCGTATCGTAATCCATTGTGACGGGATTTTCTTCGTAAAGGTGAAGGTAGAGCTTTCCGATTTCCCAAGTTCCAAATCGAGATGCGGATTCCGGGTCAAAGCTCTCATCGCCTGACAAAGAAATGGCTTTGGTGAGAAGATCCGCGTAAACCAAGTGCATACCGTGACCGTATTCCCCATTCAAATCGTGACCCACGACCACCAAAGGACGAAAACGGCGAATTTGAGAAACCACAAAACACTGCAGATCATATTCCGAAACACCGTAAAGGTTCTGATATTGGTCGTAGGTTCCTTTTAAACTATCAATACGAAAATCGGCAAAGCTGCCAAACACAGGATAGGCTTTCACTCCTACCGCCCAAAGGCCGTCAAGCATTTCGTGCATCCGGATGTTGTTGGCACCGGGGCCACTTCTGTGATCGGTCATATAAACCACTTGTACCCGATAGCCAAATTGACCGGCATAAAGCGGAAGAAGACCGGCAAAATAAAGCTGCTCATCATCACCGTGGGTGGAAAACAGAACCAGGTCGGCACCGTTTTCATAAGGCGCATTCCAGTCTTGAACAAAATCCGGTGTTTTCCCTTGTGAAAAGGTAAAAATTTCACTCAAGCGTACACTGCCGCCGGAAAAATGAAGCGTAACAGAGCTGGGGATTTGCTCCCAAAGAGCATCTAGGTTGCAAAACTCATGCAAAAATCCGTTTTCCCCAAAGGTTGCACTTTCACCGGTATTATTATTGGTTAGTGTATAAGAACCAAAAGCACGGTCAAAAAGAAGGTAAACGCCGGCAATGCCTCCCTCCCGTTCCAAGGTGATAGAAGCATTTTCTTCTGAACTGTAATATGCATTTTTGTTGGAGTCGGTCAAAAATGAAAAATCACCGAAGCCTGTTCCGGAGATCTTCGTTTCCCCGGTGATATTCAAAGCCGTCTCACTTTCTTTTTTCACATCGCTTTCCTGGGCCAGGATCTCCAAAGCAAAGCAAAATGCCAAGCAAATGGACATCATACCAAGCAAAATTAAACGCATGGTTCTTTTCATATTCTCTGTCCTTTATTTAAAAGTACTGACATTATACCAGACAACACCAAATGTGTCAAAGAAAAGAAATTTCGATGATTGACATTAAGGAGATATGATCGAAAAATATTTTCATCGTTTTACCCCCTCTATCACTTGACAATTTTCATTTGAAGTGATAAAATAGCATTCGATATATAACACAAAATATATTACGGAGGAGTATCGTGCCGCCAAAAGTTAGAGTAACAAAAGAAGCTATTATCAATGCCGCTGTGAACATTGTGCGCATAAGCGGTGCAAAGGCAATCAACGCAAGGGCTGTAGCCGCTATTTTAAACTGCTCAACACAACCGGTTTTTTCAAATTTTGCAACCATGGAAGATCTGCGTTTTGCTGTGATCGAGCAGTCGGATGCAATTTGCCGAAAATATATGAAACGAGAGGCCGAGAGCGGCAATTTTCCTCTTTACAAGGCAAGCGGCATGGCTTACATCCGTTTTGCAAAAGAAGAACCGGAGCTTTTTAAGCTTTTGTATATGCGTGACCGATCAGAAGAAAGCGTTCCCTTAAATTCAGATCTTAATGACAGTATGGAATGGATCGTTCATCAAAACACCGGACTGGATAGCGAGGATGCTAAGTTATTTCATCTTGAGATGTGGGCGTATGTACACGGAATTGCCACGATGTTTGCCACAGGATTTCTAGATCTGGATTGGGAGCTTGTCAGTAAAATGCTCACGGATTCTTATCAAGGGCTCAAAAAGCAGTATAAACTGGAGGAAAACAATGGATGCCATCCAAATCAAAGGTTTAACAAAAAAATATGACAATATTGTTGCAGTGGATAATTTGACCCTTTCCGTTGGAAAAGGCGAAATTTTATCTCTCCTAGGGATAAACGGTGCCGGGAAGACCACGACGATCAAAATGCTGTCCTGCCTTGTAAAACCTACAAGCGGAGATGCTTTTCTGAACGGAAAAAGCATCTCACGGGATGTTGCAGCGGTCAAGTCCATCATTGCGGTTTCCCCTCAGGAAACCGCAGTGGCTCCAGGCCTTTCTGTTGACGAGAATCTAAGATTGATGTGCGGTGTTCACGGATTCACAAAAGAAAAAGAAACTAAAAAAATCGCTGAACTGACAGAACTTCTCGGGCTTTGCGATGTTGCGAATAAAAAAGCCGGCAAGCTTTCAGGCGGTTGGCAACGGCGATTAAGCATCGCAATGGCACTTATCAGTGAACCGGAAATTCTGTTTCTCGACGAACCGACTCTTGGACTGGATGTGATTGCCCGCAACGAGCTATGGAAATTGATTGCCTCTCTAAAAGGAAATGTCACGATCATTCTCACCACACACTATATGGAGGAAGCACATGCTCTTTCCGACAGAATTGCAATTATGAAGGACGGAAAGCTCTTGATTTGCAATACGGCTGAAAAAATCAAAGAAATCGCGGGAGAGGAAAGTTTTGAGCAGGCCTTCATTCGGATTGTAAAGGGGACGACAAAATGAAACTTTTAGCATTTGCATCAAAAAACACAAAAGAAATCCTGCGTGATCCTCTAAACTTAGCATTCGGTCTGGGTTTTCCCCTTGCGCTGATTTTTTTACTTAGCGCAATACAGGCAAATATCCCTGTGAAACTATTTGAAATTCAGCACCTAACACCCGGCATCACGGTTTTCGGTCTGTCATTCATAACCTTGTTTTCCGCAACTATGATAGCTAAGGATAGAAGCAGTTCCCTGCTCCAGCGTTTATACACTACGCCCCTGACTCCGGCAGACTTTATTTGCGGTTATACTTTGCCAATCATCCCCATCGGAGTAGCGCAATGTGCGGTGTGCTATATTGCGGCCATCATTCTTGATCTTGAAATAACCCTTAACATTCTATATGCTATTATTTTTATCATTCCTATTTCTTTTCTCTATATTGCTCTGGGCCTTCTTTGCGGAAGTGTGCTGAGTGATAAACAGGTCGGAGGAATCTGCGGCGCTTTGCTTACCAACCTTTCAGCGTGGTTGTCCGGCATTTGGTTTGACCTTGATCTTATAGGTGGCATTTTTCAGAAAATTTCATATTTGCTTCCGTTTGTTCACGCTGTCGAAATGGAGCGAAGTGTACTTGCTGGAGATTTTGACAACGCCCTTCCCCACCTTTGGTGGATACTTGGCTATTCCCTTGCACTTTTTATATTGGCAATTCTTCTGTTTTTGAGACAGATGAAAAGGCAATAGACAAAAAGACTTTTTTGTCTTTTAAATATCAAATGTTTTAAAATTTACCGCAGAGTATCTTAAGAAAAAAAGAAAATGCAAAAAAATAAGGTTGATTCAAAACGAATCAACCTTATTTTTGTGGTGGAGCCGAGGGGAATCGAACCCCTGTCCGAAACCATATTCACAAAACTTTCTCCGGGTGCAGTCGGTGGTTTGGGTTCCCTGTTTTGCCGCTCGCCGACAGGCTACAAAACAGGTAGCTTCATATTTACATGACCAAGCTCAAAGCTTTGCCTGATGCACGTTCACCGCTAAAGTGACACCCAAGCCGGGTTCGCGGTCCTCCCCGGGTGGATGGCCGCCTAATTAGGCAGCGAGAGCTACTCTATTGTTAGCGTTTAATTTTAAATTTACAGTTTTGAAGAGTTCTGCGACTCTACCCGCTTATCTTGCTTCAACAGCCCCGTCGAAACCTTTACGGCCCCATATATTCTTCAGTGAGAGTGGTGATGACCGCAACAATCACAGTCGTGGTGATCATCCTCTTCCGTCTCACCATCAGAGGGAAAATCAAAGACGTATAGAGTTTCACTGATGCGATCAAAGCCGGTGGCTTCACAAACGGTCTTATCCTCTTCGTTTTGAACAGGGTAAATGACCGATTCGATGCCAACACGTTTTAAAAATTCAATGATACTGGTAAATACATTGGCAAGCATAGAAACTGAAATTCGATTTTCCACGCTTTTCAGTGCTAAAATATAGGCCGCTTCGCCTACAAACTTCAGCTGACAAAGACCAAGCTTTTCTGTGTCAGAGAAGATCTTAAAGCCCAAGGACCCCTCTTCCATTGAGATCCCGGCCGCTTCACAGTAGGAGCCATGCTCAATACCGGACTCAAAGGGTGCTAAATGGATCATTTTTCACAAAGCGCCAAAAGAGCGCTCAATTCCTTTCCGTCAAGCTCCTCCCAAGTACCGCTTCTCAAAGAGCCCAACTGAATTTTTCCTTCGGAAATACGCTTCAGTCTTGTTACTTCAAGGCCCACCTGCTCACACATTTTACGAATCTGACGGTTACGCCCCTCCTTTAAAATAAAGCGGAGCTTGGTGGGGATCTCCGGTTCGGGACAGGAAACGCGGCAAGGCAAAATCTGATAGCCATCCAGTTCCATGGGACCGTTTAGCTTTTTCATTTGCTCTTCCGTGGGGACAGAGCGAACCTTCACCACATAGACCTTTTCAATCCCGGACTTGGGATGCATCAGAGCATTGGCAAGAGCGCCATCGTTGGTCATCAAAAGAAGCCCCTCGGAATCCAGGTCCAATCTGCCAATGGGATACACCCGTTCGGGAATGTTTTTTACCAAGTCTGCCACGCATTTTCTTCCCTTCTCGTCGGACATGGTAGAAACATAGCCACGGGGCTTATTCAGTTTGATATAGACCTTCTTTCCCGTAGGAACGACGGTTTTTCCCAGATAAGTAACATAGTCCTTTCCGGGACGGATTTTTTGTCCGATCTCAGCAACTCTGCCGTTGACGAAGACGTTTTTCTTTACAATTTCATCCTCTGCGCGGCGGCGGCTCATAACACCGCAATCCGCCAGATATTTTTGAATTCTGATTTCTTCCATAACCTCAACTAAACCAAGATAAAATTCGATTCCATAAAGTTTGCCAAAAAGAGAGTTTGATCTCTCGCTGTAATGCGTCGGATTTACAGATCAAAGGAAGCCGCGCAGCTTCTTGATCATCCACACAAAATACTGCTTCCCCCAGAACATCGCCCTCATTTACGGGAGCATACACAAAAGGTGGAAGCTCAATAAAGGAAGTAACCCTTTCATCACTTCGTAAGAATAGTGTAAGGCAATCCAGGTTTTCCACGGTAACAGAATCCACCGTTCCTCCCACCACGGGAATCGAAACGCTGATTTCACCGATTCCGGCAAGGACTTGATTGGAATACTGGGAAAAGCCAAATTCAAACAAGGCTTTATGATCCTGCCAATCGTCCGGAGCACCAAGAGTAGTGCAAACAAGGGTCTTACCGCAGCGCTTGGCGGCTGTTACCAAGCAGCGTCCGGCTTTTTTGGTAAAGCCAGTTTTTCCGGCGATGCAATCTTCATAACTCCTTAAGAGCTTATTGTGATTGGACAAAAAACGGCTCTTTCCGTTGGAAGCCGGGATGCTTTTGGTCTCCGTACCTGAAATTTCTGCAAACTGGCGGTTCTGTAGTGCAACACACATCAAAACCGCAAGATCGCGAGAGGTAGAATAATGCTCCTCTGCCGGCAATCCGTGGGGATTGACAAAATGGGTATTTGTCATTCCGATTTCTTTTGCCTTTTCGTTCATCAATTCCGAGAACGCTTCAATTCCACCGGAAACGGCAAATGCAACCGCAACGGCAGCATCGTTGGCGCTTTCCAGCATCACAGCATAAAGAAGATCCAAAAGGGTCATTTTCTCGCCGGCTGTAAGATAGACCGAAGAGCCTTCCGTTCCCACTGCCTCCTTAGGAACGGTAACGGGGGTATTAATATCCGCCTTCTCCAGTGCCACAAGACAGGTCATAATTTTGGTGGTGCTAGCCATAGGAAGCGGAACATCCGGTTTTTTGGATGACAAGACAACGCCGGTATCGGCATCCATCAAGCAATGACTATTGGCAGAAACCTGGGAAAATACCTCTTTTGCGTCTCCGCGATCGGAAGCCCTTACCAATTGGGGAACATTCATCATAAAAACAAGAGCCAAAACAAGGGAACACGCACGAAAGAAAACTGCTTTCATCCATCTGCTTCTCCTTTCATTGTTATCCAATTATATGGAAAAGCAGAGCAAAAAATGTCCTTCTCCTTACTCGGCAGTATTCTCCTTGGCTGTTTCTGCTTCAGCAGGTTCCACCGCGACTTCCTTTTGATCCTTTTTAAAATAGGATTTAATTTTTTCGAAAATGGCAGGAGATTTATCCACCAGATCAGAAATGGTATTGACAATGGCACTGTCGGAGGAGACATTGGTTCCGTTCACATTCATTAAACGGACCTCACCCTTGGATACCACAAGGAAGGTCAAGGGGGTTACAGACATTCCGGCACCGTTGCCTCCGCCAAAGTGAGGCATTTCACGGCGGGGATTGCTCTTGCTATCAAAATCAACACCGCCGGAGGTGAAGCCGCAACTGACCTTAGAAATAGGGATAATGGTCACATCGCCAGGAAGCGTGATAGGCGTGCCGACGACCGCGTCAGCATCCAAAACCTTTTTGATATTCTCAAGAGATGCGTCGATGACTTGTTTCAACGGGATTTCGTTCATTTTCTTTTTCCTTTCCCTCAAAAAATCTAAAATAAGTGCGAAGTAGGAGTGCGATTATATGCACCGGCTTTACACACAGATCCAAATGAATGGAAAACCGGCTAGTTTCTTGTGTGAAATCCGGAGAAATCACCAACTTCTCATTGTTACACTGAAAATGAGAAAAGCGCTGTAGCAAAACGCAAAGAGCATTTGCTGCCTGAATGGCGCCTCCGTAAATGAGTGCTGTTTTGGCCGCATCATCCGTTCCAATCAGAACATAAAGTTCCTTCAGGTTGATTTTCATCTTGGAAAAATGCTCTTTGACCGCAAGACCGATCACTCTAGCGATATGAACCAAAAACTCGACAAAACCCAAGGGATCGAAGTTTCTCTTTTTTTTCTTTTCTTTCTGATCCGCTTCCACGTTTGGCTCTATATTTTGCTCCCGTTTTTTTCTTCGTTCGGAAACAAAACGGAACAGCTTCATACCGTCCATTCTAAAAAACAAAACCCGAACGGTAACCGTTGCATTTTCCCGATAACGGAAAATAATGTGCACATTTACATATAGCAAAAATAGAACCAAAAGGATCAGAAAAATCAGGATATAAAGGGCAATCATTCCTCCGCTTCCTCAGGAGAAACCGAATCGATTTTCAGCTGGACGGAATTTTCACCGGGAAGATCCTCCAGACTCTCCAAGCCGAAGCAACGCAGAAAATTATGGGTGGTCTGGTACAGAATGGGTCTTCCGGGAGCATCCAATCTTCCGCATTCTTCAATCAATTCCCTTTGCAAAAGAGTGGAAATGATACCGGAGCAATCCACACCGCGGACCTGCTCAATATAGGTTTTGGTAACCGGCTGCTTATAAGCCACAATGGAAAGTGCCTCAAGAGCTGCTTTGGAAATAGGGGCAGTTCTTTTGATCTCAAGCAGTTTCTGCACCGGTTCAGCATATTCCCGTTTGGTACAAAGCTGAACAGAATCGCCCACACGGCACAATTGAAAGGAAGACTCCTTGGAAGAAAGTCTTTCTTCCAATTCATCAATTACAATTCCAACTTCCACCTTTGTAATATCGAAAATGAGAGCCAGGCGTTCCAGACTTACCGGGTCGCCGCCGGCGAACAAAACCGCTTCCAGAGCGTTGACCAAAAAGTCTTTTTCATAACTAACATATTTTAAAGAGAACTCCATTTTACGCTCCCCTCTTTTCCAAATTCAAGCAAATGATATAGTCACTTTCCTTTCGTTCAAAGGAAATTCTTCCGCTTTGAACCAATTCCAGAATGGCAAGGAAAGTAGCCACGCGATCGCTCTTATCTCCTTGTTCCCGGATCATGGATTGAAATGAAACGCTGTTCCCCAAAGGGAACGCCTTCACCATACGTCTTAAAACAAAGACAACCTTGGATTCCACCGGGGTTACCTTGGCGGAGAAAATGTTTTGAACATCTTCCCTTTTCTTCCGTTCCCGATCCTCCCGGAGGGCTGTTTTCATTTGAGAAAAGGCTTCCCAAAGCAGCATCGGATCCGACTGTGCCGCTTCGATCTTTACCACCGGTTGACGGGGGGTGGGATAATAGCGAAAATAAAATTCCTTTTCCCGTTCTGCCAAAAGTCCGGCGGCGCGTTTCACCTCCGAATACTCGATCAAGGAGCGAACCAGATCCTCTCTGGGATCCTCTTCTTCCTCGTCGCTGGGAAGCAACATTTTGGATTTAATATACAAAAGTTCGCAAGCCATCACAATAAATTCACTGGAAAGTTCAGCATTGTAAAGCTGGCAAAGCTCCATATACTCCAGATATTGATCCAAAATTTCGGCAATGGGAATATCATAAATATTGATTTTTTGCTTAGAGATCAAGGTGAGGAGAAGGTCCAAAGGACCGTCAAAGATCTCAAGCTTGAAATTTAATTGCTCCGTTGCCATTATAGCAGTACCTCCTGGGCAATGCCGATAAACAAGCGATAGAAAAACGACACCGCTGAATTGATGGGAACAGAAAGAACGCCAACAGCCAGCAACAAAATCAGACCAAGATGAAGATAACGTTCATAAGGCATGATTTTCACAATGACCTGGTAAGGCAAAAAAGAGTATAAAACCTTGGATCCGTCAAGAGGTGGAATCGGGACAAGATTGAATACTCCAAGGCCTAAATTAATGGTGACCATATAGCCTGCCATTGTCATAACCGTTCGGACAACAGATGCCGAAAAGGAGGTGACAAAAACAAACTGAAGGGCAACCTTATAAATCAAAACATACAAAAAGGATGAGAGAAATGCAAGAAGAAAATTGGAAAGGGGCCCGGCAAGGGCAGTGAGTGCCATATCCCGCTTTGGCTTCTTAAAATAACGGGAGTCCACCATCACAGGCTTTGCCCAACCAAAATGGAAAAAGATCAGAAAAAGAAAGCCGATAGGATCGATGTGATGAAGAGGGTTCAGCGAAAGCCGGCCCATTTGCCTTGCCGTAGGATCGCCAAGACGATCTGCAGCAAAGCCATGCATCCATTCATGAACAGAAAGGGAAATTAAGATGACAGGAAGCGTCATCAAAAAATCCAAAAGCCATGAAACAATCTTTTCCATACATTCTCCTACTTCATTTTTTCTCTGCGCAAAACCTCAAACGCACACACAGCACAGGCTGCAGATGCGGTCAGTGAGCCGCGGAATGCTCTCCCATAAGGGATTCGCACTTTCTGATCGCAGCCATCTAAAAACTCGCGGGAAATTCCTCTTTTTTCTCCGCCGACGATCAAAAACAAGGGCTTTTCCAAATTGGCACAGTAAAGATCCACCGAATCCGATTCGGAAGCGCAAACGATACGATGCCCTTTTTTTCGGGCAAGAGCCAGAAGCTCTTCCCCGCTCTCATAAATGGCACAGGGAATTTCTTCTGTGGTGCCGGCGGAGGATCGCAAGGTCACTCCGGCAGCAGAAAGCCAATTTCGCGGAGTTAAGATCATTCCTCCTGCACCGGCGGCATAAAAGGAACGCACGGCACAGCCGAAATTAAACGGGTCCTCAATTCCGCAAATCATAAACACAAAACCGCCCCCCTGATCGAACACTTCCTCGGGGGTAGACATTTTTCTTTCTCCCACCTCGGCAATGACACCGCCGTGGGTATGCCCTGTGGTTACACGCTCGAAAAAAGCTTCATCCACAAGTTCAACGGGAATCTGCTTTTTCTTTGCAAGGGTCAAAAGACGGAGGATGTTTTTCTCCTCCGTTTTCGCTCTGGGCAATAAGTAAATTTTGAAAACCGGACGAGAGCCATTGCGGATCACAGAAAGGATGGATACTGCCCCTTCAGCAAATGAGGACTCTCCCCGTTTCTCAACGTCTTTTCTCATTCGTTCTCCCAGTTGTGCCAGTAGTTCTGCACGTCTTCGTTATCATCCAAGGCATCAATGAGCTTCTGCATTTTAACAACGGCTTCTTCCTCAGAAAGATTCACGTAAGTAGAGGGGATTTTCGCTTCCTCGGTAGAGAGGATCGTATAACCGGCACCTTCCAGGGCATCCTTCACCTGATAAAGATCAGAGGTGGGAGTCAAAACTTCGAAGGCATCCTCCTCAAGACCGATATCTTCCGCGCCAGCCTCCAGAGCCGCTTCCATAATGGCATCTTCATCCACGCCTTCTGCGTCCACCAAAATGATTCCCTTATCACTAAACAGATAAGAAACACAGCCGGTGGTTCCCAGATTTCCGCCAAACTTATCGAAGTAATGACGAAGATCAGCGCTAGTACGGTTACGATTATCCGTTGCGCACTCTACGATCACGGCAATACCGCTGGGGCCATAGCCTTCATAATAGATGGATTCATAGTTTTCGCTGTCAGACGAGGCGGCCTTTTTAATGATGCGGTCAATGTTATCATTGGGCACGTTCAGGCTCTTAGCTTTGGAAATCAGATCACGAAGCTTGGAATTGGCATTGGGGTCTGCGCCGCCGGCCTTTACCGCCATTGCGATCTCTTTACCGATTTTGGTAAAAACCTTTGCTCTTTGAGCATCGGTCTTTTCTTTTTTATGTTTAATATTATTCCACTTGGAATGGCCGGACATTTTAAATTCCTCCGAATTTTGATCAAATTTTTTCAGGTGTTCTCAAGCCGATCAGGTGAAGGGCGGTACCGAGAACATTTTTCACTGCTTGACACAAAGAAAGACGAAGTGCCTTTTCTTCCTTCTCGGCGCTGCGGATGGGACAAGCGTTATAAAAGCGGTTAAAGCTCTGGCAAAGATCCAGGGCAAAACGGGTAATCACAGACGGTTCATACTCGTTGAGAGCGCGAACCACACGGTCAGGAAACAGAGAAAGGATTGTGATCAATTCCTTTTCTTCCGGACACAACGATGCATTTTCAGGGCAAGAGAATGCATCGGATTTATTCAGAATGCTACAGGTGCGAGCATAAGTATACTGGGCGTAGGGTCCGGTATTTCCGTCAAAATTCAGGGCCTCGGACCAGTTAAAATTCACGTCCTTGATCCGATTGGCGGAAAGGCTGTTGAAAATCACTGCGCCGACACCCACATCTCTGGCAATTTCATCCTTATTCTCAAGGCCGGGATTCTTTTCCTCAATAATGGCACCGGCTTTTTCGATGGCTTCCTGGAACAGGTCATCCAGAAGCACCACATTTCCGGTACGGGATGCAATCTTTTCCCCGTTGATGCTAAAGGTTCCGTAAGGAACGTGTACCAACTGATCTTCCCAAGGATAACCCATCAGTCCGATCACCTTAAACCACTGAGCGAAATGGAGGCTCTGTCCGGCGCTGGTCACATAGACGCACTTATCAAAATGATACTCATTCTTTCGCCAAAGAGCAGCCGCAATATCGCGAGTGGGATACAGAGAAGAGCCGTCACGCTTCAGGATCAGACAAGGAGGCATATTGAATTCTTCCAGATCCACAAGGCTTGCACCATCGTCAATCTTGAGAAGATTCTTTTCCTTCAATTCTTCCACAACAGCGGGCATTTTATCGCTATAGAAGCTCTCGCCGTTGAAGCTATCAAAGGAAACGCCCAAAAGCTCATAGGTTTTCATATATTCCTTCAAGCTGATTTCCTTAAACAGGCGCCAAAGTCTTAAATTTTCTTCATCTCCGGATTCCAGGAGAGAAAACTCATGACGCGCCTCATCGTTGAGAGCAGGGTCCTTTTCCGCTTCCGTACCAAAAAGCACATAAAGCCGGTTCAATTCCTCAATTCCGATTTTACGGATATCCTCTTCATTTCCCCACTTTTTGAAAGAAACCACAAGCTTTCCGTACTGGGTTCCCCAGTCACCGAGATAGTTGATACCCACGGTTTCAAATCCAGAAAAGCGGTGGATCAGCTTGATGGAATTTCCGATGATGGTGGTACCCAAATGTCCAATGTGAAAACGTTTGGCTATGTTGGGAGAGGAATAGTCGATCACCATGGTCTTCCCTTTTCCCAATTCATTGCTACCAAACCTTTCCCCTTGAGCGAGAATTTCGGCGAGAAGACGGACGCGGTAGGAATCGGCGATGAAGAAATTCAAATACCCGCCTGCATTTTCAATGCGAGAGACGCCATCCGGAAGGCAGTCCGACAAGGTTTCGGCCAATTCCGAGGCGATGGCCATCGGACTTTTGTGCAAAATTTTGGAAAGTTTAAAGCAAGCCAGGGCAATATCTCCCATGTTGGGATCCGGCGGTGTATCAAAAAAAGATTGAATGGCTTCCGCTGAAAGCTCCGGATGGTTCAAAACCTGAGCCAGTTTTTGTGCAATGGATTTTTTTAGATTGGTCATATTGCTTTGGTACCTCTTAAGAAATGGTTACAGAATCGTAAAGATTGCTATTGGCAACGGAAACATAGCTCTTTCCGCAACGAACGGAAAGTTCAGAGCCGTCTTCGTTGAAATAGGAGAAGGTTCCGGTCTGGCTTTCTCTCTTCCAGGTAATGGAAACAGCCTTGCCGTCGGTAATGTAATATCCTTTGCCTTCGCCAACAAGATCAATGAAAACATACTTGCCAACATTGGTATGATCGGCAAACAAAACAAACACATTTTCAAAGGCGATCTGCTTTCCGGTCGCTGTGTCAATGTGAGGCTGGCCGTACTGAATATGGCCGTAAAGACCGGTTGTTTCATTATACTTAAATTCAGAAACAGAATAATTGGAATGGGGAATCTTCACATAGGTAGCGCTTTTTTCGCTTTCCAGACTCTTCATTTCAGAATTGAACTTGAATGCGGTAAAAGAGGCATCCTTCAATTTGGTTCTGTAACCGAGGCTGGAAATACCCTTAACGAGATTGGAGCCTCTGGTATAAAGGGTGTGCTCATATGCATAACCCATATAAGTGCGGTATTCGTCGCGGAAGAATGCACCGCCGCCGGGACCCTCTACACCGTTGAGATTGTTAACGCCCAATTCATTGATGGTATTCTGAGCATTGCTTTCTGCGGTAGCAGAACGGCCGCCGTGGACATAAATGGCATCATACGCAGTGGAAAGCTCCACAAAACTGGGGCGTGCAGAACGGATGCTTCCCAGATCATTGGCAGCAGCATAGTCATGGATCAATCCCTCCAGGCGCAAAATGCCACCCTCAACTAGCATTTCATAAATGATATCACACTTGGCAACACCAGTTTGAGGAAGGGCATCCTTGATGTTATTGAACATCACAGCAATGGGACGCTGGCCGGCAACGGACTCTTCGCACGCAAGACCGGTCAGAGGGTTCACTGCAACAGGAGGCTTCACTTCTTCTTCCTTGGTTTCGGTTTCATTATTTTCCTGGGTCACATTTTCCTTGCTTTCATTTGTTACTGCATCAGAGGTAGTTTCTTGCGCTTCTTCGGCACAGCCAAACAGACAAAAGAGCATAGCAAAAGCAAGCAGTAATGATAGGATTTTTCCTAAATTCTTTTTCATAGCACACCTTATCCCGAGAAAGTTTGCAGAAAACGCATACTCCTCGTATTTTATTTCCTCTATTATATCATTTTGTCCTTAAAAAATCAATATTTTCAAGCAAAATAAAAAAAAGAAACCGGTAAGTTTCCATTTTAGGAAACTTACCGGTAACAGAAGCAAATTATTCGTTTTCAAGTGCTGCCAGATAGGCCTCGTTCTTTGCTTTGTAATCCTTTAATTTTGCATCGGCAAAGCAAGTGTAACCGTAAGGGCTGATTTCGAGACCCTTCAGTTCATCGGAAACCATATAGTTGTGAGAATAGGTAACAAGTGCGGTTGCAGGACAATCTTCAACCAGAAGTTTCTCCAGTTCTACAAGCTTCTTTGCACGGCCGCTTCTGGTAGTTTCTTCCAAAATCTCATTCAAAAGGGCGGAGTAAGCGTCAGAGGTATAGCTGGTTACGTGATGCGCAATACCGGAAGAATCAACATCCACAGAAACAACACTGCCACTGAATTCAGGCGCAAAGGGTGCAAGGGCGGAATAAGGGTTGGTAGAAAGAGTCTGATAGTCCAGAGCAATTACATCGAAATTGCTACCATAGAGAGCGGCTTCATACTTTTCAGCATTCAAACCGTTCAAGCCAACTTTGAATCCAAGGGATTCCCAAACGCTCTTTGCGTACTCAGCAACCTTCTGATCATAATCTCTATCGGTGCGGAAGGTGATGGCAAAGGAACCGGAAGAAACACCAGCTTCGCTCAAAAGGCTCTTTGCTGCTTCCACATCGGCTTTGGTCTGATAGACAGAGCCAGCTTCAGCACGAAAGCTCTTTTTCATGGTGGAGCCGGTAGCCGCGCCGGGAACAAAACCGGAGGCAGCCTTGGAGGCCTGGCCAATGATGGTAGCGATCTGCTCGCGGTCAAGCGCAGTGCTCAGAGCTTTGCGAACCTTTGCATTGGAAAGAACACTGTTTTCGCAGTCAAAGAAGTAAGTATAAGAAGACAAGGAGTCAGAAGATTTGATCTGAGACTTATTGGCTTCGTATGTTTCGGAAGTAAAGCTACCAACATAGTAAATCTCGCCATTGTTCAATGCGGTGATGGCGTCAGCAGAGGTAGCGGTATCAGCAAAATTGGTAACCAGGCGATAGGGCTTTACATATACATTGTAGCCATCTTCGGGTTCTTTTGGGAGGCGATAATACTTTGAAAAGTCGAAACGATACTCGCCGGCAGGATCCATCGACTTGATGGAAAACTTACCGTTGGAAAGAATGTCATTGGTGGTGGTGGACCAAGTATCCTCCATACCCTGAATTGCGTCATCTCTCAAGGGAACCAGAGAGGGGCTGGCAATTGTTTCCAGGAACAGTTCGGGATCGATGGGCTTTTCAAACTGGATTTCCAGGGTGTTGTTATCCACAGCGGCAACACCAAGGTCATCGATGGTCATATTACCGGCTTTCACTTCTCTTGCGTTCTTAATGTCATAAAGAAGTGCTGCGGCAGGGCTTGCCGTTTCGGGAGAAAGAACTCTCTTCCAAGCGTAAGCAATGTGGTCAGCAGAAAGGGTACGACCATCGTTCCATCTGCTGTCAACAATATCAATATAGATAAAATACTCACCGCGCTCCTCGTTATATCTCTGCTCCCATTCTTCAGCAAGAAGAAGCTCGATCTTGCCGGAAGATGTTACCTGGGTCAAACCTTCAAAAATGAGGGAAGAAACCTTGATAAAATCTTTGTCATAGATCATTTCGGTAGGATCAAGGTCAGTCTGTGCAGAAGCGATATACATCGGGATAATGGAACCCATATCCTCCATATCAACCGAACAAGAAGCCAAACATCCCGTCAGCATTGCTGCCAAAAGCAATAATGCAACTATTTTTTTCATTGAAAAACCTCCTAAACGGCACATAAAAATACCAATATACTACAGGAAATTATAACACCAAACAAAAAAATAATCAAGTCGAAATACAAGAATTCCGAAATTCTTTTATTTGCACAATTTCCCAAAAATCGAGTTGTGCTATTTGAACAAAAAACCTAAGAAAAATCAACGATTTCGCCATTTAACGGCTCAGTCACGGGAACCACCTGCAGATCCGGTGACAGGGCACACAGTGCATTTGCGAAGTAAAGAGCGGCATCTTTTTCCGAGGCATGATGGCCGCAATCAATAACAGTCATCCCATTTTCCACTGCTTCCTGAGCAGTGTGATACGGAATGTCTCCTCCCACAAAAGCATCCACTCCCCGATCCAGGCAAGGACGAACCAGATCCTTACCGGAGCCGCAGCAAAAACCCACTTCTTTCAGATCAAGTCCCGCTGAATAGAGCTTCACCGGCGCGCCAATGGCAGATGAAATATTCTGCGCAAAGTGTTCGGGACTGATCTTTTCAGGAAGTGTGCCAATGTTTCCAATGTATGGCTCCTCCGGCAAAAGAGGCGTATGGTGAATGGGAGCAAGCCCCATTTTTTCGCCGAATTTTTCATTGAGCCCTCCGACTGCACCGTCAAAACGGGTATGCAGCGAGATCAAGGAAATTCCGTTTTGGATCAAAAGGAGAAGCTTTTGACCCACAAGGGTATCTTCATTTACGGAAGAAACGGGAGAAAAGATCAAAGGGTGGTGGCTGACGATCAGTTCACACTTTAAGGAGACTGCCTTTTCGATCACAGAAAAGGTTACGTCAAGACAGGTAAGCACACATTTGACCTCCCTGTGACGATCCGCGCAGACCTGGAGACCGTCATGATCCCAAGGACAAGATCTCTCCTTGGGGTAAATTGCTTGAAAATAGGCTTCAATATCACAAATTTTCATTTTCTATCCTCCAACAATTCCAGAAGTCGCCGCCGAATTTCATTTTCCTTCGAAACATCTTTTCTTGCCACTTTCTTCCCTGCAATTTTGGCGTCCACCTGTCTTAAGGATTCCTGCCAGAGCAAAGTTGTCTCTTCTGTGCGCTGATGGGGCAAAAACTCGCCAAAGAAATAAAGCATATCATCTCCCGGGCGGCAGTTGCCATCGTAGGTGACAAACATCACAAAAAACAGTTTTTTATTTTCCGAGACCACCTTTTCGCCAGTGATTCGAAATCCGTTTTCATAGAGAAATCGGCGCAAAAGATGCGGCCGGGTCATAGGCTGCAGGGCAAAGTATGTTTCCGGCAAAATGCGATCCTTTGCCCGCTCCAGAATGCCGGCAATGGTTTCCCCTCCCATACCGGCAATTACAAAAGCCGACGGCTTTTGCAAAAGAATTTCCGAAATGCCATCGGTTAATATAAACTGACAGCGATCTGAAAATCCGGCTTGGGAAAGCGTATGTTCAGCCCTTTTCAAGGGCAATGGATTCAAATCGGTAACAATCGCGGACTTGCAATATCCCTTTTCCAAAAGGAAAAGAGGCAGAAGGCCGTGATCGGAGCCTACATCACAGATCATACCGCCCCGCGGAAGACTTTCCGCAATTGCGGAAAGTCTCGCGGAAAGAGCGGTGGGTGGAAAAGATGCTACCTTATTTTGCGGCAAGGTAAGCATTGATCTTTTCCACAAGAGCATCCGCGTCGGTACCGTGAACGGCGCAAGCCTGAGCGATGGATTCTCCGCGAGAAGCGGGGCATCCCAGACAATGCATACCGATTTCAAAGAAGAACTGAGCCGTTCCCTGATCTGCATCCAGAATATCGCCGATGATGCTTTCTTTTGTTACAGAAGTCATATTCGTATCTCCTTTCATTGTTTCATATCTATGAATCTTGCCGATCGGCAGAATCATCGTCTTTTTTCAAAAACTTGATCCATTCCATAATAGCCGAAGGAATCAGCGAAAGCAAAAGAGAAAAGAACAGAATCCAGGGACTGAATCCGGATCCTACATTCCCAGATTGCCAAAGCTGCTTGAGCGGAGTCGCCACTAAGATCAAGCTGACTAAAATAGCACCGAGACCGGTAAAAAGCCCGGTTTTCCCAATCTCTTTCCAATGAGAAAAAATGGGAGAGTCGAACTTAATGGAGAGAGAAGAAAAATAGGAAGCGAAAATAAAGGTCACCAAAGCGGCAAGGTTTGCCGTCTCCAAACCGCCACAGGCAAAATATGCAATCTGACGGGAGAGCATGGTTGCAATGGCAAAGGCAGAGCCAGTGATGAAAGGGATAATGATCAGCACCTGGAGCGATGCCACTCGGTCATCCTTTAACACGCCCTTATTATCCTCCAGACGGGGGCCCGGAAAGCGGTGAAAAATATTCATTCCACAGGGAAATACCACGCCAAGCCCTACAAGAAGCATAGGAAAATAGTGGAACGGAAGAGATCCGTCTGTGGAAAGAGAGATCAAAACCGAGATTCCCAATGCCACCTGGATCAAAAGAATGTACTGCATAATATGGACAATATTCCGATAGAAAATGCGCGCCCAGTTGATGCAAAGAGGAACCAATTCATATTTTTTCTCTTTCACCAGAATATCGGAATTCAATCGAACCGCATTCAATTTTTCATCGGCTCCCACAATAGAAATATCCGATTCCATCTGCGGAAGGGTGTCGTAAAGACCGCCGGTGAGAGAGACAGTGATATCCCCGTTATCCTTGTGAAACTTCACGATGCTTTGCTTTTCCTCCACAGGAAAACCGCAATAAGCCTTATACTTTTCAATATCCGCCACAAAAACACCTCGGTCCATTCTTTCATAGGTCTGAAAGGAAAGGGCGTACTGGTAATCGTCCGGGCCAATGATGGAAACACTTTTGGAAAGGGCGGCTACCGTTTCGGGATAGTCGTCGGTAAGAAGATACGTCTGGACACCGGATTTCTGGCAAATGTTCACAGCATTGGCGGCATCAGCACTGATAGGAGTAGAGAGACCAAACATACCAAGATAGGTCATTCCTCGACAAAGCAGCCGCTGATCTCCGGTGGATGGAGAAGAAAGGTTCAAAACAGCAACGGCAATGATCCGCTCGCAAATTCCGGCTAAATGCCGGGCATTGGCACGCAAAGAAGCGCGAGTGGCCTCGTTCAGCGGTACATTCTGCCCATTCAAGCGAATCTCGGAGCAAGCGGCAAACACGGCATTGGGATTGCCGCGGATCACCAAGCGATATTGGCCGTCGGAAAGAGAAAGGGAGCAGGAATACCCATAGTGGGGATCGAAATCATATCGATTGATAAAAAGAAAATCCTGGTTCAGTTTTTTCTTTTGGATTCCAACAGAAGCGGCGGCAGAAAGAATTGCTTTTTCCGCCTGCCACTCTTCCCTCTTGCCGGCAAAATAATCCTTTGTGCTTTGAGCCAGAAGAAGATTTTCCAAAAGGGGTGTAGAAAGCGTAGCCTCTTCTTCATTAAATTCATAAAAGCTATCGCCTAAATAAAAGGAGCTGGGGATGGGATGAGAATAAAACAAATAATCGCTGGAATTGACAAACACACAGTTGGCATCACACAAGCGGTCCACAGAGCCTGCATTGCGAAGCACCACTCCCTGGCAAAAGAGCTTATTGGTCATATGCGCAATGGCAAGATCCGATAAATGTTCAATGGAATCGGGAAATGCCGCAATCACCGCCGCACAGACATAATGGAAAATACCAAATACATCCTGGCCGCGAAAAACACCCCAGGCAAACAGGAAGAAACAAGCAATCACCCAAATCAAACGGATCTGCTTTTTCAACTCCATTGCCGTCTGGTAAATGCGAGGAACGGTACTGTTTTGCCGGGATACGGTGAAGTTTTCATTGTCAAAAATATTGTTTCCCGTATTGCAAACGAAAATTTTGGCAGTTCCGTGCAGGATCACACTTCCGGCAAACAAAATACATTCAAAATACGGATATCCGCTTTCTTCCTCTTCCACTTCCTCATGACTGCGCTTAAACACCGGAACGCGCCTTCCAGTTACGCTTGCCTCCAGAATCTTCAGAGCACTATGTTTTAGAATAATACCGTCGCATGGCATTACATCCCCTTTTTCCAGAAGAAGAATGTCCCCCGGAACCAATTCGCTTTTATTGACCTTGCGTATTCTGCCGGCACGGCGCACGTGATACTTGCTGCGAGAAAACTTTTCCACATGGTTCTGGACCCTTTGCACATAAAAATGAGTTCCCAGAACGATCGCGGAATACAATGCTGAAACCACAAGAATGGCAACCAGCGACACGGCTTTTCCGGTTTCCACATAGTCAAAGAAACTGACCAAAAGAAACAGGATCATCATCACGTCACCGAAAATCTTTTTCACCAGATCCAGCGCAGTATTCTTCTTTTCAAAAAGAATATTCTCGCCAAACTCACGACGGTTTCGAAGAACCTGTTCAGAGGTCAATCCGTTTTCCGGATCGGTTCCCAGAATGTTGCAAAGCTTGTCCAGTCCTACTTCCAGTAAATTCATACATCCTCTTTTTTCAGTTCGATGGACACCTTTTCTTCCTCCACAAAAAGTCGGACAGAAACAATGGTGTGCTCTCGATCTGAAACGATCTTATCTGCAATTTTATCTTCGATCTCTGTTTGGAGATAACGGGCCATGTTTCGGGCGCCGTATTTTTCACTGTAGCTATTTTTTGCGACCAAGGAAATCACATCGTCGCCATACACAAGCTCAAGTCCCTTTTCCTCCATGGCTCGCTTTAGTTCATCCAAGCGAAGGGCGGAAATTTTCTCAAAGTCAGCAGGCGAAAGTTTCCGGAAGGTGATGATCTCATCCACGCGGTTGATAAATTCCGGCCGCAAAAAGGCTTCCAGCCCCTTCACGGTACGGGAATCCTCTGCTTCGTCCAGACTATGGCCAAAGCCGGAAATTCCGGAACGGACCTGGCTTCCGGCATTGGTGGTCATCACAATGACAGTATTCTCAAAATTGATCTCTTTGCCGTGCGCATCGGAGATTTTTCCGTCGTCAAGCACTTGAAGAAGAATGTTCAGAACATCCGGATGGGCTTTTTCAATTTCATCAAAAAGCACCACAGAATAGGGCTTACGGCGAATCTTTTCCGTTAATTGACCGGCGTCGTCATACCCGACATATCCGGGAGGAGAGCCGATGATTCGAGAAACGGAATGCTTTTCCATAAACTCGGACATATCCAGCCGGATCAAGGATTCCGGAGAATCGAACAATTTTTCTGCCAGCACTTTCACAAGCTCTGTTTTTCCCACACCGGTGGGCCCGGCAAAAATAAAACTTGCCGGTTTTGCTTTTACACTGATTCCGGCACGATGACGCTTAATGGCGCGGCACACGGCGTCCACCGCCGCGTCCTGGCCAATGATACGGTCGGAAAGGTTTTCGCGAAGGGTGGCAATTTTTTCAAACTCGCTTTCCGAAATGCTGGAGGCCGGAATTCCCGTCCAGGATTCAATGACACGGGCAATATCGTCAATTTGGAGAAGGATGCCGTCGCGTTGGGAAGAAAGCTGGGAAAATTCCTCTTCCTTTCGCATGAGAGACATTTTGACCTCGGCAATGCGAGCGTAGGTGGCATCTTCCGGAGAGGTAACCGCTTCCAGTTCTTCCTTTTCCGATCGAAGCTGAGCGATTTCCTTTGTCAAAGCGTCGATGCGGTTGATCACATCGCTTTCAATGGCTTTTCGAGCGCAGGCTTCATCCAAAATATCAATGGCTTTATCGGGAAGGAAGCGGTCAGTGATATACCGTTCGGACAGTACCACAGCGGTACGCAAGATTCCCTCCGGAACCTTCAGGCCGTGATAGGATTCGTAATACTTTTTGATTCCCTTAAGGATCTCAATGGTTTTCTGAACATTGGGTTCATCCACCATAACCGGCTGGAAACGACGCTCCAGAGCCTGGTCCTTTTCGATATATTTCCGGTATTCGGAAAGGGTGGTGGCACCGATGATCTGGATCTCGCCACGGGAAAGGGCAGGCTTCAGAATATTCGCGCAACTCATTCCGCCCTCGGAATCGCCGGCGCCCACAATGGTGTGAATCTCATCGATCACCAGGATCACATTTCCCAGTTTTTTCACTTCTTCTACCAGGCTTTTTACTCTGCTTTCAAACTGACCGCGAAAATGAGTCCCGGCTACCAGAGCAGTCAGATCCAGGAGAAATACCTCTTTGTCCATCAGACGAACCGGCACCTTCTTTTCCGCAATTCTCTGGGCAAGAAGCTCTGCAATGGCCGTTTTGCCAACGCCGGGTTCTCCGATGAGACAGGGATTGTTTTTCTGCCGACGACAGAGGATCTGGATCACTCGGTTCAATTCCTCTTCCCTACCGATCACCTGATCCAATTCCCCTTTGGCGGCGCGCGAGGTCAGATCAATGCAGTATCCGTCCAGCATTTTACCATGCTTTTTATTCTTCTTATTCCCTTTTTCCTTTGCCTCAGAATCATCGGATTCCTCCGCCTTTTCCACGGGAACGGGAGGCATAGCGCCTCCGAACAGGGATTGAAGATCCAAGGCGGGTGCACCGCTGGAATCGCCATCAGAAAGTCCCTCCATCATTTGGCCCATCTGCTGCTCCAAAAGATCCATATCCTCATCGCGGATGCCCATTTTTTCCATGTAATCGGAAAAGGGCTTGATCTTCATTTCCTTGGCGCAACGAATACAAAGACCTTCGGAGGTCACCTTATCGCCTTGAATTTTATTGATATAGATAACAGCCGGACGCTGTTTACAACGGGAGCATAATTTCATTGAGAACCTGTCTTTCTTTTCAAATATTTACTTCTTTTTCTTTTCGCGGTGGATCAGTGCATCTTTGGTGGTTTCAATCTGAGAGGCATAATTGAAAATGTAAATGGCAAAGGCCATGATCATAACCAGGATCAAAACGATGCAAAGGGCATCATAGAGAGCCGCTCCCTTTTCGGCTTCCATGGGAAAGAAATGGACTGCGCATATGAGAATGTACCACACAATGGTAGCCAGTTTTCCGCACCAAACGGCAGAAACGTACACATTGCTCTTTGACATAATCAGGTACGCCCCCACAATCATCACCACCTCTTTGGCAATGATGATCACCGAAAGAAACACAAACGGACCTCTGAATTTGATTGCCAGGCAAAGCACCACAGCAACCTCTAAAAACTTATCGGCAAAGGGATCCAAGAGTTTTCCAATATCGGAGATCCAGCCATTTCGCCGAGCCAGATATCCATCAACGGCATCGGAAAAGCCGGCGATCAGAAAAATGATTCCTGCCAACTGCAAAGAATCAACACTGGAGCGGTTTCCGATCACATTGAAGAAGAAGAGAACGTAAACGGGAACCAAAAGGATGCGGAACAGAGAAATATAATTGGGTATTTGCTTTTTTTGAAAACGGTATGCCATAGTTCTCTCCTTTCACTTATTTCAAGAACCAAAATAGATCAAGTTTTGCCAGATACCTTGCAAGATAAGTATTTTCCATATGGAAGGAACGCAAAAATTCGTTTTCTGCGCCGGCAAGAGCCGGTTCCACCAACGTCAAAACATTGGCAATCAAAACGGCAAGAAAAGCGCCTTGCAAAACGCCGGCCAAAAGCCCTAAAAAACAGTTGGAAACATTCAAAAGCGGAAGCTTTGAGATCAAATCCAAAACCTTAACCAAAATACGGATCGCTACGGTTAAAACCACAAAAAGCAAAAGAAATGCAACTGCTACACCGATGGAGGTGGCAATAGGTTCCAAAATCCACTGCGACACCACTTCGGTGGTCTCTTCCGCCGAGGGAGATATTTGATCAAGATATGCGCGGATTTCCTCTGTTCCGGTGCCGAAACGGGAAAGAATAGCTTCCGCTTCTTCGGGAAGTGCGACAAAATCCAAAGCACTGTCTCCCAAATTCTCCTTCAGGGAATCTAGAAAATAGTTTTTAAAAAAGGGATAGAACACTTTAGAGGACAAAAAGGTCCCAACCGGTTTTGAAAAAACCGATGAAAGAATAAAGGCTGCCACATTTCCGAAAAAGCCGAAGAAGGTTTTGATAAAGCCCCTTTTCTTTCCGATCAAAGCGCAAAGGATGATGATCAGAATGATAAAAAAATCAGCAAGCAGATTCATAAAAACACCTTTCTCAATCAAGCACACGGACGTTCGCCGCATTATCGGAGCACAAAATCACTGTTTTTTTCGAAAACACACCAAGATCAGAATAGTCACCGTTCAGTTGGTATTCCTTGGTGCCTTCCTCTGTTATGACATAAAGACCGGTATGAGTCAGAACATAAACAGATTCATCATAGATCTCAATGTCCCGAATGGAAACCGAAAACTTCTCCGACACAATCTCTTTCGCCTGCCGGTCAAAAACGCGGAGCCTATAGTTGACACCAACGGAAAGTTCATTTTGCACCACAGCACAAAGTTTTTCGCCGAAATGGATCTGGTCTAAGCTTTCACCCGGGAACAGTGCACTTTGTTCCACCTTTCCCTCTTTGATAAATTGGAGATTTTCATCCGTCAAAAGCAGCGTCCCTTTCCGATCACTGGACAGGGCAAGGGGCATCCGATCGGTAAAAGTATATGTATAACGAGGCTCTTTCTTGTCGGGTTCAAGTGCAATCAATTCGCACGCAAGCGCACCGTCAACGGAACGAACCGTGGAAATGGTCAGGACATCCTGGTCGGAAAGACACGCATCCACTGCAAATTTATCAGAGGACAACCATTCCTGAACTTGATGAAAATCCCGATCGTAAACGAAAACAGCGGAGTGGTAAGATCTCTCAGAGGTCACCACACAAAAATCTCCGTCGGAATTGACAGAAACCGACTGAACCAGATAGTCAAAGGTCTTTTCAAAAAGCAAGGAGAAGGAGTTGTAAATACGGACCTGATAGCCACCCAAATCATAAATGGCAAGATAGCGGTCGCCGCTGACACAAACGGGATTGGACATATTAAAGGAATCTGTCATCACCGCGTTGCCGCGGCGGTCGTACAAGGTGACGCCGGAGCTGTTGACCAAAGCAAGATCGCCGCGGAAAACATAAAACCGGTTTGCCGGATCGGCGTTATAATACATCACGGTTTCTTCCTGGAAATCTCCCGAAGAAGAGAAGTCCAGATATTTGATCAAATAACGGAGATTTTCAATGGTAATGTCATTTTCAAAGATGATGAGACCGCCCAACAAAAATGCCACCAGGACTGACAGAGCAATCAATTTATACAGCTTAAATTTTTTGGCTTTGGTTTCGGAACGAGTCTCAAAGTCCTGTTCGTTTTGGCTCATTTCGGTCTCCTTTCTATTTTGTTCTTTTGTTATTTGGTTTAATCAATAATAGACCTTTTCCAAGTAAAGGCCTTGGGGAGGCACGGTAATTCCGGCAAGCGTGCGATCCCGAGAGGAAAGGATCTGAGAAATCGGAAGAGAAAGCTTCCCCATTTCCTCGGAAATAAGCGTTCCCACCAGAATTCGGACCATATTATACAAAAATCCGTTTCCCGTCACGCGGAAATCGATCACATTTCCTTCTCTTTTCACAGTGAACTCATAGATCTCGCGCACCGTATCCTCTACCTCAGAGCCAGTGGCCATAAACGCCGCAAAATCGTGCTTTCCCACAAAGCTTTGCGCGGATTGATGCATTCGATCGGCAGATAATTCCCGGGGGAAGAAATAGGCACGTTTTTCTTCAAAGGGGTTGCGAAGTCTTGCATTATATACCCGATAGTGATAGGTCTTTCCACGGCAGGAAAACCTGGCGTGGAAGCCTTCCTGCGCTTCTTCTGCACCCAAAACTGAAATGCCGCCGGGCAAAAGTGCATTCAGCGCCAAGGGGAGTCTTTCCAAGGGAAAGGGATGCGGAAGGTCACCGTGACAAACGAAGATTTCGGCGTGAACACCGGCATCGGTTCGGCTACATCCAACCAGAGGAACCACAGTTCCAAAAAGGGTACGAAGTGCTTTTTGCATCTCTCCCTGCACAGTGACGGCATTGGACTGGATCTGCCAGCCATGAAAATCCGTTCCGTCATAGCACAGCGTAATCTTTGCACGAATCATAGGCTGGCTCCCGCAAACAAGGGGATCTTACTTGCAAAAATCACGCCCAAAAAGAGGATCAACAGGGCAAAAAATGTGACAAAGTCCCGTGGGCAAAGGCGCATCACACGCATTCTGGTTCTTCCCTCTCCGCCAATATAACAACGACACTCCATTGCCACTGCAAGTTCGGTGGCACGGGTAAAGGAAGAAATAAACAGAGGGATCAAAATGGGAATCAACGCCTTGGCTCTCTGCAAAAGATTTCCGCTTTCAAAATCCACTCCCCTGGCTTTTTGTGCATTGATGATCTTTTCCGTTTCCTCGATCAGCGTGGGCACAAAACGAAGGGCAAGGGACATCATCATGGAGAACTCATGCACCGGAACGCGAATTTTCTTCAAAGGAGAAAGAAGGCTCTCCAGGGCATCTGTCAGATCCATGGGACTTGTGGTATAGGTCAAAAGGATGCTGGTTCCGGTAACCAGGGAAACGATGCGGCAGATCATAAACAGAGCACGCCAGATCCCTTCCGGATAAATACGGATCATCAAAAAAGAAATCAAGGGTTCTTCTCCTGTGGTCCAGAACAGATTGATAATAGCAGTAAACACCGAGATGAAAATCACCGGCTTCAAGCCCTTTAAGATCACCTTGATGGAAATCCGGGAAAAGGCCATCAGAAATACCACCAATACGGTCAGATACAGAAAGGACAGGAGATTGTTGGCAAAAAACACCAGAACCACAAAGGCAAGCATCAAAAGGATCTTCATTCTGGGATCCAAGCGATGCAAATGGCTGTTACCCGGAAAATATTGACCCAATGTAATATCCTTTAGCACCTGCTCTCTCCCCCTTTCAAAAGCTCTTTCAGCGACAAAAAAGCGTCGGACACGGTGTGAACAGAAGCAGAAACCGGAAGTCCCCGTTCCCGGAGAAGATACATCAGGCGAGTGATCTGCGGGAGGGCAAGATGAGCCTCTGTTAATTTTTCTCCCTGAGAAAAAACACCGTCTACCGTATCGTGAAGAAAGGCTTTCCCCTCCTTCAAGACCAAAAGCTCATCGGCAAAACGCGCCACATCCTCCATACTGTGAGAGATGAGGATCACGGTTTTCTTTTTTTCACGCTGATACGTCTTCAATCTCCCAAGAATCTCTTCTCTGCCACTGGGGTCAAGTCCGGCGGCCGGCTCATCCAAAATCAAGACCTCCGGATCCATTGCCAAAACACCGGCAATGGCGACACGGCGTTTTTGACCGCCGGAAAGCTCAAAGGGGGATTTTCCCATCAGGTCCGGTCCGATTCCGGTGAAATGGGCGGCATCCTCCACCATCTTCCGAATTTCATTCGGTTCTTTTCCCATATTCTTCGGGCCAAAGGCAATATCATCGTATACCGTTTCTTCAAAAAGCTGGTATTCCGGATACTGAAACACCAGCCCTACGCGGAATCGAGCGGCGCGAATCTTTTTGGGATCGGCAAATACATCCTCTCCGTCCAGCAATATTTTTCCGCTTGTGGGACGCAAGATTCCGTTTAACAGCTGTGCCAGGGTACTCTTTCCAGAGCCGGTATGTCCGATCACGCCGGTAATCTTACCGGGCGCGAAGCTTAAATTGATGTCCTCAAGCGCCGCTTTTTCAAACGGCGTATCGGGACTGTAAAGATAGGAAACATGTTCCAGTTTAATCTCTGCCATATTACTCTTTTCCAAATAGTTTCAAGATAAAATCAGCGGCATCGGCCTCCTCCAAAATGCCTTTGGGGAAATCGTACTGTTGCGAAAGGTTGTAATCCTCCGAAAGCAGATGAATCAGTTCCGTCACCTGCGGGGCATCAAGTCCTGCTGCATGGAGGAACGGGACATCGGAGAAGATCTCCTTCGGAGTGCCATCCTTAACAATGCAGCCATCCTCTATCACCACCACCCGGTCTGCCAGAACCGCTTCATTCATATGGTGCGTGATCAAAACCACGGTCAAATTCTCTTCCCGGTTCAAGCGAAGGATGGTTTCCATCATTTCCCGTCGTCCTTTGGGGTCAAGCATTGCAGTGGATTCGTCAAATAAAATGCACTGCGGTTTCATGGCAAGAACGCCGGCGATGGCAATTCTTTGCTTTTGTCCGCCGGACAGTTTGTGGGGTGAATGGCGGGCGTATTCCTTCATTCCCACCGTTTCCAAAGCCTGATCCACTCTTTGACGGATCTCGTCCGGTGGAACGCCCAGATTCTCCGGGCCGAACGCCACATCTTCCTCCACCAGATTGGAGACCATTTGGTTATCGGGATTCTGAAAGACCATTCCCACTTGTTTTCGGATCTGAAGCAGATTTTCTTCATTGGCGGTATCCAGACCGCAAACCGAAACCGAGCCGGTTTGCGGGACCAAAATTCCGTTGAGCAATTTTGCCAAAGTGCTTTTTCCGCTGCCATTTCTTCCGAGAATGGCAACAAATTTGCCTTTTTCGATTTCAAGGGTCACGTCTTTTACTGCTTTCGGCTGCTCCTCCAGTTCCGTTTCGTAGTGGAAGGAAACATTTTGGCAAGAAATGATCACGTCGCGTTTCAAATGCTTACTCCTTTTCCCAACGAGTGGCAAAGCCGCAAGGGAGACATTTTCCGGTGCTTTTCACCAAAAGCCCCACCTCATCGGAGGTAACCTTACCTCCGAAACGGCTGCATACTTCTTCATTGACCAAATATGATACTGCACTGCCGGAAAGTCCGGTGGTGTAGGAATTCACAAGATAAAACAGGGGATCCTCGCTTAAAATAGAGGCGGTTTCACGAATCAACTGATGAATACTGTCCTCCAGGTGCCAGATTTCCCCTTTCGGTCCTCTTCCGTAGGAAGGGGGATCCATAATGATGCCGTCATACCGATTGCCCCGGCGCTGTTCCCTTTGCACAAATTTCAGTGCATCGTCCACCAGAAATCGGCAAGGGGCAGATTCCATCCCGGAGAGCTTTAGATTTTCCTTTGCCATAGCCGTCATATTTTTGGCAGCATCCACATGGCAAACCATTGCACCGCCCTTGGCGGCGGCAAGGCTGGCTCCGCCGGTATAGGCAAACAGATTGAGAACCTTTACTTCCCTGCCCTGACTTTTTCTCTTCTGGCAGAGACCTTCAATCCATTGCCAATTGGTCGCCTGCTCCGGGAAAACACCCGTATGCTTAAAGCCCATGGGCTTTACGTGAAAGGATAAGCCGGCAATCTTACACTTCCAGGTTTCGGGAAGGCGATGCTCATTCCAACCTCCTCCACCGGTTTTGGATCGGGAATAGACCGCATCTGCCTGTTTCCATGCAGGATGGCGGCGAACCCCCTTCCAGATGACCTGGGGATCGGGACGAATGAGAATGTAATCTCCCCAGCGCTCTAATCTTTGTCCGTCGGAGGAGTCCAGGAGCTCATAGTCTCCCAGGTTTTCAACATACCACATTATGATTCCTCCAATCCATCCATCGAAAGCTGCGCAGAAGCAGTGGGAACGGCAACTCCCATATGCCGATAGGCATGAGGCGTTACACATCTTCCACGGGGCGTACGGGAAAGAAAACCGATCTGCATCAAATACGGTTCATACACATCTTCTATGGTAACGGCCTCTTCGCCAATGGTAGCAGAGAGAGTCTCCAGACCTACCGGGCCGCCGGAAAAGTTGTGAATGATAGCAGAAAGAAGTTTTCGGTCGATCTGATCCAGCCCCAGCGCATCCACTTCCAGCTTCTCCAATGCCATTTTGGCAATTTCATCGGTGATCACACCGTCTCCCTTGACCATAGCAAAATCACGGACACGCTTTAACAGACGATTGGCGATTCGAGGGGTTCCACGGCTTCGTCCGGCGATTTCCAAGGCTCCGTTTTTCATAATGGGAATACCCAGGATTCCGGCAGAACGGGAAACAATAGAAGCAAGCTCTTCCTTGGTGTAAAGCTCCAGTCGCATCAGCATTCCAAAGCGATCACGCAAGGGAGAGGAGAGAGAGCCGGCGCGGGTGGTAGCACCGATAAGAGTGAACTTTTCCAGTGGAATCCGGATGCTTCTGGCAGCCGGGCCCTGACCCATCATAATATCCAGTGCAAAATCTTCCATTGCAGGATAAAGGATCTCTTCAATGGCACGGGAAAGACGGTGGATCTCGTCGATAAAAAGCACATCTCCGCTTGACAGAGATGACAAAATCGCAGCCAAATCGCCGGGCTTTTCAATCGCAGGACCGGAGGTGATTTTGATTCCCACTCCCATTTCATTGGCAATAATATGGGAAAGGGTGGTTTTACCCAAGCCGGGAGGGCCGTAAAGCAAAATATGATCCAGTGCTTCACCGCGCAGTTTTGCCGCTTCGATAAACACCTTTAAATTGTCTTTAATCTTTTCCTGTCCCACGTAATCCGTTAAGGTTTGGGGGCGAAGAGAATTTTCCTCTCCCACCTCCTCCACAGCGTCGGCGGGGGTAAAACTGGCAGAGACGATTCGATTCTCAAAATCAGTTTCAAATTCCTGTGTCATATTCACTTATCTCCCATGGATTTTAATGCAAGACGGATCAGATCCTGAAGATCCTTGGCCTGATCGGAAACAGCGCGAACGGCACTGGCCGCAACCTGGGGCTGATAGCCCAGAACCACCAAGGCATTCACCGCTTCGGTGATATCTCCCACCGGCGCAGAAGCAGCCACGGGAGATACGGGATCGGTACAGGTCGCATTCTTTGCAATCTTGTCCTTCAATTCCAAAATGATCTTCTGCGCCACCTTCATTCCAATGCCCTGAGCAGCAGTTAAAGCCTTAGCATCCCCTGCCAAGACACACATGGCAAGCTCCTCCGGAGAAAGCGCAGAAAGAACGGAAACCGCAACCTTGGGGCCCACACCGGATACATCAATGAGGTGTAAGAACATTTCCCTCTCCCGGGGAGAAGAAAAGCCATAAAGCGTCATGCTGGGCCGATCACTGCTTCCCATACTCAAATGGGTATACACACGAACCTCTTTCTGTCCCGAAAGAGAGCCGGCGGTTTTGGCGGAGATGGTCATACTCCAGCCAATGCCGTGGGTATCCACCACACAAGAACCTACGGAAAGCGCCTGCAGCGTTCCCGAGATATAATCAAACATTTAACTTCCTCCTGTCTTTTTTGCGTCCTGAAGGGTTTGAAGTCTGGCAATTTTATTGGATGAGCGGTAACCGTGGGTTAGAGCAATGGCGAGCGCATCTGCCGCATCGTCAGGCCGGGGAACACCGGGAAGCTGAAACAGAATCCGAACCATTTCCATCACCTGTCTTTTTTCTGCTCTTCCAAATCCCACGACGGATTGCTTCACCTGAAGTGGGGTATATTCAAAAATAGGGATTCCCCTCTCTTCAGCAGCAAGAAGGATGACGCCGCGAGCCTGGGCCACATTGATTACGGTTTTTTGATTGTTGGCAAAAAACAGTTCTTCAATGGCAAGGGCTTCCGGGTGATAGGTTTCAATCAGATGGACTACGCTATCGTGAATATGGCGAATACGCGCTTCCACCCGTTGACCCTTGGCCGTTTCAATGATTCCGCAATTGATATATTCAAATCGGTCCTTCACCTTTCGGCACACACCAAATCCGGTGATGGCGATTCCTGGGTCAATTCCGAGAATGATCATCTTCCTTACTATTCCTCGTTAAACAATAAAATTATGCTATTATAATATAATATCATTTTACTTTACCACAAAAAGCCACCAAAGTCAATTCTATCCGGTAAATTTTAACGGAGGTTGAACCAAAGTGTTTTTCCCTTGCCATCCGCCCCTTTTTGTGGTATATTGATCTCAAACCGGTGATCTGGAAAACAAAGGAGTTTTTTATGAAACTGAATGTAAAACGCACTGCCTTGATCGGTCTTGCTTTTATGTCAATTCTGGCTTTTTGGCAGATGTATGATCAGGTAGTCCCCTATCTTTTGGAAAACATTTTTCATCTTTCCACCTTTCAGGCAAATTCCATTATGTCAGTGGATAATATCCTTGCCATTTTTATGCTTCCCCTGTTTGGAACCCTGTCGGACAAAACCCGATCTCCCCTGGGGAAACGAACCCCTTATATTTTGTTTGGTACGATCTTTGCCGCCATTCTTTTGATCCTTTTGGGTGTTTTTACCACCTCTGAAAATTTCATTGGATTCATTGTTTCTCTGTTTTTTCTCCTGTTTGTTATGAGCACTTATCGCACCCCGGCGGTGGCTTATATGCCGGATGTCACGCCAAAGCCCCTTCGTTCCAAGGGAAATGCCATCATCAATCTGGTTGGATACATTGGCGGTATTTTCGCAACGGTTGTGATGATGTTCCTGTTAAAAAGCGAAAAAAACGAAGCCGGAGAGTCGGTCTATGCTCAAGGTCAATCCTTTATGCCGGTCTTTCTGATCATTGCCGCTTTTATGCTCGTTGCTGTTTTGATCCTTGTTTTTTCCGTCAAGGAAAACCGCTTGCTTACAGAAGTAAAGGATGAGATGGCTTTGGAGAAGGAGGAACCGGAAACGAATCAAAACAAAGGGAAAAAGCTTCCCCGCGATGTGTTTTTCAGTCTGGTGCTTATTTTGATGTCCGTATTTTTATGGTTTATGGCTTACAACTCTGTCACCACTGCTTTTTCCCGTTACTGCGTGGAAGTTTTAGGTGCGGATCTGGGAACCAGTTCCGGATATCTTCTCACTGCTACCGTCAGCGCCATTGCAGCTTTTGTTCCCTTAGGATGGATCTCTGACCGTTTGGGCAGAAAAAAGACCGTTCTGCTGGGCATTGTCCTGATGACATTATGCTTTGCCATTGCCATTTTTCTTACCTCCGCCACACCGATCATTTATTTGCTTTTTGCCACAGTTGGCATTGGCTGGGCGGCGATCAACGTGAACTCATTTCCCATGGTAGTGGAAATGTCCAGCGGCGCCGATGTGGGAAAATACACCGGATTTTACTACACTTTTTCTATGGCTGCCCAAATCACAACACCCCTTCTTTCCGGTCTTCTCATTGATCATTTTTCCGCCGGTTACCGGATTCTTTTCCCTTATGCTGTAACATTTTCGCTTCTATCCTTTGTAACCATGAGCCTGGTTCGCCACGGAGATTATAAAAAACAAAAATAAGATTTACGAGGTACCGGTATGCTGATCCCCATTCTTTCCACCTTAGCCATCCTTGCTTTTCTCTATTTGATCCTTTTGCTGATCGTTTCTCCTACCGATCGGACCCACCCGGATGTGCATCTTTTAAAAGGCGCCTACATTGCACATAGAGGGCTGCATGACAATCAGCATGGCATCCCCGAAAACTCTCTTGTTTCTTTCGAAAAAGCCATGGAAAAGGGCTTTCCCATTGAAATTGACATTCACCTGACAAAAGACGGTCACGTGGTGGTTTTTCACGATGCAACACTTACTCGGATGTGCGGAAAAGACGACCGGATCAAAGAATTGACCTTGGAAGAGATCAAAGCCTATCATCTGCTGGACACCGGCGAAAAAATCCCAACTTTGGAAGAAACCTTGGAAAAAGTCGCTGGCAGAGTTTTTCTTCTCATTGAGTTTAAAATGGAAAACGGAAACACAAAGGAGCTTTGTAGGGCCGCCAATCAGATCCTTTCGGGATATGATGGGAAATATTTCATTCAATCCTTCTATCCTCAGGTGCTTTCCTGGTATCGAAAAAACAACAGAAAAGTTTGTCGCGGACTTTTGGCAGCAAGTTTTCACGGTGAAAGTTTGCCCAGAAGGATGAGCGGCGCTATGCTATTCAATTTTCTTGCCAGACCGGACTTTATTTCCTACAAGCACCAGGATGGCGCAAATCCCATACGGCGCTTTGCCGTTTGGCTTGGCGCTGTATCGGTTGGCTGGACGTTTCGGTGCCAAGAGGAGCTCAAGGAGGGAAAAAAGCATTTTGAATCTTTCATTTTTGAAAAATTTCTCCCTGAAAAGGAATAAATTTCCCGTTATGTCCTTGACACAGTTTTTAGAGCGTGATACAATAAATTGATTGTTGAAAAGACAAAATAAATCATAAAAGGAGTTCTAAATATGGCACTTGTTACGACAAAAGAAATGTTTGAAAAGGCCTATAATGGCGGTTACGCCGTTGGCGCTTTCAACGTAAACAACATGGAGATCGTTCAGGGTATCACCGAAGCTTGCGCTGAGGAAAAGAGCCCTGTCATCCTTCAGGTTTCCAAGGGTGCAAGAGCATATGCAAACCACACTTACCTGGTAAAGCTGGTGGAAGCTGCTGTTCTGGAATGCCCCGATATCCCCGTTGCCCTTCACCTGGACCACGGCGATAGCTTTGAAACCTGTAAATCCTGCATCGACGGCGGTTTCACCTCCGTTATGATCGACGCTTCCTCCAAGCCCTTTGCTGAAAACATTGAAATCACCAAGAAGGTAGTTGAATATGCTCACGCTCACGGTGTTGTGGTAGAAGCTGAACTTGGCAGCCTTGCCGGTATCGAAGACGAAGTAAACGTTTCCGCTGAAGCTGCTTCCTACACCCGTCCCGAAGAAGTGGAAGAGTTCGTTTCCAAGACCGGTTGCGACTCTCTTGCCATTGCCATCGGTACCAGCCATGGCGCTTACAAATTCACTCCCGAGCAGTGCACCGTAAACGAACAGGGCATTCTGGTTCCCCCCGCTCTTCGTTTCGACGTACTGGAAGAAGTGACCCGTCGTCTCCCCGGCTTCCCCATCGTTCTGCACGGTTCTTCCTCCGTTCCCCAGAACTATGTTGCTATGGTAAATGCCAACGGTGGTAAGATGCCCAACGCTATCGGTGTTCCCGAAGAGCAGCTCCGCAAGGCAGCTTCCCTTTCCGTTTGCAAGATCAACATTGACTCCGACCTTCGTCTGGCTATGACCGGTACCATCCGTCAGTTCTTCAACGATCAGCCTGAGAAGTTCGACCCCAGAGAATATCTGAAGCCCGCTCGTGCCAACATCAAGGAATTGGTTCGTCACAAGTTGGTGAACGTTCTGGGCTGCGCTGGCAAAGCCTAATTTCAAGGAACAAACAAAAAAACTCCGCTTGATACAGCGGAGTTTTTTCTTTACTCTCAAATAAATGTAAACCGGTTTATCCCTCTTTCGTAACAGAAAGAATGGTGGCGCAATCTCCTTCCACCTGAAAGTGAATTTCAAAGCCGGCAAAAGAAAAACCATAGCACCGTTCCGGATCGTTTTGATAGGACGGTCTTGGGTCCTGACGGAGAATTTCCAAAAGTGCCTCCTTCTTTTCCATCGGAAAATCCTTTAACACATCCGGTTCAAAGAAAACGCGGAGAGAATCCTCCAAATGCTCCTGAGCAAATCCACCCTTGGCATCGGGAAAGGAATCGGCAAAGGGCAGATAGGGCTTAATGTCATAAATGGGAGTGCCATCCATCAAATCGGCACCGGCCACAACCAAAACAGGCCCGTTAACGGTTTTTTCGGTGCGAAGCAAACGAACACAGGAAAGACCAATGGGATTGGGACGAAAAGGAGAACGGGTAGCAAAAACACCCACTCTGCGATTGCCTCCCAATCTGGGGGGACGCACGGTGGGAGAGGCTTCCCTTCCCACATTTTCTGAAAAGCACCAAAGAAGCCAAAGGTGGGAAAATTCCGTAATTCCGCGGATATAATCGGGGTTTTGAAAGGGCTTTTCAAATTCGATTCGACTTTCCAGATTCTTTAAAATTCCACTTTGGCGAGGAATGGAAAACTTGGTGGGAAAATCGCTTCGGATTCTAGCCACGATTTGCATTTTTTCCATATAGGCACCTCCTTGAAGGAAAAGAAAAGCTCCTGCTGACGCAGGAGCTTTTGGCGACCTGAAGGGGGCTCGAACCCCTGACCTCTAGCGTGACAGGCTAGCGTTCTAACCAACTGAACTACCAGGCCAATGGAGCGGATTACGGGGCTCGAACCCGCCACCTCGACCTTGGCAAGGTCGCGCTCTACCAAATGAGCTAAATCCGCAGATGGGCACCAATTCCTTGGCGCCCCGTTAGTATAACACAGAAAAAAGTCCCTTGTCAAGAGCGAAATTCATTTTTTAGAAAGGCTCTGCTTCTTCCCTATAAATCCGTTTTACCCTTGAAGAAAAGGATGTGAGCACTTCATAGCGAGAAGTATCAAACAGCCGTTCCCACTCATCTGCTGTAATTTCGTCCTGGCCGTCTTTTCCTAAAACCGTAACCAGTTGTCCTACCTCGACATTTTCAATATCGGTGACATCCACCATAATCAAATCCATACATACTCTGCCCACTACAGAAGCACGTTTTCCGTTGATCAAGACCTGCCCCACCCCGCTGAGGGCGCGATTGAAGCCATCGGCATAGCCAATGGAAACGGTGGCAATCTTCTTATTTTCGGGGGCATGATAGGTATGGCCATACCCAATTTTGGTTCCCTTTAAAACCTCTTTGACGAAAATCACACGGCTCAACACCGACATTGCAGGGCGAAGGTCAACGCCTTCACGGGAAACCTCATTGGATGGAAAAATTCCGTAAAGAGCAATTCCAAAGCGACACAGATCAAAATTCTGATCCAGCTCCATAGTGCCTGCACTGTTGCAAATATGGCGGATGGGAACCTGGATATTGCGCTCCTTCAAAGCCGATAGAAAATCAGAAAAAATTTGGATTTGTTTTTCCGTGGCACCTTTATCTGTTTCATCTGCCCGGGCAAAATGGCTAAAAACACCTTCCATTTCAAGGCCGGGAAGACGGTAGATGGTCTCTGCCGCCTCCAGTCCCTTTTTATCGGGAAAGATGCCGATTCGACCCATTCCCGTATCCAAAGCCAAATGAATCTTAATGTCTTTCCCTGCGTTCTGCGCAGCCTTCGAAAGTTCCCTCGCTTCGCCGACGCTGAAAACAGTAGCGGTCAGGTTATATTCCGGGAGAATCCGGTACTGCGCAGAGTGAATGTTGGAAAGGATCAAGATGGGAGTTGAGATTCCCGCTTCCCGCAGACAAAGCGCTTCCTCCAGACAAGCCACGGCAAAATAATCTGCCTTGTTTTCCAGGCGTTTGGCAACCGGAATGCTACCGTGACCGTATGCATCCGCTTTGATCACCGCCATTGCCTTAACACCGGGCTTAAGCTTGGATTTTAACACGTCAAAATTATGCTCGATATTGGACAAGTCGATTCGCGCAAAGCAACGATAAAAAGCACTTTCCTCACACTGCAAAAGAGCCATATGACCTCCCCTTTTTCCTTTGTTACAATACGAAAAAATTTCTCTCTTCATTGTATCACGTTTTTCGGTTTTTCGCAATAAAACTTTTCACTTCCCAAACGAAAATTCCTGAACACAGCGAACAAATTCTTTCATTTCCTTGCTGTAATACTGGTCTTTTCGAAAGACCAGACTGATTTTGGAGACCATAGGAGGATCCAGGGAAATGGGAACCATTTTTTGGTTTTGCTCCGCGATCTGGCGGAATAAAAATCCAACAGCCATATCCTCGGACACAAACTGCTCGACCGTGGAAAGCTGAGAAGAGGTATGGAGTACATTGGGTTCTATGCCGGCTTCAGAAAAAAACAAAAAAATACGCTCGGTATGAAAAAAGCCTTTGGAGAACAAAATTAATTTTTCTGTTTCAAGAGCCTTTGCATCCACGCTCTTTTTCACTGCCAAAGGATGACGGGGAGGAACACAACAAACCGTTTCCAAATCGGTGATAAAAATAGCCTCATACTCTGCCGGAAAGGACTGAGTGTGAGGCAATAGCGCCACATCCAGCCTTCCGTTATCAAGGGAAAAAAGAAGCTCCTCGCGGCCGATTTCTTGAGTGAAAATCTCAGTTTCCGGACACAATTCGGAAAAACGGGAATATAAAACGGGAAGAAGCAATGAGGAGATCATGGGCGGAACTCCCAATCGAAGGTGGTGCCTTTTCTCACCACGACTTTTCATTGCCTTTTCCACTCCATCGGCATGCTCCACCAAAGACTCTGCCAGAGCGCGGAAGGTTTTGCCGTCTTCTGTGAGCAAAAAGCCGGTTTTCTGCCGACGGATCAAAGTAACACCAAATTCATTTTCCAATGCCTTAATGGCTGAGGAAACCGAAGGCTGAGAAACACCAAAGTGTTCAGCGGCCCTGGAAATATTCCCAAAGCGGCAGGCAAAAACGAAATAAGATAATTGCTGCAGTGTCATAGGATCACCTTTTTTCAGAAAGTTTTTTCACGACACAATCGCCCACTTCGCAGGTTTTGGCGCTTCCGCCAAGGTCAGGAGTAAGAGTGGTCTTTTCCATCAGCATCTCCTCAATGATGTCCAAAACTCTTTTTCCCCATTCCTCATGGCCGAAGAAATCCAGCATTTGAGAGGCAGACCAAACCGTTGCCAAAGGATTGGCAATGCCTTTTCCGGCAATGTCCGGTGCAGAGCCATGAATGGGCTCAAACATCGAAGGATGCTTTCCTTCCGGATTGAGGTTGGCTCCGGCAGCCAGGCCCATTCCACCGGCAATGGCCGCACCAAGATCTGTGAGAATGTCGCCAAACAGATTGGAGGTAACCACGATCTGGAATCGGCCGGGATCCTTCACCATAAACATACTGGCGGCATCCACCAGAAGAGAATGGGTCTCAACATCCGGATATTCCTCTCCCACTTCCTTAAAAATCTGATCCCAGAACACCATAGAATAATTCAGCGCATTGCCCTTGCTGATGCTGGTCAAGGTTTTCTTTTCCTTTCTGGCAAGCTCATAGGCATAGCGGATTACTCTTTCACATCCAACGCGAGAAAATACACCGTCCTGGATCACCACCTCATTGGGCTTTCCGCGGAAAAGCCAGCTTCCGCTTCCGGCATATTCCCCTTCGCTGTTTTCCCGGACAAAGGTCATATCAATATCCTCCAGCTTCACATCCTTTAACGGACAGGGCGCGCCACGGAGAAGCTTCACGGGACGCAAATTGATATACTGATCAAAGTGCTTGCGGATCACAAGCAAAAGATCCCACAGAGAAATATGGTCCGGAACACCGGGATATCCCACTGCTCCCAAGAAAATGGCGTCAAACTTTTCTAGCTCCTCCAGTCCGCTTTCTGCCATCATTCTTCCCTCTTTCAGATAATACTGACAGCCCCAGGGAAAATACTCAAATTCAAAACGAAAACTCCCGTCCAGGCGAGCAACCTCTTCTAAAACCTTGATGCCTTCACGAATGACCTCTGGGCCGATACCGTCTCCGGCAATGACCGCAATTTTATGTGTTTTCATAAGAACCTCTCCTTTTTCGTTTTCCTTATTATACCACCGACCCAGTCATAAGTAAATCCAAAATTTATTTTTATGCTATAAATATTGTTTATATCTCAATTTTGAAACAATTTTGTTGATTTTTAGCAATTTTGTTGACTTTTTTTGTATTTCTCTATAAGATTAAAATATATTTTACAATATGAATACAACTTGGAGGTTTTTATGATTGAAAGAATCCTGCCTTCTCCCAAAAAGGTAGAAAAATTTGAAGGTGTAACTCCCATCGCTTTTTCAATGGACACCAAAAACGAGCCTTGGAAAAAGTATTGCGAAACCGCGTGCATCACATTTGAAAAGATGTTTTGCCGCCCTCTTACTGTCGCCCCCGGCGGCGCCACCTTGGTTTTGGATCCCACGCTGAAAGCGAAAAGCTACCGCATCGATTCCAGAGACGGTGTGATTCTTTCTGCTTCCGATGATGAGGGAATCCTATACGCCATTGCAACTTTTTTGCAGCTTGCGGCAGAAAAGAGAGGCAGAAGACCTGTGGAGAAGGACGGTATGCTGCAGATCGAGAAGGTTATCATAGAAGACTGGCCGGAGAAGGACTATCGCGGATTGATGGTGGACCTTGCCCGTCAATGGCATCCTGTCAGAACCCTTCACAATTACATTGATATGTGCTTTATGAGCAAGATAAAATATCTGCATCTTCACTTCATTGACAACCAGAACTATACCCTTCCCTCCAAAGCATTTCCCAAGCTGAACGACCCCGGACGCTTTTATTCCACAGAGGACATTGCTTCCCTAAACGAACACGCCGAGCGCTGCGGCGTTGTGATCATTCCGGAATTTGAAGCACCCGGTCACGCTCAACAGCTGGTGGAGCGTTATCCGGAGATCTTTGCCAATGAAATTGAAGGCGGAAACGACGCGGTGATGTATACTGAGCAAGGTCTTGCCGTAACCGCAAAGAATGTTCTTTGTGCGGGCAGTGATAATACCTTCCGCGGCATTCATACGCTTTTGGAAGAGATCTGCCAACTGTTTCCCAATGCTCCTTATATCCACATCGGCGGAGATGAGGCAAACATCAAGGTTTGGGATCTTTGCTCCGTTTGCAAGGATTATATGGAAAAGAACCACCTTTCCGGCTCCCATGAGCTTTACAGCGATTTTGTTGGCAGAGTGGCAAAGCTGGTTCTTGGGATGGGACGCACTCCCATTGTTTGGGAAGGATTTCCAAAGGATGGTGTGGATCGCATTCCCAAAGAGACCATTGTCGTTGCCTGGGAATCGGTTTACCACCTGGCACCGGACCTGATCAAAGCCGGATTTCAAGTGATCAACTGCGGCTGGAAGCCTCTTTACATTGTTCCCAGCCTTACGCGGAGATGGAATTATAAAGATATTTTCAACTGGAGTGTATATCACTGGTCTCACTTCTGGTCTGCTTCTCCCACCTATTTAAATCCCATTAATCTGGACCCCACCGAACAGGTGATCGGCGGACAGCTTGCGGCCTGGGAATGCACCTATGAGCAAGAAATTTCACGTATCATTGAAAATCTCCCTGCTCTTGCCGAACGCACATGGACGGCAAGCAGAGTGCTGGATGAAGAAGCCTTTTGCGATCATCTCAACCAGATCACCAAAATGCTCGCTCTTCTGATCCGAGAGGTTTAATTTCAAGAGCGATCTGCCATGCAGATCGCTTTTTTATGCTTTTGATACATTGACTTTTATGCCGTCGAATGCTACAATAAGATAAATCAATCTTTGGAGGATTTACAATGGGTTATCAAGAGGATCTTTCACGTTTGGTAAAGGCACGTCAAGCTGAAATTGCAGACCTTTCCGACCAGATCTGGGATTTTGCCGAATCCCGTTTTCAGGAATTCAAATCCGTTGCTTTGCAGATCGAATATTTTAAGAAAAACGGTTTTCGCATTACAGAAAATGTAGGCGGAGCCGCCACTGCCTTCATTGCAGAATACGGTAGCGGAAAGCCGGTTATTGGATTTTTAGGTGAATACGATGCACTCAGCGGTCTTTCTCAAAAAGCCGACTGTGACGAGCACTGTCCCATTACTCCCGGTGGCGACGGTCACGGTTGCGGTCACAACCTACTCGGCGGAGGTAACATTTCTGCTGTAATGGCACTGACCGATTATATGGCTGAAAAAGGGATTCCCGGTACGGTTCGTTATTACGGATGCCCTGCAGAAGAAAATGCCGGCGGCAAAGCGTTTATGGTTCGCGATGGCGCTTTTCAGGATTGCGATCTGGCCTTGACCTGGCACCCCGGCGCTATGAACTTTGTCAACGACAACGGTTCTCTTGCCAACTTCCGCGTCTTCTTCACCTTCCATGGAAAATCTGCCCACGCCGCAGGCTCTCCCCATTTAGGAAGATCGGCTCTGGACGCAGTGGAGCTGATGAATGTGGGCGTGAACTATATGCGTGAGCATATGATCGATCAGGCGCGCATTCACTATGCCGTTACCAACTCCGGTGGTACCGCTCCCAACGTGGTACAGGCAGAGGCGCAGGTGCTTTACGCCATTCGCGCACCCAAGGTGACCCAGGTCAAAGAGCTTTACGAAAGAGTTTGTAAGATCGCCCAAGGCGCTGCTTTGATGACCGAAACCACAGTGGAGATCCGTCAGGTGGCCGCTTATTCCGACTACATCGGAAACCAAGTGATCCAGGATCGCTTGAGATCGCATATGCAGGAGTCACTTCCCCTGCAGTACACCGAGGAAGAAATGGCATACGCTGCCAAATTCCGCAAGGTTATTACCGAGCTGGATGAATATAATCTGAAAAACAGAGCGAAAAAATATGCCAAATTAACCAGCGAAAACCTGGAGAACGCTCCCATTTGGAACATACTTCTTCCTGATCTGCCCGGCGGCGGTTCTACCGACGTTGGTGATGTAAGCTGGGTTTGCCCCACCGGCTGGTTCCACGCGGCAACGCTTGCTGCCGGAACGCCCTCTCACGCTTGGCAGGTGGTTGCGCAAGGTAAGAGCAGCATTGCACACAAGGGAATGTTTTTCGCCGCCGGCGTTCTTGCCAAAGCCGGTTATGACTTTTTAACCGATCCCGCTCTTTTAGAAGCGGCAAAAAAAGCCTGGATCGAACAGCTTGACGGAGAGACTTATCCCAATGCGCTTCCGGCAGATGCGAAACCCGAAATCTGGTAAAAATGAAAAGAAAAATACGGTTGCTTCGCAACCCTATTTTTTCTTTTAGCCGGTAACATCGGTATTCTTCAACTGTTTATATTGAGAATAGATCCAATGCATTGCCAATTTCATATCAATTTGGTGTCCACCGTCAAATACATCCAAAAAGACTCTTGCCTCCGGATGCCTTTCCAAAATGGTGTGGAAAAGACGAAGACTGTGGGTCAAGGAAACGAGAGGATCAAATTTTCCGTGGAATATCTTCACATTTGCCTTGGCAATGGTATCTGCATAAGTAATGGGAGATCTTTTTCTCATTTCTTCCACACTATTAGAGCAGCATTGCAAGAGACTGCTTCGGTATTTTTCTACTGTTACTTCTTTCTCAAACTGTTCCAGATCGGTCACAGGAACCGCCGCGCCAACGGCCTTAAAATACTCGGGAATCATACCTGCCATCAAAAGCGCCATTTGACCGCCGCCGGAAAAACCAAGGATAAAAATATTCTCCGGATCCACAAGATTCCGTTCGATCAGGTAGTCGATGGCATCCTTAATATCCTGTTTGGCATATTCCGAACCGCAGGCCTTGGTGCAGTCCTCATTGGAGGGAAGGTTCTTTCCGCGAAAGTCCGGAAGAAGAAGATTAAAATCATATTTTTCCGCATAAGGGAGCATATTTTTAATCTGATTGAATCGATTGTGACTCCAGGAGTGAAGTCCCACCAAAAGAGGACGCTTCTCGGGGGAATCGGAGGCATAAAACAAATTGGGCTGCATAGTGCCATCCAGCGTCGAACGAACCAAAATCTCTTGCTGTTCCATAGTTTCACCTTTTCTTGCATTGTTTTTTCATCGGATCGTTACTTCCAATCACGAAAAGAATTATAGCATAATAGAAAAAATAGTGCAAGACATTGCCGAAAAAAGCCCTTACCGAAAGGAAAAGCCGTGATTGGCTGGGTTATCAATCAGATCTCCCCTTTGGGTGAAACGGGACCCGTGACAGGAACAATCCCAGGTATGCTCCTGCACATTATAATGCAAGGCGCATCCCAGATGGGGACACCGGGGACGTGTAGGGGTAATAAAGCCCATCACAGTTTCCGCCAAATGAGAAAAAAGCTCCGGATGCCAAATGCTGCGAGATGGATTGAACACGCTCTCCCACTGGCTCCTTTTTCCTTGCACCAGTTGTGTAAGACACCTTGCCGCGGCCATTGCGTTGGTCATTCCCCACTTTTGAAAGCCGCTTGCTACATACCAATTTGGTGTTCTGCTGGAATATCGGCCAATATAGGGAATATGATCCAAGGGCATACAATCCTGAGTTGCCCACCGAAAAACCTCCTTTGCCGAAGGATAAAAAAGCCCGGAAGCCCGTTCCAGCTCTTCCCAATTGCCGCCCTGTTTTCCGGTACGGTGACTGCCGCCGCCCAGAAGCAGAAGATTGCGATAATTTCGAAAAGAAAGTCCCTTTTCATCTTCATCCACATACATTCCATGCACTTGATCTGCTCCCTCCAGAGCAAGTACATACGAACGGCTTTGATACTGCTTTAAAAAATAGGAGCCGTGCCTGTTGAGGAACGGAAAATGTGTTGCGACAATGACCTTTTTTGCGCAAATGGTTCCATTTTTGGTATGAGCCACATTGCCTTGCAGATTCAAAACCCTTGTATTTTCGTATATGGGTAGATCCTTGGCAACAGAATACAAAAATTTCAAGGGATGAAACTGTGCCTGGTTTTCTACCCGGATTGCACCGGAAACAGAAAAAGGGAGAGAAAGATCCGTTTGAAAGGAAAAGGGACAGCCAATTTGTTCCAATATTTTTGCTTCTTGTTCAATCTTTTTCCGGTCGCGCCTGGAATATACAAAAGCCGGCTTGACTTGAAAGTCGCAATCCATTTGAGAGCATAAAATTTGAAACTCTTTCAGCGCTTCCTTTTGCGCGTGATAATACATTCCGGCGCGTTCGATCCCATATTCACGGGCGATCTTTTGGTAAATCAAGCCGTGTTGAAGGGTGATTTTTGCCGTTGTGTTTTTGGTGGTTTTTCCTCCGATCTCTTCTGCTTCCACCAGAATAAAAGGCACGCCCTCTTGCTTTAAATAATAGGCACACAGAACACCTGTGATCCCCCCGCCAATGATCAAAACCTCGGTTTTCCGATCCCCCGCCAATTCCTCGAATTTCGGTTTTTCCGGGGCACTTTTTACCCATAAAGAATCCATTTTTTCACCTCTTTTTTTAGTAGTATGGATCTTTTACCGGGTTTTATCATCTTTCGCAGAGCAAGAATATTATGGAGAAAAAAAGACACGCTAAGCGTGTCTTTTTTTCTCTTATTTTGGCTTTCGTTCCATATAAGCTTCCACATCCTTTTGAATCTTTTCGGAAATGGTCATAGGAACGGGAAATTCTAATGCATTTGCCATATATTCTGTAAATTTTAAAACAATTTTGGAATCGGCAAGGATTTGCTTTGGTGATACTGCCTTTTTTGTATCGGATGGGGTATGGATCTTCACAAGGCCACCGGGGGCATACCGGGCAAAGGAGATGGCCGGGATCTTGTGATGCAAAAAGGAATTGGAATCGCTGGAACGGATCCCATAGCGAACAGAACCGGAAATTCGCTTCTTTGCAAAGAAGCGCTGGAGAAAATCCTTCATTTCTTCATTCATACAGGAAAAAGCTACAAATTCTCCCATCACTGAGCCAAGCATATCCAGATTGATATTCAGAACCGTTTGTTTTTTTAGATTTTCGTGCATACGGCAATAAGCCAAAGAGCCAAGCAATCCCCTCTCCTCACTACCGCACCATAGAAGACGGATCCGCCGACGGCAAGGATGCTTCGAAAAATACTGGGCAAGATGCAAAAGAGCAATGCAGGATGACATATTATCATATGCACCCAAAGAAAACTGCGTAGAGTCATAATGGGCAGAAATGACAATGGTCTCTTCCGTTTCCCCGTCAAGATCTAAAATAACATTATATGACTCGCCCAGCGAGCAAGATTGCTTCAGAGTGATTTGCGCCGTTTTGCTTTCGTTTTTTACAGCTTCAAAGGCATCTGCAATATGAATGTTCACCGCCGGAATTCTACTCTCTTCCGGTGTTTGATAACAGATCTCTCGGATGTTGATCTCTCGGTTGGAATCTGAAAGGAGACCGCTATAGGTAATAAAACCCTTGGCGCCGGAAGAGATCAGCTGATCGTAAAGCTTATGCCCTAAAGCAAGATCGGTGAGAACGATTTTGTCCTTGCATTTTTTCAATGAGACAGGATCGGCGGAAGAAAGATAATAAAGCTTTCCCTCTACCTTTCCGGTGCCGGCTCCCCAAAACGCAGTGCAAGGGATCTCTTTGCCGTCGATGAAAAGCTTTTCTTCAAGGGTTTGATATATTTTCACGGGAAACGGCTCTAGATATGCCTCCAGATTCATTTCCTTGCAAAGTCCGGATAGATATTCGGCACACAGTTTTTCCTCTTTGGTTCCGGAAAAACGCACGTATGAGGTTTCATTCAAAATTTGCTTTGCTTTTTTGCCGTTCATTTTGCATCTCTTTCTTTCGATTTTTACTCATTATAGCACCCATTGCCACTCCTTGACAAGGATGGTTTTCAAACAAATATTATTTACAATTTATCTGTTCGTTTTAAAATTGATCCCTGCTTTTCTTGCCTGAGCGCACAGATCCTTTGTCTGCAATTTGTACTCCTTGCCGTCCTTTATAAAATGCGTTCCGCATTGTCTGAATTCGAAAGGAACGTTTTTTCTGATACACTGATCTCTGATATCAAGCACCCAAGCATAGTCAAGTGGCCTCGCATTGGGATCCGATTCCCCACCAACCACAACGAGCTCAATGCCATCAAGATATGGTTCCAGATCGACGGCTTCAATAAGCGGCTGCGCCGTTATACACTTATGCTTGATTGGAAGCTTTTCAAAGATTCCAATTTTGTAGTCTGAGGTCTTTTGATTCTCAACGGTACAGCAAACGGCCACATTTTCATAGCCACCTCCCCAATCATCAGGAATACAAGAAAGAAACCTATCAATGCGCTTTGTAAGAAAAAGAAAGGTGCAATCCTTGCGTTCTTTGATCATCTGCCAACATTCTTTCCGCCACGCATCTGCTTTTTGAGAGTATGAAAAAACACCCGCAGTTTTAAAAAACGCGGGTGTTTTCGTATCTTGCTTTACTGTTTTATAACGATGTCTCCTATCAGCCGTTTTTTTCTTATGCAAGGACACGTTAAAACGGCCGCCAACGTATGCCGGCATCGCCATAAAACGTCTGTCGGGCGCATTCAGAGGCATATTCGGGAACGGACTTTCCTTTGAAAATTTCATATAAATACCGTGTGAGTTTTGCTTATGTCCCCCCCATCACATAGTCTCCGGTGCTCAAAAGGCGGAACACCTCTTCTTCTACGTCGATGCAGCGCTGATAATCCAAAACACCGGCTTGAATCATTTCTTCTTCATTAAGATACAAGAAACTTGATTTTTTCCCATAGAATTTCTTCTTTTTTCATTAAAACCAAATTTTATAAATTTTCAAGTTCAGTTCGAATCGCCATATCCGGACTACTCTTTTCCAGGAATACCTTATTGGGATCCTCCAGGGTTAAGAACGTTTCATAATAGCGAAGACCAAATTCACGCAAAGCTTTGGCGCTGAAATGAAGATTGTCGGGATTGGCCCCCAGACCTTCGGCGGACACAAAACCTGTCATTTTTCTTTTTTTGGCAATGCTTTTTAGAGCATTGTTAATATGAACATAGTTTTTTGTTTTTTCCGCATTGTCATAGTTGACCAGATAATCGCCAAGGCCACCAAGCAAAAACGGGACATCGTGAAGATTTAATTTATCACGAAACGCGTCGAGAATGGTAAGAAGTTTTTCTTCATAAAAGGGGTATCTTTCTTCATTACAATCCGATTCCCCCTGATGCCAAAGGACACCGGCAATGGTGGATGTTCTGGAAGCAAGAGACGCCATATATAGAGCATGGTCGAAAAGGAGTCCTCCCACGCACCACTGATCCAGGCAAGTTCCACCGTCTGCGCAAGGAATAAGCCCTACCTTTACACCCTTTTCTCTGGCATATCGCTCGGCAAAGCTCTCCGAAAGGTTGATACCGGCAGTAACTCGATCGGCATTTACCGGAACAAAGAGCTTTCTCCATCTGCCATTACGCAGAACATAGAGATTTTCCTTGTTAATAGGTTCCACCTCGTGCGGAAATCCTCTGCCTGCCATATTGGATTGACCAATAAGCAAAAACGAATGAATCATAAAAACATACTCCTTAAAACAGTATCTTGGATCAAAAATGATCGTAAAAAACCACATCGTCCAGAGGACGGTACTGAAAATGCATATCAAGAGGCTTTGCGTCCTCGGAGGGATAGCCCATCACAAGAAGGGCAACCGGTTCAATATCTTCGGGAATAGAAAATTCGCTCCGCATCGCCTCCGGGTTAAAGTGCATCACCCAGCAAGTGCCAACTCCCTCTTTTTGCGCGGCCAACATCAAATACGTGGTGACGATCACAGCATCCACCGGAGAGGACAGTGCACCGTCGTACGGTCTGATCCAGCTCTCTTCTCGATTGTGGCAGATCAGAAGCGCACAAGGTGCGCCAAAATGACACTTTGTACACCGACGAAGCTTTTCCATCGCCTCGTGGGACTGGAGAACCAAAATTCTTTGAGGCTGATTATTACAACCGGTAGGCGCCAGATGTCCTGCCGCGAGAATCCGATCCATAACCTCCTGCGGTAGAGGATCCTGCTTAAACTTTCTTACAGAAAAGCGATTTTGAATTAACTGGTCAAAATCCATCTCATTTCTCCAAGGTTTTACATTTTACAATGGCTTCGGTGACACTGACCAGGACAGTCTCATCCTTTTGGTTTTTCGCCTCAATGGTCACCTCTACCAATCCATTTTTTTCACTTCGTTTGATCAGATTTGTTACCACTGCTTTCCCCGTCAGAACATCCTGAGGAAAAACAGGTCTGATCCATTCCCCCTTGGTGGATTTGCCTGCCAGGAACTCCTCGCCAAAAAAATCCACCTCAAGGTATTTTGCCCATACCAAGAGAAAAGAGAACATTCCGGGAGCGATCAGCCCTTTGAAGGGAGTGCTTTTTGCATACGATTCGTCGGTATGAAGCGGAATGTTATCATATTCCCGAGCAAAGGAAAGCATTTTTCTCTTTCCACAACAGTAGGAGAAAGTCTTACAGCCATTCCGATTTTGATTGCATCAAAATACATAGTTTGATCAGAAAAACTCAGAATGATTTAGTTTTTTCCGGCACGAACAGCTTCAAAATCCTCCTGGATCTCCTTGGAGGGTTCCTTGGTGAGAAGAGACACCACCACAATGCAAACAGAAGAGAAAATGAAGGCAGGAAGAAGCTCGTAAATTGCAAAAACACCGCCAAGCTGGCTGATAACCAATTTCCAGAGGAACACCATACCGGCGCCGCTGACCATACCGGCAATGGCACCGGCCTTGTTAATGCGTTTCCAGAACAGAGAGAAGAGCATCAAAGGTCCAAAGGTTGCACCAAAGCCAGCCCAAGCAAAGGATACGATGTTGAAGATCACACTTTCCTCATCCAGCGCGATCACAATGCCAATCAGCGCAAGGGCCAGAAGGGTGATTCGGGAAACGATCATCACCTGTTTGTCGCTGGCATTCTTCTTAAAGATGCCTTGGAAAATATTCTTGGAAAATGCAGAAGCAGCAATGAGAAGATAAGAGTCAGAGGAGCTGATGGTTGCCGCCAGGATTCCGGCCATCACAAAACCTGCCAAAATGGCCGGGAGAGAGCTGGTTGCCAAAGTGATAAAGATGTTTTCAGAAGCAGATTTGGTCAAATGCTCCACGGGGAAAAGCTGACGGCCAACAATGCCAATAAACACAGCCACCGCCAGAGAGATCACCACCCACACCACAGCAATGCGACGAGAGCGCTTCAATTCATCCTCCTTGCGGATCGCCATAAAGCGAAGCAGCACCTGAGGCATACCAAAATATCCAAGACCCCAAGCCATTGCAGAACAAATGGTCAAAAGGCTATATCCGGAAGCGGCGCCGAACACAGGTTTGCCGGCTTCCACGATCTGCTGACCGTTTGCATCCAAAGCAGGAGTCGCAATTCCGAAAAATTCCAAAAAGCCGGGAATTTCCTTGGCATTGTCCAAAACTGCGCCAATGCCACCGGCCTGCAAGGTTCCGATTACTACAATAACGGAAAGGGCTATGATCATCACGATGGCCTGCATAAAGTCGGAAACACTTTCGGCAAGGAAACCACCAAGCAAGGTGTAAAGAAGCACAAATACTGCGCCCACGATCATCATAACCACGTAAGGAGCGCCAAATAGGGTGGAAAAAAGCTTTCCGCAAGTAACAAAGCAGCTGGAAGCGTAAACCGTAAAGAAGATCAAAATAAACGCACCGGCGATGAGCATAATAGTTTTCTTGCCTTCTCTGAATCGGTTAGAGAAAAATTCGGGAAGCGTAATGGAGTTGTTGGCTCTTTCGCTATATCTTCTCAAACGCTTGGAAACGATCAGCCAGTTAATATAGGTGCCCACAGCAAGACCGATTGCGGTCCAAGCAGCATCGGCAAGGCCGCACCAATAAGCCACACCCGGAAGCCCCATCAAAAGCCAACCGCTCATATCAGAGGCTTCTGCGCTCATTGCCGTGATCCAAGGACCAAGGGAACGACCGCCGAGGAAATATTCTTCAGAGTTTTGATTTGCTCGCTTTGCATAAAGCGCGCCGATTCCAATGACCACTGCCATATAAATGACCATTGCAATCAGAATTTGAATCGTATTTGCATCCATTTTTGTAACCTTTCTATTCACATTCGAATCAATAAAAAAATAATATGAATATTATAACAGATTTTTTTGGATTTTGCAATAAAAAAACGATTTTTACGCAAAAAACAGTTTCAAGCAAATCTTGAAACTGTTTTCCGATCTTATAACAACACAATGAAAACCAAGTACATCAACGGAATGGTAATCACAGACAGTGTGTGAGAAATCATAGCCATAGATGCACCCGTTTTGGTTTCCCCTCCGTAAGCGGCAGGATACACAATGGTATTCAAACCAAGGGGAGTGGCAAAGGCGATCAGAGCCAAGGTCATAATCTCTTCCCCGGTTCCCAAAAGTTTTAGCACCACCATCAAAGCAGCAGATATCAAAACCAGGCGAAGTAGGGTTGCCACGTACACCTTTTTGACCTTCAAAAGACTCTTGAAGTTGTATCCGCCAATAACAATTCCGTCGAGAACCATAGCAACAGGTCCTTGGCTCTTTCCGGCATTTTCACAAGCTCTGACAAAAAAATCAGGCATATATTGGCTCAACCCGGTAAGGCCAATAATCATACCGGAAACCAGTGCGATCAAGGGCGGAGTCAGAAGCCCCTTTTACCTACTGATTGATTTATTTGTCAGGTGAAAAAATCTTCTCCATCACATCGCCAACAGCTTTTGCCATGGAGTAAAAGCCAAGGTCGTTTGGATGGGCAGCATCCACCGTTCCTTCGTTTCCTGCCAGCGCCATCAAGTCTCTGTTTTCAATAAAATAAACATTCTTGTCCCCTCTCGCCTTAGCATTGAGATAGGTGGCCTTGATGATATCGCGCCTTTCTTCGTCCTTTTTCGTAAGATGAAATTTCGGTCTCGGAAGGATGATGATGGGGAGATTTTGATTCTTTTCACGGATCCGCAGAAACATTCTTTCATGGGTGTTTTGCAAATGCTCCGCAGACGGTGCATTATGATCATAATCATATACAAAAACAGACATATCCAATCCACTGATATATTCCGCTACCACATCTTCCCCCTTGGCATTTCCGGAAAAGCCCAAATTGATATAATTACAATCAAATCTTCGGGAAAGAATGCTCTCATAAGAGTTACCGGGCCTTGAAGCACAACCGCCCTGGGTGATGGAGGAGCCGTAATACACAACGGGTTTTTCAATTTTGTACGGCCGGTGGGGAGAAACAGTGGCGTTTTCCTGAAGACCGATAAATAGTTCGCCCACAATGCTATAAAGAGGAAAGTTGATGGTAATCTCCCTCATTTGAGCAGAATCAAAACGAATGATGCTCTCAAAGCCGTCCTCCATATTATAAGGTGGAACAAAGGTCTTATAATACCTCTCCCCTTCTTCCTGCATGGTGTATAGGTCAAAGCCGGCAGAGCCCGTAAGGGGAAAATGAGACATTCTGTAAATGCGAGGCAAATTGGCATGAATGGCAACATAGGGGCTATCCGTGCAAAAGCGGACCCTTCCTCCGGCACCTTTGGCATGCAATGCCTTTACACCGCGGCTCAAGGTTTGGGCCACATGCTCCGGAATTCTTCTGAACCTTCCGGAATCATAAGCAACGCCGTACACTTTAAAGGGAGCCTGCTTTACATCGTAAAAACGGATATCGTTTTCCTCTAACTTTGCTTTCACTTCAAAGTTGGAATCAATTTTTGAAATATCACTCAAAGAAGTCACCATCCTTTCAAAAATGGACCTATCTCATCGAACGAAACAAGAGGTTCATTTTGCTCTCAATCGACTGATTTCTTGTGCCATTATACCACACACTCCTCTTCCTTGCAAGAAAAAATGCCGCGAAACGCGGCATTGATCTCAAAGAGTTTGAAGGTCAGACTGGACACGGTGAAAATCATCGGTCAAGACACAATCAATTCCCAAAGCAAACAGCTCCTTGGCAAGTTTTGCATCATTGGCCTGGCAGAAATTGCAACGGATGCTATGTTCGTGACAACGTTCAACCATTGCCGGATCAAACGGGTGCCAGCTGACAAATTGCACCTTATCAAACCCATTTTCAATGGCTGCTTCCACCATTTTTTCATGTCCGTCCTTTGAGCCCTGGCAATAACCGGCATCCGGCAATCTCTTTCTCATTTCAATCAAGGCATCGGTATTGGAGGACATAAAATAAACATGGCGCACACAATCGTACTTTTCAATCAAGGAAGCAATCTGCTCAATCTTGCGATCGTCCTGATTTTTATCCCAGATCTTAACGTGTATATTCATCACCACTCTGCCGGCAAACTTTGCTAAAATCTCTTCGAAGGTGGGGATGCGAAGGTTTTCATAAACCTGGCCGAATTTTACTCCAAAGTCAAGGGATTTTAGTTCTGAAAGAGAACATTCATTGACAAAACCCGTTCCATTGGAAACACGCTCTAATTTTCGGTCGTGAGCGGTTACCAATTCTCCGTCCGAGGTGGACCAAAGGTCAAATTCCATCTCTTGAGCGCCCATGGCCACTGCTGCGCCGAAGGAAGGCATGGTATTTTCCGGTGCCATAGCATGGTATCCGCGATGGGCACAAAGTCTGGGATATGGCATCACACGATCAAAGGGAACCACACTGGCGCCGCCATTTCGATAAAGCCAAGGGCGTCTTCCCTCTTCGATATATTCATAATGAGCCTTGGTCTGACCACCAAAGCCGGCCGGCTTACGATACTTTTTATGGGGATCAAATTCCACAGAAGCGATACCAACCTTGCTCTTTAGGTCCACAAGAACCTGGCCATCCGGCGCGATCACAGTGCTGCATCCGCCAACGGGAGACTCCTCTCCCAGGGAAACGGAAGAACGGATCAGATAGGCATTGGTATGGTAGGAAAGAAAACGGTTGATGATGGAAAGGGCTTCGTGGGGATCTGTTCTCTGATGGGAACAACCGATGATCACATCAATATTCTGTAAGGCAAGGGGCGCAAAGCTTTCATAGAAATAGAAATCATAGCAGGTCATAAAGCCAAAACGAATACCCTCGATCTCCACCACATCAGGCTGACGGAATTGATAGCTATAGCTAACATCCACTTCCTTTCCGCCTTCCTTTTCAGTCTTCACCTCGCTGGGAGCCGGATGCGCCTTGTAATACCGATAAACGACGTTGCCTTCCCGGTCAATGGCATGGGTCGTATTTCTCCATCCGGTGGAGGTACGGTCAGCGGCATTGAAAAACAAAAGGGCATGGCAACGTTTGGCAGTCTGGATCGCCTTTTCCTTTATTCTTTCATTGTATGTTTCAATGGAATTGTGAAAAGAATCTTTGGTACGGCACGCAGACGGAATATCACAATACTCAGGAAGAACGATAATATCAGCATCTTCTTCAACAGAATCAAGCAAGGATATCATTTCGGAAAAACAGGTTTCCAGGTCTTCCTCTTTCAAAGAATAAAACGGTTGCACAATATACGCTTTCATTTTGATCTCCAATTTACTAAAACATTTTTAAGGCTTGAATGTGGCAAATACTTTTGCAGTGCATTTTTCATGGACATTTCCCATCAACTCTGTTCAATTTTGAATTATACGCCTTTTTTCATTTTCCGTCAATGTTATCACAATCAAAAACACTTTATATCTTGATTTCCATTGACAAGATGCTACAATGAAAGTAATTTTTGGAGGTGCAAAATAAGATTTATCAATCAATAGGACTATGCTCACATTCCTTATCTTACGCGCAAGGCGAAGAGCGAGAAAAGGGTCTGAAAACCACGCTTGCCTCTTCCGGCTGTGGACTTTGTGCTACCATGATGGTCGCTGACCGATTGATCCCCAATCGCCAATTCAGTATAGAGTAAGCGTTGCAGCTTTTCTATGACAGTAAAGCAAATGAACGCATCGGCACCTTTTTCAAAGAGTTTGCCCCTGCGTTTGCCGAAAATCAAGACGCATTGCCCCCCTTGTTACCACCTGTTCTGGAGAAAATAAAAAAAGAACGGCTCTGCGAGCCGTTCTTTTTTTGCATGATGGGTAAAGTGGATCTTTGAAAACCACTCTCATTTATGATTATAGTATAACATCCGGCTGAATTCCCAAGGCCAAAAGAATGTAGAAGATCAGAGCCGTGACCAAAGTGTAAAACACCATCGGAATCACATTTGTCTTGATCAGTTTTCCCTCTCTTCCGGAAATTCCAATGGTCGCACTGGCCGCAACAGCATTGTTGATGCATACCATATTGCCGATCGCTCCGCCCACACACTGCATAGAAATAATATACACCGTAGGCAGACCTAACATTTCAGCCGTATTATACTGCAGATTGGAAAACAAATTCATAGACACGGTGGCGGATCCGGAAACAAAGGCTCCCAAAACTCCAATGAACGGCGCAATGACTACATAGAGCCCTTTGCCGACCATTGCAAGAGCATTCGCCATTTCATCCAGCATACTGACTCCAGAAGCATTTTTATATTTTAAAACCTCAACCAGAGCCAAACCAAAGAGCAATGCCAAGGCCGCGCCCTTCACCTGTTTTCCGGTGTCCTTCCACGCTTGCTTGACCTTATCTCCATTCATTTTGTGAAGGAAGTTGGTAATGAAGGATACCAAGATGAAAAAGGTGCCGGGAAGATAGGCCCACTTAAAGCTCCAATCCAGATTCTCAAAACCGAACAGATTGTTGATCTTGATCACAAAGGGAGCGTTTGCCGTCAACAGGTTTTTGATTCCAAATTGAGGAATCCGTGTTATCACCAAAATCAAAGAAATGATCAGATACGGCAACCAGGCTTTGATCAGTGACATTTTGGATTCCACAACAAGAGTAATTTCATTTGTTGCAAGCCACTCTTTATTCCAAGTGGAAGGTTCTCCAAAATCCCATGCTTTTTTCGGAACAAGGAAATTGAATTTTGCCGCAATGACCGTAACGGCAATGGAAATTAGTGACGCCAAGAGCGAAGCAAATTCATATCCCATAAAGAGCGAAACCAAAAGAAGCGGAGCTGCAAAGGAAACACCGGTAAACAGCGCGAACGGTGCCGCCTCAAAAGCAGGCTTGAATGATTTTTCTTTCCCAAAAATTTTCGTTGTCATCATCAGAACGATAAGAGGCAATATAGTGCTGACAATTGCATGAGGAAGTGCGGTAAAAAAAGAAAACTGGGAAATATAATCGGCGTTATCTGACATACCAAGAGCATTTAATGCAGAGGTAACAGGGGTTCCGACCGCACCGAAGGAAACCGCCGACGAGTCAAAGATCAAGGTTATCATAGCAGCCGCAACGGGAGGAAAGCCAAGACAAACAAGCAGAGGCCCGGCCAAGGCCGCAGGCGTTCCAAATCCGGCTGCTGCTTCGATAAAGGAGCAAAAGCAAAAGCCAATGATACATGCTTGTACGCGCTTATCCGGACAGATATTCATAAAGCCACGATTGATGGCCGCTGTGGCACCGGAAGCCTTCAACGTGTTCATCAGCAAAATTGCGCCGAAAATAATAACCAATACATCAAAAGAGCTTAACATTCCATAGGCACCACCGGCCAGCAATTCGCCGATTCCGATGTCCCAAAATGCAAAGCCAAATACAAATGCCAAGCCCAGTGAAGCCAAAAGACTCCACTTCGCCGGCCAGTTGAAGAATAACATCAAAACAAGAGTTACAAGAATGGGAACAAATGCCAACACCGCTAACATAACAACCTCCAAAAGTCAATATGGTCTCTAAAATAGGTTTCTAGTCATTTTCAATATTTTATTTGTATTCTAACACAAATTATCACAAAGCACAATACAATCGATCCGAAACTTTAATACATCTCTTGAAATTCGCAAAAGCACAAGAAATTGACAAGTGAGTTCTGTATGTGTTACGATGAGAAAAAGGAGGTGTCCTATGGCATTGAAAAGTTTTTATAAATCACATCTTGCTCGAATCGACCGTCAGTTGGAAGGCATGTATAACGACCCAAATGCCCCCACAGAAGGTGAATTGGCCACAAAATCCGTAAAAGAACGCTTCGATGCACTTTCAATGGGTCAGGTACTGCTCTTTGAGGATGACCCGACAAAATTCAAAAGCCATAAGATTCACACCGGTGCCAAAAGCCGAAATTTCGGACTCTTCACCAAAAAGAATTTTTATTATAGGCTGACCGATAAAAAAGAGGCCATAATCTTTGCTGCCCGCGTAAAAAACACAGATGTCCCTTTGATGATCCCTAAAAAACTGGGACGTTACCCCGTAGCAGGCATTTGTGATTTTATGCTTTACAGAGGCAATGATTATAGCAAATGGAGACAGATCAATTTTTCAGAGCCGCCACAGAAGCAGAAAGCGGCTATTTACGGAATTCTGTCCTTTTCGCATCTGCAGGGACACGAAACCATGTCCACAACCCATCTGCACGATACGGCTGAAGAAGTCAAAATTGCCCCCTCCGTAAAAAACTTAATGATGGCTACACTGCCCAATGCCCGTGTATTGCACCTGCCATCTTCCCTTGCCTATTTGGGGCCTCTTTGTGCTCCGATGCTGGAGCGTGTTGAAATCTACGATTGCGGCAGTCCCACTGAGGAATGTGTGATTCATCCCGGTGCCCTTGGACTTTGTACGGCACTGACCCATCTTACACTTCCCCCTGGCACAAAATATCTGCCCAGCGGACTGCTCTACTCCGCAACCGGCTTGCAATATCTGCACCTGCCTGCTTCCGTGGAAAACATTGGAAATGGCCTGGTTTCCCACGCGAAGGAACTGAAAATGTTACAGGTAGACGGTGCGATCGCAAAAGGATATTCAGAATGCCACATTGAGACAGCTGTGCTTTGTGCTGGCTCGTACCGTCATTTTTCCGGCAGCATTGAAAAGCTTACCTTAACAGGTGATATGGTCGAGCTGAATCAGTTTTCGATCAGCGTCTCGCAACTGATCCTTCCCAATGGTCTCTGTCGCTTGGGCTCTTCGGCATTGAAGGGGCAAAAGGATCTCCGTTTGTTAACACTGCCCCAAAGTATTACAGAACTGGGATATAGCGCTTTTTCAAACAGCGGCATCAAAAAGCTGGTACTCCCCGACGGCATCGAAGAATTGGGCGGACGTGCCTTTGCAAACTGTGCCGCGTTGGAAAGTCTGAAGCTTCCCTCCGCACTTAAAAAGCTGGACAGCTGTATTTTTGAGGGCTGCACCTCCCTGAAGGAAATGGCGTTACCCAGCAGTGTCACCGAGATCCGGTGCCGCACCGCAAAGGCAGAATCCCACCATTTAATCTCCCAAACCGAAGCCATTGTACTGGACGATCTTCGCCCCTTGGGGGAAGCAAAAGCCATTGATCCATTGCTGCACGTGCACCTAACAGCCGAAGAAGGCTCACCCGCCGCTGCCGCCATTGCCACCTACCACCAAACACTTGCAGAAAACGTTGCAAAGAACACTGCTACCATTGTGTCCTTTTTGGGGCTTGACAAAAATCTCACCGTTACAACAAAGAATCTGGACCATATTACCGCCGCCATACGCTATCTGGCCGCGGTCGATCCACAGAATACCACTATATTGCCGAAGCTTACAGAAGCCTTCGCAGCATTTTTCCATTCTGTTGCGAAAAAAACAAGCGTGGAAAAGGACTTTCCCTATGTCAATTATTTTTACGATACGTTACGTGTTCTGAAGCTTTATGGCGCAAAAGAAGCCTATGATCTGCTGCAAGAATGCAAATTGGCTCTCTTTGACCGAATTGCCAACTCCACAAAACACGCTTTAAAAGGTGAAAAATTACTGGCCAAAAACACTCCTAAGGCGCGTGAGGAGGCGCTTGTTGAGCTGGTGCGCGCCTATCACATCTACCCCCGTAGCATCCCTGTTTTGACGGCGCTGATCCATTGGTTTGCAAGTGACAAATATCTCTATGATACCAAAGCCCCCGATCAATTTCTGGATCTCATTCGAAAATGGCAAGGCGACAGTGACGATGCAGTGGATCAGATCACTGCTGCAGAGAATCTGCTCCGCACACTGCGCAAATCACAAAAAGTTCATCAAGAGTCTCTTACCAAGGAAGAAAAGCGTGATCTTTATTTTGAAGATTTTAATCAAATAGAAATCATCAATTCCACAAAAATGAAAAATCCCACCACCTTCACCATAAAGGAAATCGAAGAAAAGTTAAAATGTCCGCAAGATCTTTCCTTTCCTATTGATGAAAAATTCTTCGAGGAGATCCGTAGCGAGGTGAATGCCCGCACAATAGGCTCCTTTGGTAGTACGCTGGAATTCGGAAAATACTTCAAAGAGCAAAAGCTGTTTGCCGTAGATATGGCAGAGGCCATCCTCTACCCCAAAAAGCGCGCCGAGGTGGAGAGACGCATTGCGGAAAGAAAGGCAGAGGGCGAAAGAAAGTGGCGCGAGATGCAGGAGCGCACCGAGACAATCATAACTGCTTCCAAAGCCGGCACCAAAACCTACGAAGCGAACACCTATTCCCCTTCCAGCTCTCACTATGATGAACCGGACTACTCCTCCTATCCATACAGCAGTCGGTATGATGAACCGGACTACTCCTCCTATCCATACAGCAGCCAGTATCCGTACAGCTATCACAACCCCTATTCCCCCATCACCGATACGGAACGCTGGGCTCACGCTGAAGTCATCGGCATTGAGTGGGACATAATCGACCGAGATTACTATATGGATCTTGGTATTTTCGGCGATCATTCCCTTTGACACCAAAAGGGGATGACTGTAACCACAGAATCCCAGTTCAATTTCATACAAAAAAAGAAACGAAGCCGCGGCTCCGTTTCTTTTTTACTTTCAACTGAATGACATAAATATAGGGCGCCTGAACATCTGAAAAAATTAATTTTCTTTCGTTTTACAATTACTGCAATATATCTTTTATGCGTCTCGATAAATTTTCAAAATAATATTCAAAGCCCTTATCGCTTGGATGCAAGCTCAAGTCTGCAAACAAATTTTCATTCTGCGGAACAAATTCAAAGCCTTGAACGACTGAAATATTTTCAAACTCCTCAGCTTGATTTTTAATGATTTTCTCAATGTTTTTAAATTCACCAAATTGTCTGCTTTCGTTCATTTCCTTACGCCATATAGGAGTGATAACAAAAATCTTAGAATTTGGATAATTGATATTTAAATTATAAAGAAATTCTTTACAGTTATGTATAAATTCTTTCTCTGTACAACGATTCCAATCATTTGTGCCGTAGGCTACGGTTATGTAATCCGGTTCAAAATCTTCTCTTGTTGCTGCAAGCTCAGGAAAGAATATTTCACCGCCAATCGCTTTATTATATTCCTCAGCGTTAAGCATGTCGGCAAGCTTTGAAATATATTTGTTGCAAGGATACAAAGCATCATAGCCTTGGGTGATGGAATCTCCAAAACAAAGGATCTTTTTGCTTGGCTTACTCGGTTGGATAAATGAATCATTGTCAAGGGTCAGTTCTTTCACCACAGCGTTGACTGACCAGGGAAAATAAATACAAACCTCTTTATCCCCTGCTCCAAGATTGAATTTTTTAGAAAACTCTCCGTGAGGCAATTTAAGAGTTGCGTAGTTTTGAGGTATATCTATATCAAAAAAATTATCCAACGCATCTATTTTCACACCGTTAACAAACACATCAAATGCGAAATAAGTTCTGCTGCTTCCACTTGTTATTTCTGTTCGCAAAAACAGTGTTTGACTGTTAGTGCGAAAACTAAATCGTACGCCTGATGTAGCAAATGATTTCTTATGAAAATCGTCGCTACGATTCTTATAGAGTTCCTCTTGTTGTTTTGTAAAACGATAGAAATGAATGTCTTTGTCAATTTCTTCAATTCTAACCGCACCTATAGTTATGTCTCTAATTTGTGACAAATTCAAATTCACAAAATCATCTCCTTGACGTTATTATAACAAAAAATCGGTGGAGAAGCAATAATTATTCTTTATTCATCAGCGAAGCGACTTCATTTTTCATTATTCATTCGAAAATCCGTTCCCTTTAATGAATGGTGAAAAATGAATAGTGAATAATACAAACAAAAATCCGTCCACTTCCGTGACCGGATTTTCGTTTGTCATTCGTGTCCGAAAAAGAACTGGGTGAAAACCTGATTTTCTTTATAAGACTATTACTTTAGATGTCTTTTAAAATAACATCATCCAACCGTTTCTCGCAAAATGTAAGAAACTCGTGCCAAAGATTCACATCAATGAATTTGTTTTCGCCTGTTTTCAAAAGCAATT
>JAZQJZ010000033.1:0-5285 GCA_045541915.1 Eubacteriales bacterium
CAGTGGGGCAAACCAGCGAAAACCCTAGTGTTTATGCAGGTTTCAAGCGGTTTGCCCTATTATTGCGAATGCAATGAGCAACAAGGTTCTCTCAGCCGCCGAAAACTTGTTTTCGTATGCGGCGTGAGGTTCTTATAACACAAGCCTCAATTCTTCTCACAATCCCTGTTGCGGTGCCCGAAATTTTTTGCTTGCTATTCGCTGCGCAAAATTTCGACCGCGGCCACTCCTTATTGCTCGCTTGCTCTGCCACCGGCAGCGCTCGCAAACGTCCCCTGTTGCTTTCATATATCTTTCTCCTTTTACAGATATCTCGTAGGGGCGGGGTCGCCCCGCCCACGGGACGGGAAACCCGTCCCCTACAAAGCATTTTAGCATTTCTTCAATAGCTGCATACATTTAGAAAGCATTCTCATCACGTGGAAGGGGCCTTTATAGGTGTGGCCCTTGCAGGCGGGCTCTGTGGGCAAGCCGTCCCGGCGCAGGTAGCCGAACCATTCGCCGTGCTCTCTGTCCGAGAAATGGGCAAAGGCATAGTCGCTGACCTGGTTGAAAATATCCCAATACTTTCTGTCGCCGGTGGTGCGATAGAGCATCAAGGAAGCAATCATAGCCTCGTTATGGGGCCACCAAAGCTTCATATCGTGCTCATAGGCTTCCACCGGCAAGCCCAAGATATCCTTGAAGTACAAGATGCCGCCATACTCTTGATCCCAGCCCAGGGCAAATGCATCATCAAACACCCGGGCGGCAAATTTTATGAGGGTATCATCCTGTCTGCGCACCGCCTCCTCCAGCAAAAACCACGCGCACTCAATATCGTGTCCGGGGTTGATCACTCTGCAGGTGGCCGTGTCCAAAATCACGCTGTTATCATCGGCGTTGATATTTTCAAACATGGCCTTGTATTCCGGCTTATAAAAGCACTGAATGTCCTTGATCAAATCTGTGATGATCCCATCATAATAGGAAAACCGCTCCTGATCCGCATCCCGCATAATGGATGCCACATTCATAAGAATCATGGGGTTGGCAAGGGTCTTTGTGTTGCGGGTTTCTGCGTAGCTTTTGGGTGTGATCTTATAGGGATCTGTTTGCGGGTCTTTGTACATTCCATACACAAAGTCAAAATACTTTTGGGCGGTTTTTAGGTAGGCGCTATCCTTGGTTGCCATATAGTATTCCGCATTTGCCATGATGTAAAAGGTTTCAGAAAACCAATAGCGGCGTTTCCGCAAGGGGCGGCCATCCCGGGTGACCGTAAAGAACATACGGCCGTCGCTGTCTATGCAATGCTCTGTAGCAAAATCGATACAGCTTTTGGCAAAGGTCAGATATTCTTCTTTTTGATCAATGTGATTGTAGATATAAGAGAACATCCAGCCTGCACGGCCCTGCATCCAGACACTTTTATCCTCGGAATAGACCTTTCCCGTGCGGTCAAGGCAGTTGATAATGCCGCCGTATTCCCGGTCCTGGGCGTGGTCAAGCCAAAAGGGGATGCAGGACTCCAGCAATTCACTTTTAAACTGATTGTATAATTCTTTCATAACAGCACCTCAAAGATTGGAAAAATTCACACAGGGATATTTGGCTACCTGTTCTACCATTTCCATTGCATCACGATTGGGCGTCCAAAGCATTTCCGCATACAGTGCCGCCGGGAATGTAATTTGGTTGCCCAGCATTGCATCCTCCACAAGGGCCTCCACAACGGTATCTTCTTTGCCGAAGCTTGCAACAGTCGCTATGATCTTGCGGACATATTCCGCATTTTTTAACCAGCCGGCCTGCTGCAGCTTCCAGATGCGGTCTTTTTTCACCTGCCGCTGCTTGATATAGCTACCGGTTCTTTCGCCCAGGATATAGGGCGCGGAAAAATGTTCAAAGGTTGCCCAGTCCAGGTTCAGCATACCCTTTAAGACTGCGCCCCATTTTTCATCGCTTCCCCGCAGCTTTAGCGTCTGCTCAGTAATGGCCACCGTTTCGTCAAAGCCCTCCACATTATCAGAAAGATAATTATAGGGGAAACTGCCGCAATCTTCCCAAACAATATGGATTCGCTTGTCCACTTTCTTCAAGTGCTCCAATTTTTCCCGCACAGAGGTTGCGTGCAGGCCAAATTGAATTTGCAGATCGGGATACTTTTCAAAAAGGCTTGCCGAAATATCGTTTACCAGCTCTGTGACGATCTGGGCAACGGGTTTTCCGCCAATTTCCGACACGCTGTGCTCGGTAAAGGTCTGGAAATAGATGCCGTCCGCGCCGGTTTGGCTATACTCTTTTTCGTAGGTCTTCAGCACCCGCTCTTTGATTTCCGCGATCAATTGGTCACCATAGCGGTCAAGAACATTTTTGCAATTGGAGGTATCCCAGCCCCAGGCAAAGCCCCAGATCACCTTAATATTCAGGCTGTGGGCATAGTCCACCACATCCTTTGCATTCAGCGGCGCCACATCATTCCAGATGATGATTTCGTTCAGCCGCAGCTTTGCCATATTCTCAAAGAACTTCCGGTAATCGTAAATGACATGCCCCCAGGTCCAGATCGCCCGGCGCTTGATGGCAGGGGCAGCGGTCATTTTCCAGGGGTTCAGTTTACTTTCAAAGGGCGCTTCAAAGATCTCGCAGCCCCAAATATTTTTATACACATAGACAGGGCCACCCAGGTATTTATTACAGAAATCCATACAGCCGTAAAAAGCGCCTGCTGCATCATAGCCGACGATCACGACCATTTGGTTTTCTTCCCCAAAGGCGCTTTCGCCCACATAAATGGAGTAGCCCTCTTTTTCTGCCGGGCGCTGCACATCGGTTTTGCACTTGGCAAGGAACGGGGCAGTGGCCTTTCCCACAAAAATAATATTGTTGTTTTCCAGTTCCTCTTGGGTTACTTCATCAGCAGATTTTATGGGCAGGACATAGGAAACGCCGCCGGCTATCACGGCATACAGCTGGTTGACCGCAGTCTTTTCCAGTCCCTCGTAGCGATCTGTTAAAAAAATCCATCGTTTTTCCATTTTTCGACCCTCATCATATCTCTATTTCTATACCGTCGTAGGCAACCTCAATTCCGGTACCGGCAAAGATTTCTTCCACCTTTTCGTGGTACTCGGATTTATTGTGGGTTATGTGGGTTACCACATAGCGGGTATGGGCATCTGCAATCCCAAGCTGCTCCAATTCCGTTTTGAGGAGTTTATTTTCCTCGTAACCCATGTGATATATATAAGTTTTCGCCGGAGCAAAACCAAAGGTACCGTCCATGACAACAAGGTCAAAGATTTTCCCCAAACTTTGAAGATAGGCAAGTGTCTCTTCAGTAGGATAGCCGCTGTCCACAAGATAAAGAACGCGTTTATCCCCTTGTTCGATGATGTAATTCAAGCTTCCCAGCTCCGGGGAATGCAATGCTTTGAGGGGTGTAATTTCATATTCGCCGATGCTGACCGTTTTCTGCGGTTCAAGGGCAACAAACTGAATATGTTCCCGGATGGGTTCCGGAATTTTTACGGCATCACAAATTTGCTCCAGGTTAGCCGGCCCGTAAAAATAAACATCTTGATATTTCAAGTTGTGGGCGGCAAAGCCACCGCGATCAGACAGCAGCTGCGGCACATAATGGTCTCTGTGGGAATGGGTGATCAAGACATTTTGCAATTGCCCCAGATTCACGCCGAAACGCAGACAATGAGCATTTGTGTCAGCAGGAAAATCGATCAGCAAATCGTCATTTATGATGGATTGGGAAAGGGATCTTAAGCTTTTTTCGCCCATTTTCCGGGCTGTTTCACAATGCTCACAGGAGCAAAAGGGGGCAGGAAATCCCTCGCCACCGCCACTTCCTAAAATCCTGATTTTCACAAAAACACCTCCAGCAGAATAATGGTTTCTTCCAATTGTTAGAATACACCTTTTATATCCATAATACCATATCCGAATATCTTAGAAAATATATCATTTTTTGTCATTTCAAATGTTGACATCTTCATCCGTTGTGATAAAATGGAACTATGAAATACATCATTAAAAACAACGAACAGCGCATTTTCCAAAACAGGTTCTACGACTTTGAAACCAAAGCGTTGCTTTCCCCCATTGAAACGCAAAACTATACCATCATTCAAGTTGCGGAATCCTATTATACCTACGACTTTTTCATTGACGATCACCAACAGTTCTGTGACTTAGAGCTGACCTTTTCCCACACAAACGGCCTGCTGTGCGCGGTAAACGGGGAATTTGAAACCGTCGATAAGCACGGACTCCATTTGGCATTTAACGGTGAAATCCACGCATTGAAAAGTCGCAGAAGCTCGCGGTTTCAAACCCTTGCCATCAATTTCAAAAACGGGCCCTGTTTGCCCCTGCTCCGGGTCATACAGGCAAAGGGCCAACGCACCGTTTGTATGCCGGAAATTTTCGGATACCTGACAGACATCATATCCGAATTTATGCGGTCGGATGGGCCATTTCTGGAAAACAACTTAGACTGCCTGATCACCGCGGTTTTGGTGAAGATCGCCCGGTGGGGAACGGATGCGTCCCTTGCCGAGATCTCGTCATACGACGATAATGTATCCGCCATGAAGCAGTATATCGACACACGCTTTCTGCAGCTTTGCTCTTTGGAGGAAATGGCGCATGTGTTTGGATATACCTATAGCCACATCTCCAAGATTTTCAAAAAAGCATACGGCGTAACCCCCAGCGCCTATCTGCAGAAAAAGAAAGCAGAGTATGCCTGCAGCCTGCTGAAAGAAGGGGCAAAGCTGGAAGAAATTGCGGTGGTCTTAGGCTATTCCACAACCTTTAACTTCAGCAGAGCCTTCAAAAACCAGCTTGGCCTTTCCCCCAGCGCCTATCGAAAACAAAACAAAAAAGCGAGGTGAAATCACCTCGCTTTTTGCTATGTATATGTATTTTGTGTAAATTGAGTTCGATAAAAATCAGAGAAAAACCTAGTGTTTATGCGGGTTTCAGGCGGTTTGCCCTATTATAACGCATTCCTCTATTCGGCGAACAATGCCGGTTGCTTTCATATATAAATCTCCTTGATTTACAAATTTCACTGTTAGTATCTGCAAAAGCCGGGAGATTATACTGTGCATATTTACTTTTCAACGCGCTTGTGTTACAATGTAAAAAAAGTCAAAGAGGGCAAGGTGTACCATGGAAGAATTCAATGCGTCGGAATACAAGAAACGGCTGTCAAGCGCCGTGTCATGCGAGTCCTGCGAGAAGGTCCCGCTCCCGAAGATAAAGAACAACGATCAATACGTAAG
>JAZQJZ010000034.1:0-121511 GCA_045541915.1 Eubacteriales bacterium
ACTGCCATGATCGTCCACATTGCATTCCAAATAGTTTTGTTTTTCTTTTCTAATTCGTTTGCCATTTCAAGCAAAAGCTGTTCGTTTTTTTGATTATTATTCTCCATATTGATTTTCTCCCCACTTAATAATTCGTTTACACTGATGCCGAGAATTTCGCAAAGTTCAAGCATTATCGAAGTATCGGGCATTGTAATGCCTCGTTCCCATTTTGATACAGCTTTATCGGTAATATCCAGTTTTTCTGCCAATTGCATTTGTGTTAAGTTTGCCTTTTTTCTGCACTCGGCAATAAATCCTCCGATTTTTATTTGATCCATAAGATGCCTCCTTTCGCATACAGTATAACGTCTATTTCGCATTAAATACACCTACCATCGGTTTAGTGAGGAGAAGTAAACTTGTAGTAGAGTGCGAATTGACCGTCAAATTCTTACTTATCGAACTAATTATACCATATTCTTTAAGAAATTCATATAGTGAAAAAGTAAAAATCCCCGTACTTTCGTACGAGGATTTTTGACTGTTCCGAACCATTTAGATGCCACTTTGTTTTTTGAAAAAAAGTGCTAAAATTAGCAAAATTTATAGTTTTTTCAAATATGTTTAAATTGTTGAAGATATCAAATCTATTAGTAAAGGGCGGTGAGGATCATCTACACCGCCCTTTGTTGTAGGATATATTATTTGCTTGCTGTTCTTCTCTTTCTATCGACTACGGTGAGAGTAATCACTGCGCCGCCGCTGATGAAGAGTAGGGCAATCCAAAGGAACATATTGCTGTTATCGCCGGTTGCAGGAGAGGAAGGTGTGTCGGTCTTGGGAATCTCGGTATAGACTGCCTTAACAGTGACATCTTCCGTTACGGTATCAAGCTCCTTATCCCACTTAACAGTATATCCATCCTTTGTGGGAACATCGGGCATTGTAACCTTCTCACCATGCTTCACAGTCAAAGTCTTGTAAACACCGTTTCCATCCATAAAGGAGATGGTGTACTCATTGATGGTATAAACAGCATTGATCTCGGTGTCGGCAGTAATATTCTTACCGTCCTTATCCCAAGTAGGAGCTGTCTGCGTGTAACCTTCCTTTTCGGGAATGGCAGGAGCAGTTGCATCCTTACCGTGTCCGACCGTTTCGGTGCCGACGGCTTCGCCGTCAATTTTGAAAGTAACCGTGTAGGTCTTGTAAACGGTGATCTTGTACTCGGTCTTGTTACCGGCTTTATCGGTAGCAACAATAGTATGCTCCTGATTGTCTGCGACGATGGTGTATGCGCCATCGGTCAGCGTGACGTCGGTACCGTCTACGGTTACACCGTCAAAATAGGTATCGTTTGCCTTAAATGTGGTATCGCCGTAATAGGTGCCGCCATTTTCGATCTCGGTGATAGCAGGTGCCGTAGCATCCATCACAATACCGTTGGAATTGACATAGGTGATATTGCCTGCGTTGTCCGTAACCTTTGCGTAAATTACAAACACCTTGTCGGGATCGATGTTAACAGCAGCACTGTATTCCGTCCAGTCGGTGATCGCCTCGACCTCAGCCTTTGTCAGTTCTTTGTCCGACAGATAGTAGTAGATCTTATTGATACCGCTGCCGGTGTTCACATCTGCCGCATCGATCGTAAAGGTCTGCGTTTCGTTAAAGAAAAGACCAAAGGTGAGATCGTTCAAGAACTCATTCCAATTGTTGTCGTTCAGGTTGATGGTTGCTGTGGGCGCGGTGATATCCGCAATTCCTTCGACCTTAACGGTAACATCTGCGATCAAACCGCTGAGGGTATATGTTTTTCCGTCAACCAATTGTGCTGTACGATCAACATCGTTGCAAATGAACTTAAAGTCGTCTGTTTTGGAATATCCATCGTGGACAGTCAGCGTAATGGTGACGTCTTCGCCGTAGTCAAGCTCGTTAACCGAGGCTGTAACCGTGTAGCCCATCGGATTCTGCGGAACGGTTACCGTCAGCATTCTGCCTGCGGCGATGGTAACTGCCGTATCGGGTGACGGATTGTGGTTGCCATCACCTTTGACGCGCACATAGTATTTACCTGCGGCGAGATCTTCTACCGTATTACCTGTAATGGCGGTATAGGCGCTTTCGCCGTTGATTCTGTATTCCATATTGGCACAAACATTGGTGAGTTTACCGTCTGCCTTTTTAGAAATGGTTTCATTCTCTTTGTTCACAACGGGCGCCGTTTGATCAGCCTTTGCGATAGTGAAGTTTGCGGTCACGCTGCTCGGCAGCTTGTAGTTTCCTGCCTTTTCACCGTTTATGCCTGTAACGGTTGCGGTATAGGCGGTGTCAGATGCATTGGTCTGTTCACCGCTAACAGTAAGCGTAAGCTCATCACCGTTCACGAAATTTGTTGCGGTGGCTGTAGGCTTCTGTGCCGTACCGTTATAGATTAAAGCAGTATTGCTCCAAGCAATGCCGATTTCCTTTTGCTCTACGGTCAAAGTACCTTTTTGGAAGGTGATATCATAGTTGTTTGAGGTCAGGCCGCTGACGGTAATGTCGTAAGCACCTACATTGCCGTATTGACTGTAGGTATAACTGTAGACGAGTGTGCCGCTAAGCACAGCCTCGTTCTCGCCTGCCACAAAGCCAGAGTAGGTAACGCCGTTATGAGCAGGTGCATCACCGTAGGTAATGGTTTTATTGTTAGCGGTAACGGTAAGCGGTGCCTTTGCGATTACAAAGGTCTCCTGTGCACTTCCGCTATAATTACCTTTGAAGTTTACCGTTACGGTTTTAGGACCTGCGTTTTTGCAATCAGCCGACCATTCAAGCGTGTAATCGGTGCCCTTGGTCAAGGATTTGCCCTTATAGGTTACGGTAACATCAGGTTTTTGATCTTCTCCGTTATAGGTAAACGTGGGTTTACTCAAAGTAATGTCGGCACTATTATTATCGATTGCTTTTGCATTGACTTTGACCCAGATATCCCGAATGACGATCGAATTGGATTCGCCGTTGTCTTCACGCTCTGCGAAAACTACGCAAGCATAGTCGTACGTGCCCGCACTTAAATCATCGGGAATGCTAAGAGTATCGCTTGTTTCAACCACCACATTGTTGATATTTACCCACTGATAAGAATAGGTATAGCCGGCCTTTTTATCAACGGTAGCGGTGATCTTCTGATTTGTAAATTCACCATAGGTAAGGGTCAAATTTTCACTGACCTGTACGTTGGGCACCTCTGCCGGAATATTTTCCCAAATGGCATAAAGGGTGGTGTCATCGGTTACGGTAATCGTCTCGGCGGTGATAACATCACCGTTTGCCGATTCTGCCCAACCCTTAAACTGATATCCGCTTGGTGCAGTAAAGAGGGTAGACGGTAAGGTGTACTCGTCGCCGTCAGAAACCTTAACGCTTTCCTTAGCGCCTGTACCGCCGTTGTTATCAAAAGAAACGGTAAATTGCTTTACAAGCTTTAGATTATTGCCATCAACGGCTACTGCATATGCCGAATTATCGCTAACGAACTTATCTGCATAAGCTACACCGCCAATGGTGAATACGCCGCCGGAGCTACTTTTCATGGTAACCCCAACATTCGCATTGCTGCCCATTGTTTCGACTGATAATTTGTTGCAATCATTGTTGCCGATATAAAGATTGTTCGCATTGATACCAGCCACGTTGCCGCTGATCACCGCGTTGCCGGAGATAGACATAGCTGTGTTCTTGTCTCCAAATCCGACACCGCCGCCGCGCATTTGCGAATCGGTCGTGGCATTATCAACAATACTGCCGCCATTCATAATAAATTGCGAGTAGTCGGACACCGCAATGCCGCCGCCGACACCGTCTGCCTTGTTATTGCGAATGGAACCGCCGTTCATAGTAAATGCAGTATCTGCGTAATCTGTGCTGTCTCCGCCGAATATTTGGAACGCGCCGCCGTGCTTATATGCGCGATTACCGTAAATTTCACCACTGCTCAAAGTGATTTGCGCACCGGCATATGCTTTGATTGCACCGGCATTTCCGTCTGTCTTAGCGTTGTTGCGGATCGTTGCGCCATTAATAGCAAGTGTTCCGTCTTCACCGATGGTAACAGCACCGCCATCACCGGCATCTGTGCATTCGTTGTTTTGCAATACAACACCGCTATTCAGCGTAATATGACCACCGGCAGAGCGTTGATATCCGGCATCGATCAACGGAGAACCCGTTTTGGCACCCGCATTCGTCGTTCCTCGTAAAAGCACACTGTCCTCAACGCCGCTCCAAACTGCGCCGCCATCGAGTGTTACATTGTATAGGTTTGCCGTTGCTCCGGCATCGGAAGAAATAAGTGCGTTTGTAGTGGTGGTTCTCTTGATGATACCTTCATCTTCACAGCTGCACAAATTCAGCGTGCCACGGACATCAAAGTTACCACCTGCAGCGCTGATGGTGTGTCCGTTCAGACACAGATTAACAGTATCTGCAATGCTAATAGATGCAGAGAGGATCACATCATCGCTTAAATACACATTTCCTTCGGGGAAAGCTGTCGTGCCGTCCCACGCCGTCCAACTATCAATTACCGCGTGGGCGTTATCACTGCAACTGCCGTCACCACAAATGGGGTGGCTATGGGGCATCGCCTTTACCGTCACGACCTGATTTGCCGCAAACGCCGTCATTGGCATAATCGACAGCATCAACGTCACCGTTACAAGCATAGCGATAGCAGGCTTGGATTTCCTTTCTATCAATTTGCCGGTTTTCTTCACTTGATCCATAAGCCATAAGCAAAGGCCGATCGGATAAAGCAAAATCTTTTCCCAGGTTTTCATATGTAGAACTCCTTTCAGACAGAGCTCCTTAATGGTTATTTTATAACCACTAAGGGGATATCCCCTTGAAAACTTGTCTATCTAAAAATAAATCTAATTCCACAAGATACATTATAGCATAAGAGGTGTAATTGTACAATAATTTTTCAATTAAAACATCAAAAAGTCAGAAAAAGTTATAATTAAAAACCGCAGCAGAATGTTTTTCTCTGCCGCGGTGGGATGTTATTGATTTACTTTGTTGGTGATGGTGAGCTTTATCAGCGTTGCTAAATCTGTCCTTTGTTTTTCTTCGGTGGTTCGAATCCACCTTGTAGGTCGTTGGCATCTATGAAATTGCAATTTGAAAAATTGGGTAAAAAATGCGAAAAGCCTTGATTTCTCAAGGCTTTTCGGTGTGGCATCTAAATAGACCACAACACTTGGTGGGGGAAGGTGGATTCGGACCACCGAAGTCAGTGACAACAGATTTACAGTCTGCCCCCTTTGGCCGCTCGGGAATTCCCCCATATTCATTTGTCACAGTGGAGCTGGTGAAGGGACTTGAACCCCCAACCTGCTGATTACAAATCAGCTGCTCTGCCAATTGAGCTACACCAGCGTAACTCACCGGCGACGCGTATTATGTTAACACAATCACACTCATTTGTCAAGAGATTTTTTGAAAAAAACGTAGGTTTCATTTCTTCATGGAAGAAAGGCAAGCTGCTATTGAAAAAATGCATTTGCCGTGGTATAATAATAAGAAACTCAAATGAAGGGAGCGTTGTAATGGATAAGGATCAATTTTGGTCAGTAGATAAGCTGATTCCGCACATTTCGACGCCCCGTTTTTCAAAAAACACACGATCAGAGGGTATTTCCATTCGACTTTTAGATCAAGAAGATCCGAAAAAGGATTACGGGCCTGAAGTTTGTTGCACCACTTCAAAGGTTATTCGTTCCTATCAGTTGACAGCCACTCTCCCCCCCTCTTCGGATCAACTTTTAAAAGAAGAAAATACGCCTCGTGCAGTTCCTTTTGTTTCTTGTCAGCAATTCACCCCTTCCTTGCGTGATCTGAATAAGGCCCAGCAAGACTACCTGTTTTTCTTTTTTTATTGCATTGCCCAACGGAAAAAAATCCCCACTTGTTTTTCATATTTACAATTGTTTCTTTGCAAGGTAATTCGCCAAAGCCTCCATCAGAGTTGGTTGCCGGAAGAAGTATTTTGGACTTGGGAAAGCTATCGAAACGACTTCCCTCTCGTTGACAAGCTTTTTTCGGATGCGATCAGTGATTTTTTCTTTTTAGCACAAAGCAAACCGCCCTACGAACGGCTCAGTTCTATCTTTACGGAACATAACTTTACCGCAAAACCTTTTTTGCTTGAAGTTTTTATGTTTGACTACCTTTTTTCTTCTGAACACACCATTACAGCAAAAGAGGCTGATTTAATTTTACGGACTATCACACAGGAAAGCTTTCGAAAGTCAAAAGCATATCGCTCTCATCACAGTTTTTCCTTTGTTTTGGAAGATGCCCTTTCAAAAGCAATCAAAACCGGTCTTTTTAACCGTGCGGATTTAAACGGATCAATCTTCCGAATTCAAATCCCATCGGAGGTACGTTTAGAACGGAGGCTTTTTCAAGGGCTTCCTCGAGATGAAATTCCGATTTCGGAAATCAGTCTGCGATATGTTCCTCTGTTGAGAGACGAGAATATTCATAGCCGACTGGACGAGGTGATTCGATATCTCGAAAACCGGGTTCGCAAGATCCTGAAATTAAAAAATAGCCTCTCACGGATTCACATTTCCGCGGAACACCGTGCCTTCTTAGACGGCATTCTTCTTGATTACGAATATTTATCAAAAAAAGAAGAGGAAAATGCTACCCTCGAGGTACCTTCCTCTTTGCCACAGAAACCGAGAAAACTCGAAGTTGATTTTCAAAAGGCAGCAATGATCGAAGAAAACTCCTGGGATTTGACCGAATCTTTAACCGAGGCTTACACCAGCACATCAGAGGATAGCATCGTGATCGGTGGAGGCAGCGACGAAGCGTTTGATCAGCAATATAAGAAAGAAATCGAACTGCTTGACGCAAAAAAGATTCCAAGCGACGGAAGCGAATTTTGGGAGTTTGCCAGTTTGCTCTCGGAAACAGAAGACAATTTTATGCGCATTGCCATACATTCAGACACAAACAAAGCAAGACAGTTTTGTATGGCAAACGGTCTCTTCTTCGAGGCAGTGATTTTATCCTGCAATGAAAAAGCGACAGAGACCATAGAAGACTGCGTATTTGACGGTGCCGGAAATCTATTCCCGGATTACCTTGATGAATTGAAAAATGTGTTCCCACCTATGGAAGGAGAAGCTTAATGGAAAAGCAAAGCAATATCAAAATTCCAAAACGAATTTTAGGAAATCTCTTGAATTCTGCCGGTGCCGGGGTTGTACCGCGGCAAGGACTTGAGTATATTGCCATTGGAAGAGAAAAGGAAGTCGCGGCGATGGTTCGTGATCTTGATAATATTGCCACCGGAATGGGTGCATTCCGTTTCCTAGTTGGCAAATACGGAAGCGGAAAAAGCTTTCTAATGGGGCTGATGCGTGCAAACGCACAGGAGAAAGGGTTCGTTACCGCAGATTCCGATCTCACTCCAGAACGTCGCTTTCACGGGACCCAGGGACAGGGACTTGCAAATTTCCGCGAGTTAATGAAAAACCTCTCAACTCGTGCAATGCCGGACGGCAATGCGCTCCCCTCCATACTCACCACCTGGTTTTATTCCATTCAATCGAAAGGTATTACCGAGGAAGGTTTTTCTCCGGAAGGCGAAGAAATCAAGTTATACGTTCAAAAGGAAATTTTCCGCGTGTGTAGCACGCTCCAGGGATATGTAAACGGATTTGACTTCGCAAAGGTGCTAAACACCTATTTTTTGGCGCATAGCACCGGGGACGATGAATTGGCCGAAAACGCTCTGCGCTGGCTTCGCGGCGAGTTTTCCGGAAAAATCCAGGCAAGAACCTCGCCTCTACGCATTGGCTCAGTGATTGATGACCAAAACTGGTACGATTATCTGAAGCTCTTTGCAATTTTCTTTCGCCAAATCGGTTACCGCGGTTTTGTGATCTTTTTTGATGAATGTGTTAACCTCTATAAAATACCCAACCGAATTTCTAGAGAGAACAATTACGAAAAGATCCTATCTATGTTCAACGATACCATGCAGGGAAAAGCCGAGGGGTTGGGTATTTTTTTGGGGGCAACTCCACAGCTTGTGGAGGATCCGCGCCGTGGCCTCTTTAGTTACGAAGCACTCAAGAGCAGACTGGTTCCAGGAAAATTTATTCCCGCCGGAAAGCAGAATCTTCTCTCCCCTCTCATTTATTTACAAAGGCTCACAGACAATGAGATTTTTGCTCTTTGCAAGCGTCTTTTGGTGCTCCACAGTTCATACTACAACTACCAGGCCAAAATCAGCGACGAGCAGATTCTTTCGTTTTTAAATATTGCCCTTGGAAAAATGGGAGCTGACGAGATGATTACACCTCGAGAAGTAACCCGTGACTTTTTGAACATTCTTGACATTCTTTATACCGATCCCGATTCTGATTTCGACACTGTTTTGGGTAAAAAAACCGTCGAGCCAGGCGTCCAAAAAAACGATGAAGATGACGATTTTTTTGATTTGAGTGAGATCCAAATATGAAGAACAATTTAGAATTGGACGCTTCCAGAGTTTTCTCCCGCTTTTCCCCCTTTATCCGAGAATTCATCTACAAGCAGGGATGGAACGAACTTCGCAAAGTACAAATCGAAGCCGCAAAGCTGGTTTTTGAAACCGAGGATCACATTCTAATTTCCTCGGAAACTGCATCCGGTAAAACGGAGGCTGCTTTGTTTCCCATTCTTTCCTTGATGAGCGAGGAGTCACCCGAGAACTTTCAGGTTCTATACATTTCGCCCCTAAAATCACTGATAAACGATCAATTTTCCAGAATGGAAGAGCTGCTTCAGGAAAGCGGTCTTCCGGTTTACCGCTGGCACGGTGATGTTTCTCAAAATCAGAAACATCAGTTCTTAAAGAATCCGAAAGGTCTTTTGCAAATTACACCGGAATCACTGGAAAGTATGCTCTGCCGACGTAGCAATGACATTCCGCGTATCTTTGCAAATCTGAAATTTGTTATTTTGGATGAAATTCACGCGCTTATGGGTTCGGATCGGGGGTATCAGATCCTCTGTCAGTTACAAAGGATTTCCCGTCTGATCTCCTATCAGCCGCGTCGTATCGCTCTCTCCGCCACCATTGGAGATGCAACCTCCGCTTTGAATTGGCTCAAAAGCGGAAGTGATCGCCCGATTCAATTAATTCAAATTCCATCCGATCAAATTTCTTGGAAACTTGGACTGGAACACTTTTTTATCACAGAAAAAAGCCAAACCGATGGAGTGGATCCGGCTTCTGAATTTATTTACAATGCCACAAAGCACGATAAATGCGTTGTGTTTTCCAACTCCCGAGAAGAAACGGAAGAGATCTGTGCCACCCTTCGCCAGACTGCCGAAAAGAAAGGCGAGGAGGATCGCTTTTTCATCCATCACGGCAATCTCTCGGCCGCCATTAGAGAGGAAGCAGAAGAGGTACTGAAAAACGACGACCGTTCAGTGACGGCCTGCGCCACCGTAACCTTGGAATTGGGAATTGATATCGGAAAGCTTAAGCGAATCATCAACCAAGGTTCTCCCACTTCAGTTTCCGGATTTCTTCAACGGCTGGGAAGAAGCGGAAGAAGAGGCCAATGTCCTGAAATGCTTATGGTGTTTCGTGAAGAAGAAGCTCTCCCCAATGCCCCTCTATATCAGCTGATTCCCTGGGATCTTTTGCAGGCGATTGCCATTGTTGAGCTTTACCGAACAGAGCGTTGGATCGAGCCGGCCGGAGAAAAGAAATTGCCTGCCAGTCTTCTGTTTCATCAAACACTCTCTTGCCTCGCTGCAAGCGGCGGTTTGACTGCCGGAAAATTGGCATCAAGTGTCCTCTCGCTTGCCCCGTTTTCCCATTTTTCCAAAGAAGATTATAAGAATCTTTTGATTCATATGCTAAAGAGTTCTTATTTGGAACGCACAGAAGAAAACGAGATTATCGTGGGACTGAGGGGCGAAAGACTGCTTTCCAGTTTTAAATTCTTTGCCGTGTTCAAAGACAGCGAAGATTTTACTGTCCGGTGCGGTTCCGAGGAAATCGGCACTATTTCATCAACACCGCCTGTTGGCGAGCATTTTGCTCTTGCCGGCAGAGTATGGGAAGTTGAGGAAGTTGATTTATCCCGAAGATTGGTTTATTGTAAACGGGTCGACGGAAAAATGAAAATTTCCTGGCCTGGGAACTCCGGCTTTATTCACACCAAAATCCTCGAAAAAATACGACAGGTACTCATTGGAACCGAGGACTACCCTTTCCTTATGCCAAAGGCAAAAATTCGTCTGGAAAAGGCAAGGGCTCTTGCTCGAAACACTGGGCTTGACAAAAAATCGCTTCTTTCCCTCGGGGGAAACAGTTTTGTTTTGTTTCCGTGGCTAGGAACTCGCTCTTTCCAGGCATTCAAGCGTGCAATGCAAAAACTTGCACCGGAAATTGGAATTAGCGATATTGGCAGCGGAGGCTGTTACTATCTGACCTTTAAGGGCGATCATTTTTCTACCGAAAAGATGGTTTCTGCCATTGAGATGTTTCTTGCCAAAGAAAATTTTGCCCTACAGGATCTTGTCTTTCAAACGGAATACCCGATTTATGACAAATACGATGCTCTTCTTCCGCAGGAACTGCTCTGCAAATCTTTCGCAGAAAACCGGCTGGATCAAAATGATTTGCGCAAAAGACTTCAAGCATTATAAAAAAAGTGAGATGCAAATTGCATCTCACTTTTTTGTGCATTAAAGAGTGGTTTCACCGCGGAAACTGACAGCGCTGGCATCCAAGACACCAGGAACCTCGGATAAGGATTCTACCAGAGAAAGCATTTCGGGCGAAAACTTCGTTTCCAAGCAAACCTCGATCACGCCGCCGGAAACGATTTTAGACTTTACGCGCAGATTCTTCAAGCTGCGGAGAGCAACTTCAATCTCATTCGCTGCATCCTTTTGATATCGAACCACAAGTAAATATGGAGCAGAACGAATATTTTTGGTCGCATAATAATACAAAAGATAAAGGCAACCGAGCCCGAGATTGGTGATCAGAGAAATATAGATCAAACCGGCCCCAGCCATAATACCTGCACTGATTGCCCAAAACATAAACACGGTATCTGCAGGATCCTTGACAGCGGTTCGAAAACGCACAATGGAAAGAGCTCCAACCATACCAAGGGAAAGAGTAAGATTTGTGGTCACAGTCATAATGATCACACTTGTTACCATTGACAAAAGAACCAGGGAAAAAGCATAACTGCGATTGAAGGCAACCCCCTGATAGGTAATGCGATAAACAAAGATAACAAAGAGCGCAATGAAGAAGGAGACCAAAAGGCCGGAAGCGATCCGGTCACCGGTCATTGTGGTTTGAAATTCATCTTGGAAGGTGGAACGAAAAAAATCAATGACAATATCCATATTTTCTCCTAATAAACTGCTTCGTAACACTTACAGTATTTTGAAATGGAACTGTTTACCTTCGGAATATCCTCCAGTAAAGCTGAGATCATGGGAGGCAGAAACGAGTCGAATTTCACCTCCAAAATAGTTTCTCCCGGAGAAAGCACAGGAACGGAGCACTTTTTATCCTCAAGAGTTGAGGAAAAACGGGAGGAGGTAAGCTGAGAATCCAGTGTAATACGCACATTCCCAGCCGGATATAAGAAAGCTTTGCGTAAATAATCAACAAAAACAACTGGGCGAAAGCGCTCATTACGAACGCGAAATGCAATTTCATCCAATAGTGGATGGGCCGCTTCCGAAGCACAAGGGCAACCGTTCAAGAGGCTATCAGCAAAAGCATACGAGATGGGAAGATAGGTTTTCCTACACTTATTTCCAATCTTTTCTTTTTTCTCCAGTCGAAGAAAACCAAGATCGTTGTTATAGTAACGGATTCGGTATTTTTCTCTCTTTTCTAATCCGTTGATCTTATTCAAAAAGGCACCGGAGGTTGGATCGTCAAAATAGAGGCTTCGAATACAATAAAAACCATTTTTAGACGTGTGAGAATCCATCCAAAGCACCGCCGAAAGACGCTTTTCAAGCAAGACGGCGTGCGCCGAACTGATGTAGTATTTCAGTTCGTTTCTCAAAATCGACAACAACATCCCTCCTTGCTTTTGATTTTGAATACAAACGTATCAAAGTTCATAGAATTCACAGGAGAGATTTTAACAAAAACAAACTCTTTTGTCAACCGGAGGTCAACAATGAAGAAATGTCTGCTTTACATTTTTGTTTCCTTATTTTCCTCACTTTTAATTTTAGGCTGCAAGCAAGAAGAACCCCATTCGTTTTCAAACCTAATTCAACAAAATCAAGTCTATACCATTGGGATCGAAGGAAATGAACTGAAAACAAAAGGAAAAATTTGGTTTGATGAATCATACCAAATGCATTTTTTAATAGAAGATCCAAGTTCAGCTTTATTTGGCATGGAAGAGATCGTTTCCGAAAACAATTTGACAGTACATTTTCAAGACATTACGTGGCAGTCGGAAGAGGTTTCACTTCCCATCACCGAAATATTCAAAGCATTTCAGTGTATTCAGAACAAAGAATTCCAATCAAAACAGGACGAGACCATAAACGGAATTTCGGTGGAAAGTCTCTTCTATGAAGATGATGAAAAAGAATTAAAGGTTATTTTTTCCATTACAAAAAAAGAGAATTTACCTCAAAAACTGGAACTAATCTCTCACACGGGACATTATACCATAAACTTTTCCAGGGAAATGTAGCAGATACCTCTTTTAAAAAAGATGCATATGATATAGGGAAACGGAATAAAAGCAAAAACGCATGGCAACAATAGAAATACAAAGAAACTAAATGCGTTTGGAGTGAGAAAATGACGGTTAAAAGAGGCGATATTTACTATGCCGATTTAAGCCCTGTTGTTGGTTCCGAACAAGGAGGAATCCGACCTGTGGTTATCGTTCAAAACGATGTGGGAAATAGGCACAGCCCTACTGTAATAGCCGCGGCCATTACCAGTAAAACATCAAAGGCAAAACTGCCCACTCACATAGAAGTTGACGCTGAACAAAACGGACTAAGTAAAAATTCAGTGATACTGTTGGAACAAATACGTACCATCGACAAAAAAAGACTGAAGGAAAAGATGGGGCATTTGCGAACAGAAACAATGGAACAGGTAAACGAAGCCATCAATATCAGTTTTGGCCTTATGTAAAGAAACCATTCAAGTGGCATCTTCCTCTGAGAAGGTGCCACTTTTTTTCAAAAAATGTTTTTTTGCAAAGGTTAAACTTGATTATGATTTAATATAGAATAATTCCCTTTTCTAAAAAACGATTTCGAAAGTTTTTAATTTCCTCCGAGCTAAAGCCGGAATGAGAAAAATCCAAGATAACGCTTTTCATATTTTTAAGAGAGTTTAAAAATGCGATGAGTGCTGTTGGAGAAGAATGATTGATCCCGGGCAAAATCGGAATACGAACACGGTAAGGAAACGCCTTTCTATCCAGATAATAAATACGTTCTAAAACAGCATTATACGAGAATCCGCAAAAGGGCCTATGAAGTCCGGGGACCGGGGTGAAAAAGTTTACAACAAAAAGGTCTGTAACGCTCCGAACCTGGTCAAAGGCAGTTTGGTCACAAGTAGCGCAGGTCCAGATCTGCAGATCCATTCCCGCTCGCTTAATTCCCTCGCCAACATGATAGCAAAACAAAGGGTCAGCCAAAGGTTCTTTGCCAAGAAAGGAGATGCCAAGCTTTTTTGTATAACACCACTTTTTCTCCTCTAAGAGATACGCGATCAATTCGTCTTCCGTATATTCGTTCCTCTCCGGCGTATCACCACAGAATTGATGTTCCTTTAAGAAAACAGAGGGTGTGCAGGAGCGGTGGCAATTTCCGCTGCAGGAATCAAAATAAACACCGCTTCTGGTTCCGTCACCAAGATCGGTCCGAAAATGCAAAAAACCAAGAATCCGTTTTCTGTCGGCCATAATCCCCCTCCTTTCTGCCCTATTTTATCGAAAAAATAAGATTTTGTAAAGTTATGTTGGAATATTCACACAGCTTTCCTCATAGATTGTTACAAACAGATAGCGGAGGATGAAAGAATGGCTGAAAATGCAAGCATTTATCAAGATATTGCCACCAGAACCGGCGGTGATATTTACATCGGTGTGGTTGGTCCCGTCCGAACGGGAAAAAGTACCTTTATCAAACGTTTCATGGAAACTTTGGTGCTTCCTCAAATGGAAGAGACCCCGGCAAAGGAACGGGCAAAGGATGAAATGCCTCAAAGCGGTTCCGGAAAGAATGTAATGACAACAGAACCAAAATTTGTACCGGACGAGGCTGTAAAAATTCAAATGGAAAATTCACTCTCCTTCCGTGTTAAGCTGGTTGACTGCGTCGGCTTTCCGGTGCCGGAGGCTGGTGGGCTCGAAGAAGACGGAAACATTCGCATGGTAAATACCCCTTGGTCGGAAACGCCCCTCCCCTTTGAAGAAGCAGCGGTGTTGGGGACAAGAAAAGTGATGTGGGAGCATTCCACCATTGGCATTGTAATAACAACAGATGGCTCCATCGGGCAGATCCCGCGAGATCATTATCAGGAAGCGGAGAAAAAGGTCATCCAGGAGATGAAAACTACCGGAAAGCCCTTCGCGGTCATTTTAAATTCTCAGCACCCTTCGACCGACGAAACTCAGAATCTTGCCACGCTTTTGCAAGCAAAATATCAGGTACCTGTCATTCCAATGAACTGCTTTGCTATGGAAGAAAAGGATTTTGTCTACATTTTGAAACAAATTGTTTTGGAATTCCCCATCCGCGAGATCAAGATTTCCCTTCCATCCTGGATCATTTCACTGGAAAGCAAGCATCCTTTTAAAAAGGACATTGTTGACTGCATCATATCTAGCCTTGAAACGATCAAAAAAACCGGCGAATATTACAGTGCACTCAAAAAAATAGCACAATGTGAGCAAATTTTGTCTGCTGTAACTCTTGAATCTGACCTTGGCACCGGACTAATCAGAGCAGATGTAAAGCCGGCAGAGCAGCTGTTCTGGGATGTTCTTTCGCAAGAGAGCGGAATGGACATTCACTCCGAATCTGAATTGATCTACGAATTTGCAAAAATGAGTGAGAAGCGCCTGCGGTATGAGAAGATATCTCAGGCTCTTCAGGATGCAGAAGAAAGCGGATACGGTATCGTCACACCGGAGCTTCAGGACCTTACCTTGGAAGAACCGGAGATCGTAAAACAATCCGGTGGATACGGTGTGAAGTTAAAAGCCAGCGCCCCCTCCATCCATATGATTCGAGCCAATATTCAAGCAGAGATTTCGCCAATCGTTGGAAGTGAAAGACAATCGGAGGACATCGTGAAATTCCTTTTGAAGGAATTCGAAGAAGATCCCACACAAATTTGGCAATCCAATATGTTCGGAAAAAGCCTTTATGAGCTTGTTAACGAGGGCTTGAATACAAAACTGAACCATATGCCCCAGGAGGCACGGCAGAAATTAGGCGAGACATTACAAAAAATTATCAACGAAGGCAGTGGCGGTTTGATCTGCATTATTCTATAAAAAAACAGGGGAAAATTTCCCCTGTTTTTCTTTTACAAAAATGTTGAAAAAAAGTTCATTCAATGATATAATAAATTGTCATTTTATTGACTGTTTTCTCTCACCTTGAAATACGCTTTTGGATGCTTACATACAGGGCAGATTTCCGGAGCATTGGGCGATGCGACAACATGGCCGCAATTGAGGCAGATCCACTCTGTTTCCATTCCCTTGGAATAAATCGCATTGTGATTGACAAGGCTTTGTAAAAGCCGAAATCTCTTTTCATGACTTAACTCAATTTTTGCAACCGCTTGGAAGGTGTTGGCGATCTGCTCGAATCCCTCCTCTTTGGCAATTCTTGCAAATTCAGGATACATCACCGAATGCTCATGAAGCTCGGCTTCCGCGCTTTGCATAAGGTTTTGATCGGTGGTGTGGATACACGAGAGCAGATCCCAGTAGATCTTTGCATGAGCCTTTTCATTTTGAGAGGTTTCCATAAATATATTGGCAATTTCCTCAAATCCGTCTTTTCTGGCTCTTTTGGCGAAGTACTCATAAAGCACCGCCGCTTGCGCCTCACCGCTGATGGCGCTTCTTAAGTTGTTTTCTGTTTTTGTATTTTTGATTTCCATTTTGTCCTCCTTTTGATCTTTTTTCTATTTTTCCCAAAAAATACGTTTCATACAAAGGATAACTATGAATTTATATTCTGCTAACGAAATGAAGTCACTCCTGGAAAGACACGACTTCTTTTTCAAAAAAAACCTTGGACAAAACTTTTTAATGAATGAAAATCAAGCTGCCAAAATTGCCAAGGCATCTCTTGAAACTGTTTCTGAAAACAAGAGAACCCTAGCGCTGGAGATCGGCCCGGGCGCCGGCTCTCTTACGATCCAGCTTGCATCCTGCTTTGATCAGGTTTTGGCTTTGGAGATCGATCCGCATCTGATTGGAGTTTTAAACGAAAGTCTTGCAGAATGCCACAATACTACTGTTTTCAATCAGGATGCTTTAACCTTTGACTACGCATCAATTTTAGATTTATATCCGGATCATGAGATTGCAGTTTGCTCCAATCTCCCATACTATATCACCAGTGAAATTATCATGAGACTTTTAGAGAGCGCTCTTCCCATTCGATCCATCACCGTTTTGATCCAGAAGGAAGCCTGCAACCGGTTGATTTCCAAACCTGGAAGTGCAGATTACGGGGCCATTACCGCAGCGGTTTCTTATTATGCAAAGGCAGAAAAACTTTTTGTTGTGGGTCCAGGCAATTTTATTCCAAGACCAAAAGTTGATTCTGCAGTTTTGCGATTGATCCCCTTTTCCGCACCACCTGTGGAAACGTTCGACAAAGGGCTGTTTTTTCAAGTCATTCGTGCAGCCTTTTCCGCTCGAAGGAAAACGCTTTCCAATGCTCTGCAAACGGCACTCTCCTCCTTTTTTTCCAAAGAAGCCATTTTATCGGCGCTATCATCTGCCGAGGTTGATCCAAACCGCAGAGGAGAGACCCTCTCCCTTCAGGAATTTGCCAAAATTGCCAATTCTCTTTCAGAAAAAAACAGTAAAACGAAGGATGAACTATGAAACGAATTTCTATTTTGATTTCCATTATTCTTGCCATTCTTTTGCTTTGTATCCCAACTTATGCCAAGGATCGCAATGATCTCCAAAAGATTTACAGTGATTTAACCCAGTATTTATATACACCTTATTTTAATCATTCTGAGGTTTTTCCCGAATATGAGGCGGAGCTTGAGCGAACCAAGCAAATGCTGGATAACAAAAATGCAACCGCCGCTGAAATCAATCAGCAATATACTGTCATTCGAAATACATATTCAAAGCTGGCGAAGAGTGTGTTTGACTATTCCTCCCTAGACCTTTTTGTGGAGCATTTTAATCTTTTGAATATCAATTTGTTTGAGGAAACCTCCTGGGACTCTTTTTACGACTTAATGGAGGAAATTTTCGATGAGGTGGAATCCCCCACCTTGTTTAAAAAAGGAAATTCAACCAAGGAGACTTACGATCAGACAGTTAACGATTACATCAAAGGTTTTTCCACTCAGTTTCAAAGTCTTTTTAACAATTTAAAGCTTAGAGATCTCTCAGAAGGAATGACGAAGGAACTGTTGGAATCTCTCCTATATTACTGCATTCTTTCCTCCAATGAAGAGTTTATGAGTGAAAGTCCCTATTGGCCTGATTATGTGGACGCAATGGAAACCGTTACCGGTTGTATTGAGAAAAACAGGCCTACTCAAAATGAAATTGACGCAGCTGCTGCAAGGCTTTTAAGCTCTCACAAACGACTGTGCGAGGAAACTTTTGATTCTACAACGGCGCAAGCGGAATTAGAGCGCTATGATCGGCTTTCCCCAGATGATTACACCGAACCAAGCTGGGAACGGTATCAAAAAAACGTAAAGAAATTAAAAGAAAAAACAGAAGAGCCTCTCTTCTTTTACTCAAAATCAATCTCCAATTTTGAAGATTTCAAAAAGCAAATCAACGCCTACTACGGCTCTCTTGCTGCTCCTTGTGAAGAAGCATATAAAAATCTGGTAACAAAAGAGAAATACGGCGAGCTCTTCTCACTTTGCAGCACATATGCTGGTGTTAGCAGCTCTGAGGGAGTTGTAGTGAAATGGAAATTGCTTCAAGAAGCCGTTCAGCAAGGAAAAGAAATAATTGGATCTGTAGATTCCACCGGAGACGATTTTGATCGCGCCATTGCAAACATCAAAGAAGCCGCTGAAAATTTAATTGCTGCCCAAAAGTTCCTTTCAGAAGAGCAAAGCGGCCTGGTTACGCAGGATTTGGGAACCTTACAATTGATCATCATTTCCCTCGTGATATCATTGCTTTTATCTGCGAGCCTTGCTTGCTATGTTTCATACCGGCATAACGGAACGTTAGATTGGAGAAGATAATGAAGCATTACACCATTGCCGAACTATCGGTTCAAATGGATCCACAGCACGCACCGCTTCTACCGAGAGCAATCCCCTATCTTTCGGAGGGAGACGGTAGTTCGGATTGTGTGCTTGCTGTTTCTGAAGAGACCGTTCAGTATTATCTTAATCTGTATCCCGGTGTTACGCGAGATGTGATCGAATACATGGTAATTGGTTCCCAGTTTTATTCTCATTTGATTGAGCGTTCCGGACTGATGCTTCATGCCTCTGCCGTTGAACTGGATGGAAAGGCGTATTTGTTTTCCGCCCCCAGCGGTACGGGTAAATCCACCCATACCTCGCTTTGGGTCGAAGAGTTTTCTCCCCGCGCACGAATCATCAATGATGACAAACCAGCCATTCGCATTCTTCCGGACGGAATTTATGTTTACGGTACACCCTGGAGCGGAAAATCGGATTTAAATCAAAACATCAAGGTTCCTTTGCAAGGGATCACTTTCATTTCCAGAGGAGAAGAGAATCATATTGAGCCGGCCGATTCCAAGTTTTCCATAACCAATTTATTAAAGCAGACGATTCGTCCTAAGGAGAATGAAGCTCGTTTTTCTTTGCTATTGGGACACATTGATAATCTGGTTAAGCGCGTCCCGATATATAAAATGAGATGCAATATGAATCCGGAAGCGGCCCACTTATCATATAAATTCATGTCAAAGGGAGTGGTAAAATGAAAATCAAAAGCGGTTATATGCTGAAAAAGGTTGCAGACAATTATATTGTTGTACCCGTGCAAAATCTTGATTTTGACGGTGTGATTACGCTAAACGAAACCGGTGTTGTTTTATGGGAAGCCCTTTCGACAGATACCGAAACGGAAAAGCTTGTGAAGTTGATGTTGGATCAATATGAGGTTTCCGAAGAGACAGCAAAGCAAGATGTAATTTCCTTTTTGAAAATGCTTCGGGATGAAAATTTGATCGATGAATAAGAAAAAAAACATTTCCTTTGCCGAGCTTTATCCATTGATCCAAGATGCGATTGGGGAAGGGAAAAACATCTCTTTTACTGCTTTCGGTAGCAGTATGTCACCATTCATTCAAGGTGGATGTGACAGAGTGGTTTTATCTCCTCTTTACAATGCACCAAAAAAAGGTGACATCATTTTTTATCGGCGAAGAAATGGCAATTTTGCACTTCACCGCATTGTGAAAAGTTGCGGTAATGAGTATTTTTTATGCGGAGATCATCAATACACCTTGGAGCGTGGGATCAAACAGGAACATATCGTTGCTATTTTATCCGAAATTCAGCGAACAAACAGCTCTCTTTTTGATCGCCCTTTTTTTGCTAAAGCCTGGTGTTTTTTTCTACCACTTCGTCGCTTTGTTCTTCACATTTTCTCCTTTTTTAAAAGAGTTTTTCATTCGTAATTTCATCCATTTCATAAAAAGTCAGAGAGGGTTCTATGCACATCATCAAAACACAGAGCCAATCCGGCACTTTTTCCTGGAGAGCGCTTTTACGGCACATTTTTAAAGATCATATTTTTGAAAGTGCTGCCACCCTCTCCTATTATTTTCTTTTCTCCGTTTTCCCCCTGGGAATCTTCATTAGCGCAGCTTTCTCCACGCTGAATGTTTCCGAAGAAAACATTGCCTTTCTTGCTAATCTCATCCCCAACGAGATTCTTACGGTGCTGGAGGAGTATTTAAGAGAGAGCGCACGGGGAAACGCCCTTTCTTTGATGATGATCGGCGGGATCCTGACCATCTACTCTATGGGAAAAGCCATTCAAACGATGAAACGAAAAATTATGCTTTCCTATAACGCGAAAGCAAAAAATCAGACCGTTGCCGGGTGGATCGTTTCCTTCGTCTTTGTTTTTCTGGTGATGATCTCCTTCTATGCAATGCTAATCATCATTGTAGCTGGAAACCGGATTTTTAATTGGACTGTGACCATCTTCCCTTTTTTAAATGCCGTTTATCCCACCTTTCAGTTTGTACGCCTTTTCGTGGTGGCAGGCTACCTGTTTTTTGTTCTTTGGGGGCTTTATTACATTTTACCCGGCATCAAACAAAGCAGCCGCCTGGTGTTACCCGGTGCTTCGTTTGCCATGCTATCTTGGGTCTTGATGTCTTATCTATTCTCTTATTATTTACAGCATTTCAGCAATCTCACTTCCCTTTACGGCTCCCTTAGCATGATCATTGCCTTAATGCTTTGGCTTTTTATTGTCAATCTAATCCTTCTGATGGGGGCATATATTAATTCTTATTTTTATTCTTTGAGGCCAAAAACATGATCAATACAAGCCTTTGCTATTTGGAAAAGGACGGGAAGTATCTAATGCTTCACCGCGTAAAAAAGGAAAACGATATCAACAAGGACAAGTGGATCGGAATTGGTGGAAAGTTTGAGGAAAAGGAAAGCCCTGAGGATTGTGTTTGCCGGGAAGTAAAAGAGGAAACGGGACTTGACCTCTTGTCTTTTCAATACCGTGGCATTGTTACCTTTGTTTCCGATGGATTTGAAACAGAGTGGATGCATCTTTTTACGTCCGATCATTTTTCCGGCAGTTTAACAACTTGCAATGAAGGCGTGCTGGAATGGATCCCAAAGGATAAAATGTATGACCTCCCCATTTGGGAAGGAGATCGCATTTTTCTTCGGCTTTTGGAACAAAATGCACCGTTTTTCTCCCTAAAGCTGGTTTACTGCGGAGACAAATTAACGAGGGCAGTATTAAACGGAGAAGTCATTTTATGAAAGAAAAAGTACTGATCAGCGCTTGTCTCTTGGGGACACCATGCCGGTACGACGGTGCTTCCAAGCCCTGCAGAATACCGGATGAAATTATATCAAAATATGATCTGATTCCCTTTTGTCCCGAGGTTGCCGCCGGTCTTTCCACGCCGAGACTTCCCTGTGAAATTCAAAATGGACGTGTCATTCGTTCCGACGGCAAAGATCTAACAACTGAGTATCAGTTAGGCGCGGAAAAAGCCTTGCAAACAGTAAGAGAGCATCAATGCAAGTTTGCCATTTTAAAAGAAAAAAGTCCTTCCTGCGGAAAGCGTTTTCGTTATGACGGATCGTTTCAAGGAAAACTGGTAAAGGGTTGTGGAATTACCTGTGCACTTTTAGAAGAGCACCAAATCAAAGTCTTATCGGAAGAAGATATATAAAAAATCGCCGCATTGCGGCGATTTTTTATCCGTTCATTTTTTCCTTATGATTCAAGAAATCTTGGTAAGAGCCATCAAAAACAAAGGCTTTGCCGTCACAAATCTCAATAATGCGATTGGCAGCGGTGCTTACAAGCTCGAAATCTCGGGATGTAAAGAGCACATTGCCTTTGAAATTACAGATTCCTTTGTTCACGGCCGTAATGGACTCCAGGTCCAAGTGGTCGGTAGGTTGATCCAAAATCAAAACGTTGGAGCCAAAGAGCATCATACGTGAAAACATACATCTCGCTTTTTCTCCACCGGAAAGAACAGAAACCGGCTTAAACACTGCTTCTCCCGAGAAGAGCATTCTGCCTAAAAATCCACGCAGATACGCTTCTGTTTGATCCTTTGACCACATTCGCATCCAATCTAGAATACTTTCCTGGTGACCTTCGAAGTAACTGGAATTGTCATGAGGAAAGTAAGATCTCGAGGTACTGATGCCCCATTTAAACTGCCCGTCATCCGGCTCAGTCTCTTCGTTGAGGATGGAGAAAAGCGCAGTGATAGCAATTTCATCACCAACGAAAGCGATCTTGTCCTCTTTCCGAACGGTGAAGGAGACCTGATCCAAAACCTTGACACCGTTTAAGGTTTTGCTGAGGTTTTCTACCGTCAAAATATCTTTTCCCGCTTCCCTTTCCATATCAAATCCGATAAAGGGATAACGTCTGCTGGAGGCCGGCAATTCCTCTACCGTCAATTTTTCCAAAAGCTTTCGTCTACTTGTGGCTTGACGTGACTTGGACTTATTGGCTGAAAAGCGAGAAATAAAGGATTGTAATTCTTTAATTTTCTCTTCATTCTTTTTGTTTTGTTGCTTGATCATCCGCTGAATCAGCTGACTGGATTCGTACCAAAACTCATAGTTACCAACATACATTTTAATCTCGGAATAGTCAATATCTACGATTCCGGTACAAACGTTATTTAAAAAGTGGCGGTCATGCGAGACAACAAGAACCGTTCCGTAATAATCCGCAAGAAAATCCTCCAGCCAAGCGGTGGCGACTAAATCAAGGCCATTGGTTGGTTCGTCCAAAAGAATGATCTCTGGATTTCCAAAAAGCGCCTGGGCAAGCAGGATTTTTACCTTTTCACTTTCTTTAAGTTCGCTCATCTTGTTTTCCAGAATCTCTTCCGGAAAGCCAAGGCCCTGGATCAATCGGGAAGCATCAGATTCCGCTTCCCAACCGTTCATTTCCGCAAACTTATACTCCAATTCAGAAGCAAGAATACCGTCTTCATCTGTAAAGTCCTCTTTGGCATAGAGCGCGTCCTTTTCCTTCATGATGCGATAAAGCTCAGCGTTACCCATTATGACCGTATCCAGAACGGAAAACTCATCAAAAGCAAAGTGGTTCTGCTTCAATACACTCATTCTGGTTTCTTCGGGAATGGAAATGCTTCCGCCGGTGGGTTCCAGTTCACCGCAAAGTAATTTCAAGAAGGTAGATTTTCCGGCACCGTTGGCTCCAATAATGCCATAACAGTTTCCGGGAGTGAATTTCAAGTCCACATTTTTAAAGAGAAGCTGTCCTCCAAATTGAAAACTAAGATTTATAACATCAATCATATTTTTTCTCCAATCCTATCATCAGTTCTTCATAAAGCTCTTTTCGATTGCAGGCAAAAATTCCCCTTGAGGAAAAGGAATATGGCTCGTGTTCAACACCAAAGGTAAAAGCGCCTGCTTCCTGGCAAAGAAGCCAGCCGGGAGCAATATCCCACTTATTTTTAGTAAAGAGAACTACACCTTCTGTTTTTCCGGAGGCAAGGAAAGCAAAATCGGCACTGGCGGCACCAAACATTCTCATTCTTGCCACTCGGCTATATGCACATTCCATCAGTTTCATTTCATCCCTTGCATCTTGCGGTCTCCCGTGAGGAAAATCACCGAAACTGACAATGGCATTTTCCGTTACGCGATCGCTGATCCGGATGGGACTTCCATTGCAAAACGAACCGCAACCGCGCACCGCCTCGTACATTTCCCCAAGTACCGGAAAATAAATGGCGCAAATTTGAAGCGCACCATGATCCCAAAGGGCTGCTTGATGGGCAAACAGATGGGAATCGGTTGAAAAATTATAGGTACCGTCTATGGGATCCAAAATCCAGGTGCGATCTTGCAAGGGCGCATCAGAGGTAAACTCCTCGCCGTGAAGCGTATCACCGGGAAACGTTTCTCGAAGCTTATTTGCAAAATAACGCTCTATATTTCGATCCGCATCGGTTACTACATCAAACCTTCCCTTATCAGAAACGGAAAAATCCATATGACAAAAGGCAAGGCTTGCGGATACAAGAGTTTCTTTTAAAAATTCAAGTTCTTTTTCGTACATTTCACACCTCAACTAAAACAATTCATTTTACCACGTAATTGTGAAAAAATCCACTCTTTTCGCTGAATAACACGATTTCTTTTTTCATATACTGTATCACCAAACATGATCAAAGGAAGCGATATGAAAAGCGTAAAGAAACTATTTTTAACCACCATTGCGCTAACACTGACCAGCTTTTTAATGAAGACCGTTGCCGTTTGGTTCAATGTGTATTTAACCGGGCTTGTTGGCACCGTTGGAATTGGTATTTTTCAGCTAATTATGAGTGTTTATGCCATGGCAAAAACACTGGGCTACGGTGGGATGAATCTGGCGGCAACCAGGCTCTGCATTGATGATTTTAACCTCTGCCGATATCATATGAAGCGTGTTCTTATCACCGCTTTTGCCATTGGCAGTTTGGCGTTTGCAGTTCTATTTGTTTTTGCCGAGCCGATCAGCGTCTATTGGATCATGACAGAAAAAGCGGCGCTTTCCCTGCGGATTCTTTCTTTTTCCCTCCCCTTTGTTTCCCTTTCAGCGGCTTTAAACGGCTATATGACAGCGGCTCGAAAAATGAGTCGATACTCCTTGATCCAGCTGTTGGAGCAATTGGCAAAAATCGGTCTTACCATCTGGATCGTAGGTTCTGCCACTACATATAACATCGAGCTTGCCATTGGAATGGTTTGCTTGGCCATCACCATCAGTGAAGTTTTTTCCTTCTCCCTTGCTCTCTTCTGCTATTTATCTGATATCAGAAAATACGGTTATTCCAAAACGGGAAAGCCTGGATTCTTAAAGAGGATGGCGCGCCTGGCAGTGCCGGATGCTCTTGGTGCCTATATCCGCTCGGCACTGAACACTGTTGAACACCTTTTGATCCCAAGAGGAATCAAAAAATCCGGGGCCTCCACTGACAAGGCTCTTTCCGATTACGGAATCGTGCAAGGAATGGCACTTCCCGTTCTCCTTTACCCTTCTTCGATTTTAGGGGTTGTTTCCGGCCTATTAGTGCCAGAAATTGCTGAATGCAAAATCAAAAAGAATAAGATTCAGGTAAACTATATCATCAACCGTGTTCTCCAGGTAGCCATGATCTTTTCCATGATTACCATGACCGTGATGCTCATTTTTTCCGATGAATTAAGTATGGCAATCTATGGAAACTATGACTCTGGAGCATTTATCAAATTGATCGCACCGCTGGTTCCCATTATGTATCTTGATATGACAACAGATGGCATGCTCAAGGGCCTTGATATGCAATTGGATATTATGAAGATCAATGTGATTGATTCGGTTCTGTGCGTGGTGCTGGTGGCTCTTTTGGTGCCAAAGGTTGCTGTTGAAGGATATATCATTACCATTTATGCGGCAGAAATAATCAATTTTGTTTTGAGTTTTCGAAAGCTTGCCACAGCCTCAGTATTACAATTTGGGGTGGTGAAAAATATTATAAAACCAATTCTTTGCGCTTTTTTTTCCGTACTGTTATCAAAGCATATTCTATCAAGGCTAGCATTTTCCGCAACGAATCTTATGATCGCGATCATAATCGCCATTGCTAATTACTGCTTTCTTCTCAGACTTTGCCGCGGAATAACAAAAGAAGATGCCCATTGGTTCCGAACACTGATCCTTCCATAATATCAAAAGAAAAAGCCACCAGTCCAATATCGCATTGAACTGGCGGCTTTTTTCGTGCCTAGTAACGATTGACTAATACAGTATGTATGGCTTTTTTGATTTATTCGTTTGCTGCCTCAAGTTTACTCAAATAAACGTCACGGTCCTTCTTTGCGACGCTGAAAGTGAACTGAACCACGATCAGATTCACAGTAAGAAGTACAGCAAAAATGGCAAAGATTGTTGTGTAAGAACCAAACAAATCACGGAAGAAGTCAACCACCAAAGAACCGGCAGCATAACCGAAGGTGTTGAGTCCCAAATAGTAACCCATGATCTTAGAATAGTTCTTTCGGCCAAACATTTCAGCAACGAGAAGAGGAATCATAATGGTTTCAAGAGGAAGTGCAACGGAAGAAAGTATGCTGTACATCCAAGGTGCAACCACAGGACTTACAGAAACTACACAAAGGCCAAGCAAGGAAACAACTGCAGCAATTGAACAATATCCAAAGGTAAAACGAATGCCAAATTTATCAAATGCAAAACCAGCTAAAACTTTAGAAAATGTCAATGCGATAGAATGTGCAGACATAATAATCGCAAGATTTGCAATCTGCATTTCCTCCATATGAGGTCTTGCATTTCCATTGAAGGAATTCAGTACGAAGCCGGTAATAAACACACACACGCCGGTAATGTAGAAGTACTTCGACTTTTTGATATGCTCCATATCAAAGCCAACCCAGTTAGAGCCGCGTTTCGCTTTTGCAACAGAATCTTTACCAAGAGCCTCAAGTTTCATTTCTTCGGGAGTATTGCGAATCAAAATAAAGGAGATCGCACCAACTACAAAAAGGATCGCAGCTGTTACGTAATAACCAAGCTGCCAGCTAGCCTTCAAAGGATCAGCCTTTGTTGCTCCGTGGTTAATAATTACGTTCAGGAGCAACTCTGCGGTAGCACCGCCGAAACCATTTGCGGCAAGGATGATACCCATTACCTTACCTTTATCGTTGGTAAACCATTTTTCAACCAGAATACCAACAATGGTGGTAGTCGTCCAGGCAAGGCCCATACCGAAGAATACACTTGCAATGTATAAGAACGTACAGGTAGCGCCAACTGACCACTCAATTCCAAGAAGAGAGGAGATCAAAACGCCGTCAGAAAGCGCGGATAACACGCAATAGAGGATGAGGCTAATAAAGCCGGCTCCAATCAGTTTTCTAGCACCGAATTTTGCAACAAGGGCACCAAAATAGATATTTAAAATTGCAGTAGCAGCATAGCGGATGGTCATACGAGGAGCATACAACATAACACGTCCATCCAAGCACTGCTGAATGATGGGATTCTTGTAATAACTTTGCACACTGGAGTTAAAACCAAGGGCGGTGAAAACCATCAGAAAGCCAATGATAAAAATGATCCAATGGTAAGAAAATTTAAACTTCTTCTTAGGTGTATCCATCAAAAACACACTCCTTTCATCATCAAACAACTTATTTTACTCTTCTTCTGTGAATAAAGGTGCCACCATTTGTTTCAAAAAAATGAACTTTATCATTTTTTCAAAACAGAAGATCAAAACATAGAAAGTTGATTGGTTTCAGGTAGCGAAGATAAAACGCCGTTTGAACGAAGAGTTTCCAAAACTCCCTTACCAATGCCGCTCTTTTCCTTCAATTCCTCTACTGAAAAAATATTTTCATTTTTCATGGTCTCAAAAATATTAATAGCGGCGCTTTCCCCAAGACCGGGAATGGAAATAAACGGAAGACGGATCTTGCCATCCTCAGGGAGAAACATCTTCGCATCCGATTTTTTCAAGTCAACCGGCAAGATTTCGATGCCGCGAGAAAAAATTTCATATGCGATCTGCATAGCATCTGAGGTTGCCTTATCCTTTTGTGACAGCTTTTCTCCAGTACTTTCCAGACGGTCCAGCTCTGCCTTGCACCCTTCTTTTCCGTTCATCAAAAGGGTCATATCCATTCCTTCTGGTGCAGCGGAAAAGTAGGCGCAGTAAAATTCCACCGGATGATAGACCTTAAACCAAGCCAGACGAATGGCGGAAATCACGTAGGCTGCTGCGTGGGCCTTCGGGAACATATATTTGATTTTCTTGCAGGAGGATATATACCAATCGGGAACGTCATGAGCGCGCATGGCCTCTTCCCATTCGGGGGTCAAACCCTTTCCCTTTCGTACCTTTTCCATAATATCGAAGCTCATCTTCTTATCCATATTGTGATAGATCAGATAAGTCATAATATTATCTCGGGTTCCGATTACCTCAGAAATGGTACAGATCCCCTCCCGAATCAGATCCTGGGCATTGCCAAGCCACACGTTGGTACCGTGGGAGAGGCCGGAGATCTGCAAGAGGTCCGCAAAGGTTTTGGGCTTGGTATCCTTGAGCATCTGGCGGACAAACTTGGTGCCAAATTCCGGCAAGCAAAGTGTTCCGGTTTCTACACCGATTTCGGACAGATCACATCCCAAAGCAGATGAGGAATCAAAAAGGCTCATCACCAAATCATCTCGCATGGGAACGGTAAGAACATTGATTCCGGTGTACCGTTCCAGCATTTTATACTTGGTGGGTACATCATGGCCAAGAATGTCAAGCTTTAAAACCGTATCATGCAGATAGGAAAAGGCAAAGTGAGTGGTGATCGTCTCAGTTCCTTGACCGTCAGCCGGGTGCTGAACGGGAGTGAAATCATACACATCACGATCTCTCGGAATGACAATAATGCCGCCAGGGTGCTGGCCGGTGGTCTTCTTCACGCCGGTACACCCAGCCACCAGCATATTTTCAGCGGCGTGGTTAATGCTTTTTCCGTTTTCATCCAAAAACTTTTTCACATAGCCATAGGCATTTTTTTCCGCGAGGGTTCCAATGGTTCCTGCTCGGAACACATTGCCTTCTCCAAAAAGGACCTCGGTATATTTATGTGCATCAGCCTGAACATCGCCGGAGAAGTTCAAGTCAATATCCGGTGACTTATCTCCAAAGAAACCAAGGAAGGTTTCAAAGGGGATATCGTGACCATCGCTGATCATAGGAGTTCCGCATTCGGGGCAGACCTTTGGCGGCAGGTCAAATCCTGAACCAACAGAACCGTCTTCGATGAATTCCGAATGTTTACAGGCCTCATTGGGACACAAATAGTGAGGAACTAAGGGATTGACCTCGGAAATGCTGGCCATGGTAGCCACAAAGGAAGAACCAACAGATCCACGGGAGCCTACAAGATAGCCCTTTTCTTCGCTGTTTTGAACCAAACGTTTTGCAATAACATAAAGGACGGAGAAGCCGTGTTTTTCGATGGAGCTGAGTTCCCTGCCCAGACGGTCTGCAACCAATTGAGGAAGCGGATCGCCATACATTTTATGAGCTTTTTCATAGCAAGCTCGGTTCAATTCCTCCACGGCACCATCAAGGGACGGAGGATAGGATCCTTTCGGAATCGGGCGAACCTCTTCCACCATGTCGCAAATCTTATTGGGATTGGTGATAACAATCTCTTTCGCCACATCGGAAGGAAGATAGGAAAACTCATCCAGCATTTCCTGGGTGGTACGCATGTAAAGGGGCGTATGGGCAGTGGCATCAGAAAACTTCATTCCGGCAAGAAGAATCTGGCGATAAATCTCGTCCTGGGGACGCATAAAGTGAACGTCGCCTGTGGCAACCACCATTTTCCCCTTCTTCTTGCCAAGATTTAAAATGGTACGGTTGATTTCCCTTAGGTTTTCCTCACCGGAGACCTTTCCGTCGCGGATGAGATAGCCGTCATTTCCAAGAGGCTGAACCTCAAGATAATCATAAAAATCAGCGATGCGCAAAAGATCGCCAAAGCCTTTTCCTTCCAAAATTGCGCTGTACAGCTCACCTTCGGAGCAAGCAGAGCCGATCAATAGACCTTCTCGGTGCTCCTGAAGCAAGGTCTTGGGGATCCGGGGACGTCGGGCATAATAATCCAAATAGGAATGAGAAACCAATTTATAGAGATTCTTAAGTCCGGTGGCATTTCGAACCAAAAGGATAATGTGATAAGGCTTTAGTTTTTTGGGATCGCAGGAGGCGGACATACCGGCCATCATTCCATCCAGATCGGTAATCCCCTCTTGCTGCATTTTATTGACCATTGCATCAAAGATCTTACCAAGCATTTCCGCATCCTCAAAGGCGCGGTGATGATTGAAATCTTCAAGGCCAAAGTACTGCTGGAGAGTATCCAATTTATGCTTTTTCAAATCGGGATTGAGAAAACGGGAAAGTGCAAGGGTATCCAAATATGCATTCTTCAACGGAATTTCATTGTCCTCCGCTACCTTTCGGATAAAGCCCATATCGAAATTGGCATTGTGTGCAATCAAGGTGCGATCCCCGGCAAAAGCAAGGAAAGCCTTTACTGCTTCCAAAGGTGTGGGAGCGCCTTTTACCATTTCGTCGGTAATGCCGGTCAATTCTACAATATTAGCCGGAATGGGTTCACCTGGATCGGCAAAGGTGGAAAAACGATCCAGCACTTCCCCATTTCGGTATAAAACCGCACCGATCTCCGTAATCTGACAGTTCAGAGGAGAAAGTCCAGTGGTTTCAATGTCAAAGATAACGAATTCCGTATCCTTCCACTCTCCGTGGGCTTCTCCAAACAGAGCACGGGCCGTATCATCCACAAAATAGCCTTCCATACCGTAGATGACCTTCATTCCAAGGCTTTCTGCGGTTAGCATGGCATCAGGAAAGCCCTGCAGGTTTCCATGGTCCGTAATGGCAACGGCACGGTGACCCCAGGAATGAGCCAACGCTACAATTTCACTGGGTTCAATGGTGGCATCCATTGTGCTCATTTTGGTGTGCAGATGCAATTCGATGCGTTTTTCGGGCGCATCGTCCTTCAGCTTAATCTCACGGATTTTGGAAACACTCCGCGGCTTGACCACAAGCTCGTTCTCAAAAGTATCAAACTGAAGATTTCCAACCACAAGGAGCGGAGTGCCGGGCTTTGCTTTCATCAGATCCAGAACCTTTTCCGTTGCGCCGGAAAATTTCAGCGTAACCGAGGAAGCGCCGTCGGTCACGTGCACCTTCACGCGGAAACCGTCACCGCCACGCATTTCCTTATCTTCTTCGGAAATGACCTTACCACAAAAGGTGACCGGGCGTGGATTGGACTCACATTCCCGAATGGGAATCAAGGTCTGAAGATCGTCATCCTTAAATTTTCTGCCAAAAAGAAGCTCCGGATCCGAAAGGTCAAAGGTACAATACCCGGCCTTTAAAACACGGTGTTCGCTGTCATAAGAATACTCCGTCTGATCACCTAAGGAGGCGGGAATCTTAGAGCCTTCATTACGACTTTCGGTATAGAAGGTAGAGCTGGATGAACCCCCGGCAGATTCAGTGCCGGATTTGACCACGTCGTCAAAGAGCATCGTAAAGGCCGTACGCTTATTATAAGCTTCAATATCGAATGCTTCAGAGCAGAGCTTAACAGTATATCGCAAACCAAATTCTGAAAAAATGATATCAGAAAGAAGTCTCTCGCACTCTGCAAGCTGTGGGAGGTTAGAATATCCGGGCTTCATATCAAAGCGAACTGTGCCCTCGCTAATGGTCATAATACTATCATCAAAAAAGCCCTTAACCAGCATAGTGTTTCGGGAAAGCTCGCGCAAAAGTTCATCCTTATAAGAAGCATCAAAAAGCTCAGCCGGATATTTGGGAAAAATAAAACAACTCTGAAGCTGATATGCTTCCTTCAGGCCGGCCTCCAAGGAATAAAAACTGGTCTTGGAAAACAAACGGGACAGGTGAAAATCAATCCGAATGTCTCTTGTTTCCTTATTTAACCGATATGTATAGTCATCCAGAGAGTGAATGATCTCCATTTCTTCGGAGCTTGGGGTATATTTGAAAAAAAGCTCGGTGAAGAGCTTTTTATTAGGATTTAACATTATCCGATTCCTTTGCTATTTTTTTGATTTCATCAATTAGGGTATCAAGGATCCGATCCTCGGGAATTTTATGTACGATTTCACCTTTACGAAATAGAATCGCTTCGCTTCTTCCTCCGGCAATGCCCACATCAGCATCCTTAGCTTCGCCCGGGCCATTTACAACACAGCCCATTACGGCAACCTTCATATTCTTCTTAGGGTGAAGATTCAATTCTGCAAGACGTTTCTCTAGTTCATCTGCAATTCCAACCAAATCAATTTTCGTTCTGCCACAGGTGGGACAGGAAACCACGTCAATGGTATTCTCCGAAAGGCCGCAAGAAGAAAGGATACGCCTTGCGGCACGCACCTCCTCTGTCAGATCACGGGCGGTAAGAGAAACACGAATGGTATCCCCGATTCCGTCCGCAAGGAGAGAACCGATCCCCACAGAGGACTTGACAATTCCCGACATTAAAGTGCCGGCTTCTGTAACGCCCAAATGCAAAGGATAATCGGTGCTTTGGGAAAGCAGACGGTTGGTGGCAATCATGGTGGGAACAGAGCTGGATTTTACTGACACAACAATTTGATCGAAATCATACTTTTCCAGCATTTTGATTTTATCCAGTGCGCTTTCGCAAAGCGCTTCAGGCGTGGCGCCGCCATATTTTTGCAACAGGTGACGCTCTACCGAACCGGAATTGACACCCACACGAATGGGGATATTTTTTTCACAGCAAACCTTGGCAACGGCTTTTACATTTTCTTCCTCACCGATGTTTCCAGGATTGATCCGAATCTTATCCACCCCCGCCATTGCCGATTCCAACGCAAGACGATAGTCGAAATGAATGTCGGCAACCAGCGGAATGTGCGTATTCTCCTTGAGTCTCGCAATGTTTCGCACTGCCTCGCGGTCCGGTACTGTGAATCGAACAATATCGCATCCTGCCCGTTCCAATTGAAGAATCTGCTGCAAGGTAGCTTCAAAATCCCCGGTTGGCGTATTGGTCATAGACTGAACCAAAACCGGTTTTCCGGCACCAATTTGTGCAGAACCGATTTGGATGAGCTTTGTTTTTTTTCGAATCGGTGCCATCATAACCTCCAAATAATCAAACGAGCTTCATTACATCAAGAACCGTAATGAAAGCCATAAACAAAAGTAAAACTGCCATTCCGGCCAAGTGAACATATCCCTCGAGCTTTGGATTTAACGGCTTTCTGATGACACATTCCACCAAAGTAAATAGGATTCTACCCCCGTCCAAAGCCGGCAGAGGAAGCAGGTTCATCACACCAAGGTTTAAGCTGATAAAGGAAAACAGATACAAAATCATAGAAAATCCGGACGCAGCAGCCTTGGAAATGACCGAAACCGTACCAACCGGACCCGAAACACCACCAAGTCCCAAGCGGCCGGTAATCAAACCGACCAGCGTTTTATAAATGGATTTTATGGTGGAGAGGGATTGGGTAATCGTTTGCTTACAAAGAACGGAAAAAGAAGGCTTCACGCCGCGGAAACGAAAATCAAGAACACCCACCTTGACACCTTCCTCTTCGGAAGTGGAAAACTGAACATCCTCCAGCAGGATCCGCTCTCCTTCGCGAATTACTTCAATATCCATTTTTTCGGTGCCATCCAGGGTGATGGTGTTGATAATATCCCAATAGTCGATCATTGTTTTTTCATTGATGGCAACGATCTCATCCCCTGCCTTCAGCCACTGATCGGAGACGCTGTCTGTATGAAAATCAGCAACAACCTGAGAACCGACGGTTCCGGTGAGGGAAAGATAGACAAACATAGCAATAACACCGGAGAGAATGTTCATAAATGAACCGGCAAACAAAACGATCAGCTTCTGCCAGCGAGGACGGTTGACCAGTGCATGAGGGTCATCGTCCTCCCCTTCTTCTCCCTGCATGGCAGTAAAGCCACCAATGGGCAAAAGACGGACAGAATACTTAATATCTGTTTTCTTTGAGGTATAGGAAAACAATTTCGGCCCCATTCCCACGGCAAATTCCAAAACCTTTACCTTGCAAGCGCGGGCGGCAAGATAATGACCCAATTCATGAAGAAAGATCATCACACCGAAAACCAAAATTGCAACCAAAATCCCAATGACAGTTTGCATATAGTAACCTAACCTTTCAAAACAAAAATCACAGTCATATTTTTGTTTCAAATGACAAAATCAATTCTGATATTGGAAAAGAACTTTCTGTTTTATTTCCCGATCCAAAGAAAGAATGTCCTCCACATCAGTGACGGGAATATTCTTATGGGACATTACTTCACTCTCTACGATACGGAAAATATCAAGAAAGCTGATTTTCTCTGCCAAAAACAAGGCAACCGCTGATTCATTAGCGGCATTGAGAACCGTTGTAAAGGTGCCTCCCTGTTCCGCCGCAAAACGAGCAGTACGAAGAAGGGTGAAGGTCTCTTCATCCGCTCCCTCAAAGGTTAAACACATAAACTTGGAAAAATCAAGCGCCTTGCAAAGACCGGGAGTTCGATCCGGATAGGTTAGCGCAAACTGAATACAATGACGCATATCCGGATGCCCCATTTGGGCAATGGTAGAGCCGTCCACAAAGGTGGCCATAGAATGAACAATGGACTGGCGGTGAACTGTAATCTCCACCTGACTTGCGGGAACATCAAACAAACGTACCGCCTCGATCAGCTCCAAGCCTTTATTTAAAAGTGTAGCAGAATCGATGGATATTTTTTGGCCCATACTCCAAACAGGATGAGCAAGGGCCATTTGCGGAGTGACCATCTCCAAAAAGGTCCGATCCTTTCCAAAGAAAGGACCGCCTGAGGCAGTCAAAACAAGATGGGAAAGATATTTTCTGTCATTGAAAGCGCCGGAGAGACATTGAAAAATAGCAGAGTGCTCACTATCAACCGGTAATATTCTGGCGTTGTGTTTCTTGGCCTCTTTTAAAATTATCTCGCCTGCGGCAACAATGGGCTCTTTGTTTGCCATCGCAATGTGCTTTCCTGCACGAAGAAGCGCAATGGTAGGTCGAATACCATTGGAGCCAAGAATGGAATTCTCTGTAATGTCGGCGGGACAAGCTTCACAAAGAAACAAAATTCCTTCCTCGCCGGAAAGAATTTTGGTGTCGGTATCCGCAACGGCGATTTTTAACTCTTTTGCTTTTTCTTCATCACGAACCGCACAAAAACGGGGATGAAATTCCCGGATCTGTTCCTCTAAAAGTGAAATATTACGGTCAGCGCAGATTCCCGTTAATTCAAACTCTCTTTCGCGAACCACCTCAATGGCCTGTCTGCCAACAGAACCGGTGGAGCCAAGTATACATACTTTCTTTTTCATTGAAACAAAAAGGAAGTGCCAAAGGCACCGTAAACCATCATCATCACAAGCGCAATGGCCAGGGTGGAATCAAAACGATCCAGTACGCCGCCGTGACCGGGAAAAAGCCTTCCGTAATCCTTGATACCGTAGTGACGCTTGATGGCAGAAGCAAATAGGTCGCCGAACTGACCCACGGTAGAAAAGAGCGCCCCTAAAATGGCAAAAAAGACAATGCTGGCATGAACCTCAAAGAAACAGCGCAGCACAATGGCATACCCTGCAAAACCTATCATATTCGCAACAATACCGCCGATAGAACCTTCCACCGTTTTTTTCGGCGAGATCTGAGGACAAAGCTTATGCTTTCCAAAAGCTCTTCCGGCAAAATAAGCAAAGGTATCAGAGATCCAGGCACCGAAAAATACCAAAAGATAGATGTAATTTCCCTCTTCGTTGCCTCCGTCAAGATAGCGGATCTGAGAAATGGAGGTCAATGAAATCACAACATAAAGAACCAGTGCAATCAAGCTATAGAGCTTCTCGGAGTGGAGACGGATCCCGGTAAAAATGGAAATCAGCTGCTCCGAAACGAAGAAGAGGGCGGAAAAAACAAAGATGCAACGGAAGGGATCTGAAATTTCAAGATATTCCGAAAAAACATAGCAAGCAAGCGGCAAAAGCGCAAATAAACGCGCCGGAATGCAAAAGGCTTTTTCTTTTTTGGCATCGATGCAGTTTAAAATCTCCTCTACACCGATAAAGGCAAACACTGATATGACCAGAGGCCACACCACAGTGTGTGACAATAAGCAAATCGGAATCATAATCAAGACGCCGACAATACCCGTCAAAATTCGAGTCATAATGCATTATTTCCTTTCAAGTACGCCGCCAAAACGACGTTCGCGGCTTTGAAAATAGCGAATGGCATCGTCAATATCAGATCGATCCAAATCAGGCCAAAGCTTATCGGTAAAATAAAACTCTGCATAGGCCGATTGATACAGTAAGAAATTGGACAGACGCATTTCGCCGCCGGTACGGATCACAAGATCCACATCGGGCTGGCCGGCCGTGTAAAGATAACCGGAAAGCTCTTCCGGCGTCACGCTTTTCTTTCCTTCTGCCAGCATCAGAGAATAAGCGCGACAAAGCTCATCGCGAGAACCGTAATTGAGCGCAAGATTGAGCTGATTAGGGTAAATGGAGGATTTCTCCTCCACTTCAGCCATCAGCTTTTGAATTTGCGAGGAAAATGCAGATTGATCGCCAATAAAGCGAAAATGCATATTCTTCCCCTCTTCCATGGTCATCCACTCCTGAAGATAATCCACAAGAAGAGACATAATATTCTGCACTTCATCCTGAGGACGTTTCCAGTTTTCCGTGGAAAATGCATAGAATGTAGAAACCTCTATATCAAGTTCAATTAAATATTCTGCGATGCGCTTGAAATTCTCTGCTCCTTCCTTATGCCCGGCAAGCCGTGGCAGGCCGCGTTTTTTTGCCCAGCGGCCATTGCCATCCATAATGATACCAATATGGCGTGGCTTTTTCAAAGTCAATGGAGAAGCGTCTTGTTTCAAATCAAAAAGTGCCATTAGACACTCATGATCTCCTTGGTTTTATCAGCGGCCATAACATCCAGGTTCTTCACATACTTATCGGCAAGGTCCTGAACTTCCTTTTCCGAAATCTTCTGTTCGTCTTCAGTCATTTCGCTGTTCTTTTTCATGGCTTTAATTTTATCCATCGCGTCACGTCTCACATTGCGAACGGCAACCTTTCCATCCTCTGCCAAACGAGAAACCTGCTTGGAGAGCTCTTTTCTTCTTTCTTCCGTGGGTTGAGGAAAAGCGAGTCGGATGGATTTTCCGTCATTTTGGGGAGTGATGCCAAGGTCAGAGGCCAGAATTGCCTTTTCGATTTCCTTGACACAGGAAGCATCCCAGGGGGTAATCAAAAGAAGTCTTGCTTCGGGGGTGGAAATTTGAGCAAGCTGGTTGATGGGAGTGGGAGTTCCGTAATAATCCACATTGATGCGGTCGAGAATGGTTGCATTGGCTCTACCGGCGCGAACAGAGGAAAACTCTCTTTCGGTAGCGGCCAGACATTTTTTCATTTTTTCTTCAAAATCGCGAATTTCAAGTTTCATGGTATGATTCCTTTCAAATTAAGTGTTATATTTGGATTAAGCTTCCACGATCGTACCGAGCTTTTCGCCCATGACGGCGCGGATAATATTCTGCGGATCGCTCAGGCCAAAGACCAGAACGGGCAATTTATTTTCCATGGAAAAGCTGGTGGCGGTAGAATCCATAACTGCCAGGTTTTGAGACAAAACATCAATATACCGAATGTTCTCAAGAGGCCGCGCATTGGGGTCTTTTTTGGGATCGGCAGTATAAACCGCATCAATATTCTTTGCCAGAAGAACGATATCGGCATCGATTTCCTTGGCTCTGAGAACAGCCGCCGTATCGGTGGAAAAATATGGACTTCCAATGCCGCAGGCAAAAATGACAACGCGGCCGTTTTGAAGATGAGAAACGGCTTTATCGCGAATATAGGTTTCGGTAAAGGTTTCCATCTCAATGGCACTCATAACACGGGCATCCACGCCCAGGTGCTCCAAGGTATCCTGCAGAGCAAGAGCGTTTATGGCAGTGGCAAGCATCCCCATATGATCCGCTCTCACGCGCTGAAAATCAGTTCCCTGCTTTCCGCGCCAGATATTGCCGGCGCCCACAACGATGGCAACTTCCACGCCAAGGGAAATACACTCCTTTACCTTGGTACAGATCAGATTCAAAAGATCGAAATTGTAGATCGCATTTTCTGCACTGCCATGTGCTAGGGCTTCACCGGAAAGCTTTAATAATACTCTTTTGTACTTCGGTTCCATAACGCCTCCATAGTAACATAAATATACGATCATATTTTATCGAAAAATAGGTTATTTGTAAATAGGATTCTTAAAATTTACCAAAAAAAGAAAAGAGCAATTTTCATTGCTCTTTTCCAACCATCTTATTTCTTTTTGATGAAGAAGTACCAGTAAGAAACGGCACCAGCAGCAATCACAAGAACCACAATGGCAATCATGCCAATCACCATTCCGCCGTTATCATTCTCATCTTCCTCAACAGCTGCGCCGGTACTGGTCACAGGTGCGGAATCGGTGGAAGAAACAGGGGGCGTTACTTCGGGGGTCTCATCCTGGGGCTTATCTTCGGGTACATCGGGCTGGCTTCCTTCATCAACGAAAACAAAGGTTCCGGCAACTGCGGAGGTAAAGGAAACGGTACCATCAGTACCCTTGGTAAACTGAACGGGGGTCAACTCACCATTTTCATTTACGATGTAAAGCAAAAGGTTGGTATATTCAGGCGCCTTTGCTGTGATGTTCATGGGGTTCTTGGGCTGAACGGTTGCATCGTTTGCCACAAACTCCAGAACAAAGGCTGAAAATTTACCGCCAATATCCTTGAGAAGATCGGCAATGGTCTGATAAGCATCGTCATCCGAAGTCACAGGAGAAACCTTCATTTCGGTTCCTTCTGCAAAATCTCCGGCGCCTACCTGAACGGTAAGGCCATTTGCCTCATCGGTAGCAAAGCAAGGGATCACTTGCTCTTCGGTGTGATTACATTCCTTGCATTTTCTCTGCTTCATGCCCTCGGTGGTAAGGGTAGGCTCCAGGATAACGGTAAACTCACCATAACTATGCCCGGTGGCACGAATCGATTGCTTTTCTGTTTTCTGACAAATGGAACAAGTTCTTGTTTTTTCGCCGGCAGCGGTGCATTTTGGATCCAGATTCTGGATCCAGGCAGTGTATGCGTGGTCATCGGTTTTGGCAATGACCTCATCCTTTTCAGCACCACAGGCAGTACACTTATAGTGAGTGCTTCCCTCTTCCTTGCAGCTTGCCTTTGTGGTCACTGTGCCGGCATCCCAGGTGTGATTGGGTCTTTCTGCAAAGCCGCAAACGGTACAAGAGCGAACGTGAGTGCCAAGACCGGTATCGGTGCTGGCACCGAAGTTATGCTGAGCGCAAACCACCTTTACAGTGGTAGAAGCATTGCCAAAGGAGTTTTTCTGACCAGCGGCATCTCTGGATTCATTAAAGGTCAAGGAAACATTCTTCGTACCGACAGTAGCAGAATCAGAAATTTTAAAGGTGAGGGTTACAATATGTCCAGTGGCAGCGTTGTTCTCGGTAGAAAGAGAATCCGCCCAACGAATGGTATAGGGAGAGGAAATGGTAGGTGCAGGAGTGGTCCACCCCTTCAAAAGACCGGTATCCTTTACGCCAGTCAGTTCCAATCCGGCATCCCAAGAAATAGCAAATTTCATAGTTATAAGGCCAGGGTTCGTGGCAAGATTTACCTTTACCTCAACAGTGTCGCCGGGCTTTCCTTCCGCACCGGTCATGGAGAAGCTTCCGTTTCCTGCAGCAGAAACAGAAAGGGTAACAACGCTTGCAAGAAGCAAGGCCGATAACATAAATGCAAACAGTTTTTTCATTTGATTTTCATCCTTATCTAAAAATTACACGTTCCAACCGGCAAGGCGTCGATCTAAAATAACGCCATCCCAGTCGGTGATTTCGCCATCGCCATCAATGTCCATTGAATTCAAATCAACGGAAACATTCCAACCGGCAAGATAACGCGCCAGAAGCACACCATCCCAGTCGGAAACTTCACCGTCGCCATCGGCATCGCCAACCAAGACAGCAGAAGATCCGCCGGAGCCACCGGGAGTACTGTTGACAAGAGAAACCGATTTTGACGCGGTCAAAACCCCCAGAGATTCGTTGGCAGGAGAATGGAGCGTTACGGTTGCTCCGATATTCTGAGTAGAAGCAGTTTCACCCGTTGCCTTCACAACAAGCTGAAAAATACCACTGGAAAGGGTGCCGGCATCCTTCAATGCAACCACACCTGCTTTATTGTTCGCAGAATAATCGTGGATCAGGGCATTCATAGTCCAATCTGCGGAAATCAACTGAAGCGCAGGTCCAAAATCCAGCTGGATCATAGCCGAGGTCAAGCTGGGACAGTTGGAAATGGCAATGGAAACCGTAGCAGTCTGGCCAATTTGAATTTGATCGGTGGACACTTGAATGGAGATGGAAGGAGCCACCGAGGCTACAGGAGTCACGGAAGAACCACCTGCAGATCTCTCTTCCTGGATGACCTGAGAAATGGGAAAGGGGCCAACGGAGGGCGCTCCGCTTCCGCTTCCGGGGACAAAGGGGCCACTAGCCTCATTGTCATTGGAATCGTCGCCATCGTTTAAAATCAGATACACGGCATCCCGGTCGGAGACCACGCCGTCACCGTTGAAATCACAGTTTTGGCTGACCGGATACTGGGACGGGAGGAAGGTGTGATACAAAAGATAGACTGCATCGGCAGTGCCGATCTTTCCGTCGCCGGTCAGATCCACCAAGGGAGGATTTCCAACCAGAACGGTGAATGAAGTTACAAGACCGCGATACGTAACGGTAACAGTTTGGGAACCGGACTTTGCGGAATTGTAACCAGTGGTGATAACATCGGAAGAGGTCAATAAGATAGGCTCAAAGGTTCCGTTGTTATAACTCACCCGCAGAATACCGCCGGAAAGATTCAGTCCTTCGCCGTATTCATAGCGAAGCTGGGGCTTTGTTTGTACGGAAATCTCCGTGATGCTCTTGGCAACCACAAGTACATCAAACTGAGCAGATTTACCGCCGTAGCTTACTGTTACAGAGTGTGTACCCAAGATACTGGTATCAAGAACAGAAACAGTGACGCCTTCCATATCCATAGGAAGAACTTCGGGATCACCGTATTCAAAGGTAACCGTAATCTCACCGCCGGTAAGGCTTAAAGCCATTCCTTCCACAATGGTTGTAGCATCCGGAATTTTCGAAACAGTGATGCCGGTCACGGGGGGTTCCACAATTTCGATCACATGGGTAAAATAAACAGACTGATCCTGATAGGTTACTGTGGGTGCAATTGTTGCCACCGCATCAGACTCAAAGCCGGTAATCACCACATCGGAAGAGCCCATACTCACATGCTGAGAGGAGGAATTGCAATAATGGGCAAGTATCGTGCCGCCGGTCAGATCCAAAGGCTGATTGACGAAATAAGTCATCTTGTTGGGGTAATTCTCGATCTCAATGGATTGGAGGCATTTCTCATTGACAGTGATATTGAATTTTGTGACCTTACCTTGATAGGAGACCACAATCTCCTGCGTTCCGGAGATACTGGGATTAAAACCGGAAAAGGTAACACCACTGGCTGAAAAATCAACATAGTCATAAGTGCCTTCTTTTTCAAACTCTACATAAAGCACTCCACCGGAAAGATCCAAGGCAGTATCACAGAAACAGTATGTTAGCTCCGCAGGATAAGCATGTACCGAAATGTTCTTCACAGAATTAGCGCGAACTTCAAACTGCAAAGTATCGCTCTTATCCCCAAAAGTAAATGTCACATCCACGGTGCCCGGGGTAGATGTATCGAATGATCCGACGGTTGCATTTTCCAGAGGAACATCGGAGATCACGGTTCCGTCGGTATAGGTTACCTTAAAGGTGCCGCCTGTTAGATCCAAGGCATGCTCACCAACAAAATAACTCGTTTTGTCGGGAAAGGCGATGATTTCAATAGAATCCACAAACTCATCTGTTAAGGATAAAACCTTGACGGTGACCTGGCTTTGCACGCGAAAGCCATTATAAGAAACGGTCACAACCTGGCTGCCAAGACAGGAGCTATCAAAGCCAGAGACCATCTCTTCTTCCAGATCGATCTCGTCATAGGCGTCAAAATTACCATTTTCCAAGGGATAATAATGCAGATACGAACCGGCAAAAGAAAACTCCTCGTTCAGGTCGTATTCCGTCTTGTAAAGTGAAAGTTGCACTCTGGAAAAAGGAGTAAAAATAAAATTGGCAGCAGTTGCAAAATCATTGGCAACAGAACCGGCTTTGCCATAGACCGCAAAATTTGCAGAACAACCCGTAAAGGCGTCTGAAGCAATCTCGCTAACGCTCTCAGGGATATAAGCCTTGCTGAGAGAGGTAACATTATCAAAAGCGCCGCTGGCAATTTTCAAAAATCCCTCCGGGAAGACAACGGTCTCCAAGGCGGTACAAGATGCGAAAGCGCCGGCAGCAACGCCCACAACGGCATACTGATTCCCATTATGCTCTGTGATACCGGGAATGGTCACATTTGCATCAGCTGAATCAAAACCGATGACCGTAGCCGTTAAATCATTTTCGTTATAATCAAAAGTAAAGGTGGTGCCTGTGGGCGTGCTTCCTCCAGAACCGGTGTTTCCACCGGAGGTGTTGCCGTCAACAATAACCGGCGGCGTGGAGGCAGCAATTGCATGCAAAGGCATTGCCGTTACAAGAAAAACAAGGGCCAAAACACAGGCAAGAAAGCGTTTTAAACTCATCTTTTTCCTCCAGTCAAATCGAATTCCATAGCTTACGGTTATTCTACCATACAGAAGACGATATGTCAAACATAAATAAGTGGAATTTCACAATAAAAAAAAGGAAAAGCCGCAACAAATTAGCGGCTTTTCCAAAATTTAAACTTTTGATTATTTAGAGGTCAGCTTTGCAATTTCTTCTGCAAAATTGTCTTCTCTCTTCTCAAGGCCTTCGCCCTTTTCATAGCGAATGAACTGTGCGATGGTGAAGTCATCGCCCAATTCTTTTGCAACGGAAGCGATATACTTGCCAACGGTCAGCTTGTCATCCTTAACATAGGCCTGTTCAGTGAGGCAGTTGATGGAATAGAACTTCTTCAGTTTTCCTTCTACCATCATACCGATAACCTTCTCGGGTTTCTTTGCATTGGCAGGATCGTTCTTGATCTGAGAAGCAATGATTTCCTTTTCCTTCTCGATGGCATCTGCAGGAACAGAAGCGGGATCCAGATAAATGGGGTTCATTGCAGCAGCCTGGAGACAAACGTTCTTAGCAGCTTCAGTGAAGGCCTCGTTGTCCAGAACCTTGCTCATCTTCACAACAACACCAATGTTACCCTTGCCGTGAACATAGGAGGAAGCAGCTCCTTCGATAATAACAAATCTGCGGATGTTGATGTTTTCACCAATGGTGAAGATCTTATCCTTCAGGGCAGCTTCCACATCGAGACCATCCTTGAAATCCTTCTTCAGCAGTTCTTCTACAGAAGCGGGACGGGTCTTCAAGATGATGCGGAGAAGATCATCAACAAATTCACCAAATACTGCGTTCTTGGCAGCGAAGTCGGTTTCAATGTTTACTTCGATCATAGCAGCGGTGTGGGTCTCCTTATCCAAAAGGATGGATACCAGACCTTCAGCGGCAATACGGCTGGATTTCTTTGCAGCAACTGCAAGGCCCTTCTCACGAAGGATCTTGATGGCTTCTTCTTCGTTACCGTTTGCTTCTACAAGAGCTTTCTTACAATCCATCATACCGATGCCGGTCTTTGCTCTGAGAGCGGCAACTGTCTTTGCACTAATTTCCATAATGATTGTTTCCTTTCAAAATTGACGCATTAAGCGTTTTCTTCGGTGGCAGCTTCTTCAGCAACAGCTTCAACCACTTCTTCGCTCTGCTCGGGAGCAAGAGCATCGTCGCCCTGGTGACCTTCGATTACAGCGTTTGCCATAACAGAAGCGATGAGACGGATGGCGCGGATGGCGTCGTCGTTACCGGGGATCACGTAATCTGCTTCATCGGGATCGCAGTTGGTATCAACAATAGCAACCATGGGGATACCAAGTTTCTTTGCTTCGAGAACAGCGTTTCTTTCCTTCTTGGGGTCAACAATGAAGATAGCGCTGGGAAGACCTTCCATCTCCTTGATACCGCCATAGTTCTTTTCCAGGTCGGCAATCTCCTTCTTGTGCTCCAGAACTTCCTTCTTGGGGAGCAGATCAAAGGTGCCGTCTTCTTCAAACTTTTTCAGTTTGTTCAAGCGAGCAATGCTCTTCTTGATGGTCTTGTAGTTGGTCAGCATACCGCCGGGCCAACGAACGTTTACATAGTACATACCGCATCTCAAGGCTTCTTCTTTGATGGCGTCCTGAGCCTGCTTTTTGGTTCCAACAAACAGGATGTTGCCACCCTCCTGAGCTACTTCGCGAACAAAGTTGTAAGCTTCTTCCACTTTCTTCACGGTTTTCTGCAGATCAACGATGTGGATACCGTTTCTCTGGGTGAAGATGTACTCTGCCATTTTGGGATTCCATCTTCTGGTTTGGTGTCCGAAGTGAACTCCCGCTTCCAGGAGCTGCTTCATAGAGATGATGTTGCTCATTTTTGGTTCCTTTCCGGGTTTTACCCGCCACGGTCTCAACAAAGAACAGCGAATTTCGCCGACCCTCTTTGCGAAAAAAGGACCGTGTGTGAATTTTATTTTTCAAGAGATTCTAACACAATTGGTTTTGAAAATCAAGTTCTTGTCCATAAAAAGAACGGTTCATTTGGGAGTAAATTGCAAAATTTACAAAATGTTCATAGCTTTTTCGTACTCAGAGAGTAAATATGCCTTAGAAACACCGGCAGAAATATGATCCCATGGCAAGATCTCATCCACGGGAATCTGGCGGTTGGCATAGAAGGAAGAGTCAAGTCCGGCCTCGGCAATGGCCTCCTCCCATACATCCAGATGAAAGTACTCGTCCCAGGAATCAAAGATCTGCCCCTTTTCAAAGGCAAGAACAATGGCCTTGGAAAGCCTTCTGTCTCCTCTGGCAAAGACGGCTTCCATGCGGCTGGCCTTGGCATCGTGCCAGTTATAGCTGACCTTTCTGGTATTGATGTTTTCGCGCACCAGGCTCTGCTTCCGTTCAACTTCCTCAAGGGTGTTCTGACCAGCCCACTGGAAGGGCGTTTGAGGTTTTGGAATGAAGCAGGCAACGCTGATATTGACGCTGACGCTCTTCCCTTTCGGCTTTTCGGGATTTTGATAATAAAGATTCACAATGCGCTGGGCAAGTTCTGCAATCCCCTTCACATCTTCATCCTTTTCATTGGGTAAGCCATCAATAAAATAGAGCTTTACTGCGGTCATACCGGCAGAGAATACATAATTCATGGTACGGGTGATATCCTCTTCCGTCACGCCCTTATGGATCACATCCCTTAAGCGCTGCGTACCGGCCTCCGGCGCAAAGGTAAAGGATCCCTTTTTCAGTCCCGGAACCTCGTCCATAATTTTCTGGGAGAAGCTATCCACACGCATGGAAGGGAGGGAAAGGCGGATCTTTTCCTTCGGGCACCACTCCAAAAGCTTGGAACACATTTCAGAAAGGCCGGAATAATCGGAAATAGAAAGGGCGCACATCGAGATTTCCGGATAACCGGAGCCACGTGTGGCTTGAAGTGCCAATTCATTGAGCTTTTCCGGGCTTCTTTCACGGATCGGGCGACAGGTCATACCGGCCTGGCAGAAGCGACAGCCGCGGATGCAACCGCGAAATACTTCCAACACAGTACGGTCGTGCACCGCCTCAACGTGAGGGATGACGGGAGAGGTGGGATAAAAGGAGTTTTCAAAATCCTTGACAATACGTTTGGTGATCTTTTTGGGGACATCGTCAAATCGAGGTTCAAAGGAGGCAATGGTGCCGTCTTCTCCATATTTCACCTCATAAAGAGAGGGAACATAAAATCCGTTCAGGTGCGAAGCCAGACGCAAGAATTCTTCTTTAGACTTCCCTTCTTTTTTACACTTTTCATACAAATTCATCAGTTCCGGTAGCGCCTCTTCCCCCTCACCGATGGACATAATATCGAAAAAGTCAGCAAAGGGCTCGGGGTTGTATGTACATGGGCCACCGCAAAGGAGAATGGGCCATTCTTCTCCCCTTTCACTGGCGTAAAACGGAATACCGGCAAGAGAGAGCATATAAAGCACGTTGGTATAGCACATTTCATATTGCATAGTAAAGGCGCAGAAATCAAACCGGCGCAGTGAATCACCGCTTTCCAGTGCATAAAGAGGTACACCCTCCCGGCGAAGAAGCTCACCCATATCCGGCCAAGGAGCAAAGCACCTTTCGCACCAAACGTTTTCCATTTGGTTTAAAACGCCGTAGAGAATTTTCATTCCCAAATTGGACATTCCGATCTCATAGGTATCGGGAAAGCAAAAGGCAACGCGCACCTTGCCGTCCTTTTCCTTGATGATCTCGCCCACCTCGCCGCCAATATAGCGGCCAGGCTTTTCTACTTGGTCCAATACATTTTCCAGTTGATTCGGAATCATGATTCTAATCCTTTCTGATTCTCCTGTAACATAGGCTTAAGATATGCTCCGGTATAAGAGGCCGGGCATGCTGCAATTTCTTCAGGTGTGCCGCAAGCAACCAAAGTGCCTCCGGCATCACCACCCTCAGGCCCCAGGTCAATAATATGGTCTGCACGCTTGATCACATCTAAATTGTGCTCAATGACAATGACGGTGTTACCTGCATTGACAAGCCGATCCAAAATAGCACAAAGCTTATTCACATCTTCGGAGTGAAGACCGGTGGTGGGTTCATCCAGAATATAAAGGGTTCTTCCGGTATCCCGACGGGAAAGTTCACAGGAAAGCTTTACTCGCTGGGCTTCGCCGCCGGAGAGCGTGGTAGAGGACTGCCCTAATTTTACATAGCCAAGTCCCACATCCTCCAGAGTCTTTAATTTTCTGGCAATGGAAGGAATGGGTTCAAAAAAGCGATAGGCTTCCGAGATGGTCATATCCAGCACATCGGCAATGGATTTTCCTTTATACTTTACCTCCAGAGTTTCCCGGTTATAGCGCTTTCCGTGGCAAACATCACAGTTGACATAAACATCCGGCAAAAAGTGCATTTCAATTTTCACCGTGCCATCTCCCTGGCAGGCTTCGCAACGGCCGCCCCTTAAATTAAAGGAAAAGCGATCCGGTCCGAAAGCACGCATTTTGGCATCCTGCGTTTTGGCAAACACATTTCGGATCTCGGTAAAAAGTCCGGTATAGGTTGCCGGATTGGAGCGAGGCGTTCTGCCGATGGGTGACTGATCAATGGCAATCACCTTATCTAGCTCCTCCACCCCTTCAATGGGGCCACTGGAACCCAAAACAGAGTTGGCGCGATTGAGTTTTTTTGCAAGATAAGGATACAAAATCCCGTTCACAAGGGAGCTTTTACCGCTGCCGGATACGCCGGTCACACAAATGAGCTTTCCGAGAGGAAAGGAGACATCGATCCCCTTCAGATTGTTCTGCGTGGCTTTGCGAACCACAAGGAATTTTCCATTTCCTTCTCTTCTTTTTTCCGGAACCTCAATTTTTCTTTTTCCGGAAAGATACTGACCAGTGATGGATTCCTTACAGCGACAGACTTTTTTCAGATCACCAGCAACCACCACCTGGCCACCGCCAATGCCGGCACCGGGACCGATATCCACAATATAATCCGCACTTTCAATGGTTTCCGTATCGTGCTCCACCACAATGACCGTATTTCCGGTGTCTCTTAATTTTTGCAGTGTTTTGATGAGTTTGGAATTATCTCTTTGGTGAAGACCGATGCTTGGTTCATCCAAAATATAAAGCACACCCATCAGGCTGGAGCCGATTTGAGTGGCAAGGCGGATCCGTTGACTTTCACCGCCTGAGAGGGTACCGGATTTTCTGGAGAGAGTGAGATACCCAAGACCAACGCTCTTTAAAAACTCCAAGCGTGAGCGAATCTCCTTGATAATTTCCCGAGAAATCATTTGATCCTTGGGAGAAAAAGAAAGAGTTTCAATAAATGCCAATTCCTTCTCTACGGAAAGATCGCAGAACTGGGCAATGTTTATGCCGCCTACCGTAACGGCCAGGATCTCATCCTTCAAGCGATTACCGTGACACTCAGAGCATACCACGTCCTCAAAAAATTCTTCGTAGTAGGTATCATGGAAGGTATTATAACGCTCACGGATCTTATGGATTACACCGGGAAATTTGGTGATGTAATCGCGGAGAACACTCCCCTCCTTGAACGGCACCACATACTCCTTTTCGCCGGTTCCGTAAAGTAGAGCATTCATGGCTCCCTCCGGATAATCGCAAAAAGGAGTCTGCAGGTTGCAGCCCCACGGAGCGATCACCTGCTTATACAAAATACCGGACCAGTTATTTTCCTTCATAGTCTTAAATCCGTTGCACTGGATTCCACCGTCTGCAAGGCAGCGATTCAAATCGGGAATCACCCGTCTGGGGGAGATGGTTGGCTTTACACCAATGCCGTCGCAGTGAGGACAAGCGCCAAAGGGATTGTTAAAGGAAAACATACGGGGCTGCAGTTCCCCGATGCTGAAATTGTGCTCCTCGCAAGCAAAGGCAGTTGAAAAGGATAACAGTTTTCCCTCTTCTCCTTCCTTCTTATCCACAAGGTCAATGATCACGCCGGAGCCGGAAAGTTTAAGAGCAGTTTCCACAGAGCCGGAAAGGCGCGCTGTAATATCCGGCTTCATCACCAGACGATCAATTACGATTTCAATGTTATGCTTGATGTTTTTATCCAAAGGCGGAACATCCGTAACATCATAAACATATCCATCCACCTTAACACGTACAAAGCCGCCTTCGCGGGCCTGATCGAAAACCTTTTCGTGAAGACCTTTTTTTGCTTTTACCGCCGGAGAAAGTACCTGAAAGCGGCTACCTTCCGGAAGTGCCATAATCTGATCCACAATCTGATCCACGGATTGGGCGCGAATCTCCTTGCCGCAAACAGGACAGTGCGGTACCCCTACTCTGGCATACAAAAGACGCAGATAGTCATAAATCTCCGTAACAGTGCCAACTGTGGAACGGGGGTTCTTGGAGGTGGTTTTCTGGTCAATGGAGATGGCCGGCGAAAGTCCTTCGATTCCGTCTACATCCGGCTTGTCCACCTGTCCGAGAAACATTCTGGCATAGGAGGAAAGGGATTCCACGAAACGGCGGTTCCCCTCCGCAAAAATCGTATCAAACGCCAGGGAGGACTTTCCCGAGCCGGAAAGACCGGTGAACACCACCAATTTATCCCGGGGGATCACCAGATCAATATTTTTCAAATTATGGACTCTTGCACCCTTGATCACAATGTTTTCTTTTGCCACGATGATATCCTTCTCTTTACTTGGTTTCGCCCTGCAAAAAGCGAAGCTGATCGCGCAGAGCGGCTGCGGTTTCAAAATCCAAGCGCTTGGCAGCGGCCATCATCTCAAAGCGAAGCTTTTCACAAAGGCGTGCTTTTTCCGTGGCCGTCATCTTCTCCTTGGATTTTTTGTTTTTCTGGTTCTTTTTGTCACCGTGCTTTTCGGTCACCGAAGGCAAGGTCTGAACTTTCTTTACAATGCCTTTTGGTACAATACCGTGCTTTTTATTATACGCATCCTGGATGGTGCGTCTTCTGGCGGTTTCATCCATTGCACCCTTCATAGAATCGGTCACGGAATCGGCGTACATAATAACCTTTCCCGAAATGTGACGAGCGGCACGGCCAATGATCTGCACCAGACTTCTTTCGCTTCTTAAAAAGCCTTCTTTGTCTGCATCCAAAATGGAAATGAGAGATACCTCCGGCAGATCAAGACCTTCCCTCAGCAGATTAATGCCCACCAGAACATCAAATTCGCCCATTCTCAAATCTTTTAAAAGTTCAACCCGTTCCATGGTTTCCACGTTGTGGTGCATGTAGCGGACACGGATTCCCTTTTCCGTTAAGTATTCCGTTAAATCCTCTGCCATTTTTTTGGTCAGAGTCACCACCAAAACACGTTCCTTCTTTTCCACGCGATCGTGAATCTCGCCGATCAGATCGTCGATCTGCCCCTTGGTCGGCCTCACTTCACAAATGGGATCCAAAAGACCGGTGGGCCGAATGATTTGCTCCACGATCTGCTCCGATCGCTCCAGTTCAAATTCAGCGGGGGTAGCGCTGACATAAATGGTCTGTCCGATTTTGGCATCAAATTCCTCAAAGCGCAGAGGTCTATTATCAAACGCGCTAGGAAGACGAAAGCCGTATTCCACAAGATTTTCTTTTCTTGCCCGATCTCCGGCGCTCATGGCCCGAACCTGGGGAATGGTAACATGAGATTCGTCTACCATCAAGAGAAAGTCATCAGGAAAATAATCCAGCAAGGTAAACGGGGTGCTACCCGGAGGATTTCCGGCAAACACTCTTGAATAATTCTCAATGCCGCTGCAATATCCGATCTCTCGAACCATTTCCATATCGTAATTGACACGATCACGGATTCGCTGAGCCTCCAAAACCCGGCCTTTTCCTTCAAAATAGCGGATCCTTTCCTGCAATTCCTCTTCGATCTCACGAATGGCCCGTTCTCTTTTTTCAAAGCTTGTGGTGTAATGGCTGGCCGGATAGATCACCACGTGATTCAGACTGGAAAGCACCGTTCCCGTTAGGGCATGAAACTCACAGATCCGATCGATCTCGTCTCCGAAAAATTCCACGCGAATGGCAGTTTCACTGTTTCCTGCCGGGAAAATATCCACAACATCTCCACGGACGCGGAATTTATTGCGCACAAAATTCAAATCGTTACGTTCAAACTGAATCTCCACCAGACGGCGCAAAAGATCGTCCCGGGATAAAAGCATTCCGGGGCGGAGGGAGACCGTCATGGAGGAATATTCTTTGGGATCACCCAGAGTATAAATACAGGAGACAGAGGAAACGATGATCACGTCCCGACGCTCAAACAGCGCAGAGGTAGCGCTATGGCGAAGCTTATCAATCTCCTCGTTAATGGCCGAATCCTTTTCAATATAAACGTCTTTTCCCGGAATATACGCTTCCGGCTGATAGTAATCATAGTAGGAAACAAAATATTCCACCGCATTGTTGGGGAAGAACTCCCGCATTTCCGAACAAAGCTGGGCGGCCAGTGTTTTGTTATGAGCGAGAATGAGAGTGGGACGGTTGGCACGGGCAATGATATTGGCCATGGTAAAGGTTTTGCCGGAGCCGGTAACACCCAAAAGAACCTGCTCCTTCAAACCGCGGTCAAGACCGGAAACCAATGCGTCAATGGCGGCAGGCTGGTCGCCCGTGGGTTGATACTCCGAGACCAGTTCAAAATGATCCATCCTAACCCTCCTTTTCTCTATTTTCTCCCAAAATACGAAAGAATAATATATCAATTTATTATATCATACAAATTATAAAAATAAAAGAGACTTTGCGAAAAAAGCAAGGTCTCTTTTTTAAAATTTACCAGAAGCGATTTTGTGGCTTTCCACCAGGACCACCGCCCATAGGCCCGTGGTCCATTTCCCCGCCAGGTCTCATATTGCCACCCATTCCGCCGGAACCGGAAGAATACAGATTGGATGAAAGTTCAAAGGTGGCGATTGTATTTCCTCCGGTTAAGGTGGTATTCTGACAGAAGCCATATTCATCGGCACCGAAAACTGTGCCACCTGTTACGATCTGATAACTACCTCCCGGTTGCATTTCAGGACAGGTTACCAAGGCAGACTGATAGGATTTCGGAGGATCAAAGGATAGGAGCACATTCCCAGCGGAATCGCAAAGGGCAAAGGAAGAATTTGCAGTTTGGGAGGAAAAACCGATCAAGGCAGCTCCTTGTCCGGTTGCCTCGGTAAAGCATTGAGCCATACCGGTGGAGCCAAGCGCCACCAACACACCGCCGGTTACACTGGCTGCGGAATCGTAATCAAAGGCACCGTTCCCACTGCCGGTGGGCCCGGAAAGAAGCGTAACACCGCCGCTGATGGCAACAGATCCGTTGGCGTCCAAACCGTCGCCGGAGGCATTGATCACAAGATAACCGCCGGAAATGGCAATCAAACCGCTGGAGGAAGAAAACTGACCCATGCCGGGACGAGCAGAAAATCCAGATCCGTCATTACCGCCGGCAGCATTGATGCCATCATCAGAAGAAGTCAGATCCAGAGTACCCCCGGAGATCATAACACGAGTGCCCTCCAGAGCTTCATAGCTTTTGGAAATGGTGAGTTTGCCGCCGGAAACGGAAAGATCCGTATCTGCATGGATCCCGTCATCACCGGACGAGAGAAAAAGAGTTCCGCCGGAAAGGGTGACCGTGTGATTGGAGTGGAGACAATCGTCACGGGAATCAACGGTAATGCTTCCGTCCGAAATCAAAATATCAGACACCGCTTTGATCCCTTTGTAGGATTCGGTGGAAGCAGACAGACCGCGTGCGCTGCCACCGCCGGCAAGCACCGTTAATTCTGCCTGATCTAATTTAACAACAGTTTCCGCCTGGACTCCGTCATTTCCGGAGGTAACGGATACCTTGGCAGCATCCACATAAACAAAACCTCGGGAGGTGTCCTCAGTATTGTCAGATCGGATCCCGTCACTTCCGGCATTGACAATGACCTCTCCTTGAGCAATTTTAACACAGTCTTTTCCGTTGATCCCCACATTTTTTGCATCCACTTGTAGAGATTTGATAGCCAGGACCAGATCATCCTTTGACACAATACCGTGCTTAAAGTTACCGGTAACAAAAAGAGAACCTTCCCCGTTAATGGCAAGGTCAGCTTTACTGAAAATGGCACCGTCAACGGTGCTGTCTTTATCCGTTACGGAATAGCTTTTGCCATCGGTGATTACATTTTCCGTTCCTTCTTTGGCGGTAATATATACCTTGTCGGCACTTTGAATGAAAATGGCAGGGCCGGAGGAATTTTGAATCTTAGCGCCGGCCAAAACGATCTGCACCTTATCCTTTTCTCCGGCAGAAACCACAATTCGGTCCGTCATTTCCCCTGAAAATTCAAAGACACCCGCCTGATCAATGGTGATCACCGAATCGGCGGCCTGGGGTGCTTGGACGGTATCGTCCTTGATCTCCCCGCTGATTTCCCGATCCGAAAAGGAAAAATCCATATTGGATAGGTCAGCCTGTTCCACCGGACCGGTGGCCGGCATCTTCTCCTCGAAATCCGTTGCGCAAGCGGAGAGTAAAAGAGAAATAACAAGCAAAAAGAGAACAGTTTTTTTCTTCATAAGCAAATCCTTTTTTCATAGGAAATAGTAAGCTTTACAAATCCTATCCTACGCCAATTTGTAAAAGAAAAGACAATCATTCTGTGAAAATCTTGTGAAAAATTCGGATGGAATCAGAACGAGCGCTCCATGGTAACGTGAACGATCCCTTGCTCCAGATATTCATCGGAAACGGTGGAAAAACCCATTTTTTCATAAAATCCCATGGCTTGCTTTTGTGCGTGGACGATAATTTTACGGCATAGAAAATACTGCTTGATCGCTTCCAAGCTCTGTTCCATCAGAATCCGACCAAGCCCTTTTTGATGGGTCAGCGTCAGCACTCTTCCCACAATCACTTCATCGGCACCGACAGAAAATGCACGAAGATAAGCGGTCACCCGTTTCCCGTCATAGAGAAAGCAATGTAAACTTTGATAATCCAAATCATCAAGATCCATGCAAATGATCTTTTGTTCCAGGAGAAACACCTCGTCACGGGACTTGATGATCTCATATAATTCCGTAGTGGTCAGTTGAGAGAAATTCTTTGCAAAAAAATCCATTTCACACCTCTTTTGTTCATTGGTGAGATTATACCATAAAGGCAAAATTTCTTCAAGAAAAAAACAGAAGAAAGCCAAAGCTCTCTTCTGCTTTTGTTTAAAAATTGACTTTTTCTAAAAGGAATCCGGCCTTCCGGATCTGAATCTCTTGGGGTGCGATAGGAACTGCATTTTTAGAAAGCAGAATCTCTCCTCTCGTATGAAGCATGACCGAGTCGCCCATATTAACTGTGGCACAAAGAATTCCATTTTCGTCTTCCCGTTCCAGCGTTAAAAGCCCCTTCCCCTCCGTTTTGACACGAAGCGTTCCTCGCTGCAGAGCATTTTCTTCCCGGCGGATGCGGGATAGGGTTTGAATCAAATCTAAAATGGGGTTTGAGTCCACTTGATCCCATTGAAAGAATCCACGGCAGAAGGGATCCTCCAGGCCTTCCGTGCCGATTTCATCTCCATAGTAGATGCAGGGCATACCGGGGAGCACAAACTGTAAAAAAACAGCACAGAAAAAACGGGAAAGGGCAACAGATCGATCCTTCTCCGTCATACGAAAACCCGCCCTTAAATCCTTGTCCTCCGGAATTGGACCGGGGGAAAGCAAGGAAAGAAGACGTGGGGTATCATGAGTGGAGAGCATATTCATCGCAGAGTGCAACACCTGCGGAGGATAATTTTCCGCAAGATTCATCACAGTATCGCGAAATCCAAAACCATAATCCCGTTCACATACATATTCTATGATGCTTTGGCGGAATGGATAGTTCATAACAGAATCCAATTCACCTGCGGTAAAATAGCTTCGTCTCACCCCGTAGCTGGACTTATTTGAGGCATCCTCCCACACTTCGCCGATGAGAAGCGAATCGGGCTTAATCTCTTTCATTCGCTTCCGCAAGCGAAGAATAAAGGCATCGGGAAGTTCATCGGCAACATCCAAACGAAACCCATCCGCACCGGCGGCAAGCCAGTGAGAAATTACGCTGTCTTCTCCGTCGATGATGTAATTTAAATACCCGGGGTCCATTTCGTTAACACAGGGCAAAGTGCGAATCCCCCACCAGGAGGTGTAGTCATCGGGATAGCGCTTAAAATCGAACCAGGAGCGATATGGAGAATCGGGATGATGGTACGCCCCATTCCCAAAAATGTCTTTTTCGTCGAAATAGCGGCTATTACTGCCGGTGTGTGAAAAAACGCCGTCCAAAATGATTTTGATTCCCTTTTGGTGGGCGGCATCGCAAAGTGCCATAAAATCTTCTTCTGTGCCCAAAAGCTCGTCGATTTTGTGATAATCGGCAGTATCGTACCGATGGTTGGACCATGCCTTGAAAATGGGATTCAGATACAAAATCTTAACTCCCAACTGCTCCAGATAGTCAAGCTTCGATTGGATACCCGCAAGGTTTCCACCAAAGAAATCAGAATTTTCCACTTCCCCTTTTTCATTAGGACGGTGATTGGGAATCTCCGCAAGATCCTGGTGAATGGAAAACGGAGTTAATTTCCCAGTGGTATCCGAAAGTCCCAGGCGACAGAATCGATCCGGGAAGATCTGATACATCACCTTGCCGAAATACATCTCCGGCACAAAAAAATCCGAAGGAATACAAGAGATCTGCCAGAGATCCCCTTCTTCCATATTGGTTTGATCGAATCCCTGGCGGTAAAGAGAAAAGCTTTCGTTTTCCGTTTTGATCTGAAAATAGTAGAAAAAGAGACCGGGCTCTGCCAGGGCGAACTTGGCAGAATAGTGCTCGTACGGATCAAGAAAGAGGCTCTTTTCCATAAACAGATCCGCGTATTCTCTGCCGTCTTCACGGCAGAGAATGAGCTTTACCTGACGCGTTTGTATCCGGGCAGGAATATGGATCGTGACCGTACAGATCTGCCCCGGTTGAAGGGTCCCAAAGGGTGTTTTAAAGCGTGGGTCCTTGCTATCAAATAAAATGCGCATTATCTCATTTTCCAAATATTGTCAGCGTATTCCAAAACAGCTCTGTCTGCAGAGAAAATACCGGCTTTTGCAATGTTTACAAGGGACATTTCCATAAATTTATCGTAATTCCGGTAGGTGTTACTTACGTCCTTTTGCGCTCTTACATAGTCGGCAAAATCCGCCAGAGCCATATACTGATCGGCAACGCCGTAGCGATTGGTCAAAAGTGATGCCGCAACACTGTCAAACCGTTTGCCCAAAACACCGGAGGTCAGCATATCCACCACAGCCTTCAGCTCGGGATCGCTTGCCAGAAAGTCCTGAGGATTATAACCCTTTTGCCAGAGCGCGTTGACCTCATCCACGGTCATACCAAAGAGGAATATATTCTCTTTTCCGACCTGTTGGCAAATTTCAACGTTGGCACCGTCCAGGGTACCCAGGGTAATAGCACCGTTGATCATCAGCTTCATATTACCGGTACCGGAGGCCTCCTTACCGGCAATGGAGATCTGCTGGGAAATTTCAGCAGCCGGGATGATCAATTCTGCCAAGGAAACTCTGTAATCCTCAATGAATACTACCTTCAGCTTTTCGCGGGTGACAGGATCGGAATTGAGAAGATCCGAAACTGCAGAAATAAGGCTGATGATCTGCTTGGCAAGATCATACCCTGCAGAGGCCTTTGCCGCAAACACAAAGGTGCGCGGAACAAAGTCCTGATTGGGGTTGTTTTTGATCTGACGGTACATATAGAGGATCTGAAGAACATTTAATAGCTGTCGCTTATATTCGTGCAAACGCTTCACCTGGACATCAAAGATAGAATTGGGATCCACATTGACACCGTTCTTTTCAGCGATATAACTTGCCAGACGGCGTTTATTTTCCAGCTTAATGCGGGAAAGCTCTGCCAAAACGCTCTTGTCCTTTCGGTGATCCAAAAGCTTTTCGAGAGCGGTTGCATCCTTTAAATAGTCCTTACCAATCAAATCGTTCAAAAATGACGTAAGAAGTGGGTTAGATTGGCAGAGCCAACGGCGGTAGGCAATGCCGTTGGTAACATTGCAAAAGCGCGAAGTATCCAGCTGATAGTAATCGCGGAAAATACTGTTTTCCAGAATTTCCGTATGGAGCTGAGATACACCGTTGATGGTATGACAGCAGGCAAGGCAAAGATTGGCCATGCGCACTTCCCCATCGCCGATGACTGCCATATAATTGATCTTTCCCCAGTCGCCGGGATAGGCCTCATTCAACTCCAACCGCAATCTACGGTCAATCTCCTTCACAATGGTATAAACTCTCGGCAGCTGCTCCTCAAAGAGCCATTCACTCCAGCGCTCCAGAGCTTCGCTCATAACCGTATGATTGGTGTAGGAAAGAGTTTTTTGCGCGATGCTCCAGGCCTCGTCCCAGCCAAATCCATGCTCATCCATCAAAAGGCGCATCAACTCCGGTACACAAAGAGCCGGATGGGTATCGTTGATATGGATGGCAACGTGATCCGAAAGATTGGAAAGGGTTTTGTATTTTTTCAAATGCGCGGCAAGAATGCTTTGAAGCGAAGCGCTGACCAAAAGATATTGTTGACGGAGACGAAGACGCTTTCCCTCGGTATGGTTGTCTGCCGGATACAAAACCTTGGAAATGACCTCCGCCATGGTATTCTGCTCCAGAGAGCGAACATATTCTCCGCGGGAGAAGGCAGACATATCAAATCCGGGAAGCTTCGCGCTCCAGAGCACAAGCTTATTAACTGCTTTACAGTCATAGCCGGAAATATACATATCGTACGGCACTGCCATTACACTTTGATAATCCGTTTGCGCAGTTCGGAAGGTTCCGTTGTCATACCATTCGGAAACCTTGCCGCCGAATTTCACTTCATAGCTTTCATCGTTTCTGGGCTGAAGCCAAACCTCACCCCGCTCCAACCAGTTATCGGGAAATTCAGTCTGCCAGCCATCGATGATCTTTTGCTTGAAGATACCAAATTCATATCGGATGGAAAAGCCCGTCGCAGGAAGATCATTTCCCGTCAAGCTATCCAGATAGCAGGAGGCAAGTCTTCCCAGGCCACCGTTACCAAGACCGGCATCCGGATCCAGCGCATACAGATTTTCGGCATCAAAGCCTTCTTCCTTTAACACTTCCCGGAAAAGTTCTTCCACGCCAAGGTTATACAAATTGTTCCGAAGCGAGGTTCCCACTAAAAATTCCATGGACATATAATACACTTGCTTGTCTGTCTTTGGAGTATAGGAATCCAAATATTCTTTTCTCTTCTTAGCAAGCATCTCCCGAAGCAGGGTGCAAACCACCTTGTACGCCTGCTTTTCCGTTGTTTGATTCAGATTGCAGGAATACAAACGAATAGAGGTTTCGTTTAATTTGTTCAGGGCTTCTTTTTTGTTCATACAAATCTCCTTTGCAGCTGTTGAAAAACACAATTTAATCAGTAATTTGCCGATACAGCTTCATATACTCGCCGGCCGGCTGATTCCACGAGAAGTCAGAAGTCATTCCGTTTTGCGCCGCTCTCGACCAGGCCAGTTTATTGTGGGCAAATACGGTCAAGGTGCGGCGAAGGGCATCGTGAAGATCATCCTTTTGAAAACGTTGGAAGGTAAAGCCAAGGCCCAAGCCGGTCTCCGGATCGAAGGGGATAACTGTGTCCTTCAGGCCGCCGGTCTCGTGAACCAGGGGAACCGTACCATAGTGCATGGCGATCAACTGGGAAAGCCCGCAGGGCTCGCTTTTCGAGGGCATCAGATAGATATCACTTCCGGCATAGATCCGGGAGGCCAACGCTTTATTGAAGCAAAGATTGACCGAGATGCGATCCGGATGTGCATCTGCAATTTCCTTCAATCTGTCTTCATATTCCCAATCACCGGTCCCCACTATGGCGATCTGAACATCCCATTGCATCCATTCTTCAATGGCATCGCAGAGGATTTCAAGTCCCTTATGGCGAACCAATCTTGAGACCATTCCAATGAGAGGAACATCACTCCGCTCGGGAAGTGACAATTCCCTTTGAAGCGCAGCCTTACATTCTTTTTTTCCTTGATCTGCATTTTCAGCGGAATAGTTACAAGCAAGATTTTGATCGCTTGCCGGATCGTTAGAGGCAAAATCGATTCCATTGACAATGCCAGAAAGTTTGAATTTGTGGTCACGGATCACAGGATCAAGGCCGTGGGCAAATTCAGGGAAACAGATTTCTTCCGCATAGGTTTTGGAAACGGTGGTTAGAGCATCACAGGATAAAATGGCACTTTTCAGAAAATTGACGCTTCCATGATAGCGGAATGTATTTTCATAGGCCTCGCCAAGCCCTAAAACACCGCCGAGAAAATAGGGGTCAGCCCAACCTTGATATTCAATATTATGAATGGAGAAAACTGTTTTTGCACTACCCAGAGTTTCCTGGTAGAACGCATGGAGAAGCGTTGGGATCAGCGCGGTCTGCCAATCGTTGCAGTGAATGATATCGGGACAAAAATCCATACGGCAGAGGGACTCCAGAATGGCTTTGGAAAAATAAGCGAACCTTTCTCCGTCGTCTCCCTCGCCATAGATGTTCTCTCTCTTAAAATAATACTCGTTGTCGATAAAATAGACACGAAGCTTTCTTTTTTTGCTTTTTAGACGAAAAAGCCCCACATATTGACTTCGCCAGGAAAGAGAAACCTGAAATTCATCGATTTTTTCTACGGCAATATCGGGATTCTCCTTGATCGACTTGTAATATGGCAAAAATAAATGCACTTCATTTTTTGGAATTTGGCTCAATGCAAGAGGAAGAGCCTGAGCAACATCGCCCAGGCCTCCCGTTTTGATAAAAGGTGCAGCCTCGCTGGCCGCGAAGACAGTTTTCATACAACTTCTCCCTTTTGGACAATGACAGGATGATCCGGCGTTCCTTTTAATTCGGCGCCATCACTCACTGAAACGTTTTTATCAAGAATAACGCATTCCAATTTTGCGCCTTTTCCGATTTTGGTTCCCTGCATAATAATGCTGGACTGAACAGAGGCTTCTTCGCCGACGGTCACACCGCGGAAGAAAATACTCTTTTCTGCCCTTCCCTTCATCACACAGCCATCGGCAATCAGACAGTCAGAAACATAGGAGCCTTCGCCGTAATAGGTCGGCGCTTCGTCACGCACCTTGGTATAGATCGGAGATTCCTTTTTGAAGAGACCGTCTCTGGTTTCCCTGTTTAAAAGTGCCAGATTATTGTGATAATAACTTCTCACGTCTTCGTTTCGAAGAACCACACCATCTACCGGATAAACTGACAGCTTAATGGCATTTTCATTGAATTTCTTTTGCAAATAATCCCGCTCCAGGTGAACCAGTCCCTTGGAATAAGAGATCTCCAGCGCTTCCACAAGCAGTTTTCTGCTAATGATGAACATTCCCATACCCACGTAGGAATCAGCGCGGGTAAAGGTATCGATCAGAATTTCTGTTACGCGATAACGGCGATTGGCTTTCAGAATCAATGGATGCTTTTTTCTTGCTTTGACCGGTTCGCGGTTTGCGATAATGGTAACATCGCTTTCGGATTTGATATGCTCTCGAATGGCATCGCGGAAATTGATGTTGCAAAGCACAGTGGAATCACAAATGACAACATAGTCATAGTCCGGATTGTTAATAAAGTGAATGGCAGAATAAAGTGCCTCCAGCTTTCCTTTATAAACGCCGGTATTTCCGCTGGCAAAGGGCGGAAGGACCACAACTCCTTCATTTTTTCGACTTAAATCCCAGTCGGTACAAGAGCCAAGATGATCCATCAGAGAACGGTAATTGTACTTGGTGATGATACCGATATTATAAATGCCGGAGTTGGACATATTGGAAAGAACAAAGTCAATCTGTCTGTATCGACCGCCAAATGGCAAGGATGCCACGGTGCGGTTGTTGGTCAGTTGGCCCAGGGTGCTATCATAAATGTTAGAAAAAATAATTCCCATTGCTTTCATAACCGGAGCCTCCTTAATACACTTCTTTGGGAAGAAGAATTTTATTTTGCGCTACCTCTTTGTCCTTACCCACTACGGCAATATCCCATTTGCTCTTTTCATAAAACTGAGGATTGTCTCCGATTTTGGCATTTGCATGGACAATGGCATTTTCGCCGATGATGGCATATCGGATCTCGGAGTGGGTTTCGATCACGGCATTGGGCATCACAAAACTATTGGAAACCTGTGCATCCTTTTCGATAACGCAACCAGTGGAAATCACCGAATTGACCACCTTACCGTACACCTGGCTTCCCTCTGCCACATAGGAATTCTCAATGACAGCGCCGGGGGCAATATAGCTTCCGGGATGAGCATAGTTTCTGGCGTAGATTCTGCCCTTCTTCTCTTTCATATCCAAAAGGGGCTTTTCACCCAAAATATCCATATTGGACTGCCAAAGGCTATTGATGGTACCCACATCTTTCCAATAGCCTTCAAAGTCATAGGCAAAAAGCTGATACTGATCGGCGAGCATTTTGGGTATGATATTCTTACCAAAGTCATTGCTGGAGGATGGATCTTCGTTGTCAGAGATCAGATACTTCTTCAAAACCTCCCAACGGAATACATAGATTCCCATGGAGGCCTTGGTGCTTTTAGGATTTGCCGGCTTCTCCTGAAACTCCACGATCTTTCCGGTTTCGTCCGAGGTCATGATACCGAATCGTGAGGCTTCTTCCAACGGCACCTCGATGACGGCGATGGTGCAATCTGCCTCATTTTTAATATGGGCAGTCATCATCTTGGAATAATCCATTTTATAAATATGGTCACCGGAGAGGATCAAAACATTGGTAGGATGGTACTGCTCAATAAAGGAGATATTTTGAAAAATAGCATTGGCAGTGCCCTTGTACCACTCAGAATTGGCACTCTTGGAATAGGGCGAGAGCACATGAATACCGCCATTGGTGCTATTGAGTCCCCAAGGCAGACCGTTTCCAATGTATTCATTCAGCTGAAGAGGTTGGTACTGAGTCAAAATACCAACGGTATCAATTCCGGAATTAACGCAATTGGAAAGTGGGAAATCGATCAAACGGTACTTACCTCCAAAGGGAACGGCGGGCTTTGCTGTGTTTTCAGTGAGTACCATCAATCTGCTTCCTTGGCCACCAGCCAAAATCATGGCAACACAATCTTTCTTTTTGATATACATAACCTTGAGCCTCCATTCAATTCTTTTTCTGTTTCTGGTAATAGGTAGCAGAAAGGGGTGGAACGCAAAACGTTCCGGAACAGGGATAGCCATGCATGGGTATATCTTCAGATCTTGCTTTATAAAGACGGTAAGCCTTACCGCCGAACCGTTTTCGGTCTGAGGAGAATACAGGTTCATAAACGCCCGGCTCAGGGAGACCGATCCGGTAATGATCACGGTAAACAGGGCAGAAATTCAGAATCGCAATAATCTCAGACCCGTCCTTTGCAATACGCCGGAATGCGATGACACTGTTATCGCGGTCATCCGAGCTGATCCAAGAAAAGCCTTGCCAGCCGGTTTCATTGTCCCAAAAAGCGGGATGCTTTGCGTAAAAGCGGTTCAATTCCTTTACATATTGCTTCATTTGTCGGTGCGCCTGGTAATCCAGGAGCATCCAATCCAAAGGCTTTTGATAATTCCATTCAATAAACTGACCAAATTCTCCGCCCATAAAATTGAGTTTCTTTCCGGGATGCGCAAACATATATCCGAAAAGAAGGCGAAGGCTAGCAAACTTATCTTCATACGAGCCTGGCATTTTCTCCAGGAGAGAGTACTTTCCGTGAACCACTTCGTCGTGGGACAAGGGAAGAATGTAATTCTCAGAAAAGGCATATGTGAGAGAGAAGGTCAATAAATTGTGCTGAGATTTACGGTAAATGGGATCCAGCTTCATATAGCGGAGAATATCATTCATCCAGCCCATATTCCACTTGAAATTAAAGCCTAATCCACCATCCTCCCCGGGTTTTGTTACCATAGGAAAGGCGGTAGATTCCTCTGCGATCATCAAAAGGGAGGGATCGGCTGCAAAGGCAGTGCGGTTGAGCTTTTTAAAAAACTCAATGGCCTCCAGGTGATAATTGCCGCCGAAGCAATTTCTCTTAAATTCAGTCCGGCAATAATCCAGATAAAGCATAGACGCTACAGCATCCACACGAATCCCGTCAATATGGTATTTTCGAATCCAGAAAAGTGCACTGGAAATCAGAAAAGAAATAACCTCGTATCTTCCGTAATCAAAAATACGGGTTCCCCATTCCTTGTGCTCATTCATCACAGGGTCATTCTTTTCATAGCAGCAGGTTCCGTCAAATTCATACAGACCGCTCTCATCCTTGGGAAAATGCGCCGGTACCCAATCCAAAATCACACCGATCCCGGCTCGGTGGAACGTATTGATCATTTCCATCAGCTGGTGCGGCGTTCCATAGCGGTGAGTAGGAGCAAAATAGCCCGTTACCTGATATCCCCAAGATCCTTCAAAGGGATGCTCGGTCAAGGGCATTAGTTCAATGTGGGTATACCCCATTTCCTTTACATAAGAAACAAGCTCTTCGGCAATTTCATCGTACTGATAAAAGCTGCCATCGGGCTTTCTTTTCCAGGAACCCAAATGAACCTCATAAATATTGACAGGAGATTCTAACACATTTTTTTGCTTTTTTCTTCTGCGATAAGCCAAATCAGACCAGGAAAACCCGTCGAGAGAGGCGATTCTGCTGGTTGTATCCGGCAAAGTGGAAAAGGAAAAAGCATAGGGGTCGCTTTTATAAACAAAGGTGCCATCCTGACGCTCAATATAATACTGATACCGATCGCCGATTTTGGCATAAGTAGATTCAATCTCCCAGAGGCCATGCATATTCTTTTTCATGGAAAGCTCGCTTATATTCCAGAAATTGAAATCCCCTACCAAATGAACACTTCTGGCGAGCGGAGCCCAAACACGAAAAACAAAACCCTCCTTCCCCTTCAAGGGATGAGCGCCCATAAACGCATATGCATTATCACATTCACCGCGATAGAATTTTTCCATATCGTCATACGTATATCGCATGGATGTGATCACCTCTTTTTTCTTTACTAAATATTAGTATAGCACAAAAAAATGAAACTGCAAAGGCAAAATTCATATTTTTTTGTCGTTTCAGACAAAAAAAATTAAAAAAATTCATATTTGGAACACATTTTACTTCTAATTACCGTTTCTGGCCTTGTCATTTTTTCTGTTTTGTTATAAAATATAGATACAAAATTCAAGGAGCCAATATGAAAAAACGTCAAAGCGGAGTCTTGCTTCCCCTCTTCTCTCTTCCCGGAAAATACGGTTGCGGCACCTTTGGGGAAAGCGCTTATCGGTGGATTGATCTTCTAAAAAGCGGTGGCTTTTCCTGCTGGCAGGTTTTGCCCTTTGGGATTACTGACAGTCACAATTCTCCTTATATGCCCTTTTCCTCTTTTGGAGGAAATTTAAACTTCGTCGACCCGGAGGAGCTGTTTCAAAACGGACTGGTAACGGAAGAAGAATTAGAATCGCAATATGAAGATGACATTTATTTATGCCAATACGATTCTCTTTTAAAAAAACGGTATGACTTTTTAAAGCTTGCTTCTACTCGCATTCCCGATCCGGACAAGATCAAAAACTTTATCAAAGAACATCCTTTCATCGGTGCCACTTGCCGTTTTCTGGCATTAAAGCAAAAAAACAACCATTTGCACTGGATGGACTGGACTGAAACAGAGCCGGATGAAGCTGATCTTTTTGCGTGGGAATTTATTCAGTTTGAATTTCACCGTCAGTGGAATGCGCTTCACCGCTATGCCACTGAAAATGGAATCTCCATCGTGGGAGATCTTCCCTTTTACGTTTCACATGACAGTTTTGATGTTTGGTCCTCGCCGGATCAATTTCAATTGGACAAGCGCTTTCATCCGGCTTTTGTTGCCGGTGTTCCGCCGGACTATTTTTCCCAAGACGGTCAGCTTTGGGGAAATCCCTTATACGACTGGGAAAAGATGGAAAAGGATGGCTTTTCCTGGTGGAAAGAGCGCCTTGGATATATGCTCTCCCTGTTTGACGGGATTCGTATCGATCATTTCAGAGCCATCAGCGCTTATTGGAGCATACCGGCCGGGTCGAAAAGCGCAAAAGAAGGATCCTGGAAGCGGGGGCCTTCTGAGAAACTGATCGATGCCATCTCCTCAATTGCCAAGGATAAAATGATCTGGGCGGAGGATTTGGGAATGATCGATGACGATACCAGAGCACTTTTATCCTATAGTCAATACCCGGGTATGGCTGTATTCCAATTTGGTTTTGACGGCAATCCTCTTTCTCCGCACCTTCCTCACAATTTCAAGGAAAACATGGTGGCTTATTCCGGCACGCACGACAACAATACCCTTTTGGGATTTATCTGGGAACTGGATGTGACTACCAGAAATCTTGTTTTGGAATATTTGGGTAATCCAGCAGACGGATGCTCCTCTGCCTTGCGCGCTTTGTGGATGAGCCGCGCCAATACGGTTATTTTCCCAGTCCAAGATCTTTTAGGATATGGAGCCGATACCAGAATCAACACTCCCGGCAATGCTGCAGGCAACTGGCGGTATCGAATCACAAACGAACAAATGCTGGGACTCGATATGCCGAAATTTTTACGAATGAACCAAATTTATGCAAGATAAAAAACAAGAGAAGCAATCGCTTCTCTTGTTTTTCTTTAATCTCTTGGAATACGTTTGGGAGAAAAGGCGTACATGTCGTCGTAATATGCCATATAGGGCGCGGTAACCAAAAAGTCCGGCTGATTGGCGATAAGAGCATTCATTTCCTCGATCATTTTCGCTCTCCTCTCCTCATCTTCCCCTTCCGGGACAACACGGGTATAGCCAAGGGAGATGTGAAAGCGGTATTCATCGTGCTTGGGAAGACGGAGTCCCAAAGCATCTGCCGCTCTATCGCGGAAATCGCGCAGAAGACGATTTTGTTCTTCATCCGCAGGAACGAGAAAGGCGATCATGCAGCCTTTGGATGCCTTTACTTCAAAAAATCTCATTCTGACCTGACCGGGGATCTTCGCTTTTGCAATGGCAGTACTGACATAGTCATCCACCTCATCCATAGAAGCATCCTTCGGGAGAGATGCCGGCCAGAAATCATCTGTACGAACCTGGTCATTCAATCCGCGAATCACAGTCATATGATAACTGTCCGCGGGGAGCATAATATAGTGATCAGAAAGACCATGTTCCGACACCATCCGGTTTAAGCGAAGCATTACATCATACGCAGGGCATTCCGGCGTAATATCGGCAACCACAGTGTTGCCGGGGTAACGGCGTACAGAGCCGTCCTCAAAGAATTTTCTTCCGATGGTACTTCCGTAAATCATTTTTTATCCTTTCATTGTCCAACTGGGGTCATTGGGAAGAAGCGTTTTAAAATAAGCAATCTTCTCTGCTTCCATTTTTTCGGCGTACGTACCCTCAAGGAACGCATCCATTGCTACTTTTTTGAAGTTTTCCCAGGACTCGGCTTCCTGATCGGGGCAAATGGGATAGAACAGGATTCCATTGGTATGGGCAGCGTCCAGATCTCCCGGAGCATCTCCGAGCATCAACACATTACCAGGTTCATAACGGTCCTTTAAGGAAGCGATGATCTCCTTTTTGGTGCCGCATTCCTGACCTTCAATGGATGTGATAAACTGCACCAGATTATGCTCCTTCCACTCCCGTTCCAGCGCTTCAAATGGCGTCGCAGAAACAATTACAATATCGGCAAATTCAGAAAGCTTTTGAAGGCTCTCTCTAACATAAGGAAAGGGAGGGACATTGCGAACCATCGCAGCAATTCTTTTGTTCACGTCGTACGACCATTTTAAAATAGTACGAAATTCGTCGCAATCGGGATGCTCAGAAAGATACGCCTCCAACCCCTCATTGCTCAGCACATTCCCCTCTTCCACATAGCGGCGAAGGGTGGGAAGCCGGGGAGTAGAAAACTTACGATCTAAAACCTCTTTTCGAGGGGCGAGCACTTCCAGGGCGCGAAGAAGAGCGCGAAGACGGTGAACGCCTCTGGTAGCAGAATAGAGATTGGCAAAATCCCAAGAATCACGGGCATACTTGGAGACAGGCTGAAGATCGAAATGATCAATATAAGAGGGGCAGAAGCACTCCTTGTGCTTGATCTCCATGGTATCAAAAACACAGCCGTCTGAATCAATGCAGACCAAAAAACGCTTGCTCATAACTTCACCCCTTACAGAACATATTTTTCAAATGCAGCTGCCAAACCGTCTTCCATATTTAAAAGAGTCACGTCGTCTGCAACTTTTTTGACGTCATCGGGAGCATTCCCCATTGCAACGCCTACACCGCAGGCCTTCAGAATATCCACATCGCTGGAGCTATCACCAATGGCCATCGTCTCTTCATAAGTAACATCCAATTTCTCCAAAATGGCATCAGTGGCACGAAGTTTAGAAAGAGTAATATGAGAAAATTCCAGATTGCGTCCGGCACCGGGGTGGGTGTGCAGGACAAATCCGGTATCAGTCACAGCCCGATACACCTCCTCCTGAAGGTGCTCGGGAATGCCGTAAATATTCATTTTCTCTACCCGAATATTGTTTTTCAGGAAATATTCGGACGGCTTTTCCACCGCGGTGTAACAGCGATCGCGCACATACCAAATATGATGCTCGGGAACAAGGGACCAATCCAGATTGTCAACCACTGCCTTTTCCAAAAACACTGTGCCGTCAGCAGCAACTTCATTATAAAGTCCCTTTCCCTCCAAAAGCTTCATCAGCTGGGATGACATCTCGGCAGAGAAACGATCTTCATAAACATTCTCTTCACGAACCAGATCATATGCTCTGGCACCGTGGCTTGTGACAAAATAACGAAGTCCCTCCTGGGTTAGAAGCTGAGGAGGAAGCATATCGTAAACCCGTCCAGTGCAAGGGATTACGTGAACACCTTTTTTCAAAGCTGCTTGAATGGCTCTCATATTTCGAACGGAAACGGCCACCTGACTTTTGCCCAGAAGGGTTCCATCCATATCCATCAAAACGGCACGGATTTTCATGTTAGAATCTCTCTTTCTATGCTAGATTATTTTTCTAACGGCATTGTATCATACGAAAAAATAAGAAACAAGAGATCCTAAAATTGCATCACTTTTCGCAATCAAAAACAGAAAATAACTCCCAAATTGCAAAAAGGCTATGCCTAAAGCATAGCCTTTTCATTTTTACTCTATTGAATATCGGGTTTTCTGGGGATGATCAGTGCTGCAATGATATAGGCCAGAACGCCGCTGCCGCCCAAGAAGCAAAACAGAACCCAGGCAAGACGAACCAAGGTGGGATCCAGATTGAAATATTCACCCAGGCCGGCGCAAACACCGTCCAATTTTTTATCTGTCGCAGATTTATAAAGTCTTTTTTCCATTGTGTCACCTCCTAAAATGCGTATCAATATCACTACTATTAGTATAGCTTTGTTCTCTTTTGGTGTCAAGAGTCGAAACTTGACGAAAAAGGGAAAGGGCTTTTTCAGACCTTTCGAAATCCGGTAATATTCACTTCAGCCACAGCCGTTCCAAGATCATCGGTGATATCCACTCGATAATAATTTGTATTTCGCCCTTCTTTGATGCAGTGTGCTTCTGCGATCAGTTTTGTCCCGCGCACGGAAGACAGATAGGTGATATTGGAGCTTAAAGAAACACACCCCATCTGCTGACGATTGGAGGCGTTTGCGAAGGCAAAATCGGCCAAAACAAAATGTACTCCGCCCATCACAGCCCCAACTGCATTCTTATGAATCGCGCCAAGCTCTATACTGCACTTGGCATAGCGGTCTCCGATCTTCTCAATAACAGCTCCGTTTTCTGTGGCAAAACGATCCTTTGCAAAAAACGCTCTTACCTCGTCCAGTGTTTCCAGTTTCATTTTCATTACCGTCCTAAATATGCCTCTCTTTAAAAAAACATTTTGTTTTATTTTGCAGCCATTTTGTCAAAGGAGATTCCACAATATAAAATAGAAGCCCAAGACCAACGCTGATGGTCATACAGATCAAAAGCTGTAATTTTCGATTGGAAACCCCCTGATATACAAAGGGACTAAAGCAATAGTAATATAGCATTTGTGCCAGAAAAATATGATAAGACGCTTTCCCGACCCATTCCAAAGGAGAAAAGCAAGGTTTAATTTTGCAGATAACAATCCAAGCAAACGGCACAGCGTACATAGACGCAATAAAGCACGTTCCGGTCCAATCCTTCACAAAAAGCGGTTTGTATCCTCCATATGAATAGGAGAAAATAAAGCTCGCCCCCACAAAAAGCATGGTAATCCAATATTTTGTGCTCCATCTCTTCCCGGTGGCAAGAAATGAGCCTGCAGCTAAAACAAAAATATACCGGAACATCAAAAGGCGATAACTCTCTGTAGGAATGAGGTATGCCACATGCAAAACTTCGTATGCTGCGTTTATGAAAAAACACAAGAAAAGACCTTTTTCTTCAAAACGCTTGATCGCTGCGTGGATCAGAGGCAAAACAAAAACTGTTTGTACCATAACGGGATAATAATATGCACCCTGCCCTCTCCCACCTTGAAGAAAGGTGAAAAAAATGGGATATTCAATGGTTTGATGCTGATAATAATCCCATAAAAGTGTAACAGCATAGGTCAAAAGAACCGGCACCGTGAGGCGAATCAGCTTGCTACACAAAACACTGGGGCGATAAGCCTGCGAAAGCACAGTTGATGCCCTTTGATCGCTGACTTTGGTATAAATATATCCGGATAAAATCATAAAAACCGGAACTGCCATATCGACCCAAAAAGGAAACAAAAATTTCTTGACTTGCTCCCCTGTCCACTGAAAATGTGTAAAGCAAACAAGCAAAATACAAATTCCCTTTAAAAAATCCACGGTTCTTTCTCTTTGATCCGTTTTCATAGTCCATCCCAATCACTGAAAATATTATTCTTATACACCAAAATTCGGCATATTATATCACCGGTGAAACAAATTTGCAACAAAAAGATTTTAACGGCAATTTGTCACTTCAGTTTTTTTCCGTCAGAGAAAGCACGCCCTACCTTTTCACCAAGTTTGATATAGTAATGATGCACAGGATCGTAGGTAATGGCCTCAAGCTTTTCAGGATCGATCAGGCCATCCTGGCCAAGTACCGATTCTGCGGCGCTGACATTTACAATTTCACCAATGCAGATACCATCTTCGTTAAACTTCAAAAGCTTACATTCGATCGTCATAGGAAATTCCTGGATTACAGGAGCATTAACAAACAAAGAACGCTCCGTTGTCAAACCGGCCTTCGCCATCTTATCGGGAATTTGATTGCCGGAAACGATTCCAACATAATCAGCCTCTATTACGTGCCGAGAATCCGCGATGCTGACGGTAAAAGCCCCGCTTTCGATGATATTCTTGGTGGTTTTATGATCCTCTGCTAAACAAACCATAATTTGATTGGTGTCATAAACACCTCCCCAAGCTGCATTCATGCAGCAAGGATTTCCGTTTTTGTCAAAAGAAGCAACAATCAACACCGGCATGGGATAAACCCAGGTTTTATTTCCAAAGTTTTTACGCATTTTGTCCCCTATCCTTTCAAGAGTAAATCTCTATATTTAATTAACATGAAGCTTTCATGTCCGGAAGCAGATGATCCTCCAACACCAGCACATTGATCTGTTTTGTTTTATCGGTACCGGCATCGATGGCGATGATGCCATTGCCATAAAAAATGGAACAGTCCTTTGGATCCCGACCTGCATCAAATGCACAGGCCTTCCAGGTTGGCACATGGCCTAAAACCAAGGTTTTATCTTCAAGCGGTCTTTGTCCTGTGTATTGATCGGGCCACCTGACGCATCGCGCTTTTTTCCAAGATTCTTGATCGACATTTTGACGCGTTTTTTCCGTCCGGCCCTTCTCAGGCAGCCAGGCATGAACAAAAACATAATGTTCGGTTTCATAAAAATCTAAGGTTTCTTCCACAAATTCGCAAATTCGGTCAACAATGCGGGTCTTGCCGGAAAAGTCGATGGAATCGTCCACAGGATCAATGCAGTATCTCCCGAAAAAGTTTTCCAATGTGCGCAAGGTACCGTTGATGTAATGATGGGGCAAAAGTTTTCCGGTTTGGAATAATTTTAGTAGCATATCCTCATGATTTCCACGGAGTAACACCTTGCGCGGAAGTCTCTCGAAGTATCGCAAAACCTCCACATTTTCATCACCGCGGTCAAAATAATCGCCGCAGCAAATCAAAAGATGCTCTTCGTTATTCTGGTCAAAGCCAGCTTTTTCCAGAGATTCCTTTAGGATTGAACAGTATCCATGAATATCTGATACTACAAAGAGTTTCTTCATAGGCTCCTCCCATATATCATAACCAAAGGTATTATATCACAGATCAAGCGTATTTTCCACCCATAAATGAAGAGGAATTTTATATTGAACTGTTTAAAAAATGGTCGCCTCTTATCAAGCACATCGCAATGCTAGATCATCAAATCGATGGAGGGGGTAATACGTCCCGACTGAGTTAACAGTAACACCACCCCAAGCAGTTTCTTCGGGTGGTGTCATTTTATGAGCAGATCAATGTAGCCTTTTTTGAATTTTTTTCATTCAGCTTTCTTCTCTTCCGGCTCCACTTGCATTGCTTCACACAACACATTTAGCTCACCGAATAAATCAGCAAATATTTTCATTTTTTCCATCATAATTTCTCCTAAGAATTGTTTCATTTTTTGAGTCTGATTAGAAAAGATTGCCACCAATGTATCCGCTTTCCTTGTCCAACAGACCCTCATCTTCTAGCAGCGCGTGCAATTTTGCGCGTTCATTGGCAGGTAGATGCCAAAATTGAGCATAATCCAACTCAATGGTCGAATGAATCTCCATAAACAGACGCAAATCATCCAGCATTTCACTGTATGCCGCATTCAAAATGCGCCGGTGACGATGAAGATGACGTCCGCGACTGATTCCATATAGCAATGCATACACAAAGAGCCCGAACATACGGCATTTATTACCGTTATCCTCCAAAATACAACCCCGAGCACGAGAAAGCGCACTCTGACTTATCTCATGGGATAACGCATTTAGTGTAATCAGGTACTGTTCTGCCACTCTTACGCCATCGGTATACGCATTCTTTAGATGATCGCCGATCAGATCCGAAAAATTCTCTTGTAATTCCGTCAGGTTCGCAATGTAATCATGCATGGTTTCTCGATGACGCTCACTGATTGCTCTCGCATCGGCAAAACCCAGTGGTGACAGCGATAATACGTATGAAGATCAATATTTGCGTTATGCCATAAGATATCACTTTACTGATACTAAAAATATCACCTAAGTGATACTTAAATGCAACAATTTTAAAACAACAGATATTTTACTGCAAAAAGACACAAAAAAAGATATGCAGAGTTTTTCTGCATATCTTTTTTGCTTAATTCTGTTGATAAACTGTGCCCTCATAAACACTATCAAGTCTGAGCGAACCGTCTTCTTCATTGAAAACTACACGAACATCATAGTTCCACCAACCAAGGTCAACATTGGTTTTGAGATTATACTCGTTTTCTTTGTCCTCGTTTCTGGTGCAAACAACATCAGAATCCAAAACAGTTTCGCCGTTATCGCTCTTAACTGTGATATGACCTGTCGTATTATACAAGAAACCTTTAACCAGAGTTACGGTGTAGTTGTTACCGCCGTTGCTGCCGGTCCAAGTTGTATCCTTGGCAAGTTCGTAGGTGTTAAGCTCATCAAAGGTATAGTTCACAACTGACCACTCTTTTGTGTCTGTATTCTTTTCATAATACACAGTAAGAGTGCCTTCCTGAATCAACCCGTTTTTCACTCCGCTTTGCGATTTGTTATAAACCTTGCTTTTGGTCTTTTCGTATTGGTCTATCTCTTCGCCAATAAACGACTTGTACTCTTCACCAAGATTTTGCTCGGTCACATATTCATTCCAAAGTGCTTTATGGTCAAAGTTTTCTTTTTTTATAAAATCCGGATGGAGCGAAGGGAAAATCACATATAACAACACTTGCAACAAGGTAATGGCAATAACGACTATGGTTGCAATCTTAACCAGTTTTTTAGTAATATCAATGTGCTTTTCATTATTAGTAAAAATTCTGATTAAATCATAAACAATAGGTTTTACAACCAAGTGTAACAAAGCAATAAAACCAATTACTCCGCCTGCCCATCCGTAATCAGGAAAAATCCAACCAATAACAAGTGCGGGGATTAGCGGGAGCATAATCATAAATATTGCCCCAAATATATTTTCAAAGGCAAATGCTTTAAGCGACATAACCCTTTCTTTTGGTTCATCATCAAAGGGTGTTTCTTCGCTTTGGATTTCAGTTCCCAAACCTATCGCTCTTAGCAGATATATGATGATTACACCGGCCCATATTGTTTGAAATATAGCCGAACTGACAACAAACAAAATTGCTTGCCATATCAGTCGCTTAATCGCTTGTTTCCGTACCATAATCCAAACTCCTCAATAAAAACCTTATTTTGATATTGCACTCCAATCCCAATCCGTGATTTCCACGGTAAAGGTATCATCCGGTTCACCAGACAGGCCTCTTGAATTCATATCCATCAAAACGATTTCTGTTTCAAGAGAAACTGCCTTTACAGGGAGTATAAAGCCATAATCAAAATATGGTGTCTTATCCATCCAATAGGTGTAGTATCCCGCTTGTTTGGCCATAACATCAAAGCTCTTCGAATGAAGGTCATCTTCATCCTTAGTATCATAGTCACCAGTAAGCTTCATTTTTGTAAATTCAATACTGCATCTTTGGTCAGTTGTATTTTCTACGTAGAATCTGATATAGCCAATTTCATTATCTACCCAACCTGTGTTTTGCAACACAATCTTAATGCCGTTCTTTTCATAAACGGTTTTTCCTTCGGTGTAGTTGACCTGTTCGCCTTTTTCAGTGGTTTCAAAGGTGATAGATTCAAAGTAATTCTGTTCGGTATCGCCCTGTGCTTTTGCCCAGAAGTAAACCTTGCCGTTGAAAATTTTTGAAATGCCACTTTCGGATAACATAGTATTCGAGAACTGAAAACTTTCTTCGTCAGTTTCACCCACTTCAATTTCGGTGTGATAAGAATTGTCCATTGTTAAACCGTTCAAATCAATGCCCTGAACCTCAAAAAACAATTTTTTGTTCGATTTGTTTTCAATCTTCAAAGTCAAACTTGCTCCGGCAAGTCTGTCGCCAGTCTTTTCCCAACTGCTAAATGCATAAATGTAAACTTTTACGATTTCATTTTCGAATGTTGTGGAAGATTTGAGTTCTGTTTTACCACCAAGATACTCAGGGCGAATGATAGTTCCATCATCATTCACAAACTTAGGGGTCTCATTTTTGTTGGTGTTAGCCTCAGTGGATACACCAGTGTCAGAATCGCCAGAACCCGCAGGGGTGTCATTACCACCGCAAGCACACAAACTAAACACCATAATTAAGCACAATGCCATACATAATAATTTTTTCATTTTCCTTATCTCCTTAAATCTTATTGATTTTTACGATGGGTAAATCAGAACCAATTAACCGCTTAAATTCTTCCAATTGATATACAAGTTTTTTCTCCGCAGACTTCTGATAACCAAATCCAAATCCAGCACCTGAATCCGCAGTTCTTGCAATACAAGGTTTATATGTCATAACGGTTTCATCATTCAGGCGAATTGCAAACGAGTAAATCTTATGGAACAAACCATCAAATTTGCCAGACCCCATTTTTGCATACTCAATCTTGGTAATATCGTTTTTGTCAAAGCAACTCGCATTCGAACTATCAGATGACTCTCCCTTACCAAATCCTGTACCACATTCACAAACATTAAAGAACCCATTGCTGTTGTAGGTAAAAAATGTTCCCATTTTATCTAGTTGCTGACCGCCGCATTTTTCAATTTGTTTTGCCTTTTCTTCAACATAAATCTCATACAGTTTGGCGATATCGTTTTCCGTGTATTTTGATTTTGTTGCCTTTTTCATATTTTCGAACTTAGTCAAAAATCTTTCCTTGTTTTCCTTAACCTTACCCTTGTACTTTTTGTAGCATTTCGGGCAACAGGTAAGGGATTTGAATGTTCCTACATCAAGTTCGCAATCATCGCCACTGAAAATTCCTTTTGTAACCTCTTGTCCGCAGAAAGGGCAATTTACAATCTTTGCCATAATCATTTCCTCCATTTTTACCATAAGAATTTTTTTGCTTTTCGGCACTCTACAATTTTAGTGCTATAAGTATTTTTCGAATTTGCTCTACTCTCTCAGGCGGGAGTTTGTTCCGTATGGAATCCCATAGAATAATGTAGTACAAATTGTTGTGTTCTCTCATACCTTTCGTCCTCCTTACACTTATAGGAGAAACGAGAAAGGCAATCGGTTTTATTTTTTTGAAAAAATTTTAAAAAATTTATTTCTTTTTTAAAACCGCTTCAAATGGACCTGTATCGAAATAAAATTGGTCTTCATCAGGTTGATATCGTAATGTGAATTCTTTATAGCCAGGATAATCCTCAGACCATTCCGCAATTTCCTCATCCAGTGTCACATCATAGAATGTAGAACCCGCATGCAACATTTCCGCAGGTCTCCCTGTTCCTGTAAAATGTCGTGAATAATTTGTCCCATCAACAGCATTTACAACCAATCTACCCTCAATACTATCCTCATCCATTTGAGAGATAACTAATGTAAATTTGTTTTCATCTGATAGGTTTAGTCCAATATTGATTCCGCCTTGACCTTCCCATACCTGCACCAGTTGACCTGCTGATATTTGACCGCCCTCGTTTGTAGTTGCATCAGGTTTGTTGACGATGTTCACAACCGCAACCGTGCCACCAACAGCAATCGTTGCCGCTGCAATTCCTGCAACAATCTTTTGCCAAAGATTCCAAACGATTTTCGTACCGCTCTTAACCAAAGACGATAAGGACAATTTCGCTCCTGTTGCGGTGGAAACTCCTGTTGCAACGGTTTGTGCCGTTGTCGCTGACATAGCACTCGCACCAAAATCCGATGCAAACAACCACAGCAGAAGAGGAAGAACACCAGCACAACGAAGTTTGACATTGTGTTTCTTCTCATAGGATTCTACGGATGCTTTGATTGCTTTTCTCGCATAGTTCAGTCTGCTCTTGACCGTTCCTTCCGTTACACCCTGAATCTCTGCAATCTCTTTGATTGACAATTCATCGTAATAATATAAGATAACGGCAGTTCGCTGTTCCTCAGGCAGACTATCTACCATTTGAAGAATCGTCTTCTTAAAATCCTCTTTATCAAGGTTTTCTTCCGGAATAAACTCCGTTCTGTCTTCTTCAATGATGTCAAAGATGGTGCTACCGTCTTCGTTTTCATCTACTGCGACCTCACGGTTTTGCTTTTTCAGGTATTGAAGACAATGCCTATATGTAATTTGCCTTGACCAGGCAGGATATGCGACGGGGTCATTCAACGAGTCGATATTCTGGAAGATAGTAACAAAGGTATCTTGTGTGACATCCGCTGCAAGAGTCTCATCTTTAACTGTCTTTAAAGCAAAGTAATAAACATCGTTGTAAGTTTCAGTAAAGAGGTCATTTAATGCCTGATTATCTCCCGTTTGTGCTTTCGCCACAAGGGAAGATAGATTCTCATTTTGCATATTTCACCTCACAGTCTGATTTGTTGTGATACAAACAAAAAATTAGATAAACTCTATTCTATTATAAGACTTTTCTCACGAATAGTCAATAAATGTCGATTTTTCTGCACTTCTTTTTTGAAATAAGCACGAAAAATCATACTTATAATATCAAATTAAAATAGGTGGTGTTTTTATGGATACTAAGCAAGCAAAAAAGCCAAACGATTGCATCAAAAACATTCTCGAAGAAACGAAATGTCAGCTCGAGTTGAAACCCATACCAGTTTCAAATATAAATTTCCCACATAGAAAGAAAAAGCGAAAAAAGAGGTATCGCTCAATAGGTTTGTTTTGGGATGGTTATGAAATTTTGATATGAGAAAATTTCTCTCGATTTGCAAAACGATTAAACATACTTACTTTGCCATAATAAATATGGTTTGTGTGTGATGTGATAATATATCTAAGGGGTTAGACAAGTCACATTCTATTTATTTCCCCTCCTTCAAGTGATGTGGATTGTTGCAAAAAGGTCTTATCGGTTCTCGGACTGATAAGACCTTTTTGTTTTCTCGATTTCGTTTTGACTTCTATCATACTAATAACACAACTAAATAAAAAAAGACCTAATCGGTGCAAACGATTAAGTCCAACGGGCAATATAGGAGAGATATATCACCCATACAATAATTATGTCAGATTCCCTTTGATTTTGTAATCAAGTAAAGATACATAAACCACCATTGAATGTCTTATCTACCTATAAGGTCGGTAAGACATTTTTTGTTTTTCTTTTAGGCGGTGAAACGGTAGTTAGACACCATAAATATGCTACGGTTGGTCACCCCTGTTTGTAGAAAAAAGACTCGGCGGTTGAAGATTTGTTCGCTCTATTCAACTGTCGTCATTGGTTAATGTTTGGGAGTTTATATCACCAAGTAAATAAAAGCAAACTCAAGGGCGGTATATTGGAAACGATATACCATTAGGATGCCGTGAAGATGATGACAAAGTCAAGTCCCCAAGGGCACGGTGCGGGAGAAGACGGTTATGAATGTATGAAGACTTTGTTCTGGCAATGAAAAAACCAGTTAGATAGGAGCGAACCCCAAAGAAGAAACCTCACGGGTCTATTGTCTAACTCACCTGCTCTTTAGGTGAGTTATGCCCTTATGCCATTTCCTACGGGTCAGGTTCGAATTTAAAAGGGGTTCTGAGTTGGTTGATTTGGTTTCTCAAAAGGTTGTGTTTAGTTTCTCAAAAGGTCTTTGAGAAAAGTTTATCAAAAAGGTTTTACAAAAAAGATATGCAGAAAAAACATTTATCTATACACATCAATCATCTTTAATACGAACGGTTAAGTAAGTCACCAAAATATGACTTAATCGTATATACAATCCACGGTGGCGGAAAGGTATATAGCACACTATGAAGACAAAACCAGAAAAACTTAGAACGGTTATCACACTAATTAAAAATGCAGAAGACGGAGAAAGACTACCCAAAAGGCAATTTAAAAGTTTACTTTATCAAAGAGTGCGACTTTGCAAAGAATTGGTTGATAGATTATTTGAAATCAACCGTGCAATTAACTTTGCAGCCAAAAACAAAGATTATCGGCTTCCATACTCAGAGTACAAATCCCTGTGCAACGAAAGGGATACTATCAGACAGGTTTTAAAGGAAGCAAAATGGGAGATTTACAATTACAGCACATAAAATTAAGGCACGGAAAACCGTGCCTTAATTTTCGCCATCCGTAAAGAAGGCATCCAGAACTATTGATGCAATTGGACTATAATAAGGGTCTAATTTACCCATATAGTTTACAGGTTTATCACTTAAAAACTGTTCTTCATATTTCTCAACAGTCTTTTGCTCCATTTCAGCAAATAACTGTTTTTCGAAATCGGTCATTTGCGATACCTTTTTATGTTCGCTCTTTAATTGCCGTTGTGCTTGTAATCGTAAAATTTCCTCGGCATCACTTCTGCCTGTCTCGGTATTTACCTTGTTCATTAGTTTGTCTAAGTTTTTGTTATTTCCTACCACAATAATATCACTCCTAATCATTTGGATTCTATGATAAGAATGATAGGAATGATTTTATTTCAAGCGACCAAAATACAGAAAAGGCATCACATTTCTGTGATGCCTTTCGGAAAATTATAAGAAAGTTTGGGGTAAATAGGGGGTAAATACGATTTTCACAACCTATCAACACCCCGAAAACCCGCATAAATAAAGGGTTTTCTTAATCGAGGGGCTTCATTGTGGGGAAAAGGAGAACGTCGCGGATGGAAGCGGAATCGGTGAGGAGCATGACCAGACGGTCGATGCCAAAACCGAGGCCGCCCGTGGGGGGCATACCGTATTCCATAGCGGTGATATAGTCATAATCCACTTCGGCGCGGGTTTCCGGTTCAGCGGCGCGCTTGGCGGCCACTTGAGTTTCAAAGCGCTCCTTCTGGTCAATGGGGTCATTGAGTTCGGAGAAGGCATTTCCAAATTCGGTGGCGTTGATGAAGTACTCAAAGCGCTCGGTGAATCGAGGATCGGAGGGCTTCTTCTTTGCCAAGGGGCTATTTTCCACGGGATAGTCATAAATAAAGGTGGGTTGAATGAGTTTTTCTTCTACATAGGCGTCAAAGAACTCAATGAGAACCGTACCGCAGGTGGCGTTTTCGGGAACTTCCACGTGATGCGCTTTGGCACAGGCACGAGCTTGTTCATCGCTCTTCCAATCGTGATAATCAACACCAGCATACTTCTTCACAGCATCAACCATGGTCATTCTTTCCCAGTGGCCCATATCAATTTCCTTGCCCTGGTAAGTGATGACGCGGCTGCCGCAGATCTTATCTGCCAGTTGAATGTAAAGCTCTTCTACCAGGTCCATCATTCCGTGATAATCGGTGAATGCCTGATAAAGCTCAACGGTAGTAAATTCCGGATTGTGCTTGGTATCCATACCTTCATTACGGAAGATACGGCCAACTTCATACACACGATGCATACCGCCGACGATCAATCTCTTCAAATAAAGCTCGGTTTCGATGCGCAGATACATATCCATATCCAAGGTATTGTGATGGGTAGCAAAGCTTCTGGCAGCGGCGCCGATTTCCAAGGGAACAAGAATGGGAGTATCCACTTCTAAAAAGCCCTTGCCGTCAAGATAAGCGCGAACTTCCTTCAGAATCGCAGATCTCTTGTAGAACACGTCCTTTACTTCCGGATTGACGATCAAGTCCACATATCTCTGACGGTAGCGCATATCGGTATTGGTCAGACCGTGGAATTTTTCGGGCAGGGGGATGAGCGACTTGGAAAGAAGCGTGATCTTGCGACAGTGAACGGAGACTTCACCGGTACGGGTAACAAAAACAAAGCCTTCTACGCCGATGATATCGCCAATATCCCACTTTTTGAACGCGGCATAGTCTTCCTCGCCCACATCGTCACGTTTCACATAAAGCTGAATATTGCCCTTTTCGTCTGCCAAATTGCAGAAGGATGCCTTGCCCATAATGCGGCGGCTAAGCATTCTGCCGGCAATTTTGACTTCCCTCTCCTGACCTTCCACAAAACTTTCTTTGATCTCGACAGAATAAGCATTGAAATCAAATTTTGTGATTTCATAGGGATTCTTTCCCTGGTTTTGCAATTCGAACAGTTTTTCCCTGCGAATGGCCACCTGTTCGCTGAAATTTTCTTCGGTTTGATTTTGAACGTTCTGATCCATTTTTATTTCCTCAAAGACTGTATAATTAAAGAATTTCTAAAACTTTCATTTTCACAGATCCGCCGGGAGTCTCTGCTTCCACTTCTTCGCCTGGCTTTTTACCCAGAAGAGCTTTTCCAATGGGAGATTCATCGCTGATCTTATTTTCCAGAGGATCGCTTTCCGTGGAGCCGACGATGGTATAAGTCACTTCTTCTTCAAAGTCAAGGTCATACACCTTCACAGAAGAACCAACACCGATCTTATTCTTTTTACCGGTATTTTTGATGATCTCAATATTATTCAGCGTATCTTCCAATTCGGCAATGTGACGCTCCACTTCTGCCTGCTCATTCTTCGCTTCGTCGTATTCGCTGTTTTCAGAAAGGTCGCCGAACGCCTTTGCTTGCTTCAGTGCCTCAGCAACTTCCTTACGTTTTACTACTTTGAGATACTCCAGTTCTTCTTTCAGTTTCTGGAGTCCTTCCGCCGTAACAAAAGTGGGTTTGGATGCCATAATTGTGTACTCTCTCTTTCTATATTATAAATAATTTATTTGTTTATCTGGGGTAATTGACATACCGCATTGGGTCTGTCCGAATGGAGCTTCCGTTTGCGCCAACCGGTGCATAAATAACAAGGTGAAGGTGAGGACCGGTGGAATAGCCGGTAGAACCGATCTTGCCAACCTGCTGACCTTGTGAAACCTGCTGACCAAGAGAAACAGAAAAAGAATGCAAATGCGCATAATAAGATAAATATCCGCCGCCGTGGTCAATCACCACAAGATTTCCCCAGTCGTAGTAAGAACCAATTCTCACAACCTTACCGGAAGCAATAGCAATGGCAGGAATCTTTCCGTTGTTTGCCCAGCCTCCCACCGCAATATCAACTCCGGAGTGACCGGAATGGAAATACTGGGAGATGTAGCCGGGAGATGTAACAGGAAGCGGCCAAATAAAACCGGTGGGGCCAGGCTTGGAAGCAGACTGAGCAGCAATCTGCTTGTTGATCTCATCCAGGTCGTCTTCCGTTTTTTTCTTGGCGGCTTCTGCAATTTGAAGCGCTTTCTTTGTTTCCTCCTGCATATTTTGCAATTCAGAAAGATAACTGTCCGCTTCTTCCTTCTTTTTCTGGAGCGTGGCAACGATTCCTTCGTATTCCGTTTGCTTTTCCTCGCAGGACTTCAAAGCAAGCTGAATCTCTTCTTTTGCCTTTTCCACCGCTTCCCTGTCTGCAATGAGACTTTCAATGATCTTACGGTCATATTCCAGCATATCATTGATCACTTCCGTTCGTGAAATGATATCGGAAAGATCAGAAGATCCAAGCAGAAAATCAATGTAGCTCATATTGCCGCTTTCCTGGGCAAATACAAGTCTTTCCTTAAACAATTTATAATTGGCGTCGATCTGGGCGTTTAGCTTATCAATCTCTTCCTCTTTTGCTTTCGCCAGAGCGTTGTATTCAGAGATCAAGCTAATGATGGTATTCAGCTGATCCTGATAGGAATTCATTTCATCATAGAGAAGCTGAATGACCTCAAGCTGGTTATTCACCTTCTTCTTGGCATCGGAAAGCTGTGCTGAGAGAGTTGCCTGTTCCTTTTTTTGACTATCCAGTTGGCTTTGCAATTTATCCTTCTGCTGCCCCAGTGAGACGGCTGTGGCACTGGTGAAGGACAAGCTGATACAAACAAGCGTTGCAACGCACAAAAGAAGGGCGAGGAGTCTCCTCATTTGTTTCATAATGTACTCCTTGATTTTTGATATTATTCCCAAAGAGACGAGACAGCCTCCAAAAGCTGCTGATCGTCCGCGGGACAAGTCAAATATATATTGGAAGAGGTGGATTTACATTCAAGATCCGGTGCAACACCTACACTCTGAAAATCCGGAGAACTTGCCGGGAGAATGGAAAGGTTTGACAGAATAATGGCAGAACCGTCGTCCATTTCCAGAACGGTTTGTAATTTTCCTTTTCCGTAGGTGGTCTCGCCAACAAGCGTTGCAGCACCAAAATCACGAAGGGTGGCAGCAAAGGCCTCGGTGACGCCGGCAGTAGCGGAATTCATCACCACACGCATGGGAAGCAAAATGCATTCCTTGTCGCTGGTGATCTTCACTTCCTTGCCGGTCTTATCACAGGTGCGAAGGATCACACCCTCCGGCAAAAGAAGATCCAGCATAGAGGTAACCTCCTCCAAGCTATTTCCCGTGCTGTTCCGCACATCGAAAATCAAGGCCTGAGCCCCCTCAGAAGTAAGGGTGAAGACTGCGTTAGAAAACTCCTGAGCAGTTCCTCCCGCAATATCGAAGATCTGGATATATCCCACATTGTTTTCCAGCATCTCAAAATTCACTGTGGTGCATGTAAGCTCTTTTCTGGTCATGGTAAAATCCATTTCCAAAACCTGCGTCGCCAATTTTCTTTTCACAGAAACACAAACGTTGGTACCGGCACTGCCGGACAGAGCCTCCACAGCACCGTAAAAGCCTAATTCAGAAACATTTTTATCGTCGATTTTGCAGAGAACATCGCCTTTTTGGAGGCCACTCTCCTTGGCAGGAGACTGGGGAAAAACTGCATAAACAATCACTTCGCCGGTGGATTCGTTAAATGTAAAGCGAGCTCCGATCCCGGTTCCGATTCGGTTGTTTTCTTCCAAATACTGGGAGTATTCATCCGCAGACAGATACTTGCAAAACGGATCGTTCAAGGAAGAAAGAAATCCGTCCAAGAGATTTTCCTCCAGGGAGTCTTCCTCAATAGAGCCCAGAAAATGCTCCCGAATCAGAAGATCTGCCTGATAAAGCTTGGAAAAATCGGACTGGGTTTTAGTGAGCGTATCCACCTTTTGCTGATACTCTTTTTCTAAAAATGAGTAGGTAATCTGGAAGGTCAAAAGGACAGCAAACAAAATGAAGATCAATGTGGCGGAAACTGAAATCTTTTTTTTCAAAGAATGCTCCTCCCGTCAAAACAAAGGAAATTAGTCTTTGTTATACTTGCGCAACGAAATCAAACTGCCGATTACACCAATGCCAACACCAATGGCAGCAAAGGCAATGGCAAGATCACGAGCCAGGGAAACAAAGGGAAGAACGGTGATCAATCCGCTTCCTCCGAGAATGTTCACTGCAAATACCTTATAAATGTAATACTGCAGCGCAAAAGCAGCTCCGGACGAGAAGGTGCCGAGAACAATACCCTCCAAAACAAAGGGGAAGGCGACAAAAAAGCCGGAGGCACCTACATAGCGCATAATGGCGACTTCTTCTCTTCGAGAGAACACGGCAAGCTTGATGGTATTCATAATAATGAAAATGGAAACCACCAAAAGCAGGATCATCAGCCATGTGAAGATCAAGGACGCAATATTCTTCATTTCATCGATCTTTTGCGCCACTTCCCTACGATCATTGATCTTATCCACCGAGCCAAGGGTTTCTTCCTCTTCATTCATACTGTTGATCTGATAGGTGATATCATCTACACGAGAAGGATCGGAATAGGTGATCACAAGCTCATCCTTGCATGGGTTATCATCGTCATACATCTGGAGAATATCGCCGTAATCCCCATAATCGTCCATCAAATTTCGAAGAACTTCATCCTTTGTGATCCATTCCACACTCTCCACGCTGGTCAAATCTTCAATTCTTTCCTTTAGGCGTTTGGTTGTGTGATCCTCCGTTTCCTTTGAAACAAACACAACGATTTTATTGTAGGTATTGATTTCCTGCAGATTATGCTCAAGATTTACCTTCAATGCCCAGGTACAACCGGTGACAAGAAGTGCAGAGGTTAATACAAACACAGTGGCAAGGCTCATTAAACTGTTGCGGATAATTCCTTGAAAAGCAAGACGGAAAAAGTATCCGACGTTATAAAATCTAAACTTCATCGAACATTCCTCCTTGCCGATCACTGACCACTTCGCCATCCTTAAGGGTGATGACACGCTTCTTGTAATAGTTTACAAGGTTAACATTATGGGTGATCACGATGACCGTTTTGCCAAGCTTATTGATCTTCAATAAAAGCTCCATAATTTCAATGGACATATAAGGGTCGACGTTGGCTGTAGGTTCATCGGCAATGATCACGTTGGGATTATTCACCAACGCACGGGCAAGGGCAACGCGCTGCTTTTCGCCGCCGGAGAGCTGATCCGGTTTACAGTCTCCCTTGTCCTCCAGGCCAACCAACTTCAAAAAATTTGCCACTCTTGATTTGATCACTTTTTTGGACTCGCCGATCACGTGCATGGCAAATGCAATGTTTTCACTGGCAGTCATATTGGGCAACAGACGGAAATCCTGGAACACAATTCCAATGGTGCGACGCAATTTCGGAATACGGAACCGGCTGATGCGGGAAAGGTTGAACTTATCGATGGTGATCTTACCACCGGAGGTTTTCTCCTCGCAAAGGAGAAGCTTGGTCAGGGTAGTTTTTCCGGCACCGCTGGCACCAACAACGAAGACAAACTCGCCGTCTTTGATCTCAAGATCAACGTTTTTCAAGGCTTTGGTCCCATTGGGATAAACCTTGCTTACATTGTGAAATACAATCATTTATTAAAATCCTTTATTTTTTTCAAAGATCGCTGCATCAGAAAAGATTGGGCTTGGAGGAGAGGTACTTTTTCACCATCAGGGCTACTTTAAAGGTGATTGCGTGCTCAAATTCACGCAGATCAAGGCCGGTAATCTTGCGAATTTTCTCCAGACGGTAAACCAGGGTATTACGGTGAACAAACAATTTTCTGGAGGTTTCGGAAACATTGAGATTATTCTCAAAGAAGCACTGAATGGTCAAGAGGGTCTCACGATCAAGGCTCTCTAGCGCCCCCTTCTTAAATACCTCATTCAAGAACATTTCGCAGAGGGTAGTGGGAAGCTGGTAAATGAGACGGCCAATGCCCAAATTCTCATAGTTCACAACGCTTTTTTCCGTATCGAACACCTTGCCCACTTCAATGGCGGCTTGCGCTTCCTTATAGGCCCTGGCAAGGTCCTTAAGCGTAGAAACCACAGTGCCCAGACCTACGGTGACCTTCAGATAAAATTCACTCTGAATGGTATCCACAATGCTACGCGCGACCTTTTCCACCTGCTCCTTTTCCTGAGGAGTGTGCAATTCGTGAACCAGAACCACATCGCTTTCTCCCACGCTGATCACATGGTCGCGGTTGCGGTCAGGAAACATATTCTGGATCACATCAAGAGGGACCACGTCACCTTTATTACCGAATTTCACAAGAAATACAGCACGGTCGATTTCATTGCTGACGTGAAGCTCTTTGGATTTAACATAAATATCGCTGGGCAAAATATTATCCAGAATAATATTCTTAATAAAGCTGGATTTGTCGTACTTTTCATCGTAAAGCGCTTTGATCTGCCCCAACGAAACGCAAAGAAGATTGGAAGCGAATTTGGCAATATTGTCTTCCCCTTCCACAAAAACATAATATTCTGTTTTTCCATAGGCTCCCACAGGACGGAACAGATATCCGGCAGAAGCAAAGGCCTCACCGGTATAAAAGAGATCTTCCTTCACACCCTCGATCACCTCGCCAATCCGATTGAGCTCACTGCAAGCAACAATGATACCATCCACATCCAGGACGCCGATCACACGATCCACAACGTCCTTCATTTGATGCACTACGCTTTGAAACAGTCTGTTAGACATGATTCTTCTCCTTTGGCGGAAATATATTGCACAACTATTGTTAAAATCCACAAAACTGCGCATAAACCATAAGCATTATACACAATTACTTTTAGTTTTTCAAGAGAAAATTATATTTTTTAACAAATTTCAATCAATTTTATTGTCTTTTTTGACCAATTAAGGAAAATGATCCGAAACTTATGCTTCTTTTTCTTTTAAATTCCAACTTAAGAAAAGAAGAACAGTCGATACTGTTCTTCCCTTTATAACAATTCTTTTTCATACAGAAACATCGAAAGCACTGCTTCTCCAGCCGTTTCCGTGCGCAGGATCCTCTTGCCAAGCGTGACGGTAGGGATACCGGCTTCTTCTAAAAGAGCCACTTCCCGTTGGGAGATCCCCCCCTCCGGGCCCACGAAAAAAGAGGCAGAGTGAAACTGACCGCTTGACAGGATCTGCTTTAAACTCAATTTTCCTTCCTTTTCATAGCAAGCAAAACAGGTCTGGCTTTCTTTCATGATCGGGATTGCCTTATCAAGAGAAGGCAATACATCCACCGAGACCAATTTTCCGCGGCCGCATTGCTTGGCGGCTTCCATGGCTATTTTTTCAAATCTTGCGATTTTTTTCTCATCCCTATCCCAAGTTGGAACGGAATGGTCTGTATCAACAAATACCACCCGCGAAACTCCCAATTCGGTGCACTTTTGCAAAATGGTGTCAGTTTTTTTGCCCTTTGGCATTCCTTGGAAAAGGGTAATTTCAACCGGCGACTCATTTTCGCTGGGTTTGGAAGAAATAGGAGTTAAAATCACCTGCGGATTCTTTTTACCTCCGGAGATTTCAAAAATTTTGCAACGATATTCCACACCCGTTCCGGAGCACACGGTCACCTCGTCACCGATTCTTGCCCGTAAAGAGACTGAAAGATGAAAGGCATCTTCTCCGTCAAGCAAAATCTGCTTTGGCAGTTCATCTTCTTGAGGCATCCATTCCGGCAAAAAGAATCTGGGCATATAAATCTCCTTTCTTGCTTTCAACTATTCCCTATTCTACATATGAAACATTTTTTTGTCAATTCAAAAATTCCTCTCAAAATTCAGTTGATTCTAATGAAAATTTATGGTATGATAAGAAGAATTCATTAAATGAGGAAAAATATGTTCGAATTACGAGAAGACATAATCCGTCTGGGAATCGAAACGGAGCAGGAACTGGCAGAGATTTATTCGAGGATCGATAAAACTGCCTTTCACAATCAAAAAAAGGTTCTGGATGCGTTTCACCATGAAAGAGTATCCACAGAATGCTTCAACCCCACCACCGGATACGGCTATGATGACATGGGCCGTGATGTGCTGGACCGGGTATTTGCTCGCATCTTTGAAGCAGAAAGCGCTTTTGTTCGTCACAGCATTCTTTCCGGTACCCACGCCATCACCATTGCACTTTTCGGTCTTTTAAGACCAGGAGATGTGATGCTCTCCGTAACCGGAACGCCATATGACACCTTAAAAAGTGTCATTGGACTGGCCGGCAGTGAAGGCTGCGGCAGTTTAAAGGACTTTGGAATCCGATACGAAGAAATTCCTTTGACAAAAGAATCAAAGCTGGATCATGCCGCCATTCGCGAGAGGTTGAAGCTGGGCGATGTGAAAATGGTTTACCTTCAAAAAAGCCCCGGTTACAGCACAAGATCCCCTCTTGGAAACGACGCAGTCAAGGAAGCTGTTTCGCTTGTAAAGGAAATGAACAGCTCTGCTTTTGTTGTTGTGGATAACTGCTATGCTGAATTTTGCGAGGAACACGAGCCCCCCTTTTTCGGTGCCGACCTATGTATCGGTTCTCTGATCAAAAACCCGGGTGGTGGAATGGCTGAATGCGGCGGCTATCTTGCCGGTAACAAAAAAGCGGTGGACCTCTGTGCACAGCGCTATTCCTGCCCCGGAATCGGGCTGGAAATCGGTGCAACCCTCGGTATGACCAAATCGATTTTCAAGGGCCTTTTTTATGCCCCTCACACGGTGGCACAAGCACTGAAAACCGCGGTGTTTTCTGCTGGAGTATTTCAAAAGATGGGTTACCCTGTTATTCCCGGACCGATGGATGCACGATTTGATATTGTTCAGCAGATCTCACTGAACAAAGGAGATCGAGTAGAGGCATTTTGCAAAGGACTACAGGGCGCTTCCCCCGTTGACGGATATGTGGTTCCCATCCCCTGGGACATGCCCGGATATCAAGATCCGGTGATTATGGCTGCCGGCGCCTTTACCCAAGGCTCCTCCATTGAGCTTTCTGCCGATGCCCCAATGCGTGCTCCTTTTACGGTTTATATGCAAGGGGGATTAACCTATGAAAGCGGGATGCTTGGAATTCTATCCGCAGCAAGCGAAGTAAAAAAAATAGAAGAAAATGAATTATGATAATGAAAGAGGAAACGAAGATGGAACTGAAAGAAATGAAGAAAAAAATCGGTGTTAAGGGTCCTGTGGTTCTGCTGGTTCTGGACGGCGTTGGCTTAAATCCGAAGACCGAAGGAAACGCTGTAAAATGTGCAGATACTCCCACTCTTGACAGATTAATGGCAGACTACCCTACCCTCAGCTTGAAAGCTCACGGCACTGCTGTTGGCCTTCCTTCTGATGATGATATGGGTAACTCTGAGGTAGGTCATAACGCCCTTGGATCCGGACAAATTTTCGCGCAAGGCGCAAAGCTTGTTTCTAATTCCATTGAAAGCGGCAAGATCTATGCCGGAGAAGGCTGGCGAAAGGTAAGCGGTAATTGTAAAGAAAACGGTTCTACTCTTCACTTTTTAGGTCTTTTCTCCGACGGCAATGTACACTCTCACATTGACCATTTGAAAGCGCTGATCGCACAGGCAAAAAAAGAAGGAATCAGCAAGGTTCGAGTTCACATTCTTCTGGATGGAAGAGACGTAGCCGAAACCAGTGCTCTGGATTACGTTGAGCCCTTTGAGGCTTATCTGCAGTCTCTCAACTGCGACGGATTCGAAGCTAAAATTGCCTCCGGCGGCGGAAGAATGAGCATTACCATGGACCGCTACGAAGCAAACTGGCAGATGGTGAAGGCCGGCTGGGACATCCACGTTTTAGGTCAGGGAAGAGGATTTTCCTCCGCAAAAGAAGCCATTGAGACCTATCGCGAGGAGCTTCATGTGATCGATCAGGATCTGCCCGGCTTTGTGATCACCGAAAACGGAAAACCGGTTGGCACCATCGAAGACGGCGACGGCGTGATCTTCTTTAATTTCCGCGGAGATCGATCCATTGAAATCTCCAAAGCATTTTGCGATGAAGAATTCGATCATTTTGACCGTGTTCGTTTCCCTAAGACGGCTTATGCCGGTATGCTGGAATACGACGGCGACCTGCACATCCCCCCTGTTTACCTGGTAGCGCCTCCCGAAATTACCGGAACCATGGGTGAATATCTTGCCGATGCCCCCTTCCGTTCCCTGGCAGTCAGCGAAACTCAGAAATACGGTCACGTTACCTACTTCTGGAATGGCAACAAATCCGGCAAGTATAACGAAGAAAAGGAAACCTACCTTGAGATTCCCTCCGATGTGGTTCCCTTTGAGCAAAGACCCTGGATGAAATGCGCCGAAATCACCGACGTTCTTTTAGATGCCATTCGCGGCGGCGAATACAAATTCATCCGCGCCAACTTCCCCAACGGTGATATGGTCGGTCACACCGGCAATATGAAGGCCACCAAAATCAGTATGGAAGCACTGGATCTTTGCTTGGATCGTATTCTCGCAGCTGTGGATGAAATGGGCGGTGTTGCACTCATCACCGCTGACCACGGAAATGCGGATGAAATGTATGAAATTGACAAGAAGACCGGCGAGCCAAAGAAAAACAAGGATGGTTCCCTCAAATCCAAAACCAGCCACACCTTAAATCCTGTGCCTTGCATTTTCTATGACAATGTTACCTCCGGCGAATACACCGTAAAATCCGGAGATTTTGGTCTTTCCAACGTTGCCGCAACCACTGTTAACCTCCTTGGCTACGAAGCACCCTGTTTCTGGAACGAAAGCATGATCGAAATAAAATAAAAAAGTACGAGCCCCTCAAGCTATGTTGAGGGGCTCTTTTTTATTCTCTTGAGACCTGGAGGAGACACATAAAAAATACGCCAATGATCCCTCCGATCAAGACTCCAAAGAGAAAATCCATTTTATGACCAGTCCTTTGTTTTTTTATTATTGTGTCAAAAAAGAAAAGAATTATTCCGACTGGTTTAAGGGGTTTTCACTCATGGCTTTTTTAATATGATCGTCATTTAAATGCGTGTAGATTTGCGTGGTATTGAGCTGTTCATGGCCAAGTATATCTTTTAGCACACGAACATCCACTTTTCCTGTACTATACATCAAAGTAGCGGCAGTATGGCGAAGCTTATGAACCGAGTATTCTTTCTCTTCCAAGCCCGCAAGCTTTAAATACTTATAGACAAGCCACTGGACGGTTTTTACAGAAAGCCTGAGACTGTTGCGACTGACAAACAGAGCTTTTTCATCCTTGCAATGAATGCTTCTCCTCTCCGAAAGGTATTCTCGTAGCGCTTGAGTGCAAGACTGATTCAAATAAACCATACGCTGCTTGTTTCCTTTGCCTGTGACAAGTAGTTTCGTTAAATCGGAGGAAAGGTCGGAAAGAGAAATACCGGCAAGCTCTGATACTCGCATGCCACAGTTTAGAAACAAGGTCAGAATGGCGAAATCACGCTTTGCGTTTTTTCCCCCTTCCTTTTTTGCCGTTTCGAGAAGCATACGGCTCTCTTCCAGACTTAAATATTTAGGCAAAGCATGCTTTACACTTGGAGCATCAATGTCCTTTGCGGGATTTTCGGGAATGGATTTTTCCTTCACAGCTAAAAACTTAAAAAAACCTTTTATTGCAGAAAGTTTCCGCGCTCTGGAAGCATTTCCATTTTTTAAAACTGTGGCGGCATAAAGAAGATATTGATAAATATCCTGAGAAGAAATCTTTGCAATTTCATCATCAGAAATAAAAGAAAGGCCAGCGGAAGGATCGTCACCGAGCTTTTTACGAAAGCAATAGCGAATAAAGCCGGAAAGATCAATGCTGTATTCATAAACCGTTTTTTCACTTGCTCCTTGAATGGAAAGCTTATAAGACAAAAAACGCGCAACCGATGCCGGAAGCTCATCCATTTTAATATTCGGCACAACATCCCCTCCCTTCTTTTTTCTTATTATAAAGCGAAATATTTTAAAAATCAATAAAAAAATAAAGCGACGTTTTGTCGCTTTATTTTTGATACTTACTTTGATTCTTTCTTCTTCAGCAAGACAATAACAAATGCAGATGCGGCAAGGAGCATTGCACCGGCAGAAGCCAAAAAGAGAACCGTATTGTCTCCGGTCTGGGGAGAGCCTTGACCGGCTGCACCCAAAACAGAGCCGACCACATTAAAGTTTCTGGAAAGATTCTTGGTGACTTCCGTGTCTACCCATTTGGTACCGTCAAATCTCTGCTGAACAAAGGTCACAACCAGAGTGTGGACACCCATGGGAAGTCCCTTGGTTTCGAATTTACCGGTCTTAAAGTCTTCGCTAAAGGTTCCGTTCAACTCGGTATCATAACCGCTTCTGACGCGGAACTTGGAAGGAATCACGCGAAGATCGCCCAAGGTGGGATTGGAATTGTCAACAGAGTCGGGGGTTACCGTAAAGGTAACAGCTTCTCCTGCTTTGTAAACAGAACCGAACTGATTGATTCCGTATCCGGTCAAGCCGGGACGGAAGCCGGTGGCCTGAGGAGCCACTGCATCCTTGGCACTGGAGTGCAGAACAGGCGATGGAATGTAAACCACGGAAAGGGATTCACCCTTTGCAGTAGTCCAATAGTTTTTCACTTCTCTTCCCCAAGTGGAAGATACGCCTTCATCATTTTTCGCAGCATAAGGATTGATGGTGCGAGATCCTGCGTAACCGGTGGTTAAGAAGAGCTGAGTAGCACCGTTGTCACCGCCGGTACGAGTAACGGCTACCTGGAACAGGTAAGAACCGAAAAACTCAGAGTTTTTCAAGAGCTCAGCAACCTGCGCATCATCATACTTGCCGGTGGCAGAATAGATCACATCTCCAAGAGGAATCATATATTCAAATTCATAAGTAAAGCCTTCTGCGGTCTCTTTTACATTGATTGCAGTATTTTTACCGTATTTGAACAGGTTCCAGGTGGTGTAATAATCTTCATCCAAAGTGATGGTATTGGAAACTTCACCGTCCAATTTCTTGTAGGTACGGTTACCGGAGATACATCCGGCTACCTCATATCCATTTTCCGTCAAAGCATAAGCATAGGTATTGGAAAGGCGGGATGCAGCCTCGGGAAGTGCGGCAGACTGATTCAAGCCATAGCGCACATTGGTAAGGAGAGTGTCGACAGTGATTCCGTCGTTGGTCAACAAACTGAACTCAGTGGGAGTCTCAACCTTTTCAGCTATGAACAGGTATTCATTGTTATACATCAGATAACTGGTGATCACAACATCCTTGTAAGCATCGCCGTATGCGGCAGTATAATCGGTAGTACCGGTACCATTGGTCAAGGTTAAGCCGTCTCCAAGTTTGGAAACGTCAGACACCAGATACTCACCCTCCATAATACCACCATCCATCAGGTTGGGCACACTATCAGTTTTATGGGCGACAAACGTGTGCAACCCATAAGCCCGAAGATCACGGGCAGTGGTGCCGTACTGAATATAAGCAGTGGAGGTCTGATCTGCAAAAGTCGCAGAAACAGGAATGCAAAATGCACTCACCACAAAGGTGAAAGCAAGAAGAAGTGAAAAGATTTTTTTCATTGCAAACATCTCCTTATAGTTCTATTGGTATTATAACATTTTCAGACTTTTGTGTCAATAGAAAAATGTACGGATTCCATAAATTTTGCGCTTATTTTGAGGTTTTTTTAGACTTTTCCTCTTTTTTCTCTTTTTCCCTTAAAAGGATTCCGACAATGATAGTTGACGCAATCAGCAATATACCGGCAAGAACCAGAAAAAAGGAGGCCAGCGGATCTAAATCCTCACTCTTTTGTCCCCCACTGGTTTCCACAGAGTGGTAGATAATTTCTGTGCTTTCCGGAAGCGCTTGACTTCCATCCCAAAGACCGGACCAATCCGACTCCTTATGATTCGAAGAAACTTGGGGAAGGTCACGTCCAAAAGTCACTACAGAAGACGAGCTTGTTATCGACAAAATTGAAGTACCCATCAGAATCTCGTGTTCGATCACAGTCTTTCCTCCTTCTAACAAAAACACTGAAAAACAAAAATCAGCGGTCGAAAGACCGCCGATAAAAGGTAAGAACTTACTGCAGACGGGAGCTGCGCTTTTTCATAACTACCACAACAACTGCAGCAGCGCACAGGATCATAACGGCAGACAGCACAACAGTCAGAGTCAAGCTGTCGCCGGTAGAAGCAGCTGCCTGAGTTGCAACGCCAACCACACGGTTATTCACACCGCGAACACCACTGGTCAAAACACCGCGAGTACGGGTCACACGGGAGGTGGAAGAAACAACAGTTTCCGTTGCATTGGTGTAATATCCTTCGTAGTTGAAGGAATCATCGTAAGCACCGAGGAAGTGAACCGGGTTCATCAAGAAGGTGCAGGTTTTGCTGCCTTGACCGTGAGTCGATTTAATAGCCTCAGAAATAGTATTGTGGAACACATATTCGCCAATCTTGCTGTTATCAGCAGATTCAGCGGCACCGCCGGTAGGCAAATAGGTCTGTGCAAAGATTACATCGTTGGGATAGATCTTAACTTCGGTACCGTTGGGAAGAGTGCTCACTTTAGCGGTCTTTGCCTGAAGTCTCATATCGAAGCCCCAAGCGCCCCACTCGGGAACGTAGTCGATGGGAGTTCCATCTTCATACTCAACATCCGTAATACGGAGAACATCCTTCAAAAGCAGACGGCCTTCAAAGGCAATGCCCCACTTTCCGTTTTCGAGGAAGGTAACTGTATAGGTGAAGTTATCGTTTCTCTGGTAAACCGTAGGACCCCAGGACTGACCCAGATCGTCCACATAAACGGCCAAATTGGTAGTTACAAATTTGTTGTCTTCTAGAACGGTGAAGGTTCTCTTGCTGATGTTTACCGATGCAACAGGTTGCTGTCCTTCCCAATCGGTGCTGGAATACTTGTAAAGGTTGTAACGATTGTGAGCATAAGAAGAGGCTCCGTGAGAAACTGCGATGTTATCGCTCTGCATAAAGTTGACCATAACATCCGCATACCAAGTTCTGCCGCGCTCTGCGCCGGGAACATAGTCTGTATCGGTGGTGTCGCGAATCTCAGGAATCACAGTGGTAACACCGAAATAGAAATATTCATCATCATAGGTCAGATAACTGTTGATATAATCCGGCATATCGGACCGATCGATATAATCCGTCCAGTCATTGTCATACTCATGGCCCGTCTGTGTGCCGGAGGAACTGAGAACAAAACGGTTCATCCACAGGTTATCACCAGGAACAGAAGAAAGTGCGCGGCCATTGTTAGGACCGGGATACTCACCCTTCTCGATGTCGATCTTACCGTCGATGGTCGGAGGCACATCGGTGGAATACACATTCAGGGTGTGCAGACCGTACGCTTCCAAATCATGGGCAGAGACCGTGTTCGGAATGGAAAGGGTATATCCTCTCGCACTGGAGACGACAGTGAAAAGGGAAACCACCATCAACACTGCCAGAAGGATCGATACAATTCTCTTCATCGTTTGCTCCTTAATCATTTTTTTCAAATGAGCATAGTATCACTCAATATCTGGTATTATGATAGCATCGTTCCATTTTTTTGTCAAGCAATTTTTCCTTGTTTTCTCGAAAAAAACCGGATATTAAGGATATTTTTCACAAAATATCCATTGCTTTCTTTTTCTTTATCCTGTAAAATAGACATACGATCTCACTTTTTATAAAATAAATAATTGAATTGAAAGGATACGCCATGCATCAGTTTTCCAGAAATTACGGTTTGATTTTAAAAACCTTCCTTTATCAGGTTGCCATGAGTCTCTTTGGGTTCATGATGTACACCGGAACCTACAAGATCCCCTTGCTTCTGGTGGTTGGTCAGATCACGATCTTATTTTTTTTCATTTATATTATGTTTTCGCAAACGTACCAAGCCGGCTCGAAAGCTTGCGAGCACGATTGGGCACACAGTCTCTCCTCCTCTTGCCTGCTTGGCTTTCTCTTTGCCCTGATCGCGTTCATTCCGGCCATTGTGCTTTCCGTTTGGTGCGTGGCAGTTCCCCCGGTTGCTGCTGACGGTGCTTCCTATTCTGCAAGCTATGCTCCTTTTTTGATCAACCGTTTCTTCTTACAGGGAATGTATATCGGCATTTCCCAATGGCTCTTCCCTGCCGCCTCCGCCAGCGCCGGTGACGCCGCTGCCAATGCTGCCGCTATGAATTCTCAATGCTTTATGTATTTGTTCACCGCCATACCGGGCCTTCTTGCCAGCGGAATCGGCTATTTGGTGGGCTACAAGCACTTCCGTTCCCAAAAGTAAAACGTATATTTTCCCTTCTTTTCGCATAGTCTGCCATGAGGTGATGCTTTGTGAAAAAGAAGGGAAATTTTTTGTTCCTTGGAAAAACTGTTTTGTTTTCTGTTTTTTTGATCGTTCTCATTTTATTGTTCTCCGATCTGTTTCAACGATTCCAAAAAAAAGAGAGCCTTCCCACGTTCTGCGATTCTCAAATTGAAAAACATCCCACTGTAATTTTAGATGCGGGACACGGAGGTATGGATTCCGGTGCCGTTTCGGTTTTAGGAGAGGAAGAGAAAAATATTAACCTTGCCGTTGTAAAAAAAATCGGCGCTTTTTTGGAAGAGGCCGGAATCTGCGTTCTTTATACTCGAACAGAGGATGTAATGCTCACTTCCGAAAAAACATCCTCCAAAAAAGCCGGTGATCTTCTGGCAAGAGTGGAATTGGCAAAGGAAAATCCGGAGGCAGTCTTTATCAGCATTCACATGAACACCTTACCCATTGAAAAGTACAAAGGCTTGCAGGTTTTCTACTCGGATAATCACAGCACCAGCAGAGTTCTGGCCCAGCAGATTCAAAACGATGCAAAACAGCTATTGCAAAAGGACAACAACCGCAACGCAAAAAACGCCATGTCCTCCATTTACATTTTGGACCGAATCACCACACCCGCAGTATTGGTGGAATGCGGATTCATTTCCAATCACGAGGAAGCTTCACTTCTCGTGCAGGAGGATTACCAGAAGCAATTGGCTTTTGTGATCTCAAGATCGGTCATTTCTTTTATGTTGCAAAAAGAAAATTCATAAATTCGAGGAAAAAATTCATTTTGCTCTTGATTTTTGTTTTTGGTTGTGGTATCATATAGTGCAATGTCGTTGAAAGATGATTTCATCGCAACGTAAATTCAAGCAGAAAAAGGTGAAAAGAATGAAAGAAGGACTTCATCCCTCCTACAAGGACACCGTGATCATTTGCGCTTGCGGTGCGGAATACCCCACCAGATCCACCAAAGAAAACATTCACGTGGATATTTGCGCAAAGTGCCATCCCTTCTACACCGGCAAACAGAAGTTTGTTGACGCTGGCGGTCGTGTTGATAAGTTCAACAAGAAGTTTGGCAGATAAGTTGTCGGGTGAATTGCCCGCATAATAACGGGTAAAAGCGGTGCACTGTTCCGGTGTTCCGCTTTTTTCTATATTCCAGATCATAAGATAAGGAAGCTATGGATAAAAACTTTTTCGATGTACAAAAGCAGCCGGATGGCTTTGTTACAGAAAACACCGATCCGGAAAAAGCAATCCTGGTCAGCGTGGTGTTAGACGACGGGGACCCAATGGATACCACCTCTTCCCTGGACGAATTGGAGGCTCTTTTAGAGACCGCCGGCGGCGTCAGCTGCGGACGCTTAATCCAATCCAGACAAAAGCCGGAGCATACCACCTATATCGGGTCGGGAAAGCTTCGGGAGCTTTGTGAAATGTGTTTTGCCCTTTCCATTGACCTTGTGGTATTCGACTGCGAGCTTTCTCCCGCTCAGATCCGCAACATTGAAAACGCCTTGGATTCGGTTCGTGTCATTGACCGAACCATGCTCATATTGGATATTTTTGCACAAAATGCCACCACCGGCGAAGGAATGCTGCAGGTAGAAATTGCAAACCTCAAATACACTCTCCCCCGGCTTTCCGGCCAGGGAGACGCCCTTTCCCGTCTTGGCGGCGGCATCGGGACCCGCGGTCCCGGTGAAACAAAATTAGAGCAGGATCGCAGACACGTAAAAAGAAGAATTCAAAAGCTGGAAGAGGATTTGGCCGAGCTTGCCAAAAAGCGGAAAACCCAACGAAAAAGCCGCGAAAAAAGCGGCATTTTCCAAATTTCTCTGGCCGGCTATACCAATGCCGGAAAATCTTCCCTATTGAATTCGCTTTGCCAAGAACAGATCCTGGCTCAGGATAAACTCTTTGCCACGCTGGATCCCACCACCAGAAGACTTCGTTTGCCCCGGTTTGGCGAGGTGCTTCTCACGGACACCGTCGGCTTTATCAATCGACTCCCCCACCACCTGGTTGAGGCATTTCAATCCACTTTGGACGAGGTACTTTACAGCGATCTGGTTCTTTTGGTGCTGGATGCAACCGACCCTAAGTTTCTTCAAAAAACTGAGATCACGGAAAAAATTCTTTCTGATTTGTACGAAAAACGCGGCGTGACCCCTCCTCCCACACTTTACGTTTTAAATAAAACCGACCGCGAGGAAAGCCTTTTTCACACTGCCGCTTTTCCGAAGGAAAAGGATCATGTTTTAATTTCCGCCAAAACCGGAAAAGGCGCGGAAGAGCTGCTTGAAAAAATAGAAGAAATCCTTTCCCAGGCAAAAAAGGAATGTCAGTTTCTTTTGCCTCACTCGGAGGGCGGAAAGCTTTCCTTGCTTTATAAAACAGCGAATATTTTAAACACAGATTACCTTCCGGATGGCATTTTGGTGAATGCTATTTGTGATGAAAAAACACGCGGAGCGCTCTCTCAATTTATCATAAAAGGATAACGAGGTATCACATGGCTGAAAGAAAAAAGAAAAATGCCAAAGTCCAAAGCAAAACCGTTGTTCCGGCAGTGATTCGGGAACAGCCTATTACCGATACGTTGCGGGAAAACTATATGCCTTACGCAATGAGCTCTATCATTTCCCGTGCCATTCCCGAAATTGACGGCTTGAAGCCCTCTCACCGAAAACTCCTGTATACTATGTACAAGATGGGTCTTCTTACCGGAGAGCGGATCAAGAGTGCCAATGTGGTAGGTCAGACCATGCGCTTAAACCCCCACGGTGACGCCGCCATCTACGAGACTCTGGTTCGATTAACCAGAGGAAACGAAGCTCTGCTTCACCCCTTTGTAGACTCCAAGGGTGCTTTTGGTAAGCAGTACTCCAAAATGGCATATGCCGCCTACCGTTATACCGAGGTAAAGCTAGCTCCCATCTGCGCAGAGCTATTCAATGGGATTGATAAGGATGCAGTGGACCTTGTGGATAACTATGATGCCACCATGAAGGAGCCGGTGCTGCTTCCCTCCTCCTTTCCCAATGTTTTGGTTTGTCCCAACACGGGAATTGCCGTAGGTCTTGCAAGTTCCATTTGTTCCTTCAACTTAAACGAAACCTGCGACGCTGCCATTGCGCTGATGCAGGATCCGAATGCTGATCTGTATTCCATTCTGAAAGCGCCCGATTTTTCCACCGGTGGCGAGATTTTGTATGACAAGGAAGAAATACAGCAGATCTATGAAACGGGAAAAGGCGCTTTCACTGTCCGCGCTGTTTGGCACACCATCCCCAAAGAAAACCGCATTGTGGTCACGCAGATTCCTTATAACACCACGGTAGACCAGATCATTGAAAAGATCATCCAGCTCATCAAGGAAGGCAAACTGAAGGAGATCAACGATGTGCGCGACGAGATCGACCTGGACGGCTTGAAACTGACCATTGATTTAAAGCGCGGCACCGATCCGGACAAACTGATGGCAAAGCTTTTGAAGGCCACGGATCTGGAATGTCGCTTCCCATGCAATTTCAATGTTCTGATCGCCGGTTCTCCCCATCAGCTTGGCGTACGGGAAATCTTAAACGAATGGCACGCTTTCCGATGCGAATGCTTAAAGCGCGAGTTTTACTATGAACTTGGCCAAAAAGAAGCAAAGTTGCACCTTTTATTGGGCCTGGAAAAGATCCTGGTAGACATTGACAAGGCCATTTCCATCATTCGGAAAACACAGCACGAAAAGGATGTAATCCCCAATCTTTGCTCGGGATTTGACATTGATGAAAAACAGGCTGAATACATTGCTGAAATCAAATTGCGCCACCTGAACCGCCAGTACATTTTAGATCGAATCAGCGAACGCGAAAAGCTGGAAAAGGAAATTGCTGAATTGGAAGCCTTGCTTTGCAGCAGCCGCAAATTAAACCATTATATCATCAAGCAATTAGAGGGGATCAAAAAGAAGTACGGTCAGGAACGGAAGACGAAAATCGCCTACGAATTCAGCCGTCCCAGCGAGAAACTGAAGCTGGACGAAGAGGTAGAATACACCGCTCACTGCGTCATTACCAAGGGCGGCTACTTAAAGAATATCCCCTTAAAATCCATTATGGTCAGCGACAACCAACGCTTGAAGGAGGAAGACTCCATCGTTTTCTCCGGCGAAATGTCTTCCAAAAAAATCATTTACTTCTTCACAGACAAGGCCCAGGTTTATCCTGCAAAATTTGGAGATTTTGCTACCACAAAGGCCTCCGAGCTGGGTGATTACATTCCGGCAAAGCTGGAAATGGAAAAGGACGAGCGCGTGATCTTTTCTCTTCCTCTGGACGACTTGAAGGGGCGGCTCGCGGTTGTTTTTGAGAACGGAAAGGGAGTTTCTTTTCCCATGTCTGTCTATGAAACAAAGGGCAACCGAAAAAAACTGACCGGCGCTTTCAGCTCCGCTTCCCCCGCCGTTGCACTGTTCCACCTAAAGCCCGGCGAAACCAAGGAGATTTTCTTGAAAACCCATTTGGGAAGAGCTTGTATTCTTCGTTCCACTCTGTTTGCAGAAAAGAGCACCCGTACCAGCGCTGGCAATCAAATGATGGCTTTAAAGAAAAACGATGCCATCACTGAGGCCGCTGAAGTATCCACCGAGCAGGATCCCTCCCTTGCCATTTACAGAAAGCCGAGAGTTCCCACCCCTGGCATCATTTATAATGAAATTGATATGGCATCGGCGCAAGGAAAAATGAACCTATAGTCTCACAGGAAGGAAGCGAAATCGCTTCCTTCCTTTTATAGTTATTTTTTCCATGTTTCACTTTACAACAAATAAAAAAAATGATATACTAAAATGGAATATACGGTACAAACTTTTAAACGGTCTTTTGAATGAGACCGAGAAGGAACGTAATAGTATGAAACGACGAAATCTTACCAGGAATTCCATTTTTGACCGTCTGCCCTCGGCGGGGATCATTGTGGTTTCTTTCTTGTTTCTTTTCTTACTTTCGATTTTGATTTCTGTCATTGGAAACAACTGGATCTTTTTACCCTTTGGTCTGGGTATTATTTTGTTTCAAATTGCCATTTACTGGATCTGGGGAACCCTCTCCTCCAAAATACGGCACAAGGATGAAGAAAGATTCTCCATTCTAAACGGCTTGACCCTTGATTTTTTGATGGAAATGATGATTCCCGTTGCTATTTTCAGTCAAGACGGTCTTCTTCTTTGGAACAACAACGCCTTTCAGCTGGCAAGCGGTCGCTCCAACGCCCTTTATCATCAGAGCATTACCGAGCTTTGTGATGAAAAGATCAGTCTTCGAAGATTGAGAGAGGACGAGCCGGAGGAACTGAAAAAAAGGCCGGTTATCGGCACCATGGGAAACGAAGAATATGAGGTTGTCTCTTACAAGGTCGTTTCCGAGGGAAAGAAGCTTCTGATCACCGTTTGGGAGCCTCTTGCCAGAATTCGCAGGCTGGAAAAAGAGCTTGCCAACAAAAACCCGGTGATTTCTTATATTGCCGTTGACAACTATTCGGAAGCGGCTTCTCTTCTGGGCGGCAATTACCGCACCATTACTGCAAAAATTTCCATTTTGCTGAAGGAATGGGCAAACGGTCTCAACGGTATTCTCCGGGAAGTGGAAAGCGACCGATATATCCTAATGATGGAAGAACAGTATCTTTCGGATTTGACGGAGAAAAAATTCGACATTTTAGACGATGCCAGAGCCATTTCCGCAGAAAATGCAGACATTCCCATTACCATTTCCATTGGAACTGCCTGCGTAGACGGATCCATGCTGGAAAAAGAAGCCACGGCACAACAGGCACTGGATCTTGCGCTACAGCGCGGCGGCGATCAGGCCGTTTTAAAACTGCGCGGTAACGCCACGGAGTATTACGGCGGAAGAACCAAAACGGTGCAAAAGCGAACTAAGATCCGCAGTCGAATCGTAGCAAATGAGGTGAAAAACCTCATTGAAAAATCCTCTAATGTTCTTATTATGGGTCACCGCTTTGCAGATCACGATTCCATCGGCTCTGCCATCGGCATGGCACGTTTTGCTAAGCATTACTGCCCAAAGGTAAACATTGTAGTGAATATTCACGACTCCAACCTGAAGGGTGTTTTCCACAAGCTTTCCGGCCTTTCGGAATACCGCAGTATTTTCATTGACGGCCCTTCTGCACAAGACCTGATCTGCTCTTCTACCCTTTTGATTATAACGGACGTGAACAACATCAGACAGTTTGAAGCTCCGGAGTTATTTGAAAACTGCGCCACCACGGTCATCATTGACCATCACCGACAAAGTGCTGAATTTGCGGTAAAGCCGGCCATCACATACATTGAGCCAAGCGCTTCCAGTGCATGCGAGCTGGTTTCGGAAATGCTGGAAATGCAGCTTCCGCCCGGAAGTCTATTAAAGGAAGAGGCGGAGCTTCTGTTTGCCGGAATGATTCTGGATACCAAGCAATTTGCAAATAATACCGGCCCCAGAACCTTTGCTACGGCACATTTCCTGCGTTCGGAAGGCGCCAATCCGGCAGAGGCGCAAATGCTCTTCCGTTCCGGACTGGACGATTTTAAGCGGGAAATCAAATACGAAGCCAACGCCTTTATCTACCGCGATATCATTGCCTTTTCCTACATTGAGGAGAATGCCACACAGGAGGATAAAATTGCAGCCTCCAAGGCAGCGGACAGGCTTTTGTCCCTAGAGGGCGTTCTGGCTAGTTTTGTTCTCTGCAGAATGGACCAGACCGTTCATGTGTCAGCTCGTTCCTCTGGCACAGTCAACGTTCAGTTGATTACAGAAAAACTCAACGGCGGCGGCCATTTTGATATGGCCGGTGCACAAGTGAAGGATGCCACCATCAAAGAGACTTTCGTTCAATTGAAAGCAGCCATTGACGAATATCTTAACGAAGCATAAAAAGGAGAAACCATGAAAGTTGTATTAAAAAGTGATGTGAAAGGACAAGGAAAGAAAGGACAGATCGTAAACGTTTCCGACGGTTACGCCAGAAACTTTCTCTTTCCCAAGGGCCTTGCCGCTCCGGCCGATGCAAAAGCGGAAAATGAATTGAAAAATCAGATCTCTTCTCAGGCTTACAAGGCCAAAGTGGATCTAGAAAATGCAAAAGCCATGAAAGAAAAGCTGGAAAAAATCGAGGTTCACGCCAAGGCCAGTGCCGGCGCAGACGGAAAGATCTACGGTAGCATTACCAATGCGCATATTTCCGAGCTTCTTGCTTCTCAATTCCAGATTCAGATCGATAAGAGAAAGATCAGCATTGATCCAATCAAAAACTTTGGCACATTCCATGCAGATATCAAGCTTTCTTCCGGCATCAGCGCGGAAGTTCGCGTGATCGTAGAAGAATAACAATTAAAGGAATTCACAATGGAAAACAACCAGAAGAAACCTTCCATCAGCACATTGCTGGGAAGACAGCTTCCTTATTCCGTGGAAAACGAGCAAGCTCTGCTTGGCGCTTTGATTTTAGACAGTGAAAAATTAGGCGATGTTTCTTCCGTTATCAACACAGACGATTTCTATTTTGACAAGCACAAAAAGATCTATGGTGCTCTGATCAAGCTTTCCGTTGAAAGCCGCGGAGTGGACGTAGTTACACTTCTTTCCTGCTTGGTACAAAACGGAGACTATACCGAAGAAGAAGGGGCGCAGTATATCCGTCAGCTGGCAGAGAATGTCCCTTCTCTTTCCAACATTATGGACTACGCTGCCATTGTTCACGACAAAGCCCTTCTCCGCGCTCTGATACAAGCATCGGAAGAGATTATGGACTCCGCTTATGAGCAGCAAGGCGAAACCAGAAGCATTATTGACCGCGCGCAGCAGAAAATCTATGACCTGACAAAAGACGTAATCAAGCACGACTTCACCAAGATCGACGAGATCATTCAGCAGTTTTATGTAGAACTGAAGGAATTGAGCTCCGGAGCCGAAAATACCGGAACCATCAAAACCTATTACAGTGATCTTGACCGGGTTTTGGTTGGTATGAACCCTGGTGATTTGATCCTTGTGGGTGCACGCCCTGGTATGGGTAAAACCAGTTTTGTTCTTAACATTGCCGCTGAAGTTGCCAAAAAAAGAAGAGATAAATCCGTTGCCATCTTCTCCATGGAAATGTCCAAAACCCAGCTTGCTTCCAGACTTCTCTCCTCAGAAGGGCGCATTGAAAGCCACAAATTGAGAGAAGGACAGCTGGAGGAAGAGGATCTGGCAAAGCTGGCTGAGGCTGCAGTTGCCCTTTCCGAAACCAACATTTACATTGATGAATCAGGCAACCTTTCTCCTGTTGAAATGCGCACCAAGCTGCGCCGGATCCGAAATTTGGGTCTGGTGATCGTGGACTACCTTCAGCTGATGACCTCTGACAACATCAAAAAACGTGACAACCGCGTGCTTGAGGTTGGTGATATTACCAGAAACCTAAAGATCATGGCAAAGGAACTGGGATGCCCCATCATTTTGTGCTCTCAGCTGTCCCGTATTTCCCAGGATCGAAAGGACAAGCGTCCCCAGTTGACAGACTTAAGAGAATCCGGTGCCATTGAGCAGGATGCAGACGTTGTTTTGTTCCTGCACCGCGAATTTTACTATACCCATGACAATGCGCTGGAAAACCAGGCTGAATGTTTAATTTCTAAGAACCGTCACGGTGCGGTGGAAGATATCAAGCTTGGCTGGGACGGAAAATACACCCGTTTCTTCCCTTTGGAAAAGAGATTCGATCAATCCATTCCGGAAGCGTAATATGAATCTTTCAGAACGTTTTATTCAAATTCAAAATCAAACAAAACTCATTCAAAAGTCAGATCGGATCCTTGTTGCCTTATCCGGCGGCAAGGATTCGGTGTGTCTTCTTTTCTTATTGCTTCAATTTCAAAAAATTCTCCCCTTTCACCTTGGCGCCTGTCATGTTCATCATATGATCCGGCAAGATGAAGCAGACAGAGACCTTTTGTTTTGCCGGCATCTTTGTGATGAGTGGTGCATTCCCTTCTTTTCGGAAACGGTGGATATTCCTGCCTTTTGCAAAAAAAACAAATTGGGGCTGGAGGAAGGGGCCAGACTGGAGCGGTACCGACTTTTGGAGAAAGTAGCACAAAGAGAGGGTTACCATAAGATCGCCACAGCACACAGCGCCACTGACCAAGCCGAAACGCTGCTTTTTCGCTTGGTGCGCGGATGCGGTCTGACCGGTGCAAAAGGAATTTTGGAACAAAGAGGTAGGATCATCCGACCCATGCTCTCATTCACTTCTGATGAAATTATTTCATTTGTTGAAAACAATCAACTTCCGTTCACCGAAGATTCATCAAACTCTGATATACTCTATTCTCGTAATCGTTTGCGTCACTGCGTCATTCCAGAAATGAAAAAAATTAATCCGGAGGCTGAACATGCATTAAGCAAATTCTGCAAAACAGCCACGTTCCAGGACGCACTTTGCGCAAAGCTTTGCAATGGTCTGGAAAAGAAAAACGAAGTTTGTTTTTCTGACGGGAAAGCGCCCCTTGCTCTTTTGCAAAAATTAACCCTGGATGAAGCGGATTTCCCCATTTTATTTACCTGTCTTTCCAGAATGACGCAAAGCGAAAATATTTCCATTGATTTTGACCATTTTTCTCGCGTTGTTTCGTTATTAAAAAACGATCAAAAGGGTAAAATAATTGAAATTTCAAACGGATTTTCCTTTTCGATTCAATCAGACCAACTGGTTTTCTCTAAGTATGAATCCGAAAAGGAAAGCATAAATTATCAAATAGAAATCCACGAAGGTGTCAATTTGATTCCCCCTTTAAAGCAAAAAATGACACTGGACATCAAAAGACAAGGAAAAGTCTCAAATTTTAACAAAAAACTCTTGATTATTCACCTCTCTTTCGATAAAATAGAAGGTGAATTATTTGTCAGAAATTTCCGGAGCGGAGACCGTATTCGAATGTACGGAATGTCAAAAAGCATAAAGAAGCTTTTTTGTGATGCCGGGATCCCTCGCACTTTGCGCCCCTTTATTCCCATTGTTTGTGACGAGAGAGAGATTATCTGGCTTCCGTTTTTCGGGTTGTGTGACAAGGTGCGGGAGGAATTTGCCGATACCGTTGCCACACTGACCCTTTCCGGAGATCATCTTGAACAAATTGAAAACAGTATCGAGAGGAAAAAGACATGACCCATAAGTTTGAAGATTTGTCCAAAGACGTGGAGAGCATCCTGTACGGTCAAAAGGAAATTGAGGAAATGCTGGAAAGGCTCGGCAAGGAAATCACCGAGTGCTACCGGGAAAGTGCCAAAGAAAGAGACCTCATTTTAGTTGGTGTTCTTAAGGGCTCCTTTATTTTCATTGCTGACCTGATTCGCAAAATTGATCTTCCCTGTCAGGTTCTGTTTTTGCGCGCATCCAGTTACGGAAGCGGAACGGTTTCCTCCGGTAAGGTGAATGTGGAAAATATGCCGGAAGCCGATAAGCTTCGCGGTGCCGACGTTTTGCTTGTGGAGGACATTCTGGATAGCGGAAAAACCTTGCAGAAGCTTTCCGAGATCTTTAAGACCGTTGGTGCCAATTCTGTAAAAATCTGCACGATGCTGGATAAACCGGCAAGACGAGTTGCTCCCATTCAGACGGATTTCAAAGGATTTGAAGTGGGCGATGAGTTCATCGTTGGATATGGCTTGGATTACAATGAGATCTACCGCAATCTTCCCTACATCGGCATTTTGAAAAGAGAAATTTATTCATAACAACGCTCGCAAGGAGATTTTTTTATTGAAATGAAAAAAAACAATTTCAAAGTTATTATTTTTTATGCCATTTTGATCTTGCTAGTCATTTTGGTTTCCAGTTCTCTGTTTAACCTATCAAGCACAGAGGATACCACTTACAGCGCCATTGTTGCGCTGTTTGAAAAGGACCAGGTGAAGGAATTTACCGTCTCCCCCGGAGGTGAGCTCTCCCTGGTGACAACGGAAAACAAAAAAATAATCTTTGAGCTGCAAGACATTGAGTTTTTCCGCGAAGACGTAAAGGATTTCGTCATTCAAAACAAGAAATACGAAGACGGAAGCGGTGGGAATCTGGAGAAGTATCACTATGAACCGGTGGTTACTTATCCCTGGTGGATCAGTTTTCTCCCCTACCTTGTGATCTTTGCTGTTTTGATTGGTCTTTGGTTCTACGCTATGAACCAGGCAACTGGTGGCAAGGGCAGCAGAATGAACTCCTTTGGCAAGGCAAAAGCAAAGCTGGGCGCAGATGAAAAGAAGAAAGTATTCTTCTCCGATGTTGCCGGTGCAGATGAAGAAAAAGAAGAGTTGTCCGAAGTGGTGGAATTTTTGAAAAACCCTGCTCGTTTCCAGGAATTGGGTGCCAGAATTCCCCGCGGTGTCCTTTTGGTGGGACCTCCCGGTACCGGTAAGACCCTTTTGGCGAAGGCCGTTGCGGGAGAAGCTGGTGTTCCCTTCTACTCCATTTCCGGCTCCGACTTTGTGGAAATGTATGTTGGTGTGGGTGCTTCCCGCGTCAGAGACTTGTTTGAAAACGCAAAGAAAAATGCCCCCGGTATCATTTTTATTGATGAAATTGATGCAGTAGGCCGCCATAGAGGCGCCGGATTGGGTGGCGGACACGATGAACGCGAGCAGACCTTGAACCAGCTTTTGGTGGAAATGGACGGCTTCGGCTCCAATGAAGGAGTCATTGTTATGGCCGCCACCAACCGTCCCGACATTCTGGATCCCGCACTCCTTCGTCCAGGTCGATTTGACCGTCAGGTAACAGTAAACTATCCGGACATCAAGGGGCGCGAGGCAATTCTCAAGGTTCACGCAAAAAATAAACCCTTTGAAGAAAATGTTGATTTGAATACGCTGGCTAAATCCACTCCCGGCTTTACAGGTGCTGATCTTGCAAACCTGTTGAATGAGGCAGCTCTCCTTTCCGCCAGAAAGGGTAAAAAGCTCATCGGTACCACCGAACTGGAGGAAGCAACCATCAAAGTGATCGTGGGTCCTCAAAAGAAGAGCAAAGTCATTGCAGAAAAGGACAAAAAGCTGACAGCTTACCATGAAGCCGGTCACGCCATTGTCACTCATTTTCTGGAAACCCAGGATAAGGTGCATCAGATCTCCATTATTCCCTCCGGAAGAGCCGGCGGTTACACCCTTTCTCTTCCCAGCGAAGACAAGAGCTACCGTTCCAAACTGGAAATGGAAGAAGAGATCGTTTCCCTCCTTGGCGGTCGTGTGGCAGAAAAATTGATTTTGAATGACATTTCCACCGGCGCTTCCAATGACATTCAACGGGCCACAGAAATCGCGCGGGGTATGATTACCAAGTACGGCATGAGCGACAAGCTCGGCCCTGTGGTTTACGGAAGCGGACACGGCGAAGTATTCCTGGGACGCGATTTCAGCAATACTCCCAACTACTCAGAAAAGATTGCTGCTATAATCGACGAAGAGACCCTCAGCATTGTCAACACTGCATTTGAAAAGGCAGTTAGCCTTTTGAATGAGCATATGGACAAGCTTCACTTTGTTGCTGAATTTTTGATGGAATACGAAGTGATGGATGAAGAACAGTTTGAAGCTGCTATGAAGGATGGCGCAACCAAAGAGGATGTAGCACAGATCCGTGAGGACAAGATCCAAAAAAGCATTGACGAAAATGCCAAAAAACGGGAAAGTGATGCCGCACGTCACGCTGATGATTTGGCTGAAAAGCTTGCAAAGGAAGCTGCTGCTGCCGCTGCCGCCGAGGAAAAAGAAAACCGTTCTTCCGAAAAGTAAAAAACTTTTGATTTAGAAAGGAAAGCCTCTCTGAGGCTTTCAGGTGACTTTCATGAACATAACAGTAATTGGTTGCGGTCGTTGGGGATCGTTCATCGGTTGGTATTTGGATCAGATCGGCCACAAGGTTTCCTTCTATGGCCCGGCTGATACGCCCCATATGAAGCGTTATTTAGAGACCAGAACCAACGGTCTTCTAACCCTTCGCGAGTCCATTGGCTTGATCACCGATTTGAAGGAGGCTCTTGCAGCGGAAACCATTGTCATTTCTGTTCCCTCCCAATCGTTCCGCGGACTTCTTCTGGAAATCCAGGAAACTGGCATTGATGTTAGCAAAAAGACCTTTATCCTTTGCATGAAAGGAATCGAGATTGAAACCGGCAAACGCCTTTCTGAGGTTTTTGAGGAGATCATGGGTGAAAAGATTAACCTTGCCGTTTGGCTTGGTCCGGGTCATCCTCAGGAATTCATTAAAGGAGTTCCCAACTGCATGGTAATCGATAGCAAATCCGATACCTTAAAAAAGCATCTTGTTGAGGAATTTAAAGGTCCTTTGATTCGTTTTTACTACGGACGAGACCTGATCGGTAACGAGATCGGCGCCGCTGCAAAGAATGTAATTGGAATTGCCGCCGGTGTTTTGGATGGCATTGGAAGAAGCTCCTTAAAGGGCGCTTTGATGTCCCGCGGTACCAGAGAGATTGCCAGACTGATCGAAGCTTGCGGTGGGAATCAGCTTTCTGCCTACGGGCTTTGCCACTTGGGGGACTATGAGGCAACGGTCTTCTCCCAATTCAGCCACAACCGCGCCTTTGGCGAAATGTATGCCAAGGGTGAAACCTTCCCGGATCTTGCCGAAGGTTATTACACAGCCAAGGCAATCAAACGTCTTGCTGATGAGAAGAATGTAGAGCTTCCCATCTGCAGCGCGGTTTACGCTATGCTCTATGAAAACAAGGGCATTGAAGAAGGGATTTCCGACCTATTCCTTCGCTCCTTAAAACAGGAGTTTTAAGTTTAAAACTTGATATAAAAAAGGCTACGCTTTTGCGTAGCCTTTTTCTTTTTTGTTTGGTTTAGTTTTTCTTTTCTACGGTTACCGTTTCACCCTTGAGAATTCCATTGCATGCGCTCATCATTTGCTTAACATAGTCTCGGTTGATATAGAATTGGCCACTACCGTTTAAGGTATAATAGGCTTTTCTCGCGGTCAAGCCGAAGAATTCATATTCATAACGAGTTCCGTCCCGCAGGGCGATCTGCAAGGAAAGGATCTTGGTGGCATCATCCGGTTGATCGGCATAGCCATCAGTGGTGGTGAACAAAATGGCCTTATACAACTGGCGGAAGTTATCTGCATCCACTGAAATACCGGTAGAAGACGAAACCTTCAGACCGTCGCCTTCTCCCTGGATGGAGAATTTCACATCCACACCTTCATACTGGAAGGAAAGAGAAGAAGCGTTATCAATAGAAACTGCATAGGAATGGCTATCCATAAAGGTTAAAAGATCCCACTCCACCCAAGGAAGGTCCTCAGCATTGAATTCCACAATCACATCAAAATCGGGAGAATAGATATAGTAGATGAAGGTCTTTTCTTCTTCCTCTTCTGCATTCTCCTTTAACACTTCCAGTTTTTCACTGATATAGAGTGTAGTTTCGAAGCCTTCATAAGAGAAATCCATCTGATAGACCCACTCATTGTTCTGATCCATCAAGCTATACAGACGGAACATTTCGGTCATCTTTTGGGATTGTGCCGGGTCATTAAGGCGATCAAGTAAACCAAACTCCATGACCGCATTTCCGGTGAAATCAGTAAAGGTCTCAAGAAGAGAATAGAAATTATCCATTGAGGGGTAATAGCCCTCGGGACTGGTAAAGATATGGGTAAAGAGCTGGCCGTTATCCTCGAATTCTTCATCGGTGGTATGGCGAATCGAAAGGAATTTCTTTCCGTTTTTACGAATGGAAAAATCCTTTACCTCTGAATACACAGTGGAGGAAATAGCCGGAGAAACTTGAGGAGAGATATAGGATTTCAGTTCGGTAAAGATACAGCGGGAAATATAGGAATCGGTCATAATATAAACCGCATCCCTTCCCTCTGCCATACAGTAATAACTGGCACCGGCCAAGGTCTGGTTCCCAAAATAGACCGTTTTAGAAGCTTCATTTCCATCATCGTCAAGATAGGTAACGGTCATAGAAGCCTTGCCCTCGTCCTCCAATCCATAATTGGAAAGGTGATCACGGTCGTATCCTTCCACCTCTTGCGCGGCTAACATATATCCGGCAAAACTAAGCAGAGATTCCGTCATAGGGAAGGAATTGAGCACATCGCTTACATCTTCCTCCGTGGCATCCTCGTCCATCCAAGCAGCGGATTCATCATACAAAAGGGCTTCGGCACCCTCAAAATAAAACTTCCCATCCTCTGCTTGGTAGTAATGGAATCCACCATATTCATTATTCACTCGAATGCTTTGGATCAGATCCGTATCAATGGGATCTACCACAAAGGGCATCCCGTTTGCCATTTGCTCTCCGTGATTGCCAACGGTGGGGCGCTCCTCTTCTTCCACGGGCTTTAAGACCGTAAGAATAAGGACCACGTAAACCACAACACAAAGTAGAATCACACAGGCCGAAAGGAAAATGGAGCGAAGCCGTTTATCTGCCCAAATCTGAGAAAAAGAAAACTTCTTTTTCTCAGGTGCTTTGTTTTGTTCTTTTTTATTCATGTTGGATTTGCTCCGATCACATATGTTTTCTCTTGATATACACAACCGTTCCCATGGCAAAAATGGCAATGGGAATCACAACGGATGCTACGATGCCATAAACATATACAGTGCCGGCATCGATATCAATGGTGTAATCTTCCAAAACCTTATAATTGGTCTCCATCACCACATCTTCGTTGGATAAAAGACGGATGATATTATACACAATATCCGTGTTACCAAACTGTTCTCGGAACATATTGGTTTCGGTAAAGCTATCGCTACCGATCAAAAGCAGATGTCCGTATGTTTCGGCATTGTTGATATAGGTGAAGCGAGAAGAAATTGCCATCAAATTAAACGGTCCGGTCTGCTTTTTCGTTCCATCTTCCGTAATCAGCTCCACATAAGAATTGTCAGAACTGGTGAGCACCGGCTCTACAATGGTATCCGTTCCGTTGCCGGAATCAAGGATGTTAATGGGAGCGCCCCGATAGAAAAGGGTGCGGGGTGGATTGGAAAGTCCGGTCAAGGAGCCGGTCAAGGCAGCTGCCATACTTTCAGATTCCGGATAATTCACATAAAGCATCCGTTTATCCTGGGTGTGACAGTAAATATCATCCATAACCACTTGATTCCGTACCAATTCAAGTCCCCAGGATTCCAGAAGTTCATCCAGAACGGGAAGCTTGGGTGTATCGGGAGAAGCCACCACAACCATGGAACGGTAGGCATTTAGATAATCGGAGATCTTGGTATATTCCGTTACTACGCTATCATCCTCAGAATAGGTAATGTCTTTTTGAGGGGCATACAAAAAGAGCATCTTGGAATCTTCGCTGATATCCTGCGTGGTCAGATCCACATTTTCAATGGTAAATCCGCAGTTGGTCAGCATTTCGGTCAAAAACTGAGGAACCGATTCCCCGTGCCCGGTGATAAAGGTGACGACGGGACTCTTTCTCTGGGTGACATAGTAGATAGCGGAATTGAGTTTCATTTCGCCCTGATAAGCCCAGACATAAGTGTCGTCCTCATCATAGACCATACAGGCATCAAATGTCAGGTAGCGAAAAGAACCCTGCTGAAGGGAATTGGTCACCAAAATGGTTTCACCATTGATGGTATATCCCAAGTTGGCGTAAAAAGCATAATTTTCCGGGTGAGTGGTCAGATCCTCGTGAAACTTCACATTGATCTGAGAATGGGCCTCTGCATAGCTTTCAGCCAGGTTCAGTGTCCAGGATTTTTCCTTATCCTCCAGGATCTTATCTCTTGCCTGGAAGAAGTGAATCTCGATCTGGGGCTCTTCCCCGTGCTCCTTAGCGTAATTTTCAATTTGCTTTTTTACCATTTCATCCGTTTCTTTGCTGATGGAAAAAATCTGATCATCGGTCAGATCGAAATAAAGACTGAACTTGGAATCAATGGCAGATATGATTACATTGAACAGAATGACCGCTGCAATAAAAAACGCGGTGAAAACCGTTGCGGCAGCGCCGTATTTAAATTTTCTGGAAGAAAAAATACTTTTCTTCGCTTTTACTTTTTGATTCTTATCCATAATGATACCTTTATACTTTGTTATTTCAATCTTATTCCCAACGGCGTTTTTCAAAGACACGAACGGTCAGGAAAAGAAATACAACCGAAATGGAAATATAATACAAAAGCGCTACAATATCAAAATAGCCATAGGTGAAAACATAAAAACGGTCAAAAATGGAGATCCATTTCAGCACAACACGCAAAGGAGTGAAGGTAATGTAATTGGCAAGGGTGCCAAGGACCAGGGTTGCGGCAATAGCAACGATGGTAAGCAGGGCGGAAATCAACTGGTTTTCCGTGCAAGCGGAAATAAAAATTCCAATGGCGATAAAAGCAGAGCCAATCAAGAGGATTCCAAGCGTAGTGGAAAACATAATGACTGAATTGGGCTCTCCATAGAAGTACAGAACAATAAAGTTCAAACAAGAGGCAAGGAGAGTTCCGGCAAAGAGAGCAAATGCAGCCAGATACTTGCCAAAGATAATGGAAAACAGACTAACAGGCGAGGTGAGCAAGATCTGTTCCGTTTTTGTTTTTTTCTCTTCGCTGAGCATTCTCATCGTCAAAAGAGGAATCAGCACCGCAAACAGAAACAGCATCATAGTGTAATACATATTCACTTCGCAGGTACCGGAATAAAGGGTGGTATAAGTAAACAAAAGAGAAGAAACGCAAAGATAAAGGGCCACATAAACATAGCCGATGGGGCTGGAAAAATAAGAACGAAGTTCTTTCTTGAAGATTGCAAACATCAGCGTTTTCCTCCTTTCTTCGTGCCTTGGTTCTGGCCGCGGTCCTGGATCAGCGCAAGGAACACATCCTCCAGATCCATTCCCATGACATCCATACCCACTACGGGCCATCTCTTTTCTGCCAATGCAAAAAAGATGGGCTTCCGGACATCAATATTTTCCGTGCTCTCGATCATATAAGAAACGCTGTCGCCGTCCCTTTGACCAATGACCTCCGCATAAGAAACACCGGGAACAGCTTTGATCAGCTTCAGCACTTCATTCTGGGGACCGCAGATGTTATAGGTCATGCGGCGCTTCCCTTCCACTGCCTGTGCCAAATTCTCGGTTTTTTCATTGGCAACGATTCTGCCTTTGTTGATCACCACGATTCTGTCACAAATAGCCTGAACCTCGGACAGGATGTGTGTGGAAAGAATGATGGTATGCTCTTTGCCCAGCTTTTTGATCAGGTTTCGGATATCAATGATCTGCTTAGGGTCAAGGCCAACCGTAGGTTCGTCAAAAATCAGAACCGGAGGATTGCCAATGAGTGCTTGGGCAATTCCCACACGCTGCTTATAACCCTTGGAAAGGTTGCGGATCACACGATTGTAAACATCGCTGATCTTCACCACCTCGCAAATCTCCTTCAAATGACGCTCCCGGTCCAATTTGCAATTTTTCAGATCATAAACAAAATTGAGATACTCCCGAACCGTCATATCCAGATAAAGGGGCGGCTGTTCCGGCAAAAAGCCAATTTTCTTTTTGGCACCGATGGGGTCTTCGAAAATGTCGATGCCGTCGATCTTGGCAGACCCTTCCGTTGCAGAAAGATAGCCGGTTAGAATGTTCATGGTCGTGGATTTTCCGGCACCGTTGGGGCCCAGAAATCCCATAATTTCACCGGCATTCACCGTAAATGTTACGTTGTTTGCCGCGATCTTATCACCGTACCGTTTGGTGATCCCGTTGATTTCGATCATAACTTTGATTTCGTTCCTTTCCGAACAAGATTTATTCTTCTGTCTTTACCACTGTGATGGCAAGCTCATCCAGAGCTTCCTGAGGTACTTTTGCAGGACACTCGGTCATCAGCTCACAGGCGTTCTGCACCTTAGGGAATGCAATACAATCACGGATGGCATCCAATCCCAACAAAAGGCTCACCAGACGGTCAAAACCAAAGGCAAGGCCTGCATGAGGGGGTACACCGTAACGGAATGCCTCCAGCAAGAAGCCGAATTTCAAATTGGCTTCTTCTTTGGTCAAACCGATGATATCAAACACCTTTTGCTGAATGTCACCTCGGTGGATTCTCACGGAACCGCCGCCGGCTTCCCAACCGTTGATTACAATGTCATACGCTTTGGCACGTACCTTTTCAGGAGCAGTATCCAAGAGAGGAAGGTCCTCATCCTTGGGGCTGGTAAAGGGATGGTGCATGGCTTTGTATTTTCCGGTTTCCTCGTCCAACTCGAACATGGGAAAATCGGTGACCCAAAGGAGGGAGAATGCATTTTTATCATAGAAGCCGAACTGTTCCCCGCATTTGCAGCGAAGGGCACCAAGTGAATCAAAAACAACCTGGTTTTTGCTATCGGCCACCACAAAGAGAACGTCGCCCTTTTCAAAGCCACAGGCCTTTTCAATGGCAAGATTTTCCTCTTCGCTCAAGAATTTTGCATAAGAAGAGGTGGTTTCCTCGCCGCCCTTCAGCCAGGCAAGTCCTTTGGCACGGTAGGTTTTGACAAAATCAGTCATTTTGTCGATTTCCTTGCGGCTCATTTTATCTGCCACACCCTTTACATTGATGGCGCGGACAGAGCCACCTTCGGCTACGGCGCCGGCAAATACCTTAAATTCGCAATTCTTTACAATCTGAGAAAGATCCACCAGTTTCATATCAAAGCGAAGGTCCGGCTTATCGGAGCCATAGTACTCCATCGCATCCCGGAAAGGGATTCTGGGAAGCGGCGTGGGAATTTCGATTCCCAATTCTTCCTTGAAGATCTTCTTTAAGAAGCCTTCGTTGATGCTCATAACATCGTCTTCATCCACAAAGGACATTTCCAGGTCAAGCTGAGTAAATTCAGGCTGACGGTCTGCACGAAGGTCCTCGTCGCGGAAGCACTTTGTGATCTGCATATAGCGATCGAACCCAGAGACCATCAAAAGCTGCTTATAAAGCTGAGGAGACTGAGGAAGTGCATAGAAGGAGCCGGGGTGAACACGGCTGGGAACCAGATAGTCTCTGGCGCCTTCCGGAGTGGATTTGATCAGAACGGGAGTTTCGATTTCCAAAAAGCCCTGGGAATCAAAATAATCTCTGGCGCTCTTGGCCAATTTGTGACGGAAGCGCAGATTGTTCTGGAGTTGAGGATGACGCAGATTCAAATAGCGGTATTTTAAGCGCATCTCTTCCCGGACATCCATGGAGTTGAGCACCTCGAAGGGAGGTGTTTCTGCTTCCGAAAGCACTTCCATACGATCTACTGCCACCTCGATCTGACCGGTGGGAAGATTGGGGTTGACAGCGCCTTCTCCCCGAGCGCGGATCACACCCTCTGCAGACAAGACATACTCGGCGCGAACACCGAATGCAAGCTGAAACAGCTCCTTGGGAGAATTTTCATCAAAGGCAAGCTGGAGAATGCCGCTGCGATCGCGCAGATCGATAAAGATCAGGGAGCCCAAATCTCTCTGCTTTTGCACCCAACCGCAAACCTTTACTTTTTTTCCAATGTCATTTGCTCCGAAAGAAGCACAGTAACCAGTTCTTTGCATTTTCTTATCCTTTTTTCTATATATTTCTTATCAATTTATTATCTCATATTTTCTCGCCAATCCAAATCGCCACGGCCCAGCGCCATAATGATCGCTTCGGCAGTAGCCAGATTGGTTGCAAGGGGAAGATTATAAGTATCACAAAGCCGGATTAATTCGGCATCAAAAGCATCAAATGGCTCATTTGGGCCGGTGGAGCGAAGATACAAAACAAGGTCGATCTCACCGTATGCAATTCGGGAACTGATCTGTTCACGGCCGCCGTTTGCACCGCCAAGCAACAATTCAATGTTCAACCCGGCTGCTTCTGTGATAATTCGGCCGGTGGTGGCTGTGGCAAACAGCTTATGCTTGGATAAAATACCGCTGTAAGCGATACAAAGCTGTGCCATCAATTCTTTTTTGTCGTCTTGAGCGATCAGCGCAATTTGCATAGAAACCTCCTAAAGTAATACCGTAGATCAATAAAAACGAACTCTTTTTTTGCCGGAAAGCACCTGCTGAAACAGCGGAACGCTTTCCCCTAAGATACGGGATGCCACATTGGAAATGGCCTTCCCGGCAGCGCTTCTTTTATTGGCAGACAAAGGAGTACCCTTTGCCAAAGCCTTTTCCGCGCCGGCGTCAAAGGGCACCACGCCGATAATGGGAACGCTGGTTCTTTGAATTACCTCCACCACACCAAAGGTATTATCCTGAGGCCGGGAGAGACGAAATGAATTCAACAGAAGCTTTGTTTTTTCCGGTGTCTTCAGCCGCATTGCGCACCGTTCTGCCGCACGGACTGCGGTGGGAGCCGAGGTGGTCACCAGAACCGTTAAGTCCACAAGAGGAGAATCCTCAAAAAAGCGGAAAGCGGCACCGCCGCCGGCCGGCATATCAAAAATCAAAATATCGAAATAGTCTTTTAAGTAAGAAATCAGGCCATCGAAGGCTTCTTGGGTCACGCTGGCAAGGCTGGATTCGTTAAAGAAAACCGGTGCAGAGAGAAAGACGATTCCGTCCTCTCCGGGAAAGAGAGCATCCTCCGGGCGGCAAACGCCGGAAAGAAGATCCAAATAAGTGGGGAGCACAGAGTCTTCCCTGCCCAGGGCAATGTCAAGTCCACCGGTGCCCAGATCCATATCCACTGCCAGAACCTTTTTTCCCTGTTGTGCCAAGGTATATGCCAGTCCGGCGGAAAACACGGTTTTACCCACGCCGCCCTTCAAGCTGGTCACTACAATGATCTGTCCCACAGCCCGCTCCTTTGAAGTTTTTTGAGAAAAAGCCAAATTTCCCGATTTTCATTCTTTTGTATTTTATCACAAAAGGCCTTTTGCGTCAATATTTTTTAGGCTTTTTCGGCACTTTTCACGAATTGTTGTTTCAAATTTTGTCAAGGAAATTCATCTTACTTTTTCTGCCCTTTTCTGACTTTTTCATACAAATCTATTGATTTTGACCTTGTGTTCGATTATAATGACAGAGAACTTAATTTCAAGAAGGATGACATACATATATGAAACAATTTTTTACCTCTGAATCTGTGACCGAGGGACATCCCGATAAAATTTGCGATCAGATCTCCGATGCCATTTTGGATCAAATCTTAAAGATCGATCCGACGGCAAGAGTTGCCTGCGAGACCGCAGTTACCACCGGGCTGGTTTTGGTGATGGGTGAAATCACCACCTCTGCCATTGTTGACTTTCAGGAAATCGCAAGAGAAACCATTCGTGAAATCGGATATGACCGGGCAAAATTCGGTTTTGACTGTGACACCTGCGCGGTAATCAGCTCCATTCATCAGCAATCCCCCGACATTGCAATGGGTGTGGATGCTGACGGAGCCGGTGACCAGGGTATGATGTTCGGCTATGCTTGCGACGAAACACCGGAATTGATGCCTCTTCCCATTTCTCTGGCTCACAAGCTTGCCAAGACTCTCACCAATGCCAGAAAAAGCGGCGTTCTCCCCTATCTCCGTCCCGACGGAAAAACACAGGTTACGGTGGAATACGAAAACGGCGAGCCCAAGAGAATCGATACCATTGTGGTTTCCTCTCAGCACGGCGCAGAGGTAGAGCAGGAAACCATTCGCAAGGATGTAATCCGCCACGTGATCACCCCGGCCATCGATGCTTCTTTGATGGACAAAGACACCAAGATCCTGGTGAACCCCACCGGACGCTTTGTGGTCGGCGGCCCTCAAGGTGACAGCGGTTTGACCGGCAGAAAGATCATTGTGGATACCTACGGCGGCTATTCCCGTCACGGCGGCGGCGCTTTTTCCGGAAAGGATCCCACCAAAGTGGACCGCAGCGCTTCCTACGCTGCCCGTTTCCTGGCAAAGAATGTTGTGGCCTCAGGCCTTGCCAGAAAATGCGAAGTTCAGATTTCCTATGCCATCGGCGTTGCCAAGCCTACCTCGGTTTTGGTTGATACCTTCGGCACCGGCAAAATCGGCGACGACAAAATCGCCGAAGCCCTTTTGTCTCTTGTAGATCTCACTCCCGGCGGTATCATCCGCACCCTGGATCTGCGCAGACCCATTTACAAGCCCTTTGCCGCCTACGGTCATATGGGCCGCGAAGAATTGGACGCTCCTTGGGAAAAGACACCTTTGGTAGACAAACTGAAAAACCTGATGTAACACGCAAAAGCACCGTCTGTCTGACGGTGCTTTTTTTATATAAAACGGCCCTCCTTTTTGGGAGGACCGTTTTCACTTTATTGGTTTTCAGAGGAGTGCTTTTCTTCGCAGCAGGTGCAGTAGCACCCGCAGGATGACTCTTTGTGCGAAGCGCAGGAGCCACTATCGGGACAACCGATGCATTTCTTTCCGCTTTTCTTCGCTTTTACGATATACCAAACAGCTCCACCTATCATCAAAGCAAGAACCAGAATCAACACGATATCAATTACACTAGGCATCCTTTTCACCTCATCACAATTTTATTTTTTCAGGGCATATTCCTTTGCCAATTTGTTTTTGGAACGAATCACAAGGAAAATCACAAATACGGCAATGGCAGCCACTGCAATCAAACCGGCAACAAATCCGTCGCCCATAGCACCTGTGGTAAAGAGAGTACCGAGCTGATAAATAAGGAATGCTACCACATAACCGGTGGCAAACTGAAGACCGATGCCGCCAAAGAGCCACTTTTTGGACTTAATTTCGGAGTTCATTGCACCCATTGCTGCAAAGCAAGGAGGCGTGAACAGGTTAAATGCAAGGTAAGCCAAAGCAACCACAGGAACCATAGGGGCACCATTGATGGTAATCATTTCCGCAACGGAAGAGGAAGCGCCTTCCACAATTTCGAAATCGCCGTTAATAAGAGACTCGCCAATGGCATAAACTGCTGCTACCGTGCCCACTACCTCTTCCTTTGCAATAAAGCCCGTCACAGCAGCTGCTGCCAGCTGCCAAACACCAAAGCCAAGAGGGATCAAAAGAACAGATACCGGATGCGCAATGGAAGCCAGAATGGACTGATCCGGTTCCGCAGACTGGAAGCTCCAGTTGAAGGAAGCCATAATGGTGACAATGGCATTGCAAATCAGAATGACTGTACCTGCTTTGATGATATAAGCCTTACCGCGATCCAACATGGAAAGCACACCTTTCCAAAGGCTGGGGATCTTATATTCGGGAAGTTCAATGATGAAAAAACTCTTTCTGTACTTATATCCGGAGATGATCTTTACGATCCAAGCCCAGAAAAGAACCAAAAGAATTCCGGCAAAGTACATCAAAGGGGAAACCCACTTGGAGCCGGGGAAGAATGCACCTGCGAACAGGGCAATTACAGGAATTTTAGCACCACAAGGAATAAAGGGCGTAAGCATAGCGGTGGCTCTGCGCTCTCTTTCATCGCGGATGGTGCGGCACGCCATAATGCCAGGGATGGCACATCCTGTACCAATGACCAGCGGAATCACGGATTTACCGGAAAGCCCAACGCATTTGAAGATGGGGTCAAGCACAACAGAAACACGTGCCATATAGCCGCAATCCTCCAAAAGAGAAAGGAGGAAATACATTACCATTACCAAGGGAAGGAAGCCAACAACGGCACCGACGCCGCCTACGATACCATCGGCAAACACAGAAACAAGGATCTCGCTTGCGCCGGCCGAGGTCAAAAATTCTCCAAACCATTCCTGGAACATACCAATGTATCCGCAAAGCCAATCGGCAATCCAAGTGCCAACGGTTGTCTGGGAAATGTAAAACACCGCCCACATAACCACGGCAAAGATCGGAATTCCCAGCCACTTATTGGTCAGAACTTGGTCGATCTTATCCTGAAAATTGCGGTCTTTCGTGAAGACCTTGCGTTTTTCCACATCTTTTACGATCTGATTGACAAACTGAAATCTTTTTCTGTCTGCCTGTTCCACGGCTACCTTATCCGTCAAATCCACATTTTTCTGCACATAAGGCGCCTTCTGCCCTTTCCCTTTCAAGGATGCGGCAGTTTTCACCACGGCAGAGAGACCGTTTGCAGAAGTGGAAATCGTCTCCACAACCGGGCACCCCAGTTTTTCCGAAAGTGCTGCAACATTGATTTTGGTTTCTTTTTTCTCATTGATGTCAGACTTATTCAAGGCAACTACTACCGGAATTCCAAGTTCCATCAGCTGTGTGGTAAAGAAAAGGCTACGACTTAAGTTGGTAGCATCCACAATGTTAATGATAACATCGGGATTCTCCTTTTTAACATAGGAACTGGTGATACTTTCTTCACTTGTAAATGGTGACATTGAATAGGCGCCGGGAAGGTCAACGGCAATAAGCTCCTCTTCCCCTTTATAATAAGCCTTTTTAATAGGGTGTTCTTTCTTATCAACGGTAACGCCTGCCCAGTTGCCCACCTTCTCGTTGCGGCCTGTTAAGCGATTATACATTGTGGTTTTTCCTGAGTTAGGATTGCCTGCAAGGGCAATTCTCATAAAATTTTCCTCCTTTAAATCCATTCTACGCAAATCGGTTAGCGGTGGCTAACTCGTTTTCAAAAAACAATCGGCAAAGTGCCGATTTTTTTAGAAAATAAGGATTGCTTCTGCCAACTGATTATCAATGTTGTACCTCGCATCCTTAATAGACACCATACAACTGTTTTTCAAATGTGAAACCACGGTGATGGTTTCCCCGCTGTAGCAACCGAGAGAAAACAAAAATGAATCAAGTTCTTCATCATCAGTACATATTTTTTCAATAATGTATTCCTTGCCCTCTTGGGCTTCCAATAAGGTCATTTTTCAGTATCACCGCGAATTCCGTTAAATTTGAGGATTAGCCAAGGCTAACTTACCGTCAAAAAAAGGCAGTTAGCCTCTGCTAACCTTGTATATTATAGCCGTATTGTTAATATTTGTCAATAGATTTTTTAAATTTTATCAAAAAGAAAAATGCGGTGTTGCCGCTTTAATTCTTTGTCCTTCGTTTCGAAATTTTATAGTAAATAAAGTAGCCTCCCAGCGCCACTAGGGCAGAAGAAACAAAAATTATCACCGAAAGAAGGTAATTTTCCTCCCCTAAAGCCTGCCCTGCTATG
>JAZQJZ010000035.1:0-1629 GCA_045541915.1 Eubacteriales bacterium
TCGGCTTCTTTAAAGAGCCGCGGCGGGATGTGGGTGCGCCCGGTGATGCTGGCGCTCTTGCCCCGCTCCAGGTCCGGGTATTTCTCCACCATGTGCTGCCAGAAGCCGTCCTGCCACTCGGTCAGCTTTTTCTTGTTGCCCTCGATCTCCTTGGCACTCAGCCGCCCGTCCTCCGTGATCGGGACAAAAGAAACGTGCATATGGGGCGTCTTCTCGTCCATATGCACGACGGCGGATATGAAGTTTTGCGGGGCGATCCGGCTCTGCAGGGAGCCCAGCGCGTGCTCAAAATAGGCGCGGACTTCTTCCCGCTTCTTTCCCTCGAAGAACTCGGGGCTTGCGGTGATGAGCGTCTCCACCACCCGGACGCTGTTGGAGCAGACCCGGGGACATTGGCACTCCTTGATCCTTGTCTCCGCCTGGGCGCGGTATTTGTCCCGCGGCTCGATCAGGTGGAAGTTGAATTTGCTGCGGCTCAGATCCACGTCGGGATTGCTGGCGTAGGTCTCCTTGGTGCGCTCGTTGTGGGCCTCGATGTTGCTGATTTCCGGCCCCTTGTACTTGGCGAAGCGGAGGATGCCGTACTGTGCTTTTGCCATCAGCGTTGCCTCCGTTTCCGACGCACGATGCGCGTTTTATTTCTGATATGATTCATTTTCTTTTCCTCCTTTATTCTGTTCTCGGAAAAGTGAGCAGTTATTTAAGAACGGGATTTCTCACTTTTCCGCTTTGGAGGCAGGCAAGAAAAAAGGACCTGAACCCTGTACACACGTACAGATCGATTCAAGTCCTTTTCGTTTAACCATTGTGGCCCGCTTACACCTCCCTTCACGCGGGCGGAAAAGAATTTGGCTTTTGCCTGTTTCCGCCCAATTATACGAAAAAATCCTTCACGGGAGGCTGAAATCGACACTTCTGCATTTTTGCAAGCGGAGTCTCGCCAGAAATTGCAGATTTGCAATTTTGGGCATAAAATCCCCATGCGCAAATATACTGCGGCGCATGGGGATTTATCGCATGTGATTCGGTTGCCCCGTCAAGGGGCGAGAATCACGCGTTTAATCAAATTTTTGCTGTGAAAGCGGAGCTTGCACAGTAAAAACATGATTCAACGCGTGATTCTCGCCCCTTGACGGGGGAACCGAATCACATGCGAAAAATCCCCATGCGCCGCAGAATATTTGCGCATAGGGATTTTATGCCCCAAATTGCAAATCTGCAATTTCTGGCGAAATCCCGCTTGCAAAAATGCAGAAGTGTCGATTTCAGCCTCCCGTGAAGGATTTTTTCGTATAATTGGGCGGAAACAGGCAAAAGCCGAATTCTTATCCGCCCGCGCGAGGGGAAGTGCAAGCGGGCCACAATGGTAAAAACGAAAAGGACTTGAACCGATCTGTACGTGCGTACAGGGTTCAGGTCCTTTTTTCTTGCCTGCCTCCAAAGCGGAAAAGTGAGCAGTCTCGTTCTTAAATAACTGCTCTCACTTTTCCGAGAACAGAAAAAGGAGGTAAACAAATGATTGACTTCAAAAGCGTCAAAAGCCTCGTCACAGCCCGCGAGGCGGCGGAACACTATGGGCTGACAGTAAACCGTCATGGGATGGCCTTGTGTCCCTTCCATGACGATCAC
>JAZQJZ010000036.1:0-88395 GCA_045541915.1 Eubacteriales bacterium
AGACCTGTCTCACAATATCACTTAATATTCTTTTTTTGAGATAGTTTAATTTTAAAATATGTACTTCCGTTACGCACATTTTGAAAGTGCGTAACCCACTATGACACTTTCAAGTAGAAAGTGTCAATTTTTATATAAAAATGAATAAGGGAGAACACTTCTTTACGAAGTGTCTCCCTTCTGTGCCTCTTTTTCATTAGAGAGAATCCAAATAACGGCAAGCTGCAATGGCAGCAGTGGCGCCGTCGGCCGTTGCCGTGGTCACTTGACGGACTCCTTTTTTTCGGCAGTCTCCGGCCACGAAAATGCCCGGAGTTCGGGTCATACAGTCCTCTCCCGAATCAAAATATCCCACCGAATCCAGGTCTGCTAAATTTTCAAAGGCTCCGTTTTCAGGAACCAGACCGATGGCCACAAACATTCCATCTACTTCAAGCTCGGTCTCTTCCCCGGTGGCCGTTTTTTTCAGTGTGATGGCGTGGAACTGATCTCCGTCAGCAATGGCAGAAACTACCGTTCCGGTAATGATCTCCACATTTCCTCTGCCTCTTAAGATCTCTTCCAGTCGTTTTTCGCCGGTTAAGAAATCCAGATTCTGGATCACATAAACCTTTTCCGAGGTTTCGGAGAGCAAAATAGCCTCCTGCAAAGCAGAGTTGCCACCGCCAATGAGAGCCACCGTTTTATTCTTATAAAAGGCACCGTCACAAACCGCGCAAAAGCTGATGCCCTCGCCGATGAATTTTTCTTCATTTTCAAGACCCAGGTGACGGTGCTTTGCACCGGGAGCAAGGATCACTGCGCGGCAGGGATATTCACTTCCCTCTTCCGTGATCACAAATTTCCCCTCTGCATCGCTTTTCACCTCTACCACAGTCTCCACTTCCACATCGGCACCCTGGCTGAGCACCTGCTCTACCATTCGGTCGGCCAATTCCGTTCCGCTGACCGTTTCAAAGCCGGGATAGTTTTCCACCTTGGGAGAAAAGGTGATCTGTCCTCCAAAGGCGCCCTTATCCAAAAGCAAAACGCTCTTTCCCGCCCGTCTTGCATAAACTGCGGCGGTGAGACCTGCAGGACCTGCGCCCACAATTACAATATCATACATATTTCAATCCCTCTCAAAGAAAAAAATGAAGAGGACGGGGCTTTGCCCCGCCCTCAAAAAACACCATTACTGAACAGACTGAATGAATTTCTTCACGCCAGGAACGGAAACGAACTTCTCTGCCTTTCCGTCTTTCACTGCCACCAGAGTGGGAGCCTGTTTGATGCCAAGTCCCTCGGTGAGAGCTACATTCTCCTGTGCCAAAACCTTGTTAAAGGAGATGTTTGCCTTGTCCAGAAGCTGCGTGGCGATCTTGCAGTTGGGGCAAGTAGCGGAGGCAAACAGATAAATACCGTCTGCCAGGAACGCATCGACGCCCTGTGCCTGCTTTTCTGCCGCAATTTCCTGAGGACCGGTATGGGTCAGCTTGGAATTGAGAATATCATAGGTCTTTCTTTCCTTGTATTCCTGGCTCTTGCCGTCGTTCCAGTTCTTCACGGGGCGGTAGTAACCGGTGATACGGCTGTAAACCTCGGTCTCCTTGCCGCACTTAGGACAGGTGTACTTTTCGCCTGCAATATAACCGTGCTCCTTGCAGACAGAGTAGGTGGGAGACAAGGTGTAGTAAGGCAGACGGTAGTTCTCTGCGATCTTGCGGATGATGGAAGCTGCAGCCTTCCAATCGGGCAGTTTTTCACCAATGAAGGAGTGGAAAACAGTGCCGGAGGTGTAAAGTGTCTGCAATTCATCCTGGATATCCAGTGCAGAGAAGATATCATCGGTATAGCCTACCGGCAGGTGAGAAGAGTTGGTGTAATAAGGCGTTTCGCCGTCTGAAGCACACTTGATATCGGGATATCTCTTGCGGTCGTGCTTTGCCAGACGGAAGGCGGTAGATTCGGCAGGAGTGGCTTCCAGGTTGTAAAGATCGCCGTATTTCTCCTGGTAGTCGGAAAGACGCTCACGCATATGATTGAGCACTTCCTTGGTAAATTCCTGGGTTTCCTTATGGGTCATATCCTTGCCGATCCACTTGGCATTCAAGCCGGCCTCATTCATACCCACAAGACCGATGGTGGAGAAGTGGTTGTTGAAGGTGCCAAGATATCTCTTGGTATAAGGATAGAGGCCTTCCTCCAGAAGCTTTGTGATGATGGTACGCTTGATCTTCAAAGAACGGGCGGCAATGTCCATCATATGATCCAGTCTCTTGAAGAACTCTTCCTTGTTTTCCGCAAGGTAAGCAATACGGGGCATATTGATGGTTACAACGCCTACAGAACCGGTGCTCTCACCGCTTCCGAAGAAGCCGCCGGATTTCTTTCTCAATTCTCTCAGATCCAGACGGAGACGGCAGCACATACTGCGCACATCGGAGGGCTCCATATCACTGTTTACATAGTTGGAGAAGTAAGGAGTACCGTATTTGGAGGTCATTTCGAAGAGAAGCTTGTTGTTCTCGGTCTCAGACCAGTCAAAATCGCGGGTGATGGAATAAGTGGGAATGGGATACTGGAAGCCTCTGCCATTGGCATCGCCCTCGATCATAATTTCGATGAAGGCGCGGTTGACCATATCCATTTCCTTCTTACAGTCACCGTACTTGAAGTCCACTCTCTTGCCGCCGATAATGGCATATTCATCCTCCAGGTCATGGGGACAGGTCCAGTCCAGGGTAATGTTGGAGAAGGGCGCCTGGGTACCCCAGCGGCTGGGAGTATTCACGCCGTAAATGAAGGACTCGATGCACTTTTTCACAGCGTCATAGCTCAGATTGTCCACCTTGACAAAGGGAGCAAGGTAGGTATCGAAGGAAGAGAATGCCTGGGCGCCGGCCCACTCGTTCTGCATAATACCAAGGAAATTGACCATCTGGTTGCAAAGCGTAGCAAGATGCTTTGCAGGAGCAGAGGTGATCTTTCCGGGAACCCCGCCAAGACCCTCCTCGATCAGCTGCTTGAGGGACCAGCCGGCGCAGTAACCGGTGAGCATGGAAAGGTCGTGAAGATGGATGTCGGCATTCTTGTGTGCGCCGGCGATCTCGTCATCATAGATCTCACTGAGCCAGTAGTTTGCAGTGATGGCACCGGAGTTGTTCAGGATCAAGCCACCCACAGAATAGGTAACGGTGGAGTTCTCCTTCACACGCCAGTCAATGTTCTTTACATACTGGTTGACAATGTCCGTATAGTCCACCAGGGTGGATTTCATATTACGGAGCTTTTCTCTCTGACGGCGGTACAGAATATAGGCCTTTGCCACATCGGCATAGCCCGCCTGTACCAGAACGGTTTCCACACTGTCCTGAATGTCTTCCACTGCGACCACATCGTTTTCTACCTTGGGCTCGAAGTCACTGGTTACCTTCAGTGCAAGAAAATCGATGATGTTGTCATTGTAATTGCGTTCGCATGCTTCAAAAGCAAGCTTGATGGCAGAAGAGATCTTGGAAATTTCAAAATCTACGATCTTGCCGTCTCTTTTGTTGACCTGATACATAATTTCTCCTCATTCTTCCTGTCCCCGAAAATGAGCTTCGGGAACTTTTTTTCTGATTATGGTTAAAAATTTTGACATTTCCTCCGGCGAGAAGGAGGCGAAGCCTTCTCCCAAAAGATTGCCGGAATCGACAAAACCTTGCAAAAAATACCTTTTTTCCCCTGCTAACAGCTCCGCAATGGCCTCCAGATCCTCCTCTTGATGGATTCCCTTGACCAGCGTGGTTCTAAATTCATAGGGGACACTGCTTTCCCGAAGCACCTGAATGCTTTTCTGAAAGGGGGAAAAATCCATCTTCACCCCAATGGCCTTTTCATAAGACGCCGGCGCGGATTTGATATCCATCGCCACATAGTCCACAAAGCCGGAGGATAAAATGCGCCGCAATGCTTCCGCATCGCTTCCGTTGGTGTCCAGCTTCATTTGATATCCCATCTTTTTTCCCTTTTCCAAAAAAGAAAGAAGATCTGGCTGAAGAAGCGGCTCACCGCCGGTAACGCATACGCCTTCCAGAATCCCTTTTCGCTTCTCCAGATAAGAGAGCACCTCTTCTTCCACATTGCCATTTTCCCGAGGGAAACGAACCAGAGAGGCATTGTGGCAGAACGGGCACCTGAGGTTACAGCCACCGGTAAACACCGTGCAAGCAACCTTCCCCGGAAAATCCAAAAGAGACAACTTTTGGTATCCTTGAATGTTCATATCGGTTCCTTTTCATTTTGTTGCCTTGTAAGTATATCATATTGTTTCCGCCTCGTCAATAAAAAAACACAAGATATTGTGTCTTTATTAAAAAGTGCAAACAATATCTTGTGATTACGGTTTTTTACAAAACAAGAAAAAAGCCCTTGCAAAAAATGCAAAAGGGCTTTGATTTTCAATCTTTTTTCATTTCTTTTTCACTGGGAAAGCCTTTGAAAAACAAGGGTTTCTTCTCCGCTTTGGGAAAGCTTTAATTGTCCATCTGTAACGGAAAAGATATAAACGGATTCCGTCCCGTCGCTGGAAATGGTCAACTGATCGTCCCGGATCTGATAAGAACCGAAGGGAATGGAAAAGGAAATCTCATCTCCCTCTCCCTGTTCCAAAAAAACCTCTCCGTCATCGGTAAAGCGATAAACCAGATTCATACTTCCCAAGGTTTCATCTTCGATCTCGGTTTCCCACCGTCCCACAAGGGGCGAGACAGAAGGAGAGCAGGCGACAAGAAAAAGCAAGGCAAGCGCCACAAGGCAAACGCGGAAAACGCGTCGGTGATGCATCTTTTTTCCCCCTTTCTTCCTGTTCCCTTATTATGAAGCAAACCACCCTCCTTTGTCAATGGCTTTTTTGAAAAAAGTAAATATTTTATTCATTTGCTGTTCATAATTCGAACCACAGAGATGCTCAAATCATCCCGGAAGGCACCCTTTTCCCTGGCAGTACGGAAAATGCAGTCGCAAAGGGCAGCCGCGTTTTGGAAGCTCTGGCCGGTCAGAAGGCGAATGAGCCATCCGGACCCTTCCCCGGCTACCTCCGCTCCGTCGGACATCTGGATGATAAAATCCCCCTCTTTCAGGAAAAAGGAGGTTTGCTCTGCACACATTCGCACAAGAGCGCCGGCCGGCGGCGTCCGAGATTCGATGCAATGAAGCCGATCCCCTCTCAAAACATAGGAGGGTGCCGCACCGGCCTTAATGAAATTGGCATCTCCGGAAAGCAGATCCACCTCCAAAAGATCCACGGTGGTAAAGGTTTCATCGGTTTTTGCCATCAAGAAGGCATTGAGCATTTCCAGGGTCACATTTTTCGGTGTGGCACAGTGCATCAGCTTTTCAATGAAAATAGAAGAAAGACGGCTGGTAAAGGCCGCGTCTCTTCCACTCCCCATTCCGTCGCAAATGAGCGTGTAGAAAAAGTCCCGTTCCGTTTCAAAGAACTGACAGGAATCTCCGCTGACCGCTTCCCCTTTTTTGGTGCATCCGGATTTGGCGCACTCCAGGGCGATCTTGCGGCGGCGGCGCAAGCGCATCACCACATTCTCCTCAAACATCAGAAAGGCCGGCGCATCAAAGAGGCAATCAAACTCCTTTCCAAAAGCCTCTACCACCTGATCGGAATTCAAGCTTACCCGCTCCATTGCCACGCCGTAAACGTCGATCTTCAATTCCCGTTTTCCAAATACCGCCACTCTTCGGTATCCTATCCCCAATTCACCCAACACCTTTTTGGCTCTTGCCTCAAAGGCCAAATTATACTCCAATTCCTGACCCAAATCCAGAGCGGTGCTTTTTAACAGACGGGAGACAGAACTGTATTCTCCGGCCAAAAGCCGTGTCTTATTGTTTTTGATATAGTTTCCGTTGATCTCTTCAAAGCGGCGGTTGATCTTTTCCACCAACGGTTCCAATTCCCGGCACTTAGAGGAAAAAGGCGGCGGAAAATCTGCCGGGCTTACCTTTCCCTCGGAAAGAAGCCTTGTGGCTGCAGCGGTGGTGGCACAAGCGGAAAGGGATTGCTCCTCTCCCCAGCACAGAGCGGAAAGGGCGCAGTGGGAACAAACCTGGCTGCAGCAATCGGAGACCATTTGGCTGGTTTCGGTCAATTGAGGCTTTTTCATGGTATTGCCCACGGTATAAAACACCTCCGACAAGGAGGAAAAGGCATCGCTCATGCTTTTCAGCTTTTGCCTGGCCCGGCGCATGGTTTCCCGATGCATCACCTCTCTCGGCGCCTGTTTGATTGCCGCTTTGTTTTCCTTGGGCACAAAGCCAAGAAAGGGCCAAAACAGAACCAAAGCACAAAGATAATCCGCGCTGACAAAGGCAAAAGAGGAAAAGCCTTCAGAAAAAAGACTGTAGCCACAGGAGGCAACAAAGGAGATCATCATGGCCACCGTACCGGAATATTCAAAAAACAGACCGGCAAAAAAGCCTCCCACCGCCAGTGCCGGTGCCACTGCCTCCATGGCACAGGCCATTCCCCCGATCATTCCGGCTGCGGCGCCAAACAGCGGCCCTCGAAAGCGGGCAAGGAAAAGCATTGCCATCACAGTCAGGATCAAGGAAAGGGAAAATTGAAAAAGCACCACCTCACGCAGAGCAAACAAAAATAGATAAAACAAGGTAAAGACCGACGCTTCCAGATAAACACGGCGGCGGCTTTGGATCTGCTCCCGGCCTGTTTTTACCACTGAAAAAATATAAATTCCGCAAAGAAGATAGGTCAAAATGGGGGTCAAAAGACCCATACTCACTGCTCCAAACACTTGATTGACCGAAAAATGCGGCACAGCAAGAAGAAGAGACAGGCCGGTGGCAAAGGCCGAAGAGAGCGTCACACGGAAAAGAATACTGTCATCAAATTTTCCACCGCTCAAGCCTGCCCGAAGAAGAAACAGGATCATATAAGCCAAAAGATAAAAAATTCCCTTTTTCCCCAGCATAATACAGGAAAGCAAAACACCGGAAAAAACCGTCAAAAGTAGAGCCGCTTCCAAAATGGATCCGTTTTTTTCCTGGGTGCGACGAACCCGGATCCGCCCGGTTCCCCCAACGGCAGACAGAAGCGCGAACCCCGCCGGATACGTATCAAGCGGAAACCTTGCCAGGCTCACCACCCCGGAAAACAAGGCCAAAGCCAAAAATACGCCGGGCATAAGAAGACGCTTGCCCAGGCTCCTTTCCCGGGGCAAATCCTCTTCCACCAATTCCCAAAATGCAGTGGATACCCCTGAAACCGTTTGGGAAAAATAGGAAATTGCCTTTTTCGTCAATCCTTTTCCTTGTTCAAAAAAGGAAAGCCACTTTCCTCTTCTTTTTTCTTTGACTCTTTTTTCTTTTTCCATCTTCTTCCCTCTCTTTGCTTACTTCCTTTTTTGTGTTCCTCATTCTATCACTCCTTCTTTGTAGGAAATGTCGAAACAAGAAATCATCATCACTATTTTTTTCAATTCGGGGCAGAATAAAGAAAAAACAAAAAAGGAGCAAAAAATGAATCTGAAAACCAAAGCGGTCAGCTGTCTGAACCGAATGGACGATATCGTTCTCCATCCCCGCATCACCGCCGGCATCAGCTTTCACAACAAGCGAACCGGGAAATCCTCCGGAAACAAAAGCATCACTCTTTCTCAAAGCGCCACACTTCTGCAAATGATCCTGACGCTTCTGGCCATTTTTTTGGCCATGAGGGCACTTTTTTGTATCCAAAGAATGAAGAGAAATCAAAAAATGAAGAAAAAATTCCGGGCGAAATGGAAAAAAGCCGCCAAAAAGATGAGCAAATCGTAAACTTTTTCTATATATAAGGAAGAAAACGCATTTTTTTGAAAAAATCTTCTTGCCTTTTAATACTTGACGTGGTATAATTTTCTTTGCCTCGCTTGTGGTAAGCGTGGCAACTATCACAATCCGTAACGTAGTAAGGGAGAAACGGAGCCGGCCAAAGTGCCCGTGCTTTTTTCACCTGCCCTTACCGGGTTACAGGATCAGAATTTATGGAGGTGAAAACCATGCTGAAAGAAGAAAAGCAGCAAATCATTACCACTTACGCAACCCACGAAGGCGACACCGGGTCCCCTGAGGTCCAGATCGCGATCCTGACCTCGAGAATCAACACGCTCACCGAGCACTTGAAGGTCAACAAGAAGGACCACCACTCCCGCAGAGGCATGCTGAAGATGGTCGGTCACAGAAGAAACCTTCTCGGCTATCTGCAGAAGAAGGACATTACCCGTTACAGAGCCATCATCGAGAAGCTCGGTCTCAGAAAGTAATTTGGGAATCGATATGTTTGAAAATCACAGAATCTTCAAATATGAGTATGCCGGCAGACCTCTGATCATCGAAACCGGTAAGATCAGCCAGCTGGCAAACGGCTCCTGCCTGGTTCGCTACGGCGATACCTGCATCCTGGCCAATGCTACCGCAAGTGCAGCACCCAGAGATGGCATCGACTTTCTTCCCCTGTCCGTTGACTACGAAGAAAGACTTTATGCAGTAGGCCGCATTCCCGGAAGCTTTAACAGAAGAGAAGGTCGTCCTTCCACCAAGGCGATCCTGACCAGCCGTGTCATCGACCGTCCCATCCGTCCCTTGTTCCCCAAGGATTTGAGAAATGATGTTTGCATCTCCCTTCTCACCCTTTCCGTGGATCAGGACAACTCCCCTGAAATCGCCGCTATGATCGGTGCATCCATCGCTCTGTCCATTTCCGATATTCCTTGGAACGGCCCCATCGGCGGTGCTTTCGTCGGTCTGGTTGACGGAAAAGTGGTCATCAACCCCACCCTGGAGCAGCGTGAAAAGAGCACTTTGGAGCTGACCGTTGCCGCCAGCGAAAAGAAAGTGGTGATGATCGAAGCCGGCGCTAAGGAAGTGTCCGATGAGGATATGTTCGGTGCCATCATGACCGCCTTTGAAGAAATTCAGGGATTGGTTCGCTTCATCAACGATATCGTTTCTGAAATTGGCAAGCCCAAATTCACTTACCCCTCTTGCGAGGTGGATCACGATATGTTCGAAGCCATCAAGGAGTTTGCCATTGAAGATGTAAAGGCAGCCCTTGATACAGACGATAAGACCGTTCGCGATGAAAGAATGCAGGTGGTCTATAACAAGATCTACGAGAAGTTCGACGAGGTTTATCCCGATTCCCGTCTTCAGATCAACGAATGCGTTTACAAGCTGCAGAAGTTCGTGGTTCGCCGCTGGCTCTTGGATGAAAAGAAGAGAGTGGACGGCAGAAGAATGGATGAGATCAGACCCCTGGCTTCCGAAGTGGGTCTTATTCCCAGAGTTCACGGATCCGGCCTCTTCACCAGAGGTCAGACCCAGGTTCTGACGCTTGCTACCTTGGGCTCCGTTTCCGATCAGCAGATGCTGGACGGTGTGGATCCTGAAGAGACCAAGCGTTATATGCACCATTACAATATGCCCGGCTATTCCGTAGGCGAAGCCAAGGCTTCCAGAAGCCCCGGAAGAAGAGAGATCGGCCACGGTGCTCTCGCAGAGAGAGCCCTTGAGCCCGTGCTTCCTTCCCTGGAGGACTTCCCCTACACCATTCGTCTGGTTTCCGAAATCGTTTCTTCCAACGGTTCCACCTCACAGGGCTCCATTTGCGGATCCACCCTGGCTCTGATGGATGCCGGTGTTCCGATTAAGGCTCCCGTTGCCGGTATTTCCTGCGGCCTCATCACCGAGGGTGACAAGTGGGATACTATGATCGACATTCAGGGCCTGGAAGACTTCTTCGGCGATATGGACTTTAAGGTTGCAGGTACCCACGAAGGCATCACCGCCATTCAGATGGACCTGAAGATCGACGGTCTAACTCCTGAAATCATCAAGCAGGCACTGGAGACCACCCACAAGGCAAGACTCTACATCCTGGACGAGATTATGCTCAAAGCCATTCCCGCTCCCAGAGAAGATGTTTCCGAGTTTGCTCCCAAGATGATCTCCATGAAGATCCATCCCGATAAGATCCGCGAGGTCATTGGCTCCGGCGGAAAGGTGATCCAGAAGATCTGCGCCGATACCGGTGCCAAGATCGACATTGAGGATGACGGCAGCGTATTCATTTCTGCTGTAAATCGCGATTCCGCATACGCCGCAAAGGCCATTGTGGATGCCATCGTATTTGAGCCTGAAGTGGGTATGGTGTTCGACAACTGCACCGTAACCAGATTGATGACCTTCGGCGCATTCGTGGAATTTGCTCCCGGAAAAGAAGGCCTTGTTCACATCTCCAAATTGGACAAAAAGAGAGTGGAAAAAGTTGAGGATGTTTGCAAGGTTGGCGACAAGATGAAGGTAAAGCTCATTGAGATCGACGACAAGGGCAGAATTAATCTTTCCCGCAAGGATGCTATGGACGAAGAGTAATAGAATCTATCAAAAAAGACAATGGGTTTCCATTGTCTTTTTTATTGCATTTTTTCTTTGTGTTATACTGATGGCAAACCTTCGAAAGGAGCATTCTTGATGAAAAGAATGAAAACACTGCCATTCTCCTTGCTCTTTTTTTGATGTCAATTTCCGCAAAAGATTGTTGAATTTGAAACAAATAGGTAAATTGTGAATTGCATTTCACTTTTGAAAGGGCTATAATAAAAATAAGAAAAATGTTTTAAAGGAGAAAACAAAATGATTTCCTGCAAAGATTTTATTCCTGCTTACAGTGAGTTTTTTAAATTCTTAGCTTCAAAAAAAGGAGCAGAAGAAGTGAATCGTTATTGGGGAATCCACTTTGATCCCAAAAACAGAACCACTCCCTTGGCAAAGATTGTGGAAAAAGAAGGCATCAAGGGCTGCTTTACCTATTGGACCGGCACCCTCAACGAGGAGGCCGCAGATTTTACCATGTATCTCAATGAAAAGCGCGGCTTTTATCTGCTTAGTATGCATCGCTGCCCCTCCAAAGGCCGTCTTTTGGAACTACAGAATAGCCAGGGACTGGAACCTTATGAAGAATACTGCTTCCACTGTGATTTTTACCGTCATTCCATTGAACCCTTTGGTCTGAAATATCTTTACAACTTCCAGGGCATTGACAAAGCCGCTTGCTCTATCCTGGTTTACGATCCCAAGGTTTTTGACGGACGGGTGATCATCGACGAGGACACCGTGATCATGGATAGAAGAGCCTCACAAAACGAGTATTTCCACCAGGATTTTCACAAAAGCATGAATCGCTGCATTGACTATTTGGGTGAGACCTACAAGGAAGCGGCTGTTCGGGAATATGCGAAGCAGTACGTAGAAAACGTTCTCCATCCTACTGTGGCAAAAATTAAAAAAGAAGGACTTTGTGCCCTTCGGGAATTCATTTTCCAATCTTATGAAAAGGAAAAGGCCCCGAAAGCAGTTTCCTTTGAAGAAACGAACAGCGCACTTTCGGTTACCGTAACATTCTGCCCCGTGGTTTCTTATCTGAGAGAAAATGACGCCATAGTTTCTCCCTGGTATCCGGTGTTTTGCAATTTTGTAATGGAAGAGATTGGAAAGGCCTGTGAATTAAAAGTGAAATTTGGCGCCTATGACGAAAAAACCGGTGCCACCGCTTACCAATTTGTAAAGGAGTAAAACGATGATCGCCATTCAAAATGCAAAAGTTGTTTTGGAGCACGGCATCCTTTGGGACGGCGTGATTCTCATCCAGGATGATCGAATCATAGAGGTAGGTCAATGCGGCCAGGTGGAAATCCCTTCGGGTGCACAGATCATCGATGCCAAGGGGAAATATGTAGGCCCCGGATTTGTTGACATTCACGTTCACAGGGGAAACGATCTGGAATCCTTTGAAAATCCCTTGGGCTGTGCCGAATTTTTCTTGCAGTATGGCACCACTACCTTCCTTCCCACCTCAAAGCTTGCCTTTGATCTGGAAACCAGCCTTGAAGGCTTCCGGAATATTCGAAAGGCGATGGAAAAGGGCGGTGCCGGTCGTTGTATTGCCGGCGTTTATATGGAAGGGCCGTTTATGAATCCGAAATACGGCTGCAGTCCCGAAGCCAATAAATGGCGCGCCGAAATTTCACCGGAGCAATTTATTCCTCTGGTGGACGGTGCCGGAGACCTGGTGAAGGTTTGGGCCATTGCGCCGGAAAGAAAAGGGATTTTGCCTTTTGTTCAATACGCAAAAAAGGTCAATCCCAATGTACGTTTTGCCTTGGGACACAGCGAAGCCAACTTTGATCAGGCTCGCGCACTAAAGCCCTACGGATTGAACATTCTCACCCACTGTATGGATGCCACCGGCCAGCTTTCCGATATGCGCGGCACTCGCGGAAACGGTCCGGATGAATACTGCTTTATGGATCAGGATATGTATGCGGAACTGATTTCCGACTCTCATGCCATGCACGTGAGCGCTCCTTTGCAAAGACTGATTCTGAAGAACAAGGGCCTGGAGCGAGTCATTCTGATCACCGACTCCAATATGAAAGAAAACAATGCTTCCCCGGAACGCTTGAAGCATATTACAGACCTTGCCTTCGATATTCACGGAGATTTAGCCGGCAGCCGTCTGACCATGGACCAAGTCTGCCGCAACATTATGACCCATACTAGTTGCGGCATCGCACAAGCCTTTTTGATGGCTTCCACAAATCCTGCCAATGCCATCGGCATGGGTTATGAGATCGGTTCCGTTGCGAAGGGCAAGAAGGCAAACCTTGTTTTCGTGGATGATACCTTCTGCGTTGACCGGGTAATGCTGGAAGGCGAAATGCAGTCCTTTTGATTCAAAATAGCGCAAAAAAGAAGATCCAAATGGGTCTTCTTTTTCTGTATTTAAAAAGTTAAGATTTGCTTACCTTTTCAATTGACATTTCCCCACGGTTTTGCTACAATCGGGAAAAGAAGTAAAAAAGGAGTTTGCTATGGAACACAAGATTGTTTCCCGTATTACGGAAGGCGCTTTCCGCTATCAGGCATGGCCCACCGTTGCCAAGGCAGAGGACGGAACCCTTTATGTGGGTGCCTCCGGCCACCGCCTGGGGCACATTGACCCCTTCGGCAAGGCCATTCTCTACGTAAGCCGTGACGAAGGCAAAACCTGGAGCCTGCCTCAGATCCTTCAGGATTCCTGGCTTGACGACCGTGACGTAGGCCTTCTTGCCTGGGGCGAAGGAAATCTTCTGATGTGCTCCTGCAACCACGCCCCCACCCAATATCCTCACTACGATGAAAGCCCCCGCCACGGGCACATCGTCCACTCCCCCTTGGGACTTGGAATGAGAGAGACCTGGAAGCACCTATCGGAGGAAGAGACCACTCGCATTTCCTACACCAAGCTCTCACGTGATAACGGCATCACCTGGTCTGACGTGCGCCCCGCGCCCATCTTTGCACCCCACGGCCCCACCCGACTGAAGGACGGCACCTTGTTCTACATCGGCAGAAATTTTGATATGCTGAACCGCAAGCCCGCCGACGTTCATTGTTACGTCAGCCACGACGATGGAGAGACCTGGGAGCACCGCAGCGAGATCCCCTACCCTGAAAACGCGCAGCACATTCAGCACACGGAGCCTCACGCACTCTCCCTTCCCAACGGAGATCTGCTTGCCGCCGTAAGGCTTGAAAACAAAGAAGTGGAGGGCAAACTTCAGATCTACACCCTCCTTTCCCACGATGACGGCTTTACATGGGAGCCCCCCGTTCTACTGGATCTTTTGGGAGCACCGCCCCACCTTTTTCTTCATTCCTCCGGTGCCGTGATCCTCACCTATTCCCGTCGTGCAGAGCCTATGGGCGAATATGCCAGGATCAGCCTTGACGGAGGCAAGACCTGGAGCCGCGATACCCTCATCAGCCCCATTGCCCCCGATTGGGACCACGGTTACCCCTCAACAGTAGAGTTGGCGGGAGGCGACCTTTTCACGGTGTATTATATGAAATGCCCCGGGGACGATTTCAACTCCCTCCATTCCGTCCGCTGGAATCTGAATGAACTAAAATAATCTTTTATAAAGGAGACCCTATGAAACATTCCATCGTATCCCGTATTACGGAAGGCGCTTTCCGCTATCAGGCATGGCCCACCGTTGCCAAGGCAGAGGACGGAACCCTTTATGTTGGCGCTTCCGGCCACCGTTTATCCCACGTTTGCCCCTTTGGCAAGAATTTGATGTATGTCAGCCACGATGAGGGCGAAACCTGGTCTGCGCCCCAGATCATTCACGATTCCTACCTGGATGACAGAGATGTAGGACTTGTTCTCTGGGGTGAGGGAAATATTTTGATGCTTTCCTTCAATCACCCGCCGGAAACCTTTGATCAATGGGAAATCATCAAAGAAGGAGTTCCTCACTATATGGTTGCCACTCCCTTGGCAAAAGGAATGAGAGAAATTTGGAAGACCCTTCCCAAGGACGAGCTGCTTACCGGCCCCTTCACTTGCATTTCCAGAGACGGTGGCAAGACCTGGTCCAAGCCCCGTCCCTGTCCCGTGACCAATCCTCACGGCCCCATTCGCCTGGAAGACGGCACCCTTTTCTTGTTCGGAACCCTTTCTTCCGCCGCCAAAGAAATTCGCGCCAATGACGATGTTTATGTTTACACAAGCCACGACGACGGCGAAACCTGGGAATACCTTTCCAAGCCTTCCGTGCCCAAGGGCGCAGATAAAATGTGCTGCGAGCCTTATGCCATTAAAATGGCAAATGGCGATATTTTAGGCGCAGTCCGTTACCAGGATAAGGAAACGATCCCCGGAAAAATGAAGATCTACACCGCCATTTCTCACGACAACGGAAAAACCTGGGATGAGGCTCACTTTTTAGATCAGGATCAGCTGGGCGCCCCCCCCCACATGCTCCAGCATTCTTCCGGCGCAGTGGTGCTAGTCTATTCCAGACGCTTTCCGCCAATGGGCCAATATGCTCGCGTGAGCTTTGACTTTGGCAAGACCTGGTCCAAGGATGTTCTCATTTCTCCGGAGGCTCCCGATTGGGATCATGGCTACCCCTCCTCGGTGGAATTGAAAAACGGTGATATCTTCACAGTTTTCTATCAGAAATGCCCCGGTGATGATTACAACTCCCTCCATTCTGTTCGCTGGAATATTTCCGAAATCTTATAAAAAAAAGAAAAAAAGAACCAAGGCAAATGCCTTGGTTCTTTTTTTAGGCAAAACAATACCCAAGTGCCTGGCACTTGGGTATTGAAGTATTTTAACCAACGATACCGCTTCGCTCGATACCTTGAACAATGTACTTCTGACAGAAACAGTACATAATCAGCAAGGGGAGAATAATCAGCAATGCACAGGTATTGATAATTGCCGATGTATAAACTCCTGCAACCGAACCGGAAACCGGCAAGGAAGGCGGTACTGAAACAATGTTCGGAATCAGATAAGTAGAAGTTTTGGTAAAGAACAGGGTGGTATAGAAGTCATCGGTCCACTGCCAGGAGAAGGCGAAAATGAACACGGTGATCATCATCGGTACAGAAAGAGGCACGATGATTCTAACAAAAGTCTTGAACACACCGGAGCCGTCCACGTAGGCTGCTTCTTCCAATTCGTCCGGTACGCCGCGGAAGAACTGTCTCATCAGGAAGATATAAAGACCGTTCTTGAAAGCGAGTCCGCCAACGGAAAGAAGTGCCAAAGGCCAATAGGTATTCAATAGGTTCAAAGTACCACCGGTTGCCAGTTTAATAATACCGAAAAGGTCAAAATAACGGAACTTCTGGAACAGAGCCAAGCGGAGTGCATGGTGCGGAACTACCATGGTAAAGATTACACAGTAGAACAGGATCATATTTCCCTTGAACTTGAACTTTGCAAAGCCGTAGCCGATGACCATGGTGACCACCATCTGCACAATAGCGCAAAGAAGGGAGATGATCGTTGTATTCCAAATCGCCTCAAAATAGCGATTTTCCGTAATGATCGCCTTATAAGTATCCAGGGTAGGATACTTCGGAATCAATTTTACGGTGACATCCAGGAAGTCGTCCAGACTCATAAAGGAGCCGGCGATCTTCGCAATAAAGGGGTACAAAATAACGTATGCAATACCTACCAGAAGGACGTAACGGAAAACAGCCCAAGCTACGTTCAGTAAGAAGGTTAAAGTAAGATATTTGCTTTTGATTCGCTCCCACAAGGGAGTTCTGTCTTCAAATTCAACATCGAATTCCTTTTTCTTGCCGAATTTGGGTTTCTTTTTGGTATTCACTTCAGCATTCATCTCGTTTTATCCTCCTTTCTTAGTCTCTTCTCTGATAGAAGACGTAGGCAGACATAATACCTGCTACGGCCGCAATAATCAGAATTACAAGCGAGAAGTAGATCCAGTACATTGCAGTCGCAAGCACGTCACTGCCCTGGCTTGCCGTTCCTTTATACACGGAGTTGATGTAGTTCATCACCGTGTTAGAGCTGGCAGTAAAGGAGTCAATAACGGTATAAATTGCATTTACCAGGATCATCGGGCTGATCATCGGGAAGGTTATCTTCCAGAAGGTTTCCCAAGTGGTTGCACCATCGATGGTACAAGACTCATAAATGGCAGGGGAGATGGACTGGAGACCGGCAAGGAAGATCAACATCTGTACACCGGAACGGTTTACCAGGTTGTAAACGTCGTTTACGATGTCAACAACGTAATCAACAAGTCCGGTACCCACCTTCATCGTGGCAAACAGCCCCTGCAGGTCCACTGCAGAGATAATGTTAACACCGGAGCCGGAGCTGACCGCTTCGCCAGCTTGGTCTGCTGCTTCTTCGCCTCCGTCAACACCGCCCTCTGCATAATCTGCAAAGGAGTTATTCATATCGATGTCATCGATCAGACCGGTGGAAAGAATAACCGGGATGAAGAAGATGGCGCGGAACAAGGTACGTCCAACCATTTTCTGGTTCAAAAGAACTGCCATAAACAGGGAGAACACAACAATTGCCGGAACCTCAAGAACAAGCTGCTGAATACCGCTGGTCAATGAGGTTACAAAGCCCGGATCAACCAAAAGTGCATCTCTGTAGTTATCCCAACCTACCGGGTCCAGAATAAATCCGCCGCCGGGCAAGGGGTAGATGGTACTGAACGAGTAGGTAATGGAGTCAATAATAACGGGGACATAAATCAGGAAAAAGATCAGAACAAAGGGGGCTACGAAGAACCAACCTGCTCTGGCTTTTGCCTTATCAAGTGACTTGGCTTTGCGCTTTTTCGGAGGCTTCACAGGCTTTGTCTTCGGTTCCACTGTTTTTGTTTTCACTGCACTGTTCATATTATCACCTCATCCTTTCCTTACGCATTGACAACGGAGAAGCCCATTGCCTCGATTTCGAGCCCCTCTACCGTAATTGCGTAGTTGTTATAGTTGAGGTAGATTTCCGTGCCACCGTCGTAGGTCACCTTAACCACACGGTTGTCCAGAATCTCGTGCTCGGTGATGCAGGCATTCTGGATGGGAGCCAAAACTTCGTTGAGTTTCTGATACTCTTTCACGATGCTTTCTTTCCAGGTGGCATATTCCACTGCGTAATATTCGCTGTAGCCGTTGGTCTTCAATTCGGAAATGTTGTCATATGCCAATACGAAATAGGGGTTCGCACCATTTTCGATGGACTTAAGCAGGGTCTGCTCATAGTCACCGGAAAGGTTGATGGCTTCACCGGTATAGGTCATATAACCGTGAAGAACGATTCCAAGGAAAGGAATCTCGGCCGTGGTGGTAATACGGTTGGAACTATCCAAGGGAATATTCAAAATGGTATCGGTGTATTTCCAGGTATAGTAGTTTCCGTTTTCTACCAAAACGCTATCATAATCAGATCCGATCTGTTCCAGAGCAGACATGGTATAATCCTTGGCATCTTCGCGGTTCAAGGGAAGCATTTCGTCCTGGCTGGAGTTCAAAGCGCCGCCCAGGGAGCCAACGGAAATATTCTTCTGGCCTTCGCCAAAGAGGGAGATGTACTTATCTGCGATGTTTTCATAGAATCTGGGAATGGTACCGGCGGAAATCACGTAAGCAACCTGAGTATTATAAGCCTGAACCACAGGGTTATAGGTCTTGTAATAAGCGGGCTTTCCGTCGATGGTTTTTGCGGTATCGGCATCCAGATCAAAGCCGTCCATCAGGTCAATGGCATTGACATAAGAGAAGTTCAGATCCAGATACATCTGAAAATCTTCGCTCTGTACATAGGAGATCAGTTCCTTCAGAGCAGATTCGCCACCCAAAGCCTTTTCTACCTTCAGTTTAGCGGGAGCAGTGGCAGTCATACCGCCGTTTGCCCAGCCCAGATAACGGATCACCTGCTCGGAGACGCCAGCTTCCTTCAATTCAGAAATGATGGTCTTGGCATTTTCAAAGGTGGTCAGCTCTGCCTTAGCGGAAATGGGCATTCCAAGGAATTTTTCGGTGGTGTCCACATCACCGATCAGATCCACAAACAAGCTGATATTCTCATTCTTGTTTTCCTGTTTGGAAAGAACGCCTTCTTTGATCAAATAAGCACGGTATGCCTCTGCCATACCAACATAGTTGGCATCGTCACCCCAAAGCATACGGTACTTGATGGTATAGTTACCAACGTACTTTCTGTCAATGGCCTTGGTGTAAACAGCAGAACCGCCGGAAACGGTAATACCGTCCAAGGGATAGGAGTCGGTCTGACGGGCAAAGAAGGTGGTACCGATGGAATGGTAATCGTGAGAAATACCACCGTCAACGGCGTCGATTCGGGTCAGACTTTCGCCCTCGGTCATGAAAGCAACATAGCCTTGGCTGATGTTTCTTTCCTCTACCAAGTTGCGAATCAGATTGCCGTCTTCATCTTCCTTAGGCTCGCCCTTTTCGTCCAATTCATACTCCATTACCTTGATGGCGGAATTCATAACCGTTCCATATACAGGAGCACGCCAGGTCTGGTAGCTGGAAGTAGCAGCAGAGGAAGCAAGCTCATAGAAACCAAAGTCATTTCCGTACATAGTACCAGAAACCTGGGTGAACGCGCTGGAACTATTCTGCTCAAAGTCGATAATAGCACCGGAACCGTCGGGAATGAAGTTGTATCCGCTATCATTGCGAAGGGCGGTTTCAGCATTCTTTGCCGTTCTGCCGGCACCCATATAAGGAAGAACCTGAATGGTCTGCAGCGTATAGGTGGAAGCATCGAAGGTGATACCACGGGCGGGAAGACGAACTTGGAATCCATCCTCTTCCAGGGTGTACTCCAGAGCCATCTTGAAGATGGGAGGAGAGTTATCTTCCATTTCGAACTCTACCAGGTCATGGTCAGAGAGCATATCTTCCAGAGAGTACTTGGTATATTCCCGCAGATAACCCTCCAGGGTGTTCAACTCTGCAGATTTAATATCCTCTAGTACATAGATCGCCATTCTCTCTGTAATGGGATATGCAGTGAGCATGGTGTTTTTCTCGCGAAGAGTCACACCCTTACCGTTGATATCAAACAGAGTATAATATGCTAGGAATTTCTGGTATTCAAAGCTTTCTGCAGAGGTTGCTGCAGCATTTTGAGCAAGATCATCGCTGGCTTTCATAGCAGCATACTGCTCATAGGTGTAAGAAGAGGAGGTGGTATTTTCGAAGAAGGGCTCGAGAATCTGCTTCTCAAAACGGCTCTTTTCGATTTGATAAGGTACCATTCTCTTCTTGGTAGCCTCACCCATCGTATATTCTACACGTACACCGCCGCGGATCAGTTTGATGTTGATCTGCTGCTCCAGGGCTGCGTCAAAGCAGCTGTTCAGGGAGTCATTGGCGCCGGTATTACTGGTGTAGGTCAGATTGATCTGGCTGAGAATTTCGTATTTGACGGATTTGGAAGCTTCCGTATCAGAAACGTCATAGGGATTGGTAAACAGCATCTGGCCGGTCACCTTATCTACCACGCAAACTTCGGCGGTAAATTCCTGGATGTGGAGAGCATAGCGGTCATTTTCCATCACCTTGGTCATGGTGGCCAATTTCTCTTCCGGGGAATTGTAAACCTCTTTTGCGTAGTCGATTTCCTTTAAGGTTTCATAGAGTTTTTTGTCACCCAAGGCATTTTCGCTTGCGGCTGCAGGAAACAGAGAGAGAACCATGCTGCTTGCAAGAACCAGTGCCAGGGCAAATGTCAATATTCTTTTTTTCATGCCGGTTTTCTCCTTTCCTATACTCTGAGTGACAACTCAGTATAAATATTTACAATAAATGAAATGATCTTGCCGAACAAGCCGGAGAAGAGCAGTGCCAGGAACATGATCACGACCATACCAACCAAGGTTCCCAGAACCGTCAAAATGTTCTTGGAGAAGGAGTAGTCGTGGGTTACCATAACACCGAAGAACAGGAGGAATCCTGTCCAAACGTAGCCAACTGAGATCAGAAGGGTTACGATGGCACTCTCATCCAGAGTAAAGATGTGAGTCAGCAGGGTAGCGGGAATCATCATCATGGGCAGAGGAAGCAGCGCATAGCAGGTAGCAAGCAAAATATCCTTAAAGCTGCCTTCGCCCTCAAACAGAGTGGTCAAACACCAGTTGGCAACCACCCACAGTGCGATGGGAACCAGAACGCCGGCAAACTGCGCGGCCATGCTAATGCCTTCGTTATGGGGATCATACCAGAAGGACTTGCCGATTCCGTTATAGATAAATCCGACGATGGTCAAAAGCACAAAGAAGATACCGGCCTTGAAATTGCCTCGTTTCTCGTGCTTGAGGTCCCAGAAGCCGTCAAAGGGATGGAAAATCACGTGGCATCCGTAAAGAGCAGCTTCCTTGAAGGTTCTCTTGTCCTTGAGCACCTGCCCGGCAAGGTTTACCTTACCTGCATAGCCAAAGAACTTGGAGATCAAAATGGAAAGCACCGCAACGGTAATGGGAATGAGGATAATATAATCTTCGATCCAGCCCTTGCGGATTCTGGAGTATGCCTTGGAATAACCTTCTGCATCGTAAGAAGCAGCGTAGTATTCCTGGGACTTTTCATATTCACCGGCGCGGTAAAGGCTATCGGCGATACCGATATAAGCTTCATCGAAGTTGGAGTTTCTCAGAAGCACCTGCTGCCAGTAGTAAGCAGACTGGTCATAATTACGGTCTTCCACATTGCGGATGGCCGCTGCCAGGTCTTCGCCGTAGGCAGTACGCTTGAAAACGGTGAAGGAGTTGGCAGATTTATCCAGGGTGATGAACTTATCTCCCTGATAGCAAATAGAAGAAATCGCCACATTGTTACCAAGCTGAGGACCGCTGTCACCAAAGATGTAAAGCAGGTTACCCTGAGAATCATAGGTATACATTCTCTGACGGGAGGAGTCCACGATGGTCCAAATGCCGGCCTCGCCAAGAGCCACATCTGTAATGACAGAAACATCGGTGTTTGCTTTGCGTCCCACGGAGTTGTAAGTAATAACGGTAACTTCACCGGAGGGCGGCCAGAAGCCGGTACGCAGCATAACGTCGCTTCCTTCAGCATTCAGCTTTTTAACAGGAGCGTAGGCACCGGAGTTGGACTTAGAGGAGATGGCTTCCTTCATCTTGGCAGAGTCCAAAGAGGAAATGGTTGCATAGATGAAGCCGGAAGCATCGATGGTAATGTTGTTATATTCGGTAGGAACCAGAGAAAGAAGAGCTGCTCTCTGTTCCTTGGTCTGGAACATTCTCCAGAAGATCTGGAAGGCCGAGGGAGCGGTCTTCTGTGCACCCAAAAAGCCAAGGAAAGCACCTTCAGAGTTCATGGAGATGATACCCTGGTTGGTGGTGTTGGATACCACGTAGATTCTTCCGGCAGTATCCACGGAACAAGCGATCGGCTTATAGGTTGCACCTTCTACAAACGCGGTGCTTTCCGGCTGCAGAATGATGCGGTTGAATATAACTTCCTTTACTTTTCCGCTGTCATCCACGGTTCTGTCGAATACCACGATTCGGTTGTTTTCTGTATCACAAACGTAGATGTTGTCTTCGTTTACAAACAGTCCGCGAGCCTGGTTGAAGGTATCCGGAATTCCCTGCTCATTGAAGAAGTGAGAGATCACACGGTTCAAGGTATAGTCAGGGTTGAGGATAATAAAGCGGTTGTTACTGGGATCTGCAATATACAGGTTATCCCACTGGTCAGAGATTACATCGGTGGGAGAATTCAGGGGAACCTCCAGACCAATCTTTTCAGAGGTAATTGCAGTATCCGGCACGTACGCGTGAGGGGATTCCACATATTTACCGTCAATGTCATAGGTATAGGTGGTGTACGGCACCAAAGCACTTGCTTGAGGTGCAAGGAGAGCCGCAATGCAGAAAATCAAGAGGAATACTCTTAATGCTTTTTTCATTTGCTTTTCTCCTTTTCTTAGTCTTTCATACCGGAAGTTGACATGGTTTCGATGATGTTACTCTGGGTAATAACAAATACCAGAATCGGCACCATCATCATAATTACCGTGGAAGCGGCGCCGGCACCCTGACGGGATACACCGCCGGTTACGATCTGCTGAATGGCGTAGTTGAAACTCTTGTACTGCTCGGAATAAATGTAGATGGAAGAACCTGCATTCCACAGATCCTTAAAGCAGAACACGATCAGAGTCAGCCAAGCGGGTTTTACCATAGGCATTGCGATCTGCCAGAACACACGCAGCTCGGTGGCGCCGTCCAGACGGGCGGATTCCAGAACCGTCGTGGGAACGCTGGTGTCCATAAACTGCTTCATCAGGTAAAGACCCATACTGGTGGCACAGGCAGGAATGATTCTTGCCCAATAAGTATCCACCAGACCCAATTTACTCATGGTCCAGAAGTTGGTGATACTGGTTACGGTAGTATGGAACATCAGAGAGTAGACAACCACCTGGAAAAGGGCCTTTTTGCCAGGGAACTTCATTTTTGCTACGGAATATGCTGCCATGGAAGCGAAAATTACGTTTCCAAAGGTTCCCAAAATGGAAACAAACGCAGTGTTGAAAATGTAGCGGGAGAAAGGAACCCAGCTGTTGCCCATCAAGTTCAACAGAGTTTTAAAGTTGCCAAGGGTTGGGTTTCTAACAAAGAAACGGGGGGGATACTGCCAAAGCTCATCCAAGGGCTTCAAGGACTGCATCAGCGTATAAAGCATGGGAAGGAACATGAAGGCTCCCATCAGAAGGAGTACCGCGTTAATACCGATATCTCCGCCCAAGGAACGGTTCAATGCATGGTTGGATTTACGGATTCTCAATTTTGCCATATCACTTACCAACCTTTCCAAGCAATTTACGAATCAGCATATTGGAGCCGATCATCATGAAGAACAGTACCACTGCAATGGCAGATGCATAACCCATTTCAAAACGGGATCCGCCGTAGTCATCCAAGTGGTGCATGATGGTATGCGCACAGTAGTCAGGTGAGGGGTAACCAACGAGGTTGGTAATAACACCGCCAAAACCGAAGGATGAGGTGATAGCCATAACCGCACCGAACATCATCTGAGGACGCATATAAGGCAGGGTGATGTACCAAAGCTCTTGCCAACGGTTCTTTACGCCGTCCACCGCTGCCGCTTCGTAAAGGGAGCGATCCACCACCTGGAAACCTGCAATAAAGGTAAGGAAGGAGGTACCAAGGGAGGTCCACAAAGCAACGATGATAACGATCGGCATAATATAGGACGTATTCTTCAGGAAGGCAATGGGCGTAGAGATCAAGCCCAGATCCATCAGAGTACCGTTCAAGAAGCCGTGGGAGTCTGCAGAGAAAATGTACGTCCACACCATGTACACGTTACCGGAAATACTGGGGGCGTAGAAGATCAGCGTCATGAGAGCACGGATCTTGGGGGGGAGCTCATTGATGAACCAAGCCATAATGAGCGAAAGCAGATAAGAACCGGGACCGGTGATCGAAGCGAACACCAGGGTGTTCTTGATGGCGAGCATAAAGATATCGTCATCCAGGAACAGACGGATGTAGTTGTCGAACCAGAGCAGGTTCGGTGTTTCCAACATATTAAAGTCTGTCATGCTGAAGAAAATTGACAAAATAACCGGCAGAACCGTGAATACGAAGAAAATGATATAGAACGGAGCAAGCAGGAAATAACCGGTCTTGTTGTTCTTCATTTCCTTCAGAGTCCACTGCCACTTTGTCATGTCTTTTCTCGAGACAGGACGGTTTACAGTTTCAGTCTTTTGAGACATGAGAATATCCTCTCCTTACTTCTGAATTAAGCGTTTTCGGAAAAATAGGTTTCGTAGTTATCCAAAGTGGGAAGATCAAATTCGGCACGCTTTCTGGTAAGCTCACCGTTGATCGCATCAATGTATTCCAGCATGGACTCTACCGGATCCTCGGAATCGTTGTATGCAGCAAGGAATGCGAATTCAACGTAACGGGATACGATGTAACTACCGGGCATTTCAGGAGTTGCCTGAAGCCACTCAAACTGGTTCTGGATTTCTTTTCTTTCATCTGCGGTCCAGCTCATTGCATAGAGGGCTTCCAGGTTTGCCGTAGCATACTGACCGGAGGCACCCAGCAATGCGTAATATTCCTGACCGTAGGTGGACTGAGATTCAGCGGAAACCCACCACTTCATAAATTTCCAGGCTGCTTCAATCTCAACACAATCACTCATCATCACGATGGCGGAAACGTTGGTATCGGCAGTGTGGTCAACATAGGTGTTGCCGTTTTCATCGGTACGAACGGTACCGGGAAGAACGGTAAAGCCCCAAAGACCGCGAAGTTCAGGAGCAAAGATGGTAAGCTGAGAATAGGTGGTGTAGCCCTGTACACCGATGGGCATCTCACCGGTACGGAAACGGTTTGCAAAGCTGTAAGAATAGGGGAAGCCGTACATGGTGTAAAGTTCACACATTTCCTTGAAGGTTTCCAGTGCAACATTGGAGTCCAGATTGATCGCCATACCCTCGGTCAAACCGGTGGGGTCATCTTCGCGAGCTCTGGAGTAAAGCTGCTCACCGCGCTGATACAGCATAATCAGAAGACCGGCGGTGGATTCGTGGTAACCAAAGTCAAGGTTGTTGGTCTGAAGGGTGGGAAGCATATCATATACATCACCCCAGGTTTCCGGAATGGTCAGACCAAGCTGAAGGAGAATGTCACTACGGTAGAACAGCATGGAGAAGCTTTCCGTTTCAGGCAAGCCGTAGGAAATTCCGTAAAGCTCCAAGGGAATGGTAGCTGCATCGTCGAACCAAGAAACAACCTGATCGTAGTCGGAGAAGATCTCCTGGCACTTCAATTTGTGTGCCTTTTCTTCTTCCGTATCATCCTCATCGATCTCATACCCTGCAGGGTTAATGGGATTGATGGCAGAACGGATCGCGTAGTTAATAATGGTAGGCGAACCCATTGACATATTGATATCAGGGCCGGTACCGGAAAGGGTTGCAGGCATCAGAGAACCGCCTGCTACCAATTTCAGATCCACTGCAATGTTGTGCTGCCGAGTGAAGGTGTCACTGACAATGGAACGCATAATGGTGGACTGGTCACGGCCGGAGGTGGTCCAAACTTCGATTCTTGCGAAGTCCTCGGATCCTTCTGCGGTGCGCACACCGTAGCTGGAGTAGTCGCTGATCCAGCTCATCATAAACTGCTCAAATTCGTAAGCCAGAGCGCCGAAGAAGGAAGCTTCTGCTTCAAAGCCTGCTTTTTCAACAAACTTTTCGTGGCCCTCTTCTTTCACTTTGGCAGTGGGAGAAACCAGAATATAGTCAAACTGCAAGGGCTGATTGCGCGCAGTCATGATCCAGGTACCAAGGTTACCGATGTAGTCCTTGAGCTCAGAGAAGTTGGGTGCGATCAGATCCTCATCCTTAGACATTCTGTCGAGAAGAAGCGCTACGTTTTCAAGGGTAACAGAGTCAGAACCCTTACCATTGATCGCTGCAAGCTCAGCGGCGATATCGTTGAGCTTCTTGGCTTCCGCGCCCATACCCTTCAAAACATCGGGCATCAGACGGCTGAACTGATAGTCGCGGTATTCATCAGGCTCAGAACCGGTCAGCATCAAAATTTCAAGGTAATATTCGTTCACGTTGGCAAGGCAAATTTCCACGTCATTAAGAATCTGTGCCATATCGCCCAGAACAACCCACATTTCCAGTTCGTGCTCGCCGGCGGTGAGGTAGAATTCCAATGCTCTTTCCTGTCCGGTGGTTTCATCGATCACACCGTCGGTAAAGGGGAGAAGCTGCCACTCATCACTATACTTGAAGCGGAGCTGGCCTGCTTCTTCATAAGGAGTAACACCGTCAATTTTCATTTCGCGGGTTACATACATACCTTCGGCAAAAGACTGGAGAAAACGGGGGCTGAAGGTGTAGAAGCCATCCTTCTGAACCTCGAATTTCCAGGAGATCCACTGACCGGCAGTCTGCCATTTTTCGCCGCCGATGGAGTTCAAGAAAATATTGTAAGCACTCTGGGGGCTGGTAGAAGCAGAGCTTCTGTCGTAAAGGGGATATATAATGTTGGAGGAAGTACGATGGGAAACCTCGGTTTCGATGACAGTGATCTCAGCATCAGCGGCATTGTCAGCCTTGCCCTCATGTGCCTTAAGATACTCTTCATATGTAACAGAAGAATCATCGTAATAAATATGAATCTCTTTGATGGCACAAACCTCCTGCACTTCAGCAAGAGAAAGGGTGTGCGTAGTACCCGCCTCTATATAATAAAGGAAGGGTTCCGTTACATAGCCGGTGGAGTCAGAAGCCAGCATAGTACGCCATTCGGGATTCTCATACTTGTTCGGCTTGATTTCGCTGCCGTCATTGTCCAGAACAAAGCCTCTGTCATTGGAGCCTTCTGCAAACAGCTCGTCGGCCCAAACGCGGCTCAATTCAATATAACGGGACTGCTTGAAGGGATAGGTACCGTCAAGCAAAAGAGCGCGCTTGATCGTGGCGGCGTTACCGAAAAGATCGGTTTTTCCGTCACCATCTCCATCGTATTCCACGATGGGCGCATAGGTAATGGCAATGTGATAATTACCGCTCTTTTTCACGGCAAAATCCCACACCACGTCGCCAAGCTCCGAAACCAGGATGACATCTTCTTCACCCAGGTATTGATCCGTATAAACAGTTGCGGTGCTCTTTTCGGCGTTATACTCGGAGCCCTTCAGCACCAAGTCATCTTCGCCATTGGCGGCATCCTTGTACAATTCTCTGTACTCAAAGTACTCGCTGGAGTTCAACAGCTCGCGAATCTCACTGAGTTTGTCTTCCTTCTCGGCGGTGGTCTCCTGTTCGGCGTTGCCATCTGCTTCTTCTGCAAAAACAGCAGTGCCAAAGCAAGAAAATACCATCAAAAAAGCGAGCAGGAAAACAAGCGTTTTTGACAGAAATTTCTTCATCATACAAAATTCCTCCTAAGTCATGTGTATGTAGTGTAATTCTAACATAATGATTTTTCTTTGTCAAGGCGCGAAAATACGCGGAAAATCGGCACTTTTGAGGCCTTTTTCAAAGCATTTTTTGTGCTTTTTCTTGTGTTTTGTGAAGGTTCCGTGAATTATTCTCTTTTCAAAAATGCACAAAAACTGACAAAAAAATATATTCACACTTTAGAAAAATCATATTTTTATTGGAATTACGGTACTTTTTCGTTTCCTTTTTGTTTCAATGTTATATTTTTATATATTATTTTTTTCATCATATTTTGTTTATAATTTATATTTCCCTTCTTTTTCGACTGTTTTCCGCTCTTTTTTTAAAACGAAAAAAACGAAGAAATCTCACAACTTTCGTTGTGAGATTTCACCAAAACATTCTTTTTAATTTCGGCGTTTTGTACATCATCTTTTTTTGTCGAAAAATGGACAAAAACAGATTCTTATTCCTCTATAATTCCTCCGAAAAGGAGTTTTTCTCCCTGATAAAACACAGCTGACTGACCGGGAGCGAAGCGCTTGGTAGGCTCCTTCGGATACGCAAAAACCTCTCTGCCTTGGAACCGGATCCGGCACAAAATCGGTTTGCCGCGATGCCTCCCCTTCATCCAGATTTCCTCTGTTGGCACCTCTTTTTTCAAGTTCGAAACAAAGTGAAGAGAGCCGATCCGAAAGCAGTCGGTCAGCAGATCCTCCTGCACGCCTAACACCACTTCTCCCTTTTCCGGGCGTAATTCTGTAACAAAATAGCGTTCTCCCATGGCAACGCCAAGACCCCTTCTCTGTCCGATGGTGTAGGAGGAGATGCCACTGTGTTTCCCCAGGATCTTCCCTTCCCGGTCCACAAAATGACCGGGCGGTGTTTCCCCTCCGTTTTTCTTCACAAAGCCCTTGGTGTCTCCGTCCGGAATAAAGCAGATCTCCATGCTTTCTCTTTCTCCCGGCAAAATCAAGCCGGATGCGTAGCGACGAACCGTCTCCTTTTCCAAGCCCTCCAGGGGAAATATCAGCCGCGAGAGCTGCTTTTGCGTCAAGCGCCACAAAAAATAGCTTTGATCCTTATTTTCATCGGCCCCTCGCCATAGCTGATATCGACCGTTCTCTCCCTTCAGAATACGGGCATAGTGACCTGTCGCCACCATTTCGATCCCCAGCCGATCCGCCTCCTGTAAGAGAGATGCAATTTTCATATTTCGGTTACATTCCACACAAGGATTCGGGGTTCTACCCGTCCGATAACTCTCCACAAACGGAGCGATGACTTTTTTTTCAAAGCTTTTTTGACGGTTCACCACAGAAAAGGGGATTTCCAGTTTTCGGGCGACCTCCCGGGCTTGGGAGGAATCCGACCCGGGGCAGAAGGAAAGATAGGCTCCAAAAACCCGATAGCCCTGTTCCAAAAGGATCTTTGCCACAGCCGCACTGTCTACGCCGCCGGAAAGGCCAACCAGAACTGTTTTCATTTCTTGTTTCCTCACTTTTCCCCAAAACGCTGGGATTCTTGAACCGCCACGGCATCGCAACGCTCGTTATAAGGGTGTCCTGCATGACCACGAATCCAAGTAAACGAAACCTGGTGTGTGTTCAAAAGGGGAACAAGCTTTTGCCAAAGCTCCACATTTAAAACCGACTTACGATCCGCTTTTTTCCAGCCTTTTGCTTGCCAGGAAGAGAGCCAGCCCTTTTCCACTGCATCCACCACATACTTGGAATCGCTGACCACCCGAACCCGACAAGGCTCCTTCAAAGCTTCAAGGGCAACAATCACCGCCAAAAGCTCCATGCGATTGTTGGTGGTTTCTTTTTCTCCGCCGGAAAGGCATTTTTCCTTCCCTTGATATTCCAAAATGGCGCAAAAGCCTCCGGGGCCGGGATTTCCCGAGCAAGCACCGTCGGTATATACATTTACCTCTTTCACTTGGGTCGCTCCTTTTTAAGATATTTCCATTATACACGTTTTTTCACCCAGTGAAAAGGATTTTTAGAAAAAAAGACACCTTCATCAAACGAAAGTGTCTTTTCTCTTATCATATTCATCATAGGGTTATGCTTTTGTGGAAGCTGAGCGTGCGAGCTCTGCTTCTTTTTTCTCATCCAATGCCACCAGCTTGAACAAAACCGGAAATAAAGGTGGACAGCATGCCAAAAAGGCCCTTTGCACTAACCGGAATAGAAAACTCTCCCCGACTGATCCCCAGTGCCTCGCTGACGGGAATCGTATGGAGATTAGCGAAGGTATTTCCCAAACCGCCATATACAAACAGCTGCAGCAAAACAACCGCAACAATGATCCAATGATAGTGCTTTTTCAAAAAGCCCATTTTTTCACCTCATTTCCAAAACAAACTCATTCTAACACCATTTATCCTTTTTTGCAACATTCTGGATTTTTTTGCAATTGTTTACAAAATGCCCAGCCTCTTGTGGGAGGCTGGGCAAAGATCAATCCTCTATATACCCGAGGCTCTTTCCGTAAAGGTACATTTCATACCGGTACTGTAAGGAAAGATGGGTGTCCTGTATGATGGCGCTGATGGTCTGAAGAATGGCCTTGCGGTCCTCCACGCTATATCCCTTTTTCGGATAATATCGGGTGTTTTCCTTGACGATCTCTTTCACGTATTCATAAGGACTCTTATCCGGGGTAATCCCCTGATTCTCTTTTTTTTCGGCGGAATCGGCTGCCGCTTGCGCAGCCGCCTTGATTCGTTCCAGCTCTAGCTTTTCGCTGGCGATCTTGTTTTCAAAGGCTTGCTGCTCCTTCTCCCTTGCGATCGCTTCTTGCTGAAGCAATGCAGCACGTTCCGCCTGCTCCTTTTCCCAAAGGAACCTTTCCTGATCCAGCGCACTGGCCTTTTGCGCCTGCTCCTTTTCAAAGGCAAGCTTTTCCTGAGCCAGAGCGTTTTCCTTTTCTGTTTGTTCCTTTTCCCAAGCAAATTCCTCTTGCTTGGCTTGGTAGGAACGGTCCTGATTCTCCTGGTCTCGGATCGCCTCCATCATTTTCGTTTGAAACTGGTTGGCCTCCGACTGTGCAGCGGAAGAATACTTTGCCTCAACCTCTTCCTTCTGGCTGACAAGGGCATTTTTATCCTTTGCCTTCTGTACCGCCAGATCGCTGAGCGCACCGGCTCGTGAGGCATTGGAGGCGATGGTCGCGTGAACCGTCTCTCCGCTTCTTACATAGCCGCTGTCTGCCATTTTTTCCAAGGTATTCTTTAAATCGATCTTGGCTCTGGCAGAGGCCTGATTGGCGGCATTGTCGTAGTCAGTATCCAATTCCTTGATCTTCCGATCAAAGCTTTGACCGGAGGACTGTATCAGAGTCTGATATTTGGAATAAATTTGAGCCGTCCCTTCCTCCAGACGCTTTAAAAGCGTACTTGTCAGATCCTTGATTGCCATATGTTCTCCTTTGCAAATTCAAATCATGTTTTGGTGATACGGCCGGAAAGACGAATCCCGCGCAAGCGAAATGGGGTGTCCCCTACCGTGGAAAGCCTGATTTTCAGCAGATGGACCCTGCGCATAGGAAGTCGGACGAATCCGGTGGACAGTTCCTTACCCTCTGGCAAATCCAGAGTAATCCGGGCAGATTGTTCCCCATTCTCCTCTGAGAATACCATTTCTGTTTCCACCTTTCCCTCTGCTTCCCCCAGAAGAGTAAATCCAAACAGATTCTTTTCCTTTGCCGCATCGGAAAAATCAAGTGTTCCCGATTCCCAATGAGCCGGAATCTCTCTTCCCTCATCCAGAGTTCCCTCCACCCGAAAAACCACCTTTTCCGTGTAGAAATACAGGTCCGTTCCCACTTCATAAAAGCCCTTCACTTCGGGCAATTCATAATAATAGAACAGATCCAGCTTTCCGTTGTAAACATATACGCGATCACCGAAACACACAAATAGCTCCGAAGTCGCCTTGCGATGAAATAAAACGGCATCAGAAGCCTTTTCCTTCTGCAAAGCGCGAGCAATGGGATCGGAGAAGCACTGGGCATTTCTTTCATCCCGTATATTGGTGGAGATCCACCGGAAAAGCCCTGCATCGGTCAGGGTGATAGGAGAATTGTCCATCAAAAGAGCCTGTCCCTGGGGCGCGCAGCCCCGGTCATCGGACAAGGGCAAAATGGGAAATGCCGCCACCAGCTTTCCTCCCTCACCGGTAATGTATTCCAAATAGGAATAATAGGCGGCATTTTCCGTAAAGATCAGCTGCCGATCATAGTGACGCAAAATGGAGGTAATGGGCGCACCGGTTCCCACCAGAGAGTAACCCAATTCCGGAAAATAGGAGAATGACGGCTTTCCGTCCACCACCCCGCTGTGATAACGGACGGCCGGGGTATCCCGGTTGCCGTAAAGGAACACACGGGTGTCATTGGCACCGCCAAAGCTCACAGCAAAGCGGCAGTTGAAAATTCGATCCGATGCCGACTCCCCTTGCATTTCCATAACCACTTCCATGGTATCAATTCCCTTTTCCGGTGCCGTTTTCATGACAAGTTTTCCCTTTTCTCCGTCCCAGGAATACTGATCCGGACTGATAACCGTTTCATTCAAGGTCACCTGTTGGACCCCGGCAAGAGAAGTGATCACCGGGGTAAAATCAGTGGAAACCCCATCCGGAGAAAACCGTTGCCGAATTTTTTGGGTCAGAAGGTTCGGTTCTTCAAACATAGTACCGGCACCATCAGGACTGGTGGAAATCATCACAAGGGGAATGTGAGGGGTGATTTCCGAAACCTTCTGTCCGTCGTATCGACGGATTCCGTTACCGGTCAAAAGATACAGACCGTCATAAAACGAGACAAAATGGATCCTCTCCTCTCCGGGAACCTCTCCCGGTACCATAAAAAGATGTTCAAATCCATTTTTCGAGGCGAAAAGCTGATTGCCGATCACCACGGCAAAGCGCTCTTCTCCTGCCACCTCTCCCGTCCAGACACCCCTCAAAACCGCTCCGGCGGCATACACGGCAGCATAGCCCTCTCTTTTTTGCAGTTGTCCCCCTTGCGTTACCTTTAAATTGAGCATATCCCGGCTGGCTCCCAGGGGAAGCGCCGAAGAATCATCCAGGGAATCGGAAAGGCCCAAGAAACGGTCCAGTGAAAAATGAAAATCCTTTGCCATATTCCCTCCTAAATGCTCCGACGAATCTTATGCCGTTTTCCCCGGCGAAAAGTATGCCGCAGCATTTCCCGTTCCTGCTGATAAAGATTTCGGAAAAACAAGGCTCTGTCCGGTTCCTCTTCCTGGATCAAGAGGGCAGCAAGACCCATGGGAAGAAGGGACAGGGTGATGGCATCCTCCATGCCGACCTCTTCTTCCAGAGAGTGTATTTGGAAAACAGAGGCCTGATCAAAGGGTTCCTTTCCCTTCATGGCAAGATCCAATTCCGAAAGCTCTGCAATCAAGCAATTGATCAGAGACGGCGCCCGTTCTTCAAAATCCTGGGTGTTGGCGCCATTTTTCTGTCCCAAAAGTGCAAGGCTTCTGGTATAAATTTCATGCGCTGTTTTCACACCTGTCTCCTTTCCGTGTCATCACAAACAATTAGATTTCGGTCTCTTCTCCAGCTTTCAGCTTCAAGAAGACCATTTCCTTGGGGTATACGATCTTGGCGCCGTACAGATGAAGTCCCTTCACCGCATCCCCATGACGCAGTTCAGGCTCATAGGCCTTCACTGCGGAAACCTGCTCTGCAAAGGCAATGGCACGTCCGGTTCTGGCAATGCAGCGGAAGGTGCCGTCTTCCTCGGTGGCAATGTTGTTGCTCACATAGATATCAAAGCCCATAAAAGAGCCGATGTAGCCTCTGCCCAGGGCGTCCACGTTATCGGTGGAACGAAGCACCTTTGCCAGAACCAGCTTCTGTTCAATGGCGGGGGGTACTTCCAGAGAAACCTTTGCAGAATTGGGAACATTGTTTTCCATCAGAATTCTTCTGGCATCGGCAATGGTGCTGATGATGGAGGTGCTGGTGGTGTTACCGTTTTCCAACACTGCCACGCTTTCATCGGTCAAGGAATACACATAGCGGTCTGCCACGTCGGAAAGAGCGCCGGAGGCCTCCTTCATAGCCGCCTGCATCAATCCCTTTTTGGACTGGGCCAGATCAATGGAATCCAAGAAGAAGTTAAATCCCTTGGCCTGGTCAATGATCAAGGTTCTTTCAGTATCGGAAAGCACCTCTGCCGCCGGCATATCCTCATTTTTGTTGTAATCAAACACCGTAACCGGGCCAATGCCGCAAATCTTTACGCGGTCGCCCTCGCCACGGATCTCGCCTTCAAATTCACGGGAGCAAAGGCGAACTCCCACATAGTCTTTTTCCAGCTCGGTATAAAGGGTTTCACTCCAGAGCGTGGGGATAAAATTGGTAATAGCCATACTGTTTCCTTTCTCGTCTTAGTTCCACTTTTCCATGGAACGCAAGATCGCATCATAATGTTTTTTAATTTCACTGCGGCTCATTGCTTTTACCGCTTCGGGAGAGAAGTATTCTGCCTCGGTGCCGTCATGGCGGATGCGAGGCGGCGCACTTTTTTCATTTTTTTCGTTCACCTTGCGGATCTTCTCCTCCTGACGGAGCATTTTGATGGAATACAGAGCATATGCCGCCGCAAGGCTTTCGCCCCCTTCCACCTGATCCCAGACCTCCTGGGGGATGTCCTCTGCTTTCACATCGGGAAACAGCTCGTGGAAAAGGGCAATGTCCTGTTCCATTTTTTCCTGCTCCGTTTTTCCGTCAGAGAGCTTTTTGGCCGAATGCTCCTGAATCTCGGCTTTTGTTTCTTCGCCTCCGGGAATCTCTTCTCGGGAAACTGCCTCCTTCAGGACCTCGTCCTTCTGGTTCTTTTTCATTTTAAACCTCCTTTGTTGATTTTATTTTCAGCCGATAAATCGGCTTGAAAACCTTGATTTTGTGCTCTTTCAGCATCGCGAACCTCCTCCAGAAGCTCCTCCTTTTTTCCGATATAGCCATCGGGAAGACGCTCTAAATACTGAGAAAAGCGGATCTTGCCGGAAAGCAAAAGCTTATCCAGTGTGGTGACCTGGGCCAATTCGCTCCAGTAGGTGGAAGCACCCACCTGAGAAGAGCAGGAGAAAATGATGTTCTTCATTTCTTCCAGAGGAAGGGTGCCGCCCAAAAGCTCTCCGTTTTCCCGGAACATCATCACTCGGCTGGGATCATAATAATGGAAGATAAAATCAAGCCATATCATTCCCAGCCTCTCCACCGCGGAATATAACGCCATTTTCTGGAGCTCAAGGGGCACGGCAGAGCTTTGCTGAAGGGCAATGATCGCACTGGTGTTATCCGGGTCCACATTGCCAAGGGCCGCGTCTGTGGCGCCCATCAGTTCCTTGGTCATATTCATGGTCAGGTTGATGACCTCTAAAAAACCCGCCTGCATACTGCCCGGCTCCATTCGGAGAGCGGCATTTTCCACCGGTCCGTTCACCGCCACCGCTTCTCCGATCTCCCCGGTCCATTCATCGATCAGGTTAGAGTTATACATCACCTTGGAAAAAGAAACATCCATCATATGCTTCATCACCATGGCAAAGGCCTTGTTGATGTAAAGCTGGTTGTCCACAAGAGAGGTGGCAACCGCTTGCCCGTGATAAGAGTTTTTCACCTTTTCCCAGTTCATCAAAACCACCGGATACAACTGAAGCCCCGTATCCCGTTCCGGCGAGATCACCAGATTCCGACAGCTTTTCCGGTAGCGCACAGTACCGTCCTTTTTATAAAGCTTGATCACAAAGGTCGCCTTGGTACCGGCAAGCTCCCGTTTTCCAAAATCTCCCGTTTGCTCGGAAAGATCCTGGTCCGGCTGGATTTTTTCTGCCTCTTGGGGGGTCATGCCGGAATCGATGGCCTCCTGACGGAGTTTGGTCACCAGCTCTCTTCCGGCCAGAAGAATATAGGGCTGTTCCTCTACGGAAGTAGAGTTCACATCACCAAAAAACACCTGGGTACCGTCAATGAGACTGGTCACGAAATCTCCGGAAAAACCCTGGGCGGTACGACGAGACGGATCCCAATATACATAAAGGAAGAGATCCCCGGTTACCGCCGCATCGCAAAGACCGTCTGTGAGAAGCTGATCGATCTTATCCTTCTCAAACCGGTAATTGACATAACGGGTCAGAAGCTGACAAGCCTCATCAATGCGCGTCCGTTTTGCCGGATCCGATAAAAATCCCATTCCCTCCGCCGAAAAATGCAGGGACATCTTCTGGCTCATAATGGAGGAAACAAAATAATTGATTACACGCTTGAATAGATTGAATACCGGCGTGGGAAGATCTCCCGCCTCCACGCCGGCCCACTGGTCTCCGCGGTAAAACCGTTCGTTCCGGTTGATGGTATCGTAAAGCCCGATCTGGCGGTTGTATTCGCGCCCCTTTTCCAAGAGGGCAAAATCTTCCGTCAGCACATGAAAATTAGATTCTTTCATTTCATTTCTCCTTTGGACAGATTTGTTTCGTCTGGGCGGATTGTAAAAGAAACCGATACTGCCACGCAATGACAAAAAAGACCGTCGCTAAAAAAACGACAGTCTTTTCACTTTCATCTTGACTTTTTTTTACTCCGACGATATACTGAATCTATATAAAAACAATCATACTTTTTGTTCTTCTTATGTGTTTTCGTTATTCTTTCTATATCTTTTCGAAATGGAGATCAAAAATTGGATATTAAGGTATTGCGAAATTTTGTTGAAATCGTAGATAGCGGATCTCTCACCGCCGCATCCAAAAAGCTCTTTGTGGCCCAACCGGCCCTTTCCAACCAGTTGAAGGCCCTGGAAAAAGAAATGAATACCCTTTTGCTGGAGCGTAATTCCCGACACCAGAAGCTAACCGATGCCGGAAAGCTGTTTTACGATCGGGCCAAAAGCATCATCTTCCAGGAAAATGCCATGATTAAAGAGATCGGCGATGCCCGGGAGGGGGAGATCGGCTGTTTGAGAATCGCCACCATTCAGTCGGGTGAGATCAATCTTCTTCAAGAGATCATCCCCTTGTTTGCCAAAAACTATCCTCGCATTACCTATGAATTTATGGAAAAGGAAACAGAGGACACCTTGCAAATGCTCATAGAGGGAACGGCGGAGATCGGCGTTGTTTCCACCCCCTTTGCCTTAAATCCCGATATGGATGTCATGTATATCAGTGACGAAAAGCTGGTCTGCGCTTACGATCCCGAGCTTTTCTTTGTGGGAAAGGCCGGCGAAACAGTCTCGGTGCACCAGTTGAAGGATCAGCCGGTTCTGATGGTTCATCGCTATGAAGAATTGTTTTCTTCCCTTTGCGATTTTGAGCGCTTTCAACCCAATATCCGCGCCATCAACAAGCAGATCACCATTAATCTGAAGTGGGCAGAAGCGGGCCTTGGCATTTCCATCGTGCCAAAAAGCAGTCTTTCCTATTGCAACAAGCCCTTGGTATGGAACGAGTTAAAGGGTGACGGGCTGACCACCAAGCGCGCCATTGTGACCATGAAAAACGGCTTCCACTCCAAAGCAGTGGAAAACTTCTTGAATCTGTGTAAACAAAACCTTTAAATAAAAAAAGAACCGACTTTAGGGAGACACTTCGTAAAGAAGTTTCTCCCTATTTCTTTTTAATAAGAAAAATGACACTTTCAGACTGAAAGCATCATAGTAGGTTACGCACTTTCAAAATGTGCGTGACGTGGTTATATACCTCTAAAATTAACCTATCTCAAAAATAAGAATTATAAGTGGTATTGTGAGACAGGTCTCACAGTGATATTTTGCCTTTCGGCAAAGTGATATTGAAACTTTCAGTTTCAGTGATATTATATTCGCCTCCAAAACTGTCCGCAGGACAATATCACGATGCGTAGCATCATATAACTGCGAAGCAATATAACTCGCCGTCAGGCGAATATAACTGAGGCACTTCCTTACGGAGTGTGCCTCTACGTCGGTTCTTTTTTTACGGATCCACTCTCACTGCGTTTTCCACCAACTGGCGGAAGCTCTTTTGCCAGAGCAGACTTTCGCGGATCTCTTTTTCGGTGTAATATTCTTCAAATTCCGAAAGAGTGGCAAAGCCCGTTTCCTCGCCCCCCTCGGAAATATACAGTTCCTCCAGTCCGGTTTGATACTCCTCTTCGCTCAATTCTGTTCCCATCAAACGGGAAAGCTGAATACAAGCCATATCATTTTTCACCTGGGTCTGGGCATCCTTTAAAAGTTGAGCTTCAAAGGCTTCTTCATCCTGGGCAAGATATTGCTCCAGGTACTGCCCATAGCTTAAATCTACCTCTTGGGCCGCCGAAAGAACATCCTGCTTGATTCGCTCCACGTAATAGGAAACCTCATCCTCCGGATATTGCTTCACCGTCACTTGAGACATATATGCCTGAAAGACTGCTTGAGCTTTTCGATTTTCCTTCTGGAGCAGGATCTCCTCCCGGAGCGCATCCTTTAATTCCTGTACCGTACTCATTTCCAAAGCCGTCTGATCTTCCACAAATTCATCGGTAAATTCCGGAATCTGGTGGGCCCAAACCTGCTCTATTTTTCCTTTCATGGTAACGGTAAGTCCTGCCCAGCTGCCCAAGCTGGTTTCTTCCTTGGGGAAGGTATATTCTACTGTTTTTTCCTCACCGGCAGAAGCGCCCACCAAGGAAAGGCCGAGGGTGTATTCCATATCCCCAAAGCCGTCGGAGCCAATGACGATAAAGCTTTCTTCCTCGCTGTAAGCCTCCAACTCTTTTTCATTGTAAAAAACCTGATAGGAAAGCTTGACCCGGTCATACATTTCCGCCGGACCGGACTTTTCCGTAAAATCGGCATAAGAAAGTCTCACCTGGAATAGGGCATTCTCCACTTCCTCATCCGTGCACACATCCGGATCCGCAAACGAAGCGCGGATATTCTCATATTCCGCCACTTCTATGTACGAGGAAAGATCGAAGTCATAACGGAGCTTGTCATTCTTTTTTTCCTCAGAGCAAGAAAAAAAGGAAAAAAGCACAAGTCCTACCGCAAGAAAAGCCAAAATTTGTTTTTTCATAATATGCTCCTATTGAATCCGGATCGCATTTTCTACCACTATCATCAGAGCCTTATCCCGGATCAGATTCTGGCGAATGCTCTCTTCCGAATAGTGATCGATAAAATCCTTTAGGGTGTCAAACCGGTCTTTTTCCGCGTTGTAATACTCCACAGCCCCCTCCTGGAATTCCTCTTGAGATAAGCTGATCCCCAAATACCGGGAAAGGCCAACGAAGATCATATCGTTCTTCACCATTTCCTTGGCGTATTCCTGCGCATCCTGCTGGAAGGTGGCAAGGTCCGTTTCCATATACTGGAAAAGAAACGTCTCCAGATCCATTTCCATTGCCTTGGCAAAATCGGAATAATACCGGATATAATCCTGGCAATATGCCTCCAATTCCGCCTCCGGGTAATTCAAAACCTCCACCCGTTCACAGAAAGCCGACCACACCGCATTGACCTTGGCCGTCTCCTTTTCCGCTAAAATGTCCTTTTTGACGGCAGCGGAAAATTCCTTTACGGAATAATCCTCGTAACCGGAAATGGAATGGACAAATTCTTCGTTAAAGTCCGGAAGAACGGGGCTTTCAATGGCCGTCACAGTCCCCTTGGCAACCACGGTTTGTCCCGAAAGCTCTCCGTGAAGCACCGATTCCGGATAGGTGTAATCCGCCCATCGCATCTCCCCTATTTTTGCTCCGAGAAGCTCCTGAGACAGGGCGTTGTGAGCGCCGGAATCCGTTTCGGTTCCCAGCACCAGAGAAAGGCTCTCCTCTTCCACAGTCTGTCCACCGCGGATCAATTCATAATCCACCTTGACTCTGTCATAAAGCTGGGCCTCCCCTTCCTTTGGCTGAAAAGAGGCCGTACCGAGACGAATGAGAAAAATGGCTTTTTCCACCTCTTCCTCAGTACAGATCCCCACCTCATCATACTTTGCCTGGATCCCAATGGGATCAGGCAATGAAATGTAATCGGAAAGATCGTAAGGATACCACTCTTCCGCTTTTTCCTCTGTGGTCACAGGGGCCTTTTCCCCATTGTCTTCTTCCAAATAGACTGTTATATCTTCTTCCTGTTGGCAGAAAAGCAAAAAGGAAAGGCAAAGTAAAAACGAAAGAAGGGCACAAATCTTTTTCATACCGGTTTATCCTACCTTAACCCCATTTTCCAGCAAAAACTGGGAAACTGCCGCGCTGACCACCTGCTGCTCGAAGTAATCGGCGCCGTAAAGATCAATATAGTCCACCAAAAAGCTCTCCATGGTGGTGTAATAGTTGGATACATTGGCATAAAGCCCCACAATGATGGTCTCCAGCTGCTCATCGGTGCACTGGATCTTTTCCTTTTCCGCTACAAGGCGGATCATCATGGTTCCTGCCACCGTCTCCTGGGCATAGTCCTTGGCATCCGCCTGAAGCTGCTCATAGGAACATCCTAAATTCTCCTGGCAGTATTCCTCCAGGGGCTGTTCCTCACCCACATTCTGGGTATAATAATCAAGGTAATGACGGGTATAATACTCCATTTCCTTTTCCGGATAGGAAAGAACCTTGGACTGCTCCAGAATCTTCAACTGAATGTAATTGGCCGCATAAGAATAGGCCTTATTTTCCTTGGTGCTCTTCAGATACGAGCGAATATCCTCCCGCACCTCGTCCATGGTCTTAAAGGAGGAAGCGTATAGCTTGTTGATATCTTCCACCTTCAATTCCGGAATCTTCGGTCTCCGGGCTTTTTTCACCGTCACATGGAACTCAATGTCCTTCCCTGCCATCTCTTTGCTGGAATAATAAGGAGAAAACTTTAGATTGAGAACGATCTCTTTTCCCACTTCCTTGCCAATAAGTCCTTCTTCAAAGCCGGGAATATAATCGCCGCTTCCAATGAGAAGCTCCTGATCCTGGGCGGTAGCATTGTCCTGCTTCTCCCCATTCACATAGCCGGTGTAATCCAGTGTCAACACGTCAAATTTCTGGATCACCCCTTCGGTGATCTCCGTATAATCCTCGTCCGGGATGATTCCCACCACCTGGATTCCTGTAAGATAATCGGTGATCTCCTGGTCGGTGACAGTCTCATCCAGCTCTCTGTCATTGGGATATTCCACCCCTTTGTATTCTGCCAGTTGGAAATAAACAGAAAGATCCTCATACCGGAACAGCTTCTTTTCGTCATATTCACCGGCTCTGTACTTGGCAACAAAGTCCTTCAGCGCAGCCTCATCTGCTTCGGCCTGTTCTGTAGCAGAAAGCTGCTTGGTTTCAAAATAATCCGGATCCCCTGTTTTGTTTTCATCCGGATCACCACAGGCGCACAGGGGCAAAACAATGCAAAAAGCCAAAAGAAAAGCGATCGCGCGTTTCATTCGATTCATGACCTTCCCTCTCATTTCTTCGCCGCGTTTCGGGCAGCGGTCAAAGTATTCTTCATTAGAAGCGTAATGGTCATAGGACCTACACCGCCGGGAACCGGCGTAATATAGGATGCCTTGGGCGATACCTTCTCAAAATCCACATCGCCGCAAAGGCCGTTTTCATCACGGTTCATTCCCACATCGATCACCACAGCACCGGGCTTTACCATATCCTCGGTCACAAAGCGGGCCTTGCCCACTGCCGCCACCAGAATATCTGCCTGGCGACAGATCTCCTTTAAATTTTGGGTACGGGAATGGCAAATGGTCACTGTGGCGTTCTGGTGAAGCAGCAGAAGGGCCATAGGTTTTCCCACAATGTTGCTTCTGCCAATCACAACCGCCCGCTTTCCCTCCGGCGAGATGCCATAAGCCTCAAGAAGCTCCATGATTCCGGCCGGCGTGCAAGGAACAAAATCAAATTCACCGGTCATGATCCTGCCCACATTTTCAAAGGAAAAGGCGTCCACATCTTTTTTGGGAGAAATGCGAGCAATCACCTTTTTGTCGTCAATGTGACGGGGAACGGGAAGCTGAACCAAAATGCCGTGAATGGCCTCATCCTGGTTCAACTGATCGATCAAATCCAAAAGCTCCTGTTCGCTGGTTTCACCGGGCAACCGGTATTCCCGGGACAAAAATCCCACTTCATCGCAAGCCTTCTTTTTGTTACGCACATAGATCTGGGAGGCAGGGTCGTCTCCCACCAAAATCACGGCAAGACCGGGGCAAACGCCGGTCTTTTCTTTTAATTCCTCCGTCGCCTGCCGAATTCTCTGGCGAAGATTTTTTGATGTTTCTTTTCCGTCAATGATCTGTGCTGCCATGTTCTTCCTCCGTATTTTTCTCATCCAAATCCGTTTGATCTTCTTCGTTTTTTTCCAGAGCCTGCTCTTCCTTTTCTTCCCCGCCGTCCTCTTCGGGCAAGGTGCCCTCCTCCAGAGCATTTTCCACCGTCTCTTCGGTGACACAAGTTTCTTCGGTCTCTTTCACTTCCGGCTCCACTCCTTCTGGTGCACGGGTGCGATTGCTATGAACCAGATACAAGATTACACCCAGTGCAATTCCCCCAAGGGATGTGGCAATGCCAATGCACTGTGCCAAGCGAAGAGATCCGATCATCAGGGAATCGGTGCGAAGTCCCTCCACCAGGGTTCTTCCGATGCCGTACCAGACCAGGTAAAAACAAAAGACCTGTCCGTCGATCTTCTTCAAGCGATACACAACGAAGATGGCAAGAAGAAATCCGGTAAAGGTAATCAGAGATTCATAAAGGAAGGTGGGATGGAAGGGGCCGTCCCCGTTGATCATCATTCCCCAAGGCAAGGGAGAAGTCATTTTTTCTCCGTGTGCCTCTCCGTTTACAAAATTTCCCCAGCGGCCAATGGCTTGTGCCAGAAGAAGTCCGGGAACCAAGGCGTCAAACACCTTCAGCGGATTTTGCTTTTTGCATTTCGCCACCAAAAGAATGGTCAAGGCGCCGGCAATCACCGCGCCGTAGATGGCAATGCCTCCATTCCAAATGGCGATCATTTCCATAAAGGAATCGTAATCCTCCCATTTTGAGAGCACATACATCAATCTGGCACCGACCACACCCAGCGGAATACAGAAAATAAAGTAGTCCAGGAAGGAATCGAACAAAAACCCCTCCTTTTTTGTGGCAAGGCGAAGGGCAACGCTACAGCCTAAAATCATTCCAAGACAAATGATCACCCCATACCAGGCAATGGAAAGGGAGCCGAACAGATCCTCCACCAAAAAACGGTTGAGGGTCCAGGGTCCCCATCCCAATTCGGGAAAGGAAATAATAGTGGTAGAAGCAGCTTGAATCATACTTTTTTCTCCTTTATCGGTTTCACAACGGAAAGCACCACCCGATCGGTGCGATAAGACAGTCGAATCCGTTCCATCAGATCCTCCAGGGTTACTTGGGCGATCACATCAGGATACCGGAGCATATCCGTTCCGGAAAAAGCAAAATCCATAAAGTTTTCTGCAATTTCCGTAGTGGAATTCCAATCCTGCACGCATCTGCCGTAAACAGCTCTGCGACTGCGCTGAAAATCCTCTTCAGTCACAAGGCTGGCGGCGTTCTTCACCGTTTCCCGGATGCGGCGGTAAACCGTTTCGGGACGTCTGGATTCTCCGAACAAAAGCAAATACCCGTAGGTTCTGGAAAGATTGTATTCCACGGAGAATTTATCTCCAATGAGACCGGCATCATAAAGTTCATTGTAAAAGGGGCTGGATTTGCCGAACAAAATGTCGGAAAGGATCTCGTGCTCCGCCTGCTTTTTCAAGATCTCCTCCGGGCGGATGCGCTTTTTCAGATCTCCCTCCTTCATACCAACGGCAAAAAGGGGCAGCGCCACCGGGCATTCCTTCACCACTTTTTTCTTGTTGACCCGCCGTGGCTCCGAGGGGAACTGCGTTTCGATTGTAAGCTTCTCACCGGGCTTTAATACCCGATCCAAAACATCTGCCACCTGCTTTTTCTCCCAAGGACCGCAGAGCACCAGGAGCATATTGTTTAAATTGTAAAAGGTGTGGTAGCAGCGGTAGAGAATGTCGCTGGTGATATGAGAAATGGTCTCCTCTGTACCGGCAATGTCCACCTTTACATTGTGATTCACAAAGAGCGCATCCAAAAGTCCGTAATAGAGCTGATGAAAGGGCTCATCCTGGCCCATCCGGATCTCCTGGCCAATGATCCCCATTTCCTTTTCCACTGTTTCCGGGGTAAAATAGGGACTGGTCACGAAACGGAGCAGAACCTCCAGGTTTTCGTAATACCGGTCCGTAGCAGAAAACAGATACGCGGTCATTTCATTGGAGGTAAAGGCGTTGCAGCTGGCACCCAGCGCGGCAAAATGATTGAAGGTGTCGCTTCCGTCCTCATTCTCAAAGAGCTTGTGCTCCAAAAAGTGAGCAATGCCATCCGGCACCGTAATAAAGTCCTCATCCTTTTGAGTCTTAAAGGTGCGGTGAATGGAGCCGTATTTGGTACCGAAAAGAGCAAAGGCCTTGCGGTGTGCCTTGGGCACGATCACCACCTTCAAGCCCGATTCATGGGTTCCTTGAACATACATTTCCTGCAAACGAGGATTTTCCTGCTTGTAAAATCTCATTGCTTCGCCTCCTTTGCCGTCAAGGTGTAAACGGTGTCAAGGGTGATCTTCTCCGAAACCCGGATCACATCTTCCTTGGTAATATTCTTTAATTCTTCCACAATCTCTTGCGGGGTCAAGATCATATTGGAAAGAACCCGTGGCAAATACCACTCTGCCAGAACCGCAGGATTGTCTCCCAGGCCGTTGAGAGAATGGATCAGGGCTCCTCTTGCGTTTTCCAATTCTTCCTCGGTGATATTTCCCTGACGGATTTGGTCCATCTGGTGCAAGGCCTCCTTCACCGCCACATCACGGTTCTCCGGCGCAATCCCGGCATAAATGAGCATCACACCTTTCATGGCATCCGCATATGAAGAAACAGAGTAGCAAAGACTCATCTTCTCTCTTAAATTGCAGAAAAGCTTGGAGGTAAGAGAACCTCCCAAAATGGAATTGTAAAGGCTCATAGCCCGGCAATGAGGATCGTAAATGGTGCTGGCCGTCCGGAAGCCCATTACAAGATTGGCCTGGGTAATATCCATCTCCTCCTTCACCTCCCGAACTCCTCTTGCCTTGGTGCGAAGGGAAAGAGCCGGCAAGGGCTGGGGATTTCTGGAAATCCCGGCAAACATTTTTTCCGCCGCCTTTTTCATCTTTTCCCGGTCAAATCTGCCCACAAAAAACAATTCGATCTGCGCCGTGGATAGAAGCTCGCGATAGTACTCCGTCAGTGACCCGGCATTGATCTTCCGGATTTCGGAAGGAGTACCCAAGGGACAGGTGCTATAAGGCTCCAAGCGGCACATGTGCTCAAACATACGGCTTCTGGCATAGCGGGCCTTGTGGTTGATCAGAGATGCGATCTCATCCAGATTCCACTTCTTTTCGCTTTCCACATAATCCGGGTCGAAGGCTCCTCCGGGAAGATAAGGGCGGAGCAAAACCTCCTCCAGAATGGAAAATCCCTTTTCCGTTACCTCTTCCCCGTCAAAGGCGAAGGAATCGTCCAGTAAGCAAAGCGACAACGCCAGGGTGTGCCACTCGCCGATCTTGGCCGTATCCGAATCCAGGGACGCATCAAAGCAAAGATCCAGCGCCCGTGAGATTTGTTGTTGGGTGGGATATTTTTCACATCCTCGGGTGATCACCCGGGACAGAACCGTATTAAAGGATGCCGTTTTTCGATTGAGCGGCGTAACAAAATACAGACTGATATAATTGGTTTTGTAGCGATCGTTTTCCACGAAGTTCAAATGGAGGCCGTCACCGATCCGGATCCGATCCAGTTTTTCTCGATTCATGGCGATTCCTTTCTGATTCAAAAAATTTCCTTCTTATCATTATACTACACACTTTGATGCTTTTCAAATCTTTTTGTGATTTTTTTGTTAAAAAGAGGATTGTTTCACCGGCTTTTTTTCATAATAAGAAAAATCGCCTCTTTTTTGATGCACACTGTTTTTCAAAAAAACGATGCAAAACAATGAAAAAGACATTTTGACGTCATAAATTCATTACTTTTTACGGAATTTGGAAAAAAAATGAATATTTTTGATTTTTCTTTATGTGAACTATTGCAATTGTTATCAAATTCCATTATAATGGAGTGAATTTGAATGTTTTATGAAAGGAACTTTCACCATTATGACCAACAACGCAACCGTACTCAAGTGGATCGAAGAGATGAAAGCTCTTCTGACCCCCGACAAGATCGAGTGGATCACAGGCGAGGAATCTCAACTGGAGGCCCTTCGTAAGGAAGCTGTAGAAACCGGCGAAATGCTCAAGCTAAACGAGGAAAAGCTTCCCGGCTGCTATCTTCACAGAACCCGTCCCAATGACGTGGCTCGCGTGGAGGACAGAACCTTTATCTGTACCTCTGTGAAGGAAGATGCTGGCCCCACCAACAACTGGTGTGCTCCTGCCGAAATGTACAAAAAGCTTTATGACATCGCCCGTGGCACCTACAAGGGAAGAACCATGTATATCATTCCCTTCTCCATGGGCCCCATCGGTTCACCTCTTGCCAAAGCCGGCATTGAAGTGACCGACTCCATTTACGTAGTCCTCAACATGGCCATTATGACCCGTGTTGGCACCAAGGTGCTTGAGGTTCTGGGCGATTCCAATGACTGGGTTCGCGGTCTCCACGCCAAGTGCGATGTGGATCCCGAAAACAGATACATCTGCCAGTTCCCCGAGGATAACACCATCATCTCCGTCAACTCCGCTTACGGTGGAAACGTGCTTCTGGGCAAGAAGTGCTTTGCACTGCGTATTGCTTCTTACCAGGGCTGGAAGGAAGGCTGGATGGCAGAGCATATGCTCATTCTGGGAATCGAGAATCCCCAGGGCGAAGTGAAATACGTTGCCGCCGCATTCCCCTCCGCTTGCGGTAAGACCAACCTGGCAATGCTCATTCCTCCGGAATATCTCCGCAAGAAGGGCTACAAGGTTTGGACCGTCGGCGATGACATTGCCTGGATGCGCATTGGCCCGGACGGCCGTCTTTACGCCATCAACCCCGAAAACGGATTCTTCGGCGTGGCTCCCGGTACCAACGAGAAGTCCAACTTCAACGCACTGGCTTCCACCAAGAAGAACACCATCTTCACCAACGTGGCCCTCGACCTGAACGACAACACCGTTTGGTGGGAAGGCCTCAACAAGGATCTCCCCGAAAACGCACTGGATTGGAAGGGCAACCCCTGGGATCCTGCCAAGTTTGACAAGGCAGACAAATCCACCTGTGCCGCTCACCCCAACTCCCGTTTCACCGCTCCCGCTGTGAACTGCCCCTGCATCTCTGAAGAGTTTGATAAGGGCGCCGGCGTTCCCATTTCTGCCATCGTATTCGGCGGCAGAAGAGCAAAATTGGCTCCTCTGGTATATCAGTCCAAAGATTGGAAAAATGGCGTATTCGTAGGCTCCATTATGGCTTCCGAAACCACCGCTGCTGCTGCCGGTGCCGTCGGCGTTGTCCGTCACGACCCCATGGCAATGCTTCCCTTCTGCGGCTACAATATGGGCGATTACTTCCAGCACTGGCTGGATATGGGCGAAAAGCTCGGCGATAAGGCTCCCAAGATCTTCAACGTGAACTGGTTCCGTACCGACGATGAAGGCAACTTCATTTGGCCCGGCTTTGGCGACAATATGAGAGTTCTCAACTGGATCATCGACCGTTGCGAAGGCAAGGCAGATGCAGAAGAGACCGCCATCGGTTATATTCCCAAACCCGAAGACATCGACCTGACCGATCTGGATATGGACATCGAAACCCTCAAGGGCATCCTCACGGTAGATAAGGATGCTTGGGTGGAATATTCCCAGGACGTAACCGAGTACTTCAAGAAGTTCGACCGTCTCCCTGCAGAACTTGCTTCTCAGCTGGAAACCCTGAAGAACAACCTGAAGTAAGAATCAAAAATAAAATCACGGAGTTTTCACTCCGTGATTTTTTTTAGTCATTCGTCTTTGGATTGTTGGTTCTTCCCAAAAGGTAATCCACTGAAACATCATAATAATCTGCCAGAAACACCAAATGCTCCAACGGTATATTCTGAAATCCCCTTTCGTATCGCGAATACACCGTTTGCTGAATTCGCAGCATCGTCGCCACGTCTTTTTGTTTCAGATCGTGATCCTCCCGAAGATCGCGAAGCCTTTTGATATACAAAATCAGTATCTCCTTTTAGTATCAAAAAGTACTACTTGACTTTACCACGGTTTTGTGATATTATTCATATTTAGTACTTATAAGTACTAAATAGAAAAGGAGAATTCAATTATGAAAGAAAAAAGAATTCGTTTCCCCGCAGCGGCGATTCTAATTGCCTGGTGTTTTGCATTGGTGTTATGTTTTCAACCATACAGTCATTCTTCCTCCGGAAGCATCATTCCTTCTTTCGTTCGGTATTTTTCCGAGTGTAATTTCTTTACTACGTTACATGCAATCATTCTCATCACCCTATCTCTCATTTTACTGGTAATGCTGTTTCAAAAACGATACTCCAAGTTTTTAGGCATTATTGTTTTTCTTCGTTGTGGATCCGAGATCGTTTTCAATCTTCTCAACGGTCTTTCTCTTTTCTCCCTACACGGTTACCTAGGCCTTCGTTTCCTAATATTTAAACAATTTTGCTTGTTCAACAGTTTGATCAATCTTTGTTTTCTGGCTCTTTCTTGGCTTTGTCTTTTCAAAAAGACGGAAAAATCCATAAAAATTTCTAAAAAACTATGGTGGATCCCCGGCGCGATCGAAGTTTTCTCCATCCTGTTCTTCGATCATATTCAGTATTTCATTTTTAATCTTGACATTTTTTCTCTGTTCGATTATGATCCCGGCGAGATGGTTTCTTGCCTTGTTCTCCCTATACTCCGTATCATCACCGTCTTTGCCTTCGCCAAGTGGCTTTCCGACCCTTATGAAAAAAAGGAGCATCCCGCTTGGAGCGGCGAATATTCTTCGGTGGAGGACGAAATCATCTATTGCGGTATGCTCAAGCATATCATTTTCATTCTTCTTTTTGGAATGATCTATATCAGCATCTGGATTTACCGGATCACCCGTTACCTCAACCTGGTTCCCGATCAAAAGCAAAGGAATCCCGGTCTTTCTCTCCTTTGTTTCTGGCTGGTTCCCTTTTATTCCCTGTTCTGGTTTTACAGCACCTCAAAGCGCGTAGAGATTAGCAGTGCCGATAGGGGAAGACCTTGCCAGATCGCAGCACTTTACACCTTCCTTTCTATTTTCTTCAGTTTCATTCCCTCTATTCTTTTGCAGCACAAAATCAATTCTTTTTCTCTGATCGCCAAAGCAAAGGCAAATGAAGCCATTGTGGCAGCGGCAAACACAGCCGCTACTCCCGCCGATGGCGCAAACAACCAGATCGAGAATCTGGAAAAAATCCGTTCTCTTTTGGACAATGGCACCATTACCCAGGAAGAGTTTGAGAAAATGAAAAATAACATCCTAAATGGATAAAAAAATCACCGAGCAGATTGCTCGGTGATTTTTTTGGCTTTGCAAAGAAAAAAAGCGGAGATTTCTCTCCGCTTTTTTGTTTTTCTTTTATTTTGCCTTGGGACCTGCGTTCTTGATGTTTTCGGGCATGGTGGGATACTTCTTTTCGAAGTTCTCGTTGAATTTTTCAGCAAGGGAATTTGCCTGCTCCAGATATGCCTTTTCGTCCTTCCAGAGGTTCTTGGGATTGAGAATTTCAGAAGGAACCTCGGGGCAGGACTTGGGAATGAAGAGGTTGAAGATCTCATCCTTTTCATATTCCACATCGTTGAGCTTTCCGTCGATGGCGGCAGAAACCATTGCTCTGGTGAATTTCAGTTTCATTCTGGGCACCGTGCCGGCTGCACCGCCGCACCAACCAGTATTCACAAGGAATACATTGGCTCCGGTCTCTTCCAGTTTCTTACCCAGCATTTCTGCATACACGGAAGCATCCATGGGGAAGAAGGGAGCGCCGAAAAGGGTGGAGAAGGTGGTCACAGGCTCAGTAATACCTCTTTCCGTACCGGCAAGCTTGCTGGTGTAACCGGAAACAAAGTGGTACATAGCCGCATTGTTATCCAGCTTGGAGATGGGAGGCAGAACGCCGAAGGCATCTGCAGTCAAGAAAATGATGGTCTTGGGAATGGAGCCCTTACCGGTCAGTTCTGCATTGGGAATGTAGTGAATGGGATAACCGGCACGGGTGTTTTCCGTCAAGGAACCGTCCTCGTAATTGGGGGTACCGTTCTCGTCGGCAACCACGTTTTCCAGCAAGGTACCAAAGCGAATGGCATTGTAGATTTCTGGCTCGTTTTCTTCCTTCAGACCGATGCATTTTGCGTAGCAACCGCCCTCGATGTTGAACACACCATCGGGAGACCAGCCGTGCTCGTCGTCACCGATGAGCTTCTTTGCAGGGTCAGCGGAAAGGGTGGTCTTACCGGTACCGGAAAGACCGAAGAATACGGTGCTGTTACCGTTGTCGTCAATGTTGGCAGAGCAGTGCATCGGCAGAACGCCCTTCTTGGGAAGCACATAGTTCATAACGGAGAACACGCTCTTTTTGATCTCACCGGCGTAACGGCTGCCGGCAATCAGCACTTCACGGGTCTCATAGTTGATGATGATCGCAGCCTCGCTGTTGGTGCCGTCCACTTCGGGAACACACAAAAAGCCGGGTGCGGCATAAACCGTATAATCGGGAACGAAGTTTTCCAGTTCCTCCTGAGAAGGACGGATCAAAAGCTGATGGATAAACAGATTCTGAGAAGCAAATTCGTTCACAATACGGAACTTCTGGGTATATTTACGGTCAGCGCCTGCCAGACCGTCAAATACATACAACTTCTTCTTCTGCAGGTAAGCCATCATCTTACCCTTGATCTTTTCAAAGCGCTCCACGCTGATGGGCACATTGATCTTGCCCCAAGCAATGTCATTGTGAACCGAGGGAGCATCCACGATAAACTTATCGTCAGGGCTTCTTCCGGTGTACTTTCCGGTTTCCACAATCAAAGCACCGGTATCAGAAAGAGTGCCTTCCTTGTTTTTCAATGCTTCCTCTACCAAGCAACGAACCGAGAGGTTTCTCAAAACTTCGCCGTCACCTGCGATGCCCAGATCTGCGGGCGTCAATGTTTTCAAATTACTCATGCCAAAAACTCCTTTCGCATAATAGCTTATCAAACTATATTTTAACAAATAAAAAAAGAAAAATCAATTGCAAAAAACGTCCGTTTTCGTTCAAAAAACCGCTTTTTTAAGGACAAATGATGCGCAAACGGTTATGCAGATTCCGAATGTGTACCCTGCTGTGATTTCCGGCATATTCTCCATCCAGACACCAGGGAAGGGATTCGTCACATTCAAAGGTGATTTTCTGCCCTTTGAAAAATAAAATGGATTTATTTTCATAGTTCCCGCTCAAAAATTCCTTGGAAAGGTTGGCCAGATCCGCCGAATTTTTCGGATTCCGGATCAAAAGCACTTCGTGAAAGCCGTCACACAGATCCACCTGGTCACGCTTCAGTTTCATCACCCCTCCCAGAGAGAGGGCATTGGCAACGGCGCCGAAGAGAAATTCTCCCTCCACCTCTTTTCCGTCACAGTTCACCTTCATGCAGTAGGGGCGAAGATCCCTCAATCGGGAGATCGCTTCCGAAACATAGGCCACGTGACCGAAAAGATTCTTCAATTTCTGGTCGGTGGAATAAGCCACCTCGGAAAAGGCGCCAAAGGAGGCAACGTAAGAAAAATTCCGGGTGTGATTGAATTCACCGAAATCCACAAGCTTGGATTTTTTATAGGTAATGAGAAGACTGGCCCGATTCAGATCCTTGGGGATGGAAAAGGTGGAGGCCAGATCGTTTGTGGTTCCGCAGGGCAAAAAGCCCACTTCCCCCTCATAACCGATCTTCAGTGCACCGTTCACCACCTCATTGAGCGTTCCGTCACCGCCGCAAGCGACAATCACATCATACTCTTTTCCGTACATCTCCACGTGCCGGGTGGCATCCATGCAGCATCGGGTAATGTGCACATTGACAGAAAAATCTGCATCGCAAAACACCTTGCAGATTCCCATCAGTTGGCTCTTGATGCGCATTTTGCCGGAGGTGGGATTGACGATCAGAAGCAGTTTTTTGATCATAGCATTCCTTTCAGAATCCGGGTTCAGTCAACCAAAAAGGGTTTGATCTTTTCTTCCAGCTTTTCCGCATCATCGGTGTGAGCGGTCAGATCAATGGGATTTAACAGATCCAAAGAGAAAATACCCATAATGGATTTTGCATCCACAATGTATCTTCCGCTGGCAAGGTCGATTTCGAAGGGGCAAGAGGTCACCACATTGACAAATTCCCGCACGTCCTCGATGGTAGAAAGTTTGATCTTGTAGTTTTTCATTTTAAGTTTTCTCCTTTCAAAACGAAATAAAACGAATTTTATTTTATTATATCTGTGAAAAATGAACTCGTCAAGAACTGTGCCTTTTTTTCGGTGAAAAATTCAAAAAATGCAAAAATTCCTTGCAAACCGGATCGTTTTGGGGTAAAATAGAGTGATATTCTATGCAAGGATGGATTTCCATGAGGAAAATTGCGATCATTGGTGCTGGCGCCGCCGGTTTGATGGCGGCTTGTGCTACCGGAGATTCGGACTCGGTTCGCATCACGGTATTCGAAAAAAATCCCTTTTGCGCCAAGAAAGTGTGCATTACCGGGAAGGGCCGTTGCAATGTGACCAACTCCGCCTCCGTCCGGGAAATGACCGAAGAGATCCCACGGGGCTCAAAATTTCTTCTGTCTGCCCTGTACGCCTTTCCGCCGGAAGAGGTCATGGCCTTTTTCGAACAGGCTGGTGTTCCTTTGAAAACCGAGCGAGGGGGCAGGGTATTCCCCGTTTCCGACAAGGCAAAGGACATTGCCAATGCCTTGACCGCAAAGGCCCTCTCCTTTCCCCACATCTCCTTGAAAAAAAGTGCGGTGCGCGCCATCGAGCGCCAAGGGGAAGGCTTCCTTGTGAAAACTGAAAAGGAAGAGGAATTGTTTGACCGGGTGCTCATTGCCACCGGCGGCGCCTCTTACCCTGCCACTGGCTCCACCGGCGACGGCTTTCGCTTTGCCCAAGCGCTGGGACACACGGTGATCCCACCTCGTCCCTCCTTGATTCCCTTGACGGTAAAAGAGAGCGTTTGCCGGGATCTGATGGGTCTTTCTCTGAAAAACTGCGCCATCCGGATCGAAACGGAAAGTCAAAAAAAGGTATATGAGGATTTCGGTGAAATGCTCTTTACCCATTTCGGTGTTTCCGGGCCCATGATCCTTTCCGCTTCTGCACACCTGGATTTTGAAAAAGAAAAGCGCTATCACCTATTTCTGGATCTAAAGCCGGCCTTGACCCGGGAAGAATTGGATCGGAGAGTGCTTTCCGATTTTCAGGAAAATATCAACCGGGATCTGGTCAATGCCCTCGCAAGGCTCCTTCCCCAGAAAATGATCCGTCCCATCATCGCCATAGCCGGTCTTGACGAGCGGATCAAGGTAAATACCATCTCAAGAGAAGACCGGCTCCGCCTGGTTTCCCTTCTCAAGCACCTGCCCTTGACGTTAACGGGCACTCGCCCTCTTTCGGAGGCCATTGTGACCCGGGGCGGTGTCTCATTAAAAGAAATCGATCCCAGAACCCTCGCCTCCCGGTTGGTACCGGGGCTGTACTTTGCAGGAGAGGTTCTGGATGCTGATGCCCTCACCGGGGGCTTTAATCTTCAAATCGCATTTTCCACCGGCCACCTTGCCGGAAAAAGCATTACGGAGGAACTATGAACCAAACCGAAAAAACAGCCGGAGCATTCCGCCTTCGTTTTGAAAAATGCGGTCCCATCCGATTCATCTCTCATCTGGATCTGACCCGCGCCTTTCATCGAGCCTTTTCCCGTGCAGGCATTCCGCTGAAATTCAGCGAAGGATTCTCTCCTCACCCCAAGTTTTCCCTGGCTCTGCCCCTTTCTGTGGGCACGGAAAGCTTAACGGAATTGGCCGATTTCACTGTGAAAGAGGACTTTGTGACCTCGCCTGAGTCCTTAAAGGAGGCTCTTTCTCCTCAAATGCCATCCGGCGTTCGCATTCTCTCCATCACGCCACAGGAGGGCAAATTTTCCGAAATCGCCTATGCTTCTTATTCCATCACACTTCCCCGTCTTTCTCCAAGCCTCATTTTCCGGGCAGAAAAGGCCCTGGAGGGAGATGTGGTGATCCAAAAGAAAAACAAAAAAGGAAAATGGGTGGAAAAGAACATTACCGAAGGAATTTCTTCTGTTACCTTTTTACCGGAAGGCGAAGGCACACGCCTTTTGGCAACCCTCTCCGTTTCCGCCGAGAATTACCTGAAGCCGGAGCTGGTTCTGGAAGCCATCCGGAACAAAGTAGAAGAAGCGGATCTGACCGAAAAAAGAATCTTGCGTACCGGCGTGTTCCGGCAGGATCTCACCCCCTTTTCAATGGATTAAAACTGTAAGGATAGAAAGGATATAAAACAATGGCAAAGAAAGAAAACAACGGCTTCTTGGAAGAAATCACCCCCATGGATGTGGATTTCGCCAAATGGTACACCGATATTTGCAAGAAAGCAGAGCTGGTGGAATATACCAGCGTCAAGGGATGCATGGTAATCCGTCCTTACGGATATGCCATCTGGGAAAACATCCAGCGTCTTCTGGACGGATATTTTAAGGCAACCGGACACGAAAATGTGTGTATGCCTATGTTCATTCCCGAATCCCTCCTTCAGAAGGAAAAGGATCACGTAGAGGGCTTTGCTCCCGAGGTTGCCTGGGTGACCCACGGCGGATCTGAAAAATTGGAGGACCGGCTTTGCGTCCGTCCCACCTCCGAAACCCTTTTCTGCGAGCATTATTCCAATATCATTCATTCTTACCGGGACCTTCCCAAGCTTTATAACCAGTGGGTCAGCGTGGTTCGTTGGGAAAAAACCACTCGTCCCTTCCTGCGCTCCAGAGAATTTCTCTGGCAGGAGGGTCATACCATTCACGAAACCGAAAAAGAGGCTGTGGCCGAAACGGAAAAGATGCTGAATATCTATGCCGATTTCTGCGAAAAGGATCTGGCCATCCCTGTGGTAAAAGGCAAGAAGACCGAGAGCGACAAGTTCGCAGGCGCCGTTTCCACCTATGCCATTGAAGCCCTGATGCACGACGGTAAGGCTCTGCAGGCCGGCACCTCCCACTTCTTCGGAGACGGCTTTGCCCGTGCCTTTGACATTCAGTTCACCTCCAGAGAAAACAAAAAGGAATATCCCTTCCAGACCTCCTGGGGTGTGACCACCCGTCTCATCGGTGCCATCATTATGACCCACGGAGACAACAAGGGTCTTGTGCTTCCTCCTCACGTGGCTCCCGTTCAGACCGTCATCGTTCCCATCGCACAGCACAAGGAGGGCGTTCTGGAAAAGGCAGAAGAGGTCAAGCGCCTTTTGCAAAACAATTTCCGTGTAAAATTGGACGATTCGGACAATTCCCCCGGATGGAAATTTGCCGAATACGAAATGAAGGGTGTGCCGGTTCGTTTGGAGCTGGGCCCCAGAGACATTGAAAACGGTGTTTGCGTTCTGGTTCTCCGTCACAATGGTGAAAAGAGAGTGGTAGCACTGAAGGATCTGGAAAAAGAGCTTCAGATCGCTCTGGACGATGTGAATCAAGGCCTTTATGAAAAAGCAAAGGCAAACCGTGAAAAGAGAACCTATACCTGCCTGACTATGGAGGAGATCCAAACGGCACTGAAGGAAAACGGTCCCGGCTTTATCCGTGCCGCCTGGTGCGGAGACGAAGCGTGTGAGGACAAGGTAAAGGAAGTCACCGGCGTAGGAAGCCGCTGTATGCCTCTGGACGAGCAGGAAGGAGTCCAAGGCAAGTGCGTTTGCTGTGGCAAAGAAGCAAAGCATATGGTCCTTTGGGGCATCGCATACTGATTTGAGGAAGTAATATGATCGAACGTATCAAACAGCTGAAAAAAGAAAAGAACGCGCTGATCCTGGCGCATTATTATGCCCCCACCCAGATCTGGGAGATGGCAGACCTTGTGGGCGATAGCCTGGAGCTGTCCCGGAAGGCGGCAGAGGCAAAGGAAAATCTGATCGTCTTCTGCGGCGTTCGCTTTATGGCAGAATCGGCCAAGATCTTAAACCCCGGAAAGAAGGTGCTTCTTCCCGTATCCGATGCTGGTTGCCCCATGGCAGATATGATCGATGCTGCCGCCCTTCGTGCCCTGAAAGAGGAGCACCCCAAGGCCGCAGTGATCTGTTATGTCAACTCCTCTGCAGAGGTAAAAGCGGAAAGCGATATTTGCTGCACCTCCTCCAATGCAGTGAAGGTGGCAGGCTCCCTTCCCCATAAGGAGATCATCTTTGTTCCCGATCAGAATCTTGGCTCTTACGTGGCCGGACACTATCCGGATAAAAAGTTTTACTTCATTGACGGATACTGCCCCATTCACAATGCCTGCAGTGTAAAGGATCTGGAAAAGGCAAAGAAGGCGCATCCGAACGCCTTGATTGCCGCCCATCCCGAATGCGGCAAGGGCACCGGCAAGTTGGCGGATTTTGTCGGCTCCACCACAGGAATTCTCAATTTCTGCCGGGAAAGCCGGGCAAAGGAATTTATCATCGGCACCGAGGTGGAGATCGTGTATGCTCTGCAAAAGGAGCTGCCCGAAAAGATTTTTTATCCGGCCAAGGAAGAGTTCCTTTGCAAGGATATGAAAAAAAACACCCTTTCCACTCTTCTTTCCGCACTGGAAACAGAGGCGCACGAAATTTGTTTGGATGAAAAAACACTTCTCCTTGCCAAAAACGCACTGGAGAAAATGATCCGTCTGTGATCAAGGGAGAGAACGATGCGCAGATTTTTATACGGACAAAATAACCTTTCCGAGCTTCCTACAGAAGAATTTGATGTTGTGGTCATCGGCAGCGGCATTGCCGGCCTTTACGCCGCTTTGAACCTGGATTCCAAGAAAAAGGTTGCCATTTTGACCAAAACAGAGTTGAAGGATTCCAACTCCTGGCAGGCACAGGGCGGAATTGCCGCCGTTCTGACAGACGAGGATACCTTCCAGCTTCACATGGAGGATACCATCACCGCCGGCGCCGGCCTTTGCAAGGAAGAAGCCGTGCGCGTTCTGGTGGAGGAGGGACCGGAGAACATTCACACCCTGGAGGAATGGGAGGTTCCGTTTGATTATAATGAATCCGGACGGTTGATTTTAGGCAGAGAGGGCGGCCACCGCTTGCGCCGCATTGCTCACTGTGACGGCGACGCCACCGGAAGAGAAACCACCAAACGTCTGGGCAATATTATTTTAACCAAAGAAAATATTACCCCGTATTTCCGTCATGTTATGACCGATATCGTCACCGATGACAACGGCGTTTGCGGCGTGGTGGTATATAGCGAGGAAAATCGCTCCTGGCGGTATTTTTCCACCCGGAATGTGATCCTTGCCACCGGCGGCATCGGTCAGCTTTATACCCACACCACCAATCCCCGGGGTGCAGTGGGCGACGGTATGGCCGCCGCGTTCCGTGCTGGCGCCGTGCCGGAAAATATGGAAATGGTACAATTCCATCCCACCACCTTAATGGCCGGGGAAATGGAAGGCAGACTGTTTCTCATTTCCGAGGCAGTGCGCGGAGAAGGCGCCATTTTGCGCAACGGAAGGGGCGAGCCCTTTATGCAGGGCAAGCACCCCATGGCTGACCTTGCCCCCAGAGACATTGTCACCCGGAACATTTTAAAGGAGCTTCGGCGTACCGGTGAAGATCGGGCCTTTTTGGACTGCTCCAATATGACCCGGGATTTCTTCTTCCGGCGCTTTCCCAATATTTCCGCTCAATGTGAGAAAATGGGAATTGAGCTCACCTCAGACTTCATTCCCATCCATCCTGCCCAGCACTATTTTATGGGCGGTGTGGCCACCGATCTGGACGGACAGACCGCAGTTCCCGGGCTTTATGCCTGCGGCGAGGTCAGCTGCACCGGTGTACACGGAGCCAATCGCTTGGCTTCCAATTCCATGCTGGAGTGCCTGGTGTTCGGCAGAAGATGTGCCCGGAGCATTCACGCTTCCTCCCGTCCCGAACGAGTGCCGGCTCCTCAAGCTCTTCCCTGTGATGCCGCGCTCCGCTTCTCTCAGGAAGAGATCCGCTCTGACCGAATGAAATTGAGAAAAGCCCTTTCCCACGCCTTTGGTGCAGTGCGCCGTACCGGTGAAATGCAGTACGGTCTGGAAAAGATCACCGCCCTGGCTCAGAAGTACGACCAGGCGATCTGCTCCACCCCGGCAGAGGTGGAGATTTGCAATATGACAGTGGTGGCACTGGAAATTGCAAAAGCTGCTGTCAAGAGAAGAGAAAGCCAAGGCGCCCATTACATTGAAGATTAAAAGGAGATCCGTATGTTAGATTTGACCCTATCCGATCTGATCGAAAGAGCTCTGAAGGAGGATGTGGGAACCGGCGATATTACCACCCTTTCCACCATCCCGGAGGACAAGACCATAACAGGACGCTTCATTGCCAAGGAAAGCGGCATCCTTTGCGGAATGGAAGTGGCAAGAGCCGTGTTTGCCTTTGTGGATCCCGGCATTTGTCTGGAAAACAGCAAAAAGGATGGAGATGCCATTAAAAAGGGCGAGGTGATCGCCACCGTTTCCGGCAATGCCAGAAACATTCTCACCGGAGAGAGATTGGCACTGAACCTGATGCAGCATATGTCCGGCATTGCCACCCGTACCCACGAGGCAGTGGAAAAGGTGGCCGGTACCGGCGCTCGCATTGCCGATACCAGAAAAACCACTCCCGGCTTGCGAGTTTTGGAGAAATTTGCCGTCAAATGCGGCGGTGGCTCCAACCACCGCTTTAACCTGGCAGACGGTGTTCTCATTAAGGACAATCACATTGAAGCCGCCGGCAGCATCACCGAAGCGGTAACCATGGCAAGAAACAATATTCCCCACACCTTAAAGATCGAGGTGGAGGTGGAAACCTTCCAGCAGCTTCAGGAAGCCTTGGATGTGGGAGCTGATATTATTATGCTGGACAATATGAGCTACGAGGATATGAAAAAAGCCGTGGAGATCGTTTCCGGCAGAGCCATCACCGAGGCCAGCGGTAATATGGGAGAAAAGGATTTAAGAAAGGTAGCCGAAACCGGCGTGGATCTGATTTCCATCGGCGCCTTGACCCATTCCGTTAAAGCCCTGGATATCAGCTTGAAGTTCAAATTTTAATAAAAAACGCACAAAAACCGGAGAAAATTTCTCCGGTTTTTCTTTTTCTCCCGCCTTGAGGGATATCCCTTCACTTTGTGCGAAACAGGCCTCGCAGAATTCCTTTTAAGAAACGCGGTGGTTTGATGACAAAAATCTTCATATTCGCGCCCTCCTTCTTCATTAGCATTTTGAAAACAGAATCCCGGCCGTAACGATCACCCCTGCCTCCAGAACGATCAGTACCGTCTCCGGCAGAAAAAAGGCTACCAGGATCCCACATCCGAATCCCATCACGCCAATTCCAACTGTTTTTGCCTTTGTTATCATAGAAATCTCCCAAGCATTGTTTTCTGTTACCATTGTATGCACGGAAAAGGAAAAGTTTCCTTTTCCCTCTCCCCACTCTTTTTTCAAAAAACAATTTTATCTTTTTCTTGCCAAAATCACAAAGTCGTGTTATAATAAATTTGTTATAATTGCTATAATAATTTTGAATACAAGAGGAGTCAATATGTCTCTACACGTAATGGATGAAATTAACCGCTGTCTGGTTTGCAAAAATCCCATGTGCCAAAAAGGATGTCCCATTCAAACTCCCATTCCCAAGGTCATTTCCTTACTCAAGGAAAATCGTCTGGATGATGCAGGAAAATTGCTTTTTGAAAACAATCCCCTGACCACTGTATGCAGTCTGATCTGCAATCACGAAAAACAGTGCGAGGGGCATTGCGTGATGAATAAAAAGGGGATGCCCATCCAGATCTCCAGCATTGAGCAGTACGTTTCCCGCACCTATGCACCGAAAATGACCCAAGGACCCTCCCCCTCCAACGGCATCCGGGTGGCCATTATCGGCTCCGGTCCGGCGGGAATCACCATCGCCATCATTCTGGCACGGTACGGCTACCGCGTCACTATTTTTGAAAAAATGAGCCAGATCGGCGGTGTGTTGCGCTATGGCATTCCGGAATTTCGTCTGCCGAAGAGCGTTCTGGACGACATTCAGTACCGGCATTTGGAAATGAAAGGGATCCAGATCCGCCCCAATATCAACATCGGCGGCGCCATCACCATTGACGATCTGTTCCGGGACGGCTACAAGGCCATCTTCATCGGCACCGGCATCTGGAAGCCGAGAACCTTGCACATCAAGGGAGAGACCCTGGGTCACGTTCATTTTGCCATCCATTATCTCAACAGCCCCAATTCCTATCGCCTGGGACAGCGCGTGATCGTCATCGGCGCCGGCAACACCGCCATGGACGTGGCGCGTACCGCGCTTCGGAATGGAACCGAGTATCTCACCTGTTTTTCGCTCCCCGGCAAGGTCAGCGCAAGCCAATATGAGTACAACTACGCTAAGCTGGAGGGAGTACAGTTCCAATTCCATAAGCGTCCGGTGGAAATCGTGGATGAGGGCGTCATCTTCCGGGATGTGATTGAAAAAGAAGACAGCTCCTTTGAAGACATTGAAGGAACGGACCGTCTGTATCCGGCAGATAGTGTGATCGTCTCCATCAGCCAAGGGCCGAGAAATGTGATCGTCAATTCCACCGAAGGTCTTAAAACCGATGAAAGCGGCCTTTTAACGGCAGATGAATTTGGCTTTACCACCAGAAAAGGAATCTTTGCCAGCGGAGATGTGGTCAAGGGTGCCAGAACCGTGGTGGAAGCGGTAGCACATAGCAAGGTAGTAGCAGAAAGTATGCATCAATACATCCAATCCTTGCCCCAGATTTAAGACTATGACTGTCCCACCTTTCTTTTTTTCATATACTGAAAAAAAGAGGTGATTGCCATGAAAAAAAAGAAAGAAAAAGGGAAGAAAAAAGAGCCGAAACCGGCTCTTTTTCTTCCGGAGGAGCATTCCCTTTCCTCCCCCGAATCCCCCTTCGGTCCTCCCGGAATGCGACGTTGGACGGGAAAAATAGGAGAGGAATATCCCATTGCCTTTTCCGTTCTCCTGCCACGCATCCATTGCCTTGAAACTCAAACCTATCTGGAGAGCCTTCGGGATTCATTCCTATTCTTTTTGCAAAGGGAATCGGAAAAATATCGTGAACAGATATGGTTTGCCGGGATGGACTTTTCCTTTGAAAAGAACATTCTTTTCTTAAAAACAGCCTTCTCACCCTTTTCCCAGCGGAAATATTTCCCCTTTGCTGCCATGACCCTATCGGATCAAGGCCAGATCGTTTCCATCGATCTTTTTCCGGAAAAAAAGAAACAAAAGGAAAAGAAATGAAAACGAACAGACAAAAAAAGATCACAGGGCGAAAAGTAGATCTGTATTTCATAAAAAAACGGTAGGCGATTGCCTACCGTTTTTTGTTTCTTTTTAGAAGAGCATTTCCCAGGTTCTTTCATCCACCCGGCCGGTGGGAGGAAGACCCAGATCCATTTGAAACGCACGAACTGCCAAGGCCGTATCGGCGCCGTAAAGATCCTTTTCTCCGAAGGATGAGGGATCGCCATAGCCTTTTTTTCGCAGTAGGATCTTCAACAGCCAAACATATCTTCCCACACTGCCGGGATGAAGCGGCCGGAAGGGAATAGCAGGGACACCAAAATCTTCCATGTTCTCCCGGATTTCCGGAAATTCCCGAATCAGCTCCTCCCCGGATGCCTCCCAGGGTCTTTCTTCCTCCCACAAGGACCTCTCCCCTCGGCTTTCCCATTCCCTTTCGTTGGCCCAAGGGCACCATTCCGGCCAAGGGGCATCGGAGACAGGAAGATCAGACTCCTCCCTTTCATCTTCTATCTCATTCAAAACGGCAGTCTCCCGCGAGGAGGATACGGGAAGACAACCGGCCGTCACAGCACGAGAAATGGTGCCCAGGCGGGTGCGCGTGGCATTTCCCACCACCCCGTCCGGCGTTAAGCCAAAGATCCTCTGAAAGGCGATCACAGAATTTTCCGTTCTTCGACCAAACTGTCCGTCCACGGTGACCAACGGCACCGCCGCCACCGATCGGTGAATGTTATTCAGTCTCTCCTGAACCTCACGCACATCGCTTCCGGAAGAACCGTAGCGAAGCAATCTTCCGGTCTCCGTATTACCATCATCCAGACAACCGGAGGCGATGGAGCCGTAAGCGCGGTTCAGGGCATTCCAGGTGTCACGTCCCACCACCCCATCCACCGAAAGTCCGAAAAGGCGCTGAAATTCCCGCACAGCACTGCGCACCCTGGCGCCAAAAATACCGTCCTCCTCCAAGCGAGGAATGGTGACAAAAACCGGACGTATCCGGTTTAACAGCAACTGGATATACAGTACATCTTCCCCATCGGAGCCAAGCCTTTGGGGCACACCGGGATAGGCCCTGGGGATAATCCGTCCGTTTTCCGTTAAGGTCAGGTACTCTTGAATCAAGCGATTCCAAGTATTCTCCCCTACCACTCCGTCCACAAAAAGTCCGTAATACTCCTGGAACGCGCGCACGGCATTTTGTGTTTGCCGCCCAAAGCGCCCGTCAATGGAAACATCCACCAAAAAGGGGTTGAAGGCCGCAAGGGTCTTCAAATATAGCTGCAAGGCCTGAACGCCGCTTCCGGTATCCCCAAAGCGGAGGATCCCCGGAAAGGAGGTGTCGTCATATTGAGGCCTTTCTCCCTCGCTGTTCAATTCCGCCAGCTTTTTCACCGCCACATAAATATAGGAAATGCGATACCAGGTGGATTTCCCCACAATGCCATCGGCTGTAAGATTGAAAATGCGCTGAAAGGCCCGAACCGCCGCACGGGTCTCGGCGCCGAATACCCCATCCACCGAATTAATGGCAGGAATGGCAGGGTAATTGACCCGAATGCGGTTCAGCTGCTGCTGAATGGTGCGAACCGCATTGCCGGAGGAGCCCACCGATAAGGGTGAGCCGGGATACGAGGATTCAATGGCGCGAATCTCATTGGTCTCCACGATCTCCACATCTCCGTAGTAAAACTGCAAAATCTCTTCTGGGGAAAGACCGTTATTGGCAAGGCTGACCGTCCCCCATTGGGAAAGTCCGGCGCAGGTTACCGTAGAACCGTTGCAGTATTCTGCAAAATACGGGTCAATCCGGCCGGGACGGCGTATGTACTGATTGAAAATGTCATCCACGATCACCGCAACGCTGTCGTAAATGTTTCTGCCGTATACATAATACTGGTCGTAGGAGGTGGAATTGGTGATGTTGAAATTATATCCTCTGGAGGGGTACCACTCGGTAAAAATACGGTTTAAGGTCAGAGAGATCTGGCAAAGAATATTGGCGCGAAGGCTGTTCTCCGGCCAGGTGGGATAAATCTCACTGGAGGCCACGTTTTTAATGTAATCCACAAAGGGAACCGTCACATTGGCCGCGTTGGCATTGGGGGATCCCAGGTGAACGGTGATCCGCTCCGGGATGAAAACGGAGGAGAGAACCCGCTCCTGTCCCGTGGGGGCTTCCCGGGGCAGATCCGGTTGGGTGCGAAGCGCGTGAGGGCCAATGTCGTATTCGATCACCTCATCCTCGCTTTGGCCTCTGGGGATCATCTCTACCGGCAATTCGCTGTTTTCTCCGTCAAAAATCTGGATCCCACGAATGAAAAAGGTATAAAAACCCTCAGCTTCAATCCGGGCATCATAAGTGGAATAGGGAATCTCCTCCATGGGAGCAAGGGAAAGATCTCTGGGCGGTGCCTCCAGCGAAAAGGTCCGGGAAACTGCTCCGTTCTCCGCCAGCACCTGATCCTCTCCCAAAACAAGGCCCTCCGGGGATAACACCGTCACGTTTGCGCTGGAAACAGGAAATGCGCTGTCTGCGGTGCGCACCGTGATAAAAAGACTTCCTTGGGGCATATTGCAATCTCCTTTCATATGAGTTTCATTCTTTTATTCTATGTGTTCACGCCTTTTTTGTGCATCTTCTTCCTTCATTGACAAAAAGAGAAAAAAATGCTACCATAAACGAAGTATTCAAATGAAAGAAATGAGGTTTTGTTTTGGCTTCCAGAAAAACCGTAGAACTGCGCAGTATCGTGTATGCGGCAGTGTGCCTTGCTCTTTGTATGGTGCTTCCCTTTTTGACCGGGAATATTCCCTCCATTGGGCAAACCTTTGCGCCGATGCACTTTCCCGTTCTCCTTTGCGGCTTTATTGCCGGTCCCATCTGGGGTGGCATCGTGGGAATTTTGGCTCCCTTCTTGAGATTCTTGATGGTAGGCGTTCCGGTTCTGTATCCCGCCGCTGTGAGAATGGCTGTGGAGCTTTGTGCATACGGCGCCACCGCCGGACTTTTCTATCGCTATCTTCCCAAGCGCCCTCTGGGTATTTTCACTTCTCTTATCTGCGCCCAGTTTTTTGGCCGTCTTGCTTGGGGCGCCGCCCAGTTTTGTATCAGTGTGTTTGACAAGTCCAATGAGTTTTATCTGGAAATGATCATCTCGCAAACAGTCACCTCTTCTCTCTATGGCATCCTCATTCAGCTTCTTCTCATTCCGCCCATTGTCATTGCCATGCAACGGGCAAAATTTATTTCTAAATATTAAAAAAAGAAACCAACTTTGGTTGGTTTCTTTTTTTACGGATAACGGCTTTTTTCACTGTAGCAAAGCAGTCTTATGCCCCGTGTTCCCCTCTTTTTCTTGGCAAAAAAACGGTGGCAGAACAAGGCGCACAAAGGAAAAGCAAAGGAGTTTACTTCGGTAAATGACTGCGCTTTTCACTGTAGTGGAACGCTGTTATGCCCCGTGTTTTTGACAAGAAGGGCAAAGGCCGTAAAACTCCACATGCCTTGCTTCAATTTGATATCCGGAGGTCTTTTCCAGATCGGCAATGTCTTCCTTGGGAAAGGGCGCGTCAAAAATGGTGTCACAGTGGGTACAGATGATGTGACAGTGGGAGGCAATATCGCCATCAAAGCGATCCTCCTGACCCACATGGATTCGCAGGATCTCCCCTTCATCTGCCGCATTTTTTAACACCCGGTAAACCGTTGCTTTGCTCATATTGGGATAGGTTTCCTTCAGATCCTCATAAAGTCGAGTTGCCGAGGGGTGATCTCGACGCATTTTCAAAGCCGAAAAAATGGCCTTTTTCTGGGCTGTATTCCGTTTTTGCATGGCTCATCCCCCTTTTTGTTATTGAGATTCGTTATCATTATAACCGAAAAATGAAAATCCGTCAAGGAAAATCTTTTCCATCTTGAAAAAAGAGGCAATTTGTGGTAGAATTATTTATGTATATTATCATTTCGGAGGTCATGATGGATCTGAGTATTCTCATCCCGGTTTACGGTGCAGAAAAAACCTTGCCCCGTACGCTGGACTCGCTTTTGGCGCAGCGTGTTTCTTTTTCCTGGGAAATCGTGGCAGTCAATGACGGTTCTCCTGATAGGAGTCTAGAGATTTTGCGAGAATATGAGAAAAAGGCGGCGGAAATGGGAATTGAATTTCGTACCCTTTCCTTTGAAAATGGCGGGGTTGGCCTTTGCCGAAACCGCTGTCTTGAAGCTGCCCGGGGAGACGCAGTTTTGTTTTTGGATGCGGATGACCTTCTGGTGCCAGAGGCACTTTCGGAGGCAATGAAAAAAAAGAAGGAGACCGGAGCCCAAATTCTTGTTTTCGATGCCCTATATTTGTACGCAGATGGAAGCACCCGGCCTTTTCCTATGGCAGATTGTTCCGAGGGATTTATGACCGTGGAGGATTATATGCTCTCCTGTCCCTGCCCGTGGAATAAAATTTGCGATCGGGAGATCTTCAAGAAAAACAATCTTTCCTTTGAAAAAGGGATTTTATACGAGGATCTGGCCCTGATGCCCTCTCTTGCCACTTATCTTTCAAAGCCCCGGATCTATTATTGGAAACAGGATCTTTATCTTTACTATCAATCCGAAGGCTCCATTATGCGGGCGCCATGGTCGGAAAAACGACTGGATCTGTTTGCGGCTCTGGAGGCTCTGCGAAAGAACGCAGTAGGGTATGACACCCAGGTGGAATACCTTTTCTGGCTTCATCTTTATCGAAGCGGTATGTGGCAATTCTGGGATGCAGGAAAGTTGCAGGCCATCCGTCAAGGCAATGCCTTGATGAAAAAGCACTTTCCCCATTGGCAAAAAAATCCTCTGGTGAGAAATCGGGCTTCCTTGAAGGAAAAGTTCTCTTCTCTCCTGTTTTATTGGGAGCTTTTTTGTATTCTTCGAATCTGGAAAGGAAAAAAAGCATGAATTGGATCAAAGAAAAGAAGAGTTACCGTCTCCTTTTTCAAGCGGGAATCCCGCTGATTCCTTTGATTGAAGTCTACCGCAGTTTTTTCGGCGATTCCATTCAAATCGCAGGCTTTGCCATTGAAGAGATCCTGATTCTTCTTTGGGTGGGAACACTCTTTGTGGCCGGTGTTTTCTTTTCCTTTGCGGAAAAGAAAAAGAGCCTTCTTTTGGGCACCGGCATTTACCTTGCCATCTTCTTTTCCTATTTGCTTCTTCACGCCTATAACGTATCTCAATTTCATTCCACCCTTCTTCCCGGAGCAAATCCCAGCTTTGTGAGAGAGGCCTATTACACCATCCGAATGTACTTTGCTCCCCTTTCCATGATCCTTTCGGCTCTTTTAATCGGCATTTCCCAAAAAGAGCTGTTCTCTGCCTTGAAGGGTGCTCTTTGGGTGATCACGCTGTTGATCGTGGTCCCGGATCTGTTTGGTGTTTCCTTTGCCTCTTATCAAGACGGAAATGTTTTGGTGGAAGGCTCCTTTTTCACCTGGTTTTCCCTTCCCGAAGGCTCTGATTGGGCAAAATATACAGCAAAGGGACTCTTTTCTTCCGCCAACGATGTGGGCGCGATCCTCTTTGGCATGACCCCCATTGTGGCATACAGTGCCCTGAAAAAAGGCTCTCTCTTTGACTTTATTCTTCTCTTTTTAACCGGAGTAGCCTCCATTATGGTCAGCACCAAGATCGGCTCTTACGGATTTTTCCTTGCGTTGGCAGCGGCCACTGCCGTTTTTGTCTTCCAGTTTCTCTTATCACCCGGCAAAATTAAGGAGCTTCGCACACCGCTTCTTGTCCTTTTGATCGGGCTTATTCTGGTTCCCCTTTTTCTCATCTCCCCCGGAAAAAAACTGCAATCCCACCGGGATGCCCAGGAGGAGAGCGCTGACCGACCCACGGAAAGCGTAGACGAAATTGAGGATGTAACGGAAGACGCCGACGGGATTTCCCCGGAGGATACGCTACTTTTGGAGGAATATTTATCTTGCCACTATTGGGATCATTTCATCGATCCCTGGTTTTTAGAGCTTTATCCGGTGGATGCCGATCCGGAATTTTGGGCTCAGGTGGTCAGCCGCGACAATCATTTAAACAGCGACTCAAGAAGCTTTAAGCTGGAAATGATCCATCGCATCCGTCAGCGGAACGACCGGCCGATGGATTCGCTTTTTGGCATTGGCTTCACCTCTGGAATTCCCTACGCGGAACGGGACTATTTCAATCAGTATTACCTGTACGGTTGGGTGGGAATGGCGGTATTGATCCTTCCCTTTGTGCTTTTGTTTTTCTATGGAATAAGCCGACTTCTTCTGGCGTTTCTGCAAAAAAAGGAGCTGCTTTCACAAGCCTGCCTGTGTGTTTCCCTCTTTGCCTTTTTGGTTACGGCCTGGTTTGCCGGTCACGTGTTTGACACCTTATTCACGACTTACTTTTTCGCCCTTGCCAGCACAGGTGTTGTCACCTTGAGGAACCAATATGAAGAATAACTCCTCCCGCGCCGCTCTTTCGGCACTGAACATCCTTTCCGGGTTCTGCAATCGCTTTCTCACCAGTTTTTTGAAATTGGTGGGAAGAATTGTATTCTTTCGTTATTTAAGCCCGGAGCTTTACGGCATCAGCGGTCTTTTCTCCAATGTGCTGGGGCTTTTGGCTCTGGCGGAATTGGGAATTGGCACCGCCATCACTTTCAGTCTTTATAAGCCCCTGGCTGAAAAGGATGAGGAAAAGATCCACTCCTTGATGTCCTTTTACCGGGTGGCGTACCGCATCATCGCGCTGACGGTGCTGACACTCGGCATCCTTCTGATACCCTTTTTGACCAAGCTGATTCGGGATTATCAGGGAATTGATTATTTTTATGTGATCTATCTGGTGTTCCTTGCCAATATGGTCATCGAATACCTCTTTTCTTACAAAAGAACCCTTGCCACTGCCGCGCAAGAGGGCTTCCGTCTGGTTCCCTTTACCACTGCCTTCGAGGCGATCATTTGCCTTTTGCAGATGCTGGTGATCGTTCTTCTGCATAAAAGTCCCTATTGCTTTTTGATCTATCTTGCCGTTCAAACTCTGTGTATTTTTCTGCAGAATGTGGTGATCAACCGTTATTTGGACAAGATCTATCCCATCCTTCGGAAAAAGACGCCGCCAAAGCCCCTTCCCCCGGAGGAAAAAAAGACCATCCTCACCAACGTAAAAGCGCTGATGTATCACAAGATCGGCGGCGTAGTGGTCTCCGGCACAGACAATCTCCTCATTTCCAGGCTGGTGGATCTGGTCACCGTTGGCTTTTACAGCAACTATTCCACCATGATCGCTACGGTTTCCGGCATTGTATACCTTTTTGTGGGCAATACCACCGCCTCCTTTGGCAATCTGATCGCCAAGGAAGAGCCTGGCCGTCGGCTGAAGGTGTTTGAGGAGCTGCAGCTTTTCTATTATGCCCTTTACGGAATCTGCACTTCCTTTTTCCTCACCTTGTTTACCCCATTTATTTCCCTGGCATACGGAAAGGACTTTCTCCTTTCCCAGCCGGTGGTGATCCTGGTGGTTCTGTCCAATTTCTATTTATTGGGACTGACCTATGTGATGGACGTGGTCAAAAGCGCCGCCGGGCTTTACGATCAGGACAAATGGGTTCCTCTGGTTCAGTCCGCAGTAAACCTTGGCATCAGTATCCTTTTGGGCATCCGGATCGGCCTTTGCGGCATTTTCATCGGAACGCTGGTTTCCACCCTGATCCCCCTTGCAGTAAAGCCTGTGATCATTTATCGGAATGTGTTTGAATCTCCCCCCAAAGCATACTTTTTCACTCTGATCTATGAGCTTTTTGTCACCGCCTTGATGTGCACCGCCTCCCGGCTTGCCTGCTCCCTTTTTTCTGTGGAGAATTTTGCTCTTCAGCTGGTGATCAATCTTGTGCTCACCGCAGTCATATCCGTTGGTATTTTCCTTTTGCTTCACTTCAAATCTCCCCATCTCCCCTCACTTTTGACTCGCGTTAAGCATTTAATACGAAGAAAATAAGGAGGCAATATGCCCACTTTATCCTTTGTGGTTCCTGTGTATAATGTTTCTCCCTTTTTGGGGAGATGTCTGGATTCCATCATAAACCAGACCTACACATCCTTTGAGATCGTAGCCGTGGATGACGGTTCTACCGATAACAGCGCTGACATTCTGGCGCAATATGAAGAAAAATACCCGGATTTCATCCGTGTGTTCCGAAAGGAAAACGGCGGTCTTTCCGACGCCAGAAACTATGGCCTGGAGCGAGCCCGGGGCCGATACATTGCCTTTGTGGACAGTGACGATTTCATCCATCCCACCTTTGCGGAAAAAACGGTTCAAAAGATGGAAGAGGAAGGCCTTGATCTTTTGTTTTTCGATTTTTACTATCATTACGATCAAAAGGACGATGTATATGTGTCATCCCGGAAGCATTTTTCCAATAATATGGCAAAAGAAGCCCTGGTTTCTCCTCCCATGGCCTGGATGCGCCTTTACAAAAGAGAGCTTCTTTCCCAAGCCCCCTTCCAAAAGGGCATTTTCTATGAGGACCTGGAAATGACCCCTGGTATGATTCTGACCTGCCCCTGCATCGGCCATCTTCCCGAGGCGCTGTATTATTACTATCAAAGAGAAGGCTCCATTATGAGCCAGGCGGTATTTTCCCCCAAGCTTCTTGATATCTTTTCCGTTTGCGATTCCATCTATCAAAGGTTTTCCCAGGCCGGAAGGCTGGAGGAATACCGGGATGAGATCGAATATTTATATTTAGAGCACCTGTTCCGCTCGGCCGCCCTTCGCTTTGCTTCTCTTCCGGAGAGAAAGGAGCTGTTTCAAAGGCTTCGAAATACCGTGGAGGAGAAATTCCCCCATTGGAGAAAAAATCCCCTTCTTCCCAAAACCAGCCTCTTTTTCCGACTGACGGTGTTTTGCACCGGGCGGGGACTGATTGGCGCCGTTGGTTTTTTGAAAAAAATGAAAGGATAACAGATGGATCAAATCAAGGTCAGCGTCATCGTTCCCATCTATAATGTAGAAGCATATCTGGAGCGATGCATCTTGTCACTTGCCCGGCAAAGTCTTCGGGAAATTGAAATTCTGGCGGTCAACGATGGCTCCCCCGATTCCTCGGAGGAGATTTTGACCCGTTTGGAACAGACCCTTCCTCAGGGAATGCTCCGGGTACTAAATAAGGAAAACGGCGGTCTTTCCGATGCCAGAAACTACGGTCTTGCCCGTGCAAGGGGAAAATACATCGCCTTTGTGGACGGCGATGACTATGTGGATCTGGATCTGTTCCAGCGTCTCTATGAAAAAGCCGAAGAAACCGGTGCCGACGCCGTGGCCTGCGACATTCGCTACGTCTGGGAAAACGGTGAAGAAAAGCTGGTCTCCTCCGGCTTTCCCAGTTTTGCCCAGGGAACAGAGCTCTCCTCCCTTTTCACTCGATTTTATCCGGCGGTCTGGAATAAGATCTACCGAAGGGAAATCTTGGAGGAAAGCGGCGTTGTCTTTAAAAAAGGCGCTTGGTTTGAGGATGTGGAATTTTCCCACCGGCTCTTCCCCTATTTAAAATCGGTAGCCGCAGTGGAAGTAGCCTGTATCAATTACGTTCAGCGTCAGGGAAGCGTCACCGCCAAGGCCGATTGGAGGCTGTTTGATTACCTGACCAATTTTGAAAGCATTGTTTCCTTTTTCCGGGATCGGAATCTTCTTTCCCAGTGGAAGACGGAGCTGGAATACGCCTCTTGCCGGTATTTACTGGCCACCTTCTTAAAGCGCGCCGCATCCTTTGAGGATGCGGATTTTGAGCGGGCCCTTTCCGGTTCCCTTCAGTTTTTAAAGCTTCATTTTCCCCATTGGAAGAAGAATCCCTATCTTCTAAAAAACGGTGCGAAAGGACTTTACCTTCTTCTGTTCACTCCCACTCTTGCGCGCCTGATGAGAAGGGTGGAAAAAAGATGAAGAAGATCGTTTTCTTTTCCCTGGAGGATGGGTGGCTTGGCGGTGTTGCCAGTGTGAACCTAGCTCTTCAGCCGGCCTTAAAAAAACGTGGCTTTGAGATCCGAAACCTCTTTCTCCGCGGATGCAGTTTTTCCTTGGAGGAGAATCCGGAAAGCACGACCATCCGAAAAAAATGTCCCTGGAATTTCATCACCGGATCCGAAATCAAATCCACCTTGAAGAAAAATCCCATCAAGGCATGCCTTCTCATCCTTTGCCGCCTTCGGGACGAGGTTCGAAATCACTGCGATTTCAAAACAGCAAAACAATATCTTCTTCGGGAGAATCCGGATGCCATTGTGGTCTCCAGCTATCTTCTTTTGGATGCCATTCCCCAAGAGCTCCACAGCCGCACCCTGCACCACGTGCACACCTCCTTTGATGCCACCAGAGCGCAAAAGGCAAATTACGAAACCCTCTTGCGATACAACGGCAAAATCGGCTTTCTCTGGCTTTCGGAGAATATTTGCAACAAAGCAAAATCCCTTGGGTTTCAAAATTCCTTTTACCTTTACAATCCCCTCTCCCAATTTCCGGATGAGAGAAGCAAAACGGAAGAGAAGAAAACCATTTCTGTCATTACCCGATTTTCCCCGGAAAAGCGTCTGCCCTTGGCCGTTGATCTCTTAAAAAAAGCCCTGGACCGTCTGCCGGACCCCAGTGCCTATTCCGTGGAATTTTGGGGCACCGGACCAGAGGAGGATGCCATCCGTCAAGCCATCGGAGACGATCCCCGCTTTTCTCTGATGGGGCAGACAAAAACTCCCTTTGAAGTATTAAAGCACACGCGCCTGAACATCAATACCAGCTCCTTTGAGGGCTTTTCCATCTCTATTTTAGAGGCGGCCGCCGCTGGCGTTCCCACGGTTTCCTTTGAGTTTGGCGAAGCGGCGCAGGAGGAGATCCTGAATGGAAAAACCGGATTTTGCGTTCCCATGGATGATCGCGAGGCCTTTGTTTCTTCTCTTCTTCTCCTTTTAAAGGACGATGCCCTCTGCCGGGCGTTTTCCCTTTCTGCCAGAGATTGGGCAAAGGGATTTCAAAAAGATGTGATCGCCGAAAAATGGGAAGGTCTTCTTTCCCGGCTCCCTCTTGACAAAACCGACAAAACATAATAAAATAACAAGAGTAAATGCGAGGAAAAAGAGTGCCTTTTTTCAATCCCGATCCACAGAGAAGAACCGCCACCGGCTGAAAGCGGTTTGATTGGAGAAGAAAGTGCGTTTCGCTTTGGAGCACGACGGGGGAAAGCCCGTTGCGGTTTGCCCCGTTAAAGGCAGATTGAGTTGCCGGATCCAGATCCGGAAATTCAGGTGGTATCGCGAAGCAATTTCTGCTCCCGTCCTGAAACGGCGGGAGCATTATTTTTTTGGAAAGGACAGTCAACATGAAAGAAAAATTGCAAGAGATCCGTAGCGAGATCCAGGAAAAGATCAATACCTTCTCCTCCTCCCGCGCCTTGTTTGAATTTCGCAAAACCTTTCTCGATGGCAGAGAAGGCAAAATTTCTCTTTTGAACAAGGGTCTTCGGGACGTTCCCAAGGAGGAGCGCCCGGAAATGGGCAAAAGCATCAACGAGGTGAGAGAATGGGCCGTTACCCTCTTTGACCAGGCAGATGCCGTTTTGCGCAAAAAGGAATTGGAAGAAAAGAACGCTTCCGAAGCCATTGACGTTACCGAGCCGGCAAAGGAAACCTCCTTCGGTTCTCTCCACCCCAATACTCTGGTGCAGAATGAATTGATCGAGATCTTCTCTTCTATGGGCTTTGAGATTTTCGAAGGCAGTGAGATCGAGACCGATTACTATAACTTCACCGCCCTGAACACCCCCGAGGATCACCCCGCAAGAGATATGCAGGACACCTTCTATCTTTCCCCCGGTTTCCTTTTGCGGACCCAGACCAGTGCCGGTCAGATCCACGTCATGGAAAAGACCGCGCCCCCCATTAAGATCCTCTCTCCCGGAAAGGTGTTCCGTTCTGACGATGACGCCACACACTCCCCCATGTTCTCCCAGATGGAAGGCCTTGTAGTGGATAAGGGGATTTCCGTTTGTGATCTCCAGGGAATGTTGGATCTGTTCTCCGAAAAGATCTTCGGAAAGGGTGTAAAGACCCGTCTGCGTCCCTCTTACTTCCCCTTTACCGAGCCCAGCGTTGAGGTGGACGTTTCCTGCTTCGAATGTGGCGGCAAGGGCTGCAAGCTTTGTAAGGGCACCGGCTGGATCGAGGTGCTGGGTGCCGGCATGGTCAACCGCCATGTTCTGGAGAACTGTGGCATTGACCCGGAGGAATACACCGGCTTTGCCTTTGGTATGGGCGTGGAGAGAATTGCCATGCTCAAATACGGAATCAACAACATCAAAACACTGTTTGAATCGGATACCCGCTTTGCGCGGCAGTTCCAAGACTGAAAAGGGAGGAAAAAAGAATGTTAGCACCTTTTAGTTGGCTGAAAGAATATGTTGATATCGATGTTTCCCCCAAGGAACTGGAGGAAAAACTCTTTTCCGCCGGATTCGAAGTGGAGGAAACAAATGAGATCGGAAAGGATATTTCCGGTGTTGTGGTGGGTCTGGTAGAAGAATGTGAGCTCATTCCCGATACCCACATTCGTGTTTGCCGAGTAAACTGCGGCGAAAAAGGCACGTTTCAGATCTGCTGCGGCGCAGATAACGTGCGAGTAGGCAAAAAATTCCCTGCCGCTCTGGTGGGCGCAACGGTTTATGCCACCGCCAAGGATCACGTAACCATCGAGGGTGTGATGACCATCAAAGCCGGCAAGCTTCGCGGACAGGAATCCTGCGGTATGCTCTGTTCCGGTATTGAACTGGGTCTGACAGAGGAAATGTATCCCGGCGCCGGATATCTTGGCCTCTTGGAGCTTCCGGACGATGCCCCGTGCGGACAGGATGTAAAGCCCCTTTTGGGATTGGATGAGGTGGTATTTGATATTGCCATCACCGCCAACCGCCCCGATTGCCAGAGCATCATCGGTATGGCACGGGAAGTGGCTGCCGTTTTGAAAAAGCCCTTTAAAATGCCTGCTCTGGATTATAAGGAAAACGGCGAAACCATCGATTTCACCATTCAGGTGGAAGCTCCCGATCTCTGCCCCCGTTACATCGGACACGCAGTCAATCACGTAAAAATCGCCCCCTCCCCGGCCTGGATGCAAAGAAGACTGGCCCTTGTGGGAATCAACGCCATTTCCAATGTAGTAGATATTACAAACTACGTTCTGAAGGAATTTGGCCAGCCCATGCACGCCTTTGACCGGGATGACCTAAAGGACAACTGCATCATCGTACGCCGGGCCAAGGAAAAAGAAACCATCACCACCCTGGATGAGAAAACCTTCGAGCTGACTCCTGCCAATCTCGTGATCTGCGACAAGTCCCGTCCTGTTGCCCTTGCAGGCATTATGGGCGGTCTCAACTCCGAAATTAAGGAAACTACCACAAAGCTTCTCTTTGAAGCGGCAAAATTTGCTCGCGACAGCGTGAGAAAAACCGGAAGAAGCCTGGGCCAGACCTCCGATTCCAGCGCCAGATTTGAAAAAGGCGTGGACGAATACTCTACCGTGATGGGTATGCGCCGTGCCCTGCACCTGATCGAAGAATTGGGAGCAGGCGAGATCACCTCTTACCACTGCGACATTGCAGTAAAGCCCCAGGTAGAAAGCCGTCCCCTCACCGTTTCTCTGGAGAAGATCCATTCCATTCTGGGCGTAACGGTTCCCGAAGAAGAGGTGATTCGTCACCTTTCTGCTCTCTCCTTTGAGCCGAAAATTCAAGGCGATGCCCTGACTGTAATGGTCCCCCCCTACCGTGACGATATTGATGACAGCGCCGCAGACATCGCAGAAGAGATCATCCGTTCCTGGGGCTACGAAAACATCCGTCCCCGTTTCCTGGATCTGGCAAGAGTCACCGCCGGCGGAAGAACCGAGGAGCAGAAAAAGGCGCTGAAATTGAAGAACACCCTTTGCCGGGCCGGATTTTCCGAATCTATCTTCTATTCCTTCTTCTCTCCCAAGGATCTGGATCTGATCCGTCTGCCGGAGGATGCCCCTGAACGTCAAGCCATTCGCCTGATGAACCCTTTGACCGAGGATCTGTCTCTCATGCGCACCACTCTGGCGCCTTCTATGATCAACTGCGCTGTTCGCAATCTCCGCCGTGGCAATACCGAGGGAAGATTCTTCGAGCTGGCGCGAATCTTCAAGGCAAAAGCTCTACCTCTCACAGAGTATCCCGAGGAAAGAGAAACCCTTTGCATCGGCGCCTTTGGTGACAATGAAACCTTCTTTACTGTAAAAAGTGCACCGGAAGCCATTGCAAAAGCCTTTGGCATCCGCTTTACCTATGAAAAAGCCACCCGTCCCTATCTGCATCCCGGTATGACCGCCCAGATCCTCTGTGACGGCGATGTGGTGGGTGTGATGGGCAAGCTTTCTTACGAGATTTGCGAAGAGCTTTCCATTGAAAAGCCGGTTTTCCTGGTAGAATTGGATTATGCTGCCTTGTCCCCCAAGCTGGATAAAAAGCTGCGCTATACTCCCATTTCCAAGTTTGCAGTAGAAAAGAGAGACCTGGCACTGGTGGCGGATGAGAAGCTCACTTGCGGCGAAATTGCCGATGCCATTTCATCTTCCTGTAAGTACCTGACTGAGGTTACCCTGTTCGACGTTTACCGCTCCGATGCCATCGGTGCCGGCAAGAAGAGTATGGCCTTCAATCTGGTCTTCACCCCCACCGATCACGAATTCGGTGCAGATGAAATTGAAAAATACATAGGAAAGATTTTAAAGAAGCTTTCCTTCCTCTACCAGATCACCTTGCGCTAGCCATAAAAAAGAAAGCCGGACCAATCGGTCCGGCTTTTTCTTTTTGCCGAAAAACTGCTCGTTTCAAAAAAAACGGCACCGCAAAAGCGGTGCCGTCATTTGTTCCTTATTTCTTACTCGTCATCTTCGTAAGAAATGTTGATGTTATCAATGTAATCCTGCAGAGCCTTACGGGCTGCGTTTACACGAGCTTCGTAGGTAGATACGAAGTTGTCATAGTTAACATCGGTACCGGGGGTGTTCTTCTGGTTGTTGGAACCAACCAAGGGATAAATGTTGATGGAACCAAATTCCAGACCGGCGATCGGGTCATAAACCTTGTGAGCCAAAGCAATTTCAAGGATTTCAACAGACTTCAGATCGCTCATTGCCTGCTTCAGAAGTACCTGATCGTAGAAAGCAGGGGTCAGGATGTTACGAGAGTAGTAGGACAGTGCTTCCAGGAAGTAAGCAGCCTGCTCAACACCGGATTCGAATCCGTTGGTCTCGTAGTCTTCCACGTTGTTAACGGTCATAGGAATTGCGTAACCAGCCAACTGAGAATAGTAGCAACCGGTGTGATAGAATTCCTGTTCCTCATTCAGCTTAGGCATGGGCATAACGCCGATGTCATAAGTGGTGTTGGTGATTTCCAGAGCGGTACCCAGGTTACCAATGTAGAAGGTACCCAGACCGGTCAAGAAGTGGCCAGCCAGGCTAGCGGAAAGTTCGCGACGGTCGGTGGTGATCAGATTTCTCAGACCAGCCCAAGCGTCCAGAAGCTCCTGCTTGGGAGTCAACGGGATGCTCCAGTTTCCAGCATCGTCAACGTCACCGATGGTAACGCCGCAAGCACAAACGAAACCGAGGTTGGAAGCTCTTTCGCAGATGTAACCCATACGGTCTTCACCGGGCAGGTACAGCTGGTCACCGTTCAAGTCACGGGCGGTAGCCTGAACCAGCTGATACATTCTGTCAGCAGTCCACTTGCCGTCCAGTACTTCCTGATACAGGTCGATAGAGGAATCATAATCTCTCATGAAGTCTCTGTTAACCCAGCAGATCCAGGAAGCTCTGTCTTCTTTGGTTACAGCGTCGCCGGCAATAAAGAATACTTTGTTACCAACGTTCATACCGTTCTTGGAGCCTTCATCGTACCAAGCCTTGCTCAGATCGATGTTATCCAGCATGGAAAGGTCAGCAAGCAGGTTCTGTGCAGCCAGGGTACGGCCACCTCTTGCATGCATAATGGTAAGGTCGCAGATGTACTCACCAGCCAGAAGGGGTTCGCGCATTGCAGTGATCTGGTCAGCCAAAACATACTCAGAGATCTTGCAGTTGTACTTTTCTTCGAGCTGAGAGTTGCGGGTGAACACAGCGTCGTTGATCTTATCGCCGTTCAGCGATTCAGCATACACTTCGTGAACACCGGTCTGAATGTGGCCGGGCTTCGGATAAGCAATGATGAATTCGTGACCGTTGAGGTTGCGAACTTCAGCATCGTAAACTTCGCTTTCGTCTACCACATTCGTATCCAGGATGACTTCGCCGCCGTTACCCTCGTCTCCGTCCTGGTCGCCGGAACAAGCGATCAGGCAAGAGCAAAGCATAACCAAAGCGAGGATCAAGGAAAGGATTTTGGTTGCTTTCATTGAAATATCTCCTTTAAAATATAGTTTCCCCCGTTTTCGAGGATACCTCATTTTATCACAAAAAAAATTGATTTGGAATACCTTTTTTGACTGTTTACAATCTCGAAATATTATTTGACAAAATCACCAATGACGCACCTTTCTTTTATTCATTATGAACAAAAATAAGGAGCGATTTCTCACTTATTTCCGGTGCTTCCAAAGCCCCCTTTACCCCGAAAAGTATCGGTCAAATCCTCTGCCAATTCAAACTCACCTTTAAGAAAAGGTGCGATCACAAGCTGAGCAATTCTCTCTCCCGGATCCACCTGTCTTTCCTCAGCAGACTGGTTGAACAGCGCCACCATAACCTCACCCCGATAGTCCGAATCGATCACTCCCACCTTATTGGCAGGAGCCAGACCCCTTTTGGTGGCAAGGCCGCTTCTGGCATAGAGAAATCCGCCATAGCCCTCTGGGATCTCCAGCGCAAGGCCCGTATGGATCAGCACGGTTTCTCCCGGACGAATCAAAACCGGCTCGTTTTCAGCGGCGTACAGATCGGCGCCAGCGGAAAACTCCGAGGCGTAGGTAGGCATTTTTGCCTCCGGAAACAGTTTTTTCACACGAATCTTCATTGTAAAATCTCCTTTTAGTGCGATTTTCTTTATTGTAACACGTTCTGTTTTCTTCCGTCAATCAAAAAAAGGCCACCCGACGGGGATCGGGCAGCCTTTCAAAGAATCTTTTATACTTTTTTCACAACCAGCTTGCGGATCACAAGCAGAGTTCCGATCATCAGCAAAATGGCAATGGGAAGAGAAATCCAGGCATTGGGAATAAAGCCTGCGATGATATAGCTGACAAAGGAAACACCCGCGACGGTTATGGCGTAAGGAAGCTGAGTGGAAACGTGGTTCAGGTGGTTGGATTGGCTTCCGGCAGAGGCCATAATGGTGGTGTCGGAAATGGGGCTGCAGTGGTCACCGCAAACGGCGCCGGCCATACAGGCGGAAATGGCCACAATGGTCAGCTTGCTGTCGCCCACTCCGCCAAAGACGGAAAGCACAATGGGAATGAGAATGCCGAAGGTGCCCCAGGAGGTACCGGTGGCAAAGGAAAGGCCCACGGCAATCAGGAAGATGATGGCCGGCAGGAATGCCTGAAATCCGGCAGCGCTGCCTTCCACAAGACCGGAAATGAAGATCTTAGCACCCAGGGAGTCGGTCATGGCCTTCAGCGTCCAGGCGCAAATCAGGATCATAATGGCAGGGACCATGGCCTTAAAGCCCTCAGGGATGGCTGCCATAATAGAACGGAAGGAAAGCACTCTTCTGCAAAGGAAATAGATCACCGCAAAGATCACAGTGATAAAGGAGCCGTAAACCAGACCTACGGATGCGTCGGAGTTGGAGAAGGAGACCACAAAATTGCGGTAGCCTTCTGAGCCTGCGGTAAAGAAACCGCCGGAATAGATCATACCCACAACGCAAGCGGCAATGAGGAACAGAACCGGAACCACCAGATCCCAGACTCTGCCCTTGGGGTTTGCACTGCCTTCATCGTCGGTGGTATTGAGAAACTCCTCTGCACCGGAGGTGAACAGGTCACCCTTTTCCACCGCATTCTTTTCGTGGGTGACCATGGGGCCAAAATCAAACTTGCCAAAGACTATGGTCAGCATCATCACAATGGTCAAAAGAGCATAGAAGTTAAAGGGAATGGCCTGAATGAACAGGGAAATGCCGCTCATGGGACCTTCGCCCTGAGCAAATCCCGCAACAGCGGCAGCCCAGGAGGAAATGGGAGCGATGATGCAAACGGGAGCGGCGGTGGCGTCAATGAGGTACGCCAGCTTTGCGCGGCTAACCTTTTGCTTGTCGCAAACAGGACGCATCACAGAGCCCACAGTCAGACAGTTGAAATAGTCATCGATAAAGATCAGACAGCCCAGGGCAACGGTGGCAAGCTGCGCACCCACGCGGCTCTTGATGTGCTTGGAGGCCCATCTGCCAAAAGCGGCAGAGCCGCCGGCCTTGTTCATCATGGCAACCAGTGCACCCAGCATCACAAGGAAAATGAGAATGCCCATATTATAAGAATCGGCGGCACTGGCCACAAAGCCGTCAGAGAAGGCATGGGTCACAGTGGTTTCAAAATTGAAACCGGAATAGATCAGAGCGCCGGAGAGGATACCCACAAAAAGGGAGGAATAGACCTCTTTGGTGATCAGCGCCAGACCGATGGCAATGATGGCAGGCAAAAGAGAAAAGACGGTGGCATAGGCAGGGGTGGTCTCTCTCACCTTGTTGACCGCTTCCTTGGAATTGGTTTTAAAGTCCGGGTCGGACTGCATATTGTCTGCGTAATTGTCCAGATATTCCAGAGCGCTTTCATCGGTAAAGACGGTGGCTTCTTCTGCGCTTTCCGCCACCAGATCGGCAGCATAAACAGAAATCCCCAGAACAGCCGTCAGGATCACAAAGATCAAAAGACAAGTAAGTAGCTTCTTGGGTTTGAGCATAACGACTCCTTTCAAATGAAAAAAAGATGTCTTATTGTACTTCATTGTTCATAATTTGTCAACTTTTTCCGACTTTTTTCTCCTTTTTCAAAAAAAACACTGTATTTCTCTTTTTTCCCTTGACAAAGGCTCTGGCTTCCTTTAAACTGATTGCAGAAGCAACTGTTGCAATCGCAACCGTTGCATTTGCAAAGGAGATCGTTTTATGGGAATTATGCGTTCCATCAGCCAGACGGTGCGAGCCTATACCATCTTTAAAGACGAGAGATTGGGCCAGTACCGACTTTCCGGTAACCAAAGCCTGTATCTGCGAGCCGTGATCCAGTCCCCCGGCATCACCCAGGAGGAATTGGCCGAGCAGCTGGTCTTTAACAAGTCCAGCGTTTCCCGGCAGATCGCCGCACTGGAAAAAGCCGGCTTTGTCACCCAGGAAAGAAGCAAAAGCGACAAGCGAAATCTTCAGGTCTTTCCCACGGAGCAGGGCCTTGCGCTTCTCCCGGCCATTCTGGAGACCAGTCGAAGCTTTTTTCTTCAGATCGCATCGGATCTGACACCGGAGGAGAGAAAGCTTTTAGATGAATTGTGTCAAAAAATTTGCACCAGAGCAAAGGAGGCCATTCGAGGCAAATGAAAAGACTAGTTGAATATTGCAAGCCCTTTTTTGGCTTTATGCTTTGGACCCTGATCATTAAGACCGTAGGCACGGTAATGGATCTTTTTATTCCCTATTTGTTGGGATACATTTTGGACGAGGTGGTGCCCCACTGCACCCGGGATGCGCTGTATCCCGTTTTCCTTTGGGGCGCGCTGATGCTTCTTTGCGCCCTCGTTGCCCTTGGAGGAAATATGATTGCCAATCAGCGCACAGCGCGTTTTTCCGCGCAGGTGGTGGAAAGGATCCGTCGCGACACCTTCCGAAAGATCCTCTCCCTTTCCTCTGCCCAGACCGACTCCTTCACCGTCCCTTCCTTGGTGACCAGAATGTCCAGCGACTCTCATTCCATTTATAATATGCTGAATATGGTCTTCCGCGCCGGACTTCGAGCGCCCATCCTGTTGGCAGGCGGTGTGATCATCACCCTTTCCATCGAACCGGTTTTGGCCCTTTCCTTCGTTTCCATGATCCCCGTGGTAGGACTGATCATCTTTCTGGTGAGCAAGCACGGCATCCGCCTGTATAAAGATAAGCAAAAGAAGGTGGATCGGATGATCGAAAAGATCCGTGATACCTTCACCGGGATCCGCGTGATCAAGGCTCTTTCCAAATTGGACTATGAAAAGGACTCCTTCCAGGCCATCAACGAGGATGTAAGCCACAGCGAAGAGGTGGCCAACATTACCCTGGGCCTTTCCAAGCCTCTCATCAATTTGTTTTTGAATTTAGGCTCTGCCGTGGTGGTGGGTCTGGGCGCTTATCGGGTCTTTGCCGGATATACCACCCCCGGCAAGATCATTTCCTTTATGTCTTATTTTACCATCATCCTCAATGCCACCCTGACCATCACAAGGATCTTCACCATCTGCACCCGAGGCCTTGCCAGTGCAGACCGAATTGCCGAGGTTCTGGATGAAAAAGAGGATCTTCTGATCCGTGACATTCCCAAGGAAAAGGATGCTCCTTACCTGGAATTTCGAAACGTTACCTTCTCTTATAACAAAACCATCCCCACCGTGGAAAATATCTCCTTTACCCTGAACCGGGGCGAGACCCTGGGCATCATCGGTGGAACCGGCAGCGGCAAAACCACCCTGATCCAGCTGCTTCTCCGCTTTTACGATCCGGATGAAGGCGCAATTTTCCTGGAAGGCCGGGATCTGCGCAGTTATCCGAGGGATGAACTTTCCAAAAAATTCGGCGTGGTGTTCCAAAATGACTTTCTCCTTGCCGGAACGGTGGAATCAAACATTTGTTTTGAACGGGATCTTTCCCGGGAGGATGTGCGCCTTGCCGCAGAAAGCGCCCAGGCTCTCCCCTTTATCCAGCAGACCGAAAAAGGCTTTGAGCATGAATTGGTCACCAAAGGCGCCAATCTTTCCGGCGGACAACGCCAACGCCTTCTCGTTTCCCGTGCCCTGGCGGCCAATCCGGAGATTTTAATCCTGGACGATGCCTCCTCTGCCCTGGACTATAAAACCGATGCAGAGCTTCGGCGCGCCATCCGGGAGAATCACAAAAATTCCACTTCGGTGATCGTGGCACAGCGCATCAGTTCGGTCAAGCACGCCGATCTGATTCTGGTTTTGGAACACGGAGAACTCATTGGAAAGGGTACGGACGAAACTCTTTCCCAGACCTGTGAGGTTTACCAAGAAATCGCCCATTCTCAAATGGGGGAGGTGATGGCATGAACGGTAATTTTTCCAGAATGATGCTGCCCAGCTCTCCCAAGTCCAATCAGAGCACCGCAGAATTTCACTATCACGGACCCAATATCTTCCTTCGTTTGGGAAAATACCTGATCCATTTTGCCTGGACCGCACTGTTTGCCATTGGACTGGTCTTTGTTTCCAACATTCTTGCCCTGATCGGCCCGGATCTTTCCGGCAAGGCCATTGATGCCATTGGATACGATACCGCCACCGGCACGGCCAATGTGGATTTTGATACCGTTTTCCGTTACTGCGGATATATGATCCTCTTTTACATTCTCTCCGCCATTCTGTCCTATATTCTTTCCGTTGTCATGACCCGCCTTTCCCAGAAGATCACGAGGAAATTGAGAAAGGAAGTGTTCGATCGGCTCCTCTCTCTTCCGGTGGGGTATTTTGACAAGCTTCAGGCAGGCGATGTCATCAGCCGCTTTTCCTATGACATTGACACCATCAATACCTCTCTGACCAGTGACCTTTTGCAGATCTTCACCTCACTGATCACCGTAACCGGCGCCTTTATTATGATGGCATCCATTTCCTGGCAGATGCTTCTGGTATTCCTGATCACCTTGCCTTTTTCTGTTTTTGTCACGGTGCGCCGAACCAAAAAGGTTCGTCCCCTGTTCCGGGCAAGAAGTGCAGAATTGGGAATGCTCAGCGGTTATACCGAGGAAGCGCTCTCCGGCGCCAAGACCATCAAGGCTTACGGAAAAGAAGAAGCCTTTTCCAAGCGTTACGACGTACGGAACGAATCTGCCCGCGAGGCTACTTACAAGGCGGATTTCCAAGGTGCGACCTTGGGTCCTGTGATCAATTTCATCAATAACCTTTCCATTTCCATCATCAGTGTTACCGGCGCGTGCTTTTTCGTATCGGGAATGCTGACCTTGGGTAACATTTCTTCCTTTATTCTCTACGGACGAAAGTTTTCCGGGCCCATCAATGAGTTTTCCACCATTATCTCGGATCTGCAAAGCTTAAGAAGCGCCGCCGAGCGAGTATTTTCCTTGATGGACGAGGCTCCGGAAAAAGAGGACGACAAGGACGCCGTTGCCCTGGAGCATGTAAAGGGTGAAATTGAATTTCAGCACGTTCGTTTTTCCTATGATCCCAGCCGCGTGATCATCCACGATCTTTCTCTGAAGGTGCCCGCCGGAACCACCGTTGCCATTGTGGGTCCCACCGGCGGCGGCAAGACCACCATTGTAAATCTTCTGATGCGCTTTTACGACCATCAGTCGGGAAATATCCTTTTGGACGGAATCCCCATTCAAAAGATCCGTCGGGACGATCTGCGCCGCGCCTGGACCATGGTGCTTCAGGAAACCTGGCTCATGGGCGGAACGGTGGCGGAAAACATTGCCTACGGTGCTGAAAATGCCACTCGAGAGGAAATCGAACAGGCGGCAAAGAATGCCGGGATCCACAAATTCATTCTTTCTCTCCCCCAAGGGTATGACACCCGGATGGAAGACGGAGGACTGAATATTTCCAAAGGACAAAAGCAGCTTCTCACCATCGCCCGGAGTATGCTTTCCCAAGCAAAAATGCTGATTCTGGACGAGGCCACCAGCAACGTGGATACCCGAACGGAAATCAAGATCGAACGGGCCATGCTCAAGCTGATGGAGGGCAAAACCTGCTTTGTCATTGCCCACCGCCTTTCTACCATCAAAAATGCCGATCTGATCATGGTGGTCAAGGACGGCGATGTGATCGAAATGGGAACCCACCGTTCCCTTTTGGATCAAAATGGCTTTTATGCCGAGCTTTACCGTTCTCAATACGCTTAAAACGGACCTTTCATCGGGCAGGACTGACCTGCCCGATTCTTTTTTCTCTAAAAAATCTTTACTTCTTTCTTTTCTTGGAGTATCATAGATTCAAGAAAACAAACGGAAAGGGAACCACATGAAAAAGCCTTATTTTCTTTTTCTCCTTTTGCCCTGTCTTTTGTTGACCGCCTGTGTCAAGGAAAGCCCGGAGCCGCTTTATCACCCTGAAACCCAAGCCCCCGAAACCCGGGAAGCACTGGGCACAAAGGAGCACAATGGCATCATCTATCAGATGTATAATGACAACACCTGCGAGATCATCGAGGCCGATTCCGATGTGCTCAGCCAGGGGACTCTTTCCTTGCTGAATTCCTATGACGATCACCCGGTGGTTGCCATTGCCGACGAGGTGTTCCAGGACGCCTCCGCTACCCAGGTCCTGTTGCCGGAGAAATTACAGCGGATCGGCGACCGGGCCTTTGAGCGTTGCCCCCTTCTTTGGCTGAAATTCCCGGATTCTCTCACAGAAATCGGCGAAGAAGCCTTTTCCGGCTGCAGCCGGGTAGAAACGATCACCTTTGGCAAAGGACTGACAGAAATTCCCACCGGCGCCTTTTTCGGATGCCGGAGTCTCAAAGAGCTTACCCTGCCGGAAGGGATCCGGTCCATCGGAGAAGAGGCCTTCGGTGATACCGTCGGCTTAGAGCAGATCTTGCTTCCCTCTACCCTGACCCACATCGGCCCCTTTGCCTTTTGGCATTGCGGAACCGAATCCCTTTCCTTTTCCATTCCCCCTTCCGTTGAAACCATCGGTGTTTCTGCCTTTGATCAGACCGCCTGGCTGAACGGCTGGACGGAGGGCTTTCTTGTAGTGGGAGACGGCATCCTTCTGCGCTATGTCGGCACGGACAAGGCCGTCACCGTTCCCGACGGAGTCAAATACCTTTCCAACGCCTTCGATTCTTCTTCCGTTGTGACCCTCACCTTACCCGATTCCGTGGAAGGAGCCGCAAAGGATGCCCTGGCAAACACATGCGTGGCGCAGATCCACTACAACGGACAAAGCCAGGAGATCCTTTCTCTTCTTGCCCGATAAAAAGGAGCCTTTTATGATTTTGATTGTTTGTGTGGACGATGGTGAGGGAATCCTGTTCTTCGGCAAGCGGCAAAGCCAGGATCGGCTTCTCCGCCAGAGGGTGCTTCAAATGAGCGAAAAATCCCGTCTCCTTGTCACCCCTTACACCGCAAAGCAATTTGACGGCGCCCCGGTCACCGCAAGCTCTGATCCGGTTTCCCTTGGCGAAAAGGGAGATTTTTACTTTGCAGAGGACGGAGAAATTCCCACAGACGGCATTGAAAGGATCGTGCTTTATCGCTGGAACCGCCGCTATCCGGCAGATCGCTTTTTTCATTTGGACCAATACCGCACCCGGCTTCTCTCTCGGAAGGATTTTCCCGGTTCCTCCCACGAAAATATTACCGAAGAAATTTATGAGGTGTTGAAATGAAACAATCCCGGATCCTGTTCAGCCTCCTTCTGGCCCTCCTTCTTCTCTTTTCCGCCTGCGGCCTTCCTCCAACACCGCCGGAAACGGAAGAGGAATTCCTTTCCGAAACCCTTTCGGATCAAAAAGCCACTCTGGAAAACAAAACCCAAGAAGAGAGCGCCGACCAAACGGGAAAGGCGGAAAATAAACCTGACCCTGCGCCGGAGCATAACTCCAACCAAGTGCCGGAAAAAAAGCCGGATCGCTTTGACCCTTCTTCTCTTCCCTCTTATACCGGAAGCCCCTTTGCCATTATTCACGAAAATGTGCCCTTCTTCACTCCGGAGGAATGTACTACCACCTCCTTTGAGTCCTATGCACCGCTGGATGCCCTGGGACGGTGCGGCGTGACAATAGCTTCCATCGGAAAAGATCTTATGCCCACCCAGGAGCGCGACTCCATCGGCCAGGTGAAGCCCACCGGCTGGCACACGGTAAAATATGATCTGGTGGATGGAAAATATCTGTATAACCGTTGCCATCTCATTGGCTTTCAGCTTACCGGAGAAAATGCCAACACGAAAAATCTCATCACCGGAACCCGGTATCTGAACGTAGAGGGAATGCTTCCTTTTGAAAATATGGTAGCAGACTTTGTGAAGGAAACCGGGTACCATGTAATGTATCGGGTAACACCGGTCTTTTCCGGCAACGATCTTCTGGCAAAGGGCGTTTTGATGGAAGCTCTTTCGGTGGAAGACAAGGGAGAGGGCATCTCCTTTTGCGTGTTCTGCTTTAACGTGCAGCCCGGTATTGATATTTCATACGCCACCGGCGCCAGCTCCCTTGCTGCCACGCCTCCTGTTACCACAACCAAGACAGTCACCACTACCACCAAGGCGGTCACCACCACGACCTCTTCCCAGGAACAGACCTTTCATTATATTCTCAATACCAATTCCAAGAAGATCCATTACCCCTCCTGCCATTCTGCCGCCCGGATTTCACCGGAAAATCGCCGGGAATCCTCCTTATCCCTAGAATCTCTTCTCGGCCAGGGGTATACCACCTGCGGAAACTGTTTTTAAAAAACAAACGTCCAAAAACGCCTTCTTTTCTTTTTGAAATAAAGAAAACAGCCTCTCTTTTCGAATCTGTCAAGGTTTCTTCCAAAACCTCTTGAAAACCGAACAAAAGAGCGTACAATTGTAACAGTTTCCAAGAGGAAACAATCAACGGAGGGCTTTATGAAACTGGTCTTGTTTTGTAAAAATATGAAAGATTGGCTCAAAACCAATTATCACTGGGTCATCGCCGGAATCACGCTTTTGATGATGTTTTTTCACGGCGGCGCCGCCAATAATTTTTCCAGCCTCCACCTGGTCCCCTTATCCGAGCACCTGAATACAAACCGTTCCACGGTGGCACTTGCTCTTTCCGGAAAAAACTTTGCCTCTTTTGCTTTCACCTTCTTTTCCGGCTTTCTCATTGAAAAATTCGGTTCCCGGATCACCGCCACTACCGGTCTTCTGGTGGCCTTTATTGCCTATTTTATTCTGGGCTCTGCAAACAGCTTTCCCGCCATTGTCATCGGCGGACTTCTCATCGGTCTGACCTATGGATTCTGTTCCACTGCCGCCGCGTCTCAGATTGTAAGAACCTGGTTCCACAAATATGCCGGAACGGTTCTGGGCATGGTAACCGCCGCCACCGGCATTGGCGGAAGCGCAATGTGCCTGATCCAAACCGGTATGATGGATGCCTTCTCCTGGCGCGCCTCCTTTTACACCGCCGGCGCTCTGTGCGGCATTCTTTTCGTGATCAGCGCCCTTTTCCTTCGCAGTCGGCCTCGGGATAAAGGCCTTGTGCCTTTGGGCGAGGGAGAGGAGATCATCGGCAGAAAACGCCGCATTTCTCAAAATGTCATTCCCGGCCTTACGATGAATCATCTGGCTCGCCGCCCTGCCTTTTACACGATGCTTTTGGCAACCTTTTTGGCCAGTTTTTCCCAATATCTCATTTTCTCCGTGGTTCGTCCCTTCCTGTTGGATTGCGGCTATTCCTCCGGCCAGGCCTCCGGTACGACCAGTGCTATGATGCTTCTTCTCACCGGCGCCAAAATGGTTTCCGGATTCTTAAGTGACCAATGGGGCGCAAAAAAAGTGGGCATTGCCTGCGCCATTTTCAGTGTGATCAGTTCCGTTCTGCTTGCCACCTCCAACAGCTTTTCTATGGCCGTAGTTGCCATTGTCTTTTATTCCTTTGCCTTGCCCCTTCTTTCCATTGTTCCCCCTTTGATGGCCTTTTCCTTATTTGGCTACCGTGCGCAGGCTCAATACACCGGTATTTTTGTAGCCATGCTCAGCGCTGCCGGCTTTGCCGGAGAGTATCTCACCAATTTCATTCACGATATGGCGGGAACCTATCGCGTCTCCTTCTGGTTGGCTGCCGCCTTGGCCGTGGTTGCCATCGTGTTCCAGCTGGTTTCCTTCCGTCTGGCGGAAAAGGACAAAAAGCTTTCCGAAGCCCAGTGATCAAAAAGGAAAATCCCGCAAAACAAAACGAAAAAAAGGATGCTTTGCGAGACTTCTCATAAGGAAGTCTCGCAGTTTTATTCGCCAAGGCGAGTGATATTGCTTCGCAGTTATATGATGCTTTTGCATCGTGATATTGTCCTACGGACAGTTTTTAGGGCGAATAAAATATCACTACGACCAGAGGGAGTAATATCACTTTCACAAAGTGAAAATATCACTCTTTGCACAGCAAAG
>JAZQJZ010000037.1:0-176273 GCA_045541915.1 Eubacteriales bacterium
CGCTTTTAAACGACCGAATGGGAGGCAGAAAAGCCCGGTTCCAAGGCGAGGTGGCCGCAGGCCTTCGCGCAAGAAAAATTGAATAGAGAGAAAAAATATCGAGGCGTGGCTCAGTTTGGTAGAGCGCCGCGTTCGGGACGCGGAGGCCGCAGGTTCAAGTCCTGTCGCCTCGACCAAAACAAAACCGACCCATCGAGGTCGGTTTTTTCATAGAGATTTCAAAAGAAATCAAGGAGGGGAGAAAAATGTTTAGAATTGCAGATCAGACCAATTATTTTCACTATCGGCGCGAGGAAGGCCAGAATCCTATGATCGGATTTATGAGCTTCCAGCACTTCGAGGGAGATCCCTTGTATTCGGACTGCATTGTGCGTCCTGAAAACAATATGTGTGAAACGGAGCATTATGAGTGTTACCCCATTCCCGAATATGTAGAGCAAAAGGGACTTGAGGAAGGCTTTTATCCTGAAACGACCATGGTTTACATCAGAATCCTGTGGAAGGAATGGGAGCCGGAACGGGGCAAGTACAATTACGATTTTGTTCAGGAGATCATTGATCAAGCGAAGGCTCATCACCAGACCTTGATTTTCAGACTGATGGCTCATAGCACCCGTGCTTGTGACGATGTGCCCGATTGGTTGAAGGAATTGATCGAATGTCCGGAGCGTCCCGACGGAATGAGAGTCAAGGCATCTCCCACGGATCCACTGTTCCTTGAGCTGTTCAGCGAAGCCATCCGGAAATTGGGTGAGCGGTTTGATTCCGATCCCACCTTTGAAACCATGGATATTTCTCTTCCCGGTGCTTGGGGTGAGGGTCATAAATTAAAGCTGTATCCCCAAGAGGATCTGGAAAAGCTGTTTGACGTTTACACCTCCACCTTTCAAAATACCCGTTTGATCGGTCAGGTGTTCAAGCCGGATCTGATCGAGCGAGCTTCCCGTTCCTGTGCAGTTGGAGCAAGAGGGGATGGCTTTGGAGAGCCGAATCACCTTTATAAAAAATATCCCCCGGCATTTGAAAAGCTTTCCAATCTCTGGCAGACCGCTCCCATTTCCTTTGAGAGCTTTTGGTGGCTGGGAGAATGGCAAAGACAGGGCTGGGATCTGGACGAGATCATCCAAATTTCCCTGGAGTGGCACGTTTCCTCCTTTAACGGAAAATCCTTGCCTATTCCTTTTGAATGGAAGGATAAGATCGATCAATGGATCTCCAAAATGGGATATCATTTTGCCATCGATTATGTGAAATTCCCCGGGTATGCCGAAAAAGGCGATGAGATCGAGATCAAAATCGGAATGGATAATGTGGGTGTTGCTCCCATGTATGACAAAACTCCTTTTTACGTGAAGCTGAAAGGGGAAAAGGAATCTGTTTTTGAAACCGAAATCGATATGACCAAGATCCTCCCCGGAAAAACAGCGAAAAGAATTTCAGTCTCTTTGCCGGAGGATCTGCCCAGCGGAAGCTATGATATTGAAATTGGCATTTACGGACAGAACTATCCAATGGTGTATCTGGCAACCGACGCCCAGCGTGACGGCCAGTTCTACAAGGTGGGAGCCGTTGAGGTGAAATAAAATGAATTCCAATTTTCGGCGCTTGAAGGCCGCCTGTTATATGGGCAGTATGTCCATGTCGGTGGTGGCCAATCTCCCTCCCATCCTTTTTCTTACCTTTCGTTCTCTTTACGGTCTTTCCTTTACCCAGCTTGGCCTTTTTGTGGTGTTGAATTTTGTGACACAGCTGGGAGTGGATCTTCTCTTTTCGTTCTTTTCTCGCCGTTTTAATATCCCCAAAACAGTCAAGTGGATGCCCTTTTTTTCCATTCTTGGCTTTTTGATCTATGCACTGTGGCCCTTTTTCTTCCCTGAATCTGCCTTTTTTGGACTGATGCTGGGAACGGTGATCTTTTCCGCTTCTTCCGGTTTGGGAGAGGTGCTGATCAGTCCGGTGCTTGCCACCATTCCCAGTCCTGATCCGGACCGGGAAATGAGTAAGCTCCATTCTATGTATGCCTGGGGCTCGGTGCCGGTGATCATCATCAGTTCTCTTTTGCTTCTGTTTTTGGAAGCAAATGCCTGGCAGGTGTTGGTCTTTTTGTTCCTGCCCATCCCCATTCTGGCATTGATTCTGTATGTCGGCTGCGACATTCCCGAAATGCAAGCGACAAAAGAAGAATCAGATGTAAAAAGCCTTCTCAAAAGAGGTTCTCTCTGGCTTTGCGTGCTGGCAATTTTTCTGGGTGGCGCAGCAGAAACGGCTATGGCTCAATGGGCATCCGGATATCTGGAAGTGGCTTTTTCCATTCCCAAGGTGTGGGGAGATACCCTCGGTGTCGCCTTGTTTTCCCTGATGCTGGGAATCGGTCGTCTTCTTTACGGAAAAGTGGGGAAGAACATCAACCGTGTGCTTCTTCTTTGCACCCTTGGCGCCACTGCGTGCTATTTTATTTGCGCGGTGACACAAAATCCCATTTTGGGACTTATTTTCTGTGCCTTTACCGGACTTTGTGTTTCTATGCTTTGGCCGGGCAATCTTCTGGTGGGAGCTGCACACTTCCCCGAAAGCGGCGTTTTCATTTATGCCATGATGGCAGCCGGCGGAGACCTGGGGGCTTCCGTTGCACCACAGCTGGTGGGGGTTGTGACAGACTTTGCTATGGAAAATTCCTGGATTCTTTCATTGGCCGAAGGATGGCTTTTGGCACCGGAGCAGCTTGGAATGCGCTTGGGAATGCTCTTTGGCATGCTCTTTCCCCTTTCCGCCATCCCCATTCATGTTTTTCTTTTGCGAAAAAAGAAGGCGTCGTCGGAACCAAACGAATAAGAAAAAAAGAGACTCGATTTCGAGTCTCTTTTTATGTATTTGTTTACCAGTTGAGTCCCATCGAGCAGTGGTGGTCTTCGGTAAATTCCGTGACACCCCAGTCCATCAGTTCTTCGTATTCACTGTAGGAAACCTGTTCGTTGAGGGCAAATACAGCGGCAAAGAACCCAGCGTCAATGACTTCTCTTGCAAATTCCCGGGTCATATTCTTCTTGGTCACTTCAATTCCGAGACGGCAATTCGCACCGTAAAGCTTGGACTTTTTGAACTCCTCCACATTCCCGTTGTCCCAGGTGTATCCGTTGATGGTATCACCGAAAAGCATAACGGTTGATGGTCTTGTCGTGGTGGCAGACGATGTGCCCGTCTTTTGTTTCCTTAATGTTGACAATGCAGGAGGAGAATCCGCACCGTGATCTCTGCCCAGATGGACGGATGCCACATAGGCGGTACGCGCACTGCTGACGGGTCCATTATCCGGGTTTTCCCACGCGATAGCGATGAGAAGCATAAACGTTTTTTTCCTCGGTTGTGAGCACAAATTCAATGGTTGGCGCCTCTTTACCGAAGTATCGGGCAAGGGAGGTGACGATCATACAGTCACTGCAATTTGAAGTGACTTTTAAGGCAAAGCCGGTTCGAAACATTCCGTTTTCGCCAAGCGGCTCGATGCTCTTTAAAGTGAAGGTGTCGGAAAGTGTAAGCATTTTATTCTCTTTCGCAATCAATCGGCAATGAAAACGGGATGAACGGTTTCTCCGCTGTAAATTTCATCGGGCAAATAGAACAGGAAGAAGGTGTATTCCGGGTGAATCGGTAATATCATTTCGTCTCCTTCCGGCTCGGACATCCGTTCGTGAATGAGGATTTCGATCCGGTCAAAATCACGGAAAACAGAATTGCAGTCATAATAGGTGTGAGGAGAAGCGGAGGTGATTTCCACCAGAACGCAGTAGCCTCCTTTGTCTTCCAGGAACATCTTTTCTTCATCTGCGGATAGATTTTCAAAATACTCCCGATAAGGAGCCAGATCCCTTGCAGAATCGATTTTGATTAGCTGGCAGCTGTTCTTTTGCTTCAAAACGCCCTGTTCTCCCCAGGCGGCCCAGGAACGGATCTTTTCTAATAGCTCTTCCTGGTTGGGATCGGCAATTTCATCCGCGCCGGGTGCGGATTGTTGACCGTTTTCGGTTTCCTTTGTATTCGTCTCTTGCGTGGCAGCTTTGTCCAAGGTCGTCCGGGGTTCCCCGCCCTTTTGGCAAGCGCAAAGTAAAACACAAAGCGTGATTGTCATAAGCAGCGCGACGATGCGCTTTGGCATTCTATGATTCATATAATTTGCCTCCCGATTTTATGGTGTTATTTTACCACACTCTCCCTGCTTTTACAATATGTGAAAAAGAAAAATTCAAAAGCTCTTGATTTTTTTGGAAAGCTGTGGTAGAATAAGAGCATAGCAATATGGTTGTACGTGAGTAGAGTGGATTTCCGCTCTACTCGCTTTGCTATGTTGAAGTTTTTTGCGAGGTGAAACAGTGATAGAGAAAAAAGGCCGCGGAAAAATTGCCGCCGCAGTGGAAGAGATCATTCGGGAGCCGGTGAACGGTGCCGGGTATCTTCTTTGGGATGTGGATTATTACAAGGAGGGAGCCGATTTTAACCTGCTTGTGACCATTGAAAATCCGGATCGAAAAAAGCCTGTTGATCTGGAGGACTGCGAGAAGGTATCCCGTCTGTTAAGTCCCATTTTGGATGAAAAGGACCCCATTGCAGACAGTTATTTTCTGGAGGTATCCTCTGCCGGCTTGGAACGGGATCTGACCCGTCCGGAGCATTTTGCTTTTTACCTTGGAGAAAACGTTTCCCTTCGGCTGTATGCACCGCTGGATGGCAAAAAAAGCCTTTCCGGCGCCCTCCTTTCCTATGAAAGCGGCTCCATTCGGATCCGCACGGAAAACGGCGAGCTGGAATTGCCGGAGGAATCGGTGGCAAAGGTCACCACGGTTTATGAGAATTTGTAAGTTTGAAATCGAAAGGATCACAAAATGAACAACGAATTTTTTGATGCGCTGGAAGCTCTGGAAAGAGAAAAAGGAATTCCCAAGGAATTTTTGCTGGAAAGGGTGGAAGCAGCACTTTTGACCGGCTACAAGAAAGAAAACAATAACGAGTCCAACGTGCGCGTGGTCATTGACCCGGTAAAGCGCAATGTGAAAATGTACCGTTTGATGACCGTGGTGGAAGAGGTGCAGGATCCCACTCTTGAACTGGATCTGGAAACGGCTCGGAAAAAGTCCAAGCGTGCCAAGATCGGCGATATTCAGGAATATGAATTCAAGCCCAAGAATTTCGGCCGTATCCCGGCTCAGAACGCCAAGCAGGTGATCGTGCAGGGAATCCGGGAAGCAGAGCGGGGCAGACTCATTGAAGAATATGAGAAAAAGACCGAAGGAATCATTACCGGCACCGTTGTAATCATTGAAAGACTGACGGGCAATGTGATTTTGGAATTTGAAAACACTCAGGCAACCCTGGTGAAGGCGGAACAGCTTCCCACCGATCGTTTTAAGGTGGGCGACCATGTGAAGGTGTATGTTTGTGAGGTGAAAAAGGAAACCCGCAATCCCATCATCGTGCTTTCCCGTACCCATCCCAATTTCCTCAAGCGTCTGTTTGAGACGGAGGTTCCCGAAATTCGCGATGGCACGGTGATCATCCACGCCATTGCAAGAGAGGCCGGAAGCCGCGCCAAGGTGGCGGTTTATTCCAGAGATGAAAATGTGGATCCCATCGGAAGCTGCATTGGTCTGAAGGGAATGAGAAAGACCAACATCCTTCGTGAGGTTGCCGGAGAAAAGATCGATCTGATCCAGTACAGCGAAGACCCGGCAGAATTTATCGCCGCAAGCCTTGCTCCTGCAACGGTGCTTTCGGTGGATGTGAATGAGGATAAGACCTGTCAGGTGAGCGTGGCTCCCGATCAATTGTCTCTTGCCATCGGTAAGGAAGGACAGAATGTGCGTCTTGCCGCCAAGATCACAGGCTACAAGATCGATATCAAGGCATAACCATGACAGTAAAAAAAGTACCGTTGCGCCGGTGCGCCGGATGCAACGAGCAAAAGAGCAAGAAGGAATTTGTTCGGGTGGTCAGAACACCCGAAGGCGCCATCATTCTGGATGATACCGGAAAAGCCAACGGCCGCGGCGTTTATCTCTGTCCCCGGAAGGCCTGTCTGCAAAAGGCCAGAAAGGCAAAAAGACTGGAGAGAAACCTGGACGTTGCCATTCCCGATGAAATCTGGGCCGCGCTGGAGGAAAAGATCGAATCATGACCGGAGAAAAGATTGCTGGTGCGCTGGGGCTTTGCCGCCGCGCGGGCAAAATCACATCAGGTGCGTATCTTGTAAAAGAGGAGATCCGAAGGGGAAAGGCGGCCATCGTCCTTCTCGCTTCCGATACCGGCTCGGACACGGAAAAGAAGATCTCATCTCTTGCCGCTCATAAGGAGATTTCGGTGCGGCGCATTCCCTTGACCAAGGCGATGCTCGGTCAGTGTATCGGAAAAAAGGGTGAAGTGGTTTGTGTGGCGATTCCCAAGGAGTTTTTGAATTTAGTTTTGGCTTCGCTTTGAAGCCGTTTGGAGGGATTTTATGGCAGAAACAGTGAAAATCAGTCAACTTGCAAAGGATCTTGAAGTAAAGTCAAAAGATCTGGTTGCAGTATTCTCCCAGCTTGGTATGACCAAGCAGACCGGCGGAGTACTGGAAACGGATGAGGTCAGCTTTGTTTTGCAGACTTTAATGGACCGTTTCCCTGTTGAGAATATTAATGATTATATTGACGGAAAATATAAGGTGAAGGCAACTGCGCAGGAAATCGCAGAAAAAGAAGCTGCGGAAAAAGCTGCCGCAGAGAAGGCTGCCGCCGAAAAAGCCGCCGCTGAAAAGGCTGCTGCAGAAAAGGCTGCTGCAGAAAAGGCCGCTGCAGAAAAGGCCGCTGCAGAAAAAGCCGCTGCAGAAAAGGCTGCTGCGGAAAAAGCCGCTGCAGAGAAGGCTGCCGCTGAAAAAGCTGCCGCCGCTGCCAAGGCAGAAGCAGAAAAGAAAAAGCAACAACAGCACGACCGCTTTGCCGCCGCCCGTCCCGGTCAGACCGAAAAGAAAGAGAAAAAGCGTGAAGAAAAGGCAGAGAAGCGCAATCCCTCCGCGAATCAGGCGCCTGTGTTCACCGGTCCCAAAACGGAATTTGTGGCAAAGAAAAAGGAAACCCGTATCATCGATACCAAGATCGTGGATATCGATCTTTCCAAGTACGATGAAAAGAATTACGAATTCGGAAACGATGCCGGACGCCGCCGTATGGCACCCCGTCGCCCCCGTCGCGGAGAGAAGAAAAAGCGCAGTCCCGAGAATGTAGTGAGAGCCACGATCCCCACTCACATTTTCCTGCCGGAGACCATTGTGGTTTCCGATCTGGCAAAGGAACTTCGCGTCACCACCGCTGATGTAATGAAAAAGCTGATGATGATGGGCGCTATGGCAACGGCCAACCAAAGCATCGATTTCGATACCGCCGCTCTGGTTGCCGATGAATTCGGAAGCGAAGCAGAGCCCTTGAAGGTGGTTACCATTGAGGAAAAACTCATTGACGAAAGCAGTGACGAGGCAGAATCTCTGCAGGATAGAAGCCCTGTGGTGGTGGTGATGGGTCACGTTGACCACGGTAAGACCTCCATTCTGGATGCCATCCGTCACGCCAATGTTACCGCCGGAGAAGCCGGTGGTATTACCCAGCACATCGGTGCTTATCGCATCGAGGTGGACGGTCGGCCTATTACCTTCCTGGATACCCCCGGTCACGCTGCCTTTACCGCTATGCGTGCCCGCGGTGCACAGTTGACGGATATTGCCGTTCTGGTGGTTGCCGCCGATGACGGTATTATGCCCCAGACCATTGAAGCCATCAACCACGCAAAAGCTGCTGGTGTTTCCATTATTGTTGCCATCAATAAGATGGACAAGCCCGGCGCCAACCCTGATACCATCAAGCAGGAATTGACCAAATACGATCTGGTTCCCGAGGAATGGGGCGGCGATGTGATCTGCGTTCCCGTTTCCGCTTTGACCAAGAAGGGCATTCCGGATCTTCTGGAAAACATTCTTCTGGTTGCCGAAATGGCAGATCTGAAGGCCAATCCCGACCGTGAAGCCAAGGGCGCTGTGATCGAAGCCAAACTGGATAAGGGCAGAGGTCCTGTTGCCACGGTCCTGGTTCAGAACGGTACCCTCCACGTGGGTGATGTGATCATTGCCGGCGGTGCTGTGGGCAGAGTTCGTGCCATGACCGATGACAGAGGCAGAAACGTGAAGACTGCCGGTCCCAGCGTTCCCGTTGAGATCCTGGGTCTTGACCAGGTTCCCGGCGCAGGGGATATTTTCAATGCAGTCAAAGACGAAAAAATGGCAAGAGAGCTGGCCGATCAGAGAAAGAATCAGCAGAAAGAGGAAGAATTCCGTGCCAACGCCAAGGTTAGCCTGGAGGACTTCTTCAATCAGATGAAAGAGGGCGTACAGAGCCTGAATATCATTGTCAAAGCCGATGTTCAGGGTAGTGCCGAGGCAGTGAAGGCTTCCTTGGAGAAGCTTTCTTGCGAAGAAGTGAAGGTGAAGGTCATTCACGCCGCCGTTGGTGGAATCACCGAAAACGATGTGATGCTGGCCTCCGCTTCCAATGCCATCATTGTAGGCTTTAACGTCCGCCCCGACCGTGGCGCAACGGAAAGTGCCACCCAAAACCAGGTGGACATCCGTACTTACCGCATCATTTATGAGTGCCTGGAAGAAATTGAAAAGGCCATGAAGGGTATGCTGGCTCCCACCTTCCGTGAAAATGTTTTGGGCCAGGCGGAGGTTCGCCAGACCATTCGTGTTCCCGGTGTGGGTGTGATCGCCGGTTCTTACGTAACCGACGGTAAGATCACCCGTAACTCTATGATCCGTGTTCTGCGTGACTCCGTGGTGATCTTTGAAGATAAGATCTCCTCCTTGAAGAGATTTAAGGACGACGCCAAGGAAGTGGCGCAAGGCTATGAATGCGGTGTCGGCCTTGAAAAATTCAACGACATTCACGTGGGCGACGTATTGGAAGCCTATGTGATGGAAGAGGTCAGAGACTGACCTTTTGAAAGGACATTATGAACCATAGACAGGAACGAATCAACGATTCCGTTGCCCAGACCATGGGTGAAATCATCCGAAATGTGAAGGATCCCCGGGTTGCCGGCTCTTTTGTGACGGTGAACGCCGCCAGAGTCACCCCGGATCTGAAATTTGCCAAAATTTATTTTGGCACCATCACGGGAGACCCTGCGGAGGTACAGAAGGGACTTGAGAGTGCTGCTGGATTTTTGCGCTCCTCTCTTGCCGCAAAGCTCAACCTTCGCCAGACTCCGGAACTTACCTTTATTCACGACCGCTCTGCGGAGCACGGTGCCCACATTGCCGAAGTGCTGAGGGATTTGAATGTTGATGAAAATCGCGACTGATCTGAACGAAATGAAACGTGCCATGGAAGACCCGAAATTCGATCGGGTCTTTGTGGCGTGTCACCGCAGTCCCGACGGAGATGCCACAGGCTCCGCCTTTGCATTGGCCTATGCCTTGCGAAAAATGGGGAAGAAGGCAAAGGTGTTTTGCCCTGATCCCTTTGGAGAAAAGTTCTCCTATTTGACACAGGAAGAGAAGGATCTTTCTGATTTTGAACCGAAAAAGATTGTGACCGTGGATGTGGCCGCACCAGAAATGCTTTGCCAGGCACCCTTTGCCGACAGAATTGATCTTGCGCTGGATCACCATCGAATCAATACGGTCTCTGCAAAGCTGAAATTTGTGGATCCTCAGGCCGCCAGCTGCGGTGAGATCATCACCGATCTGATCCGGCTTTTGAAAGTTCCCTTTGATTCCTATCTTGCCCGTGCGCTTTACACTGCTGTGGTAACAGATACGGGCTGCTTCCGCTATTCCAATACCACCCAAAAAACCTTTTTGGCAGCCGCACATCTTGCCTCGCACCTGGAGCATGGCGATCTTTATTGGATCAATAAGCTGATGTTTGAAACCAAGCCCTACAACCAGGTTCGCCTGGAGGCTTATGCCGCTGAGCACGTGGCCTTTGCCAAAGAGGGCAGGGTTGCCTATCTTGCTGTGACCCGTTCCAAGCAGGAGGAAATGGGCGCTTCCTATCAGGATCTGGATTCTCTTGTGAATGTGATCCGTCAGATTCGCGGCGTTCAGGTGTGTATCATTGCCAAGGAAAGAGAAGAGGGAACCTTTAAGGTCTCCGTGCGCAGTGAAGACGGCTTTGACGCCTCTTCCTTCTGTGCCCATTTTGGCGGTGGCGGACATTTTGCCGCTGCAGGATGTACCCTTTTGGGTACCGACCGGGAGGTGCTTTCTGCCCTTTTGGAAGAGGTAGAAAGGAGACTTCCTTGAAAAGCGGTGTCTTGAATCTCTATAAGGAAAAGGGATTCACCTCTCACGATGCCGTTGCCATTGTGAGAAGACTCTTCGGCACGAAAAAGGTGGGACACACCGGAACCCTGGATCCCAATGCCACCGGCGTTTTGCCCATTCTCATCGGGTCGGCGGCCAAAGCCTGCGATCTGATCCCCGAAGAAACCAAGATCTATCGGGCAACGGTTCGTTTCGGCATCCGCACCGATACAGAGGATGTCTGGGGAAAGGTTCTCGAGGAGGATCCTCGCCGTCCGGAGCAAGGTGCACTGGAGGAAGCCATGACCTCTTTTTTAGGGGAGTATCAGCAGATCCCTCCTATGGTTTCTGCCATTAAGGTTGGCGGAAAAAAACTGTATGAATATGCCAGGGAAGGAAAAACGGTGGAGCGGAAAGCAAGACCGGTTTTGATCCATTCCTTTACCCTTTTATCCTTTTCCCGGGAGGAAGCCTCCTTTCGGGCAGAGGTATCCAAAGGGACTTATATTCGCACCTTACTTACTGATCTTTGTGAAAAAGTGGGTGTTTTGGGCGCAATGAGCGCTCTGGAAAGAGAAAAAAGCGGAATTTTCCAGGTTCGGGACGCTATTTGTCTGTCTCAATTGGAAGAGATGGCACCGGAAGAGAGGCAGAGTCTGCTTCTTCCCACCGAACAGCTTTTTGAAAGCCATGACTCTTTTCATCTTCCCCCTTTTTTTGATCGGCTGGTGGCAAACGGATGTGCCGTGTCCACAGAAAAATTGGGACTTTCCCATAAAGAAGTGTCCTGCCGGCTTCGCCTGTATCAAAGGGGAGTGTTTTTCGCCCTGGGAGAAATTGTGGAAGAAGAGGGCGAAAAGAAACTGAAAAAGATCAAAAATTTTCTGCCGGATGGAGAAAACTGAAAAAATTTCTCTTTCCTTTGACAAATAGAATATCGGTCACGCTCTGAGGAAAAAATAAAGATAAACAGATTTTTTTCTCGGAGGAAGACCAATGAAAGCAGTTATTTTAGCAGGAGGACGGGGAGAGAGACTCCGTCCCATTACCGATACCAGACCTAAGCCCTTGGTTCCCGTGCTTGCCAGACCTGTGATGGACTATTGTCTTTCCCTTTTGGCTCACCACGGTGTCAAAGAGGCTTATGTGACCACTCATTATCTGGCAGATCAGATCCGCCACCGTTACGGAAAAGAAGCCTTTGGTATGGCTCTTTCCTATTCTCAGGAGGAAACTCCCTTGGGAACTGCCGGCGGCGTAAAAATATTGGAAGAGCATTTAAAAGGGGAGAAGGCCTTTCTCGTTATGAGCGGCGATGCCCTCTGCGACTTTGATCTGACCCGCGCTCTTTTGTTTCATCAAGAAAAAAATGCGGATGTGACCATTGTTTTATCCAGCGTCAAAACCCCGCTGGAATACGGTGTGGTCCTGTCTGATACCTTTGAAAAAATATTTGCCTTTGCGGAAAAGCCCGATTGGTCGGAGACCTTTTCCGATCTGGTCAATACCGGTGTTTATATCATTTCCCCTCATGTATTGGATCGGATCCCACAAGGAAAAACCTTTGATTTTTCCCAGGATCTCTTTCCCTTGCTCCTGAAAGAGGGCTACCGTCTTTTCGGCTATAAGGACGAGGGGTACTGGTGCGACATCGGTAAAATTCCCACGCTCTATCGATGCAATCTGGATGTGATGCAGGGCAGAGCGAAAACCTATCTCCCTCCGGAGGGACGCGTGGTAACAAGCGCTGACGGAGCGGGGTGCTATTTTGTCTCAAACGGTGCTCGAGTGGATGAGGGCGCCGAAATTAGAACCGGATCTGTGATCTCTTCCGGTGTCCATCTCGCCCGGGGCAGTCGGGTGTCCGGATCTTTGGTTCTGGAACAAGCAAAGCTGGAAAAGGGCGCGCTTTCTCAAGATGCGGTGCTTTGCGAACAGGTTACCTTGCGGGAAGATGCCGTGGCAATGCCCGGCAGCGTTTTGGGAGCAGGCTCTGCTGTGATGCCAAAAGCTGCAACCACCCCCGGCAAGAAATACCCTCCCTTTTCCGTTTTGACCCGTCTTCCCCCTTTTCAGGAGGATAGCCTTGTTTTTACTGAAAAAGGGGCTTCGTCAGGCTCGGTTCCGGGGCTTGACGGAAAGGGATCAGAAGACCTGGGATGCGCGTTCGCCCGGTCCTTTTCCAAAAACATCGCTGTTGTTTGGGATGAAAAGGAAAAGAAAAGCGCCTATTTTGCCTCTCTGTTTGCCGGCGGTGTGATCCGTGGCGGTAAGAGTGCTTTTCTTTTGGGAGAGGGAACTTATCCTATGGCCTCCTTTGGCGCATCTGTCTATCGGCTCCCTACGGTATTTGTCACTGTAAGCGGAGGCAGAGGAATGTTCTTCGGCTATGAGGAGGACGGATTTCCTTTGTTAAGAAAGGATACCATCCGCCTTGCACGCTTTCACGGAGAAGAATCCGCCGAAGGGGAAGGCAGCATTCTGATCCGAGAGAATTTGGAAGAAAAATATCTTTTGGCTCTCTGTGCGGAAATGGGCAAGCAAAAGGGGAGAGCTTTGGGCCTTGGAGGCACATCTTCCCGTCTTTTGAAAGAAGCAGCCATAAGATCCGGTTTGCACGCATATGATAGAACCAGGGAAAAGGGCTTGAGCCTGGAGATCTTTGATCGGGGCTTTAAGATCTTTTGGAATGGGGAGAAGCTGGCAGACACAGAAAAGGCGAGACTTTTTGTCATTGAAGAACAAATGAAACAGGGAAGAAGAAGCTTTCTTCTCCCCGATTCGGCACCGAAAATGTTGGCAGAGCACATTGAAAACCGAGGAGGCAAGGTTTTGTTTTTCTCCATGGGTCAGACCTGTGAAAACCAAATGCAGGAGAGAAACCGCGGAGAAAAGGAACGGTGGCTGTTTGACCATAATTTCCTTGCAGCCCGGGTGCTTTTTCACCTGAATAAAATGGAGGAGGAGCAGATCCCCCGCGCGTTTCGCGCCACACCGGACATTTTTATCAGCCAGCTACGCTATATCCCCAAGGATGAAAATAAAGCAAAAATTTTAGGAAGGGCCCCAAGAGAAGCAAACGGCGTTCACACCCGTGTGCGCATCCACCCCGGCTTTTATGGGATCCGTATAGTTTCCGAGGCAACCAGCTTTGAGGCGGCCTTGGATCACGCATTTGAATATAGAGGAAAGTTAAATGAAATTGAAAAAAACATCGGGGGAAGGTAAATCCCTTCCCGTACATAACAAAAAGAGAAACACCGGATTTTTCAAAAATCGCAAAAAGAGTCCGAAAAAAGAAGAAAAATTGACGGTGGAACAGGAGATTCTTTTGATGAGAGAAGCGGAAAAGAAGAAAAAAGGCAAGCCCTCTTCTTCTGGAAAAAAGGATTCTGCCCCTCAAAAGGCGCCGACGGAAGGAAAATCCGGCGGTAAGCAGAATCCGAAAAAACACTCCGGCGAAAACAATACCAGACCCAAATCCGGCTATCGCAAGGCTTCCAACGTCAAAAAGGAAGCCAAGACTGCTCCCGTCCGCATGATTCCTCTGGGAGGACTGGGCGAAATCGGAAAAAATATGACCGTTTTGGAAACCGATGAGGATATCATTGTCATCGATTGCGGAATGGGCTTTCCCGATGACGGAATGCTGGGGATTGACCTGGTCATTCCTGATACTCAGTATTTGGAAGAAAATGCCCATAAGATCCGCGGCATTTTCCTGACTCACGGTCATGAGGATCATATCGGCGCCATTCCATACGTATTGAGAAAACTGAATGTTCCCCTTTACGGAACCCGTCTGACACTGGGCATTGTCAGCAACAAGCTGGAGGAATTTGGCCTGGACCGCCAGGCCGATCTGATCACCTGCCGCCCCGGGGAAACGGTACACGCCGGCGCCTTTGATGTGGAGCTGATCTCGGTGAATCATTCCATTGCCGATGCGGTGGCCTTTGCTATCCATTCTCCGGTCGGCACGCTGGTGTTCACCGGCGACTTCAAGATTGATTCTACTCCCATTGCCGGTGAAATGACCGATCTGACCCGATTCGGCGAATTGGGAAGACAGGGTGTGACGGCTCTTTTCTGCGATTCCACCAACTGTGAAAGACCCGGCTTTACCCCCAGCGAACGCACGGTGGGAACCAGCCTGGAGCAAATCTTCCACGAAAACGAAAAGCGTGTGGTGGTGGCCACCTTCTCTTCCAATATCCACCGGGTGCAGCAGATCATCGATGCCAGCGTGAAGCACCATCGGGCAGTTTGCATTTTGGGAAGAAGTATGACCAATATTGTGAACACTGCCTCCAAACTGGGATATATGAAGATTCCTGCCGGCACCATCATAGAGCCGGAGGAACTGAAGAAGTTTGCACCGCGAAATGTAACGCTGATCACCACAGGCAGCCAGGGCGAAGCTATGAGCGCTCTTTCCCGTATGGCATTCGGCACCCACAGCCAGGTGAAGATCTCTCCGGAGGATATGGTGGTGATTTCCGCCCATCCCATTCCCGGCAACGAGAAGACCATTGGAAATATCATCAATGAATTGATGAAAAAGCACGTGGAGGTGGTCTATGACCGAATCGCGGAGGTACATGTTTCCGGTCACGCTTGCCAGGAAGAGATCAAAATGATCTTTGCCCTGACAAAGCCTCGCTTTTTTGTGCCGGTTCACGGAGAATATAAGCACCTTGCCCGCAATGCCAGCTTGGCAGAATATGCGGGGATCCCCAAGGAAAACATTTTCATTTCCGAAATCGGAAAAGTACTGGAGTTTTCCGCCGGCGGCACTGCCGCACGGTTTGCCGGTAGCGTTCCCTCCGGAATGCTTATGGTAGATGGCCTTGGTGTGGGCGATGTGGGAAGCGTGGTGCTTCGGGACCGAAAGCTTCTTTCGGAAGAGGGCATCATCACTGTGGTGGCTGCAGTGGATTCCTACGGCAAATTCCTGGTCAGTGAGCCTCAGATCATCACAAGGGGATTTGTGTATGTAAAAGAAAACGAGGATCTGATGGAAGAGATCCGCACCGTATCCCGTCGTGTCATTGAAAACGCCCTGGACAGTGGCCTTGATATGGCATCGGTAAAGAACCGTTCCAGAGATGAGATTTCCAAATTTTTATTTGGAAGAATCCGCCGCCGTCCCATGGTTTTGACGGTGCTTTTGGAAACCTGATAAAAAACGGAGTGCAAAGGAATTTGCACTCCGTTTTTATGAAAAATAAACAAGAAAAGGAAAGCAAAATATACAGAAAAGAACTTGATTTTTGTTTTTTGCTGTGATAAAATAGATTACACATAAGATAAAATCGGTTCAAAGTATGCTTTGAGCCCAGAAAGGTAAAGAGTTATGAGAAAGAGAATTCTTGCTTTTGTGCTTACGCTGGCAATGTTGGTGCCGGGCTTGGCAGTGGTTTCTTCTGCTGTTCCGTATTCGCCCCCTGCCAATAACTGGAAACCGTTCAGCCAGGAGCACAACTATGTTTATGAGGTAACGAAAGGAAATGCCGCACCCAAGGCAGACGGCAAGATTACCGAAGCCGATGGCTACGGTGAACCCATCGCTACTTACGGTTTCCGCTATGTGACCACCGCTGACCGTTACGTATCGGAGCTGGATGACGGCATCGTTTACAAACTAAAGAACAACGGTGAATACTATGTGTATCCCACTATGGATTCTCCGGATGAAATCTGGAATTCCATTGCTTCGTTGGAAACCGATAGCCCCTTTGGTCACATTATGACCTATTACAACCTGGCAACCAGCTTTTCTTCTACCTCCACGTACTACTATCACAATGATGTGACCACGAATTTCACCCGGGCATATCTTGTGAAGAAGGATACTTTCTCTGAATATACTGCTCTGTCTTCTGACGGTTATTTCGTTTTGAATAACGTTGTTCGCTTGAATGCCGGTGCACCCGTAGATTGGGAAACCAATTATATGGATTATTTCACCAAAATCGGCGGCGGTTATGCTCATGTTGAACCCACCAAGGACGGCACAGCACCTGAATTCGTAGCCAAAAAGTATTACTTTGGCGAAAAGATCGTGGTTGACCGCCTGTTCACCCGTAGCACCGGTAGCTCCAGCTCCATCGGTTCTCTTTCCAAATTGAAGCGCGACCGCGTGGTGCTTCCCGAAGAAGTGAAGCTTTACGCTCGCTACGACGGAAATTATCTTTACTACGCTGTCGAAGTGGTAGAGCCGGATCACAAGAATGTTTATTACAACCTTCAGAGTTATTACAGCACTACTATGTCCAACAATCCTTATGTTTTGTTGACCAACTTCGACTTTGCAAACTACTATCGCCGTCAGATCACCACGGGCGAAGCTCTTTCCTCTAACTATAACTCTTCTGTTAAAACATTCTTCAATGCGTCCAATACGCTGAAAACCGAATCTTACCCTTATATTCTGGCAAAATTCGGCAACCCCGATACGGTGAAGTACAACGAGCTTCACGTTGCCAACCAGGATTACTGCGTACTTCATGATTCTAATCCTGCGGTAGGCCCCGATGTGGATGATTATGATGTCACCTCCAATGGCATTCGTGCTGAACTCAGATCCGATACTTACGGAACCACCGTTTACGAATACAGACTTCCGTGGACTGTGATCAACGGTAAGTACAGCCCCGATGTATGTGACACTCCGGTTCCCGAAGTGTTTGCCATTGACCAGCGTATCCAGCTGGATAACAACGTGGGCAGAGATACCCACACCTTTAGCTTGAGCATTCCCCGTTACGCCTACAGTGTTCCCGGTTCTTATTCCAAAGCAGACTATATGCTTCGTTATCCCGATGCAGCCGGCTTGCTTGACAATCCCGAAACCTATGGAACCTACAATTTCTACTGGCGCAGCATTTCCAGTGCTACCCTTTGGAACGTGGAAAAGGTTACCTCCAGCTACAACAATCTTTCCAATGCAAAAGCGCTGACCTCTCCCGCACAGGTTCTTCCCATTTTCTTTACGGCCGGTCAGGAGCCCCGCGAGGGATATGTGCAGCCCAGCGTTTCTGGTGTTCAGCTTCGTGCTGATGTGAAGGACGCGCAGAAGATGAGAATCAAGATCGCAGTTCCCAATACAGAAAAAGAGATTGCTCAGATCGGTGTGATGGTAGCTCCTTCGGAAGTGGTTCGCAATATGCAGTTGAAATTGGGTATTTCCTCCGTTGCTTACTATGCTTATGAAACCCCTGTTTTGTATGGCCTGGTAGACGGAAAGTGGGTGAATATGACCACTGACACCGATACCTATTTCAATGATGTGGCCGTTCCCAATGATTCCGATACCTACATCGCCTTCGACGAGCTTGGCGGTAAGCCGGACGGTATTTACACGGTTTACACCCTGCCGGCGGCCGATGTTTCCAAACCATATAAGACCAGCGAAGATGAAAACACCTACACGGTGGTGTTTGGCGGTGCCAATGGTGAGGGAATCTTCAATGATTTTGACGATTTCAATACCTGGTATACCCTCCGTCCTTACATTAAGTATACCGACGGTACTGTGACCTACGGTGAACACGAGTATAAGAGCCTTTACTATCTGGCTTGCTATTACATCCAGTCCATGTTAACGGACTACAATAATGCCGTAGTTGGTTCCGAAACCATCGCCAACCGTTACAATATGGATATGATGTATCTGACCACCATCAAGGATTCTGATGGCAATGTTCTCACCGATGCTGAAGGCAACGATTTGTATGCGCCCGCGAGTGAAACTCCCAGCACCTATTCCCCCTTTGCCGGTGGCGGTGAATATTCCATCTATCATGCCGGACGCAGAGCTGAGGTGTTCCGTTGGTATGCCATCCGTACGGTCAGCCGTCAAAACAACAACGTGATTCTCCGTTACAACGAGTACGATAAATTCGATGCCAATACCAAGCATCTGATCAGTCAGTACGAGGATATGTTCGAGAATGTTTGGAACGTTGTGGTAACTGCGGAACAAAACCGTTACGTGACCGGCGTTGCAAAATAAACAGAAATAAAAGGAAGAAAGCAAAAGCTTTCTTCCTTTTTCTTTTCCCCAAAGAGTAACTTTGGGGATTTTTTTATGAATTCTCTCGAATGTGAAGGGCACGCGCCGCATTGAGAATGGCAATCAAGCATACGCCAACATCGGCGAAGATCGCAAGATAAATGGGTACGCTTTCCTCTCCCAGAAAAATATTGGGGATGAGAACGCAAAGTTTAATGCCAATGGATAGGATAATGTTTTGCCACACGATCCTAAGGGTTTTCTTGGCAATGCGGATGGCCAAAGCAATCTTGGATGGTTTATCGTCAATCAGAACTACATCTGCTGCCTCGATGGCCGCATCGACACCAATTCCTCCCATTGCCACGCCAAGATCGGCTTTTGCCAAAACGGGAGTGTCATTCATACCGTCTCCTACGAAGATCACCGATCCGCTTTTGTTTTCCTTTTGTATTTGCTCCAGAACGGTCAATTTTTCTTGAGGGAGAAGAGAAGCGTGGATTTTTTGAATCCCGAGGGTATCGCCAACTGACTTGGCTACGCTCTCTTTGTCGCCAGAGAGTAAGCAAATTTTTTCTACACCTAAATCCTTAAGATCGGATATGGTTTTTTTGGCATCCGGTCGAAGCTCATCAGAGACTACAATGTGGCCTAAATATGCACTTTCACTGGCCACGTGGACCACAGTGCCAAAATGATTGCATCTCTTGCAAGGAACAATGGAAATGCCCGCCTCCGCCATCAATTCTTCATTTCCAACGAAATAGTGCTTTCCGTCAATTTCAGCTTTCACGCCCTTTCCGGCCTCTTCCCGGATCAAACCGATGCGGCTTTGGTTGATCTCACCCCGGAACGCTTTTTTCAGAGAAAGGGAAATGGGATGATCGGAATAGTTTTCACAAGTTGCCGCCAGCTCTAAAAGCTGTTCCTCGCAAATGACCTCGGGATGAATGGCGGTTACCTCGAAGCTTCCTTTGGTCAGGGTTCCGGTTTTATCAAAGGCGCAGGCAGAAACATTAGAAAGCCGTTCCAGACAGTCAGCTCCTTTGATGAGTATGCCCTGTTTTCCGGCACAGCCAATGCCACCGAAAAAGGAAAGAGGAACCGAAATTACCAGTGCGCACGGGCACGAAATCACAAGACAGGTAATGGCTTTGTGGATCCAGGAGAACCACTCTCCGCTGAAAAGGGGAGGGATCAGTGCCAAAAAGAGGGACAAAAAGACCACAATTGGTGTATAGTACCGGGCAAAGCGGGTGATGAATCGTTCTGCTTTGGATTGAGACTCGCCTTCGTTTTCAATCAAGCGGAGAATTTTGGAAACCGTACTCTCTTCAAAGGATTTTTCGGTGCGGACAGTAAGAACTCCGTTCATATTGATGCATCCGCTGATCACATTGTCTCCCGGCAGCACCTCTTTGGGGACACTCTCACCCGTCAGGGCGGCGGTGTCTAAAAAGCTGTTTCCGCTGATGATGGTACCGTCAAGGGGGATCTTTTCTCCGGGCTTGATTAGAATGAGACTCCCCACGGGCACATCCTCCGGCCGGCAAGGTTCTGTTTTGTTCTCCAGAATTAGATTGGTGCTGTCCGGTCGAATATCCATCAGCTCGCTGATGTTTTTCCGGCTTTTGGAAACAGCCAGGTCCTGGAGAAACTCGCCGGTTCGATAAAGGAGCATCACCATGACCCCTTCGCCTGCTTCTCCGATCACAAAAGCACCGATGGTTGCCAGAAACATCAAAAAATTCTCGTCAAACAGCCTTCCTCTGAAAAGTCCTAAAATTGCCTTTCGGAGAATGTTGTAGCCTGCAATAAGATAAGAGGGAAGAAAGGAAAAGATAGACCAAATGGTTCCCTCCCGGAAAAGCTCAAATTCTCCCAAAATCTTTGCGACGATAAATAGAAGGACTGCCAAAAGAATCTCTGTCAACTCATTTTTCTGTCCCTTTGACATTTTGTATTTGTCTTCTAAAAACAAACCATCGGGTTCGATTTCAAGACACGCTTTTTCCACCTGGCGAAAAACTTCTTGAAAATGAGAATCTTCGGCCTCTAAGGTTAGTTTTTTGGAAAGAAAATTGATGCTGACAAATAAAGCTCCGGGCACCTTTTTTGCTCTTTTTTCCATTTCCATGGCGCAGTGGGCGCAGTCTAAATTTTCAATAATATACTGTTTTCTCATTCCTTTATGTGCTCCAATCCGATTTTGATCATATCCTTTACGTGGTCATCTGCCAGGGCGTAAAAGAGTGTTTTTCCTTCCCGGCGAAAGGAAACCAATTCGCCGCTTTTCAATAGCTTTAATTGATGTGAGATCGCGGAAGTGGTCATATCCATCAAGGCAGCCAAATCTCCCACACATAGCTCTCCCTCCGCCAAAAGAAACAGGATGCGAAGACGGGTCGTGTCTCCAAACATCTTAAAAAAGGAAGAAAGAGAAGAAAGATCCTTCTTTTCGGGAAGGCGGTTCGTTTTTTCTTTTGCCTCTTCGGTAGATAAGAAAAGAAACGGCGTGATTTGTTCCATTGAATTCATAATACACCTCGTATGAACATTTGTTCAATTGATATTATATTCAATGGAGTGCGTTTTGTCAAGAAAAAAGTCTTCACCTTTTGGTGAAGACCGGAAGGGTTATTGTGCTGCGCCGCAGAAGAAAAGACGGATGATGTGCCGCAAAATATCGCTGTACTGTAAGGCAGGGATATCTTCCTTTGCAAACAAGGGAATCTCTCGGATGAGGTCAGACCCCTTTTTATATTGGATCTTGCCCACGGTTTGTCCCTGCTCCACCGGAGCGGTCAATTCCTCAGCCACGGTGATGTGAGCGGTCAGCCCGACGGAATCTCCCTTTGACAAAAGAAATCCCTTTTCTTGAGAATCGACTGTTACCTGGGTAGCTTTGCCACCCCAAACGCGAATGCTTGGGATTTCAAGTTTTTCCGGCTGGTAGAAGGCATAATTTGCAAATCCGTGATCCAAAAGGGTTTTGGCGCACTGAAAACGGTCAGCGCTGGTATCTCCTGCCAAAACCACCGCGCAGAGCTTTAAGCCGTTACGTTCTGCAGAAGCGGAAACGCAGTATTTTGCCTTTCCGGTGGAGCCGGTCTTCAGTCCTGTGGCGCCGGGATAGAAGCGAACCAGCTTGTTGGTATTGGAAAGACCGAAGGCACCGTTTCGAATGGTATCGATCCAAATTTTGGAGTAATCATAAATGGATTCGTAGGCCAGGAGCGCTTTTGACATCAGGGCCACGTCCCGTGCGGTGGAAAGATTGGTTTCTCCGTCGTCAAGGCCGGTAGGATTGAAGAAAATGGTGCCGGTCATTCCCAAAACGGAGGCTTTTTCATTCATTGCGGCTACAAAACCGTCTACACTTCCAGAGACCAATTCTGCCAAGGCAACCGCTCCGTCATTGGCACTGGACACAAAGACAGCCTTCAGTACATCATCCAGAGAAATTTCTTCTCCCGGTTCCAGAAATACCTGGCTTCCGCCCATGGAAGCGGCCAGCTCACTGATAGGGACATTTTCATCCTTGGAAATGGTGCCGGCCTCCAATGCTTCCATTACCAAAAGCAGAGTCATAATTTTGGTTACGCTGGCGATGGGTAGTCTTTCATCAGGATTTTTTTCATATAGGATTTCTCCGGTGGTTTGCTCGATAAGAACAGCGCTTTTGCAAGGCAAGTTCAGTTCAACAGGCGCTGCGGTGATCAAGGCGACATCATCCAGCGCCTGAACGGAAAGGGGACATAGTAGCATCAAAAAAGAGAGTAAAATGGAAAGGGCTCGAAAAACATTATGCTTCATCGGTTCATCCTCCTGTTTTACTTCTACTTTATGAAGAGAAAAGAGGAAATAGAACCGACTACAGTGAAACGAAATATATTCATAAAATGTGGAAAATATACAAAATGCTTGAAAAAGAACGGGATAACAAAAAATGAAGAAACGACAATTTGGTGCATCTTTGCTTTCGTTTTTCGAATAAAATCAAGTCGATCAAGAAAAATATTGTTCCTTTTGCATAGAAAATCCGTTTGAATTCTGCGAATTTGAGTAAAATTGTAACAAAATGAAAAAATATCCAAAAATTGCTTGACGAATGGAAAAAACAGGAGTATGATATGGGTAAGCAATTCAATGAATTAAAAAAGGAGTTATGACAATGAAAAAAACAATTGCTCTGATGCTTGCTTTGATTATGATCGTAAGCACTGCTCTGGTGTTCACTTCCTGTGGCGCAGAGGATGGAAAAGTTCTCTCTATGGCAACCAATGCTGCTTTCCCTCCCTATGAATATAAGGACGGCGAAGAATTCAAGGGCATTGACGTGGAACTGGCCGGTTTGATCGCTGACAAACTGGGCATGACCCTGAAGATCCACGATGTGGAATTCGGATCTATTATCACTGGCGTTAGCACCGGTAAGTACCTGATGGGTATGGCCGGTATGACCGTTACCGACGAGCGTCTGGAAGAAGTAAACTTCTCCACTACTTATGCCACCGGTGTTCAGGTGGTAATTGTAAAGAAGGATAGCGGTTACACCTCTTTTGAAGATTTCTATACCGGTATGACTACCGTTGACGGCGAAGAAGTTCCTGCCGGTGTGAAGGAAGGAATCAAGATTGGTGTTCAGGAAAACACCACCGGTGATATCTACTCCTCCTCCGATCCTGCAGAATGGGGCTTCGGTAAGGACAATGTGATCCGTTACAAGACCGGCGCCGATGCTGTTCAGGCTTTGGAAAGCGGCAAGGTTTCCGCTGTGATCATCGATAACGAGCCTGCAAAGAACTTCGTTGCTGAAGCCGAAGGACTTGAGATCTTGGAAGGCGAGTATGCCAACGAGGATTATGCCATTGCCATCAGCAAGGAAAATACCGAGCTTTTGGAAAAGATCAACAAGGCACTTGCTGAGCTGAAAGAGGAAGGCAAGATTGCAGAAGTGATTGAAAAGTACATTCCCTCGCAGGAAAAATAAAAAATATCGACCTATTTTGCAAACGGACAACCGAGAGGTTGCCCGTTTGTTTGCGGTTTTCACATTTTTGATTGGAAAGGTTAGATTGAATGTCCGTATATCTTGCATCCATCAGCGGAGCGCTTTCCGCTTGGTGGTCTGATTTTTGTTTTGATTTTGAGCGCAACTTCATCCGGGAAGATCGCTGGAAGGCACTCCTTTCCGGTTTGGGCAGAACTATGTATATTACCTTTTTCGCGGTGCTTTTGGGCATTGCCATTGGTGTGGTGGTTGCGCTGATTCGTTCCACTTACGACAAAAATCGTGTGGAAATGAAGAAAAAGGGAGGCATTGCTTATGCGTTGCTCTCCATCTTCAACGGTATTTCTCATTTGTATTTGACCGTGGTCCGCGGCACTCCTGTGGTGGTGCAGCTTTTGATTATGTATTTTATTGTATTTGCATCCTCCACCAACGGAACGATGGTAGCGGTTATCGCCTTCGGAATCAATTCCGGTGCTTATGTGGCGGAAATTTTCCGCGGAGGTATTCTCTCCATCGATCAGGGGCAATTTGAGGCGGGCAGAAGCCTTGGCTTTAATTATATGCAGACTATGATCTATGTGATCATTCCTCAAATGTTTAAAGTGGTGTTGCCTTCTCTCTGCAATGAATTCATTGTACTTTTGAAGGAAACGGCTGTGGCCGGCTATGTAGGAATCGAAGATTTGACCAAGGCGGGCGATCTGATTCGCGGTAGAACCTTCTCTGCGTTTTTGCCTTTGATCGGAGTTGCGCTGGTCTATCTTGTGATCGTTATGATCTTTACTCATTTGGTATCACGTCTGGAAAGGAGCTTGAGGAAAAATGAAAGATAAAGAGCCTATCATTCGTGTAGAAAATTTGAAAAAGAGCTTCGGCGATCTGGATGTTTTGAAGGGAATCAATACGGAGATTTATAAGGGAGAAGTGGTGGTAATCATCGGAGCCTCCGGTTCCGGAAAATCCACGTTTCTCCGAGCACTTAATCTTCTTGAACAGCCCACAGACGGAAAAATCTTCTTCAAGGATACCGAAATTACCTCTCCCAGTACCAATACTGATAAAATTCGACAGAAATTGGGTATGGTGTTCCAACAGTTCAACTTATTTGCCAATATGAATATTCTTCGGAATATGACCATTGGTCCCATGAAGCTTTTGAAAAAAAGCAAACAGGAAGCAGAGGAAAAGGCAATGGAACTGCTTTGCCGTGTAGGCTTGGAGGATCGCGCCAATGCTTACCCCAGTCAGCTCTCAGGCGGTCAGAAGCAGCGTGTTGCCATTGTTCGCGCCCTTGCCATGGAGCCTGAGGTGATGCTGTTTGATGAACCCACCAGCGCACTGGATCCTGAAATGGTTGGTGAAGTTCTGGAGGTTATGAAGAACCTTGCCAAAAGCGGTATGACCATGGTCGTGGTAACCCATGAAATGGGGTTTGCCAGAGAAGTAGGTGACCGTGTGATGTTTGTGCACGATGGTGTCATTGCGGAAGAAGCGCCGCCGGAAGAGTTTTTCACCAATCCCAAGAACCCTCGTTTGAAGGAATTTTTATCCAAGGTATTATAAAAAAAGAAAATCCCGATCACCTGGTGATCGGGATTTTTATGTTAAGATTCTGTTTTCTTAGAAGGGCAGGAAGGCGGTATCGTTGTCACCAACGGGGGTGTTTTCCACAATCGGATCATCTCCGGGCTTGGGAACAGCAGTTACTGCAGGAAGGGAATCATCTCCACCCACGCTTTTGGTGGTGGTGGGAATGGGTTTCGTGGTGGTGGGTTTTGCAGTGGTCGTGGTAGCGGGGTTTGTAATGAGCACCTTTTTGGTGGTGGTAGGCTTTGCAGTCGTGGTTACAGCAGTGGTCGTGGTGGTGACTCTGCCCCCAGCGGTGGTAGTCGTAGTGGCCTTCTTTGTAGTAGTTGTGGTATTTTCCACCGTTTCAAAGGTTAAGGTTTCGGTTACCTCTTCTTCTTTGTCACAGGAAACCAAAACGATGCCGGTGAAAAGAAGTACCAGAATGATAGGAAGAATCAATCGTTTCATATTATTTACCTCACTCGTGAATAAAAATCTTCAATCTTAGAGCCGATCACACATTGGGACCGATCACAATGGGGGGAGTTTGAACGCCGGTTCGCTTTGTGGTGGTTGTGGTGGGTTTACCGGTGGTTGTGGAAGTTGCTTTTGTTGTGGAGGAACTGGAGTTGCCGACCTTCTTTGTTGTTGTGGTAGATTTGCCGGAGGTTGTAGTGGTGGTGCTGGATGAGGTTCCGGGCTCCGGGGAGTCCTCCGATCCGTTCCCACCATTTGTTTGCTTCGTAGTTGTGGTCGTGGTGGTGCTGGAAGAGGCTCCATCTTGAGAGCCGGAATTGCTCTTTGTGGTGGTCGTGGTGGTCTTGTTGGGATCCACACGATCGCCGTCCGTTTCAATCTCAAATCCACCGATCACGATTTTGTTATCGTCCTCTACGGTGAGGAAAGGATCATCGGTGCCGGTTTGAGTTTCCTCTTTCTTGTCACCGCAAGCGCACAAGACGAAAAACAGTGCCAAGAGAAGCAGAAGTGGGAGTATGCGTTTCATAAAAATCTCCTGCGAAAAAGAGTATTGAACAAGGTTTGCTCGTTTTAAACTTTAACAGATAAACAGAATGAAAAATCAAAGTAGAAAGCAGAATATTCCATTCCTTATAACAATCTAACATTATTATATAATAGAAAATAGAAAAAAGCAATAGAAAATAGTAGGAAGTTTTATCTTTTTTTTGAAAAAATAGAGAAAAGAAAAAAAGGAAGAGAAGGATCCTTCTCTTCCTTTTTCGATGTAAAAATCTTACTTCAGTTCTGCGGTAGCGCCGGCTTCCTGCAGCTTCTTCACGATTTCATCGCCATCAGCCTTGGAAACAGCTTCCTTGATCTTGGAAGGAGCACCTTCAACCAGATCCTTAGCGTCCTTCAGACCCAGACCGGTGATCTCACGAACAACCTTGATAACGTCCAGCTTCTTCTCGCCGAAGGAGTTGAGCATTACGTCGTATTCGCTCTTCTCTTCAGCAGCAGCAGCGCCTGCAGCGGGAGCAGCAGCACCTGCAACAGCAACGGGAGCAGCGGAAACGCCGAATTCTTCTTCCAGAGCGGAAACGAGATCTTTCATTTCGAGAATGGTAAGAGCTTTGATTTCTTCCAAAATTTGGGTGGTCTTTTCAGTAGCCATTTTAATATACCTCCGAATTAAATAAATATAAGTTTTTGTTTTTGGTTAAGGAAGGGCTTAAGCTTCTGCAGCTTCGCCGGATTCTTCCTTGTCGATCTTCGCTTGAAGAACGTATGCGAGTCCATAAAGGGGACCCATCATGCTGCCCATGATCTTGCAGAGCATTTCTTCCTTGGAAGGAGTGCTTGCCAGTTCATTGACTGCAGCGGCATCGATCACACCGCCATCGATAAAGCCTGCTTTGATCTGGAAGGATTCGATCTTCTCGGCATACTCTTTCAGAATCTTTGCGGGAGCGATGGGATCTTCTGCGGAAATTGCAAGGGCGTTCATGCCTTCGAGATGAGCTTTCATTTCGCCGTAGCCGCAAGCCTCACAAGCTCTTCCGGTCATGGAATTCTTGTAAACCTTGTAGTCAACGCCGGCTTCACGAAGCGCTTTACGCAGCTGAGTGTCCTGCTCCACGGTAATACCGGTGTAACTAACCAAAACACCTGCGGTAGCGGCTTTGATCTTTTCTGTCAGCTCGGCACATTCTGCCTGCTTCTTTTCAAGAATCTTTGCGCTGGGCATTTTTTCTACCTCCATTTAAGATTTTCAAGACAACAAAAAAGGGCATTTCTCCAGCCGAAGAAATGCCCTCTTAAAAATCAAGAGAACCGTTTCCTCGACAGGCGCTTTTTGCTTTCAGAGGGCGAGCCCTCACCTGTTGTCTTAGGCAACAAACGGATTATAACACGCAATGCGTTGTTTGTCAAGTTCTTTTATTAGCCAAGTTTTGCAGAGTTAACTTTTACGCCGGGGCCCATGGTGGAAGCGACGACGCAACTCTTGATGTACTGGCCTTTAGCTGCTGCGGGTTTTGCCTTGATGATGGCGCCCATAAGAGCATCAAAGTTTTCGATCAGCTTTTCCTTGCCGAAGGATGCCTTACCGATGGGGCAGTGGATGATATTGGTCTTGTCAAGACGGTATTCGATTTTACCGGCCTTGGCATCCTGAACAGCCTTTGCCACATTGGGGGTAACGGTTCCGGCCTTGGGGTTCGGCATCAAGCCTTTGGGTCCAAGCACCTTACCGAGACGGCCAATCACACCCATCATATCGGGGGTAGCGATCACAACGTCAAAGTCAAACCAGTTTTCGTTCTGGATTCTGGCAACAAGATCTTCAGCACCGACATAATCGGAGCCGGCTTCCTCAGCGGCCTTGGCATTGTCGCCCTTGGCAAAAACCAGGGTGCGAACCTTCTTACCGGTACCGTTGGGGAGAACAACTGCGCCACGAACCTGCTGGTCAGCGTGACGGGAGTCAACACCCAAACGTACGTGAAGCTCGATGGTTTCATCAAACTTTGCCTTAGCGGAGGAAATGACATGCTCGAAAGCTTCCTCGGTCTCGAAGAGCTGATGCGTGTCAAATGCGGCAACACTTGCCTGATATTTCTTTCCTTTTTTCATGTTTCCTTCGCTCCTTTCTTACTCTTCCACAGTCACGCCCATGCTGCGCGCGGTACCGGCGATCATGCTCATAGCAGTCTCGATGGAAGCGGCGTTCAAGTCGGGCATTTTCTGAGTGGCGATGGCACGGAGCTGTTCCTGAGTCAGTTTTGCAACCTTCGTCTTGTTGGGAACGGCAGAGCCGGATTCGATGCCGACAGCCTTCTTAACCAGAACTGCTGCAGGAGGAGTTTTGGTGATAAAGGAGAAGGTTCTGTCAGAGTAAATGGTGATGACAACGGGGATGATCAGACCGATGTCATTTTTGGTGCGCTCATTGAATTCCTTGCAGAAGTTCGGGATGGCGACACCGTGCTGACCCAGTGCAGGACCCACAGGGGGGCCGGGCATTGCCTTTGCAGCGGGGAGCTGGAGCTTAACATAAGCTACGATTTTTTTTGCCATAATGGTACTCCTTTCGTGGTATGGCGGGAACCGAAGTTTTGATTCCCTCCCACAACTGCCTTTTCGGCAGTTGTTTAAGCCCTTTGGGCATTAAACCAATGTTAAAAAATTTCGACCCATGCAGAATCCAGTTCGATCTTGGTGTTTCTGCCGTGAAGATCGGCAAGGACCTTGACCTTCTTGAAGTCTGCGGAAATTTCCTCCACGACGGCGGAAGAAATGTGAGCGGCAAGGGGACCGCTGATTACGCGAACCTTATCTCCTACCTTGTAAGGTAGCGTTTCGGCAACGCTTTCAACACCCAGTGCGGCCACTTCCTCATCGGAAAGGACAACCGGCATGGATCCGGGGCCAACGAAGCCTGTTACGCCGGTGGTGTTACGCACGATGTGCCAGCTTTCATCGTTCATGATCATTTTGACCAGAACATAGCTGGGGAAGATCTTGCGTTCTGCAACGCCATCTCCGCCTTCGGATTCCGGAACCTTTTCCATGGGAATTTTGATGGCGTGGATCAGATTGCCTACCTTGCGGTTTTCGACAATCTTTTCCAGATTGACGGCTACTTTGTTTTCATATCCCGAATAAGTATGCACAACATACCAATGGGGGGTGAGGTTATCTTCAAGCATAACTATCTCCTTTGAAAAAGGCGCGCTTTACCCAATCTTGCCCAAAAGCAAGACGATCTGGGTGAAGACGAGGTCCAAAATGCCAATGGCGATGCCGCATACCGCCAGGGCAGCAACGACGATCCCGGTGTCGTGCAAAACACGATCCTTGGGATACCAAACGACCTTTTTCAGTTCGCTCCGATATTCTTTGAAGAAATTTGCAATCTTCTTAAAGAAATTACGCTTTTTTGCAGGTGCTTTTTTAGCGGGAGATTTTTCAGGAGCATTTCCTGCGGCATTGTTTTTGATTTCTTCTGCCATTTCTGATTCTCCTAAACTTTTAATGGGAATTACTTGGTTTCCTTATGAACGGTGTGCTTGCGGCAGAACGGGCAGAACTTTCTCATTTCCAAACGGTCGGGATCGTTCTTCTTGTTCTTCATCGTATCGTAATTTCTCTGCTTGCACTCGCTGCAAGCAAGTGTGATTCTTTCTCTCATGATATCCTCCGAATTATGATCCGCCACTGGGCGGTGATTCTCCCTCAAACAGTAGATCTTTCCATAAAAAAAGACCCCGAGAGGTTTTTACATTATAGCAAATCACTTCTTTTTTGTCAATAGGGAAATGAAAAAAACGCGGAAAATTCTTTTTTTCCAAAAATGCGGCAAAAAAACAGAAAAAATAATCAAAAAAGTGATGAAAAAAGCCTTTCCCTCTTTGCGGCTTTGTGTTATAATAAAATAATAAAAGGAAGAATATTTTTCAAGGAGACAATGTGAGGCAAGCATTTTTGGAAGCCGGCAAGGTCCGAAACACCCACGCTCTGCGAGGGGAAGTAAAATTTGAATGTTGGCTGGATGGAGAGAAGCCCTTGCAGGGAATTCGCTCTCTTTTTCCGGCACCGAAAGAAGAAAATGCATTGGAGGTCATCTCCTGCCGTCGGCAGGGAGATGTTTTTTTGGTGCAGTTTAAAGGCATCGATTCTGTGGAAAAGGCCACTCTTCTGAAGGGGAAAACCTTGTATGTATCCCGGGATGAAGCAGATCCGAAGGGAGACAAAGTCTATTTTGCCGATCTTTTGGGACTTCCCTTGATTGAGGAAGCGTCCGGCACGGTTTACGGAACCATTGTCCAGGTGACCAGCCGAGGCGCAGGAGAGCTATTTTTGATCAAGCTCTCCGACGGCAAAGAGGCATATTTCCCTGCAGTTCCGTCTTTTATTGCAAAAATGGATCCGGAAAACGGAGTATTCGTTCACGCGCCGGAAGGGATTTTTGACTGATGGGAAGCATTCGTTTTGATATTATGACCTTGTTTCCCGATCTGGTGGATGCAGTCCTTTCCGAAAGCATCATCGGCCGTGCTCGCCGAGGTGGAATTCTGGATATTTTTACACATAACATCAGGGATTATTCCAAGGATAAGTTCCGTCGCGTGGATGATACGCCCTATGGCGGAGGAAAAGGCATGCTGATGAAGCCGGATCCCATTTGTGACTGCTTTGACAGCATTACGGCACCGTTTCCCAATAAGCCCTATACGGTCTATATGTCTCCGAAGGGGACGGTCTTAAATCAGGAAAAAGCAAGGGAGCTTTCCCAAAAAGAACATATTGTGATTCTCTGTGGTCACTATGAAGGGGTGGATCAGAGAGCCATTGATCAGATTGTGGACGAGGAAATTTCCATTGGGGATTACGTTCTCACCGGGGGCGAAATTCCGGCCACCATTTTGGTGGATGCGGTGTCAAGACTGGTGCCCGGTGTGCTCTCCGATCCGGAGTGCTATGAAAAGGAAAGTCACTCCGAGGGACTTTTGGAATACCCTCAATATACGCGCCCCTATGAATTTCGGGGCCAAAAGGTGCCGGATGTACTCATCAGCGGCCACCACGAAAACATTGAAAAATGGCGCCGTGAAGAGGCGCTGAAACTGACCAAAGAAAAACGACCCGATCTTTTAAAGGATCGGTAAAACGGGAAAGGAGGAAAAATGGCGAAATTCGGAAAGAGCTTTTCTATTTCCAGCTTTCTTTATGGCCTGGGAGAGCAGATCCAGTTCCGGCCGGAATCCACTTTTTCCTCTGATCGAAAGGAAGAAAAAAGGAACCCCATTCTGGAAAAATGGCACGATCGGATCCAGCCTTATAAATTGAAGGTGAAGGTCGCTTTGGCGAAAATGGCCGAGCAAAGTGCCATCCTTGCCATGTTTGACCGGATGTGCCGGTGGTTTTTCAGTATGAGGATCCGTTCCTTTGGCATTTTCTTTTTCAGCAGCGGATTTTTGCAGATCATCTCTTATTTTCTCTCTTCTTACTATCCGGTGTTTCCCGGAGATGAGAGCAATCTTCTGTTTGGTGTTGCCCAGATCTTTTTGACGCTTCTTTGTTCCTTTTCCAGGGGCGACGTTTGCGGTGCCCTTAAGCACAGTTTTTTGTTTCGGGTAATTCTGGAGCCGCTTTTTGGAATTCAGGAGGCGCAATTGCCCTCCGGAAAGAGCCGTGACGGTTTGATCCAAATGCTCTTTCTCGGACTTGCTTGTGGCGTACTTTCTGTGCTTTTATCTCCGATTTTCTTCTTAAAACTGATATTTTGTTTTATACTGGTTTTGTCCATTCTGTTTTTTCCGGAGGCGGGAATGGCAACGGCTCTTGCCGGTTGTCTGTTTTTATCCCGAGAGGCGTTGTATCTTTTGATTGGGATTACCTTGGTTTCCTTTGCCAGCAAATGCGCTGTGGGCAAAAGAAGCTTTTCCTTTTCTGCTATGGATCTTCCCGTTCTGCTCTTCCTTTTGCCCCTGGGCTTTTCGGCACAAGGAAAATTGGGCTCTTGTTTGGCTCTGTTTTTCCTTTATTTTTGTGTTTCCGGCCTTTTGCGGACGGTCTCCGGGCTGGAGCGGCTCAATGCTGTAGTTACAGCTTCGGCACTTTTGACCTCTGCTCTTCTGGTGATTCAACAGGCGCTCTTTTTTGTGCAGCCTTCTCTGTTTGTTCGCTTTCCCCATCTGGAGAGTGTCTTTTTCATCAAGCCCACTGTGGAGACCGGTATTCTGTTTGCTATGATGTGTCCTATGGCGCTGGTATCCACAAGAAAAAGCTTTCCTTGGCGAAAGAGACTGTTTGGCGGTATTTCCTTTTTGCTTCTTCTATGCGCCTTGGCGGTGATAGGAAGCAACAGTGTTTGGCTGGCCGCGATCATCGGTATTTGTGTGTATGTTCTGTTTTCACATCGGGCATCGCTGATCCTATTGTGTGTGTCTGGTCTTTCTGCCATCATTTTGCTTCACGTTTTGCCCCAGGCAATTTCGGTTCCGGTTTTGGAATGGTTTGGCTTGGAATCCGACTTTTTGCATCCTTCACTGGAAAAGAGCGAGAGTTTGCTGCAGTTTTTCTACGGTAACGGCGGTATTATCTGGTGCCTTTTGTTCTTTTTCCTTCTGGGATTTGTTTTGTATGAAACGGTTCGTTTTTGTACCGGGACCACACGGGAAGAGGCGCACTTTCAGGTTCTCGGTGCCTTGAGTGCTGTGGTGGTGTTTTTTTCCATCTCAATCCAAGAGGTGACTCTGGATGATCGGGTGATGGCTGTTTTTGTTTGTTTGATCGCGATCCCCCGGTCCGCTCGCCGCGCCGCCTTGCGGGAAGAGATCCGGTTGCCGTATTAGAATGGGAGGCAACGAATGAGAGAAAAAAGAAAACAGGAAAGTCATCGTGTCTCTTTTTCCTATTTGGATGTGTTTTTTCTTCTGCTTGCGGGATTGATTTTAAGCTGCTTTGTCTACCTTGCCACGGTAAGCAGAAGCGGAGACGACGCGAAGGTCTATCGGGTGGATCTGGTGGCATCTTACGAGAGCGCTCTTGCCCACGCCATCCCTCAGGAAGGGCAAGCCTTATTTGACCGAAAGGGAGAAAAGATCGGAAGCATCGAAAGCGTTGGCGTTTATGAAGCAGAAGGCGAAAACGGCATTGAAACAGAGTTGTTTTTCGTGTGCTACATCGCGCAGAATGATTTGATCGAGGGAGAAGAGTTTACTCTGGAAACAATGGATTGCATTTGGGAAACCAAAATTGTATTTGTGAAACCGGAAGAGAAAGGAGAGGGAATGAAATGAAAAAAAGAAAGATCGGTTTTTCCGTTCTGGATATGGTTCTTCTTGTGCTGGTAGCAATGTGCATTCTCTCTTCTGTTTTTCAAGAACAGATTCGCTCCTTTTTGGGGAATCATAAGGAAGAGATGGCAGAGATCACCTTCCTTGTGGAAAACGTAACAACCACGGCCAAGAATCACCCTCTTGCCGGAGAAGAGGTGGTATTGGCCGATACCCACACCACCATCGGAACCCTTTCTTCTGTCACGGAAAACAAAAGCATTTATGAGAATGTTTCCAATCCGGACGATACGCTGGAAATTCTCACCCTGACCTGTAAGGTTACCTGTGAAGTGGAAAAGACGGAAAGCGGCTATCAGCTGGATGGTATTTCTATCAAACCCGGCGCCACCCTTTCGGTGGAAACCCCCACTGCAACCTTTGTGATGCTGATCACCATGGTTAAAACCGTGGAAAACAATTAGATAGTAATGAAAACGGAGGAACGTTAAATATGAACGAAAACATTCGGAAAACCGGCGGTATCAGTGTAGATACGGAGCATATTTTCCCGGTTATTAAGCGCTGGTTGTATTCTGATAAGGATATTTTTTTAAGAGAGCTGGTTTCCAACAGCTGCGACGCCGTCACCAAAATGAAACGGCTGGAGTCCTTGGGAAAAGCGGAGAATCAAGAGGAGTATCGAATTGATGTGATTTTGGATCCTGCCCTTTCCCAGATCCGCATTGTGGATAACGGAATCGGTATGACCTCTGATGAGATCGATCGATACATCAATCAGATCGCTCTTTCCGGTGCATTGGAATTCATCGAAAAATATGAGGGAGAAGAAGCGGCAAACAGTGGTATCATCGGACACTTCGGACTGGGCTTCTATTCTGCCTTCATGGTGGCAAAAACCGTGGAGATCAATACTCTTTCCTTTGAAAGCGGCGCCAAAAGTGCCCTTTGGTCCTGCACCGATTCCGGTGAATATGAAATGAAGGAAGGAACACGCAGTGTGCGTGGCACCGAGATCATCCTTCACGTTACCGAAGAAGAGAAGGAATATTTGGATAAAGAAAAGATCCGTCGTGTGCTGGATACCTACTGCGCCTTTATGCCTGTTCCCATTTATCTGACTGTGGTGGGTGAAAACGGAGGGGAGGAGCCCATTAACGATCCCAATCCCCTTTGGCTGAAGAACCCCTCGGAATGTACCGATGAGGAATACAAGGTCTTTTATAAAAAAGTGTTCCACGATGAGAGGGACCCCCTCTTTTATATTCACATCAATGCAGAATTTCCTTTGAATTTTAAGGGTATTCTGTATTTCCCCAAGCTTCAGGATGAATATGCCAGCCTGGAGGGACAGGTAAAGCTGTATTACAATCAGGTTTTTGTTGCAGATAACATCAAAGAGGTCATTCCGGAGTATATGATGCTTTTGCGCGGTGTTCTGGATTGTCCGGAGCTTCCCCTGAATGTTTCTCGAAGCTATCTGCAAAACAGTGGCTATGTCACCAAGATTTCCAATCACATTACCAAAAAGATCTGCGATAAATTCAATTCTCTTTTCAACAACGACCGAAAGGCCCTGGAGGGCTTCTGGGACGATGTGAAGCCGTTTGTGGAATACGGCTGTACCAGAGATCCTAAATTCTTTGACCGGATCAAAAATGTGATTCTATATAAGACCACCGAGGAAGAGTATTTAACGGCTCCTGAATACCTGGAAAAGAACCGGGGCAAAGGGGAAGAGAATACCATGTATTACACCAATGATGTTCTTCAGCAGGTGGGATATATCAATCTTTTCCGCGAGCAGGGGATCTGCGTTGCTGTGATGGACGGCGTAATCGATTCCCGATTCCTCTCCTTCCTGGAAATGCAGGATCATGCCATCCACTTCGTACGCATTGACTCGGAAATGGATAAGGTGCTGAAGGCAGAGGAAAAGGCGGAGGAAAACGAGGCCTTAAGCGAAGTGTTCCGCCAGGTGGTTCCGGAAAAGGTCACGGTGGTTCAGGAAGTGATGAAATCCTCCAAAACTCCGGCGCTTCTCACCCTTTCAGAGGAAAAGAGAAGACTGGGAGAAATTCTGAAGCAGTACAGTGGCACCATACCCGGCATTTCTGCGCCGGAAGATGAGGTCACCTTGGTGGTCAATATGAACTGTCCGCTCATCTCTCGCATTGCCAATCTTGCCGGGGATGAAAAGAGCCGGGAAAAAGCAAAGACCCTTGCCAGACAGGTATATATGATCGCGGTGATTTCTCAACGCAGCTTTACCCAGGAGGAATTGCAGGAATTTATTGATTCCAGCATTGATCTTTTATACAACGCATAATCAATTCAAACAAAGGGGCATTCTATGATCAAAATCTTTGAGTATATCGGCGATTTCTTCCACTATCTCTGGAATCAGATCGCCTCCATCGGCATTGCTGATGTGGTGGATATCTTCATTGTTTCCATTCTCGTTTACTATGTTTTTATGTTTCTTCGTCAAAGAAGAGCAGGAAAATTAGCACTGGGTATTTTTGCCATTCTATTGGTGATGTGGTTTTCCAATTTCACCGGCTTAAATGCGCTCAATTATATTTTGGAAACAGTGTTCGATGTGGGACTGATCGCATTGATCGTCATTTTCCAGCCGGAGCTTCGAAGCGCCCTTGAAAAAATGGGCGGTAATTTCCGTAATCTGAAGAACATTGGCGAGGCACAGGAAAGTCACGATGAGAAGATGATTGAGGAATTGTGCCAGGCTGTTTCCGACCTTTCCGACAGCCGCACCGGTGCCCTGATCGTGCTGGAACGCACCACAAGGCTGGGGGATGAGATCCGTACCGGCGTGGAAGTGGATGCTGCAGTGAATAAGCACCTAATCGAAAATATTTTCTTCAACAAAGCGCCTCTTCACGATGGCGCTATGATCGTGAGAGACGGCAGAATCCACGCTTGCGGATGCTTTCTTCCCTTGACAGGAAACCCCAATCTGCCCAATGAATTGGGAACGCGCCATCGCGCAGGTCTTGGCGTTTCTGAGATCAGTGATGCGTTTGTGATGATCGTTTCCGAGGAAACGGGTATGGTCTCGGTGGCGAAAAACGGTGAAATAGACCGCAGCGTTTCCATCCGGGTCCTTCGCCACCGTCTGATCAATGAATTTGGCGTAAAAAGAGAAAAGAAAAATAGAATTATAAAGAGAAAGGGGGATTCCAATGAACAGAAAAATTCCGGTAATCAAGAAGATCAGTAAGGAAGAAACCAAAAAAGAAAAAAACTACTCCTTTCTTGCCATTCTATTTTCTGTTTTTGTGGCACTGGTTCTTTGGTTCTATGTTCAGGAGGCCGAGGCCCCCGATTATAAGAAAACATTCAATTCTGTTTCGGTGGAAATGCAGTCTCTGTCCTCCTCCTTTTCTGTGATCGACGGAGGAGAAAATACTGTCGATATTACCCTGATCGGAAAAAGAAGCGATCTGAATAAGATCAAAGCCAGCGATTTGGAAGCCTATTTGGATCTTTCTCACATCAACCAAGCCGGAACCTATCAGGCCGAGGTCAGTGTTCTGGTTCCGGAGGGAACAGAGCTGTTTGAATGCTTCCCCTTGAATGCCATCCTGTTTGTGGATCAGACTGTTTCGGTTTCTGTTCCGGTCAAGGTGGAATTGGGCAACTTCACCGGCGGTGAAAATATCGGTGTGGAGGCCCAGTCTGCGGTTTCTTCCGTCAATGTCAAGGGACCGAAAACCATTTTGGATCAAATTGATCACGCCAAGGTTTGCACCGGCGATTTGGGAGAAGTGACCGGAAGCTTTGAGAATAATTTGAATTATGAGCTTTATGACGCCAACCAGAATGTGATCGATTCCCGCCATGTGATTCTGCCGGAGAAAAACGTAAAGGTGCAGTTTTCTGTTTACAAAACCAAAACTGTACCGCTTACGGTGCAGAGCAAAAACGGTTGGTGGACTTCGGCAAATATGACCTATTCTGTTTCCCCCGAAAGCATTATCATCAAAGGAGAACCGGCTCTGGTGGATGCGGTGGAATCTGTTCCTGCCATTACGGTGGATGAACATACCGTCGATTCCACACGCTTTACTGCCACGCTTGCTCCTTCTCAACTGGAATTGCCGGAGGGGATCCGTCTGGGCGAAACTCTGGGCGATGTTTCCGTGAATCTCTCTCTTTCGGACAATGCCCAGAAAACACTGAAGATGAACCTGGATTCCAACCACGTGGTGGTAACACCTCCCAACGGAGATCTTCAATACCGCTTCAACAAAACTACATTGAGCTTTAAGGTTCGCGGCAGTCTTGCCACCATCAACGAAGCTACTCTCAATGATTTTTATTTGAATATTGACCTTTCTGAGGTGCAGACAAAAGGGGAGATGGAAGTTCCCGTGCAGATTGTGCAGACCTCTGCCAGCGAAGGAAAATACTATACCGTCGGTTCTTATACCGTTAGTATTACCGTCTCTTAATATAATAAAAGGAAAAAAGCGTGCCATATTTGGCACGCCTTTTCCTTTTTTTCCTGTCTTAGCTGAAGCAGAAGAGCAGAATGACGACAGCGATCAGGATGATCCAGAGCAAAACATCTTTGCTGAAAAGATTGCAAGCGCAGTTCATAGTGTTACCCCTTTCTTTGATACCCACCCTTCTGGCAGGCTCATTGATAGGATATGCCTTTTCGGGTATTTTGTGAAAGGATAAAAAGGGCAGGAAGAAAAAAGATTTTCCCAAAAAGACTTGACAAAACGCCTTTCGGGAATTATAATAACCAATGTTCCCTATGCGAGAGTGGCGGAACTGGCAGACGCGCACGTTTGAGGGGCGTGTGGTATTACACTGTACGGGTTCAAGTCCCGTTTCTCGCACCAAGCAAAAGAGATACCGATTTTCGGTATCTCTTTTTGCTTTATTTGAAAAAGGGGGGACTATTTCTGCTGCTGAGGAGCAAGCCCTTTCTCTTGCATTACAATCGAACATAAGAAAATCAAAAATAAGCCGTGAATTCTCACGGCTTATTTTTGTTATTTCAGTCCGATCTGATCCAGAAAACGGTTCATTTGATCGGCTTTTGTTTTTTCTATTTTGGTATTGGCATAAATTTCGCTTTTTGCCATTTTTGCCACATTGGGGTCCAGTAGCATGAACCACCGTCTGACCTGCATGATAGGCATAAGAGAGGGGTGCTTTTCCAGGATCGGATAGTAACGCTTTAATTTTTCAAATGGGATAAAGACTCTTGATAAGAGGTATCCGAATTTTCCACCCTTATTGGTTTGCTGGAGGACAACCCGGTTTCCGGTGGAGCCAAAGCTTCCTCCGGAAAGGAGAAAATCTTGCATTTGAAGGGAAAGGGAGTTGGGCTTGACCCCGTCAAACCAAACGTGGCTCAAGGAGCGACAGGCTTGGGCGAAGGTCAATAAGCCTCCCTTGGAAAGCAGGGCATCGCGCGCGGTAGGGTTTTCTTGCTCCATACGATCCAGAATCCACAGATCGAGAAACGGGCGAATGCCGCAACCGCCATTTTCAAAATGCTTTGCCATATGGGCAATGTGATAGAAATAGAAATAAGCATCGCTCATTTCGTACTGATAATTGCTGTTTTTCCGTAGGATGGAGTGGCTCCAAACATCACGCAAAATAGCAATGGCCCCTTTTGCTCTTCCTTCCTCCACCAGGTCAAAATGAAGCTCAATATGGACCTTGGAGGGGCTGAACAAGGATACATCGTGAGTGGCTCGTTCTGTTTTCTTGTAGTGGAGGTGCTCCGACAGAAACAAAATGGCTCTTTCCAGATCCTCTTGGTGAACCAGAATATCAATGTCACAACTGGTGCGCATCCAAGCTTCCGGGTAATACGCCTTCAAAACCGATCCCTTTAAAGGAAGAAAGGGGATTTTGGCCTGTTCCAGCGCTTGGCAAAGTGCTTCATATTCAAACTGGGTGCGTTCGTGGCGAAAGACTGCCATCAGAATGGATTTTTCCGGTTCGGTTTGGCGATCCGGAATCAAGTTGTTTTGCCTGAATCCCAGCCAGGCCAGGTGTGCCATATCATGCTTTTCTGCCAGCGTCAAGACTTCTTGTAGCTGCTGGGAAGAAAATACTTGTTCTTTGGGGATAGGTGTTCCACGGATCGCAGAACGAAGCAAAGAAAACAGGACAGATGCCGTTCTTGGATCCATCGTCCGAACTCCTTTCTTTTATGAGAGTGTGATTCCCTGATATTCGGCTTTCACCTTTTCATAGCTCTCTAAATTTCCAATGTCATAACGCTTTCCGGGCATCTCCATGGCGTATACTGTGCTTTGTTTGCAAAGCCAGGCAATGTAGCTTCCGGGCGCATCTGTGCCGCAACCGCAATCAATTCCTTTTTGCACCAGCTTTGCATCCTCCCCGGTATAATAATAAAAGGGAGGGCAGCACCAATGGGTAGCCGGAGTGAGAGATTTTTCTGTCATCAGGAGAATTTTATCGTTTTCGTCAATGGTGACCACACCGGATTTTATGAGTCTCTTTTCATCCGGTTCAAAATAGCGCATCACGCAGGAGCTTCTTTTTTCTTTGGCATAACGGATGAATGTTGTCAAGCTGAAATCCAGAACATTGTCTCCGGCGATCACAAGCATATCACCGTCAAGACCCAGGGTTTCAATGGCAAATTGAATGTCCTTCACCGCGCCGAGACGGGTTTCATTGGAATCAGTTCCGTCGTCCACCACTGTGATCTTCTGAGGCTTTGTTTTAGCCCAGGATTCAAAATGATGGGCATATTTGTGATTGGAGATGACCACATATTCATCCACTTCTTTTGCGGTATCAATGTCGTCCACCAGCCAATCAAGAATGGTTTTTTCACCCACCTTTAAAAGGGGTTTTGGATAGTTTTCAGTTAAAGGATAAAGCCTTGTGGCGTAGCCTGCCGCCAAAATCAAACACTTCATAGTTTTACTCCATCTGCACTTTCACAAATATGAACGGAATACTTTCCGGTAAGATGCTCGAATTCCTTCAGATACTCTCTGGTGACCTGCTCTGCAATGCTTTCGGTGTATGCCGGGTCCACAATGGCAAGGCAGCACCCTTTAAAGCCGGCTCCGGAGAAGCGTCCTCCGTAGATGCCTTTGGTTTGGGCCATAATTTCATATAGCTTGATCAATTCGGGAGAGCCAGTTTCCCAGCTGTGAATGGAGCTGTAGCCGCTTTCAAAGGAAAGTCTGCCGTAGGCTTCAATATCGCCCTCTCGCCAAGCCTTGACTCCCTTTTGAACCCGATCAAATTCCGAATACCAATGCTCCGCGCGCTGGCGCCACTTTTCAGGAAGCCGGTCTTTGTATTGATGGAACACCTCTACGGGAACATCCCGGAGAAAAGTATCCTGGAACTTTCCGTATTCCATACCGGCAAAGGCTTTCAAGGCATAGGCGGCGCTTTTACATTCATCCACGCGCATATTAAACGCACTTCCGGCAAGGCTGCGCTCCAATCCGCTGAAGAAGATCATAAATTGGAACGGCTTCATCTGCTTTGGCTGAGGAATCAATTCATAACTGTCATCCATGGTATCTAAATACAAAAGATGATCCTTTTTGCAATAGACCTCGCAGGACTGATCCAGCTTTCCGCAAGCCACCCCCACATATTTGTTTTCCGCTTCCTTGGAAATCAGAATCAATTCCTGGGGAGAAAGAGAGATTCCGTTCATAGTGCAAAGGGCAGATAAAAAGGTGATGATCACCGCTGCAGAGGAAGAGAGACCACCGATGGGAAGCTCTCCGTCCACCACGGCGCAAAGTCCTGTTTTTAAATTGTAACGGGAGTGAAGGGCAATGGTAGCGCCTCTTAGATGGTCTGCCCAGTCACCTTGAGGGCTTTCTGGGGTAAATGCCACGTGCCACTGTGCTCTTTTTTCAAACTGCAGGGACTGAATCTCTACCACACCGTTCTGCTTGGGGCCGAAGGCGATGTGGATGCCCTTGTTGATGGCAAAGCCTGTGATCTGTCCCAGCTGGTGATCGGAATGAGCACCGATGGGGCACACCCGGTAAGGGGTGAAGGCGGTGTATAGAGGTGCTTTTTTGTAGATTCGCTCAAACGCTTCTGATGCCGTCATAAATTACCTCGATTTGGTTATTTTGAAATCGTTTCTCTTATTTTTGGTAAAACTTGTGATACCATTCAGCAAATTTGCGAAGCCCGTCACGAAGAGAGGTAGAGGGCTTAAATCCAAAGTCCTGCTCCAGTGCGGTGGTATCTGCATAGGTAATGGGTACATCACCCGGCTGCATGGGAACGAGTTTTTTATGAACTTCGAAATCATAATCTTCAGGCAAAACCTTTGCCCGGATCAATTCCTCCTGCAAGATCGAAACAAAATCCAGAAGGTTTTCGGGATTGTTATTGCCAATGTTGTAAACTGCATAAGGGGGGAGAGGGAGACCGTCTTCGCCTGTTTCCTTTTCGGGGGCGTGCCGCATCACGCGCACTATGCCTTCTACAATGTCATCCACATAAGTGAAATCCCGCTTGCAATTTCCGTAATTGAAAATTTCAATGGTATCGCCCCGAAGCAATTTGTTGGTAAAGCCAAAATATGCCATATCCGGCCGGCCTGCCGGGCCGTAAACCGTGAAAAAGCGAAGTCCGGTGGAGGGAATATTGTAAAGCTTGGAATAAGCGTGAGCCATCAGCTCATTGCTTTTTTTGGTGGCGGCATAAAGAGATACGGGGTTGTCCACCTTATCCTCCGTGGAATAGGGGATCTTTTTGTTGGAACCGTAAACAGAAGAAGAGGATGCATACACCAGGTGCTCCACGGGATAGGGGGTGGCCATAGTGTTTCGACAAGCTTCCAAAATGTTGTAAAAACCGATGATATTGGATTCCATATATACATCCGGGTTTGTGATGGAATAGCGCACTCCGGCCTGGGCGGCAAGGTTTACCACCACAGAGGGATGATAACGCTCGAACAGACGATCAATCAAGGGTCGATCGGCCAGGTTTCCTTTGATAAATTCCCAGGTGGAGTCCGGGTGATTCTTTGCCTCTTTTTCGATCTCTTCCAGACGGTATTCTTTGATGCTTACATCGTAATAGTCATTCATATTATCAAGACCGATGATGCAAATTTCGGTTCCGGACCGAAGAAGCTCCAAAACAAGATTGGAGCCGATAAATCCGGCAGCACCGGTGATCAGAACGGTTTTCTTTTCAAGAGTTACATTTTGATTTAGCATTTTCTTTCCCCATTAAAATTTTCTCCAGACCATTTTGTCTACCACACCGGTATAGGACTGAATGATCTTGACCACCTTGGTGGATACATTTTCTTCCACATAGTCCGGGACAGGAATGCCCACATCCCCGTTGTCATTCATATCCACGGCAGTGGTAACGGCTTGCAAAAGGCTGTGCTCGTCAATGCCGGCCAAAACAAAGCAAGCCTTATCCAGTGCTTCCGGGCGCTCTGTGGAGGTGCGGATGCAAACAGCCGGGAAGGGATGGCCAACGCTGGCAAAAAAACTGGATTCTTCCGGAAGTGTACCGCTGTCGGAAACCACAGCATAGGCATTCATTTGCAGTTTATTGTAGTCGTGGAAGCCCAGAGGCTCGTTGCGGATCACGCGGCGGTCCAAAACAAATCCGCTTTTCTCCAGTCTGTTTCTGCTTCTGGGGTGGCAGGAATAGAGAATGGGCATATCGTATTTTTCAGCCAGCCTATTGATGGCGGAGAAAAGACTGTTGAAATTCTTTTCCGTATCAATATTTTCTTCCCGATGGGCGGAAAGCAGAATGTATTTTTTCGGTTCCAGGCCCAAGCGAGTCAATACGCCGCTTTGTTTAATTTCATCTAAATTCTGGTGCAGAACCTCTGCCATGGGAGAGCCGGTCACATAGGTGCGCTCCTTCGGCAGTCCGCATTCGTGCAGATAGCGACGGGCGTGCTCACTGTAAGCCAGGTTTACATCGGAAATAATATCTACGATTCGGCGGTTGGTTTCTTCGGGGAGGCACTCATCCTTGCAGCGGTTTCCGGCCTCCATATGGAAAATTGGAATGTGCAATCTCTTGGCGGCAATGGCCGAAAGACAAGAGTTGGTGTCTCCCAGGATCAAAAGGGCATCCGGACGGATCTGGCTCATCAGCTTATAGGAACAGTTGATGATGTTGCCAACGGTTGCGCCCAGATCGTCTCCTACTGCGTCCATATATACCTCAGGATCGGCAAGCTTTAAATCTTTAAAGAAAACACCGTTTAAGTTGTAATCGTAATTTTGACCGGTATGAGCCAGGACAGTATCAAAATACTTCCGACACTTGTTGATCACGGCTGCAAGGCGAATGATCTCGGGTCTGGTTCCCACAATGATCAAAAGCTTGAGCTTTCCGTTGTTTTGAAAGGACACATCGCTGTAATCCAGTTTGATTTTCGTTTCCATTGTATTATACCACCTCAAAAAATGTATCGGGACGGTTGGGGTCAAAGGCTTCGTTTGCCCACATCACCGTAACAAGATTTTCTGTTTCGGAAAGATTGATAATGTTGTGTGTGTATCCGGGGAGCATATGCACCGCTTCAATCTTCTCGCCGGAAACTTCAAAATTCAGCACCTCGTCCGTGCCGATCTTTCTTTGCTGGATCAATCCTTTTCCGCTGACCACAATGAAAAATTCCCATTTGGTATGGTGCCAATGCTGGCCCTTTGTGATTCCGGGCTTTGAAATATTCACACTGAACTGTCCGCAGCTTTTCGTTTTCAAAAGCTCAGTAAAGCTTCCTCTTGCATCCTCGTTCATTTTCAAAGGAAAGGATACCTTTTCTTTCGGAAGATAGCTGAGGAAGGTGCTGTAAAGCTTTTTGGCAAAGGAGTTCTCGGGAATTTCGGGCATGATAAGGGTGCTTGTCTGTGCTTTGAAGCCATCGAGCAAATCTACAATCTGGCCAAGGGTTACCTTGTGGGTGATGGGGGCAGCACAGTAAGCTCCCTTTTCGCAAAGCACCGTCTCAATTCCGTCAAAGGTGCATCGATGCTCTTTTCCCTCAAGGGCATCCAGCATTTCCGTTACCAGATCGTCAATGTAAAGCAGCTCCAGCTGCACATTCCGGTCGTTGACTGTAATGGGAAGATCGTTTGCCATATTGTGACAGAAGGTAGCAACGGCGGAGTTGTAATTGGGACGGCACCACTTGCCGAAAAGATTGGGGAAGCGGTAAACCAGAACCTTCGCGCCGGTTTCATTTCCATAGGAAAAGATCAAGTCCTCGCCTGCTTTCTTGCTTCTTCCGTAATCGCTGTCATACCGACCGATGCAAGTTGCCTGAATGGAAGAGGAGATCATCACCGGGCAGGCGTTCCGGTGCTTTTTCAGCGCATCCAGCAAGGTGGATGCGAAGCCGAAATTGCCTTGCATAAATTCATCCGGGTTCTGGGGACGGTTCACCCCTGCCAGGTTAAACACAAAATCGGCTTTCTCGCAGTACGGATCCAAAAGCGCAGGATCCGTGTCAAGGTCATATTCCAAAATTTCGCCAATGGCAAGGGCCGGACGGGTTTTGTCCTTCCCGTCGCGAATGTTTTTCAGCACGGCGCAAAGGTTCTTTCCCACAAAGCCCTTGGCGCCGGTGACCAGAATGTTCATCATTATTTTGCACCCTTTGCCAGTTCTTCCTGAATATAGGAAAGAGCGGCGATCTTTTCTCTGGTTTCTGCCACGGTCAGAAGCTTGGTATTGTTGGAATTAAATTCCGTCAATTTGTTCCGTTCCGTATCGCCCTTGTTAAAGTATTTATCGTAATTTAAGCCGCGCTTGTCGCAGGGAACGCGATAGAAATTGCCCATATCAATGGCGTGGGCACATTCTTCGTTGGTCAGTAGAGTTTCGTACATTTTTTCTCCGTGACGGATGCCGATCACCTTGATGTCTTCCTTGTTTCCGCCGAAGAGCTCGCAAACCGCCTCTGCCTGGGTCTGAATGGTGCAGGCGGGTGCCTTTTGCACCAAAATATCGCCGCTTTCACCGTGCTCAAAGGCAAAGAGAACCAGATCCACCGCCTCGTCCAGAGACATAATGAAACGGGTCATGGTGGGCTCGGTCAGGGTAATGGGATTGCCGTTTCGAATCTGATCGATCCACAGGGGAATGACCGATCCGCGGGAGCACATGACATTTCCGTAACGGGTGCAGCAGATCTTGGTCTTTTCCGGGGACACTGTACGGGATTTTGCTACGATCACCTTTTCCATCATGGCCTTGGAGGTGCCCATTGCGTTGACGGGATATGCCGCCTTATCGGTGGAAAGACAAACCACGTTTTTTACTCCGGCCTCAATGGCGGCAGTGAGTACATTTTCTGTTCCCAGTACATTGGTCTTCACGGCTTCAATGGGGAAGAACTCACAGGAAGGAACCTGCTTGAGGGCCGCTGCGTGGAAAATAAAGTCTACGCCGTGCATGGCATTTTTCACCGAAGCCAGGTCTCTCACATCACCGATGTAAAAACTGATCTTTTCTGCCACTTCTGGCATTTTTGCCTGAAATTCGTGGCGCATATCATCCTGCTTCTTCTCGTCTCGGGAGAAGATGCGGATTTCCCCAATATCCGTGTTCAAAAAGCGGTTCAGCACCGCATTTCCAAAAGATCCGGTGCCACCGGTGATGAGTAAAGTTTTGTTAGCAAAAAGTGACATAGTTTATTTTCTCCTTTTTATTTCTTATTTGAAGAATTTGCACCATTTAAAATATTTGACTTGTTCCAGTTTTAAAATGAACAGTGTTCCTATTATACATAAAGTGACAATCATAACGTATAGCAAGAGTGACCAGGGAAATTGTTCCGTTAGGCCAATTTTTCCTAAAAGGATGGTCAAAATTGATCCGATGGTTGCGTGGGAGCAATACATAACTGTGCTGATCTCCCGCAAGAGTTTAGAATTTTTAAATTTCAAATCCATTCCTAAAACAGCAATGAAGATTGCCATACATAAAGGAATCATCATGACGCAATATCCACGTGTATGAAAAATTCCGGTTAAGGATATGATGATATATTCTGCTGCAAAAAGGAAGATACTTATAACGATACCGAAAACTTTTTTCGTTCCGGAAATGCGAAGCAAATGCTCCTCATGATCAGCCATCCATTTGCCCAAAGCAACCCAAAATAAAGCCACAGGAAAACCTTGATAAAAGGTTCCGGGATAAAGGTCGATTACTTTGTGGAACAGCGAATCGGAATCGATCAAATTGCCGTAACAGGTTCGAAGTATGCAGATGGCCAAGAGGATAGATCCGATTGCCAACGGCAACCACTTGATTTTAGTCTTTGAAAGACAATAAACTGCTGCTACGCCGATAATAAGAGCCATCAGATACCAAGAAGCAACAAAGGTAGACCCGAAAACAAATTTTAAAAGCAATGTTTTCAAGCCAAATAAAAAGTCCTTTGAAAACCAGGCGTTCCACCATGATATTGCATAGTAAGGTAAGAACAGAAGAAAATATGCGGCGTATAACGTTAGATTTCTTGAAACGAATCTCAGAAGTTTTCGAGAATCAAGTGAGGGGCGCCTAAAGAAGAAAAATCCGCTTATGATGAAAAACAACGGCACCGGCAACATAAAGATCGGTTGTTTCGACCAATATCCACCGGTAGGATCAAAGTGGAGGGCAACAATCAAAAAAGATAAGGTGAATTTTAAAAGGTCAATGGAATTGTATGTTCTATTCTGAGTGTTCATTTTTTTCGTATGCTTTCGATTCTTTGTTTTATTTTTCGCTTCATCTCATCTGTTTGATAAGTGAATTTGCTCATTTGACCGAGTTTTTGAAATTCAACCTTGATCCCTTCTTTTTTGAAGAACTTTTTGTTGTTCCAAAGCCATTTGGACTTGCAAATTCCGTATCCTGCTTTCAGTGCCCATAGGTAGGGAAATACATCTTGCGAACAATCGGTATAGCTCCCTTTTTGTGGACAGTAAAAGCGCCATTTTTCTTGAATCCGTGGAGTTTTGTTTTCTTCAATTTCCCAAGGAGACAATCCGGGCTGGATCAGTTCCAAGAGCGCTGATTTGCGCCATAGGCCAACCTGAAAATTCAAAATGTACTTTTTATTTGGATCCATACGGAGATAATCGCCGTATTCACAAACAGAGGGGATCTGTCCGGTGCTATGTTTAAAATAAAACACGGCAATATCCTCTTCCTGTTTCATAATTTCGACGGTTCTGATCACTTCTTTGTGATTTACTCTTTCCATCAGAAAAAAATCGTCCAAAAACAAAAGAACAAATTCGCTTTCGATTCTTTCCACTGCGTTCCGCAAACGGTCTGACCATGCTATATTCCGGTCATCTTTTTGAACCAAAGTGGTGACCCCATCTATTTTGCACACTGCAGTTTCTGTATTAAGGTACAAAGGGAATGGACATTCTGGCCAATACTTCTTAAATAAAGTGAAAAACGGATTCCACGCTTCTTCATAGCGGTCACAACTGTTCACTAAAATAGCGCAATTGTTTTCCATTGTGATTGGTTCTCCTTGTTTAAACGTTTCCTTGTCGTTTGCTTTTGATCATATTGATGACAGCATCCAATTCCTGGAAGTGAAATAGCTTTGCCAGGCCAATATACACTGCAATGCCTACGAGAATCTGAAGGCATAATAAAAGAATGGGAGAAAGGGGCAAAACTGCACCAATGAAAAAGACCGAGATCATCATAGAAACGGTTAGAACCGTGTGAGGAATCAGATCCTTGATTTGTTTCCAGGCAGAGTAGCGGAGGAGTTTTTTCTGGGGCAACAGACTGATGATCATAGCAACGGCGGTGGAGGCTACCTGTGCCCAGGCAATGGCCAGAACGCCCCGATCCATCCATACTGCCACAATCAAAATGGAAATGCCGATTACTTTTTTTATGATATCTGTTACCAAATAGAGCGTGGCCCTACCGGAGGCCTTCCAATACTGAAGGTTGGAAATTCCAAGTGGTTGCAGGGCGTAATCCAAGCAAGCCAGTTGCAGGAAAGGAACAGCGGGAAGCCATTTTTCTCCCAACAAGGCTTCAATGAAGGCCGGCGCAACGGCCGCTAAGCCTGCCATCATGGGGAAAATAACAAAGCAACTGTATTGATTGAATTGTTTTACCATGGCCCTGCTTTCTTCCTCTGTTTCAAGCTTTGCCATCGTGGGGAATAAAACCGAATTGATCGCTGCCATCAGATTGGATACTACGATCTTGGGAAAACTCAAGCCTTTGTTGTAATAAGCGAGAGCCGAAGAATCATAGCGATTTCCCACCACCAGACTATTGGCATCTAAATAAATGGTGGAGAGCAGAGAAGAGAGCATCAGTTTGTATCCGTATCCCAACATGGGTTTTAAACGGTGAAAAGAAAAAACAAATTTCGGGCTCCAGTGAGAAAAGACTATGAGCAAAACCGCATTGGTGGCATAGGAAGTGATGCTTTGTGCCACCAGAGACCAAACACCAAACCCGCTAAATGCCATGGAAACACCCACCACTGCGGAGATCACTGTACCCAGAACGGTAATAAAAAACAGTTTTTTAAATTCAAAATTACGGATGAGGCGAGTCCGATAAAAGGAGTTGAAACTGGACAGGACAAATCCAATTCCGGAAACCCGAAGGACCGATACCAAAAGATTGTAATCGTAAGAATCATTTAAAAAGCCAACGAACCAAGGCGCCAGGGCAAAAACAATGAAATATACGAGGATGGAAAAGCCGGAGTTGTAATAAAACATAGAAGAATAGTCCAGGTCATCTGCATCCTTTTTTTGGATCAGCGCACTGGAAATTCCGCCCGTAACAAACACGGCGGCAATGGAGGTGAAGATCTGTACGGCAGAAATGACACCAAAATCATTGACGGAAAGCAGTCTTGCCAGGATGATGGAAATCACCATGGAGATGCCCTGCGAACAAATACGCTCTAAAAAACTCCAAAATAAATTACTGGAAACGGTTTTACTTGCCATCGTTTTGCATCTTTCTGTTTTTCCACTTGCGCAAGCAATTTGCCTCGTAAGCTACAAAACACCAGAATATATTGGGGGAAAGCATTGCTTTGTGCACGATGCGGTCAAAACCACGGCACGTTTTTTTCTTGAGATTCTTTGGCGATAAAGCAGGGTGCTCTTTCGCAAATGATTCCATCAAATCCCAATGCTTTTTCCGGCGAACGTTCAATTCTTTTGTGTTTTCGCTCTCGGTAATGATGGCATCGAAAGCCATTTTCATAAAGATATAATAGGTGTATTTGTACCGTTCATAAAAGGCTTTTTCATATCCCAATTTATTTGCTTCGGCAAATTGGCGTTCCGCAATTATTTGAAATCCTTCCTGCAATGGCTTATTTTTGCGATGAACGCGAGAGCCCATTACGATCCGATGCAAAAGAAGAGGCTTGTTGACCACGGCATATTTGGGACAATGAAGACAGAGCAAATGATTGAAGGAAAGGTCTGTTCCGTTGTATTTGTTGTTGAGCCAATACCGAACCCCGGTTTTTTTCACAAAATCGGTGCGATATAATTTGTTCCAGGAATCTGCAAGCCATAGTTTGGTGGTAAGGCGGTCGAATTGATGGGACACCGTTTTTTGATCCAGGGGATAAAAGGCTTCTCCTTCCGGAAGAAGAAACTCTCTTTCGTAACCCACATCAAAATCTTTTCTTCCGCAGGTTACAATATCTGCCCCGGTTTTGTTGGCACATTGAAGCATGGTTTCAACAAAATGAAGATCCAGCATATCATCGGAATCCAGGTTGCAGAAATATTCACCTGTTGCCATGTCGATTCCTTGTTGACGGGTTGCACTGAGACCGCGATTTTCCCGATCTACAAAACGAACTCTGGCATCGGAAAGGAATTTTTGACACTCACTGGACGAATCATCGGTGGATCCGTCATTGATGAGAATTACTTCGATGTTTTGATGGGTTTGATTCAAAACGCTGTTCATGCAATCGGCAATGTATTGCTTTGTGTTATATACCGGAATAATGACTGTCACTAATGTGGAGTTCATAACGCCATCCTTTTTGTCACTCTTTGCAAATAATTTCTGCGCTGAATTGAGGGGTGTTTTTTTGCAGAGCCTTTTCTATGTCGGAAAAGGAAACGGTTTTTCCGCTTGTTTTTTGCACAAAATCAAATAGCTTCTTCGCGTTTTCTTCCACCGATTCCCATTCATTTAGCACCAATCCCAAAGGGTAGCGCTTTAGGTACTCGGCACAAACATCATCCTTTTGGAGAGAGATGTGTAAAACGGGCTTTCCGTAAGAAAGATAAGTAATCAGCTTGGAGGGCACGCTTCTGGAAACCCGGTTTCCAATGCTTACCAGCACGTCGGCTTTGGCTATGGCTTCATTTAACACTGCTTCCGGAACGTAGCCGTTTTGCCGGATTCCTTCCACGCTTTTTGCTATTTGGGCAATTTTTTCTTCGCAGTCTCCCTTGCTGAAAAAATCCAGAGTGGCAGGCACCGCGCGGGAAAAATGCTCAAATACCTTGAGAAGGTGATCGGGGGAACGGTAGGACTGCTCGATCAGTCCACCGTAAAGCAGGGAAATGGGCTCATTCTCGTCCTTTTCCATCTGAGGCAAATCTTTTTGCACCAAAACGGGAATGTCTGCCAGAAGCAATTTTTCGCCATATTTTTTTCCAAAGGTCTTGTTCCAGTAATCCCGATGGCTTTCCATCACAATGATCCTATCGGCTAATCGGTACTGCGCGCGATTCCAGCGCTCCGTGGCTCGGTTCAAAAGCTTTTGGTAGGAAGAACCGGAGGAAATGCCGTCTCCCACAGAATCCAGTTCGTAGATCACAGTACGAATGCGGGGGAATCGCTTTTTGATGGCCGCCAAAGCGGAAACGGTTTCAAAGGGAAAGAACATGGCGATAACCGTATCAATGTTCTTTTCTTCGCAAATCCGGGTCGCCCTCGCTTCGTATTCTTCCTTCAGCGATTTATTCAGTTTTGGGGAAACGGTGGCTCTTACGCGACCCCATACTTTCTCTATCAAATTCCGTTTTTCGTCGGGGGCGGGAGGTGCCACAGTGAATATGTTTTCCTGGGCATCGCCCGAGGCATAACAAAGCACAAATACCTCGTGCCCGCTTTGCTTCAATTGAAAGGCAATGTTTTTCGCGCAGATTCCGTTTGCGGTTGCTGCGCCTAAATAATAGGAGGATAAAATTAAAAATCTGCTCATATCCGGTTTCTTTATGGGATATACATATCCCACATCCTCTTCGGGAATTATTTTATCGGAATAGCAAACAACATTAACCTCATTGCCAAGTCGGCGCAAAGCACGAATCAAGTGTCTTGCGCACACGCCGTTGGCATACGGTTTATCCAAATAAGTTGTTGTTAATACAACTATTCTGCTCATAGTTCCTCCGCCAAAGCTTTTACATCCGGAAAACAATTTCCAAAAATCAAATCATATTCATCAGGATCAAAACTATTCAGGCAACCAAAATGCGTAAAGGTAAGTTCGCCAAAAATGATTTTGTCTCCTTCGTTATAAAGATCTACACGCACCAAGGGAAGATCTTTGGAGAGTATTTCTGCATAACGGATCATTTCATCCAGCATTTTGGGCTTTTCCACGGGTCCAACATTGGGGTGTTGATTTTTCACAGGAATCCAAGTCCAATCGGGATAATAGTAATCAAATTTAGTTTGGTTGTTGATTCGGTCTGAAGCGACAAAGAGAAATTTTACTTTGCCGTATGAACAGAAAAACTTATAGTCCTTGGGAGGATTTCCATCCGCCGTCTCAATGAATTTTTCTGCAATAATCTTTCTTTTGATTTTGCTGTATATTCCTTGTTCTGCTCTTTCTACGCCGTATGACTCTTTCATCCATTGACGAAGCAGTTTTTTTGCCCGTTCGATATCGAAGGTAGATTTATCGTTACAGATAATGTTATAGCCGCTGCCGTGATTGCATTTGATGGCAAATTTGTTCGGAAGGCTATCCCAATCGACATCTTCCACTCTATCCCAAGCTCCATATAGTTCGATCAAAAGCTCCGGACAACCTTTTTCTGCAATCGTCTTTCGAACGGCATACTTGTCAGCACAATCAGCAACAAACTGCTGATTCCAATACTTGTTTAGTTTCAGATACATCATTTTTTCGTTCAGCGTTTGCGGATTTTTTAAATTGAGCTTTTTTTTCATATAGTAACGGTATCTGATTTTACTGGTTGTGGTGGGACTTATTTTGGAAATGAAGGCAAGTCCACCGTGAAAGATGTTCGATGCTATGTTGTGTAATGCTTTTTTTGTGCTTTCCATTTTTTACTTATCCATACTCCTCTCATCGTAGTGATTCACAAATTTCTCTACGTCGCAAAATTCTTCGGCGTGTTCTGCAATCCATTCAATGGGACGATCCCACCAGCGAATCTTCATTAACAGTTCCACGGTGGATTCATCATATTTCATTCTAATTTTCTTTGCCGGAACGCCTGCTACAACGGTGTAAGGAGGAACATCGTGTGTTACCACGCTTCCCATCCCAATAACCGCTCCGTCTCCAATGGTGACGCCGCCCTTGATGAGTACGTTATCTCCGATCCACACATCATTTCCGATTTCGCATTCGTATCCGTTTTCTGTGGTTAAGTGTTCCTTGTAGTGGCTTTCTTTTGCATAGGAAAAAAAGTAAGTATCAGAATAAAATGCCGGATGGGATGAAACGCTCCTTCCAATGGGGTGATCGGCTGAAACCACTCTCACGTTGGATCCAATGGAAGAAAAACGACCGATTTTACACCGGGAGAATTCGCTTCTGTTGCCAATATATGACCCATAACCAAGAGAAGAAGAAGAAAAATAGGTTCCTCTTCCCAAAGCGTTTTTTCCTTCAAACGAACACGTTCCAAGTATGGTGTTGGATGAGGCGTTGATCTTGCACCGGGAACCAAATTTGATTTTGTAAAAAAGCGCAATGAGAAATTTTAAGATTCTTTTCATAAGACAACCGTCATTTTTTGATTTTTTCTGCAATGATATCTTTCAATCGACCGAAGAATTCTCTTGGTGCATAATCAAAGGTTGTGCGCCAGGAGGCATCATAATATTCGTATTTCATTCTGCGGTGGTCAGCAAAATACTTTGGACGTTTGCCGTCCCAGGGGCGGATTACGTCCGAATCCAATTGATACATGTGAAGCTGATTTCCGGGGATGTTTTCCAATACGTTTTGGCTGATGGGGCGCAAGGTCATGCCAAAGGATGCGATTTCTTTGTAAGGAAGCTCGGAGTTGGTGATGACATATTTTTTGCCGTTTGCAGAGGTTTTCATATTGCTTAAATCCATGCAAATCTCGTTGCCGGGAATGCCGCAAACCGTATGTCTTTCATCCAGAACGCGCTCATAGAAGCTGTCGTAATGCACCAGGTCTTCATAAGGCGCCATGCAGTATTGGCCGGGGCAGCCCTGCATCAGCGGAACCTGTACAAAGGTTAGAGGGATCGCAGTTTTGTTGTGCTCGCCAAAATCCGAAAAGCAGGTGGTGCGGGCCTTATAGGGATAAATGTAACTCAACCCTTGATCTGCAATGAAACTTGCAAAATAGCGGCCCCAACTGCGTGTCCAACCGGAAATGTCACGCGGGATCTTCGGGTTCAGTACAGGCAATTTATCTTCGTGTGCTAAATACCACTTTTTGAAGTTTTTCCATTGACGCTCATTCCAGCTCTGTCCCCAAGTAACAACCATATCACCGAGAAAAACGTCACTTAAGGAGGGAAGAGGGCAAAAACCAAAATGAGTAAATACGTTGGCTCCGTAAGAATAAAGGGCAACGCCGCACACTCTTTCGTCATCGCCATACGCCTCGTGTGCCTGGCAGGTATAAGAATAAAAATCCTCTGCCACCACCAGGTCGTCCTCAAGAATGATTACCCCGCCGTATTTTTCGCTGTAATCCCCGCACTGGACGATGTGCTTTCGAAGTCCTTGGCGCTCCGGGAACCGGCGGATCTCAAGGGGGCCGTGCTTCCACTCAAATTCCCTTGCCACCTTTTCCACCTCATCGCTTCGGTTGGATTCATCGATGCTGACGATCAGCGGAACATCGTCTGTCTCAAATTTTGCTTTTCCAATGCTCTCCAGCAATCGTTTCATTCCGTCGGGTCTGTTGTAGCCAACTGCAACAATGGCGGGCTTGATCATAGCATTGTCCTCCTGTATTCGAAATTAAATTTTTTGTCTCTGCTGCCGGATGCGTCTTAATTCCTTGGTGCACAAAGCGATCAGGAAAAAGGTGCTGAATGTCAGATACGAACCGCCGAAAAAGCCGCGCACAAAGACAAAACATATAAAAATCAGGATCAGATCCTTGGCATCACGGTTCTGATTTTGAAAATAGGATCTGGCAACCAAAAGAATTGCCCAGATCAAAAGCGCGCTCCCCAGCACGACACCGAAATGGATCAGAATCTCAAGGTACATATTGTGAATGTTCCATTGGATCCATGGCCACTCGCCATAGACGCCATATCCCAAAATGGGCCGTTCGGAAATTTTTTGCAGCGCCAGGTCATAGAGATCGTCGCGACCGGTGGTGTTGCTGATCAAGGTTCCTTCAATCATCGAATCGATGATTCTGGCAGAAACTCCCATTTGATTGAGCCATCGACTGATGGATTCTAAAAAGGAGGTGTAGAGCTTTTGATTTGACAAGAGACCGCCGAAGATGGCGACTCCCAGAACCAAAAGACCTCTTTTTCCGGAGGAGACAGTGCCGGCTTGCAAAAGCTTGATGACAACAAAAATAAGAAGGATCAAAAACGGGCCGCGGGTGCCCAGAGAAAGCAGATAAATTAGGCCGCCAACAGAAATGAGCCAAGGAATGATTTTTTTGCTGTTAAAGGCATAGTTGAAAACCAGCAGTATATTGGGAAGAAGCTGGTATGCCCGGTTCATATCATCCGATACGATCAAGCCGTTGGGAATCATATAAAGAAAGAGAAATGCCACCTCTGCCAAAACAGAAAGACAAGAAACCTTTCCCAAAAGCTCCATCATGGCCTTGTCCGGAATGACCACCAGTCCGACAATAAACCATCTTAAACAAGGAAAAATGGTGTTCCAAAACTGGCTTGGCTTGGTGATAAATTTTGCATTTTCGGGATAAATGGCACAGGTGACAAGAATTGCCGATATCACGAAAGCCGGAACGATCAGCTCTGCAAGTCCGACCCTTGTTTTTCTTGTCATACAAAAAAGGATCAGCGTCACATACAAGGTGGGCAAGATCAGATCGCTCAAAAAACCAATGCCGGGGAGCATGGAAAAAACCAGTATGGCATATCGAACAATGTTTTTTTCGCAGAAGGCCAGAAGCACCAAGAGCACCTGTGGCCAGGTGTTGGAGAAGGTGGATTCCGGCTTATTTTGCCGGTTCATCCATTTCTCTCTTGCATCACTTGTTGTCATGAAGGCTCAATTCCTTTCTGCATTGTCGAATGAATGGAAAAAAGCATCCAATGCATCCGCGTATTTTGTAAGATCGAAAAGCTTTTCGTTGAATAAATTCTGTCTCAATTGAAGTCTTTCTTCCGGTGTTATGGCGCAAAGTCCTTTGACTGTTTCCAGGTCTTTTTTCAAATTGCCGGAAAGCATAAAGCTGTCCCGGCCGTCCTTTAAGTAAAGGAAGGTGTCGCTGATGTTGTTGATGATAACGGGAGTGCCCATGGAAACGCTTTCCACGATCTTGGTGGAAAAGCCTGCCTTTGTCATCAGGTTTTCATCTCGGTAATTAATGGAAAAATCCGCTTGTTTCACCATTTGAAGAGTCTCTTTGTGAGACCGTCTTCCCAAAAAGTGAATGTTCTTTTCTTCTTTGAGTGCCGCGGCCTGGCGGGGAACCCCGGCGATATAGTCTTCTTTTATAATACCGACGATATCAAAATGATACGGGATGTTCTCTGAGGAAAGATGTAGAAATAGGTCGATTACCCGATCCAATCGATCCTTCATCCCCTCAGGTGCCGCTTCTCGGCCGGTAAGCTTAAAGGGGGTTCCGGCGTAAATGAATGTGGGCAAGGGGTTGGGCACAAAATTCGGAGAGACGGAATCGGTGTGGAACAAGGGTGGGATCACCACAGATTTCCGACCCGGCTTCTGATAATAGTCCCGGATGAATTGGCTGACCGCGATCACTCCATCGGCATACTTTTGATGGATCTTGTGCATATAGTTCCAATTTGCCCTCATCACCACTTTTCTCAATGGGGATTGAAGGTCGAAAATCGGTAGATCGGCGCAATTCACAATGTAATAAGCGCCGTTTTTTTTGCACCACTTTGCGATCTTTTCAATGGCGATGGCGTAAGTGGGAGACTGATAGGTGATCACATATAAAACCGAGGCTTGTTTTCGGATTTCATCCAGTCTTTCCAGAATTTTTTTGCAAACTTTGGGTGTTTGGATCAAGCCGGAAATGCTCAAGGTGTCCGGCAGCTCCAGATACCGTCCCTCTTCTTCCAAAGAATAAGGGGGAAGGGAATTGATCTCGCGGAATGTTTTGCAGTTGCGATTCATTCCGATGTATTCCACCCGGTATCCCAGAGAGGTGAAAATCTTTCCGTTGTTTTTTACCAGGTGTGCCTGAACGTTTTCGTTTCGAAAATCAAAATCTCCGATGTAAACGATGCATTGATTCATATGATCTCTCCAGAAGATAAGGCTTACCTTAAATTGTCATATACCCAGTTCAGCAGTTTTTTTGGCATTAAGTAAATGGCGATTTGAACCCATTTCACCACAATATAATCCCACCGGGAACAATACTTGTTTCGGAGAAACTGCTTCCAGACCTGGATCATCAATTTGGAATTTTTCCATTCCTTGCGTCTTTCCAGCGTATTACCGTCAAAACGGAAATCCACCAGAATCTGATCGATGTTTTCACAGCGGTATCCGCGATTTAACAGGCGGATCCAGAATTCCACGTCTTGGTTGGTGCGCATTTCACTGTAGTTTCCCGCTTCCAGAATGGCAGATTTTCGAAACATGACCGTGGAATGGTTGAAGGGATTTCTGCGTCTGGCGTATTCCTTGATTCGGTCAAATCCAATGGGAACCCGTTTGACGCGGATGGGCTTTTCCGGATCGGTATCAAATTCATTCATGTGCGCGCCCACCAGGACACAGTCGGGATGCTCCATCAGGTAACGGACTTCGCACTGGCACCGCTCGGGCTTTGAGATGTCGTCGTTGTCCATTCGGGCGATCAGTTCATTTTTGCAAAGGAGAACGCCGCTTTTCAGCGCCTTTCCCAAACCCACATTTTCCGGCAATCTCACAATGTTGAAAAGCCCGGGGTGATTTTCCTGGTAAGTGGACAGCATCCCGTCCAACTCTTCCGTTAGGGGGCCGTCGCAAACCAAAACAAAATCATCCGTTTTGTGCGTTTGTGATAGCATACTGTCGATTCCCAATTTGGCAAAAGCCGGATCGTCCTTCCGGTACATCGTCATCAATACGCTGTAATGATCCATATTTCTCCTCAATAGATTGGCGTGAGCCAGTTTTTCAAGTCTTTGCTTTTTCCTTTTGCTGCATCCAGATAATCCTTGTGCAGATCGGCGGTGAGGGCTCCGGTTTCGCCGTCTCCGACGGTGTAACGGTCGATGGAAAGCACGGGAGTGATCTCCATTGCCGAACCGCAAAGGAAGGCTTCGTCGCAGGTATAAAGCTCGGTTCGGTCGATGGTTCTTTCCTCCACCGGGATCCCTTTGATCTTGGCCAATTGGATGATGGTATCGCGGGTAATGCTTTCCAGAACACTATCGGTCAGCCTTGGGGTGATCAGAGTACCGTTTACCACCATAAAAAAGCAAGAGCCTGGCCCCTCCGATACCTTTCCGGCTTCGTTGAGGAAAAGGCAGGTATCATAACCGTGGCGCAGAGCCTCTCTTTGGCCCACGCGGCTGTTGATGTAATTGGCACCGCATTTGATTCTGGGAGAAAGAGCTGTGTCAGAAATTCTTCTCCAGGAGGTAACGCAGCAATGCAGTCCTTTTTTGTTGTACTCGGCGCTGGTTCTTCCTCGGGGAATGGGGGCCACGAACATATCCACGGGATCCTCTGATCCCCAGGAGCCAAAGCCATCCACAAACAGGGTCTGGCGCACCGAAAGATTTTCATCGTATTCGTTTGCCCGCACCACGTCCACCAGTGCTTTTTTCAGATCTTCCTTGGTGTAAGGACAGTTGATCTGGATCAGTCTGGCAGAGCGCAGGAGCCGGTTGTAATGATCGTCCAGGCGAAATGCATAAAGCTGATTTTCCTCCTGGTTCCAATAGCAAGGGATGCCTTCAAATACGTTCAGACCGAACTGGGCGGTGGGAGCGAGAACGTTGATCTTGGCATCGCCTACGTTTAAAATCTCTCCTTTGTACCAAATCAGGCGGTTTGCAACATCCGTTTTCATAAGCACACCTCTCCATTGCTTTTGTTTTCTTGATCGCTCTCCTCCTGGTCGGGCAGATGGGCAATGCGGATGATCTCCGCCTCGGCCAATTCTGCCGCTGCTGCATCAGAAAGAGAATCGTCTTCTTTTGCTTCGTAAATATCTTGCTTTTTAAACACCTTCAGGACGGTGCCGGCTAAAATTTTTACATCCAGCCAAACACCCTCTTTTTGGAATTGGTCAATGTAAAGATTGTCAAGGGTTACCTTTTCATCCCAGGAGTTCTCGTTTCTTCCCTTGACCTGGGCAAGTCCTGTAATACCGCCACGAACCTGAAAGCGCTTTTTGTATTTTTTGTTGAGGGAATCAAAATCGCCCAGCTCATAGGAAACGCAGGGTCTTGGCCCTACCAGGGAAAGATCGCCCTTTGCCACATTCCAAAGCTGAGGAAGCTCATCCAGGCTTGTGTTTCGCAAAATGCGTCCCACCCGGGTCACTCTGGGATCGTTTTCATAGTTGAAAAGACCGGCGCCCATTTTTTCTGCGTTTACCACCATAGAACGGAACTTATACATTTTGAAAATGCGTCCGTTTTTGGTGCGCCTCTCTTGGGCAAAGAGAACCGGGCCTTTGCTGTCACACTTGATGGCAATGGCAATGATGATCCACACGGGAATCAGAACGATCAGCGCCATCATACTCAGGATCAGATCAAAGGCGCGTTTGATGAATTTGTTGATCGGGTACCACATAAAGCCTCTCAAAATACAAAGGTGTGAAACAGATCGTCAAAGGTTTCTCCGCGTTTGATGATCTCTATTTCACCCTCCGAAATGTCGATAATAGGGAAGTTTGGGAGAATAAAGGGCGGTTTTAATACCACCGAGTATGAACCGACGTTGCCAAATACCACCACATCTCCCTTTGCCAGCTTTCCGTTAAAGTGGCGGTAGAGATAGTCCGATTCAATGCAAGTAAATCCACCGAAATCCAGATCCTGGTATTCGGTTTGCTCGCCGCCTGTGGCATAAACCTCGATGGGAGGATTTTTGGTGTTTAAGGTCGGATTGATATTGTAAATACTGCCAAGCAGGGTGGCAATGTTCTTGCCGCGCACATTTTTAATGTTAACGACCTTGGAGGCAAAGCGCATACAGTCACCCACCAGAGCGCTGCCCGGCTCTACCAGAAGCAAAGGCTTTTTGGGGGCATCTTTAAAATGCTCGGCAAAAAGGGGTGCCACTGCCTGGGCATATTGCTTGTAGGTGGGAATTTCGGAATCAAATTGAGCCTTCAGAGAATCGGCCATTTTTCCAAACAGGCCGCCGCCCAGGTCGATGTGATCCGGCACCAAGCCAAGCCGATCGATCAGCGCCAGCATTCCCTTGGCGCGGGGAGCCCAAGTGTCCAATCGCCGGGTGGCAAAGTGGCATTGCAGACCCATCAGATAAAGGTTTGGATGCTTCCGGAACAAGGCCAAGGCCCGGTTGAAGTCTTCTGAGGCGGTGTCGAATCCAAATCGGGAGACCACCCCGTCGTTGACATCAAAATTGCAACGGATCCCAAGGTTTAATCGGTGCTCCGGATGCCGCCTTGCAATTTCGGAGACAAGATCGATTTCATAAGCGGAGTCAAGATTGACTGTGCCGCCCATTACAAGAAGCTCTTCCACTTTTTTTGCATTTTTGAAGGGGCCGTTCCAGATGATCTTCTCCGGTTGAACTCCGATGCGCAGTGCAATTTCCATTTCCATATCGGAAACCACTTCTGCAAAGCCGCCCAGTTCATTCACGATTTTGCAAAGTTTGGGGGTATAGTTGGTTTTATAGGAATAGGCAATGTTGAAGTTGGGATAAAAGGCTTGAAATTCTTGTTTTAATTCCAAAAAATTTTGCCTGAACTGTTTGCTTTCCAACAGATAAAAGGCATCTCCGACCTGTTCGGTTAGCTCTTTCATGGGAAGATGATTCATTTTGCCGTTTTCTCCTTGATGATCGTAACGATTTTTTCCACGCAGTCCTTGACTGCTTTTTTGTTTTCCAGATAATCCGTTTCTGTTTTGGTAGAAAGAGAAGCCTCAAAAGCTCTCAAAGAAGCCAAATTTTCGGAGAAAATCTCTTCGATGGAAACAAGGTCTCCGATTTCCTCTGCATTGCAAAAGCTTCTGGAAAGGATGGCTCTTGTGGAGCCAAGACGGTAATGCTCCATCACGATTCGTTCCGCAGGGAGCGTTCCCTCTCCGATCCTTGCAATGCCGCCAAAGCCATAGGGAATATTCTTTTTCCGAATGGTTTGACAAAGTGTTTCTACGGTGCCGTTTGAGAGAAGCTGGAACATAAAGGTCAAGCCGTAGCTTAAGTGCAGATCGTTCAGTCCGATGTGAATGTCATCCGGCAGCGCCTTTTCCAGAACCCGGTCAAGAATGTTCACCGCTTCTTTGGTTTCCAAAAGCAGCGTTGTGGCAACTCTTCCGCCCACCGCATCCAAGAAGGAGGTGACCTCGGATTCTGTTTTCCACATGGGAAGCATAATGCGGTCTGCGCCGGCGGAGATTACCTGTTCGATCTCTTCCACAGAATCCTTGTTCCAAGGGTTGATCCGGACCAAAAGCTCTGAATGGGTCAGCACCTTGGAGAGGGTGGCCACATCCGCCACCGAATGATGGGATTTGACCGTGTTCATATTCTTTTGCCGTTCTTCCTTGCCCAGTGTTTCCAAATCCACCATAATGCGGTGAACGCCGTGTTTTTCCGCGATCATCGCAACCTGGGGCTGATTGGTGATATAGATTAAGTTGAGCGACATATTGTTCATCCTTTTTCATTTTTTCGTAAAAATGTCACGAAAGAGAGGCCTATAACAATCCCATTATTTATTTATTATACTAAAATATATACCGAAGGTCAAGTCATTTGCCGTTTTTCGTATCCGCTCTTTCCTTTGTTCCTTTTGCCGAGGCGAAAGAGTTTAGGGAAAAAGGAAAAAACTCCGGGAAAAAGCGCACGAAAAAAAGAGGAGTGGGTATTGAAAAGCAAGAGGGATTGTGCTACAATCCAAGGAGAAAAAAGAAAAAACAGAGGAAAAAGAAATGAACATTATTATTGTGGGCGGAGGCAAAGTAGGAAGCACCATTCTGGAAAGCCTTGTGGCAGAAAACCACGATGTGGTTGCCATTGATTGCGATCCCACGGTGGTAGCGCAGCTGTCCAATGTATATGATGTGATGTGCGTTTGCGGCAACGGCGTTGACTGTGAAACGCTCACGGAGGCCGGTGCGGAAAATGCTCAGCTTTTGATTGCGGTCACCGGTTCAGATGAATTTAATATGCTTTGCTGCTTTATGGCAAAGAGAATGGGTGTGCCCAATACCATTGCCCGGATCCGCAATCCCGAATACAATGACAAAAGTCTTGGTTTTATGAGGCAGACGCTGGATATTTCCTTTGCCATCAATCCTGATGCTGTGGCGGCCAAGGAAATGTTCAATCTTCTTCAGCTCCCCGGTGCAGAAAGCATTGAAACCTTTTCCCGCCGCAATTTTGAATTGGTGGAATTGGTGATCAAACCCGGCTCTGTTTTGGATGAAATGAGCCTTGCGGAAATGAAAAAGAAATATTCCGGCTCTTATCTTGTGGGTATTGTGCAAAGAGGGGAAGAGGTGGTCATCCCCGGCGGTTCCTTTCGCTTAAAAAGCGGCGACAGGATCGGTCTTACCGCCACTGCCCAGGAATTGGAGAAGCTGTTTAAGTTGCTGGGAACCATGAAGGAACGGGCCAAAAATGTGATGATCGTTGGCGCAGGCAGATATGGCTTTTATCTTTCCAAAATGCTTTTGGAGGACGGCGCCCAGGTCACGGTGATCGATAAGGATAAGGAAGCCTGTGAGGCGTTTGCCGAGGCGCTTCCCGGTGCCATTGTGATTTATGGCGATGCCGCGTCTGAGGAACTTTTGATGGAAGAGGGACTTCTTTCCATGGATGCCTTTGTGACGCTGACGGGCAATGATCAGGAAAATATTCTTCTCTCCTATTTGGCGGAATCCAAGGGCGTCAAAAAGACCATTACCAAGGTCAACCGGGAAGAGTTTTTGTCTATGTCGGAGAAATTGGGACTGGAGTGCACCGTTTCTCCCAGAAAAATGATTTCCGATATTCTCACCCGTTACGCCCGGGCGCTGGAAAATTCGGTGGGCAGTAAGATCGAAACTATGTATAAATTAATGGGCGGAAAAGCCGAAGCGGTGGAATTTATTGTTCGGGACGATTTCCCCTTTGTGAACATCCCTTTGAAAGATATGAAACTGAAGGCCAACACGCTGATCGCCGGGATCATTCGGGGCAGAAAGGTCATCATCCCCTCCGGTATGGATTTCATTCAGGCCGATGACCGGGTGGTGGTGCTCACCGCAGGAAACAGTTTTGCCGACCTTTCGGATATGATGGAGTAAACAATGAATCGGAAAATGGTTTTTCGTACGGTGGGACTGATGGTTCTTATGGAAGCAGGGCTTCTTTTGCTCCCTTTGGCCGTTTCCTTGATCTATCGGGATTCCTGCACGGTTTCGTTTTTGATCAGTATTTTGGTGGCTCTTTTGGTGGGCGGCGCAATGGTCCTTGCGTTCAGACCGGAGGATCGGGTGATCTATGCAAGAGAGGGCTTTGCCATTACCAGCCTGGCGTGGCTGTTTCTCTCTGCCATCGGCGCGCTTCCCTTTTTTCTGTCGGGACAGATTCCCCGGTATGTAGACGCTTTTTTTGAAACGGTCAGCGGTTTTACTACCACCGGCGCTTCTATTTTGCCGGATGTAACGGCCCTTGAAAAAGGACTTCTTTTCTGGCGCAGCTTCACTCATTGGGTGGGTGGAATGGGTGTTTTGGTGTTTTTGGTAGCCTTTCTTCAAGGGGTTTCCGATCGCACCATTCATATCATCCGGGCGGAAATGCCCGGCCCGTCGGTGGGAAAACTTCTTCCCAGAGTCAAGGATACTGCAAAGATCCTTTATATCATCTATCTGGCGATGACCGGTGTGCAGATCGTGGCGCTTCTTTGCAGCGGAATGGATTTGTTTGGCAGCGTGGTCCATACTTTCGGCACCGCCGGCACCGGCGGTTTCGGGATCTATGGGGATAGCATCGGTTCTATGACGGCACCGCAGCAGTGGATCATTACCGTTTTTATGTTTTTGTTCGGTATCAATTTCAATTTGTATTATTTGATCTTGATCCGCCGTTTCCGCTCTGCCATCTCCTCCAGCGAACTTCGGGTATATTTCGGAGTCGTTGTGATTGCCATTGCTATTTTGTGTTTTGATCTTTCCGGTGTATATGAATCTTTTTCCGAGCTTGTTCGCCACGCTTCTTTCCAAGCGGTCTCGGTTATGACCACCACCGGCTACTCCACGGTGGATTTCAACACCTGGCCCACCCTTTCCAAAACCGTGCTTCTCATCCTGATGTTTGTGGGCGGTTGCGCCGGATCCACTGCGGGTGGTTTTAAGGTTTCCCGGGTGATCCTTCTTTTCAAGACCTGCCAGATCGAATTTCGCCATCTTCTCCATCCTCGCTCTGTGGGTGTTCTTCGCTTTGAGGGAAAAAAGGTGGACGGTGAGACCCGTAAAGGACTCAAGGTTTATCTTGCCCTTTACACCCTCTGCTTTTTTGCCATTCTCTTCCTTTTGGGATTCGACGGCTTTGATCTGGAGACCAACCTTAGCGCCGCCGCTGCCTGCTTTAACAACGTTGGTCCCGGTTTTGCGGCGGTAGGTCCTATGAGTTCATATGCTGAGTATTCGGATTTTTCCACCATTTTGCTTTCATTTTCAATGCTTTTCGGCAGACTTGAGATCTGGCCGATGATTATGTGCTTTGCCCCAGCCGCCTGGAAAGGTCGCCGGGGATAAAAAAAAGAACCAGTCCATAACTGGTTCTTTTTTATAGATCACGGCTGATTTTTCTCATAAAAAGATAGTACCCGGTGCCGGAAAGAAACTGGCAAAGAGCACCGATCAAAAGGGTGAAAAAGCCGCCGAAAACTCCGATCATTCCGGTGACGAGTGCACCCGAGACGGCAACGCCCAAAGTGTGCAAAAGCATCCGCCAGGAGGAATACTGGCCGATGTACCGGTAATCCACAAATTTTGTAATGGAAACCGGAATGGCATAGTTGACGAAGCAGGCAAAAAAGTTGGAACAAAAGTACATGACGTAAAACATTGTCAAAGAAGTGGTGGCCAGCATCAGGGGCATGGAAATAAAAAGGCCAATGGAAGAAGCAAAAATAATCCGGCCGCCACCTTTTTTGGCGATGACAGAAAAGATCGAGCAGCCAATCACCGAGGAAATTTGCAGAAGCAGCGTTAAAATCGCACCAGAGCTTTGATTGGTGATATTCATAGAATGGCCAACTGTCATAGCCACACCTAAAATACCGGTAGAAAATCCGCGGAGGAGATTGGGAAGAAGTAGGGCGTAAAAGGGCTTATAGGAAAACAGATTGATTTTTTCGCCTTGATGAGGGGAGTAATCTGTCTTTGGCGGAACAGGAGAAAAAGAAAGGATCAGCAAAAAGGAGGCCAGAAGCATGGCCGCTCCCAGAAGGAAAAAGCAGAGCATGATGGTGTTGTAATGCTCTCCAGCATTTGCAGTGAAAAAAGACATCGCCGCGGAAACGAGGATGCATAGGGCGCCGGAAATCACTCCCACAAGTCCGGAAACAGTGGAAAATTGCTCCATATCAATCACGTGGTACGGTGCTTTATAGGTCAGACTGTTGTAAAAGGCCTGAACGATGTTGGTAATGATCCCGGCAGAGAAAACCAGAAGGTATTTTCCGGTTAAGGGAATGGAGTGGAACAGACAAAGGGGGATCAGGGAAAGAAACATTACCATCTGCAGCACGGTGGAGATGGCAAACGCACGCAGAACATTCCGGATCCGGTCAATGATCAGCGAGACGATCAAAATGACCGAAACCTGCACCATTTGCACAACGGAAAGGTAAAGGGTGACCACCCGGTCGGAAAGACCGTTTTCCAGCAAAAAGGCTTGAATGACCGAGCCTGCGATCATCATAAGAAAGGTGCTGTAGGTGGCGGAATGAAGAATGTATTTGGTGTGATTTTGTTGCATATTTCCTCACAAAAAATGAAATATGAGCATTTCCTTGGGATGGTTATAGCACAAGAAAAAACAAAAATCAATAGGTTTTGAAATTTTGAAAAGCGTTCTTTGTTTTTTTAGGGAATGAGGGTGTATTCAAACGCTTCAAAATGAAGCCGTTTTCCCAGATCGGTCCCCTCGGGAAGGAGCGCCAGTGCAATGAAGATATCGTTTTCTTCGCCTCTCCCGTCCTCTCGAAGCCAGGCATATTCTCCCTCAATTTTTTGAACGGTGTAGTTTTTCGGTTCCATCTTGATATCCTTCCTGTTTTGTTTGAAATGGAAAGTAGTCTTCCTTCGACGAAGGTGGGATATGATGAAAAAAGCACTCGCTTTCGCAAGTGCTTTTTTCTGGTGCCGGAAGCGGGGGTCGAACCCGCACGGTATCGCTACCACTGGATTTTGAGTCCAGCACGTCTGCCAATTCCATCATTCCGGCGCAAAAAGCATTGTAACACAAAAAAAACAGAAAATCAAGGTTTTTCTAAATTTATTTTTCTTTCCTTGAAATTTGAGGAAAGTTTTTTATTTGATGTGGAAGAAACGAAAAAAATATGATACAATAAAAAAAGAAAAAAAGGAGGTGGTAAGGTTGATCCCAAATGAGTTTTCCCGTGCAGTTACCGGGTGGTTTCGTGAAAATGGGCGGATCTTGCCGTGGCGCCAGGGGCGTGATCCTTACCGCATCTGGATCTCGGAAATCATGTTGCAACAGACCCGGATCGAGGCGGTCATTCCTTATTACCACCGCTTTTTAGAGACGCTCCCCACTGTGTTCGATCTGGCCTTGTGTCCGGAGGATAAGCTTTTGAAGCTTTGGGAGGGCTTGGGCTACTATTCCCGTGCCCGGAATTTGAAAAAGGCGGCGGAGAAGATCGTTTCCGATTTTGGGGGAGAAATGCCCCGGGAAGCCAAGGTCCTGGAGACTCTTTCCGGCATTGGGGAATATACCGCCGGCGCCATTTCTTCCATTGCCTTCGGTCAGCCCTCTCCGGCAGTGGATGGCAATGTGCTTCGGGTGCTGACCCGAGTTTTGGCAGACCGGGGAGATATTGCCCTGCCGGCAACCAAAAAGCGCTTGACTGCAGCTTTAAAGGAGATTTATCCGTCGGGAGAGGAGGCCGCTCTTTTGACCGAGGGGATCATGGAGATCGGAGAGAGGGTCTGTATTCCCAACGGCGCCCCTCTTTGCTCGCTCTGTCCGCTGAAGGAAATGTGCCTTGCCTTTCGGGAGCAAATAACAGATTTAATTCCGGTGAAAAGCCCGAAAAAAGAGCGGAAAAAAGTGAAAATGACGGTTTTCCTGCTCTCTTGTAACGGTCGGTATGCTTTGAGAAAACGAGAGGAAAAAGGGCTGCTTTCGGGCATGTGGGAGTTTTATCACACCCCGGGAAAGCTTGGCCAAAAGGAGGCGCTTTTGCACCTGGAACAAGAGGGCTTTGCCCCCGGATCCATTTCTCCTTGTGGTTCTTCTACTCACATTTTCACCCACCTGGAGTGGGAGATGAAGGGATATTTTGTCACCTGCGAAAAGGAAAAAGAGGATTTGCTCTGGAAAACAAAAGAAGAAATCGAAGCGGAATATGCCCTTCCCGGCGCCTTTCGCTATTTCAAAGAAAAGCTCTGAAAAAGGCAGTGAGCCAAGCTCACTGCCTTTTTTTGTTATAGTTTTGCCAAATAATCTCGGGTTTCTTGGAGTCTTATGGGAATGTTCATCTTTTCATCGCCCTTATGCCAGTTTTTCCATTTGCCCTGCTCCAGAATCTTTCTCTCTTCCAGAATCTGTTCCAAAAATCCGCAAGCAGCCTTGCCCTTCTCCTTTCTCTGTTCCAGAGGAAGGGTGGGATCCACCAGATCCAGACAGTGGATACACCAACGGGTCAAAAGCAAAAGATGTTGGGTCTGATACTTTAAAAATTGACGGAAATAAAGAAGCTGCTCCGAGGAAAGAGCCCCTTCCGCACCATTCATTTCCGAAAGGAGGGAAGACAGCTTTTCTTCGCTTTCCAAAAGAACCGGAAGCCGCTGACGGGAGGCATAATCCAAATCGCAATGAAGCTTGCCTAAAAGGGCATATTTTCCGATCCAGGTCAACTGACCGTCGGTGGCGGCATTGCGGATAAAGGGAAGCTTTTTGTAATCGTGATAGAAGAAAAACCACTTCTCCGCAAACTGGCTTGCCAATTCGTCGCCAAAATCAGCAAAGGAATCGTAATACCGATACCGCAAGGGAGTAATGATTTTTTGTGATTCGCCAAAGATGCTTCTGTCAAAATCCTCCACCGTTTTCCGGACGTCTGTTCCCATGGGATCTTGCAAAATGGCAGCATTCATAGAAATGGAAAAATGCATGGGGCGCACGTTGGAAACATTCAGCATGGAGTATTTCAGCCCACCGTGACTTGCGGCCAATCGGTAAGAATATCCCATTTTTTCCGGGTGACAGCCCTCGGCCATATGGGGCCCCAGTGCCCAGAAGGAGGTGTGATAATAAACGCCGTAGCAATCTCCGGCATTTTTTACGGTGGTGAACATATCGCCGCCGAACATCTGGTCGATGCCAAAGTCTGCCAGAACGGGAATGGTGCTTTGGGGAAGCTTTAAAAAGCCCTTGCCGTAAAGCATTGATCCTTCATTCCACAAGGTGGCGGTGCTGTAAAAACGGTCATGTTCCAAGACACTGCAAATGATATCGTACTGAGTTTGAATGGCCCGGGTTACCAGTGCGCCGCGTCCTTCCCAGGTGGTGGGGACGGCGGGGTCATTTTTCCAGACCGCTTCGTCCTTCTTTCCGCGCAGACCCAGCTGCCAAACCACCCGATCCCCATATTTTGACCAAAGCTTGGCATAGTGAAGCCAAAGCTCCTTCATGGCTTCGGGATTGGAGGCAAAGGAAAGCTCTTCCTCGCGCCCTCTTTCCTGGAAATATCCTTCTGCAGAAAAATGAGAAACACCCATAGGTTCAATGTGGTGCTGGGAGATCATCATTCCGCGGTTGTAAGCGACCTCCACCAGTGCTCTTTCTCCGGGCTTTTCCAGATTCAAAAGCGTTGCCGGGATGATCAAATTATACTCCAGACGCAGGGCCGTTTCAACGACTGCATCCATAACATCGGGGTGCATTACGCGCTTGTAATAAGCGTAATCCAGGCCTCTTTCATACCCGCTTTCCTCCAGATCGGAAAGCAGATCCTCGTCGTTGATAAACCAGCCGCGAAACCGTACCGGCCGGCAAGGGGAAGAAAAGGATTTCTCCTCTACCACCATTTCTTCTCTTGTTTTCGGAAACAGATCAATGAATCGGTGGGTAGGGAGGACCTTCAGGCAACGGGTGGAAAAGGCGTAAATGCCGAAAACTGTTCCCAATACATCGGATCCGGTGATCGAAACGCAGTTTTCGCTGATGGTGACGGTATATGCCTCCGGCTCTGTACCATTTTCCGTGCGGATCACAATACCGCTTTCAGAAAAGACTCCTTTCTTGATTGAAAAGCCGGTTTCATTTCCCGAAAGGCGGCGCAGATCCCTCTGGAGATCCTTTGCCGCAAAGAGGATGGCTTGGTCTGCGTTTTCTTCCAGAGAGATTTTTACGCTTTCATTCCGATCAAATAATTTCATTTTTGATCCTCCTTATTTTATGAAAGGGAAGGGGGAATCAGTGCCTTGAAAAGTCCCTCCAGGCCGGTTACCACGTCTTGATAGGTTTCGTTAAAATTGCCGGTATACCAAGGGTCGGAAATGTCCCGATCCAGTCCGGCCCAGGAGAGAAGAGAGGAAATCTTGTCTTCATTTTCTCCAATAAAGCGCTGGAGATTTCTCCTATTGTTCCGGTCCATCACGATGATCAGATCCGCCTGGTCACATTCCTTTTTTGTGATCTGCTGGGCGTATTTTCCGTCACACCGGATCCCAAGTCGCTCCAGCACTCTTCTGGTTCCCGGATGCACCGGGTTTCCCAATTCTTCAGTGCTGGTGGCGCGGGAGGAAATTTCAAATAAATGGGAGAGGCCCTTCTTTTCCACCATATCCCGGAAAATGAATTCCGCCATCGTGCTCCGGCAAATATTGCCGTGGCAGACAAAAACAATGTGTTTCTTTTTCAAATCAATTCCTCGATCTTTTCATAAAGCTCCTGGGCAGTATCTGCCAGATGCTCGGCTCCGGCCTCCAAAAGATCTTCCCGATCGCGGAAGCCCCAGGTCAGCGCAACGCAGGCCATTCCCAGATTTTTTGCCGTTTGAACGTCCACCTCGGAATCGCCTACGTAAAGGCAGTTTTCCTTTTCCACCTTCAAAAGGCGCATCGCCTCCAAAATGGAATCGGGATGGGGCTTGCGGCGGATTCCCTCTCGCTCTCCAACGGAAAAGGAAACGGTGGGAAAATAAGTTCGGGTCAGGGTCTGTACGGCAAAATCCGGCTTGTTGGAGATAATGGCGGTGACATAGCCTTCCTTCTGCAATCGCTCAAGCAATTGGGGAATGCCCGGATAGGGCTGAGTGTGATCCTCGGAATGCTTGCCGTAGTGCTCCCGGAAAATGGGAAGGGCCTCCTCCAAGCGGTCTTTGGCATAGTCAGGCAGGGATTTTTTCATCAGATTCACCACACCGTTTCCCAGAAAACTCCGAATCTCTTTTGTACTCCTTTTGGGCAGATCCATCTTTTGCAGTGTGAAATTTACGGAAATGCAAAGATCCTCAAGGGTATCAAGCAAGGTTCCGTCTAAATCAAAAAATACAGCTTTCATAAAAAACCTCGTCTCTCTGTTGCAAATGTTATTTGAATTTTATCACGTATTCCGGCAAAAAGCAAGATTGGTGTCTTTTTTTCGAAAGTTTACATTCTGTTTAAATTAAAGCGTTATAATGAAAAAAAGACTCTGGAGGAAACGAAAATGTTCAAGGTTATGGTGGTGGAGGATGACGCCAATACGCGCCTTTTATTTTGCAAGATTTTAGAGCAAAACGGTTATTCTCCCATTGCCGCAAAGGATGGGGAGGATGCCCTGGAAAAAATGGATCACGAGCATGTGGATCTGATTGTGCTTGATGTGATGATGCCCCGGATGGACGGATTCGAATTTACCCGCACCCTGCGCTTTGCCGACTGCAACATTCCCATTTTAATGATCACGGCAAAGGACGGCCGGATGGACAAACGGGAAGGTTTTTTGGTGGGGACAGATGATTATATGACAAAGCCGGTGGATGAAGAGGAAATGCTCCTTCGGATCGCGGCCCTTTTGCGCAGAAGCCGCATCAATTCTTCTCACCGAATTGAGATCGGACAGACGGTGTTGGATTATGATTCCCTTTCAGTGATCACACCCGAGGGAAGCACTTTCTTGCCTCAAAAGGAATTTTTGGTGCTTTTTAAGCTCCTTTCCTTCCAAAACAAAATCTTCACCCGGCGTCAGCTGATGGACGAGATCTGGAATCTGGATTCCGAAAGTGACGAGAGAACTGTGGATGTTCACATTCATCGCTTGCGGGATCGCTTTGAGAACAATCCGGATTTTCAGATCCAGACCATTCGCGGTCTGGGCTATAAGGCGGTGAAAAAGAATGGCTAGACCTTACCGGTTTCGAAATCTGATCAGCCTGTTTGTGATCATGGTGATGTTCAGCTCCAGCTTTTTGACGGTGCTTTGCTTTATTCTGCTTCGGATATTCCGTCTGTTGCCCACTGCGTTTTTTGCCACTGTCTGGATGCCGGTGGTTTTGATGCTGGTGGTCAATGTGATCACGGCTTGTGTGCACTTTTTTCTGGTTCCAAAGCTGATTCGCCCCATTGAATCTCTGATTGATGCCACAGGCAAAGTGGCAAAAGGGGATTTTTCCGTTCGGGTCTCCTCGGAGGATATGGTGGGAGAGGTGAAGGAATTGGTGGATAGCTTTAATGCCATGACCGAGGAACTGGGGAGCACCGAGATCTTTCGAAGTGATTTTATTCGGGATTTTTCCCATGAATTTAAAACACCCATTGTCTCCATGAAGGGCTTTGCCCGACAATTGAAAAATCCGCTTCTTTCCGAGGAAGAAAGACAGCAATATTGCGACATTATCATTTCCGAATCGGAGAGATTGAGCAATATGAGCGCCGGGATCTTGCTGCTTTCAAAGTTTGAAAACCAGCAGATCATTTCCGACAAAAAGCCTTATCGGCTGGATGAACAGCTGCGAGACTGTATTTTGTTGATGGAAAAAGAATGGGAAGGGAAGAATCTTGATCTGGATTTAAATCTGGACCCGGTGAGCATTGTGCAGAATTCAGATGTTTTGTACCACGTTTGGTCCAATCTTATCTCCAACGCGGTGAAATTTACTCCGGAAAACGGAACGGTAGCCATTCAGCTGACGGAAAATCAGGATGCGGTGATCGTCACCGTTCGGGATACCGGAATTGGTATGACCGAAGGGCAAATGAAGCACATTTTTGATAAGTGCTATCAGGCTGATCCGGCACATTCCGAAAAAGGAAATGGTCTTGGCCTTTGCATCGCAAAGCGGATCTGCACCCTTGCCGGGGCCAGTCTTTCGGTTCGATCCAAAATTGGGCAAGGATCGGTGTTTACTGTGATTTTGCCAAAATAAATAAAATGAAATAAAAAAAGAAAAAGCCTTTGCTGAATCAAGCAAGGGCTTTTTTTCGCTCTTTTGAGTTCTTTCATTTTTTTGGAATTCGGTGAACGCTGAACTTGGTTCTGGAAAACTTCCTTCCCCGGATGGTTTGATACACATTTCGGTAAACAGCATCACGGGAAATTTTCATGCAGGAGGAAAGCTGCGGCACCGTGTCCCACACCCCAAGACACAATTCCATATCGGAAGACAGATCATATGCGGCATAGCATACGTGCTTTATTGGTATCACCTCTCATTCTCTCTGAAGGTATTATAACACGAAAAATCGTAATCGTCAATAATTTTTTGCGAAAAATCGTGCGTAAAAATTGATGGTATCTCGAAATCTCGTGATAAAATAGCATCAGAAAGGAGGGGATGCCCTTGATTGTGTGAAAAAGTCTGTGGAAAAGTATGTGGAATGTGAAAAAGTGTGTGGAAAAGTGAAAGGAGAAAAAAGATGGAATGGATTCGTGAAACGGTAATGGAGATTGTTTTGACGGGACTTGGCATTTTTCTGACTGCGTTGATGACAAAAATTGGCTCTGTGGTGGAGAAATATTGGAAAGCAAAATCCTCAGATGAAAGCATTCTTGCCATTGCCAGAACCTGCGTTGGCGCAGTGGAAATGATGTACCGGGAATGGGGCGGTGAAGAAAAATTGGAGCAAGCTATGACCTTTGCCGAGGATCTGCTTCGGGAAAAGGGAATTGATTTGCCCAAGGAGCGGATACGCCTGTTTTTGGAATCTGCTTTGGCGGAATGGAAGGGAGTGTTTTCTGACACATGATGGATCTTGCAAAAAATCTGGCGGTGATCCTGGGTCTTGTGGTTTCCTTGGGAACGGTATTCACCGTCACCCTTCCGGGATTACGAAATAAAATAAAAGCAAAATGGAAAGAAGGGGATGATCTTCGGACAGAAATTGGATATTTGCGCGGTCTTCTGGAGGAACACGTAAAAAAAGATCATTCCAAGGAAGAGGAAGCTTGTTTGCAAAAGGAAGTGGATATTTGTGTTCTGCGGGATCTGATCACCACCCTGTATTACAAATACTCCCACGAAAAAAAAATTCCCGTTTATGCTATGGAGGACATTACGGCACTTTATCAGCTCTATCAAAAAAGGGGCGGCAATTCTTATGTACAAGTGCTTATGCGTCAGATCATAGAAGAATGGGAAGTGATGCATTGAAGAAAGGATGAAAACTATGAGAAATATCAGCGTTGATCTCACGCAAGACAGCCCGACTCCTCAATACCTGTTTGTGGGATATGAGGGGGAACACAATGCCACACGTCTGAAGGTGGTATTGCCGGAACGGATGCGCCTTTCCGGAGAAGTACAGTACCGCTTTTTGTTTGAGACGGCAAGGGGGGAAGCGGTTTTTTCCGCAGCCCTGACACCGGAAGAGGATGGCAGCCTTTCGGTTTTATTGGCACAGGCCCTTATGGTGCCGCCGGTGTTAAAGGCTTATGTGGGTTGTTATGGCACCGAAAACGGCGAAACCGTACTGGTGGCCAAAACACCCCAAATGCTCCTTGGGGTGCAAAAGAGCATTCCGGAAACACAGGAAGAGGTGAATGTAAATGGCGCTTGTGTTCCGGGGCTTAAGATCGAGGATCGCCTTTTAAAGGACAGTGAAAATCCGGTGGAAAGCCGCGCCATTTATCAGGAATTGGAGAAAAAGATCGGCAAAGGAGATGTGGCGGGAAGCGTTCACGCTCCCACTCTGGCATCCGCTTCTTCACCGGTTTCGGAAAGGGCGGTTTCCTATGCATTGGAAAATAAGGTCTCTTGGAGCGATGTGGTCTTTGATCTGGACTCTTCTTTGCCCAGTGCCCTGAAGGTTCCCAGCGAAACTGCCACGGTGTCAGCACTGGAAAAGAAGGTGGGATGGGAGAATACTGTCTCTTCCGTTTCCAGTACCACCGCCTCGAATGACAAAATCCCCACCGAAAAGGCAGTTTCCCATGCCTTGAAAGAAAAGTTGAGCTGGGACAATGTGTCCACAGACATTTCCGCTTCTGCTTTTTCCGATGAAAAGGTTCCCTCGGAAAAAGCGGTGAGCGTTGCTCTTTCCAGAAAATTCGACGCGGACGATCTTTTGGTGTATATGCCCTCGGACTCGTTGACCGACACCTCCGATCCCTTGGAGCAAATGAAAAAAGCAGTTTCCGCCTATGGCCTGGGGAGACATTTTTCCCAATATGTGCAAAAGGGGAATGTGGAATCTTCTTTTTCTGCCACAAGCAAAAATCCGGTTCAGAACAAGGTGGTTTCCGCAAATGTAGCAAATGCCTTGAAAGGCACGGCAAGCGGTACTTTTGTTCACCTTGACGACATTTCACCTTTAGAACACGAAATGAAGGTAACCCTTTCCGGGGAAGAAGAATCTCTTGCCAATGCCACGCTGAAGAGGTGCGGCAAAAACCTATTTGATCCCCAGTCTCTTGTGGATTGCGGCGGTGTGATACAGGAGGATGGAGCCATTTATTTTGCAAGGGCCAATTCCATTTCGCAAACGACGGTTTTTCAAGGGGACTTTGGAACCAAGCGGCTTACTTTTTCATATAAAGTGAAGACTGCCGCTGCCGGCGGTTCGTCCGGCGCCCGCTTTTTTATTTATTACAAGGACGGTACCTATGAATATGTGGGCAATGTATCCGGTTTAGATTATCAGGAAATCGTGGTGACCACTAGAATCGGCTATCAATTTGATCGAATCGTTGGGGATTATGGCTCGGCCTTAAATTCCACCTGGATCAAGGATATACAAATAGAGGTAGGCACAACCAAAACTGACTATGAAGCTTATTTCTGCACCGAATACGAACTAAATGCCGACGGAACTGTGGATGGCGTGAAAAGCCTTTATCCGGTGACTGTACTGTCAACCGATTCCACCGGTGTAAATGTGAAAGCAGAGTACAACAAAGATACAAACAAGGTGATGGAAAACCTTGTCAATGCCATTATTTCATTAGGAGGAAATGTATAATGTTTTGTTTGAAAGACTTTATCAAAACAGGATTGTTGAAGGCGGTAGGATTTCTGGAGGATTATCAAATCATCTTGAATGCTGCCGGTTGGTATGAAAAAGGTGTGCTGGAGGAGAGCGATCTTGCAGAAATCCAGCTTGCCGTCGAGGAATATAATTTGGAAAAATACGGAAATCATTCAACGGCGGAGGCTGTATGATCGGCTCTTCTCTGGTAAAAGCAGTTTATTTGGCGCATCAGGGGAATTATACCGCCGGAAGAAAAGGCAAAATTGAAAAAGTGACCCTTCACCATATGGCAGCCCGCTGGACGGCAAAGCGTTGCGGCGAACTGTTTCAAACACCGGGAAGGAAAGGCTCTTCCCATTACGGCATTGGCTATGAAGGGGAAATCGCCCAGTATGTCAGCGAAGGGGACACCGCATGGTCCGATTCCAACTGGGAGTCCAATCTTAGCTCCGTTTCCATCGAATGTGCCAATGAAACAATGGGAGAACCCTGGCCTGTGTCAGATTCTACCTTGGAGAGCCTTGCTTTGCTGCTTGCGGACATCTCTCTTCGCAATCATTTAGGCCCTTACAAAAAAGGAGAAAATTTGACTTGGCATCAGATGTACAGTGCCACCGCTTGCCCCGGCGCCTTCCTTCTTTCCAAAATGGATGAGATTGCCGAAAGGGCCAACAAACTCATCGCGAACGGTATGCCTGCTGCGGAAAAAAAGCGGGAGGTAACGGTATCCTACCAGGTCTTTACCGATCAATGGCTGGGAAATATCTATCGGCATGATCCAAAGGATCCGATCTTTGGATATGCCGGGATTTTCGGTCAGGGGATCAGCGGACTTTTTGTCAATGCAGACGTGGGAAATGTCTTCTATCAGGCCCACATCAAAGGGGGACAGTGGCTTCCTGAGGTAAAAAATCGAGAGGATTTTGCCGGCATCCTGGGCAGAGAAATGGACGGCGTAATGATCCGGGGCGACAACATCGGGATCTCCTATCAAGTGCACACCAAGGAAGACGGCTGGCTGGGTGTGATCCGCGGTTATGATAAATCCGATCCTCAAAACGGCTATGCCGGTATCTTGGGACATACCATTGACGGCATTATGATCTGGGCCGATCCGATCCTGGCAGAGGAAACAGCAGAAAAAAATCTTTCGCAGGAAGAGGTCCCCCCCTTGCCCGAGGAAGAAAAAGTGAAAGAGTCCGAGGAAGCAGAGCCGGAGGAAGCAGAGCCGGAGGAAGCAGAGCCGGAGGAAGCAGAGCCGGAGGGAGCAGAGCCGGAGGAAGCAGAGCCGGAGGAAGCAGAGCCGGAGGAAGCAGAGCCGGAGGAAGCAGAGCCGGAGGAAAAGAAATCAAAAAAGCAACGAATTCTGGAAATTCTGAAGAATCTTTTTCATTTGATCAAGACATTTTTTGATTTTTTAAAGCCCTAAAAAACAAAAAAGACCTTGTTTTTACACAAGGTCTTTTTTTATGTGTATAGGTTACAAAAAAGGTATTTTTGGTCGTTTTGCGTATGACTTCGAACTTTCAATAAAATTCAAAATCGTCTGCGAAGCGGATGCCTTCGACACCTATTCACGATTCACTTTTAGCAGTTACCTAATCGACAAGTTTTGAGAGAAGAGTGAATCGTGAAAAAGTAAAATCGACAAGCTTCTGTCGAAACTTGTCGATTTTTGGTGGAGCATAGGGGACTTGAACCCCTGACCCCAACACTGCCAGTGTTGTGCGCTCCCAACTGCGCTAATGCCCCATTGCGATCACGAGTGGTATTGTAACACAGCAAAAGAAAAATAGCAAGACTTTTTTTCAAATTTTCTAATTTTCTTCTGCAACAAAAAGGGAAAAAGAAGGGGAAACGTAAAAAGATATCTTCCAAAAAAATGTCACGTTCTGTAGAAGTCGGCATAGAATGGATCGTGAGGAACCGGATTTTCGAGAAAAAACGGGCTTTGATCAGCCGGTGGATCTTGTCGCCAAATTTCGGCGAAATCCTTGACAAAAAGGCGAATTTATGGTATCCTCAGTATTCGATAGAGGCGCACTGCATCAAGAGTACTCGAACCCGAAAAAGGCTTGCCGGAGCCGGGGCGAGAAAAGGGGTGGGTGCCGAAGCAGACTTTTGCGGCAAAAAAGTCCGTCTGGCAGCTTGGAGAATATCCCTGTTGTTGTCGCAGAAATGCGGAGAGCTATCCGACTTCCCAAAGGGGTCTATATGTTTTTTGGTGATAAGTCGGTGGCTGCTTGCAGCTACCGATTTTTTTCAAGAAAGGAACGATTATGAAAAACACTATTTTCCGTGGCGCAGCCACCGCACTTGCAACTCCTATGACCGAAACAGGAATTGACTTTGATGCCCTCGGAAAGCTGATCGAGTTTCAGATCGAAGGCGGCATCAGTGCCCTTGTGATCACCGGAACCACCGGTGAAAGCTCTACTTTGACCGATGAGGAGCACAAGGCTGCCATCTCCTTTGCAGTCAAACAGGCAAAGGGGCGCGTTCCGGTGATTGCCGGTACTGGCTCCAACGATACGGATTATGCCATTGCCCTTTCCCGTTATGCCTGCGAGGCGGGCGTTGACGGTCTCCTTTTGGTGACGCCTTATTACAATAAGGCAACGCAAAACGGTCTTGTGGCGCATTTTACAGCCATTGCCGATGCGGTAACAAAGCCCGTTATTCTTTACAATGTTCCTAGCCGTACCGGCTGCAACATCAAACCGGAAACGGTGGCGATCCTGGCTGAGCATCCCCGTATTGTGGGAATCAAGGAAGCCAGCGGTGATCTTTCTCAGGTGGCAAATATCGCTCATCTTTGCGGCGATAAGATCGATATTTACTCCGGTAATGACGATCAGATCCTTCCCGTTCTTTCCCTGGGGGGTGCCGGTGTGATCTCGGTTCTTTCCAATCTTCTTCCCGGTCAGACCGATCAGATCTGCCAGAAGTTTTTCGAAGGGGATAACCAGGGTGCAAAAGATCTGCAGCTTCGATATCTCCCTTTGATCCACGATCTGTTTTCCGAGGTGAATCCCATCCCGGTGAAGGCAGCGCTTTCTGCGATGGGCTTCGGTGAAAACCGACTCCGCTTGCCCTTAACTCCCATGGAGGAGAAAAACAGAAATGTTCTGATCGAGGAAATGAAAAAACAAAATATTTTGGTTTGAGGTAATATCTGAAATGTTAAAAGTAATCAAATTTGGCGGAACGTCCCTCGCCAGTGCAGAGCAGTTTAAGAAGGTAGCTTCCATCGTTCGGGAGGATAAGACCCGCCGCTATGTGGTGGCCTCTGCCCCGGGAAAGCGCTTTTCCGATGATATCAAGGTGACGGATCTTCTTTTGAAGTGCTATGCCTTGGCCAGAGAAAGAGAAAATTTCGAAGAGCCCTTCGGTCAGATCAAATCCCGATTTGAGCAGATCATTGCAGAGCTTGGAATTTCTCTGTCCCTGGAGGAAGAGTTTGCCGCTTTTTATACCAGAATCTGCAAGGGTGCCAGCGAAGCATACATTGCGTCCCGCGGTGAGCATTTCAATGCCCGGATCCTGGCAGCTTATTTGAATTTCCCCTTCATCGAAGTGGCAGAGGGCATTATTTTCGATGAAAAGGGCGCTTTGATGGAAGAGGTGACCAATGAAAAATTGGCCGCTCTTTTGAAGAAGCATACCCGTGCCGTTCTTCCCGGCTTTTACGGTGCTACCGAGCACGGTGACATTCGTATTTTCAGCCGCGGCGGTTCCGATATTACCGGTTCTCTTGCCGCCCGTGCCGTGAAGGCCGATCTGTATGAAAACTGGACCGATGTTTCCGGTCTTTTGATGGCCGATCCTCGCATTGTAAAGGATCCCCGTGCCATTGAATTTGTGACCTACCGTGAATTGCGCGAGCTTTCCTATATGGGTGCCAGTGTGCTTCACGAGGACGCCATTTTCCCTGTGCGCAGAGAGGGAATCCCCATTAATATCCGCAACACCAATGCCCCCGAGGATGCAGGTACCATGATCGTGGAAAATGCGGAAAAGAGTGTTGGCATTGTGACCGGTATTGCCGGCAAAAAGGGCTTTGGCGCCATTTATGTGGAAAAGGGAATGATGAACAGCGAATTGGGCTTCGGCCGCAAGGTGCTGGGCGTTCTGGAAGAAAAGAAAATCAGCTTTGAGCATCTCCCCAGCGGCATTGACACCCTGACGGTTGTGGTGGATCGCAATGCCCTGGTGGGAAGAGAAAATGAGATCATTCATGACCTGCAGAAGGCAGTCAAAGCAGATCGTATCCACTTGGTGGAGGACCTTTGTCTCATCGCTGTGGTAGGCCGGGGTATGATCAACTCTCCCGGTACTGCCGCCAGACTTTTCAGTGCCCTGGCAAGGGAAAAGATCAACATCCGTATGATCGACCAAGGCTCTAGCGAATTGAATATTATCGTGGCACTGGAAGAAAAGGATTATGAAAAGGCACTGCAGGCCATTTATTCGGAGTTTGTTCCGGAGGTTTAAATGAAAAAACTGACGTGTAAAAACTGTTCCGTCACCCCGGAAGGCAGACTTTTGTTTGCCGGACGAGACTTGGGAGAACTGGCACAAAAGTATGGAACGGCGCTCTATGTGATGGATGAGGACAGGATTCGGGAAATGTGCCGGATCTACCAAATGGCTATGAAAAAAGCCTTTGGGGACTCTGCTCAGCCTCTCTTTGCCAGTAAGGCCTGCTCCTTCAAGCAGATCTATCGCATTATGAAGGAAGAGAAAATGGGCATTGATGTAGTCTCTCCCGGTGAGATCTATACTGCCAAAAAAGCAGACTTCCCCATGGAACAGGCATATTTTCACAGTAACAATAAAACCGATGAAGATATCCGCTTTGCCATGGAATGCGGTGTGGGCTACTTTGTGGCAGACAATGAAGAGGAAGTTGTCGCGGTGGACCGCATTGCCCGAGAGAGGGGAATCCGGCAGAAAATGCTGCTTCGCATTACCCCCGGTATCGACCCTCATACCTATGAAGAGGTGGCCACGGGAAAGGTGGATTCTAAATTCGGTTCCGCCATTGAAACCGGTCAGGCGATGGAAATCACAAAGCTTACTTTGACCATGCAAAATGTGGATCTGAAAGGCTTTCACTGCCACGTGGGCAGCCAGGTGTTTGATTCGGATGTGTTCCTTCGCTCTGCGGAAAAAATGCTGGAGTTTATCTTGCAGGTGCGCAGTACCACCGGCTATACCGCATCGGAATTGGATCTTGGCGGAGGCTTTGGTGTAAGATATGTAGAAAGCGATCCGGAGTATTCTCTGGAAGAGATGATCCTGGAAGTGGGGGAGGCCTTTCACAAGCTTTGTGAGAAACTTGAGATCCCTATGCCCGCGGTTCGAATGGAGCCGGGCAGAAGCATCGTTGCCGATGCTGGGTTGACCCTTTATTCTGTGGGTATGGTGAAAAGGATCAAGGGATATAAGAATTATGTTTCTGTAAATGGCGGTATAAGTGACAATCCTCGCTTTGCTCTTTACGGCTCTCAGTACACCGTGGTGCTTCCGGAAAAAATGAAGGAAGCCGATGATTTTTCTTGCTCGGTGGTAGGCCGCTGTTGCGAAAGCGGAGACATTCTCCAGGAGAATGTTCTTCTTCCGTCCTCCGTTCGAAGAGGAGACCTTCTGGCGGTTCTGACCACCGGTGCTTACAACTACTCTATGGCATCTCATTACAACCGGGTGTTAAAGCTTCCTGTGATTATGCTCTCCGGTGGCAAGGACTATGTGGCAGTCCGCAGAGAAACCTTTGAGGATCTTGCCGCCTGCGATCTATAAAAAAGAAAAAGAACCCAATTTTGGGTTCTTTTTTGTTTGCTATTTATTCTTTGTCAGGAGGCAGGATCTCTGCACCTACCATCTCCTCCAGCCATTCCTGACAAAGAGGAAGCCAGGTGGCAATGTGGGGATTGTTCGAATTGTTTTTCAAGGGTGCGTTTTGCGAATTTCTTGCCTGTGTGATACGGTTGGCAACGGAAAGACCATGCTTTCCCCAACCGTACATATGAAACTCTGTGGGAACGCCTTGTTTTTGCAGAGCGGAGGCAAGAACCAGAGAGTGCTCACAGGAAACGATCGCATCGCTTACGGTGGTCCACAAAAAGGTGGGCGGAGTGTTGGGAGAAACCTGCTTTTCCATGGAAACCAATTTTCTGCGCTCAGGGGTATCCTCTTTTCCCATCATCACCATGGTGCAGTCCGGGTGCATCAAATCCGGTTCGGTGGAAACCAGAGGGTAGCAAATGATCTGCGCCGCAGGGCGAAGAAGGTTCTTTTCTTTTCCCACCATTTCCGAAAGCCAATCCTTGTCCCAGAACACACCTAGGGAAAGGGCAAGATGTGCGCCGGCAGAGAAGCCGCAAGTTACGATTCGATCGGGATCGATACAAAGCCGCTGAGCATTTTCCTTTAAATATGCCATGGCAAGAGCTTCTTCACAAAGAGGCTGAGGGAATTGGGCATCTTCGTTGGTGCTGTAAGAGAGAATGGCGGCATTGTAACCGTAAGTTAAAAAACGAAATGCAATGGCTTCCCCCTCCCGAACGGAAACAAGGCGATATCCGCCGCCGGGAGAGATCAAAACGGTAGGCCGGCGCTGGACGGGGGATTTTTTCAACATTTTGGGAATAAACAGGGTGAGAGTTGCATTATCTTTTCCGCCAAAGGGAAGGGATACAGTTTCGTAGATCATAATATTCTCCTATTTTTTTGAATCAATTTTTTTAAAAGTGTGAAAGAGAGAATCAGACTGTGGAGAATGAAAATTATTCTTCTGTTTTTTCCGGCAGAGAAAGCTCTACTCCGAACATTTCCTCCAGCCATTCTTCACAAAGGGGAAGCCAGGTGGCAATGTGAGGGTTCACGTGACTGCGCTTCAACTCTTCTCCGTAATTTTCCGGAGTTTGGGTGATGCGGTTGGCCAGGGAAAGACCGTGTCTGCCCCAACCGTAAACGTGAAATTCCATGGGAACTCCCGCCTCTTGCAGAGCCAAAGCCAAAAGCAGAGAGTTCTTAACGGGCACTGCCTTGTCAGGCTGTGTGCTCCAAAGGAAGGTGGGAGGAGTGAGGGGAGAAACCTGCTTTTCCAGAGAAACCAGCTCCAATTCTTCCGGTGTAGGATCCTCTCCCACCAAACGTCGAATGCTTCCATTATGCCGGAAGGAGGGATCGCTGGTGACCACCGGATAGCAGATGATCTGGGCGGTAGGACGCAACAGTTCATTGTCTTTTCCCACTTTTTCCGAAAGCCACTTTTTATCCCAGAACACGCCCAGGGAAAGGGCCAGGTGACCGCCGGCGGAAAATCCGCAGGTGTAAATGCGGCTGGGATCAATCAAGTATGTTTCGCAGTTTTCCTTTAAATATGCCACCCCCAGCGCGGCCTCGCAGAGGGATTGAGGAAAACGGGCATCCTCCTTCACACTGTAAGAAAGCACGGCGGCGTTAAATCCCATGGTGAGAAAACGGAAGGCGATGCATTCTCCCTCACGAACGGAAACAAGGCTATATCCACCGCCGGGACAGACCAGCACGGTGGGGCGGCGTTTTACGACGGTCTTTTCCTTTGGTTCGGGAATGTAAAGGGTAAGAGTGGCATTGTTCTTTCCGCCAAAGGGAATGGGGACTGTTTTCAGTGTCATCATTTCTTCTGCCTCGTTTTGAAGTTTTTCTATCACATTGTATCACAAAAAAAGTTTCTTTGCAAGAAAAGGGAGAAAACACTGGGAAAATCAGAAAAAACTATTGAAAAAAAGTGAAAAGTGTAGTAAAATAACACTGATTTTTGAAATGGAATTTGAAAGGAAAAAGGCGATGATCGGGACCATAGAAGTGATTGATTCCCATTGTCATATTTATCCGGAAAAGATCGCAGCTCGCGCCTGCGCCGGAACGGATCGCTTTTATGGCACCACCGCCGCTTGTGACGGAACCACCGCCGGTCTTTTGAAAAAAACAGCCGACGGTAGAATCGATCGTTTTCTGGTTCACTCTGTTGCTACCACACCCAGCCAGGTGCGAAGCATCAATGATTTTATTTCCGGCGAAGTAAAGCATGATCCTACCCACTTTTTCGGCTTTGGTACCATGCATCCGGAAAGCGAGGATCCAAAGGGCGATCTTCAGCATCTTTTAGAAGTAGGGCTAAAAGGTGTGAAGCTTCACCCGGATATCCAGGCCTTTCCCTTGGACGGGCCCCGTGCCATGGCCATTTTCCAGCTTTGCCAGGAGAATGAGATTCCGGTTCTTCTTCATACCGGTGACCATCGGTATGATTTTTCCAATCCCAATCGTCTTATCCCCGTTTTAAAGGCCTTTCCAAACCTGACGGTGATCGGCGCCCATTTGGGTGGCTGGTCCATCTGGGAGGAGGCTTGCGATCGTATGGCAGGGACTCCTAATTTGCATGTAGACTGTTCCTCCACCTTTCCTTTCTATAACAAAGAGAGAGCAAAAGAATTGATCCTGCGTTGGGGCGTGGATCGGGTTTTGTTCGGATCGGATTTTCCCATGTGGGATCCGATCAAAGAATTGGACACCTTTTTGTCCTTGGATTTGGGGGAAGAAGCAAACCGCAAGATCTTGGGAGAAAACGCGAAAAAACTGTTTTGTCTTTTGTAAAGGATAAAGAAATGCGCCATTCCAATATTCATACCCACACTGTTTTTTCCGACGGAAAAAATACTCCGGAGGAAATGGCAGAGGAGGCCATCAGACTGGGATTGGTTTCTCTTGGCTTTTCCGATCATAGTGATACTCCTTTCTTTCCCGAAGACTGCATGAAGAAAGAGGAGTATCAAGCGTATCGGAAAACCGTCTATGAGCTAAAACGAAAAAACGAAGGGAAAATCGAAATTTTTTGTGGCATTGAAAAGGATTATTTTTCCCAAATTGAGCCTGGATTTTTCGATTATGTAATCGGTTCCGTTCACTATATCACCTCTCCCGACGGATTTGCTCCCATTGATTATTCCCTGGAGCGTCAGATGGAATATATCCGTGATTTTGGCCATTCAGATCCTTTGGAGTTGGCAAAGCGCTATTATGAAACAGTCGTGGAGCACGCTGAAAAGAATACTTTTGATGTTCAAGGACATTTTGATCTGGTCAACAAATACGGTCTGTTTGACGGGGCCGGGGAGGAATACCGGCGAGTTGCTCTGGAAGCGCTGGATGAGGTGATGAAAAAGGTGCCCTTCATTGAGGTGAATACCGGCGCCATTGCCAGGGGCTATCGAACAGAGCCTTATCCGGATGATTTTCTTTTAAATAGGATTTTGGAAAAAGACGGAAAATTGGTGCTGAACGGTGATTCTCATAAGATCTCGCACCTTTCCTGTCATTATGATCAGTCCCTTTTGAAGCTAAAGCAAATGGGGTTTGCATCCATTTGGCAAAAGCGTGAGGGGCGTTTCTGTGAAGTTAAAATGAATTTGTAACGGGAGAAACCGAAAATTTTACCTGTCAGAGCGCAGCTTATAACCCAAGCGTCGGCACTGTGATTTGGCGCTTAGAGATGCAATTCCCTCTGAAAAACCTTAAACTTGTTGGATTAAATGATTTTGATAAAAATAAAGGAGATAGAAAAAATGAACTTTTTCGACGAATTGAAGCAGTATGACCCGGAAGTGTATGCCGCTTGCGACAGAGAACTTTCCCGTCAAAGACACAACATTGAACTGATCGCCTCTGAAAACATCGTTTCCAAAGCGGTGCTCCTTGCTGCCGGTACCCCCCTTACCAATAAATACGCAGAAGGATACCCCGGAAAGAGATATTACGGCGGTTGTGAGCACGTAGATGAATTGGAAAGCATTGCCATTGAAAGAGCCAAAAAGCTCTTTGGTGCAGAGCATGCCAATGTTCAGCCCCATTGCGGCGCCTCTGCCAACCTGGCTGTTTTCTTTGCTTTGGTTCAGCCCGGTGATACGGTTATGGGTCTTTCTCTTGCTCACGGCGGTCACCTTTCCCACGGTTCTCCTGCCAATATTTCCGGTAAGTATTTCAACATTGTTTCATACGGTGTGGACGAAAAGACCGAGGTTCTCAATTACGACGCTTTGCGCGCCAAGGCGCTGGAGTGCAAACCCAAGCTGATCGTTGCCGGTGCCAGTGCTTACTCCCGCGTGATCGACTTTGAAAAGATCGGTCAGATCGCAAAGGAAGTGGGCGCGTATTATATGGTGGATATGGCTCACATTGCCGGTCTTGTGGCAGCAGGGGTCCATCCTTCCCCCGTTCCTTATGCAGACGTGGTCACCACCACCACCCACAAAACGCTCCGCGGTCCTCGCGGCGGTCTGATCCTTTGCAAGGAAGAATTGGCAAAGCAGATCGATAAGGCTATTTTCCCCGGCACCCAGGGCGGTCCTCTGGAGCACATCATTGCCGCCAAGGCAGTGGCTTTCGCTGAGGCAATGAAGCCTGAATTTGTAGAATATCAGAAGAAGATTGTGAAAAACGCTGCCACCCTTGCCAAGGCTATGGAAAAGGCAGGCTTCCGTGTTTGCTCCGGCGGTACGGATAACCACCTGATGCTCATTGACTTGAGAAACTTCGGTGTTACCGGAAAAGAAATGCAGGCGCGTCTTGACTCTGTCCATATCACCGTCAATAAGAACGCCATCCCCGACGATCCCGAAAGCCCCTTTGTCACCAGCGGCATCCGTTTGGGAACTCCCGCAGTGACCTCTCGTGGCTTTGGCGAAGAAGAAATGGAAAAGATCGCCCTTTGGATCCGGGATATTGCATCTGATTATGAAGGAAGCCGCGAAAGAGTCAGCGCGGAAGTTATGGCTGTTTGCGAAAAATTCCCCATTTACGAGGATTGATGATGAAGCTTATCATTGCATCCGGAAATGCCGGGAAATTGAAGGAAATCCGTGCCATTTTAGGGGATCAATTCCAGGAGATTATTTCCATGAAGGAAGCCGGCATCTGCCATGAAACAGTGGAAGACGGCAGTACATTTTTGGAGAATGCCCAAAAGAAGGCAAGGGAGATCTGTGAGATTTCCGGGGAAGCCACCCTGGCGGATGACAGCGGCATTTGTGTGGATGCACTGGACGGTGCGCCGGGAATCTATTCCGCCCGTTTTTGCGGCCGGCACGGCGATGATGAAGCCAACAACCGCCTTTTGATCAAAAAACTTAAGGGCGAGAAAAACCGAAATGCCCATTACGCTTGCGCCATTTCCATTGCCTTTCCCGATGGCAGCGAAAAACACGCCCTGGGATATCTTTACGGCCAGATCGTGGATTCTCCCAAGGGAGAGGGCGGATTTGGCTACGATCCCTATTTTTATCTGCCGGAATACGGCCAAACGGCCGCCCAGCTTCCTGCAGAAGAAAAAAACCGGATCAGCCACCGGGCAGAAGCGTTGAAAAAGCTATTGGAGCAGTTGGTATAAAAAAGAAGAGCAGATTTAAAACCTGCTCTTTCTTTTTTTTGTCTATTAGTCGTTTACTTTGCGGGTGTAATCGGGAAGAAGCTTGGGAGATACCAGATCAGACTTGATTCCGGCTTGTTCCATCTCTGCGGCAAATTTTTCCACGTGATCCAAAGTAAGCTTGCCAAGCTTTACTTCCTTTGCTCTGTCAGCGGCATTCTTACCGGCAGAGCGGCCGAAAACGATGATATCCAAAAGGGAGTTACCCATCAGACGGTTTCTTCCGTGAATACCGCCAACGGCCTCGCCGGCAACGTAAAGACCGGGAACGCAGGTTTCGTTGTCTGCTTTGATCTCCAGACCGCCGTTTTGGTAGTGAAGAGTGGGATAAATGAGGATGGGCTCCTTGCGGATATCAATTCCGTATTTGCCGAACATTCTCATCATAGCCGGGATTCTCTTTTCGATGGTTCCCTCGCCGCCCTTTAGTTCGATCATAGGAGTATCCAGCCAAATACCGTAGCCTTCGGGTGTGGGAATCCCCTTGCCACGTTCCTTGCATTCGCGAATGATGGAAGCGGCGGAAACGTCGCGGGTTTCCAGGGGATGCATAAAGGGAGTTCCGTCTACATTGATGAGCATGGCGCCCAGAGAACGAACCTTTTCAGTTACCAGTGCGCCGAAGATCTGTTCCGGGAAAGCGGCACCGGTGGGGTGATACTGGAGCGTATCCTGATAAAGCAGCTTTGCGCCGGCTCTGTAACCCAGAACCAAGCCGTCGGCAGTGGCGCCGTAATGATTGGAGGTGGGGAAGCCCTGATAGTGAAGTCTTCCGCATCCGCCGGTGGCAATGATCACGGTCTTGGCACGGGCAACCATAATTTCGCCCGTTTCCATATTCATCAAAACAGCACCGGCAGCCTTGCCCTCTTCATCCAGGATCAATTCAATGGCACTGGTGAAATCCACCACAGGAATCTGACGGTTCAGTACCTCATCGCGCAGGGTACGCATAATCTCTGCGCCGGAGTAGTCCTTTGCAGCGTGCATTCTCTTGCGGCTGGTACCGCCGCCGTGGGTAGTAACCATGGTGCCGTCAGGCATTTTATCAAATTCCACACCCAGATCGTTCAGCCAAGCAATGGCATCGGGAGCTTCGGTGACCAAACGGTAAAGAAGTTCGGGCTTGTTGGCAAAGTGACCGCCGCCAAGTGCATCCACATAGTGAATGGCAGGGGAGTCGTTGGACTTGTCTGCGGCCTGAATGCCGCCTTCTGCCATCATGGTGTTGGCATCACCGATACGAAGTTTGGTGACGATCATGACATTGGCACCCTTTTCGTGGGCTTCAATGGCAGCACTGGATCCGGCACCGCCGCCACCGATGATGAGAACATCCACATCGTAGGTGGGGTTTTCCAGATCGATTTTCATTCCCTTAACCCGGGAATTGGCTTCCAGCAGAGCGCAAAGCTCCAGCGGAACCTTTTCGCCCTTGTTGGGGCCGACGGTCAGCTTGGTGAACTGGCTTTCAATATAGTCCGGATGGAAGGTGGCAAGGAGCTTTTCCTTTTCCTCTGCCGTCATTCTTCGGGGTTCTGTTTTGGCATTGGCGGCGCGATTTGCTTCCACCTTCGCCATAGACTCTCGCATGGTTTCGTTGTACATTTTTCTCCCCCCTTACTTTTCGATTTCGCGGTTGTTATAAAGTTCTTTTAATTCTTCCAGCGGCTTTTGCATCAAATTCTCCAAAAGCTCCTGGAAGGTGCCGTCCTTGATCTCCTGCACGCGGTCCTTCAGATGGCCGCACTGGGGAGCGAGGTATTTTCCGTTGAGTCTTCTGGCAAGCATTGCCACCTGAGGATGGCTGATTCCGGCCGGGCAACGGGAAGAGCAGACACCGCACATAACGCAGTCAAAGCTTTCTTCAGCGCATTTTTCATATTCGCCTCTTTGAGCAAAGGCAATGTACTGCATTACATTCAGTCCCTGGGTGCAGGCCTTGGTACAGGCGTTGCATCCGATACAGCTGTAGATCTCGGGGTAAAGCTGCATCATGATCTGTTCGGTGGGACCGATCTTCTGAATGTCATAAACCTGCTTGACAAGGGGGAAGAAGGGGAGGGTGGCAATATACATGTTGTCCTCTACCTTGGTCTGACAAGCCAGGCAAACCTTCAGCTCCGTGTCCCCTTTGATGCGATAAATGGTAGCGCAAGCGCCGCAGAAGCCGTTCCGGCATCCGCAACCGCGAACCAGCTGATAACCGGCATATTCCATTGCGCTCATAATGGTAAGATTGCTGGGTACGGCGTATTTTTTACCGTACAGAAAAATATTTACGGTTTGTTCCATATGTGTTCCTTTCCTCAATCATCAATATTCGTCCGGAAGCTCTTCCAGCTGGTCAAAGCGGAAGACCGGGCCGTCTTTACAGATGAATTTGTCACCCAGATTGCATCTGCCACACTTGCCGATGCCACATTTCATACGCATTTCCAGGGTGGTATAGATCTGATCCTTCTGGAAGCCAAGCTCCTGAAGACCGGCAAGAGTGAATTTGATCATAATGGGAGGACCGCAAAGAACAGCAGTCTTGTTGGTATCAAAATTCAGTTCCTTCACAAAGTTGGGAACAAAGCCAACGTGACCGTCCCATTCCGGCTGCTCGCGGTCAATGGTCAGGTGAACGTTGATGCCGTCTTCCTTGCACCACTGACTGATGATCTCGTCGTAATCCACCAGATCCTGCATAGAGCGGGAGCCGTAGACAATGTCGATCTTGCCGTAATTCTCACGGTAATGGCGGCAGTAATTGATGACCGATCTGAGCGGCGCCAGACCGATACCGCCGGCCACAAAGAGAAGGTCTTTTCCCTTGAATGCCGTCTCTACCGGGAAGCCGTTGCCGTAAGGGCCGCGAATGGTCACATACTGGCCGGGCTGGGTGGAGTGGAGAAAGCTGGTAACACAGCCGCACTTTTTGATGGAAAATTCCATAAATTCCGTATTGGTAGGGGAAGAGGTGATGGAAAAAAGTGCTTCTCCTACGCCGGGAATGGAAAGCATGGCGCATTGACCGGGAATGTGCAAAAAGGGTTTTTTACCATCGGGCGTTACCACCCGGAAGGTTTTGACATCGGGCGTATCAATCCGAACATCGGTAATGACACCCACTTGAGGGATCAAAGCTTCTTTTTCCATTATTTGTCCCCTCCAATCTCTTTTGTAACTTTCACGATATTCATAGAAATGGGGCATTTGATCAAGCATCTGCCACAGCCAACACAACCGAAAATACCGTTGTTATTGGCAGGATAGTAAACCAATTTATGCATAAATCTCTGACGGAAGCGTTCCAGCTGGGTCAAACGGGGTTGAGCAGCTGCCATCTGGGTGAAATCGGAATACATACAGGAATCCCAGCAACGATAACGCTGAATTCCACTTCCGGTATCAAAATCCCGAATGTCAAAGCACTGACAGGTGGGGCATACGAAGGTGCAGGTTCCGCAGCCAAGGCAAGACTGGGAAAGGGGCGCCCACTTGGGATCGTTGAAGAGGTCCATCAGTTTTTCTTTTTTGAAATGATCGGTGGGAAGATTCTGCAAGGGAAGCTCTTTTAAAATGCCGCGGATCGCCTTCTTTTCCTCTTCCACCTTCTGGGGATCACAGTCCTCCAACAGGGAAGAAAAAGCAGAAAGAAGGGAGGTTCCTTTTTCAGTTTTTTCCTGGAAATACATCTGGCCATCTGCGATCCAGGCGGCAACGTCGCCACAAGGATCGGCCGCGTCAATTCCAAAGGAGGAGCAGAAGCAGGTCTCTTCCGGCATAGAGCAGGCGAGGGAAACCACAGTGGAATGCTCTCTTCTGTTTTTGTAGAAGGTGTCCACCGGGTCAGCCAGGAATACCCGATCTAGAATATCAAAGCTTCTGACATCACACGCTCTGGCACCGAAGATCACAAAATCTTCGTTTTCCTGGCGGATATCAATTACTTCGATCTTCTTGCCCTCCACCTTGAAGTTTGCCATATTCTCTACTTGAGGGAAGAAGAAATCCTTGGCAGAACGGTTGGTGTTGCAAGCACCGGAAAGGGTATCACCCTCCTGATATCTCCGGTATTCTGCGCCGGCTTCGGTATCCACGGGAAGGTACAGAGCCTCTTTTTTTGCAATGGCGGAAAGAAGGAGAGGGAGCTTTTCCAAAGAAATCGTTTTCATTTTGTTCACTCTCCCTTCCCAAAGGCTTCTCCGGGTTCCATATCGTCGGTGGTGAAATTGGTGAGAGGCGGTCTCTCATCGGGATTTTCGCCGGCTTGATAGGTGCCGTAGAAGGTATTGATATCTTTGATGAATTTGCGATTTAAAAGGTGCAGGGGAATGTTTTGAGGGCAAACGCGGGAGCATTCGCCGCAGTCGGTACATCTTCCTGCCACGTGAAAAGCACGGATAATGTGGAAATTCTGCTCCTCAAAGGAGGAAGCAGGAGCCTTGGAATCAATGCCGGAATTGGGATTGTCAAATACGCACTTTTCGCAAGTGCAAGCGGGACAAACATTGCGGCAAGCGTTGCAACGGATGCAACGGGAAAGCTCCTTCTGCCAGAACGCGAAACGATCCTCGGAGCTCATTTTTTCCAGTTCTTCCACACCCACAAAACGCTGGGAATCCAAAACGTCTCCGTCCTCGCCCAGAATTTCGTCAAAGAGAATGTGCTTATGACTCTTGCAATGGAGGCAACGCTCTGCCAGAGCATCGGCTCTTTTGACCGTCTTTTCTCCGTAAATGGTGGAGACGGTTAGATTGTCGCCCTCTTCCTTGATGGTCTTAATGCCGCGCAGTCCCATTTTGCGTAGCGCCTCGATGTCCAGCTTTCCTTCGCAAGGAATTGCCACCGCCCACACCTTTTCTCTGTGGAAGCGATGCTCCTTTAAAAGCTGACTGAAAGAGTAGGTATCGCAAGGCTTTAAGAACACGGCAACCACGCCGTCCTTCAAGGTTTCTTTCACCAAGTACTTGGAAAGATTGGCACCGGAAAATCCGTTGTATACCAGGCCGTTTTCCACTTCTTCCGGGGTACGGAAAATGTGGGGTGTCTGATCGTAGAAGAATTCGCCCTGGCTCCAGGCAAGAACGCGATCGGCTTTTCCGGATTTGAGAAGCTCAATGGCTTTTTCGCGAATTACTTTTTGCATCTCAGATCCTCCAATCTTCTGTTTTTACCCAAACGGGTCACAGTGGCAACAAAATCGTTCATGGTAGCGGCAAACTTGGCACCCTCTGCGGCACTGACCCATTCCACACGGGTTCTCTCTCTTTCAATGCCGAGAAAATCCAGCATGGAGAACAAAAGGGTCATACGGCGACGGGCATAGTAGTTGCCGGTGGTGTAGTGGCAGTCACCCGGGTGGCATCCGCACAGGATCACACCGTCCGCCCCTCTCTGGAATGCTCGGAGAATGAACATGGGATTGACCCGACAGGAGCAGGGAACACGGATGATCTTTACGTTGGCAGGATACTGAAGGCGGTTGGTACCGGAAAGGTCAGCACCTGCATAAGAGCACCAGTTGCAACAAAAAGCAACGATGGTGGGTTCAAACTTTTCTTCTATTTGCATATAGCATCTACCTCCGCCATGATTTGTCTGTTAGAGAAGCCGTGGAGGTCCATTGCGCCGCTGGGACAAGCAACGGTGCAAGCGCCGCAACCCTGGCAAACCGCAGGATTAACACTGGCTACGCGGCGTACTCTGGTGGTACGGTCGGGCATTCTGAATTCTTTTTCTTCGTAAGTGATAGCGCCGTAAGGACAAACCTTTTCACAAGAGGAGCATCCGTTACAGAGCATTTCATCGGAATGAGCCACACAGGGGTTGCAGGTAAGGCTGTTCTTGTTTAAGAGACCGATGACCTTGGCGGCGCAAGCAGAGGCCTGGGCAACGGTTTCGGGAATATCCTTGGGGCCCTGGCAGCATCCGGAAAGGAAAATGCCGGCGGTGGGACTTTCCACAGGGCGAAGCTTGGGGTGAGCTTCGGTGAAGAAGTCGTTGGTGTCCATGGAGGCAGTGAGCATGGTTGCCAAAGGACGGGCAGATTTGTCTGGTTCAATGGCAGCGGCAAGGACCACAAGGTCTGCATCGATGGTAAGCTGCTTTCCTTCGATCAGATCGGAGGCGCGCACCATCAGTTTTCCGTTTTCGGGAGAGACCTTGCCTACCATACCCTTGATGTAATGAACGCCGTATTCTTCTACGGCTCTGCGGTAAAACTCGTCGAAGTTTTTACCGGGGGTACGCACGTCAATATAGAAAACATAAACCTCTGTATCGGGGTATTTTTCTCTGGTGAGCATGGCGTGCTTTGCGGTATACATACAGCAGATCTTGGAGCAATAGCTCTTTCCGCAACCGTTCCCGTCCTCGCGGCTTCCCACGCACTGCACAAATACGATCTTGTGAGGGTGCTCTCCGTCAGAGGGACGGAGCAGGGTTCCGCCGGTGGGACCGGCAGCGTTGGTCAGACGTTCAAATTCCAGAGAGGTGATCACGTCCGGAGATTGGGAATAGGCAAATTCATCGTATTTGGTCAATTCAATGGGATTAAAGCCTGTGGCAACTACGATGGCGCCGTATTGCTCCTCCAGAACGGTATCTTTCTGCTTGTAGTCAATGGCTCCGGCGGTACAAACCTTGGAGCAAACGCCGCATTTGCCGGTTTTCAGCATGGTGCAGTAATCGGCATCAATGGTGGCAACCTTAGGCACTGCCTGAGCAAAGGGAATATAAATGGCTCTCTTTTGATCCAGTCCCAGGTTGAAATCGTTGGGAACCTTCTTCTGAGGACATTTCTCGGTGCAAAGACCGCAGCCGGTACATTTGGTCTCGTCCACAAATCTTGCCTTGCGGCGGATGGAAACATTGAAATTGCCCACAAAGCCCTTGACTGCATCCACTTCACTGTAAGAGAAGATGCGAATCTTTTCGTTTTGGGCAACATCTACCATTTTTGGGGTCAAAATACAAGCGGCACAGTCCAGGGTGGGGAAGGTCTTATCGATCTGGCTCATCTTGCCGCCGATAGTGGGCTTCTTTTCCACAATATCCACTTCAAATCCCGCATCGGCAATGTCAAGGGCGGTCTGGATGCCGGCGATGCCGCCGCCAATGACCAGTGCACGCTTGACCACGGGGCTTTCACCGGGGATGAGAGGTGCGTTCAGGTGCACCTTGGCAATGGCGGCTCTGCCCAGAATGATGGCCTTTTCCGTGGCGCTTTCCTTGTCCTTGTGGATCCAGGAGCACTGCTCACGGATGTTGGCGATCTCCACCATAAAGGAGTTGATGCCGGCAGCAGCGGCTGCCTTGCGGAATGTATTTTCGTGCATACGGGGGGAGCAGGAGCAGATCACGGCGCCGGTCAAGCCGTATTCCTTGATGGCATTTTTGATCTTGTTCTGTCCTTCCTCGGAACACATATACTGATAATCTTCAAAATAAACCACGCCGGGCTCTTTGCCAAGGGCTTCGGCGACGGCTTTTACATCAACGGTTGCAGCAATGTTACTGCCGCACCAGCAAACGAAAACGCCGATTCTTTGCATATTGTTCCTCCTATTTTGCGTATTTTCTCATTGCGGTGACCAAAGCCTGCTGGGGCATATCTTCATCCAGCATGGAAGGGATCTGGTCGGGTTTTAAATGGTTCATTCCCTGCTGACGGATCACCATCAGTCGAACCGCCTCAATGAGCTTTGCCGGCTCCACCTGACGGGGACAACGCTCCACACAGGCAAAGCAGGTCAGACAGCGATACAGGGACTTGGAAGCCATCAGGGGCTCAATATCGCCGCTTTCCACCATGGAAACAAACTGGTGGGGGTGAAATTCCATTTCATCATAAGAAGGACAGGTTCCGCTGCATTTTCCGCATTTCATACACTTGCGAGGGTTCACACCGCTGATGCGCAGAATTTCCTCTTTCAAATACTTCTGTTCCATTTGAACGCCTCCTTATTCCAAACCCAATGCTTCGAATAAAAGCTCGGTAAAATAAAGAACCGGGATCTCGCCGCCGCACTTTTGCAGATTGTAAAGGCAAAGGGGACAAGCGGTGATCACGCAGTCTGCACCGGCGCATTTTGCGCTGTGAAGAACGGCACTGCTTTTCTTTTGAACGCTTTCTTTGTCCTCCAGGGCAAGATAAGCGCCACAGCACTCATTGCGATAAGCATACACCACCGGCTCCGCGCCCAGAGCGCGAATGAAATCCTCGATAATAGTGGGGTTTTCCGGATCGTCAAAGGCCATCACTTTGCCGGGGCGGAGAAGAAGGCATCCGTAATAAGCGCCGATTTTCTTGCCGGTCAAAGGATTCTTGACTGCATCGCGAATCTTATCAAAGCCCACCTTGTCACGGAGCATTTCCAAAAAGTGGAGCACCTGGCCTTCACCGGCGTAGGGCACCTCGGGTTGGAGGTAACGGTTGACGCGATCGCGGATGTCTTCATCCTGCAACATATCAAAATTAACGCGTTTGAGAACATTGTGACAAGCAGAGCAGACGGTCACCACCGGCATCTTCTGCTGATGGGCTGCCATCAAGGTGCGCACAGCGGAAAGCTTGGTTGCAATCTCGTCCTTGGCCACGGGGTAGCAACCGCCGCAGCACTGCCATTCAGGGATTTCTTGAAGCTCGATCCCCAGAGCCTGGGCAGCCAGTCTTGCCTTGCGGTCAAGCTCTTTTGCTTTGGTTCTCAGGGTACAGCCGGGATAATACTGGAAAATCATCTTGGTTTCCTTTCCGATTGGATTTTTAGGCCATGTCTTCGGGACGGAAGACTTCGTCAAATTTTTCTGCGGTCAAAAAGCCCAGTGCAACGCAGGCTTCTTTCAAAGAAATGTCTTCTTTAAATGCTTTCTTCACGGTCTTTGCCGCATTTTCATAACCGATATAGGGGTTGAGCGCGGTGACCAGCATCAAAGAATTGTGAAGATTTGCGTGCATCTTTTCGCGATTGGCACGGATTCCGGTGACGCAGTTGTCGTTGAAGGAAACCATCGCCTCTGCCAAAAGACGGGCAGACTGCAGGAAATTGTAAATGCAAACGGGCATAAATACGTTCAACTCAAAATTGCCCTGGCTTGCGGCCATTCCTACGGCCACATCGTTGCCCATCACTTGCACGGCAACCATGGTAATGGCTTCGCACTGGGTGGGGTTTACCTTGCCGGGCATAATGGAGGAGCCGGGCTCGTTTTCGGGAATGAAGATCTCACCAATGCCCAGTCTGGGACCGCTTGCCAGCCAGCGAACGTCGTTGGCAATCTTCATCAGATCGGCGGCAAGTGCCTTCAGAGCACCGTGAGCAAAGACCAATTCGTCCTTGGAGGTAAGGGCGTGAAATTTGTTTCCGGCGGTGACAAAGTCCTTGCCGGTGATCTGGGAAACAGCGCTGGCAACTTGGGCATCAAATCCTTTGGGGGTATTCAAGCCGGTTCCCACAGCGGTGCCGCCCAAGGCCAATTCCTTCAAGGGCTTTAAGGAAAGACCGAGCAGTTCCTTGTCCTTTTCCAGACTGGATCTCCATCCGCTGATCTCCTGGGAGAATCGGATGGGAGTAGCATCCTGCAGATGGGTTCTTCCGCTCTTTACGATGCCTTCGTTTTCTTTCTCCAGACGAATCAAGGTAGAAATGAGAAGATCTAAGGCCGGGAAGAGCTTGTCTTCAATGGCCTCCACCGCGGCAATGTGCATGGCGGTGGGGAAGGTATCGTTGGAGCTTTGGGACATATTGATATCATCGTTGGGGTGAAGTAGCTTTTCTCCGGCCAGTTCATTCCCTCGATTGGCGATGACCTCGTTTGCATTCATATTGGATTGAGTACCGGAGCCGGTTTGCCAGACCACAAGAGGAAAGTGATCGTTGAGTTCGCCCCGCATTACCTCGTCGCAAGCGCGGGAGATGACTTCCAGCTTTTTATCTGTCATTTTTTCCGGCTTGAGCGCGTGATTGGCAATGGCAGCGGCTTTTTTCAGAACGCCGAATGCACGGGTGATCTCCCGAGGCATGATCTCAATGCCTACGCCGATCTTAAAGTTCTCGTGGCTTCTTTCGGTTTGTGCTGCCCAGTATTTATCAGCGGGGACTTTCACCTCGCCCATAGAGTCATGTTCAATGCGGTATTCCATTGTTTTCCTCCCATAATATAACTGAAGATTTTCAAAAACAAACACTTGTCATTTTAACAAAATTTTTGCGGAAATTCAAGCAAAGTTTTACGAAAACCTTGAGTTACCAATGCAAAATTCGACATAGCAATATAATTCCATAGATATATAAATAAATTCCGAGAGAAATAGTGAATTTTTTTGTGCAAATTGCCAATAGCGCACAAAAAGAGCACACCGCAAAAGGTGTGCTCTTTGAACCTCATTTTTGTTTGTAATCAGAAAGGAAATCTCCCAAGTCTTCCATGGCTTTTTTCAAAATTTCTTTTTCCGGAAGCATCACAATGCGGAAATGGTCATTTCCTTGCCAGCCGAATCCGGAGCTGGGAATGATCAAAAGATTTTTTGCGTGGAGCAGATCCAGCGCAAACTGTCGGTCGTCCCGGATGTTAAACTTTTCCTTGTCAAGCTTGGGGAAGAGGTAAAAGGCGGCTCGGTTTTTCACAAAAGAGATGCCGTCGATCTGTTCCAAAACACCGCAGGTGGCTTCTCTTTGATCATACAGCCTCCCGCCCGGAACCAGCATGGCCTGGGTGGAAGCGTTGTCGGCCATGGCGGCAGGAACTGCCAGCTGTGCCAGTGCATTGGAGCAAAGCCGCATAGAGCAAAGCTTTGTTAAGGACTCCTTCAAGGGGCCCCGCTTTTCTTCCGGTCCGGAAAGAACGGTCCAACCGCAACGGAATCCGCAAACCACGTGAGATTTGGAAAGGCCGTTGAAGGTCACCGTCAGAAGATCCGGTGCCATTGTAGCCGGGGAAACGGCTTCCAGACCGTCCATCACCAGTCTGTCATAGATTTCATCGGAAAAAATGGCAAGGTCAAATTCTCTTGCAATACCAACGATTTTTTCCACCAGTTCTTTGGAATAAACGGCACCGGTGGGATTGTTGGGGTTGATGAGAAGAATGGCGCGGGTTTTGCTCGTGATCTTCTCACGAATGTCATCCAGATCCGGCATCCAGTCGTTCTCTTCCCTGCAGCGGTAGAAAACCGGCTTGGCACCGGCCAGGTGAGAGCAGTTTTCCCACAAAGAGTAATTGGGAGAGGGAAGCAGGATCTCATCTCCGTAACTCAAATAAGAAAGGGTGACCATCTGCACCGCTTCGCTGACACCGTTTGTGAGAAAAATATCGTTCATGGAAATGTCAGAGATGCCACGGGACAAATGGTAGGAAAGGATCGCTTCTCTTGCTGCGGGCATTCCTCGCATATCGCAATAGGCAACGGCATCATCCATTCCATCGGTCAAAGCCTTTTTCACGCTCTCCGGCATTTTAAAGCCGAAGGAGGCCGGGTTTCCCGTGTTGAGCTTTAACACCTTTTTGCCTTCCGCTTGCATCCGTAAGGCTTCCTCGTAAACGGGGCCGCGAATGTCGGAGCGAACCAGGGCGAGTTTATCGGAAATTGCAGATTGATTCATATCGGTACCTTTCTGTTTTAGCATTGCAAAAGGATTCAACGGAGGACAGTGTACCACAAAAAATTCAGTTTTGCAATAGGTTGGCCGAAAAAAATTTGGATAAATTAGTAAAAATGAAAATTTTTTCAAAAACGATGGCGAGAAAGAGTTCTTGGGTGTTTTTTGACTTGGAATTTCACCCTTGACAAAAAGGGAAAAGGACGTTACTCTTTTTTTAAGAGCAAAAGAGGAACAATGAAGGGAGATGCTGCTTTGAAAATACGTCTTTTGGCCTTGCTTATGGTTTTGAGTCTTTTGATGGGAGGCATATTGGGATGCTCCAGTGAGCTCTCCTCCGATCCGGTCACTGAGCCCGGTCAGGATCAAACTGTAGATACCAAAGAAGAAACCAAGGAAAAAGAAACCCAGATGAATTCTGATCAAGGTACTACCACCACAACCACAACGACCACCACAACCACAACGACTACTACAACGGCCGCACCCCCCACCACTACCACCGTGGCAAATGATGTGCTTTCCGGGAAAAGAGCCTTGTTTGTGGGAGATTCCATTTGCGCCGGCTACGGTGATTCTGCCAAGACCGGATGGGCCGGGCGTATTGCCACCGCCACCGGACTGATCTCCGCAAATCGCGCGGTCAGCGGAACCTCGGTTTCCGATGTGCGAAAAAGCAAACAGGGGATCATTGTGGATCAGCTCAATCTCAATGCAGAGTTTGATTATGTTGTGCTCCACGGCGGAGTGAATGACGCTTGGTCCAAAGCAAAAGTGGGAAAAATGAGTGATTCCTGGTCTCCCGCTGATTTTGATACTTCTACCTTTGCCGGAGGACTGGAAACACTCCTTTATACTGCCATTCAAAAATACGGTGCCAAGGCACGCATCGGTTATCTGATCAATTTCAAAGCACCAAAATGTGAAAAGGGCTATGTGGCGCAGATGGATGACTATGTGGAAATGACCAAACAGATCTGCGATAAGTGGGGTGTGGCTTATTTTGATATGTATAATCACGATGAGATTACGCAAAAATTGAAATTTGATACCAAAGCCAATACCAAGGATTACATTCATCCCAACGCCGCCGGCTATGAAATTTTGTATCCCTATATTGCCCAGTTTATGCGCACCCTTACTCCTTGTGAGCAAGCGGTTCTGGATCGGGTGAAATAAGAAAGAGGACTTTGTTATGAAAAGACGAGCGATTGTTTTCTTTTTGGCCTTTTCTATGCTTTTTTTATCCCTTGTGGGATGCGGCAGCACCCTCCAGTCTGTTGACACCGGGGAGAACCTGACGGCGACAAAAGAGAATCAAAAAACGCAGGATGAAGGCAAAACGGAAGAAAACCAGACAAAAGAGGAGAAAGAAACTGTGGACGAACAAGCACGCGTCGCAGTATGGAAAGAGGCACTTTCCGGGAAAAGAGCGCTATTTGTGGGCTCTTCTACCTGCGCCGGCTACGGTGACAGTAAGAATAAGGGCTGGTCAGGACGAATTGCCGATGCCGCAGGACTTGTAGTTGTTAACCAAGCTGTGAGCGGCACGTCTGTATCCGACATTCGCAAGCCAAAGCAGGGAATTATCACCACCCAGCTTCAAGCGGATGGAGAGTTTGATTACATTATGCTCAACGGCGGTCGGAACGATGCCTGGTCCAAAGCAAAGGTGGGAAAAATGAGCGATGCCTGGTCTCCCGAGGCGTTTGATACCTCCACTTTTGCCGGAGGACTGGAAACCTTGATCTATACTGCGATCAAGACCTATGGGGACAAGGCGTGCATTGGCTTTTTGATCGATTTTAGGGCGCCTAAGTGTGACAAAGGCTACGTTGCCCAGATGCATGAATATGTGAATATGACAAAAAAGATCTGTGACAAGTGGCAGATCTCCTACTTGGATATGTATAACCACAAGGAAATCGCTAAAAAACTACAGTTCCATACCCTTCGTTATACCAATGACTATATTCATCCCACCGATGGCGGCTATGAAATTTTGTATCCCTATATCGCCGATTATATGTGCACAATGACACCCTGTTCGCAAGAGATTCTGGATCGGGTAAGATAAAAAAGGAAAGAAAAGACGGAGTTTTCATTTTGGAAAATTCCGTCTTTTTTTGTTGCAAAGGGGAGAGATTTGTGGTACAATAAACGCGTTTTGTAATACGAAAGGATCCTTGTTTTTTTTATGGATAAAAAGAAAGAACTGTTTGAAACCATGCCGGTGCCAAAGGCATTGGCAACGCTTGCCATCCCCACCATCATCAGCCAGCTGATCAGTATGATCTATAACCTGGCGGATACCTTCTTCATCGGAATGACCAATGACCCTTATAAGGTGGCTTCTTCCACCCTTGCCTTTGTTTTGTTTTTTGTGATGGCCTCCCTTTCCAACCTGTTCGGTGTTGGCGGCGGAAGCTTGATTTCCCGTCTCTTGGGGCAGCAAAAGCCCCAGGAAGCAAAAAAAGTATCCTCCTTTAGCTTTTACGGAACCATCTTTGTTACCCTGCTGTATTCCGGCCTTTGTCTGTTCTGTATGGATGGGGTGCTTCATATGGTGGGCGCCAGTGAATTTACATATGACTATGCCGCCTCCTACACCTTTTGGGTGGTGATCATCGGCGGTGTGCCGGCCACACTCAGCATGGCTCTTTCCCATCTTTTGCGTAGTGAAGGGTATGCCAAGCAGGCCAGCTTTGGTCTTGGAATGGGCGGCGTGATCAATATCATTTTAGACCCTGTCTTTATGTTTTTCATTCTTCCGGATGGTCAGGAGGTGGCTGGTGCCGCCATTGCCACCTGTCTTTCCAATGTGATCTCTTTGGTCTATTTTCTGATCGTGATTGCGTCCCTTCGCGGAAAAACGGTGCTTTCTCTTTCTCCTCGGTATTTCATTCCCGGTTTTTCTTATGTGAAAAGGATTCTTGCCATTGGAATCCCCTCTGCTTTGGGAAGTCTTCTTGCCAGTATTTCCAATATGTTTTTAAATCAGTTTTCCTCCTCTTACGGAGATGTGGAATTGGCAGCCCTTGGCATTGTGAAAAAAATTGATATGCTTCCCTTGAATGTAGGTATGGGTCTGTGCCAGGGTATGCTTCCTTTGGTGGCATACAACTATGCCTCCGGCAACCAGGAGCGTATGAAGAAGGTGATCTCCACCTGCCGCTTTGCCGGAATGGCCTTTGCCGGCATTTGCGTATTCTTTTTTGAAATTTTTTCCCGTTCGATCGTTTCCTTTTTCATTCAGGAAGTTACCACAGTCTCTTACGGCGAGATCTTTCTGCGCATTTGCTGTCTCGCCACGCCCTTGATGTTCTATAATCTTCTTGCCACCTTCTCCTTGCAGGCCATGGGAAAGGGAAGAGAATCTTTAATTCTGTCCATTTGTCGTCAAGGCCTTGTGAACATTCCCTTGCTATTTTTCATGAATGCCCTTTTCGGACTTTACGGTGTGGTTTCCACCCAGCTTTTGGCCGATGGAATCACCATGATCATTTCCACTCTTTTGACCAAAAAAGTGTTTCGGGAATTAAAAGAATTGGAAACAGCGGAAGGATAGAAGAAAGAAACAGGAGGCCTTTTGGCTTATGCCAGAAGGTCTCCCATTTTTTCGAAGTAATAGAAATGATCCTGGATCTGAACGGTATAATACCAGGCATCTCCGTTCTTATTTGCCTGGAGGTAACGATTGTCCTTTCGTTCCAGTTGGGCCCGTCTGCCCCACCAGCCGGAGGGGAGAGCATCGTAGGAATAGTAAAATCCGTTTTGCACCCCGTCATCCGATTCTCTGGTAAAGCTGAAGATCACATTTCTTCTGGAATCGGAGGCGGTCTGAAAGAAGATTACCTCAAAGCCAAAGGTGGAAAGGGCTTCTTCCAAAATCTCATTTTCGATCTCGGTCCGATCGTCACTTTCCTTTTCAAAGGAAACCAGCCGGGTTTCACCGGTCACTGTTTGCCATTCCTCCGTTTCTTCCTGCTCCAGCGCCACGTAAATCCGCTCCAGATGGAAAGATTCCATTTCCTCCACGCACCGAGTAAAAAGCTCGGTGTTTTCTTTTACTATCGCGATAACAAGATTGGCGCTTTGGTGGGAGGGGACATCTCCCCGGCAGGCAGAGAGAAAAAGAAGGGACAAAAGGAGTAAAAGGGAACAGAGCCTTCGCATTATCCTTCCCTCCCGTACGGCAAGATACCGGTTTCGTAAAGGTGTTTGCACTCCGGTGTTTTTTCTCCGTTTTCATCTTGAATCACAAAGACCGGCCTTGTTTTCAAATCCGGCTTTGCTCCTTTGACGCCGCGTACCAGAATCAAACTGGGAGCATCACCTGGCTTGGGAGTGACCAGAACCAGATCCTTTGGCTCAATTTGATGCTTCTGCATGGCAGAAAACAATTCGGCCATCCGACCAAACCGATAAACGCAGAAAAATTCTCCTTTGTCTTGCAAGAGGGAGGATGCCGCACCGCAAACGTCCTGAATGTCGCAAAAGATCTCGTGCCGGGCAATGCGCTTTTTTTCATTTTCATTCACTGCACCGGAGCTTGTTTTCATATAAGGTGGATTGGAAAACACAAAATCACAGGTACCGGGAATGATTTTTTTCGCTTCCTTAAGGTCGCCCTGGATTACCTCCACCTTTTGGTCAAATCCGTTGAGAGAAAGGTTTTCCCGAGCCAGAAGCGCATATTCCGGCTGGATCTCCAGTGCCCAGATCTTCTTAAATTCCTTGTGAATGGAAAGCAGAATGGGAATGATGCCGGTTCCGGTCCCCAATTCCACTCCCACCTTGCCCTTTCGGCAACGGATAAAACCGGACAATAGCACTGCATCGGTACCGAAGGAAAAACCGTCGGTAAACTGGTAAAGAGAGTGGTTTTCGTCCAGGGTGTGGAGTACCTTAGCCATAAGAAGTCCTTTCTGATTGGATTTTCATATCTTGACTTGAAAAAGAATTGTTTTTATGCTACCATAGAACCAGAATTTTCAAAGGAGATTTTCCATGGAAAAAATTTATACCATTCCCGTTAACGAGGCCTTTGACGAGAGCGGCTCCTGTCCCTTTTGCCGTATGAGAAAAAAGCTGGAGGAGAACGAGATCGATCTGGTTTTGGGTGCCTCCATGATGGAGCCGGACATTCGGATTCAAACCAATGAAAAGGGCTTTTGCGGAACCCATTTCAAGCAGATGTACGAAGCACAAAAAAGGCTTCCCCTGGCACTGATGCTGGAAAGTCATCTGGATCTGATGAAAAAGGAATGCGCCACACCGAAAATTTCCTTGAAGGACAAATTGGTGACCGTTTCCGATCACACCGAGTCCTTCTGCAAAACCTGCTATGTATGCGAGCGGGTGGAATTTCACTGGGGAAAAATGTTCGAAACCGCTTGCCTTCTTTGGGAGATGGATATTGAGTTTCGCCACAAAATGGAAAAGCAGACCTATTTTTGTATGCCATGTTATACCCGTTTTTTGAAAACGGCAAAGCATTTCGTTTCCAAAAAGAAGCTTCCCGACTTTCTGGACGCGGCACAATCCGTTCAGATGAAGTATCTGGAGGATTTAAAGAGCGATATTTCTCATTTTTGCAGAAAATTCGATTATCGCTTCCACGATGAGCCCTGGGGCAATGCCAAGAATTCGGTGGAGAGAGCCGTTCGTTTTCTCTCCGGAGAAGCCAGTTTACCGCCATCCAAAGAGGAAAATAACTGATTTTTTGCAGATTGTAAAAAATACGACTTTTTCACATCCGATTGTGGATATAAGGGAAAAAAAGGCTGATTTTTAAGCACTTTTTCACATTTCCCACAGAGTTTTCCACAGCAAATTGTGGAAAAGAAGTTTTATTTCTTTAAAATTTGAAGTGAAAGGGAGAAGTGGCAAAGGCATTTAAACTCTCGTCTGCCAGAATCCCGGCCTTGAAATTGTAATAGGCTTGAGCGGCGATCATGGCCCCGTTGTCTCCGCAAAGGGAAGGGGACGGCAAAAACAAGGTGGCACCGCACTTTTTGCAGACTTCTTCCGCTGTTTTTCGAATGTGACTGTTGGCGGCGACCCCGCCGGCCAAAATCAGCTTTTGATGAGAAAATGCCGTTAGGGCATGCTCCAAACGGGAAGAGATTCCGGCGCAAACCGCTTTGGTAAAGGAGGCCGCCAGATCCTCCGGCACGATTTCTTCTCCGGTTTGCTTTTTGTTGTGAACGTAGTTGATCACGGCAGTTTTCAGCCCGGAAAAGGTAAAGTCAAAATCGTGATCTCGAATGGAGGCCGGGGGAAAATAGATGGCATCCGGATTTCCAATGGCCGCCAGACGGTCCATTTCCTTTCCGCCGGGATAACCGATTCCCAAAACTCTTGCCGCCTTGTCAAACGCTTCTCCGGCGGCATCGTCCCGTGTGGCACCCACCAGGGAAAAATCCGTGTAGCTTTTCACTTCCACAAGAGAGGTGTGCCCACCGCTCATCACCAGAGCCAGAAAAGGCGGCTCCAGGTTCGGGTGCTCAAGGTACAGGGCAGAAATATGCCCTTCAATGTGATTGACGGGAATCAGTGGCTTGTTTTTTGCCAGAGCCAGAGATTTTGCAAAATTGACTCCCACCAAAAGGGCTCCGATCAAGCCGGGGCGGTTGGTGACGCCGATGGCGTCAATGTCATCGTAGGTAAGACCGGCATCGGAAAGGGCTTTTTCGCAGACGGTGCAAATGGCTTCTGTGTGAGCGCGGCTGGCAATCTCTGGGACCACACCTCCATATCGGTGATGAATGTCGATTTGGGAAAGAACCACGTCGGATAAAACGCGCCGACCATCTTCCACCACCGCAGCAGCGGTTTCATCGCAGGAGGATTCAAAGGCTAAAATTTTCATAAATCAGTTTCCTTCATGTTTAAATGAATTTGATATAAAATGGCGTTTTCCGTGGGATCGGAATAGTAGTTTTTCCGTAGGCCCATCTGGGAAAACCCAACCTTTTGGTACAGGCTGCGGGCGGCAAGGTTTCCCTCTCTTACTTCCAGGAAAAAATCCTCTGCCCCTTGTAGGGAACCTTCTTTCAGAACGAAGGTGATCAAATGAGTTCCAAGCCCCTTTTTTTGGGCATTCGGATGGATCCCAATGCGCAAAATCTCGCCCTCCCCGACAACGAGCGTGGTCAGGGCATATCCCTTCAAAATCCCGTTTTCCAGGCACACTGCTCCTTTTGCATGAGGCTGGGAAAAAAAGGAGGTTAAGGCATCTGCCTTCCAGGGATCGGAAAATAAGATCTGTTCCAATTCTGCAATGGAAGGAATGTGACAGGGCGTTAAGGGAAGAATTTCAATCATGGATGACTCCTTTTTCCACCAGGCACAAAAGCCCCTCCAGGATCTGTTCTGCCGCTTTTTGATAAACGGTAAAATTCCCTCCAAAGGGATCGCCCACACCGCCGGGAATGGTAACGGTTTTTCCTTTGACGCCGAAGGCCTGCAAAAGGAGCCTTTCGTGATCTTCTGTCATGGCGACAATAAGGTCAAAGGAATCCAAATCCTCCTTTGTAACTCTTTTCGCCTTGTGATCGAAATTTGAAATCTGATAAACCTTCTCCAATACGTCCTTTGCGGTCCGGCACATATCAGAACCGGGCACAGCATAGATCCCGGCAGAGTCGCAGAAAAGGGAAAGCCCCTTTTTTTCGCTAAGAGATTGCATCAGTGCCTGCGCCATAGGAGAACGGCAGGTGTTGCCGGTACATACAAACAGTATTCGCAATGTTTTCACCTCAAGTGGTATTTTAACACAAGAAAATCAAAATTACAATTCCAAGTTGATAGAAGGAGAAGAAAATGAAGAAAAAAGAAATTGCCATCCTTTGTTCCCTTTTGGCGGTGGTTCTTCTTTTGGGCGGCGTTTTTGTGTTTGCGCTTCGCTTTTATCTGGGCAAGGGACTTTCGGAGCTGGTCCGGCTGGAAGGGGAGTATTCCTATAACGGAAAGCTTCTGCTTTCGGAAGAGAAGGAGAGTGCGCTGCTTTACGAGCCCTTCAACAGAGAAATTTTTAGGGAGATCAAGCTGGAGCAGGTGGATCTTTCTCCTTTCGGCTTTGACGGAAGAATTTTTTCTTACTATAAGGTGGAATTGGAAAAGGATTACGGAATCGTACTGACCAATTTTTATCCTGTGGAATCTTCTTATGAGCCCTTCTGGCCGGTTTGCGGCCCGGAGCGGTTTGTCTATATTGCCGAGGACGGAAAGAAATATAACATTCATCCCAAGGAGAATCTGTGCTATCCTATGTTTGCCGATTCCATTGAGGGAGTCGATCCCTTTGGGCAAAATGTAGTTGCATTTTCCGCCAATTCCGATTATGCCATTTCCTTGGACGGAACCGATGTAACCGTCTATCGCACCGATCCTTCCTCAAATAGCCTCCGGGTGGTGTCCGTGCAGACCGTTTCCTTTGCCGAATACGGAAGCAATCTTCGCTTTGGCGCCTTTGTGGGCAATTCGCAAGCCTATTTTTCAGTCAGTGGAAAAGAGGGAGAATATTATGTTGCCTTGGATTGCAATGGCGGCAAAACAGCCAAGACTGCGCTGGATCTAAAGGGCAGTTACGGCCCGGCTCTCAATCGCCTTTATGCCCAGAGACTGGACATAGAAAACGAAGGAGATAAGGACTTGATCCTCCATTGGAATCACTTGCTTTTGGGAAGTGTCTTTTCCGGTCCGGAATTGAAGGGCTTTTCTCAAGGCGAGATCTTTTCCGTATCTCCCCGGGGTGGCTATGCCGTTGCCCGCGTTCAGGGAGAGGGAAAGGAAGAGGTTTTGGTTATGAGTGAAAAAAGAGCCTTTTCTGTCACCTCTGTGCTGCCTGAAAATGAGACGGTGCAAAAGGTGGACTTCATTTATGAAAATATTATGGCGGTGTCACTTTTAAACCGCGAAGGCGAAGCTTCTGTTCGCGTGTTTAAGATCTGCTTTTGAGGAATATGAAACGTTTTTTCTTTTTTGATCTGGACGGAACGCTGACCGATCCCGGCGTCGGCATTACCAATTCCGTGATGTATGCCCTCCGAAGTTATGGCATCGAGGAGACAAGCCGGGAAAAGCTCTATCCTTTCATCGGCCCGCCTTTGGTGGATTCCTTTCAAAAATACTATGGTTTTTCCAAGGAACAAGGTCACGAGGCCACCCGACGCTTTCAGGAATATTTTTCCCAAAAGGGCTTGTTTGAAAATGAACTGTACCGGGGGATTCCCCAACTGCTCAAGCATCTGAAGGAACAAGGCAAAAAGGTGATCCTTGCTACCTCGAAGCCGGAAGTATTTGCCCAGCAGATCGTGGAGCACTTTGAACTGACCCCTTATATTGACTTGGTTTGCGGCGCTACGATGGATGAGAAGGAGCGCTATGAAAAAAAGGATGTGATCCGGTATGCCATCCAATCCTCCGGTGCCGATCCTCTTGCATCCGTGATGATTGGAGATCGGAAATTTGATATTTTGGGCGGCAAGCATTTCGGTATGAACACCGTGGGTGTTCTTTACGGCTACGGAAGCCGCGAGGAATTGGAGCAGGCAGGAGCAGACTGCATTTGCGAAACCGTTTTGGAATTGGAACGGGCTTTGTTGGAAGAGGAAAAATAAAACCGCGTCTTCAAACGCGGAAAAGGAGAACAAAATGAAGGATTATATTTTGAATGACTATGATCTGGAAGCGGCAAAGCAATTGGATGATTTTTTGCCTTCCCAAATGTTCGATGCTCATATGCATATCACCCACGAAAAAGATTTTCCCGGTGGCGAGGATTCCTTTGATACCTATCTTCGGGATCTATCACCCTTTTCGGGAGACCGTAAGCTTTTTTGCAACGGAATCGTCTATCCTACCAAAAACCTTTCGGATCCTGATCAATTGCGCTTGTCCGATTCCTTTTTAGCATCTCAACTTCAAAGGTATCCTCACAATGTAGGGGAAATTCAGATTCTGCCTTGCGAGTCGGTGGAGGACATTGAAAAAAGATTGATCCATCCCCGGATCCGAGGCTTAAAGTGTTACCACATTTTCTCCCATCGCTCCGATACCTTTTCTTCCTCCATAGGGGAGTATTTGCCGGAGTCTGCCTGGCAGGTGGCAAATGAAAAAGGACTTGTCATTACCTTGCATATGGTCAAAGACCGGGCTCTTGCCGATCCGGACAATTTAAGTTATATCAAGAAGATGGCAAAGGCATATCCCAATGCCACCCTCATTCTGGCTCACGCTGCCCGGAGCTTTGCCGCCTGGACGGTGTTTGGAACCGTGGATGAATTGGTGGGGCTGGAAAATGTCTGGTACGATTTTTCCGGCATTTGCGAATCTCCCTCCCTGCAATATATTATGAAAAAGGTGGGCACGGATCGCTGTATGTGGGGAACGGATTACCCGGTTTCGCGTCTTGCAGGAAAGGCGATTTCCATTGCAGATCAGTTCTATTGGATCGGAGAGAGGGATCTTACGAATTTTCAATCCAAAACCGCGTTTCGCTGCTGGCACGTGATCACCGAGGAACTGTATGCGTTTCGTCAGGCTTGCATCTTGGCAGAACTGGATCGAAAAAAGATCGAGGATGTGTTTTACAACAATGCTGCAAGGCTCTTCTATCAATAAAAAACGGTGCGAGAGCACCGTTTTTTATTGATAGCGGTTGTTATTGCTTTTCCTTTAGCATATTGGAAAATGCTTCGGCCGCATATCGGGCTGCCTGCTCGGCTTCCTCCAAAGTGTTGGCCGCCGTTCCCACCTCAAGCAGAAGGCAACCGGGTAAAAATTCCTGGTTGAAACGGGCGGTCCGAAGATAAAGGGCTCTGGAAAGAGAGGGGTAAAGGGTGTCGAGACTGTCCTTATAGGCGGTGGCAACAGTCAGATTTTGTCGCCAGTTGGGGTGCCTTCCGTTTTGATTGCTTCCTACCACCAGCATCACCTGTGCACTGGGAGTGCCTTGAATTTCGGTGTAGCTTTTTACATAGGAATCCCCTCTTGTGACGCTGTCCCGATGCAGATCGATCACATATTCAATGGAGGGGTACTGGGCAAGTAAGGCCCGTACGGTTTCGGCGGCATTGGTATAGGCTTGGTTGAAATCGTCCTTGTCGTGCATTACCGTGCAGTGTAGGGTGGGAATGCCCAGCGAAGTGAGCGTTTCGGAAAACACCTTTCCTACCTTCACTACGCTTCTTTCGGCATTCTCGGTTCGAAAGGAGACTGACGATTCCACAAAATAGGTTTCCACACCTTCCGGTGCAAAATCCGAAAGATTGGTGTTGTCCTCCAAATAGCATTCTGTTGCGTGGGTGTGAAGCACCAGAACCAACGGCTTTTCTCCTGCAGGGGAGGCAGAGCAGGGGAAGGCGGCCTTTCTTGCATCTTCAATATCAGGATCGTACGAGGTGGTATTGATGCAGAAGGTATTGGAGGAAAGATCGGCGCGAACCACCGGAACTGCCCCTTGGGGCAATTCCCCGTAAAGGGTTTTTCCGGATTCCTCCGGCGCATCCTCCGGCTGCGGATCAGGGTTGGATTCCGGTTTTGGCAAAATCAAGGGTGAAAAATACTGAGCAGTGCCAATTGTCATCGGAATTCCCGCAGCCAAAGGCAAGGTCAATTCCGATGAGAGAAAATAAAAGCCTATCTGGGTTTTGTTTTGTGATTCTTCCAAACTGCCACCCAAGGCCGTCATAACCGTCTTTTCTCCCATGGAATGGAACATTTCTTCGGCTTTTCCCGCCCCCACGGAGCGAACAAGAAAAAGCATGCCCACCACAGCGCCGCATAGAATCGGCAGAAGGGCATACATGGCAAAATAGGCGACAAACTTTTGACAGAATTGTTTGATTTTTTGTTTTTGATTCTCTTTCATTTTTACCCCACAAGCGAGAGCATATCCTCATAGGAAAGGTCACGGTTTAGGGCAAGCGTGATGCCGTATCCGATAAAGCTTCCCATTACCCGGATGATCTGATCTGTTTCTTTCGGCGTGACAAAAAAATTCAGATCGCTTTTGCTCCATTCTTTTCGTACGTTTTCTGCATCCTCCCGTTTCCCGGAAAAACGCCGGATGGCGTCGGCGGCCAGTGTGGCGGCATCCACCACCGTGGGAACTCCGACGGCAATCACCGGGACCCCCAATTCCTCCTGAGTCAGTGCCGGTCGTTGATTTCCCACACCGGATCCGGGACGGATCCCTGTGTCACAAAGCTGAATGGTGGTCACCAAGCGTCCCGGATCCCGGGAGGCCAAGGCATCGATGGCAATGACCAGCTCCGGCTCAATGCTTTTGACTACGCTTCGGATCACGTCAGCGCTTTCGATCCCCGTTTGTCCCAAAACTCCAGGGGTGATGGCACATACATCAGAAAGGCCCAGATCCTCAAAGATCAAAGGGCGCTCCTTTCGAATGTGACGGGTGACTACCAGATGCTTTACAGCCACAGGACCGATGGCATCGGCGGTGATATTCTGATTGCCAAGTCCTGCCACCAAAACCGATCCGGCCACTTTTGTTTTTTGCTTTAAAAGCTGGGTGAAAAGCTCTGCAAAATGCAAAACCTTTTCTCGAAAGATTTCCCGATCGTCCAGCCAGATCTTTCCTGTATTTAGGGTCAGATATGTGCCGCATGGCTTTCCGGAGAGTTCTTCCCCCTTTTGATTCAGGATCCGCACCTGCTCTATGGGCATACTGCCGCAAAAGGATTCTTTACACTCTATGCCGTCCGGCTTTGGAGTATGCTCAAAAATACTGTTGCAAATTTCAATGGCAAGATCGCTTCTTACAGGTCTCATTTTTCCTTTTTCCTTTTCCTAAAAATTCATTTCATGGATATTCTTGACAATTTTTCAAAAAAAATTTCCGAAAGGACTTGTTTTTTTTGAAAAATGGTGTTATGATTACTCTGTTAAGTATCGTCAAGGAGGTGAATCGTTTGCCGAATATCAAGTCCGCAAAGAAGCGTGTGTTGGTTTCCGAAAAGAAAGCTGAAATCAACAAGGCTTTTGTTACCACAGTGAAAACCACTGCAAAGAAGTTTGATAAAGCTCTGGAAGAAGGAAACAAAGAAGCAATCCAGACCGCTTACAATGAAGCTGTCAAGAAGATTGATACCGCAGTTGCCAAGGGCTATGTTCATAAGAACACTGCAGCAAGAAGAAAGAGCCAGATGACCAAAAAGCTCAACTCTGCTGAATAAGAACGAGAAATAAAAGCTACGAGATGTTCGTGGCTTTTTTTCTTTCTTGTTCCCAAAAAAGCATCAGACAAAAGATCAGAAGGGAAGCACCCTTTGAAGAGAAGAAGAGTGCAAGGCCAAAACAAGTAAGGATCACCAGAGTGGCCCTGCTTAAAGGAATCAAAATCCGTTCTGCCATTTCCGGGTTTCCGATCATAGAAATCAGGGAAAAGAGCGTCTGGTAGCCGTCCAGCCCACAAATGGGGAGCAGATTGATTAGGCACAAGAACACATTACAAAAAAAGAAATAGAACAAAGTCGGAGAGGGACGGTTCCGAATGAGAAAAAGAGCTCCGGTGGCGGAAAGCACATTCAAGAATGGTCCGGAAAGATAAATGAAAATTTCCTTTCGGTACGGAATCAAGACGGTGTCAAGCCCGATTCCGGCCCCGGCAGGGGAAAGAAAAAAGCGTTCCGTTTTGTAGCCCAAAGCATAAATCGTGCCCAAATGCCCCAGTTCGTGAAGGAGTGCGGAAAGAAAAAACAGAGCGGTCTCTTTCGGCGAAGCACTGCGGAAAAGCAGAAGGAATGGGATCAGATAAAGGAGAAACGAAAGATCTTTTTTCACACAAACACCTCGTTTTCCCAGGCTCCGAATACCTCTATCGCTTCTTTTTCATCCAGGTCAAAGACCTCTCGGGCACTTTCCCATTGAAACAGCTCCCGAAAAAAATCCAAAGAAAAATGGGGAAAAGAGGTGCTTTGTGCTGGCGCCAAAAAAAGAAGCAAAAGCAGGATTAAAATAAAAAAACGGCGCAATTTCTGTCCCATCCGATTGCCCTTTCATTTTTCGAAAAATGTGGTAAGATTCACAAAAAATATATTGACACAAGCCGATTTTTATTCTATAATTTTCCTCGATGGGGGGTTCTCCTCCAAAATTGAAAGTGAGGTATTTTATAATGAAAAAAGTAAGCGCACTTTTGCTTGCAGTTCTGTTGATCCTTCCTATGGCTGTTGCTTGCAGCACCGGTCCCAAAGGCGATCCGGTTGAAGTTCCCAATGTTACGGTTGTTAGCTACAAGGGTGTAGAGACCGAGGTTGCCACCGGCGAAGTTGCTACCGAAGAGAATTCCGTTACCACGTTTTACACCGGTTCTGTTACCGCTTACGTGGAAGAGGGGGCTCTTCTTACCGTAAAGGACGTTTTGGACGGTTATGCTCGCGATCTGGATTCCACTGCACACTACGATGAAGACACCGGCTGCTACAACAGATTCCACGATATCTTGAACAGCGACGGTTGGTTCTGGAACGTTTACGTAAACGGCGCTGAGGCTCGTATGGATCAGGAAGTCAAAGCTGCTACCGATAAGATCGAGATCAGATACGAGAAGTAATGAAAACAAAAAAGAAAAAACGGGAGTGGATCCCGTTTTTTCTTGTATAGGTATCATATGAAAATTTCCATGCAAAAACTAAAAGGCCCCATTTTTCTTCTTTTGGCGGCGCTGGTCTGGGGCTCCAGCTTCGTCGCACAGGATCTGGCAAGTGACTCTGTGGGAGCGTTTACCTTCAATGGCTTCCGTATGACCCTGGGCGGACTATCGTTGCTTCCGGTGATTTTGATCAAAAACCGTGGAAAGCTGTTTCGCAGCGTAAATACCAAAAAGGATAAAAAATGGCTGTTCACCGGCGGTATCGTTTGCGGCTTTATCGTTTTTTTCGCCGCGTTCTTTCAGCAGCAAGGAATTCAGGAAGGAACCAGCGCCGGGAAAAGCGGATTTATTACGGCAATGTATGTGGTTATGGTTCCTCTTGTGGGGCTGTTTTTAAAAAAGAAGGTTCGGCCCTCTGTTTGGGGATGTGTTTTCCTTGCGGCCGTGGGGCTTTATCTTCTCTGTCTTGCAGATTTTTCTGACGGTGTTTCCGGCATTGTGGAAAATCTCACCATGAGCCGCGGAGATCTTTTGACGCTTTGCTGTGCAGTTTGCTACACCTTTCATATTCTGGCCATTGACCATTTTGCACCCCATACCGATGGAGTCTTTTTGTCCAGCGTCCAGTTTTTGTTCGCCGGTGCACTGGGCCTTGTTGTTACTCTGATTTGGGAAAAGCCTTCATGGGAGAACATTTTCTGCGCAATGGGCGCCATTTTGTATGCGGCTCTGTTTTCCTGCGGAATCGGTTATACCTTTCAGATTCTGGGACAAACCTCAACTCCTCCGGCGCTGGCATCTTTGATTATGTGCCTGGAATCGGTATTTGCCGTGCTTTCCGACTTGATATTCTTGAATACGCCCATGACATCGGAAGAGATTTGCGGTTGTATTCTTATGTTTGTGGCCATTTCCTTTGCTAATATTGTGGACTTTTTTCCAAAGAAGAAACCATCACAACAATAAAAAAACTGCGGTTTTTACCGCAGTTTTTTGTTTAGCAAAAGGCTATTCGGCTGCAATGTCCACATCTCTTGGTTCCACGGGAGTGGAAAATACAATTTGTGTGATGGTTCTTCCAAATTGCTGAAGAGACCCCAAAAACACCTCCAGCTCCGCAGTGGTACGGAAGGCAACCTTTACCAGCTGGGAGTACTGTCCGGTTACACAAGAGCATTCCAAAACATTGGGACAATTTCTTACAAAGGGATAAAAATCCGATTTTTGATCGGGTGTTACCTCCACACTAATGAAGGCGGTCACATCAAATCCCAATTTGGAACGGTCAATGGTCATATGATATCCCTTGATCAGCCCCTCCTGGGTGAGTCGATCAATTCGCGCGGAAACGGCGGGAGAAGAGAGGAATACCTCCTTTGCAATCTCCTTGACTGAAATTCGCGCATTTTTTTGTAGCATTTGAATGATTCTCTCGTCAACTTTATCCATTTTTACTCCTTACAACCAAACGATTCCTAATTTTCTCAAAATTTCCCCACGATTATAGCACACAAAATTAACAAAATCAAGTTTTTGTTCCATATAACTTTATTATGTTTGCATATCGATTTTTTATATAAGAAAGAAAAAACGAAGCGCCGAACGCTTCGTTATCTGGAAAAGAAACGGGAAAAGCGATCCCAAGGAAGAGATTCTTCCGGAAGGCAGGAAAAGGTGAGCTTTTCACCTGTTTCCGGGTGAGAAAATGAGATTCGATGGGAAAACAACGCCAGTTGACCTTTTTCTCCTCCATATTTGCGATCGCCCAAAAGGGGCATTTTTCGGCTGGCGAACTGCACCCGGATCTGGTGGGTTCGACCGGTGATCGGTTGAACGGATACCAAGCATCCCTCCGGGGAACAGGCGAGGGTACGGTAATGCAAAATGGCTTTTTTTACGCCCCTTCTTTCCCGTTTCACCGGAAAGACCTTTCCCCTCTGACGGTCGAAAAACAAAAGGTCCTCTAAAATTCCCTCCGGAATTTCGGGCGCGTGGCATAAAACGGCAAAGTACTCCTTTTCCATATGACCGGATGCAATGTACTCCGAAAGGGTGGCTGCGGCTTTTTTGGTTCTGGCAAATACCATCACTCCGGAAGTTTCCCGGTCCAGGCGGTGAACCGGGAAGATCTGACCTCCCAGCTCCTTTTGCAACAGATCCGGCATATTGGGATTGTTTTTGTCGTCGCCCTGGGAAAGAATTCCAGCCGGCTTTTCTGCCACGGCAATGTGCTGATCAAAATACAGTATGTTCATCATTCGTAACCATTTCGATCCAAATGTCTTAAGGATCTTTCGTGATGCTTTTTTCTTCTCCGGCTGCGAACGCAATTTCGCCGGATGCATTTTTCCAATGATAAAATATTGGCTCTTGATAGGTAGGATGTTCCCGGTTTTGCAGTCATCACACCGCGCGCTTTTCGCGTTTTTCCGCCGCTTTTGATGTAAGGCCCCATCTCCTCCAAGCGCAGAATTCCATCTTCCAGCCTGGAAAAAAGCACCTTTTTTGAGGTAAAGACCACGATTCCCTTGACCGGGGTTTTTCGAAACAACCGGGATTTCTTCAGCACTCGTAAAAGAGCCTGCCGATGGACCTCGTTTTGCAGAAGGGGAGAGTGAAAGCGAATGACCTTTTCACCGTAGATCTGCACCCATTCTTTTTTGCCAATGTTGATCTTGCCGTTGTGGCTTTTGGTTTCAATGACAAAAATTCCCCATTTGCAAAGGAGAATGTGGTCGATCTGAGTCACAGAGCGTTCGGTTTTTAAAAACACATTGTTCAGAAGCACCGCACCCGGAAATTGCTCCTTGATGTAATCGGAAACCTCTTTTTCTGCCCGGTCTCCGAAATGACGCACCTTGCTTCTTTTCCATTCCTTCCGAATATGAAAAGCCAAAAGGATCAAAAGCGCTATGGCATCCACAGACAGAAAGATCAAGAGAATGAGTGTGGCCGAAGGGGTCACTTGGCGATCTCCGTCAAAACCAGATCGGTCAGATTGATGATGTCGCCTGCGCCCATAATGATCAAAAGCCCTTTTTCACCGCTTTCCTTCAGGTGCTGGGAAATGCTCTCAAAGGAACCTAAATATTCACCGTTTTGGCTCTCTTTGGCTAAATTTTCGGCAGTAATTCCCTCCAAAGGCTTTTCCCTTGCAGGATAAATATCCGCAAAGATTACCCGATCTGCCATGGCAAGAGAGGAAAGAAAATCATCCCAGTATGCTCGGGTTCTGGTGAAGGTGTGAGATTGAAAGACCACCGTGATCTTTTCATATCCCAATTTTTTTGCGGAAGAGAGGGTGGCGCGTATCTCGTCCGGGTGATGGGCGTAATCGTCAAACACTCTCATTTTTCCGCATTTTCCGCGGTATTCAAATCTCCGCTCCACTCCGCGGAAGGCCTCCAGGCCTTTTTTTACATATTCGGGAGAAACTCCGGAAAGATAGGCAGCCGAGGCAGCGGCCAGAGCGTTTTGTACATTGTGAACACCGGGAACGGAAAGGGTGCAAGAGGTGTAAAGACCTTCTTTTGTGAAGATATCAAAGGAGTAAAAGCCACTTTCCTCCCGAAGATGATCACACCAAAGATCCTTTTTCTCGTTTTGGGAAAAGAAAAAGACGGGGCTTTCCGTGCGGGAGGCGATCACCCTTGCTCCCTCATTGTCAAAATTGCAAATGGCAAAGCCTTCCTTTGCCAGATCTGCAAAGGAAACAAAGGAGCGGTACACATCTTCCAGTGTGGGGAAGAAATCTGCGTGGTCATGCTCCACATTTAAAATCAAAGCAAGGTGTGGGAAGAAATCCAAAAAGGAATTCTGGTATTCGCAAGCCTCGAAAATAAAATCATCCCCCTGTCCCAAACGGTAGGTGGAGCCGATGGCTGGAAGTCTTGCTCCCACCATCACCGTGGGATCCCGTTCTTCTTCGGCCAGGAAAATAGAGGCGAGCATTCCGGTGGTGGTGCTCTTTCCGTGAGTGCCGGAAACACCAATGGGATTTTTGCTTTGCCTCATCATCTGTCCCAGAAAATGGGCGCGGGTCATTTCCGGAATCCCCAGGCTTCTGGGGTAAGAAAGAACAATGTCATCGTCGTGAATGGCTCCGGTATAAACAATCAAGTCCACGTTATCATAGAAGCGTTCGGAAAAATAATTGTAAACGGCAATTCCGGTTTCTTCCAGCTCGCGGGTGGTTCTGGTTAAGGTGGCGTCATACCCGGCTACCTCGCATCCCATCCTTTTTGCCCAAAAAGCCAGGGAGGACATACTTACACCGCCGATCCCCAAAAAGAAGATTTTTGTGGATTTTCCCGGTTTTTTTAAAAAAAAGCGATCATTCATCATTAAATTCACCTAAATTTCACATTCGTATTTTAAAATGGCACCAGAAAGAGGAAACTATATTTCCCAAGACTTCAAAAGACCTAATACAAGGAGAAGAATTATGAATATTACCGATGTTAAAATCAGAAAGACTTTTACGGAAGGACCGATGCTTGCCGTTGCCAGCATCACCTTTGATCACGTTTTTGTAGTGCATGATGTGAAGGTGATCTTTGCCAATGACCGTCACTTTATTGTGATGCCCAGCAGAAAGAACGCTGACGGCACCTACCGCGATATCGCCCATCCCATTACTGCCCAGTTCCGCGCCGAAGTGGAAGAGGCGGTTTTGGCTGCATTCCGCCAGGCCCAAGCGGAATCGGAAGCGGCCGTTTCTTCGGAAGCATAAGAACCTTTCCTATTATATCTTCAAAATTCCAATTTTGCAACACTTCCCGTTTTTTTCCAAGGGAAGTGTTTTTTCTTCCGTGAGGAATTGACGGGGCAAGCTTTTTTCCGTATAATAGAACCATCAAAAAAAGGAAAGGGCGGCAGAAATGGATCGCGCAAAAAAATTCTTGGAGCAGCATCTTCCCCAAAAAAAGAATACCCTCCTGGTAGTGGCAACGCTTCTTATTACCTTTGGGGTTTATTTTTCCTTTCCCTATCGGGGGATCGCGGCTACATTCCCGTTGATGTTCCTGTTTTCGTTCCTGGGAGCAAAGGTCTATCCCAATTTTTTGTTTTGCTCTTTTGCCTCGTTTGGCATCGGCATCTTTTACGGAATGATGGCAGCCCTTCCGGATCCCTTTACCTTTGGCTTTGTAACCTTGATCGTTTCTTTTTGCGGCGCCTTTTGCGGAAAGAATCTGATTTCTTCCCTTGGAAAAAAACAATGGGGCAAGACTTTTTTGTGTCTGTTTTTCACCGTTTTAGGAATTGCAACGCCCTTGTTTTCCGCCGGATTGCCCACCCAATTTGTGGCGGAACGGCAAAGAGCCGCAGAGTATCTGGAAAAGACCTATCCCGATCAGACCTTTGACCGTATGACTTTTTTCTATGATCTTCGGGAAAAAGGGTATCGGGCCAACGTGGAATACCGGAACGGAGAAGGCGTTTTGGAATCAGAACTGTTTTTCGGCCGGGATGAGATCCGTGACGGTTACTTTACTGACTATGCCACCGCGCTTCTCATCAAGAGAAAATCCGAGTTGGTTCGAGTATTTCAGAAAAACGAAATGAATGTGATCACTCAGGAAGTAGAGATTTTGCCCACAAAGGACGGGGTGGTTCCCGGTGCTTACGGACAAATTCCGGAAGAAATGATCGCTTTGACTCATTTTTCCGTTACCTTCCGTGAAGAAAAGCCGGAGCGAACAGAATTTGCTCAGGCCTGCAAAGAGGTTGTTGCGGCACTGAAGGAGGAAAAGGTTACCTTCGGAGCTCTTACCTTTTACGGGTTGGATGCCGGTAACACAGTCCACCGCTGTCAGGTTACCTGGGATACCGACCCAGAAAGCATCCTTTCGCTGGTAACCAAAAATTCATAAAGAAAAGACCGCTTTGGCGGTCTTTTTTTTTGCCCGGAACCGTATAATGGAAAAAAACAAGGAGCAAAAAGGGTGTTTCCAAAGCATTTTTATCGCGCCAAATACCGAAAAAAATTTCATCGCTATTACCGATTCTTTTTTCTCTCCGGCGCTGTTTTTCTTCTGTTTCTTATTCTGGAGTTGTTTTGTTACGGCTCCGGCGGATATCAGATGACGGGAGGAGAAATAGCTTTTGAACGGTTGTTTTCCAATTTGTTTTTCGGAGAGGGGATCTGGTTTCTTGCCACCTATCTTTTAGGGATCACGGTTTATGCGCCGGCATTTCAACTGATGTCCGCAGCCCTCCGCGGTGCTCTGTCCGGCTTTTTGCTTTCTTCTCTTATAGGAGAGCTTCGGGAGGGGAGTGGTTTTGTTCTGTTTTTTCTGGTTCTGGTATACTGCCTTGTTTCCACACAGCTGTTCTGTTGCTATGCCAGCTTTTGCACCACGGTATCCTTGCGGCTTTTCACCGACGCCACGTTAAAGCGATACCCTGCAGTTGAGAGCCGAATGTTCGGAGGCACTCTGTTTCATTCCCAGCCCTTTTGCAATACCGTCAATCTCCGTTTCCTTTTTTCCTATTCTATGATGCTTTTTCTCTCTCTTTTGCTATCGTCCCTTTTGATTGCAAGCTATTCCTTTTTTTGTAGCTTGATTGGATAAAAAGCCCTTTGGGGCTTTTTTCTTTTTTGTAAACATTGGGGAAAAAACTTGCCAAGAGAAGCGTTTTATTGTAAAATGAAAAGGAGAAAAAGAGGGGAGGGATCCGATTGGAAGTGTATCTTCAGAAGATGGAAAAGCAAAAGAAGGCCAATACGGTGTTATCCTATCGGCGCGATCTTTTCTCCCTGGCCAGCTATTTTGATCCAAAGCCCCTTTCTCAGGTATCTTATGACGAGCTTTTTTCTTATTTTAGTTTTCTTTCCCAAAAGGCATCCGCCGGCTCCCTTTCCCGAGCGCTTTCTGTGGCGCGAGGGTTCTTCCGCTATCTTTTGGAGACCGGGCAGATCCGGCTTGATCCTATGAAGGGAATTTGCGCCTCTTGCTTTTCCTGCCGAAAGGAAGAAATGCTAAAGTCCGAGGATTTTTCTCGCCTCATTTGTGATGTTTCCCCCGGGATCCGCGGAAGACGGGATGCGGCCATGATTGCCCTCCTCTGTGAGACGGGAATTCAGGTTTCAGAATTGGTGGCGCTGGATCGCAAGGATATCCTTTTTGCTCAAAACGAAATTCTTTGCGGAGCCGGACCGAAAAGACGCTCTGTGCCTTTGACGGGTGGCACAATGGATCTGATTGATGCCTATCTTTCCCTGGCCAGACTTCAGAATCCCGAAGAAAGTGCTCTGTTTTTAGGATCCTCCGGCAAACGAATGACCCGCCAAGGATTTTGGAAAAATTTAAAGGACCGTGCGCTGCGTTTGGGAATCCAGGGATGCACTCCTCAGGGAATCCGTCAAGCGCTTTCCATGCACCTGATCCATCAGGGAAAATCGAAAAAGCAGGTGCTTTCCCTTTTGGGAAACCGATCGGACGCTCTTTTGCGTCAATACGAAAAACAAAAAAGGAATTGAAAAATGGGATTGTTAAATGGTTTTCTCAAGCCCGGAAAGGGCATAAAAAAAGAGGATGTTGCAAAGAATTTCGGCTTTAAGCGCTTCTTTTCCACTTTTGCCGATAAATTTTGGAGGCTGGTTACGCTCAACCTCTTATTCTTTCTTGTTAACGCCGCCGTGTTTGCTCTTTTTGCCTATCTGGCCGGAGTGGGAGGGGTTCCGTATCAAACCCCCACAAATGTTCTCTTTCAGCCTCTTTACGGTGTGATGCTCCACGGCGAAAGCCACGCTCTCAATGCCCTTTACGGGGTGGTGGGGATTCAGATTCAGCACACCTATCCCTCCACCGCAACAAACCTTCTCCTTTTGGCCGGGTGTATCACCCTTTTCACCTTCGGCCTTGCCACTGCCGCTATGACCTATATTCAGCGCAATTTTGTTCGAGCTGAGCCGGTGGATATGGCAGAGGACTTTTTCGGATGTATCAAACGCAACTGGAAGCAGGCGATTCTTCTGGGACTTGTGGATATCTTGTTTGCCTTTGTTATCGCGTTTGATTTGATCAGTTACCTTTATGCCAATCAAAGCTTTATGATGCTGGTGCTTTTGTACCTTACCTTCTTTTTGACGGCCATCTATCTGATGATGCGTCCTTACATGTATTTGATGTGCATCACCTTTGATCTGAAGATCGGCAAGATCATTAAAAATTCCTGGATTCTAGCCATTTCCGGTATCGGAAGAAATCTTCTCTGCGGTATTTGCGCCCTGGCGGTTCTGGTGCTGAATGTAGTGGTGTTCAGTTTCATCCCCTCCTTGGGAGTGGGAATGCTTTTCATCTTCACCATCTCCATTGCCTGGTTTTTCCAGATCTATGGCGCTTGGCCGGTGGTGAAAAAATATATGATTGACCCTTTCTACGAAGAAACGGCTCCAGAAGAAACAAAGGAAGAAGCCATTTTCGAAGATCGCGGCTAATGAAAAAATAGATAAAGCCCAAGTGCCTTTTTAGACACTTGGGCTTTTTTTACGTCGTTTATTTGGACCGATTTATCAGGCAAGCAGTTTTCCGCTGAATGCAGTGAGTTTTTCGCCGGTGGAGAGTTGGACGGTGATCTCAATGGTGTTTTCTCCTGTTGCCAAAGGAGCAATTCCGTCTGTCATGTTCAAATAGTTACCGGCATCATCCTTTTGCCAGGTGCTGTTGTTTGTTTTCATCGTGACTTCGCGGATTACGCCATTGGTGGCACGGTAAACATTCTTTTTCAGTTCATTTCCATCCTTGTCTTTTACGATAACAAAAACATCGGAAATGGAATAATTGGAACCTAACGCCATTTCTTCAAACTGCGCCATGGTGATGTTTTCAAGACCCTCTTGAAGATTGGTAAATAGCACTGCTTTTTCCAAACCGGGACCGGTCATATCCATCAGTTGCTCTTTTGTGAAAGAGAAATTGGTGTAGCTGTCTTCCAGGTGGGAACGAACATTGGCGCTGGCATAGTAGCTGTCCAAAAGCACTTTTTCCTCGGGAACATTGGGATCTAAGAATTCTGCAAAGGTAAAGGGGATATATTCTTGGCTCTGAAGATTTCTAAAGGTATATTCCTTTTCGGTTTCCCCTTGGGTGAAAATGCGTTTTTTGTGAAGGGTGGAAGAAAAACTCCACTTCTCACCTTGTTCCTGAACAGCCACATAACTTCTTTCATAGTCGATGGTGCCGTCAGTTTTCTTTTGCAGAGTGACTTTTTTCACCATCATTGTGTGTGTATCGCTGACCAGAAGATCTGCAGGCTTCATCTTGGCATAGCAACGATACATTCCGTCATCGCCGTTTGCCGCATTCCAATCTTCGATTACATTGACGGTATCGTATCCTGTGGGGTTTCCATCGGTTACTTCTCCGAATTTATCCAGAGTTTCCATATTGGGATACGTATAACCTAAGGGAATAAAGCCGTTATAGGCGTTCATCCAAGCGGTTCCTAAAAGATGGACGGAGTTGATCACTCTGCCCCAACCCCAAAAAGCGCCGAAGGAGCACTGGTTGAAGAAGGTCATCAAGCTGCGATATTTTTTGTAGATGAAATTACCGCGATCTTCCACATCGGTCATTGCGGCGTCTTCACCGTAGCCTCCGTTTTCTGCAAAGGCTCGCTGGATGTCCATAACGGCGGTTTCTTCGTCATAATACTCCAACCAGCGATAAAGGTTTCCGCTTCCCTTGCTTTGGTAGGGGACGCCCACATAAATTGCGGTGGAGAGAATCTCTTTGTTCTTTGTTCCATAGGTCATCGGATAATCGGTAATATCCATATTGGGAAGCCATTGGAAGGTGAGCTGAAGGTAGAAATAATCCAGAGCCAGTTGCCGACGCTCTTCGTACGTCATATCTTCCGTGGCGATGGGGAGGCTGTTTACCTGTTCAGCATTCAAGCGATTGGCAAGATACTTGGATTGAGAAGAATTTCCTTCGTTTTTTGATTCTTCCGTTTTTTCGATTGTTTCTTGTGTGCTTTCTACAGTCTGATCAACATCACTTGACGGTGCGCTCTCACAAGAAGATAAAAGGGAAGTGAATAGAAGTGTGAGCGCAAGAAGTAAAGCGAAAACAGATTTTTGTTTCATTGTTTTAATCTCCTTGCTGATTTTTCTTAATTATAACATAACATACCCCTACTGTCAAGAAAAGAACAAAACGGGAGAGGCTGCTACAAAAGACCACCCGAAAAAGGAACCTCTTGCTTTTTCGGGTGGTTATGATTTGAGGTTTTAAGGGGGAGTGCGGATCAAAGTCCGGTTTTTTCCTTGATCTTTTCTTGGAGATTGGAAAGGAGTGCCTGGGCACTTTCCTGATCCTTTTCCCGGATGCAATAGTAGAATTTGATCTTAGGCTCCGTTCCGGAGGGACGGGCGGCCACCCAGCTTCCGCCGGAAAGGTAGAATTTTAATACGTTGGAACGGGGAAGATCCTCCACCCCTTTTGCATAGTCCAGAACGTTTTCCACGCCCGGCAAAAAGCTGTGGTCCTCCCGGAGCTGACTCATAATCTGGGAAATTCTCTCCAGGCCTTCTTTTCCTTGAAGAGTAAAAGATTCCACCTTGTCAAGGTAATAGCCGAATTCATCGTAAAGATCGGAAAGGGCATCGATGACAGTTTTTCCTTCTTTTTTGTAGAAGGCGGCCATTTCGGCAATGAGCATGGAGGCCACCACAGCATCCTTGTCTCTGGCGTGGGTGCCGGCAAGGTAGCCGTAGCTTTCCTCATAGCCCAGAACAAAGTGACGGGCCTCGGGAAGAGAGGAAAGCTGTTCCTTTTCGAACAGGGTCACCTTTTCTCCGATGAACTTGAATCCTGTAAGCACCTGCATGGCCTGACAGCCTCTCTTTTTGGCAATGACAATGCCAAGGTCGCTGGTGACAATGGTGTTGATCACAACGGGATTGGTACCCAGAACCGTTTTGGTTTTCAGAAGAAAGTCCACCAGAAGCGCACCCACTTGATTCCCGGTGACAAGCGACATTTTTCCTTCATGGCGCACGGCAATGCCGATTCGGTCTGCATCGGGATCGGTTCCGATCACAAGATCGGCGCCAATTTTTTCTGCCATTTCAATGCCCATCAAAAGAGCGCCTCTCTCCTCCGGATTGGGGCTTTTTACCGTGGGGAAATTGCCGTCGGGCATTTCTTGCTCTTTGACCATATGAACATCGGTAAAGCCATCTTTTTCTAAAATCTGCAGAACCGGTTTTCTTCCGGTGCCGTGAATGGGAGTAAAGACCAATTTCAGATTGCGCTTTGCTTCCGGATCTTTGAGAGTGGACTGGCGTAAAACTTCATTGGTGAACAAATCCAGGGTTTCATCGCCCACCATAGTCAAAAGAGAATCGTCGCCGGAATTGGGAATCTGCGCCCAATCGGTCAAATCATTCATTTTAGAAAGAACCGCCTCGGCTTCTTCAATTCCCAATTGATAGCCTCTGGGGTCATATACCTTATAGCCGTTGTAAATAGGGGGATTGTGGCTGGCAGTCACAACAATTCCCGAAGCACATCCAAAGTGACGGACGGAAAAAGAAAGAACCGGTGTGGGAACGCATTGGTCAAAAAGGTAAACAGGGATTCCAAGTGAGGTCAGAACATCAGCAGAAAACCTTGCCAGTGTGTCGGACTGGTTTCGGGTATCGTATCCGATGACAACACCTTTTTTCTTGGTATCGGGATCGTGTTCCAATAGATAAAGTCCCAGTCCCAGGGTAGCTTTTCCCACAGTGTAGCGGTTCATCCGGTTGGTTCCGGCGCCCATTATACCACGAAGCCCTGCGGTTCCGAATTCCAGATCTTTATAAAAACGGTCTTCGATTTCTTTTTCATCTTTCAGAGCCAAAAGCTCGCGGTGCGTGTCTTCATCAAAAGCGGGAGAGGTACACCAGAAACGGTATTTTTCTTTGTATGATAGCATAGGAAACCTCCTTGATAATATGAAAATAGTATAACGCGAAAACCCCTTTCAGTCAACAAAAATGTCTGCCTTGACAAAAGGAGATGGTTTTGCTATAATATCCGCGAAGTTAGAAAAGAAAGGAGACGATAGAAGACAATATGGACACGGACAGTCATAGTTGTACCGAGCAAAATGATATCCCTCCCATACAGATTTGGGTTTTGAATATTGAACAAAATCGCTGGCATCACCTATCTTATCATATTCGAGGATAGGTTATGTCTTTTTGTTTTGCATTCGAAAAAAGATCGTTTATTGCTTTACTTATGTGGAGAGGATATATTGATGAATTTAGTTGGACCTTTATTGTTACAGATCGTACTGATTTTTTTAAATGCGGTGTTTGCCATGGCAGAAATTGCCGTTATCAGCATCAGCGAAGCAAAATTAAACCGCTTGGCAGAGCAGAAGAATAAAAAAGCCCAGCGTCTTTTGAAGCTGAAGGGAGAGCCTGCCAAGTTTTTGGCCACCATCCAGGTTGCCATTACCCTTTCCGGATTTTTGGGATCTGCCTTTGCAGCAGAGAACTTTTCCGGATATCTGGTGGATTTGTTTTCCCGTTTTCTTCCCGGTGTGGATCCGGGCTTCTTGGATAGTGTTGCGGTGGTTTTGATCACCTTGATTCTGTCTTATCTGTCTTTGATCTTTGGAGAACTGGTTCCCAAGCGGGTTGCTATGAGAAAAACAGAGCAGATGGCCCTTGGCCTTTCCGGAACGGTTTATTCCGTTTCCCGTGTGTTTGCTCCTATTGTATGGTTTTTGACTGTTTCCACCAACGCAGTTCTTCGCATGATTGGAATTGATCCCAATGCAGAAGAGGAAGAGGTGAGTGAAGAGGATATCCGTATGATGGCGGAGGTGGGTGCCGAAACCGGTGCCATTGAAGCAGATGAGAGAGAACTGATCGAAAACATTTTTGAGTTTGACGATCTGACTGTGGGTGAAATTGCCGTCCACCGAACGGATGTTACCTTGCTTTGGATGGAAGAGAGCGATCAGGAATGGGAGAATACCATTGCCTCCAGCCGCTTCACCATGTATCCCATTTGCGACGGCAGCATTGATAATATTGTGGGTGTTCTGGATACCAAGGATTATTTCCGCTTGGAGCAAAAGACACGAAAAGAGATTCTGGAAAAAGCAGTTCGCAGTCCCTATTTTGTTCCCGAGGGAGCAAAGGCGGATGTGACCTTCCGGAATATGAAAAAGCAAAAAGCCTCTTTTGCTATTGTTTTAGATGAATATGCCGGCTTTTCCGGTATCATTTCCATCAAAGACTTGATCGAAAGGATCGTTGGAGATATTACCGATGAGAGCGAACCGGAGGAGAAGGAGGCTCAGCTTCATCGCATTGATGAAAGAAGCTGGCGTATTGATGGCAATGTTTCTCTGGCGGTGTTAACCAAAACCCTGGAAGTGGAATTTCCCGATGATTACGAAACCATCAGCGGTTTTGCGCTGGGTCTCTACGGCGCGGTTCCGGAAGATGGAAGTGAATTTTCTGTGGAATATGAGGGAATTCAGATCCAGGTTCAGGATGTTCAGGAGCATCAGGTTTCCCGTGCGGTGATCACCATTCCCGAAAAGGTGGAAGACGAGGAAGACGAGGAAGAATGATCCCAGTGAAAAAGAGCGGATGTGAATGCATCCGTTCTTTATTTATGCCCTGTTTTTTCCGGAATCACTCTTATCTTTTTGGTATTCTTATCAATTTTAAGAAGGCCCTTGCATAGAATAGAAAAAGAAACTGTAAGGGAGGGAACATGATGGAATTGGACCGTGATCTACTGGAGAAGATCCGTCTTTTGGATGATGATAAGCTCCGCTTGGCCATAGGAAATGTGGCGCAGAGTATGGGGATCGATCCCAATATGGCGGCTGCGTATCTTGGCGATATGCAAAAGATCAAGGATACCGTGGCAAGTCTGAAGCAAGAGGATCTGAACCAGATCCAAAACGCACTGGGGCAGGAAAATACCGAAAAACTGGTGGAAAAGATCCGCTCTGAAGTGAAAGGAGACTGAATGGACGGCAATTTTTCTGATCAATTGAAAACGGTTCTGTCGGATCCGGATGCCATGGCAACCATTGCAAAGCTGGCCCAAAACTTTGCTCAAAAAAACGCTTCCCAAGGGGAAGGCGGGGCAAGTGAGACGGAGGCAACCCCGGCTCAAATCTCACCTCCGGTTACAGAACCCGCCTTTGGCGGCATTGGCGATCTGATGCGTCAGCCGGCCATTGCGGGTGCCTTGAATCTTTTGAGCAACGGTAGTCAGGAGAGAGTGGCGCTTTTGAAGGCTATGCGGCCCTTTGTAAAAGAAGAGAAAAAAGAAAAGCTGGACCGTATTATTCAAACTATGAAAATGCTGGAGCTTTTGGGTTCTGCCCAAAAATTGTTGTAGGAGGGGAAGAATATGTATTCAGGACCTTTGTACCGAACACCGTTTCAGCCGGATCCCACCAATATGCAGCATCGTGAGATGAGGGAAGAATACAGCAGAATGCTTCGCCAGAGAGAAGAGACGCTTCTCACGGAAGATGGGACGTGGCAGCATAAGCCGGAAAGTCTTTCCAGACTTTTGGAAATGGTCTCCCCGGAGGATTCCGCGCTGATCGCATTGATTGTCTTTCTCCTTTGCGACAATACCACAAACGATGTGGTGCTCTTGGGAATTTTGCTTTACGTTTTGCTTTCCAAATAAAAAAAGAAATTGCACCACGGTGCAATTTCTTTTTTTAAACTCATTTTTTATTTTCGCCAATGTTTTCGCGAATGGCTTTTTGCAGCTCGTTTTTGTGCTGCTCTTTCTTCTGGATCTCGTCAAATTTTTCTGGGTTTTCAATGACACCACTTCCCATTCGGGCGCCCTTGCTGCTTCGTAAAACTCTGAAATCCAGTACCAGAACGCCAATTCCGATCACCAGAATGAAAAAGGCAGTGCGCACATTGTCCGTGGTGAACATAACCGCGCAAATACCCAAAAGGGCGGAAATGGCATACAAAATCAAAACGGAGGCTCTTTGGGAGAAGCCCATATCAATCAGCTTGTGATGCAAATGTCCCCGGTCGGGAGCGAAGGGACTTTTCCGGCGAATCAAACGGCGGACGATGGAGGAGATGGTGTCACTGGCAGGCAATCCCAGAATGAGGAAGGGAACCAAAAAGGACACCAATGCATTGAATTTAAAAACACCCAGGACGGAGATGTTTGCCAAAGCATAACCCAGCGTCAAGGCACCGGTATCTCCCATAAACATTTTGGCGGGGTGAAGGTTGAAGGGGAGAAATCCCAGACAAGCACCGGCAAGGAGTAGAGAAAGCAGTGCAATATTGCTTTGAGAAGAACTGATGATCGCCGCTAGAACAAGACAGAAGGATGAGATAACGGAAACGCCGCAGGCAAGTCCGTCCAGACCGTCAATGAGATTGATGGCATTGGTAATGCCCACAATCCACAGAATGGTCAAAAAAATGCTCAACCAATCAGGGAAGATTACCGTTTCTCCGGCGATCATAATAAAGTCGATCCGGGTGCCGGTGAGAACGGGAAACAGGGCTGCTACGATCTGTCCGATGAGCTTTTTGATGGCGCTGAGCTCATGGGTGTCATCAATGATTCCCAGAACCACGATCACAAGCATACCCAAAAGCATGCCCAAGATCTTAATGTCGATCTCTTCCAAAAACAGAAGCGTGGAGACGCAAAAGGAAACGAAGATCCCCAGGCCGCCAATGAGAGGAATGGGTTCTTTGTGCATTCTTCTGGCATCCTTGGGAACGTCCACAGCACCGATCTTAAATGCCAGCACACGAATGGCCGGGGTGAGTGCAAAGGCCAAAAGAACGCTGAAAAGAAATGCCAAAAAGCCGTAGATTAAATCGTTTGCTGTCAAGGTGGAGAGCTCAAATCCGGTGGAACTGGAAATGGCAGCAAACAAGGGAAAAACATTCATAGTTTATCCACGCGACTGATAAAAGCCGACCTTTCTGTATACTTTCTGCACCGTCTTTCGGGCAATGTAAGAGGCTTTTTCCGTGCCCTCTTTCATAATTTCGTCAAGATATGCCTTGTCCTTGGTCAAACGGTCAAATTCCGCTTGCAGCGGAGCCAGAGCATCGGCACAGGACTCGCCCACGGCAAGCTTGAAGTCGCCGTAGCCCTTTCCTTGAAATTCAGTTTCGATCTCCTTGCCCGTTTTCCCAGTGAGGGAAGAGTAAATATTCACCAGATTGTAAATGCCGGGACGGGCCGGATCTGCCGCAATATGCGCTTCGGAATCGGTAACGGCGCGTTTGAATTTGCGAATGATATCGTCCTTCCGATCTAGCATGAAAATGGAAGCGTTGGCATTGGGGTCGGATTTTGACATTTTCCGTTCCGGCTCTGCCAGAGACATAATTCTGGCACTGGATTTGAGAATATAGGCCTCCGGCACCACAAAAGTGGGGGAGTAAGTGCCGTTGAAGCGCTGCGCCACGTTCCGGGCCAATTCAATGTGCTGCTTCTGGTCGGAGCCAACCGGCACCAAATCGGCTTGATAGAGCAAAATGTCGGCTGCCATTAAAACCGGATAGGTGAAAAGACCGGCATTGATATTGTCTGAGTGCTTTTGGGATTTATCCTTAAACTGGGTCATGCGGCTCAATTCGCCAAACATGGTGCTGCATCCTAAAACCCAGGAAAGCTGGGTGTGCTCGGGCACGTGGCTCTGCAAAAAGAACGCCGCCTTTTTCGGATCAATGCCGCAGGCAAGATAAAGAGCCAGCGTATCCAGACTCTTTTTCCGCAGCACTGCCGGGTCTTGATGGACGGTAATGGCGTGAAGATCCGCCACACAGTAAATGCACTCAAAATCATCTTGAAGATCGGCCCAGTTTTTCAGCGCGCCCAGGTAGTTTCCAAGGGTCAGGTTACCGGATGGCTGAACCGCCGAGAAGATTCTTTTTTTCTTGATTTCTTGATCCATATTGTTTTTTCCTTTCAAAGACAAGCAAATCATTTCCAAATTGCACCTATCATATCATACTTTGTCTGTTTTTTCAAGACCTGATAGGATTTTAAGAGTTATTTCCCATCCGGATGGAAAATGCTTCCTGCAGCCTTTTGGCAAGGCGACGCATTGGGGCTTCATCCACCTTTAATATGACTCGGTCATAGGTCAAAAGTCCGTTGGTCTCATCCTCTACATCGCTTACCTGGGTCAGCACTGTGGCGCAAAGACCCTCATTTTCGATGCAAGGTAAAACTTCTTTTTCGTAAAGATCGAAAAGGGCTTTTTGGAAGGCTTTTTTGTCTGTGAAGAAGCGGTAACCGTAGGTGTTTTTTTCATTGAAGCAGTGACCGGGAATTTTCAGAGAGTATCCGCCAAATTCCGAAAGAATAAGAGGCCTTCCTTTTTTTGCGAAAAGTTTGATCTTTTTAAAATAGATATGCTCGCTGACCACATCACTTTCCTTCTGGGTAAACCAGCCGGAGGTGGCATCGTAAATCCTGGAGGGGTCTTTTTCTTTGCAGATCTGATAGCACCGATCTGCGTCAAATTGCCCCCATCCCTCGTTGAAGATGGTGTAGTATAGCACAGAAGGGAAATGGTAGAGAGCCTCCAGAGTTCCCAGAGCCGTGTCCAAAAATGCCTTTTTTGTCTTTTCCGGAACGGAATGTGTGATCCCGGAACGAATTCCAAGTGTGGGCAAAGCCGTATCTCTCAAAAAGGAGTATTCTCCGGCGTTGACCATATCCTGGAACACTGCCATTCCCAAGCGGTCGCACTCGTAATAAAACAGAGCCGGCTCCACCTTGATGTGCTTTCTGAGCATATTGAAGCCGCAGGCCTTCATTTTTAAAATATCCTGCCGGAAGCCCTCGGGCGAGGCCGGTAAAAAGATGCCGTCAGGAAAATACCCTTGATCCAAAAGCCCGTGAAAATAATAGGGCTTTCCGTTGAGGCACAGGACAGACCTTCCTCCACTTTCTCGGACGGTAATATCTCTCAAAGCAAAGTAGGATTCCACTCTGTCTTCTCCGCTCAAGAGAGTAAAGCGGTAAAGATAAGGTATCTCCGGCGTCCAGTTTTTAGGTTGGGAGAAGGAAAGGGTACAGCTTTTTCCGGTAAAGGGAATTTCTCTTGCGCTATTCTCTTCCTGCAAGATCAGCCGTTTTTCCTCTGTTCCACCCTCCACTTCGATGGTAACCCGATCCCTCGAGGGAGTTACCCGGAGAGAAGCGATGGCATTTTTCGGTACGCTTTCCATCCAGACGGTCTGCCAAATGCCGCTGACTTTGGTGTACCACATACCACCCGGTGCTTCCGTCTGCTTTCCGTAGGGAAGAGACCGATCCATCGGGTCTTGTACTTTTACGGTGATCTCATTGACACCTTTTTTCAAATACTCGGTTACATCGAAGGAAAAGGGAAGGTATCCGCCTTCGTGCTCTCCTGCCTTGTTTCCGTTGAAAAAAACTTCGGTTCTTTGATCTACCGCACCGAAATGAAGAAGCACGCGGTCCTTTTGAAAGCCGTCGGGCAGGGAAAAAGAGCGGCGATAGATCATCGTGTCGCCTTTTTTGATCTGCCTTTCAATGCGGGAAAGGCGGCTTTCCGGAGGAAAGGGAACCAAAATGGAGCCCAGCGTCACTCTTCCCTTTTTATTTTCCAGAGAGAATCGCCAGGAGCCGTTGAGACAGAAATAAGAATCCCGTTTCATCTGGGGACGGGGGTATTCAGAAAAGGGAACAGAAGAAAGATTCTGTTCGAAAGGCGTTTTCAGCCGAACCACCTCCCGTTCTTTTTTTGTAAGAAAAAAGAAGGGAAGCACTAAAATGGCAAAGACCAAAGCGCCCAAAAAGATATTGGAATTGGGAATAAAGGAGGTAGTGCCGTCACTGTTGGTTAAGGTTTTGGCTCCTTCCAATATGGTCTTGCCGATGAAAGGACCGATGACACCGGGAATCAAAACTTGAGAGAAAATACGAATTCCCTGAAATCTTCCCGCCATTCCCGCAGGCGTATGTTCCCGGATGGATGCGCCAAACACTGCCATTCCGGCAAGATAGCCGCACATCATCAGAAGAGAACCGATGAAAACCGGAACAGATTGGGTCATAAAGAACAAAAGGAGAAAACCGGCGATCAAAAGTCCCATGGCAATACTGCCTGCGAATCGAAATCCCTTCTTGTCGTAAACCCTTCCCCAAAGGGCGGTAAACCCGGCGGCGATGAGAATGGCAGGCGCCATAATCAAAACATAGTTTTCCATGCCCAGGGAAACCTCATAATACAAAATGAGATAAGGCATAAAGATCTGAATGGCAATGTTAAACAGAATAAACGCACCAAGGTTCTTGTAAAGCGCGGGATTGCTTGCAACGGTTTTGGGTGAAAAGCCGTAAAGAATACTGGAAAGGAAGCCGTCCTTTACAGCAAAAAGACGAGGTTCCCGGATCAAAACCAGGCCCAGAAGCCCCACCAGAAAGACCAGTGCGCCAATGACAATAAAAATGGTGCTCCAGCTTTCGGGCTGATCCAGATCGAAGAACATAAAGCCTCCAAATACCACCAGAATGGAAACCAGTGGCATCATGGAGTTGATTCCTTCCGCAGCACCGCGGTTTTCCTTGGTGGTGGAATCGGTCAACCAGGCATTGAAGGCTGCATCGTTGGCAGTAGAGCCGAAAAAGGTCATAATGCAGTCCAATGCGATGGCCAGATGAACCCCCAAAACAGCGGCATTGGCTGCCGGAAACAGCCGGGAAAGGGAGCTTTCCTTCAGAAATACAAAGCTGAAAATGGAAAGGCCCCAAAGCATATAACCGGCGCTGATGAAAAGCTTTCTTTTTCCAAGCCGGTCAGAGAGGGCGCCCATGAAAACGGTAGTGATCGTTGCCGAAACTGCAGAAAGGGCAACCATGGCTGAAATTTGCCCTGCCGTTGCATGAAACATTTTATAGATGAATACATTGAAGTACATATTCTCAACGACCCAAGCCACCTGTCCCATCAGGCTGAAGATGGTAAGTGTGGTCCAGAATCGTGCGCTGGCTCTTTTTTTCATAAAAACTCCATTTACTTTTTTTCTTATTTTATCACCAAAAACTGGGCAAAGCAAGGTTCTTTTCGGTTTTCGCTTCTTTCTGGATTTGGTAAATATCATATTGCTTTTTCTTTCTAAAGATGATATAATACCAGTAACTACATATTTTGACAAAGGAGTTGGTTTTTTTGGATTCAGCGGGTAGTATAGCGGGCCATTTGTATTTGGCCGCAAATGCCACCGGCAATGCCGGGAATGCGTTCCCCATTGGAGGCGTTTTACTTTATGTTTTGTTTTTGATTTTGTCGGCTTATTTTGCCGCTTCGGAAACAGCCTTTGCTGCTGTGAGCAAGGTACGGCTTCGCACCTTGGCAGACAAAGGAAACAAAAGAGCAAAAACTGCGCTTTGGATCAGCGACCGTTTTGATAAGACCTTAAGCACCATTCTCATTGGAAACAATGTGTTCCACGCCGCGGGTGCCTCTTTGACAACGGTGCTGGTTGTGGGATTTTTCGGAGATGAGAGCTATGTGTTTTATGGCACCATCATCACCTCCCTTATTGTGTACCTCTTCGCGGAAATGATTCCCAAGAGCCTTTCTAAGGTTCGAAGCGAAGAAATGGCACTGTTTTTTGCCCCCAGCTTAAAATTGCTTGTTCGCATTTTCACTCCTCTTTCCGCCATCTTTATGGAAATTTCCAATTTTGTTGCCCGTTTCTTTGCAACAGGTGAGCAAAAAACGGTCACCGAAGAGGAATTGATCAGCATCATTGAAACCATTGAGGATGAGGGTGTTTTGGAGCCGGAGAAGCAGGCACTGGTCAATTCTGCCATGGAATTCAGAGAAAAGGTTGCCCGGGATGTGATGACCCCCATGGAGGATGTGATCTCGGTTCCCATTTCCATTTCCAAGAAGGATTTGGCGGAGCTGGTGAAAACCTTGCCCTATTCCCGTATCCCTGTATATGAAAGGGAAAAGGAAAATGTGGTAGGTATTCTTCCGGTCAGTGTGTTCTTGGGGCTTTATACCTCCGGAAAACCGGTGGTGTTGAGAAGGATCCTTTTAAAGCCGTACGTTTTTGACGCCAACACAGAAATTTCCATCTTGCTGCAAAGAATGCGCTTGAACAAGCTTCATATGGTCTTTATTACCGATGAAAACCGTGCAAAACTGGGGATTGTCACCATGGAAGACCTTCTGGAAGAGCTTGTGGGCGACATTCAGGACGAGAGCGACGCAGGCGAAGGCCTGTCGTTGATGTAAGGAGGTGGCAAAATGGAATATCTTCTGATTGTGCTCCTTCTGATGGGCTCTGCCTTTTTCTCCGGCACAGAGATCGCTTACACTTCTTTGAGTAAGGTGAAAATGAAGATGGAAAGCGAGAATCCTTCCTCTCCTATCTGGAAAGTGATCTGCTTTGTCTATAATCATTACGACCACGCTCTTTCCACTGTTTTGATTGGTAATAACCTGGTGAATATCGGCTCTACCGCCGTTGCTACTTTGTTGGCTCTGAAGCTGGTGGCCGCCTCTAATATGAACGAGGGCACCGCTTCCACCATTGTAACCCTGGTGATGACCGTGATCATTTTGATCGTGGGAGAAATCACTCCGAAGATGATCGCTCGCAGAGCTTCCGAAGGCTTTGCAAAATTTGCCGCCTATCCCGTTGTCATTCTAATGATCCTGTTTTTCCCTCTGGTTTGGATCACTTCTGTCATCGTCAAAGGTTTGAATTTGATTTTGAAGAAAAAAGAAGACAGCAATGTGACCGTTACCGAAGAGGAACTGGAAAACCTTTTGGATACCGCGGAGGAAGAGGGCGTCATCAAGGAAACAGAAACGGAGATCTTGCAGTCTGCTCTGGAATTTACCGATATGCAGGCCGCTGATATTCTGACCCCCCGGATTGATGTGGTAGGTTTTGATATCAACGATAGCAGGGAGCATATTCTTTCTGTGATCAATGAAACCCAATTCTCCCGTTTCCCCGTGTATGAGGGAACGGTGGACCACGTGGTTGGTATTCTTTATGCCAAGCACCTTTTGAAGGAATTGATTGATAATCCGGAAGCAACCCTTTCCGATCTTTTGCTCAAGCCTGTTTTCATTCCCAAAACCATGCATCTTCCTGACATTATGAATGAATTTCGTCGCAACCAGACCCATATGGTAGTGGTCGCCGATGAATACGGCGGAATTCTGGGTATTGTCACCATGGAGGACGTTCTGGAATTTCTCGTGGGTGAGATTTGGGACGAAAATGACGATATCGTCAGCGACTGGCAGGAATTGGACGAAGGACGTTATGAATGTGTCGGTGAAATGAACCTGACCGAGTTCTTCGACCATTTGGAAATGGACGAGGAAAAACTGGAGACCGAATGTGCCACCGTGGGCGGTTGGGCCACTGAAAAGATCGGTGCCATGCCCGTTCCCTTCGATTCCTTTGATTATGAGGATATCACCGTTTTGGTGAAGCAAGTGGATGAACATAACCGAATCAATCGACTTGTGATTCTAAAGCACGATTTTTCTCAATTGATGGAAAAAGCAGACCGTGACTGATCAAAAATAAAAGGACAGAGATTTTCTCTGTCCTTTTTCTTGTTCCGGGATCTATCAGTGGAATGTCCGCTTGGCAATTCGGTCGGCGGAGTAAACCCCCCAAGGGTGGGCCTCCAAGCATTCCTCCTGAGTGGCTTTTTGAACCTTGATGGGAGTGGAATTGATGATCTCCACTTCGCCCTCGGTTGCCACCAGGATGGTAGGTTCCTTGTAGCCTTCCACCTTGCAGTTTTCAAAAATGATCTTTTCATAGTTGCCGGCTACGAACAAGGGCTCGTTTTCACATCCTTCTTTGCAGGAAATGACCATATCCTTGAAGTGGCAGATGACCTTTTCCTTTTCATCTCCCCAAAGCATACCGGGGCGAATGATGTCTCCCACACTGCAATTCTCAATTTTGATCTGCCGCAGAGAACGGTTACAGCACCATCTGTGCAGTCCGTCAAACTCTAAACGGATCAATTCCATTGCCTGGGGGAAGTGACAGTTTCGGATGGTAATATTCTCTGCCGGCTTGCGCAGGGTGGCTCTTTGGTCGCAGTAATAACAAATGGGACAGAGCATATCGTGACGGCACTTCTCGTTGGTGATCACGCTCATTTTCTTTTCTTCATCGGAAAGGTGTTTGCGGAATCCGAAGACCTTATCGTTGGCTCGGCAGTTTTCGAATAAAATATTGTTGCCGCCAATGCGAATAGCCTGACAAGCGGTGTTGATCAGGCAGTTTCGAACCACCACATCGTGATTATCAAATCCGGCAATGCCATCGTCACCGGTATTCAGCTTGCAATTCTCGATCAAAACGCGATCGCAAGTGCGAATGTCGATTCCATCGTGACCGCCAAAAACGGTGATATCGTGAATGTTAATATCCTGGGTCTGGAAAATGGCGTGGCACCAATTTCCGCTATTTACAAAGGTATATCCGGAGAAGCGGATGTTCTGGCTTCTCCAGACGCTGATTCCGTGAGGACCGCGATAATTCTCTTCTCCCTCCGGATCAAACACATTGGCGCCGTCCAGGTAAGAACCCTTCTCTCCCACAATGGAGACGTTTTTTGCATCCAGAATCCGAATCAGTCCATTGCACCAGGAGGAGGTAGCCACGGAGCTGCGACTTTTTTTGGGATCGCCCTGCACGATCTCCTCCATGACAACCGGCTCAATGGCATCTTGTGTCCAAGCAAAATAATCCTTGGGATTTTGGCTACCTTTCAGATAAGCACCGGTCTCTAAATACAATTCAATATTGGAACGAAGGCGTAGCCCTCCGGTAATGAAAATACCGCAAGGGATCACAACTCTGCCGCCTCCGGATAAAAAGCAATCGTCAATGGCGCGCTGGATCTTCTCGGTTTGCGGTACATCGCAGAATTTTGCACCGTAATCGCAAATGTTAAATGTTTTCATTGATCTCATTCCTCTTTCTATGAAAAAACAAGCTTTTTCTCTTTGTCATTCAATATATCATAAAATAAGAGAAAGTGCAAGAAAAAAGACACTTTTCACCGTTTGATGAAAAGTGTCTTTTCGCATGAGAAAACTTAATTTAAAAGCGATTCCACTGTGGCTTTTGCTGCTTTGATGTCAGAGGCAGGATCCTCGCCCGTCTCCCGTTCAATGGTAAGGTATCCGTCAAAGCCCACTTCCTTTAAGGCAGCAAGGTATGCCTTCAAATCCACATTCCCTTGACCGATGGGCGTTTCCAAAAAGTAATCGGCAACGTTCAACGCTTCAATACCGCCCCGGGCAAAATGATCGTAAATGATCTCCGGATCGGTTTTTTTCAGCATTACACCGTCCTTCATATGGGTGTGAACAATATAGTCTCCCAGAAGCTTTACGGCTTCTACCGGATCTTGACCGGTTACCATAACAAAGTTTGCCGGATCCAGATTGACGCCCACACCGCCTTGGGTATCCTTTAAAAACTGAAGCAGGGTAGGAGCTGTTTCGGGGCCGGTTTCAATGGCAAGAGTAATGCCTTTTTTGGCGGCATATTCTCCACATTCCCGTAGGGCGGAAAGCATCACAGAATAGCGGGGATGTTCTTTGTTTTCCGGGATCACGCCAATGTGTGTGGTGATCACGCGGGTGCCGAATTCCTCGGCCAGATCAATGATCCGTTTGGTTTTTTCCACCCGTTCCGGATTGTCCTTTTCGATCTGGAATCCAAAGCCGCCCATATCGCCGCAAAGAGCGCTGATCTCAAGCCCCTTTTCTTTTAAAAGGGATTTGATTTCGGCTTTTTTCTCTTCGGTTAAAACCTCGGGACTGAATTCACCGGTGGTGGCATAGACCTGAACACCGTTAAAGCTCATTTTAGATGCCAGGCAAAGACCATCCTTTAAGGGGAGGTGAAAACAGTCTGTGATGACACCGATCTTCATGCCTCTATCCATTCTCCCATAGATTTTTCACCCTTCAGAAGAGCATCGCGCACACGCATGGCTTCCAGGGTTTCCTGGGAATCAAAGGGAAGATTGCCGCTCTCGTAAAAGCGAATCACTTCAGCAATGAGATTGACAAAGAATTTAGAGGTAATATCACATCGAACATACTTGCCCTCATTTGTTTTACCGCTGACTGCGAATCCAAAGGGAGCGGAATAAAGAATAGCAGCCTCTGTACCGGATTTTGCAACCAAGCGGCAGATTCTCTGGTCACCGAGCGCTTCCACCTTTACCTTTTCCACAGGGCTCTTCAGCAGAACCACTGCCATTTCCACGGTGTGGATGGCATATTCGTTAAAGTTGCTGCCGCCGCCGGTGAGAATGATGTCCTTTGCGCCGGAAAATCCTTCCAGTTCATCTGCATATCTCAAGGCAGAGGTGCTGAAGAAGGGAGCGTTGTACTCTTTTGCCACGCGAAAGATTTCTTCTGCGGTTTCAAGATCCGGTGCGAAGGTTTTATCAATATAGGTTCTCTTTCCGCATTTCAGGGCTTCCTTGGCATACTGCAGGTGCTTTTCGGGATTGGTGGGAGCAAGAATCATGATCACATCACTCTTTTCGCAAAGCTCAGCAATGCTCTCGCACTTTTCTGTACCCATCTTTTCGCACCATTGATCGGTGGTGATGCCGTTGACAGGAGAAACATCCTCTTCTGCCCAAACGTATTTTACTTCGTAATCGGTGCCCAGCTTTTCGTTGGCATCCTTGACCCACTGGGGATAGTGATTGGCGTGCCATTCACCAATGTAATAATCAATAAAACCAATTGTCTTTTTCATTACAGTGTCACCTCTTTCTTTTCATCGGAAGATTGATAGAGAAGATCCAAAAGCTTTGCGCTTTCCAAAATATTGTCAATGTGGCTACGGTTCTTAACGCCGGTGGTAATGGATTCGATGAAAGCAGCATCTTCGCAAAGGTACATATCGGGAATGTCATATTCCGGCTCGATCACTTCCAGCGTAGAACCGTCGTAAATGGTGAATTTTCCGCCGTAGGTCAGTCTTGCGCCGCACTTATCGCCCAGAAAATCCACGAACATTTCTTTTTGCTTGATGTTTTGAGCCCAAGCACCGTTGAAGGAAATGCTTGCTTTGTCGGTACGGATATAACCGGAAATAAAGTCATCCACATCATTGGTGCCGGATTCCACATTGGAGGTATCCTGTGCCCACATGGACTTATACTTGTATGCCTTCATATCCTTTGCCATTTCAGAGTATGCGTCGCAGGTCACATTCTTGAGTCTTGCGCCACCCAGAATGTAAAGGATCAAATCGAAGAAGTGAACGCCCCAGTCAATGAGAACGCCGCCGCCGGACTGCTTTTTGGTAGTAAAAGAGCCACCCAGACCGGGAATGGAACGGAAGGCGCGGAAGGAGCAGTAAACGTGATAAATGTTACCGAATTTTCCTTCGCGGTTCATCTGTTCCAGCATTTCCACTGATTTGTTGAAACGGTTGCAAACGCCGATGTTCAGCATTTTGTTCTGTTTGTTGGCTTCATCTGCCATTTCTTTGGAAAGGGGATAGTTGACGGTAATGGGCTTTTCGCAGAAAACGTGCTTTCCTGCGCGCAGTGCATCCATGGTGATGGTATAGTGAGAGTAGTTGGGAGTGGTGATGAAAATGGCATCCACCTCCGGATCGCTCAGTGCGATCTTATAATCCTGAATGACGTTTTCAATGATGGCAAACTTTTCTTTGCAAGCCTCAGCTCTTTCCAGAACGGTGTCACAAGCATATTTGACACGAACATTCTCCATTTTCTCAAAAGCGGGGAAGTGAGCGTTCTGGGCAATTCTGCCACATCCGATCATAGCCAAAACCTTTTTTTCCATATTCCAAATCCTCCTGAATATTTCGAAAATACCGAGCGGTCTTTTCAGTTTCATTATAGCCCTCAAAGCAACAAATCAAAATGTTAATATTATGGGAAAAAGATATCATTTTTTTATATTTTTTGTTTTTTTCGGAACAAAATAATGTTATAATTCAATATTCTCCGTTGACAGCGGCATCTTTTTTCGATACAATCAAGAAAAGAGGAGGAAGGCATGAACAACTACTATCATCTGGATAAAGCTTATCTTCGCAATCCCTTGGAATATGAAGGGATCCTTGTGGGTCAGATCGGAAGACTGTATTGCAAAGCAGATACGGTGATCAAGGAGCATATCCATACCGATCTGTTTGAATTGACCATTGCCACTGACGGCGCCGGTCTTGTGACCACCAATGGCATTACCTTTCCCATAAAAAAAGGAGATATTTACCTTTCCCATCCATGCGATGTGCATCAAATCAAAACCGATCCGGAAAAGCTATTGCAGTTTGACTTTTTTGCTTTTAAGGCAAAGGAAGGTGTTTTCAAAGAGGAAATGGAGCGCATCGCTCGGGAATATGGATCCCCCGGCAAAAGGATCTTTCGCGATGAAAGGATCCGTCCTTTGGTAGGCAATGCATTGGCGGAATTGACCGAAGAAAAGATACATTCCAAAGAGCTTCTGGCGGCCATTTTCCGTCAGATTATGATCTATGTCATCCGCGGCTTTCAGAAAATGGAGTCCCGGGAAGTGGCGGATAATGTTTCCCATGCGGAGATCCTCTGTTATAAAATGATGAATTACATTGATACTCATATCTATTCCATGGAAAAATTGGAGGATCTGGCAGAGGTGATGGATTACAGCTACGGATATCTTTCCGCCTTGTTTAAAAAGACAACCTCCGGCACGCTTTTTGACTATTATCGGAATAAGCGCCTGGATGCCGCAAAACTTCTGCTCCTGGAAAAGAAATTGACGGTGACCCAAATTTCCGAATTGCTGAATTACTCCTCGGTGTATGCCTTCAGCAAGGCCTTTCACCAAAGATTCGGTACTTCTCCCAGAAAGTATCAAAACAGGGAAGAGAACGGAGAAAACATCATTCTGTAAAAACAAAAAAAGCCACCCTCAAGGGGTGGCTTTTTGATATGGAAAAGCAAAAATCAATATAACTTTGTAAACTGAAAATCAGGATCGATCCCCAGCTCCTTCAATGCTTTTTCTTTGTTTTCGGAAATGCTTTGATCCAGCTGGTCAAAAAAGTTTCTTCCTTCGGTATCAATATCCACAATAAACGGGCCCAGGTCCGTTACCTTGAAAAACCAGGCGGCTTCAATGCGTCCCAATTCCTCGTAAAGGTGCACGTCCTGCACTTCAATGGAATCGATCCATAGATTGGGGCTGACGGAACGGGGAGAAACGTGAACGCATTTCTTTTTTTTCATCATTTCGGCGGTTTTTTCGCCCATGGTGGTCTTTCCCACGATCATTCTCAGATTCCATTCCTCCACACTTTTTGCTCCCCATTTTTCAAAGCGAATACTGGAAGTGGGCATAAAGGACATCAGTTTCCATTTTTCGTTTTCCTTGATCACGATGGGGCCGTTGTGAATGAGAATATTACGGTTTTCCGTGGAGAAGGGGAGGGTGTTTTTTTCGTCAAAAATATATTTTTGCAGTCGGGAGCGGCAGGTGAAAACCTCTGCGGAGATATAAACCGTATCGCCCAGCTTTAATTTTGTCACATCCTCTTCGGTAAGAGGACCGGTCAGATGATATTCAGCCATGTTTTCCTCCTATCTGTCGCCAAACCAGTTGGGACTTCTCATTTTGGTCACCTTGCCGTTTCCTTCAATTCGGGAAGAGGCCCGGCGAGCAACCATACAGTTTGTACTGGTGGCACAAGCAATACCGGCAATGTGCGTGTAGGCATATTCTACATTCACTGCCAGAACCGAGGTGTCGCCGCCGGCGCCCAAAATTCCGATTCCCAGACTGTTCAATGCCTTGTAAAGATCTTCCTCGATCTTGGCAAACATGGGATCCGGATGCTTCGATCCAACCGTTCTTAAGCACGCTGCTTCCTTTGCCAGATTGGCTGCTACATTTGCTGTGCCGCCGATTCCGATGCCCAGAACCGAGGGAGGGCAAACTGCGCCGGCGCGGGCAGAGGCCACAAAGCTGTCAATGACGAATTTTTCAATGCCCTGGATTCCGTCCGCAAAGGCTACGATCCTGTGCCGGGTTCCGCCAAAGCATTCGGAGCCGCCACCCTTGGCTGCGTAGGAGATTTCAATGAAATCACCATCCACAAACTGATAGGTAAAATCGGGTATGTTCATACCAATGTTGTTGCCGGGATCGTATCCAGTCAAGGGATGCTTCATGGTAGCTCGCAGCCAGCCAAGTTCAGTAGCCTTGGCTACGGCGCGTCTTGCCGCATTTTCCAGTTCCACAAAGCCACCCTCCAACTGGCACTGGTTTCCTACCTTGAAGTAAAAAATAGGCCAGCCGGTATCCACGCAAAGGGGATTTTCCCGCTTTGCAGACATTTCCATGCTGTTCAAGGTCGAAATCAAACCTTTTTGGGCATCGGGATTGCTTTCCCGGGCAATGGCTGCATCAAAGGCTTCCTTTACGTCAGCGGAAATTTCGGTTGCACCACGTTTGATTGTTTCAAAAAGGACTTTTTCATAAAGGTCTGTTTTAATCATTTTTTCCTCCATGCAATTCCGCTTCTTCCAGCGGAAGTATTGGATGTTCTATGTTTTTATACTGATATAGTTTCAGATTGATCGGGCACTGTCCCGGCGGATCTGCGGTAACAATGGCATCAGCACGGCTTTGAAAATAACCGCGGAAATGATTCATCGACTTTAGCCCAAGTATCTTATACTGCGACATATCACAGCCTGTCATAATAAACGGACGGTCGTCATAGGTTTGAAATCTGTCCGATACAATAATCAGCTCTACGTTTCCCTGACGTAGTCTTACGGTATTTCCGTAATTCATGGGAGCGCCAAAGTTTATTGGTGCCGCAGAAATCAGCTTTCCGTTTGAGAAATTGATGATTTCCGCATGATCCAATCGCATAGGCTCTCCGTTGACCGGATCTACCTTGCCGCCAACGGTTATATCAACCACATCTCCTACTTTATGGTTGTCAAACAAATATTTTACAGCAACACGATCCGTTAACGGTCCCATAATAGTACCCGGAATATTTCTTTTAATCATTTCCCGAATCAAATGCGTTCCATCTCCGGGAGCTCCACCACCGGGATTATCGGAAGCTTCGTTTATGACTACATATCCGTCTTTCACCTTGGAAAGGGCCAGATCCATCGCTTCTTCCACCGACAAAGACGGTTCTGAAAAATCATATCTTCTCTGCCAGACAAAATCTGCAATTTCTTCCGCTTCCTTTACCGGAGTATAACCGTCTGCAATCACCAGTACAGAGCAGGAAGAGCAGGGACAATCCGCTGCAGAAAAGCCGAAGAAGAAAGTGGCATCTATCAGATTGTATTTTCTTACGCACGCAGCGGTAAATTCCACAATTTCTTTACCCGGGCCACTTATGGTTCGTCCTGTTGTCGCCGGAATTAACAGAGGTATTCTTTTTAAATACATCTTGGGATTTACTTCTCCCCGGATACGACGAATCAAGGCTTTGACTGCCTTGTATCCTGCCTCTTCACAGTCGATATGCGGAATCGTCTTTATTCCGAAAAGGCCATCGGACAATTCAACCATATCCTTACTTAGATTCGCATGGGCATCTAATGATGATACCATCGGAATATCACCGATAACCTCTCTCATTCTGCTGAAGCTGTAACGCTCCAAATCTGGATCTATTTCCGAACAGCCACCTCCGTGAACCGCAAAAAATACACCGTCAAATTCTCCCGTGTGTTTTTTTATATTACCTGTTATGTGGTCCATAACATAAGAAGTACACTCTTTGGACATCGTGGGGCCTGCGCCAAAATTGCCACCACGCGTTGCCAGATCAATGGGAAGCGGCTCTGCACCTTCTTCTTCAATTGCTCTTAAGGCTCCGCCTAAATATGTTGCCGTCCCTTTAAACTGACGAATCACATCTTCGGCTTTCACCCATCCATTGGGAACCAAGGTTTCGAAGGTGGTTTTTCCGACGGCAAAGCTATTTGTTTCGTTTCCAAATTGCGTTAAAAGTATTTTCATCGTATCCACAAGCTTTACAGCACGATATTTGCAAGCGGGACATGTTGCTGGCAACCGTAAATATCGTGGTCCTCCAGACTGCCGCTGATGTTCTTTCTGGGGAATGTGATTTTGATGGAATTGACAACGCCATAGGAAATGATATCGATCTTTTCTTCGGCCACGTCATAAGCTTTTGCAATGTGTGCTTTGGTGAGGTTCTTTTCCACGTATGCCATTTCCTCGGCACCGGAGAAGATCAGGTCAAAGGTGATAAAAAGAGGACCTGCATTTTTGGAACGGAGAATTTTGGTGTATTCCACAAGTTTTTTCATTTTCCTACCTCCTGGGTTTCAATTCTGGAAGTTTCCAAAAGGCTATCCACCTTGGCAAGATGAAAGATCGAAAACTCATATACTTCCCCTACGTGAATATCAGAGGGTGAAAAGGGAAAGGCCAGGTTTCCGGCGGTGGATTTTCTCCCCTCGTAATCGCAGTGGAGCATTCTGCTTCTGGCCAGCGCACAGACTGTGTCGGCGATCTCCTGGGTTTTTCCCACAATGTCCATTATGATCCCCAAGGAGCTTTCTTTACCGCCGCTGGTTTTAAAATGAATGGAGTAGCTGTTTTCCGGCAAGGTATTCTTGGTGTTTTCTTTGACAAATTCTGTGACGGTTTGAATGATCTGATCCATATTTTCAATGGTCTTGGCATCATACACGGTAGCAGGGGAGATGGTTCGAAATCCGGAGCATTTTACCCCCTCCAGTTTCAGTGTTTTCTCCTTGGCTTCCCGGAATTGGGAACCGGAAACACCAACGGTTCTGTCATCGATCTGCTCAAATTTGGAATTGGTCAGATCACAAACACCATCAGGCTCGAAAATCAGATAAGGATTGGACTGCTCGTAAAGGGTGTGTGCCGCCACTCGGTCAACGGTGCATCTGCGGTGAGGATTGGCCGGACGCAGTTCGAAATGATCCGCATACATATATCCTTGCATCACATCTGCTGCCGCCACCGGCTCGGAGCACATGGCGCCACATTCCATAATTTTTGCCATGTGAAAGGCAAGACCGGGATCGTATCCCCGGAAAATACAAGGTGCTGCATAAATGGCCGTGTCGCAAGCTCTGCCGCAAAGGATTACATCCACCCCCTCTTCCAGAAGCTTGATGATGGGGGCAATGCCGATCTGGCTGACGATGGTGGTGCTTTCCTGAATACTCTCCCGGGAAAGGGGCATTTCCTGACTCATATTCAAGATTTTGCCGCTTTCGAATTTTTCCGTCACATATTCTTTGGAAACATCGCTGTAAACCGTTCCCAATTTGAATTTTAAGTTTTGCTCAGAGGCGATCTCCAGAAGGATCTCCTTGAGCCAGGCAACGTGACGTTCACTTCCGGCACCGCCGGCCGTTCCAATGATAAAGGGTGCTTTTTGTGAAAGGGCCTTGGGGAGAGAAAGGGAAAGATCGCGCTTTACTGCTTTCCGGTCTGTAAAGCTTTTTCCGCTTCCCAGATAATAAGGTCCCGGATCGGTGGAGCCGGCATCCACGCCCAAAAAATCCACCTTTTCCGAAAAGGCTGCAATCAGTGCTTCTTCACTGTAACCGTATCCCAAAAGGCCGTTTAAAGCAACTATTTTCATATGTGAACACTCCATTTTTCGTTTGATGCTTTCATTTTATCAAAAGGAAAGGAGCAGAATCAATGCATTTTGTCTTTATTTTATTGCATTTTGTTCCGCCTTGTGTTACTCTAAAAAAGGAGGGTTTGTTATGAACGTAAAGAGATTTGTTCTTTCCTATTATAAAAATGCAATGGAAGATTTTTACATTACCCGCATCACCTCTCCTCACGATGCCCTGAACCTTCACAGTCACAATTATTTTCAGATCTATTTTGTGCTTGGCGGAAATATGGTTCACCATGTGGAGGAGCGAAAGGCAAATTTGGAAGCGGGTGATCTTTTTATTCTGCCTCCCAATCTTCCTCATTTCATTCAGGTATCGGGACGGGAGGTGGATTTTTATTCTCTTTCCTTCACACCGGACTTTGTTCGCGATCTTCGGGAAAGCAATCGGATGGTTTCGGATTTTTTGTATTATCTGAACACCGCCTTGCCGGAAGAGATCCATTTGGGCTTTTCCTTTTCTCCTGCGGATCTTTTCTTTGCCAAAACCCTCTTTGAACGTATTATGGAGGAATTTTCCGGAAACCAGGCCGGAAAAAGGGAAGTGATCCGGGGAAGTGTTTTGCTTTTGCTTTCTCTGTTTGCCCGGGTGTATTTTGAGCAGCAGGCGGAAGTATTAAAAAGTGAAGAGAATCAAAAGCTTGTGATGCATTGTGTGGAGTATATCAAGCGTCATTTTGATGAAGAGATCACCCTTTCGGAAATGGTACGCCGTTCCGCCATATCAAAAACCCGTTTCTGCGCCTTGTTTACAGAGATCACCGGCTCCTCCTTCAAGGAGTATCTGAATCAAAGAAGGATTCAGAGAGCTGTGGATCTGATTCGGGCCGGGGAAAAGATCTCGGAGGTGGCTGTTCGTTGTGGGTATGGGGATTTCAGTACCTTTTACCGAAATTTCAAAAAACAAACGAATCTTTCTCCAACGGAATGGAAGCAAAATTCAAGACAAAAGACATAAATTAAAAAATCCCTGTTGCAACTTGCAACAGGGATTTTATCTTTACAAATGGACCCACTCGCCGTGCTTGGGATCCACAAAAACTCCATCCGGCACCAAGCGGAGATATTCTTCCTGAAGAAACTCAATGGGATCGTGAGTTTCCTCTTTGTGAAAATCGTGGTGATGAGGAATCAGAACTTTGCAGCCGAGAGCCTGGGCAAAGCGGGCTTTTGTTTTCATTCCTTCCTTACTTTTACTACGCTGAATGATGGCAATATCGCACTTCAATTCCTGCATCAGGCGATATTGCTCTTCGTTGGGCTCGCTTCCCCAGATGAGAAGCGTTGTTCCGTTGGGGAAGGTAAATAGGTAATTGCGGTATTCCATAGAGCCGATATTCTGCAAGGAAGCGATTTCGGGATCTGCCTGACAGAATTTATTTTGACTTAAGTAATCGATAAGATCGCCAAAGTCCTTGCCGAAATTGCCGTGGCGTCCGAACAGCGCACGGATCTTAACACCGCCAAAATCCACCTCCAGATTGGGGGACATGGGATAAATGAAAGTGGGATTGTAATTGAGCCAGGTTGCCAAGGGCATTGCGGTCATCTCGCCGCAAAGGATCTTCGGTTTGAATTCTTTGGCCAAACGGGGGATGTCCGTGATGTGATCCCAGTGAGCGTGGCTCAAGGTGATAATATCGCAGTTCTCCACGTTTTCCCAAGTACAGTCGGTTCTCTCACATTCCGTAATGAACGGGTCGGTTACGATGGTGGTGTCTCCGCACCGGATCTCAAAGCTTGACACTGCCAGCCATTTGATAGAAATACCGTACTTATTTTCCATAATAAAACTCCTCTCTTTAATCGCCCAAGCGAATATGAATGCCTTTCCTTTCGCTGCTTTCCGTGGTAATGTTCAAATACGGAGTTAGCGCCTCGGCCGTATGCATCAGAGGCATGGACTGCAAAAAGACCTTACCGGGACCGGTGATCCGGGTAAGAAAGAGACCTTCTCCTCCCAGAAAAATATTTTTAACGCCCTTTACCGTTTCCACATCCATGGTGCAGCCCTCGGTCATAGCTGCAAGATACCCTGTATCCACCACAATGCTTTCGCCCACACCCAGATCGTATTCCTTGCAGTAACCGTCGATCTCCAAAAAGACCATACCGTTTCCGCTGATCTTTTGCATAATAAAGCCTTCGCCGCCAAATAAGCCGCCGCCCAGCTTCTTCTGAAAATAAACAGAAAGATCCAGCCCCTTTTCCATTGCCAAAAAGCCGCGCTTTTGCACAATGATGCCGCACCCTTCCGTTACCTGATAGGGAATGATCCGTCCGGGAAAACTGGATGCAAACGCGATGAAACCGTCGCCGTTTTGGGCAGTGTATTCATTTAAAAAGATGGATTCTCCGGAAAAGAGCCTTCCCACCATCTTTTTGAGTCCCCCTCCGGTGTTGGTATTCATCACCATATTAGGACTCATCCAGCTCATGGCTCCCCGTTCGGAGCAAAGGGTCTGGCCGGATTGAGGATAACAAATGACCACCGGCAAATTTCCGCCTTCTATTTCATAACGAATCATAAGAGAATCTCCTTTCCGTTCAAAGAAATGTCTTTTCCTTTTGTTTATTATATCATAAACTCGATGAGTTTCAACCAAAAAAAGTAGTGAAAAGAAAATTATCTTCCCCGGTATTCCTGCTTGATGATATCTGCCATCTCCTCCGGCGTTTCCTTGCATCCTCCGGCCAGCCACATTTTTACAATGGCGTTAAATCCACTGCGGAAAAACTCAATGTGATACTGAATGTGCTTTCCGCCAAAATCCTTTTCAGCCCGTTCTTGGTCATAAATGGTGACCTGGTGATCCGCGTCATAGCAAAGCTTGAAATAGGTTCGGTAAAACAGTTGGTTTTCCTTGATGTGCTCAAACATTTTCAAGGCACCGCTGTGATCGCTGTGATAATCAAAATTACGGAATACTTCGGAAAAATCCTGCTCCAGCTTTTCTTTTACTTTTTCTGCCAGATCATACACATCCAGAAAGTTTGCGTAAAAGGTGCTGCGGTTCAATCCGGTCATATGACAAAGATCGGAGACTGTGATCTTCTTGATGCCATGTTCCTGCAATCGTTCAATAAATGCTTTTTCAATTTTTTCTACGGAATCGCGACGGCGCTTATTATTTTTTGTATTCATAAAATCTCCATTATTTCAACACTTGTTGCGGAATTGATGGTTGTTTTTTCGTTCCCTTCGCATTATACTATTATTACAATAAAAAAACAAGTGTTGGTTTAATGGGAGGAGAAAAAATATGAAAAGAAGTAGCTTTGTTGCCCTAATTCTGTCGACGGTGAGCTTTGTTTTCTTTTCGCTTGGTATGTGTATGGCACTGCTTCGGGAATGGAATGCCTTCAAAGAGGGGATCGTGTTTGGCGCAGTTGGGTTGATACTGGGACTTGTTACCCTGCTGATTTGGTGCAAAATGGAAAACAAAAAGCTTCCGAAGATCAACGGTAAAAATTTAATTCGGATTTTTTATGCTACTATTTCGCTTCTTGTATTTGGCACCGGAATGTGCCTGTGTCTGGTTTGGAATCAGATCGTCTGGGGCACCTTGACGGGCCTTTTTGGAATGGTGATGCTCATTTTCTTAATTCCTATGATCAAAGGAATCCGATGAAGCTGATTGGGATTTTAAAGCATCCCGGCACCGGCCTTTTGGCAAATTTTTCCTATGCCATTGCAAATTGCACGCTAGGACTTCTGTTTCATTCCTGGTGGTTTGTGACCCTAGGAGCATATTACGCCATTTTGACTGTTTCCCGATTTTCCGTTTTAAGGGTGAAGCAAAAATCCGGCGGAAATATGACCATGGAATTGTTTGCTGAAAGATTTACGGGGATTTTGATTGTGATCCTTTCTTTCTGCCTAACAGGGATCATTACGCTCTCTGCAGTGGAAAACCGAGGAACCGATTTTCACGAAATCGTGATGATTACCGTTGCCACCTACACCTTTGTCAAGGTAGGATTGGCTATGATCGGTATTTTCAAAGCAAGAAAGATTGCCTCTCCGGTGACAAAAACCTTGCGCAATCTTTCGCTGGTGGATGCATTGGTATCCATTTATTCGTTGCAACGGTCCATGTTGGTTTCCTTTCCCGGTATGGCAGAAAGTCAAATAAAACTGTTCAATATTTTAACGGGAACGGGAGTCTGGCTTTTGGTTTTGCTGTTGGGGATCAATCTCATTGGAGGGAGGTGTGTTCAGTTGGCAAAATCGAAAATTGCAAAAGCGAATGAAAAAATTGCCTCTTCTGTGGTTTCCGGTTACAAAAAAGTGGAGCAAGGCGTACTTTCCGGTTATCAAAAGATCGAAAACGGTGCGGTGCGCGGCTATACCAAAATGGAAGATCAATTTGTGGAAGCGTATTTGACCAAAGACGGGGAAACGGTAGAAGAGGCGAAGGCTCGCTTGAAAAAGAAAACCGGATCCAAATAGAACCGGAAAAAGATAAAATAAAAAGAACCAGTCGATTGACTGGTTCTTTTTCTGGCTGCCGAAGAAGGATTTGAACCCTCACAAACAGAGTCAGAGTCTGTCGTGCTAACCGTTACACTATTCGGCAATGTTATTTTTCAACGCCGCTTATCTTATCACATTCCGCAGAATTTGTCAAGAGAAAAGTTCGACTTTTTTGAAAAATCAAAAGGGATTTTTGCATAAATCCCCGTTGAAAAAAACTTTTTTTGTGATATAATGGAAAAAAACAAACAGAAAGGATTGATTCTTATGAAAAAGTTTTTAGAAGAATTTAAAAAGTTTGCTCTTCGCGGAAATGTGCTGGATATGGCAGTCGGCATTATCATCGGCGGCGCCTTCACTACCATCGTAACCTCCTTGACCGCCAATTTCATTCAGCCCGTTTTGGATACTGTGCTTACCTTGACCTGGAATTTTTCCTGGTTTGGCCTGGGAAGTGCCATTTCCAATTTCCTGTCTGCCGTGATCAATTTTGTTCTCACCGCACTGGTGCTCTTTATTTTGCTCAAGAGCGTCAACGGATTGATGAACCTGCGCAAGGAGCCTGAAAAGCCGGCTGCTCCCACCACCAAAACTTGCCCCTACTGCAAGAGCACCATTGCCATTGATGCCACCCGTTGCCCCCATTGCACCTCTGAATTGAAGGACTAAATTATCATCACAGAAAAAAGACCGCTTCCTTGGGAAGCGGTCTTTTTTGTTTACAGATTTCTCAATTTTTCCAGAAGCATTCTGGAGCAATCCAGCTGGTTGGGGATATTGCCGTTTTCATCGCGAACACGCCAAATGTCGGGAGTGATCTCATCTGCCACGTAGATCTTGCCGTTTTCGTCATAGCCCACTTCGATCTTAAAGTCGATCAAGGTGAGACCCAGACTTGCCAGTTCCTTCTTCAGCACTTCGCCCACTCTAACGGTGATATCCAGTGCTTCCTCGTACTGACCCTCTTTCAGGATTCCTTTCATCAGACAAATACGCTCGCTGATCAGGGGATCGCCTTGCTCGTCGCTTTTAAGGGTAACCTCGGTGTAAGGAGGATCGAAAACCAAACCCTCTTCCAATTCAAATCTGCGGCACATACTGCCGGCAGTGAAGTAGCGGAGAACAAATTCCAGTCTCGGAACGGTGAGATTGCGGACCTTCATCAGTCCCTTTTCCACATCGCCTCCCAGATAATGGGTGGGGATTCCGTTTTTCTCCATCAATTCGAAAAAATAATTGGAGATTTCAAGACCGATCTTGCCTTTGCCCTCTACGCTTCCACCCACGGTGTTGGAGCCGGGGTCGAAAACGCCGTTTTCGCCGGTCATGGAATCCTTGAAGAGCAGATGTACAATGCCGGTTTCTTCGTCAAGAAGAACGTTTTTTGTTTTGCCTTCGTAAAGTTGTTTCATATTTTTGGCTCCTTGTTACAAAATTCCTGTTCGGACAGGTTATTATACCACAATGATTTTTTCTTGGCAATAAAATTCAAAAAAAAACTACATTTTTTTGCAAAAAAAAGTCACCGCCAAAGGACGGTGACTTTTGACTGTTTTCGGTGGATGGATTAATAGCCAACCTTTTCCCAGCATTCAAAGGGAGCAGCCAGCTCATCGCTGATGTAAACCTGAGTTTTCTTGGTCTGCAGCATGGAGCTGGGCAGATAAGGAGTGATCGGTCCGTGGGTGCACAGACGGGAGGTCATTCTCTGCCAGGAGGAGAAGGTTCCGCAGGTGGCAAGAGCGTGAACCTCAATGCGTTCCTTAGCGCGCATTACGTCCAGAGGACCAATGGTGGCAGCCTTGGGAGGAACGTTGGCAATGTCGCCGGACTGACCGAAGGTGCCGTTCAGGGAGTTCTGCATAATGGTCATGGGATGCAGCGTTACGATCTGTGCGGGCTGATTGAGCCATTCTTCAATGTCGCCACTGCCGATGAATTCGGGAATGGGATCCACAAATGCCATATGTCCTGCCCATCCGGGAGAGGTGGAGGCAATGTCAGCGCCGGTTCCTTCGGTGATATCGTCAATGATCTTGGAGTAATCCTTGATGTTGGCGTTGGTGGGGAAGTGAACGTTTTCCATGGGCATACGGAGCTTTTCATCGATCTGATAATACAGATATTTGATCATGGAGTGAGCAAAGCCTGCCTCATAGGTGATGGGAGCAATGTTGCCGTCCTGATCGGCCCACTCGTCTTCTGCTACCAAGTGAACCTTGGAGCAGTCGATCTGGAAGTAGTTGATCAGCTGAGCCAGAGGGATGTAGGTGTCGGGTTCGGGGTTGCCCAGAATCATAGTGAAGCTCTTGCCGGCTTCGGAAGCAGCTCTCAAACGCTCAAACAGCGTGGCGATCAGAACGGGGTGGGGGTTCATCATAACCTTTACGGTAAATTCGGGATGCCACCAATCTTCGCGCTTTTCCAGATCCTTGCCGCTGAGGCTGCGCACATATTCACAAACCTTGCGGTCCTTGAAGGGAACGAAGTCTGCAGGTTCAAAGCTGAACTTGGTTGCGGGATCGACGATAAAGTCTTTCATTTTGCAATTTCTCCTTTTAAAATTACTTTATTGATATTGACCAAATGGTCACAAATCACAAGATCTGCTACCGCGCCTTTTCGGATCTCGCCGCGGTCGGAAAGTCCCACTGCTTTTGCAGGGTTATAGGATGCGTACCCGAAAATATTGGTAATGGAAGCGCCGGTGTGCACCATAAAGTTCCGGCAAGCTACGTCTAAGGTCAGCTTGGATCCGGCGATCTCGCCGGCAAAATCGAAGCAAAGATCGGTTACCCCGTCATACCCATCGGGAATAGGACCGTCAAATACGCAAGCGTCAGAAATGAGGATGATCCGGTCATCACCCTTGATTTTTCGGGTCAGACGCTGAATGTAAGGATCCACATGAATGCCACGGGAGTCGGAAATGATCTCGGCGTAAATCTCACGGTTGTAAAGAACGGTTTCATCCACACAAGGGGTACGGCACTCGGGGTATTTTTGCAAGGTGCCGGTGGCATTGGTGTGGTGCGTTCCAATTTTCAATCCGTAGGGGATCAGTTTTTCGATGTCTTTCGGTTCTGCTTCTGAATGGGCAACGGTAAAGACCACGTCCGGGTTTTCTTCCTTGCAAGCCAAAACAAATTCTTCGATGTTTTCTCTCTCCGGTGCCAATGCCCAAACTCTGGCATCTTTTCCGGCCTGGCGGATCACATCCAGATAATCTTCCTTGCAAATAGGGCCTTTCCAGGGGTTGTTTTCCCGGTCAGCACCGAATTTCGGATTCATATAAGGCCCTTCCATATAAAAGCCGCCAAAGTTGGGAAGATCACCCTTTGCTACTGCATCCTGGATCCGTTTGGTATCACCGATGAATTCTTCCTTATTCCGGTTGAAATAAACTACAGGAAGAACGGTGGTCACGCCGTGCTCCAACACGATCTGACCGGCCTTTTTGGGATTTTCATAAAACCAGTAGGTATCGGCAGCGTGTGTATGGATATCCACAAAGCCCGGGCCCACATAGTCGCCGTTTGCATCCAAAATTTCAGCATCCTGGGGAATGGAAATCTTTTTGCCGAAATCCAGGATCTTCCCTTGATCGCAAATCAAGGTGGCATCGGGGATCAAATGATCGCGCATTACAAGAGTTGCATGGATAATGGCAAGCATAAAGCGCCTCCTTTTTGGTCTGTCAATGGGATTTAATCTTCTTCGGAGTTGCCCTCACCGGCATCTTCAAAAAAGGAAATCTTATTTCGCTTGTATTCGCTTAGGGTCATGCCGTAATAACGCTTGAAAATACGGCTGACGTAATTGGCATCAGTAAAGCCCACGTGCTCTCCAGCCTGAGCCAGAGTGTAATGGTAGCGGCGGATCAGTTCGATCATATAAGAGAGCTTTCTGCGATTGATAAATTCAATCAGGGGAACGCCCTCGCTGCTGCTAAACACGTTGGTCAGATAGTTTTTGCTCACCCCTACCGCAGAGGCCACTTCGCTGACCGTCAACTTTCGATCAATGTTTTCGGAAATGAAAGCCTTTGCCCGGTCGCAGTACCGACGGTTTCCGGGAGAAATGGCACCCACCACGCCGCTGGCTTGAACCAGCTGGGTCAATTTATGGATCAAAAGCATAAAATCGGCGCACTCTTCAAAATAGCTTCGGTCGGAACGGGTGGTTTTGGCACAAGCAATGGAACGAATGATGGAAAACACCTCGTTGCTACCGGGGCAGGGAGGGATGATCAGGGGAAGAGTAACGGTTTTTCCCTTTGGGGGAGCAAACCCGTCCACCGATTTCCACTGTCCCCGAATGAGAAACTCTGCCGAAGTGTGCCGGTGCAAGCCCTGGTTTTGGGTGCGCACAGTAAAGCAGGATTCCGGGGGGATGACAAAAATGCAGTTTTCATCCACGACGATCTCTTCCTCCTCAGTCTGGAGGATCACGGGGTTTTGTTCCACAAAGCCAACCTCTAAAATGCCGCCGTTGGCCGGAGCCTGTCCATAAATACCGTAACCGATGTTTCTCAGGTCATACTGATAATCGGAAGTGGCCAGACTCTGGGAAAAAGCTATTTTTTGAAACGCAAGAATTTTCAGCTCAGTGTAAGCATTCATTGGCATATCTCCTCAAAACGAGTATAGCAGACAATCCCACAGATGAAAATGCACAATTCAATGTAACATAGATTTTTTAAAGAAATAATAATCCCTTTTGAACAAAAAACAAATTTGAATAATACACATTTTTCCACAAAAAAATGTAATAAATCCATAATTCATAGAGAATCAGAACAAGCATAAAACAATGATTTTGAGAAAAAAGAACAAAAAAGAAGGAAGACCGATCTCAGGTCTTCCTTCTACTGGAGCGAGTAACGGGAATCGAACCCGCATATTCAGCTTGGGAAGCTGATGTTCTACCACTGAACTATACTCGCGAAATACAAAGAGCTGAGCCATTGGCTCAGCTCTTGCTGGTCTGAGTGGCGGGATTTGAACCCACGGCCTCTACCACCCCAAGGTAGCGCGCTACCATCTGCGCTACACCCAGATAGCCTAAACATTATAGTATTCCAAAAGGGCTTTGTCAAGGGAATTTTCAAAAAAACTTTTCTTTTTTTTCGGAAATCAAAAAATAAAAACTTTTTTCAAAAAAAAGTTATTGACATTTCTTCTCGGTTGTGGTAACATAATCGAGCGGCTTTTTTATGGCCGAGCATCTGCGGGTGTAGTTCAATGGTAGAATTCCAGCCTTCCAAGCTGATTACGAGGGTTCGATTCCCTTCACCCGCTCCACCTTATGTGCTTTTAGCTCAGCCGGATAGAGCAACTGCCTTCTAAGCAGTAGGTCGGGGGTTCGAATCCCTCAAAGCACGCCAGTACGGTGGATATAGCTCAGTTGGTTAGAGCGCCAGGTTGTGGCCCTGGAGGTCGTCGGTTCGAATCCGATTATCCACCCCACTTAAAAAATTCAGTCCGCAAGGACTTTAAGACGGCGGAATAGCTCAGTTGGCTAGAGCATCCGGTTCATACCCGGCAGGTCGTTGGTTCAAATCCGACTTCCGCTACCAAGAAATCCCGAATGTGAATGCATTCGGGATTTTGTTTATCTTTGAAAGGAAAGGGAATCGGTTATGGCATACCGGGATTTGAATTCTTATTTGCGGGATCGCTTTGGCACCAAGGTATATAAGATCTCCCTTTCCACCCCCTTTACCTGTCCCAATCGTGACGGAACCAAAGGAGACCGAGGCTGCCTTTTTTGTTCCGCTGCCGGAAGCGGAAATTTTGCCGCCAATGCCGCGTTTCCCATCTCCGAACAGATCCGCAAGGGAAAGGAGAAGGTGTTTGCCAAAGCCGGTAAAAACGCCAAATACATTGCCTATTTTCAGTCGTTTACTTCCACCTATGGGGATGTTTTTCTTCAGAGAAGACTGTTTGAAGAGGCCATTTCGGATCCTGAAGTGGTGGCATTGTCTGTGGCCACAAGGCCGGACTGCTTGCCGGAAGAGGTGCTTTCCCTTTTGGGGGAATTGTCCGGGATCAAGCCGGTTTGGGTAGAATTGGGGTTTCAGACGGCCAGGGAAGATACGGCGAGGCTCATCCGTCGGGGATATGAAAACGATGTTTTCCTCCGGGCAGTAAAGGAACTGAACCGGCGAAATCTTGAGGTGGTGGTCCATCTGATCTTAGGACTTCCCGGGGAGGATCACAAGGATGAGATCGATACGGTTCGCTTTGTCACATCGCAAAGGATCCAGGGGATCAAGTTTCATTTGCTGCATGTTCTCGCCGGAGCAGATCTTGCCAAAACCGATTACCAGGCGCTTTCCTTTGAGGAGTATCTGTTTCGCATCACCGATCTGATCCGATATGTGCCGGAAGAGGTGGTCATCCATCGCTTAACAGGGGATGGAGATAAAAGGGAATTGATCGCACCACTCTGGAGTGGGGATAAAAAAAGAGTGTTAAATGCCATCACCCGGAGGATCCGGGAAGAAAAAATCTGCCAAGGTGAGGCAATTTGTTCAAAAAAAATCTAAAAACCCCTTGACAAACAGGATCTTCTTGGATATAATAGCAAAGTCTCCGGCCCGTTGGTCAAGCGGTTAAGACACCGCCCTTTCACGGCGGTAACATGGGTTCGATTCCCGTACGGGTCACCAAAATCCCGAGCGCAACAGCGTTCGGGATTTTACTTTTTTGTTTTTTGACTTTTTGGAGAAGGAAAGGGTGTGCAAGCAATGAAAAAAATGGTCATTTTCGATTTGGACGGAACCTTGTTTGATACGGCTACAGCCATGCAGATCTGCGGCAATTCCGCTTTGGAAGCGTTGGGCCTTCCCACCTTTTCCCGTGAGGATTACACCCGTTTTTCCGGCGGAGGACTTGAGGAATATGTAAATGGTATCCTGGAAGCAGCGGGAGATAAGGAACATCGTCATTACGAAGCGTTTTCCCGGATCTATTTTCAAAAGAACGATTCCTTGGGCTTGGAGGTCAATGTGCCGTTTCCAAAGGTTCCGGAAATGCTGGCAGAACTGAAGAAAAAAGGAATTCTGCTGGCGGTCCTTTCCAATAAGGATCATGCTTCTTGCGTCCGTTTCGTGGAAGCAGCTTTTGGTACTGAGCTTTTCTGCTCCATCCAGGGGAATTCCGGTGTTTTTCCGCCCAAGCCTCATCCGGCTGGAGTGGAAGAGATTTTGAAACAATACAGTATTTCAAAAAAAGAATGTCTCTATGTGGGTGATACCCAGGTTGATATTCATACGGCAAAAAATGCCGGTGTGGATTGCGCCGCCGCTCTTTGGGGCTACAGGCCTTTTGAGGTACTGGAACGGGAAAATCCGGAGTTTCTGATCGAATCACCGATGGACATTGTATCCCTTTTATAAAATGGCATTGAAAAAACGCTCTTCCACTGGGAAGAGCGTTTTTTATGAAGACAATACTGTTACAGCATCTCACCTTTTGCGGCACGCACAATATCGCCCACGCCCGGGAGTACCATGGAGGGGCGGTATCCGTAGGTATCCAGCGTTGCCATAGTGGAAACACCGGAGAGAACCAAAACGGTGGACATACCGCATTCCAGGCCGGAGATCACATCGGTATCCATCCGATCACCCACCATCACTGCCTCGTCGGAGTGACACCCCAAAATGCGAAGTCCCGTTCGCATCATCAGGGGATTGGGCTTTCCGCAAAAATAAGCCTTCCTTCCGGTTGCCATTTCAATGGGGGAGACCAGCGCCGCGCAAGCAGGACTGATCCCGTTTTCGATGGGGCCGGAAACATCGGAATTGGCACCGATGAGCTTTGCCCCTTTCAGTACCAGATTGGTGGCTTTGGTGAGGGTATCCAGAGAGTAGGATTTTCCTTCCCCCATCACCACATAGTCGGGGTTCACATCGTTCATGGTAATGCCGGCATCATACAGCGCATTGAAAAGCCCTGCTTCGCCAATGGCGTAAACACTGCATCCCGGTGCCTGCTCCTTTAAGAAGGCGGCTGTGGCCAGCGCGCTGGTGTAAAAATGATCCTCTGAAACCTCCAGTCCCATCCGGCTGAGCTTTTGCTGCAGTTCTCTGGGGGTATAGCCGCTGTTGTTGGTCAGAAACAAAAATTCTTTCTTTTCCTCACAAAGCCAATGGATGAAGTCTCTGACTCCGGGCAGAATTTGATTGCCGTGATAAATGACGCCGTCCATATCACAGATAAAGCCTTTTTTCTTGTTAAAATCCAGATTCATTATGATCTCCTTTGATTCATTATCACCATTATATACCATTTTTTACATTTGAAAAGTATTTTTTGCAAAAAAAGAAACCGCCGAGCGGTTTCTTTTTTTATAGATCTTTTTTCTGATTTCGGTACTGTTTCGGTGTCATACCAAAATGACTTCGGAACACTTGGAAGAAGGTGGCTTCCGAAGCATAGCCTGCCATTTCGCTGATCTGGCTGATCTTCTGGTTGGTGGTGCGGAGAAGCCAAGAGGCATAATCCATCCGGGAACGGGTGATCTTTTGCCTAAAATTCATTCCGTAATTCTTTTCCAAAACCCGAACCAGCTGCCGCCGGGATAGGTGCAAGAGGGAAGCCAATTTCTCTTCTCCCGACTTTTCCCGGAAATGACGCTGAAAATAATCATCGATCAGATCGTTCCTGCTCTTTGAAGTTTCCCCTGCTGTGCTTCTCTCCGTCCTTTTTGCAATGTTTACCTTGCGGAAAAACAAAAGACCGATTTGCTCCAGAAGGGACTTTTGATAGCTTTGGTAAAAAGAATTTTTCTCTGCGCTTTCAGTGAAAAAATTTTGGGCAAGGCCTCGCATCTGATCTTCCACGGAAAGAACCAGATATTGAGGAACTGCTTCTTCCAAGCGGCACATCAAATCTCCCCGGGAGGGCAAAAAGGAGAGGGTGAATCGCAGAAATTCCCCCGGTGTGGCTTTTGATCTGTGGTACTGCCCGGGAGCAATGAGAAGCGCTTGGTTCCGGCAAAGCCTAAGACGCACATCTTCTAAATCCACCGTGCACTCACCTGCAAGAATCAGATGTAGTTCCCAATCGGCATTGCAATGCCGGGCTTCATCCCATTTTGCTGCTTTTTCTGCCAGATCGCAAGAAGTACTGATGTGGATTTTTTCTTGATCCAGCATAAGTTCTACGGTCAGTTTTTCCGCTCCCATTTTGCACCTCTTCCTATTTTATACTCCCGAGCTTATTGTATCAAAGGAAAGGGGGGCGCGCAAGGTTATTGGATTAATCGTTTGAAATCACTTTCGCATACCTTACCGCCCAGCGCTTCCATAACGGCGTCTTTTCCGCCTTTTTTCAGGATCTGGGCAATCTGGAAAAAGGCTTTGTCCATTGCTTCCTTGTGCAATGCCAGCGTTTTGTCATCGTGAGCAAGGGTGGGGTAAATGGAAGTGTTTGCCAAAAAACCTTCTTTCAGCATCAAAATGGTGTAAAGCGTTTTGAGTTCTGCATGATGTTCTGCAAAAGAAAAATGGGCCAAAACGGGGAATCCGCTACACTCAATCTGAATTCCGTTTCTCTTGGCGCTCTCTTCCCAATCCTGGAAAACGGTATTTCCCACGGCATGGGCATGTTCCCAAACCTTCGTCTTTTCCATTTTTTCAATGGTGGCAAGGGCTGCTACAGGGCCTACGGCTTCTGTCCAGTAAGTGGAGGAAATAAAGGAGTAATTGGCACCGTCCATTGCTTCTTTGGTGCCAATCACTGCGGCGATGGGGTGTCCGTTGCCCAGAGCCTTTGCGAAAATGGCGATGTCGGGGGTAACACCCAGTTTCAAATGGCTACCGCCAAAGCAGAAACGCCAACCGATGGTGATCTCATCGAAGATTAAAAGGGCACCGGCTTTTTTGGTTCTTTCTCTAACGTAATGGAGAAAATTGTCTTTCGGCATCTCACTCCGAACCGGCTCCATAATCACACAAGCTAAGCGATCGCCGTATTGATCCATCACCTTATCAAAGCTTTTTTTGTCATTGTGAAAGAAGGTAACGGCGCTTCCAGTTAACTGTCTGGGGACGCCGTAAGGCTCGAGTCCGGGAAGCAACTGCCCGTCCAGCTTGGAAGTATCTCCCAGGTTTGCTGCAATGTACCAGTCACCCCAACCATGATAGCCACAGATGGCAACCAGGTCTCTTCCTGTGGTGGCTCTGGCGATACGCACCGCGATGGAGCAGATCTCGCCGCCGGTGCGGGCAAAGCGAACGCTTTCTGCCCACGGGTGAATCTGGCAAAGTTTTTCTGCCAGATAAACCTCCTCCGGTGCGTTGAGCGTGGTCATAGAACCGTTTTCCACTCGATTTACCACTGCCCGAGTTACGTCCGGATCTGCGTATCCCAAAAGGCAAGCGCCAATGCCGTTTATGGTCACATCGTAGTAATGGTTGTCCTCCAGATCCCAAACCTCACAGCCTTTGGCTCGGGATGCATATCCTGGCCAATGATTGGGAGCAAATTGCTCGGGGCGCTTACTGAGAAGCTGAACGCCGCCGGGGATACGGCTCTTGGCAAATGCGTAAAAGTCCTGATTGTTCATTTTTTCCAGTCGTTTCATTTTTCACCCTCCAAAACAAGGATCAATATCCTTTTACCAATTTTATTGTATGGATGAAAACAGGAAAAATCAAGGCGAAAACAGGACAATATTTTTCGCAGAATGGCTCAAAACAACAGTTTTTATTCTTTTTTTCGGACAAAAAATCTATCCCTCTCTGTTTTTCAGAGAGGGATAGATTTTATTCTTCTTCTTCCTTTGCTATCTCTTCGTGGCGTTTTACCTTAGCAGTGCTGGTTTTGATCAGGGGGGTGGTCTGGAAGGTCAAGTGCTTGATGTGCTTGTATCCGGGAAGGGTTTCATTGATTCTCACGATGTCTTCCTTCATCAGACTTGCCAGTTCCTGCTCGGTTTTTTCGGAAAATCTTTCTTGGAAATAATCCTTGTTGTAGACGATCTTAGCGGAGACCAAAAGGTCATCCTCCTTTTTCTTTCCGTAAACCATTACCTCGTTTACATAAGGAAGCTTGCCTACGATCTCTTCCAATTCCTCGGGATATACGTTTTTACCGCTTTTCAGTACAACGACATTTTTCTTTCTGCCGGTAATGAAAAGGAAGCCGTCTTCGTCAAAGCGTCCCAGGTCTCCGGTGAAGAACTTGCCGTCCCTCAAAACGGCGGCAGTTTCTTCGGGCATTTCATAGTATCCCAGCATTACGTTTCCGCCTTTGGCGCAGATCTCGCCAATGCCGTCCTCGTTGGGGTTCTCAATGGTGATCTCCAGAGAGGGGAAGGGTTTTCCTACGGAACCGAAGCGCATATCCTTCGGGTTTTCTGCAGTGAGAACCGGGCTGGTTTCCGTCAAGCCGTAGCCTTGCACGGTGAGAATGCCGAAATCGTTAAAGCCCTTTGCCACTTCCTTGTCAATGGCAGAGGCGCCGCTGATGATAAAGCGAATTTCGCCTCCCAGTTCCGCCAAAATGGATTTGAAGAGCTTTCGGCGCATATCAATACCCACTTTTCTCATGCCATCGCTGACCTTCAAAAGTCCCTTTACCGTATTGGTAAGACCTTTCTTTTCAATACCGCGCCAAATGTTGCGGTACATCACTTCCAAAAGAAGCGGTACGCAAACAAAGGTGGTAATCTTGTATTCCTTCAAATTTTTCTGCACGTGGCGCAAGCCGTCGCAGAACATATTGGTGGTGCCGGAGGCGAGAAAATAGGTCAGGCCAACGGACCCGAAGGTGTGATGCAAGGGAAGAAACACCAGATTTCGGTCGGTGGGGTAAAGCTCCTCCACGCTTAAAAGATCAAAAAGATTGGTGGCAATGTTCCGGTTGGAAAGCATCACGGCCTTGGATTGAGAGGTGGTGCCGGAAGTGAAAATGATGGAGGCCATCTCATCGGGATCGGGAGAAAAAGCGTCAAAAAGACTTTCTTTTGTCAAATGCAAGGAGCCCAGTTCCATGATTTCACCAATGCTGGGTACCTCTGCAGAGATTTTTTTGGTGGAAATAAAATGAGCAATGCCCATATCATTTTCTTTTTTCAGGCGAAGCATCAGATCCTCGTGCTTGGCGTCAAAAACCACCGCGTCACTCTTGGAGCGCTTTAAGGAAAGCAGAACCTCCGGCTCTGTTAATTCCTTATCCAGAGGAACGATGACTCCTACACCGCACAAAACGGAAAGATAGGTTAGGATCCATTCGTAGGAGTTGAATCCGATCAGCGCAATTCGTTTGCCCTGAAGACCCATGGCGCAAAGGCCCTCGCCGAACTTGCGGACCTGGTTCCAGAATGCGTGATAGGTGATGTGCTGATAGTGGGCCTTACCACCTTTTTCTTCCTTTAGTACGAAGGCATCGTTATCGCAAAACTGCTCCACTGCGTCCTTGATATAATCGCGAATCAAATCGTGCTTCGGAACTTTCTTCAGAATGGTTAAATGATTCATAAACTTTCCTCACCTGGTTTTTAAAACTATGTTATCACATTTTGCAAACGTTGTCAATGGTTTTTTCCGACTTTTTCTTGTTGATTTTTCCTGTAATATTTGGTAAAATGAAAGAAAAAACGGAGGTTTTGGTATGGGAGAGAAAAAGAAGAGGGAGATGTGGCTTCGCCTGGACAATGCGGCGAAGATTTTTCCTGCTTCCATGCGCCGAGGATGGAGCAATGTGTTCCGAATCTCCGTTTCCTTTCATGAAAAGGTGGATCCGGCTGCTTTGGAGAGGGCAGTAGAGCGAGTGACGGAGCGCTTTCCGTCCGTTTGTGTCCGATTGGGAAGCGGATTGTTTTGGTATTATCTGGAGGAAGGAAAGACTCCCCCCGAAATCAAACAAGAATCCTGCCAGCCGCTTCTTCCCATGACCAAAAGGGAAATGCGCCGCTGCACGGTGCGGATCCTTTGGTATGAAAATCGCATTGCGGTGGAGTTTTTCCATGCCGTGACCGACGGTGGAGGGGGAAGCTTGTTCGTCAAAACTCTGGCGGCGCAGTATTTAGAAGAAAAATACGGTCAAGCCATTCCTGCCACCTGCGGCGTTTTGGATGTAAATAAAAAACCGGAAAAAGAGGAATTGGAAGATTCCTTCTTGCGTTATGCCGGCTCTTACCCTGCCTCCCGGAGCACGGACGGTGCCTACCGTTTAACGGGCACGCCCGAACCAGACGGATTCTTGCACGTGACCTGTGCTTCTATCCCTGTGAAGGAAATTCTTGACCTGGCACGTAAAAAGGGTGTGAGCATCACGGCGCTTTTGTCTGCCTGCCTTGCTGTGAGCATTGCGAAGATCCAAAGAGAGAGGGTGAGCCCCTCCCGGGAGAGGGCGGTGCGTGTGCAGATCCCGGTAAATCTTCGAAAGGTATTTCCCAGCAAGACCCTGCGTAATTTTGTGGCGGTGGTCAATGTGGGAATGGAAAAAGGGGAGTGCGATACTCCTTTGGACGAATTGATCGAAAAGATTTCCCATCAAATGGCGCTTTTCATCACACCGAGAAATTTAAAGTCCATTTTTACTGCCAATGTGAACAGTGAAAAGGGAATGGCCATCCGCCTGGTTCCTTTGTTTTTTAAAAATATTGTGATGCGTGCCGTATTTGACCGAGTGGGGGAAACCAGCGCCTGTCTTTGTCTTTCCAATCTGGGAGAAATGAAGGTGCCGGAAGAAATGAAAAAGCAAGTGACCCGATTTGATTTCATCATCGGTCCCCAAGCCAAGGCACCTTATAATTGCGGTGTGGTGTCCTACGGTGGAATGCTTCGGATCCATCTGGTGCGAAACACCCGGGAACCGAGCCTGGAAAGAGAGTTCTTTCCCCTTCTTTCCTCCTTGGGTCTGTCTGTATCACTTGAGAGTAACGAGAGGTAGAATATGTATTGCCCCAATTGCGGTTCGCTTTTGTCTGAAGGAACGAAAAAATGTCCTCTTTGCCTGACGGAGGCCCCCAATCTTTCCAAAAGCTCTGCCAAGGGCTTTTTCCCGGATGTTCCCCGTCCGAAGGAAAAGGAGGATTTTCGCGGTCTTTTGTTTTTGGCGACCCTGTTTTTTCTGATTGCAGGAGGCATTGTCCTGGCACTGGATCTGGTGGAAACGGGAAGCGTTACCTTTTCCTTTTATGTGCTGGCGGTCCTTCTTCTTGTTTATGCTTCTTTTTTCCTTCCTCGCTGGTGGAGAAGACCCAACCCCGTGATCTTTCTTCCGGTGGTATTTGTTTGCCTGATGGGCTGTCTTTTGTATTGGGATCTGCGCTATCAAGGGGGATGGTTTCTTTCCTTTGTTTTCCCGGTTCTGGGTGGCTTTTTCCTCTTTTTGGAAGGGGCGGTCACCCTGCTCCGATACGTGAGAGGGGGAAAACTTTACATTTTCGGAGGCCTTTTTTTGGCCTTGGGAGTGCTGTCCTTTGTGGGCGAGATCTTGTACCGCGCAACCTTTTCCTTGCCCATCAAATTAACCTATTCTATTCTTCCCTTGATCTTCTTTTCCCTTTTGGGAATGGGGCTGATCGTCATTGCCATTGTGCCCCCCTTCAGAAGATATTTCGAGAGGCGCTTTTTCATTTGAATCTTAAGCTTTTCTTAAAGATTTATCCAATTTATTCTTAATACTTTTTTTGATAAGATAATGGCGGAGGTGATCGTAATGTATCACATTTTGATTTGCGATGACGAAAAGGATATTGTCTCCGCTTTGAAGATCTACTTAAATTCTGAAGGCTATCAAACCTATCAGGCCTATACCGGCAAGGAAGCGCTGAAGGTCTTGGAGCAGGAAGAGATCCATTTGGTCCTACTGGATATTATGATGCCCGAAATGGACGGCATCAAGGCACTTTCGCTCCTGCGCGAGAAGTATAATCTTCCGGTGATCCTGTTAAGCGCAAAAAGCGAGGACACGGATAAGATCCTGGGGCTTGGCGTGGGCGCAGATGATTACATTACCAAACCCTTTAACCCGGTGGAGGTCCTTGCCCGGATCCGATCCCAGCTTCGCCGTTATACAAAGCTGGGCTCTTACTGTGCACCGAAGGAAATCCCGGAGCAGATCCGCGTGGGGGATCTGACCCTGTCCGATCGCACCAAGGAAGTGTGGATTCTGGAGGAAAAGATTCTTCTGACCCCCACGGAATTTGAAATCCTCAAGCTTTTTATGAATCATCCCGGAGAGGTTCTTTCTCCAAAAAGAATTTATGAACAGGTGTGGAAGGAATCTCCCTTCGGCGCGGAAAATACCGTTGCGGTTCACATTCGGCACCTGCGGGAAAAAATTGAAATAAACCCCTCCGATCCCCGTTACCTAAAGGTAGTATGGGGCCAGGGCTATCGCTTGGAGGGAGGTGAAACCCAATGAAAAAATGGGTGTATTCTATTCCGGTCAAGGTTTTTTGCATTTTGCTTTCCGTTTTGTTTCTTTCTTTGTTCGTTCTTTCCTCCCTGTGCATTGTGGTGATGATCGAACGGGGCGGATATTACCATAGTTTCGATGAAATCCGAAAGGATTATTATTTGGAAAACCGGGATTGGCTTCCGGAAACGGTGGCATCCAACTATCTGGAAAGCGCGGGCGGCGTTTTCAGCTTTTATTCCTGGATTGAAAGCGCAGAAGCGGAGCATTCCTTTTTGTGCACGCTCCAGAACGAAAACGGAAAAGTGATCTATACAGATTACAATCAGGAAGAATATCTGTGCAAAATGGATGAAATGGTAACCCTTCATCAGCGGGTTTCTTATCCCTATTCGGACGGAAGCGACGGAACCTATGAAATGGTTCAACAGGCTCAGTACCGGGTTACGGTGTACTTCCTTTCCGATTCTCTTTCCTTGACGGAGGAAACTGTTATCTGGATATGGCAGATTTTTTATGTGTGTCGCTACCTTGCCATTGCCATCTTTTTCACCTCCTTTGTTTTACTGGTTTTGGATTTGGTTTTCCTTTGCTGTTCTGCCGGCAGAAGGGGAGAGGGCCAGGTCAAGGAGGGCTTCTTTTCCCGCATTTTTGTGGAGATCTATCCGATTTCTGCCTTCGTTTTTCTCTGCTGTCAGCTTATGATCTTGGATTGGGTAGGAATTGGCTGGGTGTTCCTGGCTCTTTTGGCCATCTTCTTTGTGGCTGATGCCTTTTTATTCGTTTTGGTTTTGATGGATGTAGCCATCCGAATCAAATTGAAGACCCTATTTCGCTTTAGCCTTTGTTTTCACCTTTTAAAATGGATGAAAAAAGGCTATTGCTTTGCCAAAGAGTTCTATGAAAATGCAAGTCTGGTTCCCAAGGTGGTGCTGGTTTTGCTTTTGGTTGCCTTGTTTGATCTGTTTTTGGCTACCATTCTGGATTATACGGAGTTTCTCGCGGCGGTTCTAGTGGAGGGTCTGGTTCTCACCGGGATTCTGGTGTGGTACGGCGCTTCCATTCAAAGACTGAAAAAGGATCAAAGATACCTTGCTGAGGGAAAGCTGGATCATCGCTGTGACCATTACTCCCTTCCTCCTGGACTGCGCTCTCTGGGATCGGCCTTGAACTGTTCTGCAGAGGGCATGGAACGAGCTGTGGAAGAAAAGATGCGCAGCGAACGGTTTAAAACCGAATTGATCACCAATGTTTCGCATGACATCAAAACGCCCCTCACCTCCATCATCAATTATGTGGATCTGCTGAAAAAGGAAAAGGGGTTCAATCCCACTGTAACCGAGTATCTGGAGGTTTTGGATCGCCAGTCCTCCCGTTTAAAGAAGCTGACAGAAGACCTGGTGGAATCCTCCAAGGCTGCCAGCGGTGTTTTGCCGGTGGAGCTTGCCCCTTGTGACCTGAAGGTTCTTTTGGAGCAGGCCTGGGGAGAATACCAAAGCGCCTTTGAAAAAAAAGGCTTGGTTCCCTGCCTTTTGCTTCCGGAGGAGCCGTGTATTGTCACCGCCGACGGAAAGCATTTGTGGCGTGTTCTGGATAATCTGATGAACAATATTGTGAAGTATTCTCTTTCCGGCACCCGTGTTTACGGAACGCTGGAACGGGGTGAGGAAGAAATCCGGATCATTTTCCGTAACATTTCGGAAACGCCTCTGAACCTTTCCGGGGACGATCTGATGGAACGGTTTGTCCGGGGAGATGCCTCCCGTCACACCGAAGGAAGCGGCCTTGGCCTTGCCATTGCCAGAAGCCTTGTGGAATTGCAAAAGGGAAGAATGAAAATTTTTGTGGATGGAGATCTGTTCCGTGTTACCGTCTCCTTTGACCACATCGTTTAAAAGAAAGCGAAAAACAAAATGCCAACTGTGACCGTTTCTCTCCCCGAAACCAAATCGCCTCCCCAGTCACCGAAGAAAAAAACAAGAAGAATTCTATTGCCAACGCTTCTTTATAGCGCTTTGATCGCCTTTGCGGTGTTGGGTTTGATCTTGATTGGGGTTTTTTCAGATGACAAGGAAACTGTTACCCAAACCCAGGAAATTCCGGCCATGGCCACCCAAGTGGAAAATGAAGTGCCCTCCTGGGTGGATGTGCAGCTGATCTCTCTGGGGAATCCCTCCCGTCGGGGCGAAAAGTTGGAGAAAGTTGCGGATCTTGTGGTGCATTATGTGGCAAATCCCGGAACCTCGGCACAGGCCAATCGAAATTATTTCGCTTCGGAGGATACGGATACCTCTTCCCATTTTATCGTCGGTCTTCAGGGCGAGGTGATCCAGTGTATCCCCCTGGATGAAAAGTCCAGTGCCTCCAACCACCGCAATCGGGATACCGTTTCCATTGAAGTGTGCCATCCGGATGAAACCGGGGAGTTTTCCCCTGAAACCAAAAAATCCCTGGTGGAGCTTCTGGCTTGGCTTTGCGAAAAATTCGGTCTTGACAAAGACCATATCATCCGTCATTATGATGTTACGGGGAAAATGTGCCCCCTTTACTATGTGGAGCACGAGGATGACTGGGAAGAACTAAAAAACAGTGTGGAATCAAGCATAGAATAAAAAAGAGAAGAGGTGAAGCCGGTGGGAAAAATGACTGAAAAGCAAAAAAAAACCGTCAGTATTCTGGCCGTCTTATTGTTCCTCTTCTTTTTCATTGCCATTACCGTGTTTTTGGGAAAACCGCTTCTGTCTCTGTTTGAAGATCCGGAGGTATTCCGTGCTTGGGTAGAAGAAAAGGGATGGGGCGCACGCTTTCTCTTTGTGGGAATGGTGGTGCTTCAGGTGGTGGTGGCTCTGATCCCCGGAGAACCACTGGAAATTGCCGCCGGTCTTGCCTTTGGCAGTGTGGAGGGAACGATCCTTGCCCTTTGCGGCATCGCCATTGGGAGTACGCTTGTATTTTTGTTTGTCAGAATTTGCGGAGTGAAACTGGTGGAGGTCTTTTTCACTATGGAAAAGATTCGATCCCTTCGTTTTCTCCAGAATACCAGACGGGTGGACATTGTCCTGTTTTATCTGATGCTCCTGCCCGGCACGCCTAAAGATCTGATCAGTTATTTTGTAGGGCTGACGGAAATGAAGCTGGGGCATTGGGTCTTGTTGACCACCGTCGCCCGGATCCCTTCGGTGATCACCTCTACCATCGGCGGGGACGCCCTAGTGAAAGAGAATTATCTGTTTGCCGCCATTGTGTTTGCAGTCAGTATTGTGATCAGTCTTTTGGGAATTTTCATTTACGATCGGATCGTTTCCCGAAAAAAACAACAAAAAAATTGATTTTGAAAGAGGAAATTCTATGTTGCAAGTAAAAGATCTTTCGAAAGTATATAAACCGAAAAAAGGAGTTCCCGTTACAGCACTGGACCGGGTTTCCATTGCTTTTGCGGAAAAGGGAATGGTATTTCTCCTGGGAAAAAGCGGAAGCGGCAAAAGTACTTTGCTGAACCTTCTGGGAGGACTGGATTCCGCCACCTCCGGCGAGATCATCATTTCCGGTGTTTCCTCCCGCTTTTTCCGTCAGTCGGATTTCGATTCCTATCGCAACACCTTGGTGGGCTTTATTTTTCAGGAATATAACGTACTGGATGAGTTTACAGTAGGTGCCAACATTGCTCTCGCGCTGGAGCTGCAAGGAAAAAAAGCCACCGATGAAGCAGTAAGTGAGATTCTCCGGCAGGTGGATCTGGTAGACTTTGGAGCACGGAGACCCAATGAGCTCTCCGGCGGGCAGAAGCAGAGAGTGGCCATTGCCCGTGCGCTGGTGAAAAATCCTAAGATCATTATGGCAGATGAACCCACCGGCGCCTTGGATTCCGCCACCGGCCGCCAGGTGCTGGATACCTTACAGAAGCTTTCACGGGAAAAATTGGTCATTGTGGTTTCCCACGACCGGGATTTTGCCGAACAATATGCAGACCGTATCATTGAGCTTGCCGATGGAAAGGTGATTTCCGATCGGGAGTTTTTCACCGAAGAGGCGGAATGTGCCTTTTCTCCGGAGGGTGTTACCTTTGGAGAAGGGGAGATCACCGTTTCCTCCGGCTATCGTTTGACGGAAGAGGACCGGATTCAGATCAATGAATATCTTTCCGCCCTTGCCGCCGGGGAAGAAGTAAAAATCCGCGCCATCTCTTCCCGGATCAAACGGCAGAGCAGGAACACTCAGGTGACCGAGCCGGAAAAGAGAGAGCCCATCCGCTTCATTCCCTCCCGGCTTCCCTTGAAGGCCGCTTTTCGCATCGGTGCCGGTGCCTTGGGGCATAAGAAGATCCGCCTGGTGTTTACCATTCTTTTATCCTGTATCGCCTTTGGCCTTTTTGGCTTGGCCGATACCTTCGGCGCCTATGACCATATCACCACTTGCGTCCGTTCCATTATGGATTCCGGTATTCATTATGCTTCTGTGGAAAAAACGGAAAAATATGTCTATGGAGAAGGGGAGCATGATTTCTATTACTCCTCCGGCGGCAAGATCAAAGAGGAAGAGCTGGATAGGATCGCCCGGGAAACCGGAGTTTTGATGGAAGGCGTCTTTTGTCCCCGAGGAGGGGAGCTTGGCTTCCAGGCCTTGTATGATACCTCGGCAGAATTTACTCAATCGGATTATCATATCTATCCCTATGATTTCAACGGCTTTTCTGAAATCGACGAAAAATTCCTCCGGGATATGAACCTGTCTCTTTTGGCCGGAAGACTGCCGGAGGGAGACAAGAATGAAATTGCCATCTCTTCTTATATCTGCGAAACCTTTTATATCGGTGGCTTTGCCAAAGAGGGGGACGACGGAAAGATCAGCTATGACAAGATCTCCCGTCCGGAGGATATGCTGGGAAAGGTCTTTTCCCTCTGCGGCACGGATTATACCGTGGTGGGTGTAGTATCCTCCGGCTTTGACCTGGAGCGCTATCGGGCGCTGACGGAAAAGGAAGAGGGAGATAGCACTGCGGATATGCTGATCAAATATGCCCTCTATAGCGAGCTCGACGGAATCCGTTCCTATTCCTTGTCTCAGGTGGCAATGGTAGGAAAAGGACACCTGGAAGCCCTTCTGAAAAAAGAAAGCCCCTTCGGACAAGGGGAATACGGCTTTGTGGATGTGTGCTGGAAGGATTTTCAAGCCGGCGAGGAGTTTTACTACGGCTTTGGCGCTGATTATTACGGAATCCTTTCCGATGCCAAGCGTTACCCCATTGTCTGGGTGAACGGAGAAAAGAGCCGGCTGGAGGAAAACGAAATCATCCTTTCCCTGGAAACCATTTTGGGACAGATCGGCTTTTCTTCGGAAAATCCTGAGGCGTACGATCCCAAAACCGGCCGATTGATCTTTTCCAAAATGACCGAAGAAGAACAGGCTTCTTTGATCACCACTGTTTCTCAAATGGGTCCTTTTACCTTGCAGTGCTATTCTCACCGGGCATATAAAGAAAACGGAAATAAGGTCATTGAAAATGTACGCATCGTGGGAATCCTTCTTCCCGATGAAACCGGCCTTTATTCCGATCCGGGCAATGTGATGATCCTGCACGATTCCATCGCCCAAATGGTCACCCGGGCAGATGACGGCATCTATTCCTACGCCGTAGGGCAAATGCCCAAGGATCGGGAAGGGGTAGAAAGGGTCGTAACCTTTACCACCAATCAGGATAAGGACATCCGCTATGAACTGCAGAATCCCGTAATGTTTGAGCTGGAGGCCATCCATGAGGTGCTTTTGGTTCTCTCTAAGGTATTTTTGTATATCGGTCTTGGCTTTGCGGTGTTTGCCGCCTTCCTTTTGGCAAACTTTATCGGCACCAGCATTGCATATAAAAAGCAGCAGATCGGAATCTTGCGCGCCATCGGCGCCAGAGGCGGGGATGTGTTCCGCATTTTCTTCTCCGAGAGTTTTTGCATCGCTATGATCAATTTTGTCCTCTCCGGCCTTGGAACCTTCCTGGTAGTGGCGCTGATCAACTATGTGATCCGAATGGAAACGGGAATCCTTATCACCCTTCTCACCTTCTCCCTCCGTCAGGTGGTGCTTCTTTTGGGCGTCAGCCTTTTGGTGGCGGCCCTGGCAAGCTTTATCCCCGTGAAAAAGATCGCTTCCAAAAAGCCCATTGACGCCATCCGCGGCAGATAAATAAAACAAAAAAGTTGCTTCGAAAGAAGCAACTTTTTTACTTTTACAGAATGCCGGAGTGATCCACGGGGTAGAGAATGCGAAGCTGGTTCATTTTGCTCTGGTAGGCCTTTTGCTGAGCCTCGGAGAGCAGTCTCTGCTGAAGCTGGGGCTTTGCTTCCTCAAAAGAAACGGGCTTTGCGGCATTCTTCTTGTCCAGACGGATTAGATGGAAGCCAAATTGGGTCTTCACGGGACCGGCAACCTCACCCTCTGCCATTTCAAAACAAGCCTTGTCAAATTCCGGTACCATCTGACCTCTGCCGAACTCACCCAGATCGCCGCCTCTCTCAGAGGAGGGACAGGTGGAGAATGCCTTGGCGGCTTCTTCAAAGGTCATCTCGCCCTTTGCCACTTTTTCCTTCAGATCCAGTGCCTTTTCTTCCGATTCCACCAGAATGTGGCGAGCCTGCACCGTTTCTTCCCCGGCAAATTCCTCCGGGTGCTGGTCAAAGTACTGCTTCATTTCTTCTTCGCTCACCTTTACCTCACGCAGAACCTTTTCCACGTAAAAATTCACCAGAAGTTCATTTTTCAAGGTTTCCAGCTCTGCCTTGAATTCAGCGTCGTGCTCCATTAAATTCTTCTTGGCATCCAGAAGCGCCAGTTCTTTGTTGATGATCTGATCCAGAATGATCTGGCGGCCTTGGGGAGAATTGTACTGCGCACCGCGCTGACCCAGGTTCATCAGAGTTTTTTGAATATCCTCTTCCGTAATGGCTTTTCCGCCCACCACGGCAAGGACTTTGCTTTGTCCGTTCATAAGCATCTCCTTTTTCAATTTGCTTTTGTGAGTATAGCATAAATAAGGCGGAAAATCAAGGGCTACACACCAATTCCGCCTCCCGTCATAAGATAAAGGGTGGGAGGTGAAAAAATGGCATATTCCGACCGGGAGCTCTTGGCAAGACTGGTGCAATGCGAAGCCGGAGGAGAGGGGGACAACGGAATGCGCGCCGTGGCTTCCGTGGTAATGAACCGAGTCCAAACCACCGTGGGCGAATACGGAAGAGTGGTGAATACCATTCGCCAAGCGATCTTTCAGCCCGGGCAATTTACCTGCGCCATGGAAACGGTGGGAGGAGAATACAACCGGCAAAATATTTACAATATGAACCCCACCGGGATTCATTACGGCATTGCGGATTGGGCCATTGCCGGGAACCGATTGCCCAATCTTGGTTCAGCCCTTTGGTTTTTCAATCCTTTTTCCGGCTCTTGTCCCCAGAATTTTCCCTCCGGTGTGGGATCCTTTGTGATTCGCATCGGTGACCATTGCTTTTACAATCCAACTTCAAGTTACGCATCCACTTAAAAACATTTCAAAAGGAGTAATTTTATGGATCAATATCAATACGAAAGCACTCAAAACCGATATCCCATTCCCCCTACAGTCAGCTCCAATCAGTTCACGCCGCCCCCACAACAATCCTTCAATACCCCTGATATGGTGGGCTCTGTGCAGAAGGTGCTTACCAATAATATTGGCGAATATGTGGTGATCGAGTTTCTCATTGGCACGGAGAACCTGGTGAGAAAGCAGGGGATCTTATATTTTGTGGGAACCAGCTATGTGGTGCTTTTTGACGACGTGGTGAACAATTATATCGTCTGCGATCTTTATTCCATTAAGTTTACATATTTTTACTATCCCGGTCAAAGACCGCAATACAATTATAACGCTCTGCCGCGCACCGTCTTTGAAAACAAGCAGTGACCCTCTTTCATTTTTTGCCCAACTTACCAAAGGGTAAGTTGGGCATTTTTGAAAACAAAAAGAAAAAGAGAAAAACCCATAAAAAACAAAAGACGACTGCTTTTCCCCTTGACAAAAGGGGAAAAATCACCTATAATCATAATCGTCCCTGTTGTTCTGGAGGGATATCGAAGTGGTCATAACGAGGCGGTCTTGAAAACCGTTTGGGAGCAATCCCACAAGGGTTCGAATCCCTTTCCCTCCGCCATAGAAAAAGACCACTGAGTGTGGTCTTTTTCTTACTCTTAAAAAGAAAACCGAATACGATTTGGAGAAGTACCCAAGCAGGTCGAAGGGGACGGTTTGCTAAACCGTTAGGTCGGTATCCACTGGCGCCGGGGTTCAAATCCCCGCTTCTCCGCCATAAAAGCACGGTGTTCCTGAATCACTGTGCTTTTTCTTTTTTCAGTACAATGCATCCAAAGGGAAGTAGAAATGAGGTAAAAATGAATCGACTGGTTTATTTGTTTGAACTGGATTCTGTGGTCAAGTGGGAGCATTCGGGAGAAGGGGTCCTCTTCACTCCCGGAGTCAAAGCCCTCTTTTCCGAGATCATCCATCACGGCAATTGTGTTGCCATTACCATGAATCAGCTGACGGATTCCCAATTTATTCGGGAAGCCATGGAATCTGACGTGGCCTATGCCGGCATTTTGCGTTTGTTTGAGCGCGGCACCCTCAAGGTTTCCCTTTACAATGAAATTCGCACGGCCTCTCAATACATTCAAAATGCCATTGATAAGTGCCTGGCACAAAACCGGGATTCCTTTATTTTTTCCAATCTTCCGGTGAAAAGTGAGGAATCAGAGCTTCTTGCTACCATTCGCTCGGCCCTTCAGTTCAGCGATCTTTCTGCTTTGAAGGAGCGGATGCTTTCCGCTAAGGGGAGCGAGGCAGATCGTTTGCAGAGCATTTACCGTTTTGTCAATATGATCCTGAAGGTCAGTATTTCCGAAACCAGTAACATTCCTCCCAAAAGAGCTGAAAAAAGAAGCTTTGAAGAATTTGTTGCCACAGTCATCTCCCTTTTGGGGCAAGAAAAGGGCCCTCAAGGCACCTTGTTACACAATCTAAAAAAAGCTGCCGAGCTTTTAAAGGAAAAGAGCAAAAGTGTCATCGACGGAAGAAACAACCGCTCCAATTGGCTGTTTCCCGAAAAGGGGGCGGCAGAAGATGCGCTCCTTGCCAATGATATCATCAATCTTTGCTATAATTATGCGGTGGAGGATAGTATCAACGGCGTTTCCAAGCACTATAATGAAACCGACTTCGAGAATTCTTTTGCCAAGGATTTTTTCCACCGTCTCACAAAAAAATCGCCTTCGAAACCAAATTCCAGTGTGACCGGAGCCGATTGGAATACCGTGCTTCGGTTTGCCGATTATCGGGAAAAAATGAAACAGAAAAAAGACGAAGAAGAATCCTTTGTCTATGAAGAAAATTTCCGACGGGAAAGAAGAAACTGGGTCCGCTTTCTTTTCTTTCAGAATATCGGAGCTTTTTTCATCTCATTTGTCTATATTTGCATTTTCCTGTTGGTAGAATTTTTTACTTCAAAGCTGGAAAGCCTCTTTTCTCTTCCCATTGACAATGCCCTGGTGGCCTCTGCCGTGACCTTACTTTTGTTTGGCGTTTTTGGCTCTTTGATCGGAAAGGTGCTCAAATTCTTTAACCATAAGCAGGATATGCCGGACGTTCTGGAATGTCTTTTTAATATCTGGTTCCGTTTTTGTGATTTTTGGCGTGCAGTTGGAGGAAAAAATGATAGTTACAAATTGCCTTGACCTTTATTTTGAAATGATGCGCACGCACAAGGAGTGCTTTTTCCCTTGTCCGGCTTTTCCCATTGTAACGGATCGCAAAACCATAGAAGAATATGAAAGAATGAGCGGTGTCAAGATCGGCGTATTGTATCAAAGTCCCTATTATACCTTGGTGGTGGATCTGATCGAAAAGGATGGAAAGCTGTTTCCCTATGAACGAATGATCCCCACTGCCAAGGGAAAAGCTGTGGTTTGTGTACCTGTTCTGGATGGAAAGCTGGTTCTTGTCAAGCAGCAGCGCCACGCCATTCGCGGGGAACAGATTGCATTTCCTCGAGGCTTTGGGGAAGACGGTCTTTCGCCGGAGGAAAATGCAAAAAAGGAACTTCGTGAGGAGATCGGTGCCGAAATCATACAGTGCATCGAGCTTGGCACAGTTTATGCCGACAGCGGCCTTTTAAGCACGGATTGCCGGGTGTTTTTATGCCACATCGCATCTTTTGATCCGAAGGCATTTTGCGAAGGCATCACAGAAGCGATTCTCCTTCATAAAAAAGCCCTTCAGAAAAAAATTCTGGATGGAGAGATCACCGACGGCTTTACCTTGAGCGCCATGTCCCTTTTAAGGGCAAAAAATGATCTTTGGCAATCAATATGACACAAAAAAAGCAGAGCAAAAGGCTACTTCTCATAAGGATGATTAAAGCCTCGATGAAATTCATCGAGGCTTTTCTTATGCTTATCGGATAGAACCAGCATCGCATTTGTAAGTGCAAATGCTTCTTTTTGGGTGATACCCAAACCCTTTTTACAACAA
>JAZQJZ010000038.1:0-2111 GCA_045541915.1 Eubacteriales bacterium
TTCTTTTTGGGTAACGCATTTACTCTTGTTTTTTGAAATGGTAAGGTGTTTTTATTCCAAAGTCAAATCCAGCGAAAAAAGTCATTGCGGCGCAACAACTTTTTCCTTCAAAAGCGTGACATACAACGAAAAAAGGCACCGGTGTCCGAATTGAAGTCGGGCACCGGGGCCACCTATTTTGGTTATGAAACCAAATTCTTCAGTATATTCTTCTGCTCCTGCTTCACCTGATTATCCCACCATTTCAGAAAGTCATCGGTGCGGACACGGTACTGCCCTCCCAGTTTCGCAGCCGGGAGCTGTCCAGTTTTCAACATCCGATCCACTACAAACCGGGATACTTTCAGAATCTCTGTCAGGTCAGCTACAGTCAGAAACGCTCCATGCTGGGAGTAGATCCCCACGGGCGTGATCTTGTTGTTAGGCATTTAAGCCATCCCCCTTTCCATGCGGGGCTTATTCATAGGCAATATCCTCCTGTTTCGTAATAGTCATAAAAAATACGCCGATATTTCGGCGCTTAAATGTTTTGAACATGGTTCTTTGTTTCCTTTCTTTCGGATTTGGGTTCGTTGTATTCCGCAATGATTTCCGGAGGAATGGCAGTCAAGGTCTGCTGTAAGGAAGAAATAGTACGCTGTAACTCTTCCTGCTGCTGGACCTTCTTTTCCAGCTCCAGCAGTCGCTGGACGCTGGGCTTGTTGTCATTGACCTCTTTCTTCAGCATGGCGATCTCACCAAGCATTTCTCTTTCTGACTTTTTCAGTGCCTTGGTTTTGGTCATCAGTTCTGCAACACCGGGGATGTACTCATCCAGAATCTTGAGGATTTCTTCTCTCACCCGTTTCGCATTCATGGCATTGATGGAAGAGAGCAGCTCTTTCAGCTTCTTCTCCAGACGGTTCAACTTGGTGGCCTGCTTAAAGATCCGGGGCGGGATGTGGGTTCTGCCGGTCTCGCTGGCGGATTCACCTCGTTCCAAGTCGGGATATTTCTTTACCATATGGCTCCAATATTCATCCTGCCACTTAGTCAACTTCTTCTTGTTGCCCACAATCTCCTTGGCACTGAGCCGCCCATCGGCGGTGATGGGGACAAAGCAAAGGTGCATGTGGGGAGTTTTTTCATCCACATGCACCACAGCAGAAACGATAGTTTCTTCAGCCTGTTTGGTTTTCAGAAATTCCAGCGCGTGTTCAAAGAATTCTCTGACCTCCCCCGGTTTCTTCCCGGAGAAGAACTCCGGGCTGGCGGTGATCAGGGTTTCCACCATCCGGACGCTGTCCTTTCTGGCCTTGCACCCAGCTTCCCGAATCATACGGTCAGCTTCCGCCCGGTACTTGTCGCTCGGCTTCACCAGATGGAAGTTGTACTTGCTCAATTCCGTCTTAATGTCCGGATTGCTGGCGTAGAATTCCTTAGTGCGTTCGTTGTGGGCTTCGATCCGGCTGATGGTGGGACCTTTGTATTTGGCGAAACGCAAGATCGCAAATTGTGCCTTTTCCATTAAGTATCCCTCCGTTTCTGCCAGACAAGTTCATATCCAAGTACTTCCGCAAGCTGCACCGCTTCCTCATACCGTAAAGAGCCACGGGCCAGTTTGTTGGAAAAGTTGGATACGCTGTCACTCCATCCGTACTCGTCAGACAGCAGGTCTACCACCTGCTGCATGGTCATTCCGGCACGGACGATTTGTGCCTTGATTTCGTTTCTTATGTTCATAGATTGTAAAACCTCCAAAATTTAGATTGTTATTTCGTGGAGCCGGTATGTCCTTAGGTGTAACGGCTTCACTTTTTTGTGTAAATTGGTGTGCTTGCTAAATCCGCTCCATTTTCCCGTTATGATGGGGAGTTCATAACCGGCACCTACCGTTTTTACAGTTATGTGAAAGTTGGGTAAGAGTAGTGCATTTTCCCATGAATCGGTGTGCCTGGAACACGGTTATCACAATCACGGATCGGAAGAATCCGTATGTCCTCTGGCATTCTTTTTTACCGTTTTCATTACCCTTGATTTTTCACCACCGAAAATAGGGGTAGCATGGAGCGAAAAGAAAATGCGCCTGAACCTCAAAATCATCTGTACATGTGTACAGCCTGTACGGATGT
>JAZQJZ010000039.1:0-97739 GCA_045541915.1 Eubacteriales bacterium
AGACCTGTCTCACAATATCACTTAATATTCTTTTTTTGAGATAGTTTAATTTTAAAATATGTACTTCCGTTACGCACATTTTGAAAGTGCGTAACCCACTATGACACTTTCAAGTAGAAAGTGTCAATTTTTATATAAAAACCGAAAAAGGGAGAACACTTCTTTACGAAGTGTCTCCCTTGGTGTCTTTTTTTTCGTTTCAGCTAAAAGATACGCTTTTTTAACAGGGAATGGCTTTTTGGAGGGCAAAGGAATAGAGATATTTTGCCGTTACCTTTTTTCCGGTGAGCTTTTCCACCGCCAGGCCGTAAAGCCAAAGCTGGCGGCTGTGCCGGGAAAGGAGGATCTTTTCTCCTTCTTCTCCCTTGACCCGATCGGTCTTAAAGTCCAAAAGGGAAAGGGTGCCGTCCGGGTTTTCAAACCAGGCATCCACCACGCCCTGCACCAGCACTTCTCCCTTTCCAATGCCGATTTCCTCGGCGGAAAGGAGAACGTTGAATCTCTTTTCGTGCTCCACCAGGGGAGAAGACTTCATTTTTTCATAAAGAGGGGAAGAAAAGAAGGCGATCACCTTTTCCTTTTCCACCAGGGCCATATCCTCCGGAGATAAGAAGCCCTGTTCCACCAGACGGGTAAATTCCCCTTCCGGATCCTGCTCCATGGCCTCGAAGGAGGCAAACTGCATCACCTGGTGCGTGGCGGTACCGATCTTTTCTGCGCCGCTTTTTAACACACCCTTTTCAAAATCCATCAGCCTCCGGGGATAAAAGCCGGGCTCCTCCTCTTCCCGGCTGTCCCGAAGAATCTGGGAAACGGAGAGCTTTTCCGGCAGGGTCTCTTCCATTCGGTTCTCATAGACAAAGCGGAGATTTTCCAAAACCTCTTCCGGGGAAAACAGGGGAGAATCTTCCTTGGTTTCCTCCTGCCGGAAAAGGGTCATGGGGCCGGGAGAGGCAGTTTTCACCCGGAGGTTTCCCCAGAAGGCCTCGCCTCCCTGCTGCAGCACGCGCCGCACCGCCGGATCCTGGCGCAGAGCCAGAAGGATCATGGTAATGGGATTGGGGGCATTGGAAACCAAAAGGGAGGAAAGAAGTGGCGAAAGGGGCTTTTCGCCCACCAGAAGCAATTCTTTGGCAAGGGCCTCTCTCCTCTTTCCGGAAAAGGTGAGGATCAGCCTTGTTCTGGCACGGGTCAGAGCCACGTAAAGGATCCTTTTTTCCTCCTCGATGGATTCCCGGTGGAGATTCAGCCTTGCCGCCTTGCGGCAAAGGGGATTCATCTTCGCTCTGCCGCCCAATTTGGGAACGGGCAGAAAAACGCCCATTTCCGGAGAGATGAGCATGGTGGTGCTTTCATCCTGATCGGGGAAGGCTTGTGCCAGAAAGGGGGTGAAGACCACAGGAAACTCCAGTCCCTTGGATTTGTGAACCGTGAGCAGCTGGACGCCTTGTCCGTTTCCTGCGCCGGGCAACTCGGCCTGATCCAGAAAGCGGCAAAATTCGCCCAGAGAGGCGATGCCCATTCCCTCGGCCTGCTCCACTGCCGCCAGAAGCGCTTCTTTCACTGCGCCCTTGGCAATGCCCTGGTTGGGGAACATTTCCTCCGGGGCAAAGCGACGGTAAAGAGAGAACAAAAAGGCCGAAAGGGAGATCTCCTTGGCTTCCCGGCGCATCCGGGAAAAGGTCTCCAGGGCTTCCAGGCATCGGTTTTGGGTCTGAAGGTTTTTTCCCTCCTTGGCGTAATGGCACAGGGCGGAATAAAAGCCCACACCCTTTTTTTCTTTTCGGATGCGATAAAGATCGTCGGGGGAAAAGCGGAATGCCGGGGAAGAAAGGGCGCCCAGCAAGGGAATGTCCTGGGTGGGATTGTCCAGGGCAGAAAGGAGGGAGGTAACAAATAAATATTCCGGTAGCTGCTTCAGATCATCGCCCTTTCCCAAAGAGGTGGGAATGTTCCGGGCGCTTAAGGCCTCCCGGATCCGGGCGGTCTGCATATGAGTGCGGCAGATCACCGCAATGTCCTTTGGCAAAAAGGCTTCTCCGGGGGCTTTTTCCTCCCGGCCGGAGAGCATTTCTCCGATGCGCTGGGCCACATAGGCCGCCTCGGCATTTTCCTCCCGGTCCGGGGAATCATCCTCGTCCCATTCCCCTTCCTCCACCAGAACAATTTCTGCCGGGTAGGTGTTTTCCCTCTTTTCCGATTTCTTGGAGAAGCGAAGCCGATCCTCCTCTTGATAAAGAGAATCTGCTCCCGTTTCGTCCATTACCACCCGGAAGATCCGGTTTACCAGGTCAATGACCGATTCATCGCAACGGAAATTGTCCGAAAGGAGGATCTTTTGCATCCCGTCTCCCGGATGGGGATAGGTCTCCAGGCTATTTTTATATTCGGCAAACACCGAAGGGTCCGCGCCCCGGAACCGGTAAATGCTCTGCTTGGGGTCACCTACCAGAAAGCGCTTGCCCTTTTCCGATACTGCCCGGAAGATCATATCCTGGATCCGGTTGGTATCCTGGTATTCGTCCACAAAGACCGCATCAAATTCTGCGGCAATTTTCTTTGCAAGAGGCGTCAAAACCCATTCTTCGCCCTGTTTCTCATACAGAAGGGATAAGGTCATGTGCTCCAGATCGCCGTAATCCAAAACACCCTTTTTCCGTTTGGCCATGGCATATTCCCGGGCGGCCTCCTCGGTGACGGAAAGGAGCCTTCCCGTTAAGGAAAGCATTTCGTCCAGATCCTGGGTAAGTTCTGATTCGGCCCGGCAGAACAGGTCCTCATACAAGGCCAGAAGAGGCTTTTTCACCTTTTCATTGTGATTCTCCTGGCAGAGGGTCTTGATCTCCAATTCCTCCTCCGGGCATTTTCGCACCGTGGGGAGATTTTTTTCAAAGGTTTCCCGGAGTAAAAAGAGGGCGTCCATTCTCTTTCCCGAGGAAAGAAGCGTACAGCAGTCCTCCAGCGCCCGGCTTCTGTTTGCCAGCTCGTCCATGTAATATTCTCCCACCGCCTGGGTGTGATCCAGGGACTGGGAAAGATGGGAAAGCACAAGGCTTCCCTGACGGGTAAGAGAGATGGCATTCTGCACCAGAAGAAGGCCGAAGGGCGTATCAAAAAAGCTCTTTTTTCCCTCCCGGATCAGAAAAAGCTCTCCCTCCATTTTGCTTTGAAGAGAGTGGAACAGAGAAAGAAAGCCAGGATAAGAGGACGCCTTTTTCTCTAAGCTCACAATGGCCCCGGCAAGGCCGGAGGAATCCCTGGCATTTCCAAATAGCCGGTAAAGGGCTTCCTTTTCCTCTTCCGTGGCATTGTCTTTCCGGGAGAAGAAGGCTTCAATGGCCTGGTCTGCCGCCTTTTTTTGCATCAGATCGGCTTCTTCCTGGGAGGCAATGCGAATTTTTTCACCCAAGTCCAATTCCTTTTTGTGTTCCCGGATGAGAGAAAAGGCAAAGGAGTGAATGGTGGAGATCTGCGCCCGGGAAAGGCGAAACAGCTGCCTTGTCAGGTGCTTTCTGTTTTCTCCCTCTCCGGCTTTTTCCGAAAGGGCAGAAAGAAGCCGCCCCTCTAATTCTCCGGCGGCGTCCCGGGTGAAGGTCACCACGGCCAGGCGCGCCGCATCCACGCCGTCCTCTTCGGATAACAGGGAAACCAGGCGCTGGGTTAGAACGGCGGTTTTTCCGCTGCCGGCGGCGGCGATCACCGCCAGATCCTTACCTCTGGAGGAAATGGCGCTTTCCTGTGCTTTGGTCCATTCCATCACATATTTCCCCCCTTTCCGAAAATTTCATCCTCCGTCAGCCCCTCCCGATAAGGTCGGTAAGAGGAAGAGGATCGTTTGCAAATGGGAAGATGCTCGCACCAGGCGCAGGGGTCGATTTTTCGCTTGGCGGAAAAGAGGGGGTTTTCCTCGATCCGGCCGTCCTTGATCTCCTCTGCCATCCGGGCAAAATCCCGTTCTACCTTTTGTTTTAAAAGACCCAGCTTTTCCAGGGTGATCAGATTTCCCTTTCCGGCCTTTCGCTTGCTGTTCCAGGCAAAGGGGATAAAGGCACCGCGGCCATCCGGATCCTGGGCGGAAAGAAGCTCCGCGTCCTCCACCAGAAGACCCTCTCTGCCGAGGGAAAGATAGGGCTTTTCCTCCACCGTTTCCAGATCGGACCGGGTCTGGCAGTTTTTGATTTGGTCCATTCCGTTCAGATACAAAATGGAAGCCGGCATTGCCGGGCCTGCGCCCTCTGTCATGGGCCGCCCCCACAGAGCAAACAGGTAAAGGAGCATCTGCAGATCCAGTCCGTTTGCCACATGGTTTAAGTTGAATTCGTGTCCGCCGGTTTTGTAATCCACCACGCGAATATAGTCCTGGCCGCCCTTTCCCCGGTAAAGATCCACCCGGTCAATGGTACCGAAAAGACGGAGCTTTTTCCCGTCCTTTAAGGGAATTTCAAAGGCGCCGCCCAGATCGGTCAATTCCTTTTCAAAATAAAGGGGCTGGAACAGGGAAACGGAAAACTCCTCCTGAAGCTGCTTTAAGATCAAAAGGGTGCTTCGCTGGATTTGCTTGAGCTGCATGGCAAGGCTTCCCGGGATCTCCTCCCCGGCAAAGCGGCGCACCGCCTCCTGACAGGCCAGACGGTTTTCTTCCTTCAATTCCTCCGGGGTCAGATCCGAAAGGGTTTTTCCCTTTGCGGCAAGGCCTGACAGCACCTTTTCCAGCACCTCGTGCACAAAGGAGCCGGTGATATTGGCGCCAAAGGTGGCAGGAGTGGCCTTTTTTGCCTCCAGAAGATAACGGGCAAAATAGGAGAAGCGGCAATAGGAGTATTTCTCCAGCCGGGAATAGGTCATGGAAATGTCACTGTCCCCATAAGGCTTTTCCTCTACGAGAGCATAGCCTCCCTTTCCGTAAGCCTTCCCCGAAAGGGCGGAAAGCACCCGGTCGTGAAAGGCATCATCTTCCAGAAAATAATCGGAAAGGGCCCGGACCAGGGGGGTATCCTCCCCGGCGTGGGCGATCAGATACCGGAAGGCGCTCTCCTTTGTGGAGGGGGGCAAAAGATCTCTTTGATAAGGCTCTTTTTTTACTTTTAATGAGGGAAAGAGGGCCTGAACCCGTTTTCCGAATACGGAAAGGGCGCCTTTTTTTCCGTCCTCACCCCCGCTGGCGCAGGTGTAAGTGAGAAAGAGATTTTCCCGGGCGAAGGCAGTGGCAAGATAGAAGAGAAAGATCTCCTGATCCCCGGCCTTTTCCCCGTAGGATAAGGGATAGCCCAGATCCCAAAGGGTCTGTCTTTCCCGGTCACTGAAAAATCGACCCTTGGGAGCCTCTGCCGGGAAAATACCGGCGGAAAGGGAAATGAGGAAAATATGCTTGGCCCGATAGGGGCGGGAAAAGCCCACCTCGCCCATCTGCACCCGGTCCTGTCCGGGGGGCAGAGACCCGGGCAGAGAGCCGGAAAGGGAAAGGGTCAGAAGGTTCAAAAAGCCCTCTGCATCTCCCTTTTCCCCTCCCAGGGTACGGGCAATGCCGGAAAGACGCTCCAAAACCGTGTTCCAATTCCGCACTTCTTCTCCGGCCTTTTCCCAAAGACCCAGCTTTTTGTATTCTGAAACGGCCTCGCTACTTTCCTTTTCCGCTCCGATCTGAACCAAAAAGGACACCAGTGCCGATATTTTTTCTTCGTTGGTTCCCTCCGCCAGGGCAAAGGAAAGGCCCCGCAAGGGCGTAAAGATCCGTTTTTTGGCCCGGTTCACCAAATCCAATTCCTCTTTTTGAGAGGGAGAAAGGGTGGGCAGATACCCATCCGGGTTCATCACAAAGTCTTTCCCGTCCAGAATGCTTCTGCCGGAAAGAGACCAGGTGGCAATGTATTTTTCCAGGTAAAACCGCTCCCCGTCCGGGCAGGAAAAAACGCCGTAATGCAGGTATTCCCGGATCTGGTCCTGGGTGGGATAGCCGGTGGCGATCTGCACTGCCAGAAGCACGGTTCGCGCCAGGGGCGAGGTGGAAAGAGGCTTCTTTTCATCCAAAAAGACCGGAATCCCCTCCTCCTCCAGGGTGAGGGTGAAGATCTCGCTGGGCTTACCCCGGTAAAAAATAGCAATGTCCCGCCAGGCGGCACCCTTTTTCACCAGATCTCGACAGGTCTGGGCTACAAAAGAAGCCTGGTCTGCCTCCGTAAGACACGGGGTGATGGAGATGCCGTCAGGCTCGCCGCAAAAGGGCTTTTCTCCCAGGGTGATATGTTCTCTCAAAAAGGAAAGGGCGCCCCCGTCCTCCGGACAGGAAAGGGTCACATCCTCCACCCGGCAGTGGATCTCCTGTGCCATTTTCAGGATTCTTCTGGCGGAAAGCAGAGGCCCCGAAAAGGTGGAGGGCTCTTTTTTCCGGGCCACAAAGGAAACGGCCACCGTCTTTGCCTGGCAAAGAATTTGCCGAATCAGCTTTTCCTGAGGGGAGGTAAAGTCCCAGAAGCGGTCCAGGATCACCGTGCAGTCCCGGAAAAAGGGGAATTCGGCCAAAATGCCGGCCAGACGCTCCTCTTCCTCCATCGGATCGGAAAACCGCTTTTCCACCTCCTGGCGGAACCAGGTGCGAAGGGTGTGGATCTCTCCCAGCTTATGGGTCAGGGTCTGATCCAGGCCGCCGCGCTCTGTGAGGGCTTCAATGGCCGGGGCATCCAGCCCCGCCAGACGCACCTCTTCCATTTCCTCCAGAAGGGCCTGGACCGTATCCGGATCGGATTTTTGGGGAAAATAAGAAAGGGCAGAGCCTTTTTTCTCCATCAAATGGGCCAGGATCAGCTTTTTTTCCTCCTCGGTTACACTTCTTCCCGAAAGGGATCCGAAGGAACGGAGAACAATGTTGGAAAGACGGGAAAAATTGGTGACCTCCACAAGGCTTGAGACCCGGTTTCCGCAAAGGGTCACCAGATCCCGTTCATACCCGGCAGTGGCCTGCTCCGGTACGATCACAAAGACTCTTTCGCCCCGGTCAAAGGCTTCTTTTACAAGTCCCTGCAAATATTTTGTTTTGCCGCTGCCCATAGGGCCGATCACACGGTAAAGCATCCCCGATCCTCCGATTTTTTTCTTCCTTTAATGATAACACACCGTCTTGTTTTTTGCAAATCTTTTACCAAAAAAACAAAAGACTTCTTCTTTCCCTTGGGATACAATAAGGGACGGAATTTGTAGAAAAAAGAAAAAAAGGAACGATTATGAAAATGAGAGAGATTTTTTTGGAATCCAAGGGCATTTCCGTTTACGTTTTTCAAACAGAAGAAGAGATCGGTCGGTACGCTTGCAGCCTGGTAGCAGAGGCCATTCGCTCCAAGCCCCAGTTCCGTCTGGGTCTTGCCACCGGCTCCTCCCCGGTCCCCCTTTACCGTGAGTTGATCCGGGAGCATCAGAAGGGCAATTTGACCTTTGCCGGCGTGAAGACCTATAACCTGGATGAGTATTATCCCATTGACACCACCTCTCCTCAGAGCTTTCTGGGCTTTATGAGAGAAAACCTCTTTGATCACATCGATCTTCCGGAAGAGGCCATTCACATTCCCAACGGCCAGGCTCCCGATGCCGATGAGGAAGCCAAGCGCTATGAGAGAGAATTGAACTGCGCCGGCAACCGGGACATTCAGATCCTGGGCATCGGCTCCGACGGGCACATCGGCTTTAACGAGCCCGGCGATGTGTTCCCCTATGAAACCCATTCCACCCAGCTGACCCAGCAGACCATTCAGGACAATTCCCGTTTCTTTGACGATATTTCCCAAGTGCCCACCAAGGCCATCACCATGGGCATCGGCGGCATTATGAAGGCGCGTCAGTGCATCCTCATTGCCACCGGCAAGAATAAGGCACAGGCCATTCACGATGCCCTCCTGGAGGATCCCAATCCCGCTTGTCAGGGAAGCATTCTCCAGTTCCATCCCAATACTGTGTTCCTCCTGGACGAGGAAGCCGCATCTATGCTGTAAAAAATGAAAGACGGAAGAGAAGCTCTTCCGTCTTTTTTTTGGAGAGCGCAAGCGCCTTTTTTGCCAAAGCAAAAGACTTATCACTTGGGGAAAAGGAATGCATACAATATAAGGAAAGAGCGCAAAAATCTGAACTATCGGTAGAGTTCACAAAAAAGAAACATTTAATTCTACCGATAGTGGAGAAATCGGCCTTGACTTTGCCCTTGGCGCGCGCTATAATTGACGCAATGTGAAAAAATGAAGCAAAATTTGCATATTCTTAAGGAGAAAAAACAATGAACCGCGTTTACAACTATTCTGCAGGCCCTTCCATGCTGCCCCTTTCCGTTTTGGAGACCGCAGCCCGGGAAATGACGGATTTTCAAGGCACCGGCATGAGCGTCATGGAAATGAGCCATCGCTCCAAAGCATACGATGCCATCATCCGCGAGGCCTTTGATACCTTCCGCCGGGTGATGAACGTTCCCGAAAACTACAAGATCCTGTTCTTGCAGGGCGGCGCCTCCACCCAGTTTGCCGCCGTTCCGCTGAATCTGATGAAGACGGGCAAGGCAGATTATGTGGTCAGCGGTGAATTTTCCGGCAAGACCTATAAGGAAGCCAAAAAATACGGTGATGTGAAGCTGGTTGCCACCAGTGAGGATACCAATTTTGACCGCATCCCCACCTTCACCAAGGACGATATCCGTCCCGATGCGGATTATGTTCACATCTGCTATAACAACACCATTTTCGGCACCCATTTCAACCAGATCCCCGATACCGGATCGGTTCCCCTGGTGTGCGATATGTCCAGCTGCATTATGTCCGAGCCCATTGATTTTACCAAGTTCGGTATGGTCTATGCCGGCGCACAGAAGAACATTGGACCGGCAGGTTTGACGGTGGTGGTCATCCGCGAGGATCTCATGGGCCATGCCCGTCCCGAAACGCCCACCATGCTGGATTACAAGGTGATGGCCGATGCCGATTCCATGTATAACACCCCCCCTTGCTATGCCATTTATGTGGCAGGGCTTGTGTTCAAGTGGGTGGAGGCCCTGGGCGGTGTGGAAAAAATGAACCAGATCAACCGGGACAAGGCCGAAATTTTGTATCGCGCCATTGAAGAAACCAGCCTCTTCCACCTCCACGCACAGAAGGAAAGTCGCTCTCTGATGAACGTGACCTTCCGTACGGGGGATGCGGATCTGGATAAGAAATTTGTTGCCGCCGCCGCAGAAAGAGGAATGGTATCCCTGGCCGGCCACCGGAAGGTGGGCGGTATGCGCGCCTCCATTTACAATGCCATGCCTGTGGAGGGTGTGGAAAAACTGGCCGCCTTCATCAAGGAGTTTGATGCCGCCGGCGGTGAAATTTAAACCAAAAAAGTGAAAAAAGGGGTTTTCAAAATGAAAATTAAGTTGTATAATAAAATCGCACAGTGCGGTCTCTCCCAGTTTCCTGCCCAGGTGACCGTGGCAGAGGAAATGACCGAAGAAGACGGCATTGTTGTCCGTAGCGCCGACCTTCACGAGGTGGCCTTTCCCGACACTCTGAAGGGCATTGCCCGTGCCGGTGCCGGTGTGAATAATATTCCTTTGGATGCATGCACCGAAAAGGGCATCGTGGTGTTCAATACTCCCGGCGCCAACGCCCAGAGCGTGGTGGAGCTTTGCATTGCAGGCCTTCTTCTCACCTCCCGTAAGATCCAGGGCGGAATGGAGTATACCAAGACCCTTGCCGGCAGAGACGATGCGATGAAGGTCATTGAAAAGGAAAAGAACCAGTTTATCGGACCTGAGATTTACGGAAAGACCCTGGGTGTCATTGGCCTTGGCGCCATTGGCGGCGGCGTGGCAAATGTTGCCGTTGCCATGGGAATGAAGGTGTTGGGGTACGATCCTTATGTTTCTGTTTCTGCCGCTTGGCAGTTGAACCCCGCTGTGGAAAAGGTGGACGATCTGGACCGCATTTTCCAGGAGTCGGATTATATTACCGTTCACGTTCCCAGCCTTCCCTCCACCAAGGGAATTTTGGGCGGAAAGAATCTGGAAATGGCAAAGGACGGCGTTCGTCTTTTGAACCTTGCCCGCGCTGACCTGGCAGTGGATGCGGATATCCTGGCCGGTCTTGAAAGCGGAAAGATCGCCGCTTACTTTACCGATTTCCCCACCGGAAATCTGGCCGGAGCCCCCGGCGTGATCGCAACGCCTCACCTGGGTGCCTCCACCCCCGAGGCGGAGGATAACTGCGCCATTATGGCTTGTCGCCAGCTGGCCGATTATCTGGCCAACGGAAACATTCAAAACAGTGTAAATATGCCTGCCGTACATCTGGGCAGAAAGAAAGCACACCGCGTTGGTATCTTCTACCGCGCCGAGGCGGAAGTGGACGGTGCCGTAGCCGCGCTTCTTTCGGGCGCCGATCTTGCCAAAGCCACCCGTGGCGGTGTGACCTATGTTCTGGCAGAGTGCGACCGGGCCTTTGACTTGGAAAAAATCAATGCAGTAGGAGGGGTGATCCGCTCCATCTCCTACTAAAAAGGAGTTTTTATGCCGCTGAGCCGTAAGAAAGAAAGAGAGATCGCATTTCAAATGCTGTTTGCCGCCCAGTTTTCCCCGGAAGAGGAAACAGGTGCCCTGTATGAAACCCTCATTGCCGAAATGGAGGAGGAAGAAGCAAGGGAAAGCGAATACATCAAAACGGTGTTCTGCGGAGCCAGAGACTATGCCCCCGTTGCCATGGAAAAAATCGGAGCCAATGCCCAGGGCTGGAAGGTGGAGCGTTTTTCCAAGACCACCCTTTCCATTCTGCAGCTTGCTCTGTTTGAAATGGAACAAATGGAAGAAGTGCCGGTGAAGATCGCCATTAACGAGGCGGTGGAGCTTGCCAAGCGCTTTGATGAGGAGGGCAGCCGGAAATTCGTCAACGGAATTCTGGGTGCTTTGGCGGGAAAATAAAATGAGTGTTGGGATTCATTTCGGAATTGATACCAGCAATTATACGACTTCGGCGGCAGCCATTACCACTGCCGGCGAAGTCTTTTGTGCAAAGCGCCCTCTTGCCGTTCCCCTGGGAGACCGTGGAATGAGACAGAGTGACGCTTTGTTTTGTCATACCCGGGATCTGCCGGGTGTCATCGAGGACTGCCTCAATCAGGTAAAGGCGGCCCACGGCTCCTTTCAGCTTCTCTCCGTGGGCGTATCCGACGCGCCCCGTCGGGTAAAGGGCTCTTATATGCCCTGCTTTCTGGCCGGGGTCAATGCCGCCCGGAGCGCCGCACGGCTTGCCGGAGTTCCTCTTTTCACCTTTTCCCACCAGGAGGGGCATATTGCCGCTGCTCGGTTGGGCGCCAAAAAAGAGGAAAGAGAATGGCAGGGAGAAGAATTTCTGGCTTTTCACCTCTCCGGCGGTACCACCGAGCTTCTTTTGGTACGGCAGGACGGGGCACGGTATCAGGTAGAGCTTCTGGCGGAAGCACTGGATCTGACCTGCGGTCAATTGATCGACCGGTGCGGCGTGGCCTTGGGGCTTCCCTTTCCCGCCGGCGCCCATCTGGAGGAGCTTGCCAAAAAGTCCCAAAAAAGCTTTTCTCCCCGTGTCTCCAGCCGGAAGGAGGGAATTTGTCTTTCCGGATTTGAAAATCAGTTTTTGCAGAAATTGCACCAGGGCGAACAGAAGGAAGACCTGGCAAAATTTGTTTTTGATGTGACGGCCCGCGCCGTTTCCACCCTTCTTTCCCTGGGAGGAAGAGAGGATTTGCCGGTGCTGTTTTCCGGCGGGGTTTCCTCCTCCGTGCTTCTTCGCCGGGCCTTTTCCCAGGATCGGTATTTCTTTGCCCCCGGATTCTATTCGGCAGACAATGCCATCGGCATTGCCCATCTTGCCGGGAAAGGAGTGCAGTATGGATCAGCAGAGAGCCATGACCGTCACCGGTCTGAATGAATACATCAAGGCAAAATTGGATACGGATCCCATCCTCTCTCACGTTTTGGTCAAAGGGGAGATCTCCAATTTTGTCAACCATTATAAAACCGGCCACTTTTACCTGTCCCTGAAGGACGAGGGAGGGGTCATCCGCGCCATTATGTTCCGTATGAACGCCCAGAAACTGCAGTTTGTGCCGGAAAACGGAATGAAGGTCATCTGCTCCGGCAGGGTCTCCTCCTACGTGAAGGACGGCCAGTATCAGCTTTATATCAGCGATATGCAGCCGGACGGTGTGGGCGCCCTTTACATTGCCTTTGAGCAGCTGAAAAAGAAATTGGAGGCAGAGGGTCTGTTTGATCCGGCCTATAAAAAACCCCTTCCCAAGTACCCCAATCGGGTGGGCATCATCACCTCGCCCACCGGCGCGGCGGTGAGGGATATGATCAATGTTTCCTCCCGGCGCTATCCCCTGGCGGATCTGGTGCTCTATCCCAGCTTGGTGCAGGGAGAGGGCGCTCCGGCTCAGCTGATCCAAGGGATCCGGGCCTTTAACGAAGACTGCCCTGTGGATGTGATCATCATCGGCCGCGGCGGAGGAAGCCTGGAGGAGCTTTGGGCCTTTAACGATGAGGGCCTGGCCAGAGCCATTTTCGCCTCCCGCATTCCGGTGATCTCTGCAGTGGGACATGAAACGGACTTTTCCATCAGCGATTTTGTGGCCGATCTTCGGGCCCCCACCCCCAGTGCCGCCGCAGAATTGGCTCTGCCGGAGGCGGGGGAAGTCAAGCGGAAGCTTCATAATGTGGTCGATCGGATGAGCCTTGTGACCCAGGGCAGAATCCGTACCCTGAAGGGGCAGTTGGATGCCCTTGCCTCTGCCCGTCAGATGCAGAACATTGCCACTCTGGTGGACGACCGCCGTATGGCCCTTGCCACGCTGGACCGGGAAATGGAGGTTCGGATGGAAAAGCTGCTTACGGAAAAAAAGAACCGACTGCTGCAGCTGGGCGCCGGGCTGGATGCCTTAAGCCCCCTGGCGGTGCTCACAAGAGGCTACAGCGCCGTGTTTGACCAGAGCGGGAAGAATCTTTCTTCCAAATCAAGCCTTGCGCCGGGACAAAAGGTGGAGATCCGCCTGTCTGACGGCAAAGCGAAAGCTGAAATTCTGGAGGTTGAATAAAATGAGCGAAGTGAAAAACGATATGACCTTTGAAGAAATGATCCGTCGCCTGGAGGAGATCGTCCGGGCGCTGGATTCTGCCCAAACGCCCCTGGATACCTCCCTTGCCCTGTTTGAAGAGGGCGCGGGTCTGGTGCGCCTTTGCACCCAGAAACTGGATGATGCCCAGCAGAAGGTGACCCAGCTGACCCTTGGCGGAGAAGCAAAGGAAGCGCCCTTTCAGGCGCAGGGACAATGAAACTTCTCTCTCTGGATCAGGTTCGCGCCCTTTCTCCCGAAAAGGCTAAGCAGTATTGCCAAAGGCTGCGCGCTACTCTGGTGGAAAACGTCACCCAGACCGGCGGCCACCTTGCCAGCAATTTAGGTGTGGTGGAGATCAGCGTTGCCCTGGCAAGAGGACTGGATCTGCCCCGGGAAAAGGTGGTGTATGACACCGGTCACCAGAGCTATGTGCATAAGCTTCTCACCGGCCGCGGCCGGGAGTTTGCCACTCTGCGCTCCTTGGGGGGCATTTCCGGCTTTCCCCGGCGTGAGGAATCGGTGTTTGATGCCTTCGGTACCGGTCACTCCGGCACCGGCATTTCTGCTGCCCTGGGACTTGCCCGGGGAATGAGACTGCGGGGAGAGGACGGCTTTGCCGTGGCGGTGCTGGGAGACGGCGCTTTTTCCTGCGGCATGTGCTTTGAAGCCCTCAATAACATTTCCTCCCAGGACCGACTGATCATCATTTTAAATGACAACGGAATGAGCATCTCCAAAAGCGTGGGGAGAGTGAAATCCGCCTTGAATAAAATGCGTACTGCCGGCTATTATCGCCTCAAGGATGAGGTGCAGGAGACCCTTTCCCGGATGCCCCTTGTGGGAGGGAGCTTATCCGGCGCGGCGCAAAAGATCAAGGATACCGTCAAGCGGGTGGCCCTTCCCCAGGGAAATCTGTTTGAGCAGCTGGGGCTTCATTATTTTGGCCCGGCAGACGGAAACGATCTGGAAACGGTGGAATTTCTCTTAAAGGAAGCCAAAAAGAGAAACCGCCCCTCCGTGATCCACCTGTGCACCAAAAAGGGTAAGGGCTATGCCCCTGCCGAGCAGGAACCAAGCCGGTATCACGGCATCTCTCCCAAAAAAGAAAAGACGGCCTCGGGCGAGAGCTTTTCCTCTCTGTTTGGAAACAGTATGCTGAATTTGGCCCGGAAGGATCCGGCCGTTTGCGCTTTGACCGCCGCCATGACCGACGGAGTTGGCCTGGGCGAATTTGCCCGGGAATTTCCCGATCGCTTTTTCGATGTGGGCATTGCCGAGGAGCACGGCATCACCTTTGCCGCCGCTCTTTCCGCCGCCGGCATGAAGCCTTGCTTTGCCCTTTATTCCACCTTTTATCAAAGAGCGGTGGATCAGATGCTTCACGATGCGGCGCTGCAGAAGATCCCCATGGTCCTGGCCCTGGATCGGGCCGGTCTTTCCGGGGAGGACGGTGCCACCCATCACGGCGTGTTCGACCTGCCTCTGACCCTTCCCATTCCCGGTGTGAAGATCTATGCTCCCGTAAGCGGAGGGGAAATGGAAAGGTGCCTGGAAGAGGCCTTTTCCGAAAAGGAATCCCCCTCGGTGATCCGCTATGCCAAGGGCTGCGAGAGCGATCTGATCCAAGAAACCTTCCCCTTGAAGGATCCGATCGAGGGAAAGGACTTTGGCACCGAGCCCCGTGTGACGGTGGTCACCTTCGGCCGCATTACAGAACAGGTGATCCTTGCTTGTCAAATGGCAGAGCAGATTGGCGTTTCCAGCCGTCTGGTAAGATTTTGCACCTTAAAGGGCTTTTCTCAGGAGCCTCTTGAAGAACTGTTCCGGCCCGGAACCGGGCTTTTGTTTGTGGAGGAGGGCGTCCTTTGCGGCGGCTTTTCCGCTTATCTGAAAGAAATTCTGGAGGAAAAGGGCCTTTTGAACGGAAAACGGGTTCGCGTCCTTGGCATCGGAGAGGAATTTGTTCCCCACGGTGCCACCGAGGATCTGATTGCCCGATTGGGTCTGGACTACAAAACCATAGGAAAGGAATTGATCCGCCTTGCCGAGAATTGATGTATATCTGTTTGAAACAGGTCTTGCCGCCAGCAGGACCTTGAGCGCCAAAATGGTGCGAGAGGGCTATGTTTTGTTAAACGGCCAGGTTTGCACCAAGCCCGGCACTCCCGTAAGTCCGGAGGATCGGGTGGAGGTGAAGGAAAGTCCCCTGACCCGGTATGTTTCCCGGGGAGGACTGAAATTGGAAGCGGCGCTGGATGCCTGGAGCATCTCCCCGGAAGGGATGGTGTGTCTGGATATCGGAGCCTCCACCGGTGGCTTTACCCATTGCCTTCTGATGCGCGGTGCAGAGAAGGTCTATGCGGTGGATTCCGGCACCGATCAGCTTCACCCGGATCTGAAACGGGACGCCCGGGTGTTTTCCATGGAAAATGTCAATGCCCGTTTTTTGAATGAAAGCATGGTACCGCCGGTGTCTCTTGCGGTGATGGATGTTTCCTTTATCTCCCAGACACTGCTTTACTCTGCCATCAGCCGTGTGTTAAAGGCGGGGGGATATCTGATTTCCCTGGTAAAGCCTCAATTTGAAGCCGGAAGGGAAAACCTTTCCTCCGGTGGCATTGTGCGTAGTGAAAAAGCAAGACTTGCGTGTCTGGAAGAGGTGGAAAAGGAAGGGCAAAAGCACGGTCTGACCCTTCTTGAGACCATGGAAAGTCCCATTACCGGCGGAGACGGCAATGTGGAATATCTCGCCCTATTCCGGCGGGATGCGTAAAAGAAAGGAGAAGGTATGAACATCATCGGTCTTTATCCCAATATCAAACGGGATAGGAATCTTTCTGTGACCAAGGAATTGATCCGCATCCTTTCTGACTATCAGGTCACCCTTTTGGCAGAGGAGAAGCTGGAAAAAGAACTGAAGGGCGCCTCTCCCCGGCTGGAATTTGTTTCCTCGGAGGGGCTGTTTCAAAAAAGCCAGTGCCTTGTCACCTTGGGTGGCGACGGCACCATTTTGTCGGTGGCCAAGCGGGCCGCCCAGGCAGACCTTCCCATTTTCGGAATCAATTTGGGCAACGTGGGCTTTATGGCCGCCCTGGAAAAAAAGGAGCTTTCCCAGATCACCCGGCTTTTTACCGGGGAATATACCGTTTCCTCCCGTATGCTTCTCTCTTGCCTGGTCAATGGAGAAGAAAAGCTTTGCGCCTTGAATGAATGTGTCATTGCGCCGGAAAAGCGCTTTCATATTATGGAGCTTTGTCTTGACATCGGAAAAAGAAAGCTGTGCGATTTCCGGGCAGACGGCCTGATCTTCCACACCCCCACCGGCTCCACCGGCTATGCCTTTTCTGCCGGCGGCGCGGTGATGGACGGAGAGTTTGACGCCATCGGTGTGAAGGCCATTGCTTCCTATCTTCTGATCAACGCCCACCATATGATCTTTTCTCCGGATACAGAGTTTTGTGTCCGGGATTGCCACAGTGTGGATTCCCGTATCACCGTCTGTGCCGACGGCAGAGAAGAGATCACCTTAAACGAGGGGGATACGGTTTCCATTTGCCGATCCGAAAAACGAGTGCAGCTGATCACACTGGATCAGAGAAGCAACCAGGAAGTTTTCTTCCGTAAATTTTAGGAGTAAAAGATGAAAAACGACCGTCAACTGAAAATTTTGGAGATCATTGCCGAGGAGGAAATCCGCACCCAGGAGGAATTGATCCTGTCTCTGCGCCGCTTCGGCTTTGCCGCCACCCAGGCCACGGTTTCCCGTGATATCAAGGAGCTTCACCTGCAGAAGATCACCACCGCCGGCGGCGGCACCAAATACGCCGTAGCCGGACTTCCCGGCCGTCCCGAGAAGGAAACGGTGGATAAGTACAGAAATGTGCTCCACCAGGTGCTCACCAGCGCCGTTCCTGCCGGTAATATCGGCGTGATCAAGACCCTTTCCGGCACGGCAAATGCCGCCGCTGCCGCCCTGGAGGCCATTGAATTTCGCGAGATCATCGGCACCCTTGCCGGTGACGATACCCTCCTGGTGCTCTTTGCCAATGACCGCGCGGCATTTGAATTTTGCCAGAAGATCAACAATCTCTATATCAAAGAATAACCCAAGGAGCCGTTTATGCTTGCCAATCTCTTCGTTTCCGATCTTGCCCTGATCCGACGCCTTTCGGTGGATTTCCATCGGGGCTTTTCGGTGCTGACCGGCGAGACCGGTGCAGGAAAAAGCTTGATCCTGGATTCTCTGAACCTGTTTTTGGTACAAAAGGGCGCAAAGGATTTGGTTCGTCGCGGCGCGGAAAAGCTGGAGGTCTCCCTCTTTTTCGATGAGATCTCGCCCGATGCCCGAAGGGTCCTGCAGGAGGTGTTTTCCCCGGAGGAAATGGAGGAAGGCATCACCTTGACCCGGACCGTGACCAAAGAGGGAAAAAGCACCTGCAAGGCCGGGGACCGAACCCTCCCCTTTTCCAAGGTGAGCGAAATGGCAAAGGCGCTCCTTTCCATTCACGGACAAAACGCCTCCGGCGGCCTTTTAGAGGAAAAGAATCATCTTTTGTATCTGGATTCCGCCTTGCCCGAGCAGGGAGAAGAGATCCTTTCAGAGTACCGCGCTCTTTACGGGGAATACACCCGCCTTTCCCGCCTTCTCTCCGAGCTTCAAAGCCACGGAGACGACAAGGAAATGCTTGCCCTTTACGAATACCAAATGCAGGAGATCGCCAAGGTCAAGCCCAAGGCCGGGGAGGAGGAAGCCCTGGAAAAGCGTCTTTTATCCCTTCAGAACAGCGAAAAGCGCCACGGCGCGCTGGATACGGCCGACCGTGCCCTGTCCGGCGGTGAAAAGGGAAGAGGCGCCGTGTTTCTTCTGGAAGTGGCCGCCCGGAAGCTGGAGGGACTGAAGGAGGAAGAATATAAGAAGCTTTCCGATGAGCTGTATGACCTGGCTCACCGGGCCAAGGAGGCGGCCAGGGAGGTATCCTTTGCCCTTTCCCAGGAGGAAGAGGAGGACCCGGCAGAACTGGTGGACCGGATCCGCCGCCGCATTGATGCCCTGTATCAGCTGAAATTGAAATACGGCAGTACCGTGGAGGAGGTCATCGCTTTTTACGGGGAATTGAAGCGGAAAAAGGACTTGACGCTCTCGCGGAAAGATGATATAAAAAGAACGTTGGCAAATTTAGAGGAAACAAAAATAAGCCTTGTGAAAAAGGCGGATGAACTCTCCCTTTTGAGAAAAAAGGTGGCAGCAGAATTAGAGGAGCAGATCCACGGGGTCCTTTCCTTCCTGGATATGCCCAAAATGCGCTTTTTTGTGTCCTTCGAAAAGACCCAGCCCGGTCCCAACGGAACGGACGGGGTGCGCTTTGAGATCTCCGCCAATACCGGCGAGGGGGTAAAGCCCCTGGCCCAGGTTGCCAGCGGCGGCGAGCTCTCCCGTATCATGCTGGCATTGAGCTTGAAATTGGGGAAGGCAAAGGATGCGGATACCCTGGTGTTTGACGAGGTGGATACGGGTATTTCCGGCTCCACGTCCCAGAAGATCGGCATTGCCCTGCGAACCCTCTCTCAATTCAAGCAGATTTTCTGCGTTACCCACTCGGCGCAGGTGGCCACCCTTTCAGACCATCATTTTCTGGTGGAAAAAAGGGAGGAAGAGGGACGAACCGAAACTCTCCTTTCCCCGCTTTCCCAAGAGGACAGTCTGAAGGAAAATGCAAGGCTTTTGGGCGGTGCGAGCCTGACCGACAAGGCGCTCTCTGCCGCCATCTCCCTCCGGGAAGAGGGATTATCGGAATGGAAAAAACGCAAAGGACTCTTCCTTTGAGGAAAGAAAATGTGAGAAAGAAAGGTTTATTATGGGAATTTACGAAGAACTGCAACAGCGCGGCCTGATCGCGCAGGTAACCGACGAGGAAGAAATCCGGGAGCTGCTCAATTCCGGCGGCGCTCGGTTTTACATCGGCTTTGACCCCACGGCAGATTCTCTCCACTGTGGCCATTTTATGGCCCTTTGTCTGATGAAGAGACTGCAGATGGCAGGCAACAAGCCGGTGGTTTTGCTTGGCGGCGGCACCGGATACATCGGCGACCCCTCCGGCAGAACGGAAATGCGCTCCGTTCTCAGCCCCGAAACCATCGAGCATAACTGCCGATGCTTTAAAAAGCAGATGGAACGGTTCATTGAATTTGGCGAGGATAAGGCCATTCTGGTGAACAATGCCGATTGGCTTTTAAAGCTCAATTATGTGGATCTTCTCCGGGAAGTGGGCGCTCATTTCTCCGTGAACAATATGCTTCGCGCCGAGTGCTACAAGCAAAGAATGGAAAAGGGTCTTTCCTTCCTGGAATTCAACTATATGATCATGCAGTCCTATGACTTCTATCACCTTTCCCAGGAATACGGTTGCAATATGCAGTTCGGCGGTGACGACCAGTGGTCCAATATGCTGGGCGGCACAGAGCTGATCCGGAAAAAGACCGGCAAGGACGCTTATGCCATGACCATCACTCTGCTTCTCAACTCCGAGGGCAAGAAAATGGGCAAGACCCAGTCCGGCGCTGTTTGGCTGGATCCGGAAAAGACCAGTCCCTTTGATTTTTATCAGTACTGGAGAAATGTGGCCGATGCCGATGTTCTCAAGTGCATCCGTATGCTCACCTTCCTTCCCCTGGAGGAAATTGAAAAAATGGATGCCTGGGAAGGCAGCCAACTGAATGCAGCCAAGGATATTCTGGCGTATGAATTGACCTGTCTGGTTCACGGAAAAGAGGAAGCAGAAAAGGCAAGAGAAGCCTCCCGCGCCCTGTTCGGCGGCTCCGGAAGCAATGCCAATATGCCCACCCACGCCCTTTCGGCAGAGGACTTTACCGACGGCGGCATCAACATTATGGATCTGATGGTAAAGGCCGGTCTTTGCCCCTCTAAGGGCGAAGCCAGAAGACTGGTGACCCAGGGCGGTGTTTCCGTCAACGATAAGAAGATCTCTGACATTGCCACCACCTTCGCCCAAGCGGAATTTGACGAAGAATTTATTTTGAGAAAAGGCAAAAAGGTCTTTATTAAAATCACAAAATAAGGAGGAAAACCATGGTGTTTTCCACAGCTGTGGGCAAGGATCTTTTCCTGGTTCGCTTTCCCTTTCAGGACATTTTCACCTCCGCGGTGATCGTGAGAACGCCCCAGGGCTTTCTGGTGTATGACGCGGCCACCTATCCGGAGGATATGGACCGGATCCTCTTTCCCGCGCTGTATGAGGTTGGCGTTACCAAGGAAAATTTAAAATACCTTGCCGTCTCCCACGCCCACCGGGATCACGCCGGTGGCCTGGGGCGCTTTCTGGAGCGATATGAGAATGTGAAGGTCATCTCCTCCAACGAGAGTTTAAGGGAGGATCATCCGGGAGGGACTTTCGTTCCTGCTTCAGACGGAGCGGTTCTCTTGGGGTGCTTAAAGATCCTTTCCATTCCCGGCCATACTGCCGATGCCTTTGGGATTCTGGATACCAGAAGTTCAACCCTTCTTTCCAGTGACTGCCTTCAGTATTACGGCATTTTCGGCTCCGGAAAATGGGGCTCGAACATTTCCTATTCCAAGGCGCATCTTAAGGCTCTGGAGCGTTTGGAAAAAGAGGAGATCTCCACCTTTTTGGGCGCCCACGATTTTCATCCCTGCGGCCAGATCGTGGAAGGAAGGGAAAACGTAACGCAGGCCCTGTCCCATTGCAAAGCGGCTCTGGACAAGATTCGGACATACCTGGGAGAAAACCTTTCCCAAACCGATGAAGATCTGGCGCAAGGCTACAATGAAAGCCATTCGCTTCCCACCGTGGGCGCGCACGTGTTCCGAAAAATGCGTGCAGAATGGTTTTCCTGAAAACAAAAAAGAAAAAGACACCCGGTAGGGAGACACTTCATAAAGAAGTGTTCTCCCTACTTCCTTTTTATATGAAAATTGACACTTTCAGTTCGAAAGTGTCATAGTGGGTTAGATACTTTGAGAAAGGGAAATACTTGCCGAAAATAACATTTCATTTTCAGTGTGTAAAAGTGATATTGCAAACTAAAAGTTTGCAGTGATATTTTTGCCTTACAGCAAAAGTGATATAAAAGCCTACGGCTTTTGTGATATTATATTCGCCAGAAAAACTCGTCGTAGCCGAATATCACACGGCATAGCCGTATATCACTGCGAAGCAATATCACTCGCCGATAGGCGAATATAACTGAGGCGCACTCCGTAAGGAAGTGCTCCTCTAGGGTGTCTTTTTTTATTTGAAATATTGGGTCAGATCCAGGGTTCCCAGCACTTGATCGGTGCCGGTGCTGACGCCAAAGAGAAGGGTCTCGCCCTTTTCGTCCACTGCCAGAGAGGGGCAGGGCGTTCCTTGGGAAATGGTGTAAGAGGCCACCTTTTCTCCCTTTTCCAGGTGAAATACCTCCACCGTGCCGCCCACATCCTTTGCCATGGTGCCGCAAAGCACCTTGCCCTCCGGATCGCAGATCACCCCGTCCAGGGGCTTTTCGGTGGTAAGAGAGGCGGCCTTGCCCGTTTCCAGATCCCGGAACAGGTAAAGAGCGCCACCATCCTCCAGGGTACGGGTAAACAAAACACCGGTGTTTCCAATGGCCAAAGCCTTGTCAAAGGGGCATTTTTCTGCTCCCAGGGGCGTGGTGCTGCCATATTCAAAAAAGGCAATGCCCGAGCCCTTGCCGTGGGCATCTTTTGTGGTGTACCAGATGCGCTTTCCGTTGTGGGTTACTGCCAGCAGGGAATCAAAATCCGGCAGAAGCTTGGTGTCTGCCAAAACATAGGTTTCGGAAAAGTCAACGGGAAACAGAAGCAAAAGGGAATCCTTTTTGCCAATGACGGAAAGGGAATCGTAAAACAGACCGCCGGAAAAATCCGTCCCCTCCGGGAAGGCGGTGGTTTTGGCGCCGTTTTCCTTTAAAAGCGCGTGGGTCAGACCGTCACCGCTTAAAAACATGGCCCGGTCCACATCGCTTTCCATGGCACGGAAAAAGGAAAGCTCGCCTTTTCCCTCCAGTAAGCTTTCGCTGGAAATGCTGCGCTCCGGGGAAACAAAGCCTCCCTTAAATCCTCCCTCGGCGGCCGGGTGCAGATAGAGAAAGCCTTGGGAACGGGGGAGAGAATAGAGCTGGGTTTCCTGCCCCTTCCCTTGGGAAACCGTAAAGCGGAACAGCGGCGTGAAGGCTTCGGAGCCCACCGAAACCGGTGCTTTTTCCCCGGAACAGCCGGAGAGAAGACCAAAGCATATCATCAAAAGGATAAGCCATTTTAATTTTTTCATAGGAAAACCTCTTTCTTTGATGTATCAAGAATACCATATTTGCGGAAAATATGGTTAAAATTTTGTGAATTACGAAAGGGTTTACCATGACAGACGAAAAAACACAGGAAATGCCGGGTCGTGAAGGGGCAGAGAGAAACGATATTCTGGAATTTGGAAAGATCATCACCGGCTCGGCGGAAAAAATTCAGACTTTGGTGATCGCCGGGCAGATCGAGGGGCACCAGACCCTGCCGCCTCCGGCCAAGGCCACCCGGTATGAGCACATTCTGCCACAGCTGGTTCTGGCGGAGGAGGATCCGGCGGTGGACGGGCTTTTGCTTCTGATCAATACGGTGGGAGGCGATGTGGAGGCCGGCCTTGCCATGGCCGAAATGATCCGGGGAATGACAAAACCCACCGTTTCTCTGGTGCTGGGCGGAGGACACTCCATCGGGATTCCCCTGGCGGTGGCGGCAAAAAAGTCCTTTATTGCTCCCAGCGCCACCATGACCGTGCACCCGGTACGGATCCAGGGTCTGGTTCTGGGCGTTCCCCAAAGCTTTGAATATTTAAAGCGAATGCAGGATCGCATTTGCGATTTTCTGGTGGAAAATTCTCACATCACCCGGGAGCGGCTTGACAGACTCATGGCCGGAAGAAGCGATTTTGCTACGGATATCGGCACCGTTTTGTGCGGCCGGGAGGCAGTGGAGGAGGGACTGATCGATTCTGTGGGCTCCTTTGCCTCGGCAACCTCTGCCCTGAAAGAAGCCATCAGAGCCGAAAAAGCTTGACATTTTCAGCCTATTTGGTTCAAATCCCTTGACAAAAAAGGGCAGTTTGCGGTAAAATAAAAGGGCGTATTGTAAAGTGCGTCATTATGAAATCTTTGATCCGATCCTACGGGGTCGTAATAACAAAACAAAGGAGGTGTGAGGTTACATAATGGAATTGACACAGATCGAAATCATCTTGTTGATTTTGGTTGCTGTTATGACACTGGTGATCGGTTTCTTCTGCGGTATGGTGTACCGCAAGCGCATTGCGGAAAAGAAAATCGGAACCGCCGAGGGTCAGGCTGTCAAAATCGTCGAAGAAGCGCGCCGTGCCGGCGAGCAAAAGAAAAAAGAACTTCTTCTGGAAGCAAAGGAAGAAGCCCTGAAAAACAAGAACGAAGCAGAACGGGAAATCAAGGAACGCAGAAATGAAGTGTCCCGTCTGGAAAAAAGAGCCATCCAGAAGGAAGAAAATCTGGATCGCAAATTGGAAAATCTGGACCGCAAGGAGGAGGCTCTGGACCGCAAGCTGAAGGAAAATGAGGAAAAGGCTGCGGAATTGGAGCGTCTCTGCCAGGAAGAGATCCGCGTTCTGGAAAAGAGCGCCGGGATCACCGGAGAAGAAGCCAAGAACATTTTGTTCCAGCGCTATGAGGAGGATGCCAAGAGATCCGCCTCCATCCGCTTCCAGGAAATCGAACAGGAATTGAAGGAAAATGCCGAGGCGAAGGCAAGAGAGCTGATCACCGGCGCCATCCAGCGCATCGCCGCCAACCACGTGACGGAAGCCACCGTTTCTGTGGTTGCCCTGCCCAATGACGATATGAAGGGCAGACTGATCGGTCGCGAGGGAAGAAACATTCGCACCATCGAGACTCTCACCGGGGTGGATCTGATCATTGACGATACCCCCGAAGCCATCACCCTTTCCAGCTTTGATCCCATGCGTCGCGAGGTGGCAAAGCTCACCATTGAAAAATTGATGACCGACGGGCGCATTCATCCTGCCCGCATTGAAGAGACCGTGGAAAAATCCCGCAAGGAAGTGGAAAGCACCATCAAGAGCGAGGGTGAGCAGGCAGTTCTCTCCTGCGGCATCCACAGCATGAACTCCGAATTGATCCGCCTTCTGGGCAGATTGAAATTCCGTACCAGCTACGGTCAGAACGTGCTGAAGCACTCTATTGAGGTGTCTTACATTGCCGGTATGATCGCAGACGAATTGGGAGTGGATCCCGCCCTGGCACGCAGAGCCGGTCTGCTTCACGATATCGGTAAGGCCTTAAGCCATGAGGTGGAGGGCAGTCACACCCAGATCGGTGCTGATATTGCCAAGAAGTACCGTGAAAACCGCGATGTGATCCATGCCATCGAAGCCCACCATAACGATGTGGAGCCTCAAACCCTGGTGGCAGTGATCGTCCAGGCGGCCGATGCGGTTTCCGCAGCCCGTCCCGGCGCCAGAAGAGAAAATCTGGAATCTTATATCAAGCGGCTGCAGAAGCTGGAAGAGATCGCCAATTCCTACAACGGAGTGGAAAAATCCTTTGCCATTCAGGCCGGCCGCGAGCTGAGACTGATGGTGAAGCCCGACGTTGTCAACGATGAAAATATGGCCTTTATCGCCCACGACCTGGCACGGAAGATCGAAGCGGAGATGGAATATCCCGGTCAGATCAAGGTTCACGTGATCCGTGAAAGCCGCGCGGTGGAATACGCCAAATAAACCAATTAGAAAAGAACAAGCCATGAAAACACAAGCCTTTCGTTTGCTTGCACTGGGCGACGTTGTGGGGGAGAAAAGCACCCTCTTCCTGCGGCGGAACCTGCCCCGATTCCGGCATGAGATGAGAGCCGATCTTGTCATTGCCAACGGAGAGAATTCTTCCCGTCGGGGAGGAATCGACCGGGAAGGAGCAGAAATGCTCTTTGCCGCCGGAGTGGATCTGATTACCACGGGGAATCATGTTTTCAGGCAGAGAGACTTTTACGACTTTCTGGACGGAGCAGGATCCCTGCTCCGTCCTTGTAATTTCCCTTCTGCCTGTCCCGGACAAGGGTTTACCATTCTTTCGGTCTCGGGCCTTCGGATTCTGGTGATCAACGTCCAGGGAACCCTCTTTATGGATGCCCTTTTGCCCCCCTTTGAAACGGTGGAGAAGATCCTTTTGTCCCAGGAGGGAAAATTTGACCTTGCCCTGTGCGATTTTCACGGAGAGGCCACCAGTGAGAAAAAGGCCTTTGCCTGCTATTTTGATTCTCGCATCCACGCCGTTTTCGGAACCCACACCCATGTTCCCACCGCCGACTGGCAGGTGCTCCCCGGCGGTACGGGGTATGTAACGGACCTGGGAATGTGCGGCTCTGCCGATTCGGTGCTGGGAATGAAAAAAAGCATTGCCATTGAAAAATTTTTAACCCATATGCCCACCCGGTATGAGGTGGGAGAAGGCCCGGTGGAGGCCACCGGCGCCCTGTTTGAAATGGATCCGGAACGGAAAATATGCCTTTCCGTTACCCCGGTGAAGATCACGGAACCGGAGTCATAAAAGCCATTCCGATTTGATACCGAAAAAGCTGTTAAAAAAGGAAAAAAAGGATAACCCTATGCTTCTTCTTTCCTGCCTGAGAAAGGAAAAGGATTTTGCGCCTCTCCTTTCCGCCTTGAAAAAAGAGAAGAAACCGGTACTGGTCACGGGAATTGCCTCCTCTCTTCGGCTTCTCTTCCCCGGCGCCGTACTTCTTGCCACCGGCGAAAAAGCGCTGATCCTGCTCCCCGGCGAAACCGAAGCCGCAGAGTGGGCCGGTGCCCTGTCGTCGGTCTTTCCGCGTACCTATTTTTTTCCGGCAAGGGATTTTTCCCTGGTTCGGGTGGATTCCTCCAGCCGTGATTTCTCCCTCCAGAGGCTGAAGGTTCTGTCTGCGGTTGCCGCCGGGAATTTTGACTGTGTGGTCACCACCGTGGAGGCCGCCTGTCAAGCCACCCTCCCCCGGGATGTGATGGCAAAGCTCTCCCGCACCCTTTCCGTGGGGGAAACCCTTCCCAAGGAGGAAATTCTGGCCTTTCTTCTGGAGGCCGGCTACCGGGAAACAGATCGGGTGGAGGGGCCGGGTCAGTTTGCTACCCGCGGCGATATTATCGATGTCTTTCTGGCCGGGGAGGAAAAGCCCGTCAGAATGGAACTGTTTGGGGACGAGATCGACGCCATGGGCAGCTTTGATCTCCTTACTCAAAGAAGAATTGAAAACCTTTCCTCTGTTACCCTCACCCCGGCAGAGGAGATCACCTTTTCTGCCTCTGACCGAGCCATCATTTCTGACTTTTTAAAGGAAGAGATGGAAAAGAGCGCCCCGTCAGAAAAAGAAAAAAGAGTGTTCATCCGGGATCTGCTGGACCGAATGGAAAACGGAATGGATTTCGCCAGGGATCTGTTTTTGCCCCTGGTCTACCGATTTTCCACCCTTCTGGACTATTTCCGGGAGGAAACGGTGTTCCTTTATGAGCAAGGGAACGCCCGGGAGGCCCTGCGCGTGGCAGAGGGCTTTCTTCAGGAGGAGCTTTCTGCTCTCTATGAAGACAACAAGACCCTCCTTCCGCCAAAGCATCTCCGCCTTCTGGAATCCTTTGACGACCTTGCCGCCCGTCTTTCCGGCTTTCGCACCGTCTTAATGGAAAACTTTTTTGCCGGAAAAAGTCAAATTCCCCCCAGCGGCATTTTTTCCTTCCGCACCCGTACCTCCGCGGTAGGCTTTCAGGATCTGCCCCGTTTTTCCGAAACCCTTTCCGGCTTAAGAGAGGATGGTTATAAAACCCTTGTTTTGTGTGAAAATTCCATGGCGGCCCGGAATCTGGAGCAGTATTTTACCCAGAAGGGGGCATCCGCCACGGTTCTCACCGGCCGGGAGGAAATTTCCCTTTCCGGGATCGTGGGTATTCTGCCTCGCAGCGCCCCGGGAGGAGAGATGATCCGGGAGGGCTTTGAGCTGGCAGATTCCAAATTTGCCCTGTTGTGCGACTTTTCCGGAAAAACCGTCAAAAAGAGAAAAAAGAACCAAAGTCCCGTAAAAGAAAGCGCCAAGGAGAAAATCCTTTCCTATACCGATCTTTCGGTGGGGGATTATGTGGTCCATTCCGGTCACGGAATCGGCTTGTTTTCCGGAGTGGAAAAGCTCCGGGGAGCCGACGGCACCCAAAAGGATTTTATTAAGATCGCCTATGCCGGAACGGACGTGCTTTATGTGCCCTGCTCCAATCTGGACTCGGTTTCCAAATACATTGGCCCCAAAAGCGATTCCGCCAACTTAAAATTGCATAAATTGGGCGGTGCAGAGTGGCACAAGGCCAAAAGCCGCGCAAAAAAAAGCGCTAAGGACATTGCAAAAAAACTGACGCTTCTGTATGCCCAGCGCCAGAAAATGAAGGGCTATGCCTTCTCTCCCGATACCCCCTGGCAAGGGGAGTTTGAGGACGCCTTTCCCTATGGGGAGACCGAGGGTCAGCTTCGGGCCACCCGGGAGATCAAGGAGGATATGGAAAAACCCGTTCCCATGGACCGGCTCCTCTGCGGCGATGTGGGCTTCGGCAAGACCGAGGTGGCACTGCGCGGCGTGTTCAAGTGTGTGATGGATTCCAAGCAGGCGGCCATTCTGGTGCCCACCACCATTCTGGCCTGGCAGCATTATCAAACGATTCTTTCCCGGTTTAAAGGGTATCCGGTGCGCATTGAAATGCTCTCCCGGTTCCGCACCAAAAAGGAACAGGCGGAAATTCTGAAAAGGACCGCCGCCGGAGAGATCGACATTCTGGTGGGAACCCATCGGCTTCTTCAGCCGGACGTGGTCTTTCCCCATCTGGGCTTTCTTGTGATCGATGAGGAGCAGCGCTTTGGCGTCACCCACAAGGAGCGCTTAAAGGAGATTTCCCAAGGGGTGGATGTGCTCACCCTCACCGCCACTCCCATTCCCAGAACCCTGAATATGGCCCTTGGGGGCATTAAGGATATGAGCCTTCTGGAGGAGGCGCCGGAGGATCGGCTCCCGGTGCAGACCTATGTGCTGGAGTTTAACCGGGGTCTTTTGGATGAGGCCATCCGGAGAGAGCTTCGCCGTGGCGGCCAGGTCTTCTATCTTCACAACAATATTGAGGAATTGGAAGGGCGGATCCCCTCCCTTCAAAGAAGCTTTCCCGATGCCAATATTGCCCTTGCCCACGGAAAAATGGACAAGGACTCCCTTTCCGATGTGTGGAAGGAGATGATGGATCATAACATTGACATTCTCCTTTGTACCACCATCATCGAAACGGGCGTGGATCTGCCCGACGCCAACACGCTCATTGTAGAAAACGCCGATCACTTCGGTCTCTCCCAGCTGCATCAGATCCGCGGCCGGGTGGGTAGATCCGACCGAAAGGCCTATGCGTATTTCACCTACCGCCGGGGTAAAATGCTCTCGGAGATCTCCGTGAAGCGCCTGGAGGCCATCCGGGAATACACCCGGTTTGGCTCCGGCTTTCAGATCGCCCTGCGGGACCTGGAGATCCGGGGCGCCGGCAATCTTTTGGGCGCGGAGCAATCCGGCCATCTTGACAGCGTAGGGTATGATATGTTTATGAAGATCCTTTCCGATGCCGTGCTGGAGGAAAGGGGTGAAAAGGGGAAGGAAAAGACCGACTGTACCGTGGATCTGGCGCTGGACGGCTTCATTCCCGAGTCCTATGTGCCCACTCCCTCCACCCGAATGGATCTGTATCGGAAGATCGCCTCGCTGAAAACCCAGGAGGACGCGCTGGATCTGACCGATGAAATGCTGGATCGCTTCGGAGATGTGCCCAGAAGCGTGAGAAACCTGTTTTCCGTGGCCCTGCTTCGGGCCCTGGCGGAGGAAGTTTTGTGTGAAAAGATCACCCAGCGGCAGAAAAAGGTCACCTTTACCTTCTCTTCTGTGAAGGAGGAGGCTCTGGTGCTTCTGTCTGCGGTGTATGCCTCCCGGCTCACCCTTTCCTTTGGCGGAAAACCGGGCGTAACTCTGACCTTAAATGAAAAAGAAAGCATCCTGGAGCAGTGTCGTGCTCTGCTTTCCCACCTGCAAGGCTTTTTGCAAGATCTGGAAAAAAGCGAATAAATTTACCGAAAGGATTTCCCGTTATGAAAAAAACTCTGTTTCGCTCTGTTCTGTTCCTTTTGATCGTGGCTTTGATGGCACCTGTTTTTTCCGGATGCGGTCCGGAAAGCGCCCGTGCCTGCATTTCCTATGGGGACTATCAGGTGAGCCGCGCTACCTATCTGTACCTTTGCAGCTCCACTAAGACCGAATATCTCTATGAGGCCTATGGGGTGGATTCCTCCACCGTGACTGCCGGTCAGTTGACGGATAAGGAGGTCATCTGGAAGGCAGTGGCTGCCGACGGTACCACCGCCGGGGATGCCTTGAAGTCCGAGGTTCTGGAATCCTTGGAGCTGTATCTTTATTTCCGCCAGTATGCCAAGGATCAGGGGTATGAGCTGAATGCTGAGCAGATCAAAATGGTCAAGAACGAATTTGACTCCATGGTGGCGGAAAACTTTGGAGATAAGAAAAAATTCAATGAGTACCTTTCCAAGTACGGCTCTAATTATGACGAACTTTTGGAATACAACATGATCCAGGTCCATGCCTATCAGGGCGAGCAGCTTCTCTTTGGAGAGGGCGGCTCTATGGCCGTCAGCCAGGATAGTGCCAAGAAGTATTTTGATAAGAATTACATCACCGCAGAGTGTCTGTTTATCAACACCTCCTCCAAGACCTATCCCAACGGCAAGGTGGTGATCCTGCCGGAGGAGGAAAAGAAGGAGAAGGAGGATCTGGTCCATTCTCTGGAAGCGAAAATTCGTGCCGGAGAGGATTTTGCCTCTCTTGCCGTGGCCCATTCCGATCTTGCCGTGACCGAGGAGGAGGCTGCCCGTGGCTTTACCTTCTCTGCCGGTGGCTTTGTCAATGAAAAAGCGGAAGAAGCAGCCTTTGCTGCCAAGGAGGGAGAGTTGGTTCGGGTGGATACGGAAAAGGGAAGCTATCTGATCCGCCGCAAGGCGCTGGATCAGTCCTATTATGCCGAAGCCAGCGAAGACATTCTGGATCTTCTGAAGAATGCCAAAAAAGCCTCTCTTGTGGCCGATCACCTGGAGGATTTCAAATTGGACGAGGACTTCTTAAACGGAGTTGATATTTCCGCCATTCCTCATTTGGTGTAAGAGAAGGGCCCGGACAAGTTTCTATTGCAATTATTTGAAAAATATGTTACAATCGTATGAAAAGAGGGAAAAAAGTCGAAGTCCCGTTCCCTTGGATCAGTAACGAGAAAGGAAGCGTTCCATGGCAAACAAAATTCTTGTTGTAGATGACGATTTGAATATTTGCGAAGTATTAAAGTTTTATTTGGAAAACGACGGATATGAAGTCAAGTGCGCAAACGATGGCGCGGAGGCGGTGGAGGTCTTCAAGATTTACGAGCCGGATCTGGTTTTGCTTGACATTATGATGCCCAAAAAGGACGGCTGGCAGGTTTGCCGTGAGATTCGCGAGATCAGCGCAAAGCCGGTGATCATGCTTTCCGCCAAGGGAGAGGTGTTCGATAAGGTTTTGGGTCTGGAATTGGGCGCGGATGACTTTATTGTAAAGCCCTTTGATATGAAAGAGGTTGCCGCCAGGATCAAGGCGGTGCTCCGTCGGTATAACAGCCGGGACAAGTTCAATACCGATGAGGTCATCAAGTTCGATAATCTTGAGATCTCCAAGCAGAAATACGAATTGAAGCTTTGCGGCAAGGTAGTGGATGTTCCCCCCAAGGAGCTGGAGCTTTTGTACTTCCTCACCTCCAATTATAACCGGGTGTTCACCCGTGATCAGCTTCTGGATAAGGTTTGGGGCTTTGACTACCTGGGCGATTCCAGAACGGTGGATGTGCACGTGAAGCGCCTCCGCGAAAAGCTGGAAGGTGTCAGCGACAAATGGATCTTGAAAACGGTCTGGGGCGTAGGATATAAGTTCGAATTGCTCTGACCTTCCCTGGCGAGAACACGCAGGGCAAATCTGGTTTTTCTTTGGACCTGCGTTCTTCTTTGGGGAGAGCGCAGGCCCTTTTTATCTCTAATTTGCAGGTTTTGTTATGAAAACACAACGATACACCCGATACGCGATCCTGTTTTTTGTCCTGTTTTTCTCCCTGGCGGCGATCCTTGGCGCTTTTTTGAGCGTTTCTTTGAAATCGTACGCAAGACAGGAGAAGGAGGAGGAGCTGGAAAGTCGCGCCCGGAGCATTCAGCAGAGCATCACTGCCATGATCAGCCTCACCCAGCAGGATTTTCAGTATCTTCTGGACAATGAAAGCCACCTGCTTTATGAAATGCTGGCCAGCCAGCGGGGCGGTGGAGAGGTGGAGCTTTTTATCACGGACCAAACCGGTACCATTCTCATTTCCGCTCCCTATAGCGGCAGCGACGATGTTTCCTTTGACGAAATGACCCTTGCCACGGAAAAAGCCCGCGCCGACCTTTCCTTTGAATCCGATTTGGGCGGGATCTATGACAAGGCCCGTCTGATCCGCGTGGTGCTTTTGGAAAAGGAGTTTTCCGATTCCCGTCTGCAGAGAGTGGGCGCCGTGTTTCTCTCTGTTCCCATTCAAACCCAGTCACCCCTTCTTTCTAATGTGCGATCGGGGCTTTTGATGGGCTTTTTCTTCCTGGTTTTGCTCACCGGCGCGTGCATTATTTGGATCGATCGGGAGATCCTTCGTCCCTTAAAATGGCTGGATGAGGCGGCAGAGAGCTTTGCCAAGGGGGATTTTTCCAAGCGTTTGCCGGAACACGGCGGTACGATCACTCCGCTTTTGAGAGCATATAATGAAATGGCGGAAAAGGTGGAGAAAAATGAGACCCTCCATCAGACCTTCATTTCCAACGTGTCCCACGATCTGCGCACTCCCTTGACTACCATCGGCGGTTTTGTGCAGAATATGATGCAGGGGACCATTCCTCCGGATCGGATGGATCACTATTACCGGATCATTTTAGATGAGGTGAACCGTCTTTCCCGTCTGGTGCAGACCCTTTTGGAAACCAGCCGGATGACCGCCGGAGAGAGAAAATATCATTTTGTCCCCACGGATATTTGTGAGTTGGGACGCATCACCCTCCTTTCCTTTGAAAAAAGGCTGGAGGAAAAAGGAATCCAGGTCTCCTTCGAGGCCACGGAGGATTCCATGACTGTTCGCGCCGATCAGGACGCCATCTGCCAGGTGATCTACAATCTTCTGGACAATGCCATCAAATTTACTCCCGAAGATGGCTCTCTTTCCATTGACATTACCCGGGAAGAGAAAAAGGTGTTCTTTGCCGTGACCAATTCCGGCGACGGGATTCCGGAGGAGGAGGTGGCACACCTGTTCGACCGCTTCTATAAATCCGACCGAAGCCGCGGTCTGGATAAAAAGGGAATGGGACTTGGCCTTTTCATTGCCAAATCCATTGTCAGCGCCCACGGAGAAGAAATTTGGGTGGAAAGCGAAGAAAAGAGATATACCCGATTCATTTTCAGTTTGTCCTTGATATAAACGAAAATAGGTCCGATCAAAGGATGTGGTAATATGGAAAATAAGCAAAAAAAAGAGGGAGAAGCCACGGAACGAAAGGTAACCCGTTACGGCGGCTATTCCTCCCGATTCCAATATGAAAAAAGCAAGGAAAAAAAGAGAAGTGCCTGGAGCTCCGCTTTACAGATCTTGCTCCTTTTGGCCCTTGTTGCTGTCCTTGCTCTTTGCGCCGGCGTGCTTTATAAGGTTTTTCTGGCGCCGCCCCAGTCCTCCTCCGAGGGCGACGGCAGTGGCACGGTAAAGGTGCCCACCCAGGCCCAGCTCAATCAGATCGCGCAGGATCCGGGAGAGATGCTGGAGGAGGTGGAATACTCCATGATCACCTTGGAGGTGACGGGAGAGGACGGTGCCCGGCAATACGGTACCGGCTTTATGATCTCCACCCAGGGCTATGCCCTCTGCTCCTCCAAGCTGGTCCATCCGGAGGTGACGGGAGAAGTGAGAGCCTATGACTCTGACGGCCTGAGCTATTCTGTTTCCCTGGCAGAAACGGTGGCGGACTTGGGCTTTTCCGTGATCCATCTCCAGGACTGCTTCGGCGCCATCACCTCCTCTGTGGGGAATTTCTCCTTTGTGGATCGGGGCGAGGTGCTGTATGTATTGGGATCGGTCTATCCCCGAGAATATTATGGTACCGCCCTTTCGGGCATTGCCGCCTCTGTGGGAAAGAATCTTCAGGTGACCTTGAATGGAAAAAGCATCTTTGTTCCGGTTGTCTTTTTGGACGTTGTGCCCAATGAAAGCCTTTACGGCGGCCCGGTGGTGGATTCCGCCGGCAACGTCATCGGCTTTTGCACCGATGCCGTCACATCTCCCTACGGAAATCTCACCGGGGCCGTCTCCATCAACGTGATCCTCTCTCTGGTCAATGATCTTTTGGGAGAGAATTAGGAAAGGAATCGGTTTATGCAGCTGAACGAAAACATTAAACTTTTGCCGGAGGCGGGAATTACCATTCAAAAACGAGTTTCCGACTTTCTTACCACCTCCCCCTCCTCCACCCTGATCCGTCTGGATCAGACCTTGATGAATATGCCCTTGCCTTCTCTGGTGACCGAGGAAATGAAACGGGCGGTGGATGAGGTGGCGGCGCCCTTTGGGGTGCGGCTGAATAGTCCCTGGTCCGGCTATGAAAGCCTGAAAAAAGCAGTCAAGGAGCACATTTCTTCCCTGGGCGGTAGCATTTCGGAGAGCGAGGTGTTTATCACCTCCGGCCTGGAAAGCGCCCATTCCTGTCTGGCACAGCTTTTCGGTCCGGAAAACAATGTGTTGCTCTCCGACCCCTGCGAGCGCAATCTTCTGCAGCTTCAGCAGAGCCTTGGCCGGAATCTGGCCTTTGTACGCAACCGGCCGGAAAACCGCTTTATCCCCCTGCCGGATGAAACCCCGGAGGATCTGATCTATCTTTCCTCCCCCGATCTTGTGACCGGCGTGGCAATGGATCGGGAAAGCTTGAAAATTTGGGTGGATTATGCCAATGAAACCGGCGGCGTGATCCTTTACGATGCCTCCCTTTCCGAATACATCCGGGATGAGAACTTTCCCCGGTCTATCTATGAGATCCCCGGCGCCGAAAATTGTGCCATCGAGCTGTTTTCCTTTGAAAAAGGCTTTGGGGTCAGGGAATTGAAGGTGGCCTATGTGATCCTGCCGGCCACTCTTACCCGAAACGGCACCAAGATCCGGGATCTTTGGTGCATCCGTCAGCCGGTGACGGCCACACCCCCCAGCTTTGTGATGCAAAGGGCGGCAGAAATGCTCTTTTCCCAGGAAGCCAGGGCAGACACCCAGAAGCTGTTGCACCGGATCAAAAAGGTTGCCAATACCCTTTCCCAGGGTCTTAACAATGCCGGGATCCCCCATGTGGGAAACGAAACCAGCCCGTACCTTTGGGTGCAGTGTCCCGGAGAAATGAATGCCTGGCAGTGCTTTGATCTGCTTTTGGAAAAGGCAGGCGTGGTGGTCACGCCCGGCTCGCTCTTCGGCTACGGCGGAGAGCGGTTTATCCGGCTCACCTCCTTTGGAATGCCGGACGAAGCGCTGGAGGCGGCAGAGCGCATTGCACTTTACCTTTCCCAGCCTGCGCAGGAGCCGGAGGATACCCCCACTCCCGAGGAAACGGCGGCCATGCTCTTTTCCCAGGAATAAAGACGGCCTTTCACTGGAACCCGTAAGATGCGGCGAAGGATTTTCCTTGCCGCGTCTTTTTTCTTTGGGAAAACAGAAAAAAGCCAATTTCGGAAGGAAAAACCATTCTTTTTGTGAAAAAGAGATATAAAAGAGAGCTCTTTTTCGTTCAAACTGATGAAAAGACAGAAAATCCTTCGTTTTCCTTGCAAAAAAAACAGAAAAAAGATATAATTAAAAGGACAAATTATCTCATTAGAAGGGGAGGTTTCCCTTTCTTTTAGGAGGAGATTTTATGAAAAAAAGAATTTTATGTTCGCTGATGGCGCTTCTTCTTTGCACTGCCATGCTGCTGCCGATGCTCACTTCTTGCGGTGAAGATGACGGCAACGAGGTTATGCTATATACGGAAGAGAATGTTCAGCAGAACAACCAGCAGCCGACTGCCGGAGATCCCACCGGTGAGGAAAAGACGGAAGAAGAGGAGAATGCCAAGCCGAACGATTACATTCCCCCCGAAAACTACGTTGATTTTTCCAACAGTGAAAGCTTAAATTCCACCACCAACATCGGCGGCACCGGCTCTACTGTTGTGGCTGGCGGTAACGCTGATAGCAGCAAATATACCCTCACCCAGATCATGGAAGCCAATCCTGCCCTGGGTGGTACTGTGGCGCAGAAGAGAAATGCAGCCGAAGCAGAAATGAGAAAAATGCTCACCCTTCTCTGGACCCCTGCCGGCGAAACGGTCTATAGCTACAATGACCAGGCCTATAAGTCTGCCACCGCAGTGAATAACGATGCCTTCCTGCAGAATCGCATTACCCTTCAGGCCGGTAAGGTCTATCAGGGTCTGCCTTATACCCGCGGCTCCTCTAACACTGCCGTATTTACCTACGGTGTGAAGCCGGAAAACGGAATTTATACCGTTCCCCTGAACCAGAGAATCCTCTCCGGCAGCTCCAAGATCTCCGCCCGTTACGGCGTGGACGATGTGGATGCTCTTTATTGGGCTTGGAGCGTTGCCGCCACCCGCATCTTCTTTACCAATTCCGGAGAAATGACCAAAGAAGCCGGTGTTTTGCCGGTTGGCTCTTATGTTCTCTCTAAGGATGAGAAGAAAGTGGTGAACTCCATTGCCGGCTTGACCGACGATGTGGTAAAGGAAAACGGCCAAGAGGTGATGTTCTCCTCTTACAAGGCTCTGCAGAAGGCAGACGGCCTGGTTTCCGATACGGATCTGGGCAGCCACGTGATGATGGCCGTATCCGTTACCGTTGTTACCAAGGAAGACGGCTCCATTGACGGCAATAAGAGCTATGTCACCGTTCTGGAGCAGACCGATGCCAATCTCGCAGCCTTCGAGCTTCTCACCGCAGAAGAAAAAGAAGCCAAGAAGGATGAAGTTCTGGTGGTGGGCGGAATCGATGTGAAATACACCTTCCAGGAACTGTTCGAGGCCGGATACCTGCCTGTTACCTGCGATGATCTGACCCATGACGGCGCACTGGAGAACGTGTTCTACGGCGATAGCATCCGTTCCGAGGACCGTTTCCTTCCCAAGGCATTCTTCAGCACCACCGCTTCCGACGAACCCAACTTTGTTTCCTCCAACCGCCGCATTGTTTACGTCAACCAGGTGATCACCGATGCTGAAGGCAAGGTGGTCAGCGATGTGACCGGCTTCCCCACGGAAAAGGGCGTTGGCAAGGAAGTCTTCACCTATTACATCACCGATATGGCAAGCTCCTCGGAGGAGACCCGTCGCATTGGCGAGGTTTCCACCGCGGTGTTCAAAAAGGGCGAGGATTATCGCTGCGTGATCACCGGTCTTCTTGCTACCGGCGAGACGGTTACCTTCCGCGATTACGAAGTAACCTATTCTTAAAAAAGAGTGTTTGAATCAGGCGGCGCCTCCCGGGCGCCGCTTCTTTTTGACCGAAAGGCTCTTGCCAAGGGCCTTTTGCTGTGATAAAATAAAAAGCGATGAAACAATAAGGAGGAACAAAATGTCATTTCTCTGGACAACACTGTGGGGCAAGATCCTCATGACCTTTTTGGTTTCCATGGTGCCCTTTATTGAGCTGCGCGGCGCCATTCCCCTGGCGGCCATTCACGGCCTGGACCTGGCGGTGGCCTTTCCCGTGGCTATTTTGGGCAATGTGCTCCCCGTTCCCTTTATCATTTTGTTTATCCGGAAGATTTTTGCCTGGATCCGAAGGGTATTTCCCCGGCTGAATCATTTTGTGGACCGGCTGGAGGAAAAGGGAAACAGCAAGAAGAATATCATCGAAAAAGGTGTTTTCTGGGGCATTTTCCTCTTTGTTGCCATTCCTCTTCCCGGCACAGGAGCCTGGTCCGGATCTCTCATTGCCGCTATGCTGGATCTACGCTTAAAGCGCGCGTTTCCTGCGGTGGCTCTGGGTGTGATCACCGCCGGAATCATTATGGCGACCCTTTCCTATTTGATTCCCGGCCTATTTTTCTAATCACAAAAGAAAGCAAAGGAAGTCCGATCCCATGGGCTTCCTTTTTTTGTTTGGAAAGAGCGAGGCTTCCCCCTTGTAATTTTTTGTCCCTTATGATATATTGAAAGGTGACAAAAAGGAAAAAGGAGGCGGGAAAATGGATCTTCCCAACGGGTTCTGTCAGCGGATGACCCAGCTTCTGGGGGAAGAGGCCCCTTCCTTTTTCCGCGCCCTGGAAAACCAGCCCTCCCGCGCTTTTCGTTTTGATCCGAAAAAGGTGTCAAAAGAGCGGCTTTTTCAGGTGTTTTCTTCTTCCTTGAAAGAAGAAATTTTATTCTGCGAAGATGCATATCGTTTTGAATATGAGGGTGTGGGAAATCTTTCGCTGCACCATTCGGGTGCCATTTACGTGCAGGAGCCGGCCGCCATGGCGCCGGTAGCCGCTCTGGGAAAGATCTCGCCCGGTGCCATTTTGGATCTTTGTGCCGCGCCAGGAGGAAAAAGTCTCCAGGCGGCAAGGCTTCTTTCAGAGGGCGGTGTGATCGTTTGCAATGAGCCCGATGACCGTCGCCGCCGGGTTCTGATGCAGAATCTGGAACGGTGCGGTTTGAAAAACTGCCAGGTAACCGGATTTGACGCCAGGCATCTTCCCAAAAGCTGGAAGGAGCGGTTTGACCTTGTGATCTGCGACGCCCCCTGCTCCGGCGAGGGAATGATGAGAAAAAGCCGGGAGGCAGTGGAAACCTGGAGTGAGGAGAACATTACTCTCTGTGCAAAGCGCCAGGAGGAGATTTTGGAGATGGCCTGGTTTGCGCTGGCCCCCGGGGGCACGCTTCTTTATTCCACCTGCACCTGGGCGCCGGAGGAAAATGAAGAAAGGGTGTTTTCCCTTTTGAAAAAGAAGCCGGATCTGCATCTGGTATCTCCCACCGAAGGGGTTTTGGCCCAATCGGCGCCGGGGATTTCGTTGCCGGACTGCCCCTTTGATCTTTCCTTGACCCGTCGCTTTTATCCCCACCGATTCGACGGGGAAGGCCAGTTTTTGGCTGTGATGAAAAAAGACGGAGAAAAACCGAAGGAAAAAAAGAAGAAGGAAAAAGAAAAAAGCGCCAAGGTGACGGAAAAAGAGAAGATTGCCCGGGCGTTTCTGGAGGAGCAGCTTTCCGGGCCCATCCGGGAGAAAATTTTGTTTCGGGGCGAGGATCTTTACCTTGTGCCCCAAAATGGCCTTCCGGCAGAAGAGACGGTGTCTCCCGGTGTTTTGGTGGGCACGGTGCAAAAGGGGAGAGTGGTTCCCCATCACCGCTTCTTTTTGGCCTTTTCCTCTTGTTTCCGCCGGAAATATATGTTGCCTCCGGAGGATGCCCGTGCAGAGGCGTATCTGCGCGGCGAGGAGATCCCCTTGGAGGGAGAAAACGGCTGGGGCGTTCTGTTTTCCGGAGAGATGCCCCTGGGCGGCGTGAAGCTTAGCCTTGGCCGAGGAAAAAATCAATATCCTAAGGGATTGAGAAAGGTATCATATGTACGACGAATTGACTAAAATCGACATTCAGAAAATGCAGGAGGAGATCGATTACCGCATTTCCCTGCGGCCACAGCTTCGGGCTGATGTTCAGCAGGCAAGAGAATTGGGCGATTTGAGTGAAAATGACGAATACCGTACCGCGAAACGGGAAAAGGGAAAAAACGATTCCCGGATCCGGTATCTGCAGAATATGATCGCCACGGCAAAGATCATTTCCTCCGATTCCCGCGAGGGGGAGGTGGGCCTGTTTGACAAGGTGACCCTTTATATCGAAGAGGACGATGAGGAAGAGAGTTACCGTCTGGTCACCACCCTTCGGGAAAATGTGCTGGAGGGCTGTGTTTCCAAGGAATCTCCCTTGGGCAAGGCGCTTTTGGGCAAAAAGGTGGGGGATCGCATTTTGATCTCTCCCTCTCCCCAATATTCCTACTGGGCGCAGATCCGCGCCATTGAAAAAGGAGAGGATGACCCCTCTCTTCCCATTACTTCTTATTAAGCGAGGAGAAGGATATGAAAAAAACATTGAGCGTATTGGCGCTTTTGATCGCGCTGCTTTCCTTGAGCACTGTAGTGCTGGCGGAGGGAAAAACCCCCGTTCGCACGGTGACGGCCACCTCGGATCTTCCGGTGAGCGGAAAGCCCTGGTCGGTGGTGGAGGAGAGCAATGTGAAGATCATTGCCGTAAAGGACGGTGCCATTCAGGTACTTCAGGCGCCGCTGGAATTTTCCCTGGAGAGCACCATGTGGTATGACAATTCCACCGGCGAGGCGGTGGCCCTGAAGGAAAACGAGGTATTTATCAGCGGCAGAAGCTATACCCTTTCTCTGCGCATTGCCCTGTTTCAGCCGGACCTGGTGATTGACAATACCACCTCCCTTTTCATCAACGGAAAAAATGCCAGTGTTACGGCGGTGCAGGAGGGCCAAATGGAGACGGTCTATGAGATCTCCAGCCATTTTGTATGCACGCCCAATGACATTGCCCCCAAGGTGACCCTGAAAACAGAAGGGGTCTGCAACAAGGAATATGACGGCAAGAGCATCAAACTTTCTGCCGAAGTGGAAAAGACCGACGGAATCGAATATCGCTATGAGTGGTACCGGGACGGCTTGGTTCTGGAAGGAAAGGACCAGGAGACACTGGAAGTGAGAAACGTGGCGGAATCCGGCTCATATCACTGCAAGGTGTTTGCCAAGGTGGCCTCGGATCTGAACGAAAATTCCCAGTTCACCGAAACGGGCGTCCAGAGCATTGTGATCACTCCTCACCCGGTGACCGTTCAGATCGAAGATGCGGAAAAGAATCTGTTTGACCAGGACCCTGCCTTTACCTATACGGTCATGGGCGAAATTTACGATAAAATTTCCGGTTATCCCACCCGTACCGCCGGCGAGGACATTGGAAGCTATCTGATCTCCCCCGGCACCCTTTCCTTTGCCGATACCATTTCCCAAAACTATCTGATCCAGTTCAGAACGGGCACCCTGACCATTCTCAATGTGGAGGATCTGCCCTTTTCCGCTGTGGCAACCCTGGCGGATCTGAGCTATATTTCCGGCGAGGGCGGCGCTAAGATTCGCGTCAGTGCCAGCAAGGGAACCTTGCCCCAGGGCGCCATTTTGTCCCTTTCCTTCCCCCAGGCCGAGGCCCAGAAGCCTCTGGAGGAATTGAGCGGAAAGCCCACCTTGAAAAGCTTTTCCGTCAGCGTGATGGATGAAAATGGAAAGGCCGTCTCTCTTCCCAAATACGGAACGCTTCGTCTGCAGATCCCCTTGACCGAACAGGAAGAGGCCTCCCAAAAGGTAGAGACCATTCAGGCAGGATTCTTCGGAGAGGACGCTCAGTTTCTGGAGACAAAGGTTTCTGTAAGCGATGTGGGTGTGACCTATCTTACGGTAGAGATCAAGCGTCCGGGCACCGTTTCCCTGTTTGCCGGCGAGGAAAAGACTCCGGTGGTTTCCTCCGGCACCTCCCAAGGACAGGAGGAAGAAGGAAAAGAATCCGGCGGATTCTGGCTCTGGCTGGTGATCGGTCTGTTGACCCTGGCCGCTCTTTGCGCCATTGTTTTGACGGTGATCTGGACCAAGAAGAATCGGGCGGAGGAGGAAAAGGTCGGAAAAGGAAAGAAAAAATCGGTGCAAAAGCCTGTTCCGGAGACTCCATTGGATCTGACCTTAAAGGAAAAGGAAAAGGAGCGGATCCGCCGAATTGCCGATGAGATGAACGCGCTCCCTCCCGTCCCTCAGGAAAAAGCGGAGGAAAAGAGCCGGGAAAAAGAACAAAAGAACACAAAACGAAAGGTGATCTCCTTTGAAGATCTGGAGGAAGAGTGAAGCCCTATATTATTTTTGATTTAGACGGAACCCTGGCAGAATTGGGGAAGGAATGCAAGGAGGAGAATGTTCGCCTATTAAAGGAATTGGAAAAGGCCGGTGCGCGTCTTGCCATTTCCAGCGGAAAGCCCACCTATTACCTTTGCGGCTTTGCCCGTCAGCTGGGCCTTTCCGGGCCCATTCTCATCGGCGAAAACGGAGGCGCACTCCAGGTGGGAATCGAGCTTCCGCCGCCCATTTTCAAGACGGCGCGGATCCCGGAGGATACCCAACTTGCCTTAAAGGAAATTCGGCGCCTTCTGGAGACGGAATTCCCCGATCGGATCTGGTATCAGCCAAATGAAACGGCGCTTACTCCGTTCCCTCATTTTCAGGAGGATTTTGCTCCCATCCGAGCGCTCCTCGAAGATTTTATCCGGCCGGAAATGAACCTTGCGGTGTATGAGCATTCTGACTGCTTTGACATTGCCTTCGCTCCCATTTCCAAGGGAGAGGGGATCCGCTTGCTCTCGGAGGTGACCGGGGCAGATCCTGAGGATATGATCGCCGTAGGCGACTGGACCAACGATTATCCCATGTTTTGCCAGGTGGGGTATTCCGTGGGGATCCATCTGCCGGAGCCGGAGAGGGCCAGTGTGAATTTTCCCGATTTAAAAAGTGCTCTACTACACCTTTTGGATCGGTGCAACCGCCAATAAAAAGAAAAATCACCGAGCATTTCGCTCGGTGATTTTTTATTTCTTGAATTCGGCAAGGATATGAATTTTTTCCTCCAGGGCCGCCTTTTCCTTTGGGGAAAAGAAAAAGAGGGGAAGAAAAAGCGAGAGGCCCGGCACAAGGAAAAAGAGGGCGAAATCCGGCTCCACCGGCAAAAGAGAGAGGCCTACGAAAAGCAGAAGGGCGGCCCACAAAAAAAGGAGAAGCCCGGAAAGGGCGGGGCGGGTAAAGCCATAACGAATGGAAAGTCCCTTCTCCTCCTCTGTGATCTTGCCTCGAAGGGTGCAGGAAAAAAGAGGAAAAAGACCTTTTTTCTGTCGGTAAAGGAGAAAGGAATCTCCTTTTCTTTTTGCCCGGAACAGGGTCTTGCTTTCTGCCGAAAAGCGGGAGGAAAGAGTGGAGGGGGTGGTGCCCCGATCCAGATTCCGAAGGAATTTTTCTTTGGAGAGCTTGATTTTGATCTGTTTCATTTTATCCGAAATACTTTTCCGTGGAGACCCGGTATCCCACCGCCTCCAGGATGTGCTCCTCTTTGATGATGGGGGCTTCCTCCAGGTCTGCAATGGTACGGGAAAGCCGCAGGATCCTGTCATACCCTCTGGCAGAAAGGTTCAGTGCGGAAAAACTCTCCTTTAAAAGGGCCTCGGCGCCTGCATCCAGAACGCACATTTCCTTGGTCTGTGCGCCGTTTAAGGCTCCGTTGGCGGTAATGCCCCATTTTTTGTACCGTTCCCTTGCCATCTGGCGCGCCCGGTTCACCCGTTCTCTCACCCTTTCGCTGCTCTCAGCCTTTTCCTTGTTCCGAAGCTCCTCAAAGGAAAGGGCCGGCACTTCCACGCGCATATCGATCCGATCCAGAAGCGGCCCGGAAATTTTACTTAAATAGCGCTCCACTGCGCCTTTTTTACAGCTGCAGCTGTGATGGGTGTCTCCATAGTATCCGCAAGGGCAGGGGTTCATGGCGCAAACCAGAATGAAATCCGAGGGGAAGGTCATTTTCCAGTTGGCGCGGGTAATGGTGACACTGCGATCCTCCAAGGGCTGACGCAAGGCCTCCAGGCTCCGTTTTTCAAATTCCGGCAGCTCATCCAAAAACAAAACCCCGTTGTGCGCCAGGCTGATCTCACCCGGCTGGGGCGTTTGCCCACCGCCGGAAAGACCGGCAAAGCTGATGGTGTGATGGGGAGAGCGAAAGGGGCGCTGGGTGACCAGAGCCGCATCCGGCGGCAGGGTGCCGCTGATGGAGTGAATGGCAGTGGTGCGGAGCATCTGCTCAAAGGTCATTTGGGGAAGGATCCCGGGAATGGCCTTGGAAAGCATACTTTTTCCACTGCCCGGAGGGCCCACCAAGAGAAGGTTATGATTTCCGGCGGCGGCGATCTCAATGGCTCTCTTTGCCACCTCCTGACCCTTGATATCCGCAAAATCCACAGGGCAAGGCGCGGAGAGCATGGCATCCTCCAGAGAAAAAGAGGTTTGTTCCAGAAGGGCCTGGCCTGTCAGGTGACAGACGATCTCTCCCACATTTTTGGCACCGTAAACACAAAGTCCCTCTACGGCGCTGCACTCCCGGGCATTCTCCCAAGGGACAAAAAGGCGCTTGGCTCCCGCATCCCGGGCGGCCAGGGCAAGGCAAAGGGCACCGGGCAGACCGCGTAGATCTCCTCCCAACCCCACCTCGCCGAAAAAGGCGGCGTCCTCCAGAGGGACATTTTTTAAAGCTGTGCCGCATAATAGTGAAATGAGAATGGGAAGATCAAAGCCGCTCCCTTGCTTCTTCCGGTCTGCCGGCGCAAGGTTGACGGTGACGCTTCCCCGGGGCAAAGGGAGCGCGGCGCTTTGGGCCGCTGCATAAATTCGGTTGACGGATTCCTTTACCGCCGTATCAGGCAGACCGATGATGTCAAGCCCGGGAAGTCCCTTTCCGAACCAGGCCTCCACCACCACGGGAAAGCCCTCCAAACCCCAAAGGCCGGCAGAGGAAATCTTAACGATCACGCTTGTGTCCTCCCAAATACAAAAAAGTACTTTTCTATTTTAACATATCTTTGAATCAAAAGCAAAAAAAATCACATTTTCCGGAAATTTCTTTGTTTTTTTCTGAAAAACTGACGTTTTTTCCTTTACATTCTTTCTATTTGGTGATATAATCTCGTTTGGAAAATTAAATTCAAATTCTATAGAAGAAAGGAATTTTTAAATCATGGTCACAAGAAAGAAAATGTCCATGGATGGTAACACCGCTGCGGCGCACGTTTCCTATGCGTTCACCGAAGTGGCTGCCATCTACCCCATCACTCCCTCCAGTGTTATGGCTGAATTGACCGACGCTTGGTCTGCCACAGGACTGAAGAACATCTTCGGCGAAGAAGTAAAAGTTACCGAAATGCAGTCTGAAGCAGGTGCTGCCGGTACCGTTCACGGCTCTCTTGCCGCCGGTGCTCTCACCACCACCTTCACCGCATCCCAGGGACTTCTTCTGATGATCCCCAATATGTATAAGATCGCCGGCGAACTTCTTCCCGGTGTCATCCACTGCTCTGCACGCTGCGTTGCTTCTCACGCGCTGAACATCTTCGGCGATCACAGTGATATCTACGCTTGCCGTCAGACCGGCTTTGCTCTTCTTGCCAACACCAATCCCCAGGAAGTTATGGACCTTGGCGCAGTGGCACACCTTCCCGCCATCAAGGGCAGAGTTCCTTTCCTAAACTTCTTTGACGGTTTCCGTACCTCTCACGAGATCCAGAAGATCTCCGTTTGGGAGTACAAGGAACTGGAAGAAATGATCGATAAGGACGCTCTGGCTGCCTTCCGCGCAAGAGCTCTCAATCCCGAGCATCCCGTTCTCCGCGGCTCCGCTGAAAACGGCGATATCTTCTTCCAACACAGAGAAGCCTGCAACCGTTACTATGACGAGCTTCCCGCCATCGTGGAAGAATATATGGATAAGGTCAATGCCAAGATCGGCACCAACTACAAGCTCTTCAACTACTACGGTGCTCCCGATGCCGAAAAGGTTATCGTGGCAATGGGCTCCATCTGCGACGTAGCAGAAGAAGTTATTGATTATATGAACGCTCACGGCGAAAAGGTAGGTCTGGTAAAGGTTCGTCTGTACCGTCCCTTCCGCGCTGACAAGCTGATCGAAGCCATCCCTGCAACCGCGAAGAAGATTGCTGTTCTGGACCGCACCAAGGAGCCCGGCTCTCTGGGCGAACCCTTGTACCTGGATGTGGTAACCGCTCTGGCTACCTCTGGCAAGAACGATGTGAAGATCGTAGGCGGTAGATACGGCCTCGGTTCTAAGGATACTCCTCCCTCCAGCATTTTCGCAGTATACGAAAACCTGGATCAGGCAGAGCCCAAGAACGGCTTTACCATCGGTATTGTAGACGATGTGACCGGTCTTTCTCTGGAAGAGAAGGCTGCTCCCGACACCGCTGCAGAAGGAACCATCTCCTGCAAGTTCTGGGGTCTGGGCGGCGACGGTACCGTTGGTGCAAACAAGAACTCCATCAAGATCATCGGTGACCATACCGATAAGTTCATCCAGGCATACTTCCAGTATGACTCCAAGAAGACCGGTGGTGTGACCATCTCCCACCTGCGCTTTGGCGACAAGGAGATCAAGTCCCCCTATTACATCACCAAGGCAAACTTTGTTGCTTGCCACAACTCCTCTTATATCCTCAAGGGCTATAAGATCGTTCAGGATGTGAAGCCTGGCGGCACCTTTATGCTGGACTGCCAGTGGAAGGCAGACGAGCTGGACGCTCACCTTCCCGCAGATGTAAAGGCTTACATCGCTCAGAATAACATCAAGTTCTACACCATTGATGCTACCACCATCGCTTCCAAACAGATCGGTAACCCCAAGGTAAAGAACACCGTTCTTCAGTCTGCATTCTTTGCTCTGGCTAACATTCTTCCTAAGGATGAGGCCATTGAATACATGAAGAAGATGGCTTACAAGTCCTACATCAAGAAGGGCGAGGCCATTGTGGAACTGAACTACAAGGCAATCGATGCCGGCGCCAACGCTATGGTTGAAGTTGCTGTTCCCGAAGCTTGGAAGAGCATTTCTGCCGGCGAAGAGAAGGCAAAGGCTACCGGTAAGAGAGCAGACCTTGTGAAGTTCGTCAATGAGATCGTGGAACCCGTTTCCCTGATGAATGGCGACTCTCTGCCCGTTTCCCGCTTTGCTGACTGCGCTGACGGTACCTTCCCCCAGGGCGCTGCCGCTTACGAGAAGAGAGGCGTTGCTGTTTCCGTTCCCGTATGGCACGCTGAGAACTGCATCCAGTGTAACAACTGCTCCTTTGTATGTCCTCACGCCGCCATTCGTCCCTTCGCTCTGACCGCTGATGAGGCTGCCTCGGCTCCCGCAGAAACCAAGTTCTGTGCAAAGCCCGTTCTGAAGACCGATTACAAGTTCACCATGGCGATTTCTCCTCTGGATTGTATGGGTTGTACCCTTTGTGTGAAGGCTTGTCCTGTTACCGCAAAGGCAGAAAAAGACGGCGCTCCCGAAAAGAAAGCCATCGAAATGGTACCCCAGGCAACTCAGCTGGATCAGCAGAAGCCCTTCGACTGGTGCGTTGAAAACGTAACCGAAAAGAAGGAACTGTTCAATGCTAAGACTGTAAAGGGCAGCCAGTTCAAGCAGCCTCTGCTTGAGTTCTCCGGTTCCTGTGCCGGTTGTGCTGAAACCTCTTATGCAAGACTGATCACCCAGCTGTTCGGTGAAAGAATGTACATCTCCAATGCAACCGGATGTTCCTCCATCTGGGGTGGCTCCGCTCCTGCAACTCCTTACACTGTCAACAATGCAACCGGTCGCGGTCCTGCTTGGGCAAACTCCCTCTTTGAGGATAACGCTGAGCACGGTCTGGGTATCCACCTGGGTCAGAAGACCATCCGCGAAAGACTGATCGGTTATGTTGAAAAGCTCCTGGAGACTGTGGAAGATGCCGATAAGAAGGCCATCGTTCAGGCTTACCTTGACACCAAGGACAACGGTGCTGAAAACGAAAAGGCAACCGACGCTCTGATTGCAATGCTGGAAGCTTGCGATTGCAAGAACGAATGGAAAGAAAAGATCCTTGCTGAAAAGGATTACCTGTCCAAGAAGTCCATCTGGATCTTCGGTGGCGACGGTTGGGCATACGACATCGGATTTGGCGGTCTGGATCACGTTCTGGCCAGCGGCGAAGATGTAAACGTAATGGTATTCGATACTGAAGTTTACTCCAACACCGGCGGACAGGCTTCCAAGGCTTCCAACATCGGTCAGGTAGCTCAGTTTGCTGCAGCCGGTAAGGCCATCGGCAAGAAGAATCTGGCTGAGATCGCTATGAGCTATGGCTACGTTTACGTGGCTCAGGTGGCAATGGGCGCTGATATGAACCAGCTGCTCAAGGCTCTCACCGAAGCAGAAGCTTATCCCGGACCTTCTCTCATCATCGGCTATGCTCCCTGTGAAATGCACGGCATTAAGGGCACCATGGCAAACTGCCAGGTGGAAATGAAGAAGGCTGTGGAATCTGGCTACTGGCAGATGTTCCGTTACAACCCCTTGGCAGAGAAGAAGCTCATCGTGGATTCCAAGGCTCCCACCGGTTCCTACCAAGACTTCATTAAGGGCGAGACCCGTTATGCAAGACTTGCTCAGCAGAACCCCGAAAGAGCTGCCGCTCTCTTCGATAAGGCTGAAGCTGCTGCTGCAGAGAGATACCAGAAGCTTACCAAGCTGGAAAAACTCTACGGCGAAGAATAAGAACCAAAACAAAAAGGAACTGCATTTTGCAGTTCCTTTTTTTGTATCCGGAAACCCCCGCGCCAGTGGCGCGATTTGGGAAAGGGGCTCCGGCAAGAAGAAAAAGAGAAGGCGATTGGGTAAAGGCCAGAATTTTGGCGAAGATCCGACGGGAGGCAGGTTGCCTCCCCTACAGGGTTTGGGGAAACCGAAGTATTGTTCTTTTTCTACGGGCTGTCGAGGACGTCAGCCCCTACAGAGTTTGGGGAAATCGGGATTTTTAGTGAGAGAGGCGGACAATGTAACAATCGGGTTTTTGGTACAATATCGTGGCACATTTGCCTTCCCCAGTGGGGGAAGGGGACCACGAAGTGGTGGATGAGGTATGCGAAACGCCAAAACAATATTTCTTCACATAAATTCGTTCGGCGATATCGTAGGGGAGGCAATCTGCCTCCCGTTCTGCGGCAAACCACAAAACATTCTTTTTCAAATATTCCGTTCTGGCATTGTAGGGGCCGACGTCCCCGACGGCCCGCCCTGGGGCAAAAAAACCAAAATTTCTGCCAAAACCCCGTTTGGGATTTCATAGGTGCTGATTCCAAAGAAGGAGAAAACAAAAACCGGGAATTTTTTGACACCTCATCCGTCAGCCTGCACCTGCCACCCTCTCCCGCTGGAGAAGGCGATTGGACAAAGGTCAGAATTTTGGCGAAGATCCGACGGGAGGCAGGTTGCCTCCCCTACAGGGGTTGGGGAAACTGAAGTATTGTTCTTTTTCTACGGGCTGTCGAGGACGTCAGCCCCTACAGGGTTTGGGGAAATCGGGATATAGTTTTGCGCAAAAAAAGACCGGAAAAACCGGTCTTTTTTTCTAATTTCCTTTGAATTGATCCATTTCCTTGAGGATTCTCATGATTCGCTCTTGATCCTCCTGGCTTTTGGCCAATAAAAACTCATAGCATTCAAGAGGCAAATTTGGCTGGGAATCACACTTTTCTCCACCAAGGTTTTCAAGTAGCTTGGAAAGAGAAACGTTTAACGAAGAAGCAATTTTTTCGATACTTTCCAAGGTGGCGTTCTTTTCTCCGCGCTCCAATTGACCGATATAGGTTGGGTGACAACCGGCAAGCTCGGCCAACTTTTCTTGACTAAAACCCAGTTTTGTTCTGTAATTTCGGATCCGTTGCCCTACAATTTTTGCTAAATCTTTCACAAAATCACCTCTATATTAGAGTCTATAAATATTAGCGGGAATATTCCACAGACTATTGATATTGATAATTTAGAGGTATATACTATAAGCACCGGCGCTTTGTTTTTTTGTGCTTATAGTGTTTGAGGTGAAACAATGGATCCAAAGTATACTTGTTGTGTTTTTGGTCACAGAAACATAGAGAAAAGTGAATCGTTAAGGGCGAGACTTTATTGCGTTATGGAAGAACTGATACGGAAAGAACGGGTTGAGACTTTCCTGTTTGGGAGCAAAAGCGCTTTCAACGATCTTTGCCATGCCGTCGCAACAGAGTTGAAGGAGAAGTATCCACACCTTAAACGAATTTATGTGCGAGCGGAATATCCTCATATTAGTGAGCAGTATCAGGATTATCTTTTAGGACTTTATGAGGATACTTATTATCCGGAAAAGATCTTGGCCTCGGGAAAAGCAGTTTACATTGAGCGCAACTATGAAATGATTCATCAAAGCCGGTTTTGCATTGTTTATTATGATGAAAAAAAGACAGCGGTCGAAGGAAAAAGCGGAACGAAAATCGCCCTCGAATACGCTATAAAAAACGGAAAACGTTTGATCTTATTGCCTTCTCTCTAACCTTTTTGCGCAAAAAAAAGACCGGTTTTTCCGGTCTTTTTTGTTTCTATCATATGGAAGAGGGGAATGGCCCTTTACCAGCGGCATACGCCCAGGCCGTTTTCCATCTGGATGGAAACGCCGTAAGGCGCGCTCATTTTGGCCAGGTCCTCCATAAAGGCAAGATCCTTTGCCGGCTGGGGCAGACCCTCCAGGTGCTTGCCCTCGCCCTTGCTTGCCTTAACGGGCATCAGAACCAGCTTGGTCAGCTTTTTGTTTTCGTCGGTTTCCCAGTAGGGGATCACCGTTTCCAGCATCCTGGGATCCTCCATCAAGCCGCGGGTAAAGCCGGCGGAGCGCTTCTCCAGAAGAGAGATGGGGGAGGAATTGGAATCCATACCGTATTTTTTGTAAAAATCCTCGGGTGCAACGGGAACCTGATACAGCTGAATGATAAAATCGCCCAGAGAATAGAAAATGGGCTTTTCCTGATATACTTCAATGGCGCGAAGCAGATGAGGACCGTGACCCACCACCGCGTCAGCACCGGCATCGATCAGGGTGTGGCAAATGTCCTTGAGCACCTGGGGAACGGTGGTCTTATCGCTTCCCACGATCTGGTGAGCGTGAAGGGAGATCATCACGTAATCGGCGCAAAGGGAGGCTTCCCGGATGGAAGCGATGACCCGGTCCATATCTTCCTTGCTGGGGGTTGAGATCAGGTCGAAGCGGTCGCCCTTGACAAAATTCAAGGTACCGATTTCTGCCGTTCCCTCCGGCAAAAAGGGATAATAACCCTCCCGACGGGTAATGTTTTTCGGCTCGTTGATCTGGGTCTTTTCGCCGATTTCCTGCACAGTCTTGAAGGCTTCCTCGGGAACCATCAGCTTTTGGGAAATATTGATTCCGTTGATACCGGGTCTGCCGGGAATACGACGGGACATTTCGCCGGCCATCATAGCCGGAGCAAAGGAGGTGTTGATGCAAATCAGCGCTACCCGGCCGTTTTTTGTTTCCAGGTAAGCCGGCGCGGCGGCCTGGTGCAGATTCATACCCACACCGCTGTGTACCACGCCGGTACGGGACACGTATTCAATGGTTTTTTCCATACCCAGATGGTCAAAGTCCATGGCGTGGTTGTTATTGAAGGTGGTGGTGTTAAAGCCGAATTTCAGCATATCCTCCATCACTTCGGGGGTGCATCTGACGTAAGTTCCGCCGGAATGCTGGCAAGCGTAGCACTCGCCCTCATAATTGACGGTGGTTTCCAGGTTGAAAAAGCGGCAGTCACCTTGATCCAGAAAGGCCTTGATGGGAGCAAAGCCCTCGTAATCTTCGGGAAGTCTTCTTTGACAGAGAACGTCACCTACGGCTGTAAATTTCATTGTTCATTTTCCTTTACTTTTTTAAATGTTATTTGCTTTTTGCCTTTTCAGTTTACTCTTTATGCCACCTGATGTCAAGTAAAAAAAGGTTCTTTCTACGAAAAACAAGGGAGAATTTCCAGAAAAATATTGTGAAGAAAAAAGGATTGTGATACAATAAAAGAAAGAGATTGTCAGGGGAGGAGTTCCCTTTCCCCTTGAGGAGAAAACATGAAGATCACGGTATTTGAATGGGAAACGGTTTGCGGAAGCGATCTGGATCCCGGCGGCTTAGAAAAGCTTGGTCAGGTGCGCTTTTTCGGCACGCCAAAGCCGGAGGAGGTAGTCTCCCTTGTTGGCGACAGCCAGGCGGTTTTGTGCAGTAAGGTTCGCTTTACTGCGGAGGTGATGGATGCCTGCCCCAATCTTTCTTATATTGGCCTTATGGCAACCGGGTATAATAATATTGACATTGCCGCCGCCCGGGAGCGGGGAATCCTGGTGACCAACATTCCCGATTATTCTGCCGATGCTGTCTGCCAGATGACCATGGCTTATATTTTGCAGTTTGCCACCAATCTCATTCGGTATGACGCCGCCACCAAACGGGGCGACTGGACACGATCCCCCTTCTTTTGCTATTATCCCTATCCCATGATCGAGCTTTCCGGCAAAACCCTTGGCCTTTTGGGCCTTGGCTCCATTGGAAGCCGCGTAGCAAAGGCGGCGGAAGCCTTTGGAATGAAAGTTCTTTATCACACCCGGAGAAAACGGGACGTTCCCTATGAATATGTTTCCCTGGAGGAGCTGTTTTCCCGGAGTGACTTTCTCTCCCTTCACTGCCCCTTGACCGAGCAAACAAGTGGAATCATCAACAAAGAGGCTCTTTCCAAAATGAAGAAAAATGCCTATTTGATCAACACGGCCCGCGGCCCTCTGGTGAAGGAAGAGGATCTGGCAAGGGCGCTGAAGGAGGAACGGATCGCCGGATTTGCCGGAGACGTTCTGGTAAACGAGCCCCAGCGGGAGGACTGCCCCCTTTTGGGCCTAGAAAACTGTATTCTCACTCCCCACATTGCCTGGGCACCCAAGGAGACCAGAGAGCGCCTTTGGGGAATTCTTCTTTCCAATTTAGAGGCATTCTTATCCGGCGAGCCGAAGAATGTGGTGGAAGGGTAAAAAGTTCAAATTGAGGAAATGATTTTCCTTTTATATAAAACCAATATCAAAAAGGAGATGGATGCTATGAATGCAAAATCAAAAAAACCCGGTATTGTGATCGCCATTGTCTTGATCTGTCTTGCGGCGCTGTTTGTCCTTGCCAATTGCTTTACCATTGTAGAAGCCGGCCATACGGGCGTGGTTCTTACCTTGGGTAGGGTGAATGAGGCCGTTCTGTCCGAGGGCTTTCACTTGAAAATTCCCTTTGCCCAGGAAGTGGTGCAGATCGACAACCGTATTTCCAAATTGGAAGTGAATACTGAGGCCTTTTCCAAGGACCTGCAGACCGTTTCCACCACCCTTGCCATCAACTATCGCGTGGATTCTGCCAAGAGCAGTGAGCTTTATCAAAACATCGGAAGAAATTATGAAACCGTTTTGGTGGTACCGGCGGTGAACGAGGTATTGAAGGCCATCACCGCCCGGTACACTGCCGAGGAGAGCGTAACCAACCGCGTGATCATTTCCGACGGGCTCATTTCCGGCTTGAATGAAAAACTCAACGAGGAAGGGCTTTATGTGAACGATGTGAACATTATGAACTTCGACTTTTCCGAAGCGTTCATTACGGCCATTGAAGAAAAACAGGTGGCCCAGCAGCAGCTTTTAAAGGCCGAGACGGAAAAGCAAACTGCCATTACCAATGCCGAGGCAGAGGCAGAGACCATTCGCATCAAGGCTCAGGCTGAGGCGGAGGCCAACCGCATTGTCAGCGAATCCTTAAATGAGATCATCATTGAAAACAAGAAGATCGAAAAGTGGAACGGTCAGCTTCCTCAGGTAATGGGGGATGCAGATCCGCTGATTGCCATTGAATAAAGACCATAAAAAAGAGGTGTGAGAATTCACACCTCTTTTTTTGTTTTCACTTTGTTTTTCTTGTCAAAGCGCAGGTTTTCCCGTTCGGTGAACAGGATCATCAGAACCACGAAAAGGGCAAGATAGACGGGGTAAAAGGAAAGCTTTAGAGCGCCTGAAATCAAGCCGAAGATGGAAGGCGCCACGGTGCTTCCCGTATAAGCTGCCGCCATTTGAATGCCCACAATGGCGTGGGAATTTTCCCGGCCGTAAAGGGTGGGCGTAGAGTGAATGAGCGCCGGGTAAAAGGGCGCGCCGCCTACACCGGTGATCACAAGTCCCCAAAGGGCAAGGGTACTGCTCTTGGTGGGAAAAAGAAGGAGAAAAACCCCCAAGGCCATCAGAACCACACCGCTTCGCACCATATTCCGATCTCCCACCCGGTTTGCCACAAAGCCGGAAAAAAGTCTTCCCACGGTGATGCCCAGATAAAACATGGAGGCAAAGTGGGCGGCGGTAATTTCATCCACCCCTCGCACCGAAACCAGATAGGTGCTGGCCCAAAGACCGGCGGAGGTTTCCAATGCGCAGTAGCAGAAGAAGGCGATCATCGAGCCTTTCACTCCTTTGATCCTCAAGGCATCAAAAAAGGAAAGATCGGATTCTTCCTCCTCTCTCATTTCCTTTTTGGGAAAGGTCTTTTTCCAGAGGGGAAGGGTGAGAAACAAAAAGGCGCAAAGAACAAACTGAATGAGGGAAACGGTGCTGTATCCTACTTCCCACCCGCGGGTGGAGGAAAGGGCCCAGCCCATAATATACGGGCTGATGGTGGCGCCCACGCCCCAGAAGCAGTGAAGCCAGTTCATATGGCTGGATTTGTAATGAAGGGCCACAAAATTGTTTAAGGCGGCATCTACCGCGCCGGCACCCAAGCCGTAAGGCACTGCCAAGAGGCACAGGGCAAGGTAGGAGGAGGCCCGGGAAAAGCCAAAGAGGGCCACGGCGGTGAGAAGAACGCTAAAGGCGGTGACCTTTTCCGTTCCCAGCTTTTTGGTGACAGAGTCGGCAAAAAGACTGGCAAAGACCGTTCCGGAAGAAATGATCATAGAAACAAATCCCGCCCAGGATAAGGGTGCGCCGATCTCCAGGGACATCACCGGCCAGGCGGAGCCCAGCAGGGAATCCGGAAGCCCCAGACTGATAAATGAAAGATAAATAATGGCAAGAAGAAGCGAATACATAAAAGATCCTTTCTTTTTGATAAAGGGAAAACTGTCCCTATTATGATACGGTTCACGCCTTTTTTTGTCAACCGATTTTTTGCCCCTCCTGGTACAACCTTCGGTAACCGGAGGGAGTGTGCCCGGTTCTTTTTTTGAACAGACGGGAAAAGTAATTGCCGTCGGAAAAGCCGGTCATTTGGGCGATCTCCTCCATGGAATAAAGGCCCTGCACCAAAAAAAGCTTTGCCTGATCCACCCTCAGATCAATCAGATAATCGATGATGGATCTTCCCGTTTCCTTTTTAAAGACCGTTTCGCAGTAGATGGGGGAAAAGTAGGTTTCCTCCGCAATGTCATCCAGGGTGATCCTATTTTCCAGATTCTGATGAAGATAAGACACGATCTTCTGCACCAGAGGATTGGTTTCCCGGGAGGTGATCTGGTCCTTCAGAGCCAAAAGGAGATTTAAGATCAGAAGCTTTGTTTTCTCTGTGGTGTTGGGAAGGTAGTTTTCCTTTTGCTCCTCGTCAAAAGCAGAAAGAAGAAAGAGGATCTCCCGGTTCACACCCCCCTGAATGAAAGAGGGAAGCTGGGGAAAGCCCTCCCCAAGAAAGTTGAAGCTGACATAATCCGAAGGAGAGGCCCCTTCCTTTCGGCTTCGCATGGTGCCGGGAGGAAGGCAGATCACATCGCCCCCTTGCACCAAAAGTTTCCGGTCGCCCAGGGAATATTCCAGTTCCCCTTTTAAGACCAGGGTCAATTCGGTATAGGAAATGGCCTTTTTTCTGATTTTGACCGCCCGCCCGTTCTGGCGGTGCCGGGCGAGGATAATAGAATGGATCTCCATATTAAGATTGTGCTAATCCTTTCTCCAAAACATAAGATTATCTATTTATTTGCATTAAAAATGTACTATAATGAGAATAACACAAACGGAAAAAAAGTCAAGTGGTTTCAAGGAGGAATTATGATCCGACTGGCAGCATTTGCGGATGAAGCCAATCCTTCTCTGCAAAAACAGATTCTGGCGCTGAAAAGAAATGGCATTTCCATGATCGAATTGAGAGGTCTGGACGGGGTAAATATTTCCAAAATCAGCCTGGAGGACGCAAAAAATTATGCCCGTCTTTTAAAGGACGAGGGCATTGAAGTTTGGTCCATCGGCTCTCCCGTTGGCAAAATTGACATTGCAAATCCCTTTTCCGAAACGGAGGAGGAATTGAGACATATCTGCCGCCTGGCCAACATTTTCGGCACCTCAAGGATCCGTATGTTCAGCTTCAAAAATGCCGAGGGTCAGGGCGAAAAGGTGGTGGAAAACCTGAAGAAAATGGTTTCCATTGCCAAGGAATTCTCTTGCGATCTTTACCACGAAAACGAAAAGAAGATCTTTGGGGAGAAGGCCAAGGATGTAACGCTTCTTTTGGATCGGGTAGAGGGATTGAAATCCATCTATGACCCGGCAAACTACATTGAAGTGGGCGAGGATCCGGAAATGACCCTTTCTGCCTTGGCACCCAGAGCCGATTACTATCACATTAAGGACGCTCTTCTGGAAACCGGTCAGATCGTACCGGCTGGCCAGGGCGACGGGCGGATCCTTCAGCTGATAAAAAGCATTTCGCCGGAGAAAGATGTGACCTTGACCCTGGAGCCCCATCTTGCCATCTTTGACGGCTTTGCGCAAATCGACGAATCCCAATTAAAGAATAAATATGTATTTCCCGATAACGAAACCTCCTTCGATGCGGCAGTAAGCGCCTTAAAACAGGTGCTGGGTGAAGCCGGCTACGAGGAAAATGAGAAAGGATGGAACAGAAAATGAATGCAGGACTGAATCTTTATTCTCTGCGCAAGCTTATTACAACCGAAGAGGATTTTCTGGCAACCGCCAAAAAATTAAAGCAGATGGGATATTCTTATCTCCAGTATTCCGGCGCCGAATTCGACCCGGAGCGGATCCGCAGAGTCAGCCAGGAGACCTCTCTTCCCGTGGTACTCACTCACGTGCCCTACGATCGCATCATCAACGATACGGAAAAGCTTATGGAGGAGCACCAGGTGTTCGGTTGCCACAACATCGGTCTTGGTATGGTTCCCTTCTCCCTTTGCCGGGAGACCAAACAGTGCCTGGAGGCCATTGAGAAAATGGAAAAGGCCGCAGAAAAAATGGAAAAAGCCGGCTTCCACTTCTTCTATCACAACCATCACTTGGAATTTTTCCGGATCGACGGCAGAACCTATTTTGACCGTCTCATCGAGGAAGCGCCTCACTTGAATTTCACGCTTGATACCTATTGGGTGCAAAACGGCGGCGGCGATATTTTGAAAATGATAGATCGCCTGGCCGGCAGAATCGGCTGTGTCCATTTAAAGGATTACACCGTGGGAATCCCGATCCAGAAGCCGGACGAAAAAAAGATGGTTCCCGTATTTGCTCCGGTGGGCAGCGGAAGCCTTGATTTCCCCACCATTGTGGAAAAAATGAAAGCGGCCGGCACTCAGTATTTTCTTGTGGAGCAGGACAATGCAGTGTTCTATCCCGATCCTCTGGGTCAGGTGGAAGAGAGTATTCGCTATATCAGAGAGGAGCTTTAAAAAATGGAAAAGGTACGTTACGGCATCATCGGCCTTGGAAACCAGGGCAGCACCTACAATTTGAAGATTTTTGACAGAGACAAGGTGGAAAACGGAGTGGTCACCGCCCTTTGCGATAACGATCCGGAAAAGATCCGCATCATGAAGGAAAAGACCCAAAACCAATCCATCACCTATTTTGAAGACTATAAGGAAATGCTCGACTCCGGCCTTTGCGATGCGGTTTTAATTGAAACGCCCCATTACATTCACCCGGAAATCTCGATGGAGTGCTTCAAGCGCGGTATTCATGTGCTCTGCGAAAAGCCGGCAGGCGTTTATGCCGACCAGGTACGGGAAATGAACGAAGCAGCCGAAAAGACCAATTCCCTTTTCGGTATGATGTTCAATCAGAGAACCAATTGCAACTATCGGAAAATGAGAGAAATGGTCCTGGGCGGTGAAATCGGAGAAATTCAGAGAATCACCTGGATCATCACCGACTGGTTCCGCACTCAGACCTATTACGATTTAGGTCAGTGGAGAGCCACCTGGTCCGGAGAGGGCGGCGGCGTTCTCATCAACCAGGCTCCTCACCAGCTGGATCTGGTGCAGTGGATCATCGGTCAAAGCCCCAAATCGGTCAACGGCTTCTGCAAGTACGGACACTGGCACGATGTAGAGGTGGAGGACGAGGTTACCGCATATCTGGAATATGAAAACGGCGCCACCGGTGTGTTCATCACCACCACCGGCGAAGCACCCGGCACCAACCGCCTGGAAATTTCCGGCACCAAGGGAAAGCTTCTCTGCGAAGGGAAGAATTTGATGTTCTATCGCAATGCCCAGGATAGCCGGGAGTACTCCAAAACCTCCCCGGAAGCCCATAAAAAGCCTGATGTGGAAGTGATCGAAGTGGAGACCGACGGCAAGAATCCCAAGCACGCCGGCATTATCAATAACTTTACCAATGCCATTCTGGGCAAGGAAGAGCTCTTTGTGGATGGCAGAGAGGGAATCCGCGGCGTGGAGCTGATGAACGCCATCGAATATTCCGGCTGGATGGGCGGCATCAAGGTCACCCTTCCCGTGGACGGCAAACAGTACCTGGAGGAATTGAACCGCCGCAGAGCCACCTCCCGTGTGAAGGAAAAGGTGGAGGCCAAGGTTCTGGATACCTCCAACAGCTATTAAAATAAAAAGATGTGTGGAAAATCCACACATCTTTTTTATATTTTCTCCAGTGGAAAGCTTCCCAAGTTGATAATTTTAATGTTTTTCTTTTTTGCTTTTTCAATATAAGTGTAGGTGTTGGAAATAGGATTTTCTAAAAAGCAAACAATAAAATCAACGCGGTTCAGCATAAAATGGTTTCGTTTGGAGATTGCAAAGCGTTTTGGCGTTTTTGAAATGCAGTCGGGAAAAATGGTTTTTTGGAGGTCATAATAAATGGAATTCTTTTTTTGATTTAAATAGGCTAACACCACCTTGATTTCAATGCTGTGTTTTTCTTCAAGGGAGCATAAAACTTCATAAGCAGTTTTGTCAAATCTTCCGTGAGTACCTACGAAAAAAGTATGAACATTTTCATTGATAATCAAATTTTCAATCACTGAAAATAAGGCTTTTCTCAAATCATCTGGACAATTTCTATGTCCGAAAAAAGCACACGCCGCCATCATATCACCTCTTTTATTCCATCCATTTTAAGGGAATTCCCCTTAAAAGTCAATAAGGCATCATCCCTTAAGGCATAATTTATTAGAAGGGGTGATAAGGATGTTTCATAGAATTCGCGATTTGCGCGAGGACCGGGATCTGACGCAAACACAATTGGCCCGGTATTTGCAAATTCATCAAACAACTTATTCCGATTATGAAATTGGGAATTTGAATGTTCCCGTGGACATTCTCATCAAATTGGCAAAGTTTTATGATACCAGCGTTGATTATCTTGTGGAATTGACAAACGAAGCCAAGCCATATCGATAAAACAAAAAGATGTGTGGAAAATCCACACATCTTTTTTTTGCTTTGGTTTATTTTTCCCCTTCGGGAACGAATCTTCTGAGGGTTCTTCTGTAAACGGCCTGGAATACCACCGGGTCGAATACTTCCTGGATGCCATCTTCCATTTCGTACATTGCGTCCTTCAAAATGGTTTTCTTTTCCAGTCTTTCCTCTTCGTTGTCCTTGCCGCACAAATAAGACATTTGAGCATCGGCAAACTTCTTGGTCAGCTCTGCGTGATAAACCAGAAGCTTCCAGGAGGGATTGGTATCGCCCTTTGTGGCCAGGTGCTCGCGGGAGAAGGCGTCCACCCATTCCTTTGCTTCGGTCAGTCTCTTTTCCACACCCTCGGGATCCAGTTCCTTTTCCTTGCGTACGTAGGGCGGATCAAAGAGAACGGAAAGACGGGACAGATATTTCTCTACGACCTTGGCATCTTCTCCGAATGCGGCGGTAAAGTACTCGTCGCAAATATCGGAAAACTGGCTCTTCTTATCCCAAAGGCCCTTGGCCATAGCATAGAAGGGAAGGCCGGTGGGAAGGAAAGTGCGCTGCAGCTGGCAGCTCATCATACCGTTCAGGCCGATCTTATCCAGGTTGACCATATCCTTGTGGAGAATACGGGCACATTCATAGTAACCGGGATCCAGGTGATGGTCCCACATCAGGTGATAGTCAAAGTCAAAGCTATCGGAATTGATCTGCTCGTTCTGCCAACGTTCCAGTCTTGCCAGGTTGTCTTCCACAGCTTTGGGCATTTTCAGCTGGTTTCTCACATAGGGAGTAAGCTCCACCTTCTTGTTGGGATCCACATCGGAGAAGGCGTTGGTGTAGGTACGGGTGATGGGGGCAAACATCAGAACAAAGCGATCGGGATTCTTGATCTTTTCCTGTTCGGGAGCCCAGAGCAGGTCTACATAGATCAGACAAACGATCTTGGTATCCACGCCGGCAGCAGTGAGCTTTTCGTCCAATTCATTGAGCATGGTCACGTAAAAGTCTGCCGGGGTCTTCTTTTGACATTCGGGACATTCGCAGTGGTTGTTCTTGCCGTCTGCCAGCCAAAAGTGAAGGAAGTTCACATCGCTGTGCTTCTGGCAGTATTCCACAATGCCGCTTGTCATCTTATCTCTCACCACGGGGTTGGAGTAGCAAAGGTTGGTATTCAGGGCAACGTCTCTCCAAAGGGCGCGCTTGCCGTCGATCTCTGCCAGGTACTGAACCGCATCGGCAGGAACCTGGGAGGGATCCATTTTGGTCCAGCCGCTGGCGGGAATGCCAAAGGGATCGCAGGTCCAACCGTGACCGGTGGCGTGATAATCAAGGCCGCGAAGGACGATCTCCTCCTCCAGACCCTTCCACATATGAGCCACATCCTGGTCGGTCACCGGGGTCAGACCCTTTTTGCTGTAGGGATCGTTATAAAAACGGGTGAAGAAAATGGTGGGAATGTGGAACTGCATAAAATAGCCGTTCATTCCGACCTTGGGCAGATAATCGATCATATTGCGCACGTGCTCATAGGAAACGGCACCTTCAATGCAAACACCGCGGTGGCGGTAGGAAGCCTTTTCCTGAACCGAGGCGCAAAGATCCTCTTTCTTCAATTTTTTCTGGGGAATTTCCTCTCCCTCTGCGCCGGGGCGCAGGAAGCGGCAGCCCAATTCAAACAGGAAGCGGTATGCACCGATGAGAACGGCTCTTTCGCTGGAACCGGTGATGATGCCGGCGCCGTTTTGGATCTCAATGCGAATCTCGTCCAGGCCGCTCTTCTCCACCGATCCGTCCAGACCCAACCAAAGAATGCGTTCAAGCTTCGGGTCAATTTCGTCATAAATACGGGTATCCACAAACAGGGTGGGGTCCATTTTCTTTAGGATACGGGTCAATTCCTGAGCCGCGTACCCAAGGGTTTTGTTGGTGCCGATTCTGCCAAGGGTAATGTTCATTTTTCTCTCTCCTTTTATCACTTCGATGATGATCATTCAGCGAGGGTTTCCACCTTTTTTGTCATCGTAACAAAGAAAAAATGACAAAAAAGTGGACTTGATTGAAGCATAACACAGTTTATTTCATAAGTCAAGGAATGTGGAAAAAGTACGGTGAAAAAGACAAAGGAGAGGTGTTTTCCTCTCCTTTTTAAACTTGAAATTAATGGTTTTTGATGAATGCCACCTGGTAGGGCAAGAGCGTAAAGCCGGAGGGCGAAAGGGAAGCTTTTGCCATCAGGTGATCCTCGTCAATGAGATAAACGGAAAATTCATCTCCCAGGTTCAAGGTGATCTCCTTTTCCTCCTCTGAGTCATTTACCACAAGAAGAGCCTTCTTCTCTCCCTTTGATGCGGCGGTCACACGAATCTCTTTTTCATCAAAATCGCATACCACCTGGTTTTCAAGAGCATACATTTCGCCCCAGGCAGCCAGGGTATAAAAGGTGGAAACGGGCTTTAAGGTATAGGGATTGAAAAGACCGGCGTAGGTGCCGAAGGTGTTGATTCTGGCATCGTAATAGCACATCATATAAGTGCTGGTATCCTGCATGGCGCACATCATCCGCGCCGTGGCCGCAGAGGAGATGCTCTTTCCCACCTTTTCTCTTCCCTTGGAGTTGTTCCACTCGTTGATGTGGATCTCCAGACCCTCATAGCCGAACTCTTTCAGCACCCGATCCAAAAACTTTGACATTTCCACGGTTTTTTCCACCGTGGCGTAAGAATGCCAGGAGAAAAAGTCAATGGGGCACTTTTTTTCCTTGATGTAAGAAAAGAAGCCGTATAAAAAGTCTAGGCGGTACTGCAATGTGGCCATGCGGCGAGGATCCTCGTGGGGCGTTTCCTTTTTCCAGTTGGCGCCGTAGAGTTCCGGATCGTAAAAGATGCCGGCAAAGCCGGTGGCACCGTATCCTCCCACCTTGATGCTGTCGCCAAAGCAGGCCTTCAGGTGCTTGGAGGCTACCTCGTAAAGCTCATAATACTGCTCTTTGGTGCCGATCCACATCATATTGTAGCCGTCGATTCCGTTTTCCGGCTCGTTCCAGATCTCCCAATACTTGACACCGTAATGAAAGCCGTTGGCCCAGCCTTCGTTGTAATGACGGACCACATGCTCGCAGATCCGGGCCCATTTTTCAAAATCCTTGGGCGGAAAAATGCGATATGCCTTGATAAACATCTGATTTTCAATGGTCACACCCAGACGGAAAATGGGGGAGACCCCCTTTTCGTGCATGGCCTCCATTAAAAGATCGGTAAACGTGAAGTCATAGTTTTCCGGATCGGTTTCATCTGCATCGAAATCCCGGAACAGATTGGGAATGTCTACAAAGCGATCACTGCCAAAGGCGCCCCAAACATCGTGCAGACGGGCAAAGGGAATATTGGCATCTCTCAAATAATCCATGGGAGAAAAATCAATGCCTCTCAATGCTCCCAGAAAGGGAGGTTGCCCCACCGCGTGCATGGGTTTGATGTTCCCTTTGATCTTGTCAAACTGAACGGAAATTTTTGTCATAATGCTCTTCTCCTTCTGTTTTTCTGCCCTCATTATACAAAGTAAGAAAACAAATTGCAAGTAAAAAAGGATTTTTTCGCAAGGATCATTCCAAAAGAAAAAGCCGGGCAAAGCCGTAATAGGAAAGAAGCGCCACCAGATCGTTTAAGGTGGTGATCAGGGGACCGGAGGAAACGGCCGGGTCAATGTTTGCCCTTTGAAGCAAAAGAGGGATCGCAGTTCCCGAAAGGCCGGCCAGAAAGGTGGAGGTGAAAAGGGCAAGAGCGGCGCAAAGGGCAAGGGTGCCGGCCTGAGAGAGGGGGAGATCTTTCCCCAGCACAAGGTAAAGGGAGGCCAGAGCGAAGGAAAGAAAGCCCAAAACGATCCCTTGGACCAGTCCCACCCGCGCCTCCTTTCCCACCAAGAGCCGTTTTTCTTTTTTGGAAAGGCTCTTTTCCGTTAAGGCGCGCACTGTAACGGCCAGGGACTGGGTGCCCACATTTCCCGCCATTCCCAGAATGAGAGACTGAAAGCTCACCAGTACAGAGACCTCTTTTACCACATCCTCAAACAGCCCCACCACTCCGGAGACCACCATTCCCAGGGCCAGAAGAAACAAAAGCCACGGCAGGCGCCTGGAAAGACTTTCCTCCAGAGGCTCGCCAAGATCCTTTGAGAAGGGAGAAAAGTTCTTTTTGCGATCTGTTTTTTCCAAACTTCTCCCACACTCCTTTTTTCATCCTTATATAGGGATCATAGCCCAAAAAAGGCCCTTTTATGCAAGAAAAAAGCACTCGAAAGAGTGCTTTTTTCATCTTCAGAATTTGTTTTTTGATGAGATAGGCCAAAGGCTTTACAGTTCGTTCCGGCACATTTCCAGGGCCGAGGCGATCACCGCATCCATATCGTAATACTTGTATTCGCCCAATCTTCCGCCGAAAATAACCTTTTCTTCCTTCTCTGCCAAGGCCTTGTACTTCTGGAAGAGAGCACCGTTTTTCTCGTCGTTGACGGGGTAATAAGGCTCGTCTCCCGGCTTCCATTCGGAGCTGTACTCTCTGGAAATGACGGTTTTCTCCTGGGTGCCGAATTCAAACCACTTGTGCTCGATGATTCGGGTCCAGGGAGTTTCTCTGTCTGTGTAGTTTACCGCGGCGTTGCCCTGGAAATTGGGAATGTCCAGAATTTCGTTTTCAAAGCGAACGGAGCGGTATTCCAGGTAACCCAGCTGATAGTCAAAATAAGCGTCAATGGCGCCGGTATAGACCACCTTTTCCGTCAGGTCATCCAATTCCTTCTTGTTTGCCAGGTAATCGGTGTTCAGGCGAAGGGGAATATCCTTTAGTATATTGGCCACCATTTTGGTGTATCCGCCCATGGGAATGCCTTGATAGAGTGCGTTGAAATAATTGTTATCAAAGGTCAGTCTCACCGGCAAACGCTTGATGATAAAGGAGGGAAGATCCTTGCAGTCTCTGCCCCATTGCTTTTCCGTGTAGCCCTTGACCAGCTTCTGGTAAATATCCGTTCCCACAAGGGAAATGGCCTGCTCCTCCAGGTTCTTCGGCTCGGTGATGCCGGCGGCCTTCTTTTGCTCCTCGATCTTTTCCGCAGCCTCCCGGGGGGTCACCACGCCCCACATTTGATTGAAGGTGTACATATTGAAGGGGAGGCTGTAAAGCTCGCCCTTATAATTGGCAACGGGAGAATTGGTAAAGCGGTTGAAGGTGGCAAACTGCTGAACAAAATCCCACACTTCTTTGTTGTTGGTATGGAAAATGTGAGCGCCGTAAACGTGAACGTTGATGCCTTCCACCTCTTCGGTGTGAACGTTGCCGGCAATGTGGCTTCTCTTATCCACCACCAGGACCCGTTTTCCCGCTTTTTTTGCTTCGTGGGCAAACACCGCGCCGTAAAGGCCGGCGCCCACCACCAGATAATCATACTGTTTCATATTGATTCCTCACTGTAATTTACTTCATTGAGAGGGCTTTAGCCTCGTTTTACCATTTTCCGGAATAGGGTGAGCATTTTGCTCTGAACAAAATCAATTCCGGTGGCAAAAAGAAGAACCAGGCGGCACTGCTTTTTGGCAATGGCAGAGCAAAGGAGGCGATATTTTATGTCACTTGGCCGATACTCTCCCATGACCTCTACGGTCAAGGGATCCTCTGCCATCTTTTGAATGGCAGAAAGCTGCTCCTTTCGGGAAAGGGAAGCCTTCTTGCTCCGATTTTTGATCGCTGTGGAAACAAAATGCTTCACGAAGCTTTGCCGAATCAGATCCATCTGCTCCGGCAAGGGAGAGCCGCACTGCTCCAAAAAGCGCTTTTCCAGGCTGTATTTTCTCTTGCAAAGCTGGAAAAACTCTGGATCGTACCGGCTGGCCAGGGTCTCGTGAGTGGGCTTGCGGTAGTAATAAAACGCCCGGTCCACCGTTCCGATGACACTCGCCTTTCCAAACAGATCAATGTTGAAAAGGAAGTCCTCGATCAATTTTGTCTTTTCAAACAGGGTGCCGCACTGCAAGAGAAACTCTCTCCGGTAGATCTTGTTCCAGGCATAGGGAAAGGCCCGTTTCCGGTTTAATTCGGTAAACAAAGAGGCGATTTCCTTTGGGGATTTGGCCCAAAAGGCGCCGGGGGTAGCCTTTTCCCGAAGGGTGACGTTTCCGTTTTTGTCCTCATATACATATTCCAGGCCGAACACCAGAATGTCGGGATCCTCCTTCAGTGCCTTGTCGCAGACCTCCAGAAGATCCGGGGCAACAGAATCGTCCGAATCCAAAAACAAAAGGTATTGGCCCTGGGCTTTTTCCATGCCCGTATTCCGGGCAAAGCCAAGGCCGCCGTTTTGCTCCTTGTGGATCACTCGGATCCGAGGATCCTTTTTGGCCCATTCATCGCACATTTCGGGGCAGCGATCGGGAGAAACATCGTCCACCAGGATCACTTCAAAATCCGAAAAGGACTGGGCCAGGATGCTTTTCACACATCCGTCCAGATATTGTTCCACGCCGTAAACCGGCACAATGAAAGAATATTTCATGGATGAAAGGCTTATACGCCGCGATACTTCTTCAGACCCATCAGACCCCAGCGAACCAGATTGACGGCACTCTTTACCGGGTTCAATTTCAAATACTCGCGGTAGAAGCGCCACTGCTTGCCGATGAGCTTTTTCTTGTTGCCGGTGGTGGAGGAGGCCAGAACGCGGTATCTGGCAAGGAGAGACTGGTTACCGTAAGCAAAGCCGTCCACCTTCACCACGTCAAGCCAGTAGGCATAGTCATCACGCATGCTCTTGAGCTCTTCGTGGAGATAGATCTTGCCTGCCTTGGAAATGTCATAAAGACCGCTCAGGCATCCGATATAGTTGGTGACCAGCATATCCTTCACGGTGATCTTTTCCTTGCAGATCACAGGAGAGAGGATCTCCTTGGAGTTTTCGTCAATGCAGCGATAGGAGGAATACACGCAGGAAGCGCCCTTTTCCTTCATAAAGGCGATCTGGGACTCCAGAAATTCCGGTTCCCAAAGGTCGTCAGCGTCAAGCAGGGCGATGTACTGACCCTCGGCGCTTCGAATGCCATTGTTCCGTGCGGCTGCAGAGCCGGCGTTGGCCTGCTGCAAAAACTTGATTCGGGAATCCTTTTCCATATAGGCACGTACGATCTCCTCGGAATTGTCCTTGGAGCCGTCGTCGATGATGATCATTTCCCAGTTTTCATAGGTCTGAGCCAGAACTGAGTCAATGGTTTGAGAAATGTATTTTGCGCCGTTATAGCAAGGGGTGATGATCGAGGCCAAGCCGTCTTTCATGATAAATCTCCTTATCTTTGATAAAAAAGTCAAATAAAGGTGCAAAGACCCGAAAAAAGGGTTGCACAATAATATTCTACAACAATTCCCCCCTAAAAGCAAGTATTCCGAGGAAATTGTAACAAAAGGGAAAAGACAACAAATGGAACGCTCTCTTTCTGTGGAAAAAAAGAAATGTGCCGGTTTTGCACATTTCTTTTTCGGATCAAGCGTTTTCAGTTTTCGTATTCCACTTCCAGAAGAAGGGTGCTTTGGGGTGAAAATTCCGTGTGAAGTAGGATCTTATCCCCGGCAAGGGTACCTTCGGCTCCCAAAAGAGAAAAGGACCGTGCCTTTTTCGGCAGCGTGATCTCAAAATCAAAAACGGGATCCAGAGAATGGTTCTGGAACAGAACCACGTGCCGGTTTTCCTTTTTCGCGCAAATGGAATAAAGCTCCGTGTAGCCTACAATGGCAGGGAAAGGATTTTCAAAGAAGGAAACCAGCTGCCTTCCTCTTTCGTAGGAGCAAAGGATCGGAGACCCCTCTCCCACGGCGGTGCCGTCAAAATTCAGTACCAGAAAATTCTTGTAGGTAAAGCTTGCCACCTGGCCGGTGCTGTATCGGCTTTGTACCGTTGCACCGTCCTTTAAGGCAAGGCTCTTCCATTCTGCCTCCTTACCCAGGTATTTGAAAGGTACGCTTTCATCGGCAAAGGCCTCCCAGGCAGGCTGGGGGGCGGTGCCGATCACCTTGGCGATTCCGGTATCAATGCCTTTTCCCTGCAGGAGAAGGGCCGCCGGAAGATCCAAAACCACCTTTTTATGCTTTGGCTCAAAATAGAGGGCGTCAGAGCCGAATACCATAGCAAAATCACTTTCACCGTCATACAAAACGGGAATGGCCTGGCAGGCAAGAAGCGCGGCAGCCTTGGAAAAATAAGAGCGCATCACCGCCTCCTCCCCCACAAAGGCTTCGGGGAAGACGGTATTTTCCAGTCGGTCCTTCGGACGGTAGACCCTCACGCCGCAAGGGATGGCTCCCTCAAAGGCTCCCTCCAGCTTTTCGTAAAGGGGAAGGTTGCGGCAGTGGATCTTGTGATACTGCTTTTCGTAACGGGGAGAGGAATGATAGTCAAAGAGATATTTTAGGCTGGGAATGCCCGAAGCGTGCATGGCAATGTCAAAATTTTCCACCAGCATCGCCGGGGTATTGTAACAGGCTCTGGGATAGGAATCTGCCTCGGCAAAGATCTCGATTTCTTCTCCCTTGCACCAGGCGATCTGGTTCCGGGCATTTTCGATCACCGCCGAAAGGCGCTGACCCTTGAAGCGTTGCCGTTTCACCGTCACCCAATAGGGGGCACCGGTCAAGCGGAAGAAGGGCTTTGTGCTTCCGGCTAAAATCCGAGAAAGCTCGATGGGGCTTACGCCCTCCAGATCCCAGGAGGTAAAGCCTGCGCAAAAGCCCACGCGGATCTGGGGACAAACCTGGTCTACTGCTTCTCTTGTCTTGCGGCAAAAGTCGCGGAGGGTGTTTCCCATCACCTTCAAATACGCATCCCTTTGGGGATTTTTGCCGCCGGTGAAGATTTTGGAAAGATCGGGATCCTGGCCCAGCTCCTCCCGGAGAAGCTTTAAGTGGCGCGGACAAAAGCATCCGATTCCCGGCCGCACCGAGAGACAGAGCTCATCGTCCAGCATCAAAAGAGACGGCTTTTTTTGGGCAATGTCCTTCACCCAGGTCAAAAAGGCTAAAACGAAATCCGGATCCTCGGGACAGAAGGCGTCCATCTCTTGGCTTTTTCCCTCCAGGGAATGGATCCGGGTCCAGGAGCACGCTTCAAAGGAAAGGGGAGAGCCGAACCCGAGAGAGGAGATCCAAACGCCCGCTTCCAGTCCGTTCTCTTCAAAATAGCGCAGGTTTTCCTCCAGGGTTTCCAGTCCCTTTCCCCGGGAAAAAAGCGCTTCGCGCCCCAGGGCGATCCAAACGCGTCCGGCCTTGGCTTTTTTGATCATATCCAAATAGAGGGGACGGGTTTTTTCATTTAAGGTGGAATTCATCAAGGGAAGTGCAGGCTGTAGCATAAAAAAACCTCCTGGTTCCATAAAAAATCAGATTTTATCTAACTTTAAAGATTCATCAACACAACGGAAACTGTGCCCAGCAAAAGGCCGAGAATCTGTTTTTTCGAAAGGGGCTCCTTGTAAACAAAAAGAGAAAGGCAGCCGGCAAGGAGGATTCCGCCGCCGGAAATCACCGGAAACATAATAGAGGCGCTCATTCCCCGGGACACCAGAAGCATCACGAACAAATTGGTCATGCCGTTGGCCACGCCGGAAAGGATCATAGGAAGGATGCCGCACTGCAAGGAAAACTTCTGCTCCTCCCGGTTTTCCCGGAGAAAGCTGACCAAAAAGAAGAACAGAGATAAAATGGCAAGGGCCAGGATCATAAATTCACTTTTATACTGTCCACCGAATCGGATCTGCTGGGAGGTTTGCACCGCGGAGCAAAAGCCGTTTCCTAAAAAGGCCAGAAGCGCATACAAAATCCACTTGGGGGTTATTTTGGTGCCGCCCTTTGTTTCATTCACAAGGAACAGGCTGATGCACAGAAAAACAAGGCCGATCCCCAAAAAAAGACTGACGGATTCATTTAAAAATAAAATGCCGTAACAGGTGGGGATGATCAAAGAATAAGAGGTGGCAAGGGCCGTCAGAGAAAGAGGACCTTCCTGAATGGCAAAAAAGGAAAACAGAACTGCAGAGCCGTAGGAGGCGGCAAAGGCTAGAATATAAGGAAATAGCGCCGGATCAAAGGAAAAGCCACCCTTGTCGGTGCAGAGAAAGAAGATTCCGGCACTGAAAGTGGTCATGGCATTGAATAAAAAGACCCCGGCCTTTTTTGCTTTCAGCTGATACTGCTTTTTGGAAACGGATTGAATCAAAGAAGAGAACATGACCAGAATCAATAAGAGAACGTTCATCGTTTCACCTCATTTTTGTTTGCCCGGACGGCGCGACCTGTCTTTGTTTTTGCAAACATTTTGCAAGGCTTGTCTGTTTGATGATATCTTATTAAAAGTTTTGGAAAAAGTCCAGTGTTTTTCTTCTTTTTTTTTCAAAAAAATGAAAAAAGGAAAAAGCCTCGACTGCGATAGGACAGTCGAGGCTTTTTTTGATAGGGGGATTTATTTTCCCTGCTCCAGGGCAAGGGTAACGGTGGTGGCGTCGCACACCTCGGCCGGGCCGTAGTACTGAATGGCACCGGGATAAACATAGCAGGTGTTTTCGCTCCATTCCTGGCGGCGAGCTTCAAAATAACGGAAGGGCTTTCCGTCCAGTTCCACCAGGGCCTTCTTGATTACAGGCTTGTCTTCGCCGTGTCTTCTTTCCATATTCATCATCTTGGTGATGGGCATACCGCCGGCGATCCAGCTTTCGGCAGGCTGGGAAAGATTGGAGATCTTGGAAAGATAGCCGGTATAACCGTACTGAATGAGCATAAAGGCATTGTAGCCCAAGGAGTAGCAGTAATCGGAGTCAAAGTTGGAGGGGAATGCACAGCGTCCTTCATAGCCCAGGAAGTGGTGCAGAGGGCTGAATTTGCCATTGTAGGTTCCCTTTGCCTTTCTGGCGGCAAGGTTTTCCTTTACCATAGCGGAGAAGAGCTTTTCGGATTCAATGAGAGAAACCTGCACGTTGCCGTGGGGGTCTCGTTCCAAAAACAGCTGCTGCTGAATGGCCTGGGGCAGAATGGCAAAGACCTCCATGGATTCCTTGGTCAGACCCTTCTGAATGAAACTATATTTTGCTTCCCAGGAAGGAAGAGCGTTAAAGTCATCTGCGTTCTTTCCGGCCAGAAGCTCGTTGATCTCGTGGATCAGAACGGAAAATTCCGGAACAAATTCCACCACGCCTTCGGGAATGAGAGCCACACCGTAGTTCATTCCCTTTGCGGCTCTGTCAGCCACGGAGGAGGCCAAAATATCGGTGATCTGGGCAAGGGACATTTTCTTTTCTGCCACTTCCTCCGAGATCAGACAAACGTTGGGCTGGGTCTGGAGGGCACATTCCAGTGCCACGTGAGAGGCACTGCGGCCCATCACCTTTACAAAGTGCCAGTACTTCTTGGCGCTCTTGGCGTCTCTTTCAATGTTGCCGATGATCTCGCTATAGGTCTTGGTGGCGGTATCAAAGCCAAAGGAGCATTCAATGTCCTCGTTTTTTAAGTCGCCGTCAATGGTCTTGGGGCAACCGATCACCTGAACACCGGCATTCTTTGCGGCAAAATACTCTGCCAGAACAGCGGCATTGGTATTGGAGTCGTCACCGCCGGTGATCACCAGTGCGGTGATACCGTGCTTTTTGCAAACCTCGGCCACGATGGCAAACTGCTCCTGGGTTTCCAATTTGGTTCTGCCGGAGCCGATGATATCAAAGCCACCGGTATTTCTGTATTGATCAATGAAAGCATCGTCAAACACAACAAAATCGTCTTCGATCAGTCCGCTGGGGCCGCCCTTGAAGCCGTAGAGCACATTTTCCTTGTTGGTCTTTTTCAGGGCGTCGTAGAGACCGCAAATCACGTTATGTCCGCCGGGGGCCTGGCCGCCGGAAAGGATCACGCCCACTACCTGCTTTTTATCCTCAGAGGTGTATTTACCCTTCTGGAAGGTGATCTCCTTTTTGCCATAGGTGTTGGGGAAGAGGGCCTTGATCTTGTCCTGATCGGCAACGCTCTGAGTAGGAGCGCCTTCCTTTACACAGATCTCGCCAACACCGCCTGTGAGCATTCCGGGGAGCTTCGGCTGATAGGCATATCTTTGTTGCTGTAAAGATGAAATTTTCATATTCAAACTCCTTTGCATTTTGATTTCACACACAGCGTATTTTAATACATTTTGTCGTCAAAGTAAAGACTTTGGGGAAAAAAAGACAAAGTTTTCCCAAAGGGAAGCAGCATTTTTTGTTTTTTTATTGCAAGCTGGTGAATTTTCCCTTATAATACAGAAAAACAGTTGTCACAAAGGAGATTTGGAATGAAGAGAAAGTATGACGTGGCGGCCTTTGTCTGGCCGGCGTATACCGGAGATGAGCCGCGCACCCGGATCTTTTGCCGGATAACCTCCATGGCTACGGATATCTGGAGGCGGTTAAAGATGTCTTTTTGACCGAAGAGTGAAGCCGGAACCCATTCAAAAAAATGCAAACGGTTTTTCATAAAAACAAAAAAGCACTCATTTGAGTGCTTTTTTGTTGCCTGACGGAAAAGATATATAAAAAATCCTCGGATCATTCCGAGGATTTTTGTGTGACGGAAAAGATATTTCTTCCTTTTCAAGGAGAGGTCAGGTGCTGGATCCAAGTGCCGCTGCGGATCAGACACGAGCCTACGATGCACTTGATCAAATCGGTGCTGTTGCAAATGGCGTAAATGGCCAAAAAGGGAAAGCTTGTAAAGCGGCTGAGCAAAAAGGAGATGGGCAGATACAAAAACCAAATGGAGCCGCAATCAAACAGGGTGGTCAAGGCGGTTTTCCCCCCTGCCCGCAGGGTGAAGTAAATCGGGAAGCTGTATGCTTGCAAGGGCATCAGTACTGCTGAGACCAAAATGGTCTGGGTCGCCAGATGCCGCACCTGCTCCGTGGTATTGTAAAGGGCGGGGAACAGTCCGGACAGACAAATCACCACGCCCCCGAAGACAACGCCGGAGAAAGCCGCCAAAGCTGTCATTTTCCGGTTGGTGTCCATCAGCTCATGGGTGGAACGGCGGGCGCCCAGCATTTGTCCCATAAAAATGCCCACGGTGTTGCCCAGCGATCGGAATACCACCGCCGCCAGATTGTAAATGGTGGAAGAAATGCTCATTGCCGGTACCACATCCAAGGCACAGGTGGAGTAGCATTGGTTGACGAAAGCCATACCGATGGTCCAGAAAAATTCGTTGAGCAAAAGGGGCATGCCCTTTTTGACGATGGCTCGGAGCAGCCCTCTTGGAATGTGCGCAGATCGGAAAAGATCTTTGGTGTAGGGGCAATGCTCCGTATGGGTGTGGGACCAGATCATCACGATTGCCATTTCCACATACCGGGATAAAACAGTTGCCAGTGCTGCGCCCTTCACTCCCATCGCCGGTGCGCCGAAGTGACCGAAAATCAAAATGTAGTTAAACACCAGATTGACAAGGGTGGCGATCACGCCTGCCACCATGGGCGGAGTGGGTTTGCCGCATTCCCGAAGGGTGCCGGCATAGGCATTGGTGATGGCAAAGGGGATCATACCCCAGAGCATCAGAAACAGATATTCCCGTCCGGCCGCCAGGGTTTCGGCGGCAAGCTGAGGATTGCCCTCGCCGGTAAGATACAGACCGATCAGAGGAGAAGCCAGAAAATAAAAGGCAAAGCCGGCGATCACCGACAAAATGCCGCACAGGATCAATTTGAAGCGCAAGGTATATCGAATGCCCTGGTTGTCGCCGCTTCCTCGGAACTGCGTGGTGAAAATACCCGCTCCGGCGGCGGCACCGAACATACAGATATTAAAGATAAACATCAAATTGTTGTTTACGATGGTCACACCGCTGATCTGTGCGGTTGACAACTGCCCAACCATAATATTATCAAGCATTGCCACAAAGTTCGTGATGGCATTTTGAATGATAATCGGTAGGGCTACCGCGAAGATCCGGCCGTAAAATGCCCGATCTCCCACATAGCGCTTTAACATATCAAATTCCTTTTACTTCCATTTGAAATGAATCAGACCTACAATGTAGATCACAATGATTGCCGCGGGAACGAAATAGCAAAAGATGGGCTTCATCCAGTTTTTCACTTTCAGCCCCTTGCCCGCATTGGCTTCGGCAACGAACTGCTTCCAGCCCCAGCCATAACGCTTGTTGCAGCAGAACGCAACGAAGAGAAGAGAGCCGAGGGGAAGGAGATTGTTGGAAACCATAAAATCCCACAGATCCAGCCAGGCACTGCCTTCTGCAAAGGGTTGGAATTGGAAGAGGCTGTAGCCCAAAGCAGTGGTGGTGGAGGTGATGGCAATGACAATGGCGCAAACCATGCTTCCCCGGGGTCTGCTCCAACCGGTCAATTCGCGAACGCAAGCCAAAATATTCTCAAATACCGCCAAAATGGTCGACATTGAGGCGAAGATCATAAACAGAAAGAAAACAGAGCCCCAAATTCTTCCGCCTTGCATATTGTTAAACACCGTTGCCATGGTGTCAAAGAGAAGGCCGGGACCTGCGGTCACTTCCATATCATAGGTAAAGCAAGCAGGGAAAATGATAAATCCCGCGGTTACGGCAACGAAGATATCCAAAATGATCACGTTGATGGATTCTCCCATCAGGGAGCGTTTTTTGTCAATATAACTGCCGAAGATCGCCATGGATCCAATGCCGAGGCTCAAGGAGAAGAAGGATTGGTTCATAGCGCCAACGATCACGGCCGGTGTCAGTTTTTTCACGTCGGGCAGAAGATAAAACTTCAGGCCTTCCGCCGCGCCGGGCATGGTGGCGCTGTTGATTGCCAAGATCAGCATAAGCCCCAAAAGAGCCACCATCATATATTTGGTGACGCGCTCCAGGCCGCCTTGAAGGTTAAAACTGACAATGGCAAAGCCGATCACCACCACAAGGATCATAAAGGTCATATTTACTCCGGGCTCGGCAATCATTTTGGCAAAGCCCAGATCCTCGGACTGACCGGTAACAAAACGGTAGAAGTAATACATGATCCAGCCGGAAACCACGGTATAAAAGGACATAAGACAAACGTTGCCAAACAGAGCAAAGTAGCCGTGAAGATGCCATTTTTGACCCGGTTTTTCCAGCTTCTGATACATCCGAACGGGACTTGCCTGAGCCGCTCTGCCCAGAGAAAACTCCATGGTCATAACGGGAAGGCCCAAAAAGAGCATACAAATAAAATAAACCAAAACAAAACTGCCGCCGCCGTACTGCCCCGCCATCCAGGGAAATTTCCAAACGTTGCCACAGCCAATGGCGCAACCTGCGCTTAACAGAATAAATCCCAAACGGGAGGATAACCTCTCACGATTCATAAAAAATACCTTTCTTTGCTAAGATGGGAAAAACCAAAGAGCATTGTACCCAAAATCCCTCCATTTGTCAAAAGAAATCATAAAAACCGTCTTTTTTTGTTTGACTGTTGAAAACCCGCTTTGCTTCAAAAAAATATCCCAAGTCATCTGACTTGGGATATTTTTGCAAATTGCCCCGCCTTGGTGCGGCTCTGCAGGACATCTTTTTTCTCTTTTTTAAAACTTGATCACGTCTGCGGCGCTTTCCCGATCGATCCAAAGGGTCCAGTCCGGATGGGTACGCAAAATGGTACCGGGATAGTGTTTGCTTACAGGCTGGGTCAGGGTCTGTTCCACTGCCCAAGCCTTCACCTTGTGGGGAACGCAGGAGATCAGTTTCTTGCAGGACATGATCTGAAAGACGGTCATGGAAACGGCCTTCTTGGGAACCTCATCCAGGGTGGCAAACCAGCCCTCGCCCATCTGCTGCTTTTTGCAGCGCTCGTCCAGATCCACCACAATGTAAGCCTCCTTGGTATCAATGTTGGCAGGGGGATCGTTGAAGGCAATGTGAGAATTTTCGCCGATGCCGATCAGACCGATATCAATGGGAAGACGGCGGATCTGGGCGGTCAATTCTGCGATCCCCTCCGGGGTACCGTCCACGAAATGCACGGCCTTTAAGGGCAAGGGGAGAAGGGAGATGAATCTCTCCTGAAGATACTTCCGAAAGCTTGCCGGGTGGGTGATGGGAAGATCCACATATTCATCCAAATGGAACATTTCCACCTTGGTCCAATCCACATCCTCCTTCACCAGGGCAGAGAGGGTCTCAAATTGAGAAGCGCCGGTGGAAAGGGCAATTCTGGCATAGCCCTGCTTTTGAATACATTGGCGAAGGGCAAGAGCGGTCTCTCTTGCGGCGCTCTTTCCCAATTGGCTTGCATTGTCACAAATTCTGATTTCCATTTTTTATTACCTCACTTTTTCTATTTTATCGAAGCTCTTTGTAAAATTCCTTCAATTCCACCTGCCGCTTTTCCGCCATGGAAAGGTTGGCGGCCATGCCGATTCCAATGGACATCATACCGGCGCGAAGAGACGCCATCTGTCCCAGGGGATCCTCTGTTTTCCCCCGGAAGAGCATATCGCGCAGTCTGGGATCGGCGCCGCCGTGTCCCTTTAACTGATCCTTGGGGAATTTCATCTGAATCTCTTCCCCTTTTCGGTTGTAGATTTTCACACTTCGGGCGCTGTCCTCCCGGTAGCCGATAAATCCGCTGGAACGGACGGAAATCTCCATACGGCCCAGGGTGCCGCCCAGGGTCATATTAAAGCCTTCATAGGGGGAATGAGCGGTAAGAGAATAGCTCATGATCGCACCGCCGCTATAAAGGACATTCACGCTCATGCTGTCTTCAATGTCGATCTCTTCTGAGAACACGCAGGCATCGCGGATGTATCCGTCCTCTTCTTCGCAGTCCAGATATAATTCCTTTGACGTGTCGTCCATTTGGTAATAAAATTCACATTCTCCCTTGTAGGGGCAGGTCAGACATCTCTCAGAGCGCTTGTCCCGGGTGGGGCCGTAAAAGCGACGGGTTCCAAAGGCGTTCACTGCCAAGGGCTCTTGCTCCAAAAACCAGTTGACCAGGTCAAAGTGGTGGGTGGATTTGTGCACCAGAAGGGAGCCGGAGTTTTTTCTTTGGCGGTGCCATCTCCGGAAATAATCTGCACCGTGGCGAGTGTTCAGCATCCATTCAAAATGAACGTTTAAAACCTCCCCAATGACGCCCTCCCGGATCAGCTCCTTGATTCGGGCATAAACCGGCTGGAAACGGAGGTTAAAGGTGACGGTCAGATCTCGCCCCGTCTCTTCCTTTACCTTTTGAATTTCAAGGGCCTTTTCAAAGGTGGTAGTCAGCGGCTTTTCGCAGATCACATCGCACCCGGCGCGCATGGCGCGGATACAATAGGAATCGTGTTCGCTGTCCTTGGTGGCAACGATGACCACATCCGGCTTTACCTCTTTTAGCATCCGGTCGAAATCGTCAAAGACCGGAATGGACTTTTCGCAAAGTCGGGAGGTTAGAAGTGCCCGTTTGGGATTGGTGTCATAAACGCCGCAAAGCTCGGCACAGTCCGAATATTCCTTTACCAGCGGAACCGCATAGGATACCAGGCCTCGGTTTCCGCAGCCCACTTGAACATATCGCTTCATGGATGATCTCCTTTTACTTTTTTTGCTTGTTACACTCCCATTATAAAATAGTTTTTTTCAAAGAACAAGAACCCGGCAAGACGTTTTACCATCAAGGAATGTCCGATTTTTGTAGTTTTTATCGCCAAAACTTGACTTTTTTTATAATTATGGCATAATATTGTTTATGAAAACAGAACAAAATACCACCTACACCACCATATGGCACTCCATCCCCGTTAAGATCTATCTGACCGGAAAAAATGCGCAGATTGACCTTGTGGATGATGACGGCCAAGCCCCCAGAAGTCTCCGGAACATCCATACCCATTTTACCTATGAAATCCTGTTTGTCACCGAAGGGTCCATGGCTCTGGTTTCGGAATTGGGCACCCGGCATTTTCAAAACCGGGTCGTGTTTGTTCCCCCTCAGGTGAGGCACTGCTCCTTTCCCAGCACCACCGGAAGCTACTGTATGCTTTTTTCCCTGGAAGAGGCAGGGGTAGGCAATCAGGAATTGATCCAGAGCATCACCGGGGAATTGTCAAATAAGATCTGCGATCTGCCCTTGACGGAGGAGGTCTCCTTTTATGTCCGGCAATTTGCCAAAAGCGATATGGCAGGCCTTGTGGGCGATGCCGCGCACCTTCTGGGACTGATCTTCGGAGCCGTTTTCCGCCAGCTGGTCCGGGTGGAATCCGCCCGGGATCCAAAGCATACGGATTCCCGTCACATCAATGAGATCGAGGAGTATATCAACACCCATTTGTTCGAAAAGATCACTCTTTCCCAGCTTGCCCAAACCTTTTTTCTTTCCACCAAGCAGATCTCCCGGATTCTTCAAAGGGAGTATCGGTGCACCCTTTCTGCCCTGCTTTCAAGGAAACGGATGGACGTGGTAGAAACCCTTTTGAAGAGCAGTGACCTTTCCGTCTCCCAGATCGCCGAGCAGGTATATGCCGGCTCGGAGCCTTATTTTTACACCCTCTTTAAAAAGAAATATCACATGACGCCCCACCGTTACCGCAAGCTCAATCGCCGGTAAAGGGACACACCTTAGCAAAAACAAAAAGCCATCCTTTTGGATGGCTTTTTTGAATCAGAGGGATGTGTTTTTTTCCTTGAGGCTCTTTAAAAACAGATCGGCCTGCAAACGGGAGGAAAAAATGAAAATGTTTTTGTGGGAATACTGCTTAAGAAGCGATGTTACCTTGGGCCGTTTTTCTGCTTGGTACCTTTCGACTGTTTCCCGGAAACCAGGATCCTCTTGGGTTTCGGTCCAGGGCAGATCGGATCGGATCTTTCCCACTCGTTCGTTGATGCCGTCAAGGCAAACCTTTACCGGGTAATCCAGGAAAAACACCGTATCGCAGGCCTTCATTCTCTGTTCCATGGTAGAAATGTAATCCCCGTCCAGGATCCATTTTTCCTGCCTCTGAACCTGGGATAAGCGCCGGAGAAAAACCGATCGTTCAACGGTTTTTCCATCTGCTGTCCAAAAGAGCAGATCCAAATGAAAAAGGGGGAGACCGGTGATTTGGTGCAGAGTTTTGGAAAAGGTGCTCTTGCCGCTTCCGGGACAGCCGATGACCATAACTTTTTCCATATCCGTCCCTCCTTTTTTTCTTAACAGAATGATAACAGATTCGAAAGAAAATTGCAACGGCAAAAACAAAACCGGACTTCTTTCCTCTTTTTATCCTTTCATTTTATGGAAAAACCTTTTCTTTTTCTTTCGTATTTATTGACATTTTCTTCAAAAAGTTGTTATATTATAAGTAGTTGGTTGAAGGCGCTTTTTTTCAAGGCCGTCTTTCGGCTTTTGTGACGCTTTCAAAAGAGAAAAGAAATTCGATTTTTTTATTTTTACTTTGACGATGAAAAACCCGATTACAAAATCAGTTTTAGGAGGCAAAAAATGAAATACTGTACCAAATGTGTTATGCCCAGCACAAGACCCGGTCTCACTTTCAACGAAGAAGGCGTTTGTGCTGCCTGCCAATCCTATGAGCGGCGCAAAACCATCGATTGGGATGCCCGTTATCAGGAATTGGAGAAGCTTTGCGACAAGTATCGCGGAATGAACGGCACCGGCTATGACTGCGCCATTGCGGTCAGCGGCGGCAAGGACAGCCACTTCCAGGTCTATATGATGAAGGAAGTAATGAAAATGAACCCCATTCTGTTCAGCGTGGAGGATAACTTCCCTATGACGGAAGCGGGAAAGCATAACTTGAAGAACATTTCTGAGGCATTCGGCTGCCCCATTATCAGCTTAAAGCCCAACATTCGCGCCCAGAAAAAGCTGATGCGCTACACCTTTGAAACCTACGGCAAGCCCACTTGGTTCATTGACCGCTTGATCTATACCTATCCCATGCACATGGCATTGAAATTCAACACTCCTCTTCTGGTTTACGGGGAGAATGTCAGCTTTGAATACGGCGGAGCCGATTGTGTGGAAACCTATTCTGCCAGAAATCAGCTGAAAAACGGTGTTGCCTCTGATATGGATACAGAGGAATTGATCCAGAAGGCCGGCGTGACCCGCGAGGATCTGGAACTGACCCGTGCCCCCTCGGTGGAGGAATTGGAGCAGCTGGATCCGATGTATCTTTCTTACTTTGTTCAGTGGAACAGCTTTTATAACTATAATCTGGCCAAAAAATACGGCTTCCACGACCTGACTCACGAGTGGGACCGTTGCCACCACGTGGAAAACTTCGACCAGATCGAAAGCCCGGCTTACCTTGTGCACTCTTGGCTGAAGTATCCTAAATTCGGCCACGCCTCTGCTACGGACTACACCGCCAGAATGGTTCGTTACGGCATGCTCACAAGAGAAGAGGCCATTGAGCTGGTAAAGGCGCGCGACGGGAACCTGGATCCCAGAAGCGTACGGGAGTTTTGCTCCTTTGTGGGCTACACAGAGCCGGAGTTTTGGCGCGTGATCGATCGGCTTTACAACCGGGATCTGTTTGAATTGGATTCCCTGGGCAAATGGGTTCTGAAGGATCCTATCTGGAAGCAGAAATAAGGAATAAGGAAAAGCACTTATGGATTGATCCATAAGTGCTTTTTTGATATCAATTTTAACAAAAAGACCCCCGATTTTTTCGAGGATCTTTTTTGTCTTTTTGAATGCGTTACATTTTCTTTCTGCAACCGTCGATCTGGATGTTCTGGCCTGCAATATAGCTTGCCCGGTCGCTGGCCAAGAATAAGATCAGGTTGGCATTTTCCCGGTCGGTTCCGGTGCGTCCCATAAAGCTCAATTCCGAGGGCGTGAAAAAGTCCATATCTTCGTTTTGAGAAGGGCTGACGCTTCCGGGAGAAACGCAGTTGACCAAAACGCCCTTGTCGGTCACTTCCTTTGCCAGTGCAGAGGTCATGGCGATTAAAGCACCCTTGGTGGTGGAGTAATGCACCATTTTTGCATTTCCGTAAACGCCGGCAACCGATGCCACGTTGATGATTCTTCCGTATTCTCTCTCCAGCATTCCGCCGATGACGGCTCTGGTGCAGTAATACACACCCATTACGTTTACATCAAGATATTTTTTCCACAGCTCTGCTTCCGATTCGGCAAAGCGCGCCCGATCACGCCAAAGGGCGGCATTGTTCACCAGAATGTCAATTTTCCCCAGTTTTGCCACCGCGTCGGAAACCACATCTCCTACCCGTTTTTCATCGGTGACATCGCAGGTATAGGTCAACACCTTGACTCCGATTTTTTTGATTTCTTCTTCTACTGCCAAAAGTGCTTCGCTGTTGATATCCAGCAAAACCAGATCTGCTCCCTCCTGGGCAAAGCAAATGGCTGTGGCTCTGCCAATGCCCACGGAAGCACCTGTAATCATGGCAACTTTTCCTTCAAAATTCATCTTGATCCCTCCTTTTTTGTTCAGTATAGCACCCAATGCCTTGCCGGGCAATGCTTATAACGGTATAAAATTTGACTATTACAAAACAAAAAATCAATATTTTCTCGAAAATAATGAGATTTTCTTGATTATTATGAAATGTAATGGTAGAATGAGAAGGGGGGAGAAAAGATGAGAGAAAAGGGAATCCGAATTGAAAAATTCAAAAATATTTCGTACGTGAAAGATAAAAAAGGCAAGATCCTATCCTTTCCCCTTCGTTATGCCAGTTGTTTTATCATTACGCTGAAGGGAAAAATACGCTTTACCTTTGGGGAGAAGAGCATTGTGATCGAGAAAGGGCAGGGGATTTTTATCCCGGAGGGGACTTCTTATATCAATGAATGTCTTGAGAGCGCAGAGAGCATCATTATGAATTTTTACCTTTCAGATCCGAAGTCTTTTTCTCCCATCGCCCTGAATCGCATCCAAGAAAAGTGGGCCATGAGCTTTTATGAGGAAATGTCCCAAAAGGCCTATGAAAAAACGGAGAGCGCGCAGTATGCCTTGCTGTCTCAGCTGTACCGCTTTGCCTCGATTCTGTTTCCCAGCTCTGCGCCTACAAGTCAGAAGGAAATCCTGGCACAAAAGGCCCTTTCCTATTTACAAAGCGAGTTTTCAAGGGCCGATCTGCAAATGGACCAGGTGGCTTCCTTTTGCCATGTGAGCGCGGTCTATCTTCGAAAGGTCGTGAAGGAGTGCTATCAAAAAACACCCTTTCACCTCCTTACCGAATTGCGGATGCAAAAGGCCTGCGAGCTGCTTTTGGAAAAACGACCCGTCAAGGAAATTGCCCTGGCAGTGGGATATTCGGACATTTACCAATTCAGCCGCGCTTATAAGCGCTATTTTGGGTATTCGCCGTCTGCCGACCTGGCAAAGTAAACCCCGCTGATACCAAAAAGAAAAAAGCACTCGAAATGCTACTTCTCATAAGGATGATTAAAGCCTCGATGAAATTCATCGAGGCTTTTCTTATGCTTATTGGAAAGAACCAGCATCGCATTTGTAAGTACAAATGCTTCTTTTTGGGTGATACCCAAACCCTTTTAAAAACAAACAAGAAAAATAAGTGATATTCTTTGCTGTGCAAAGAGTGATATTTTCACTTTGTGAAAGTGATATTACTCCCTCTGGTCGTAGTGATATTTTATTCGCCCTAAAAACTGTCCGTAGGACAATATCACGATGCGAAAGCATCATATAACTGCGAAGCAATATCACTCGCCTTTGGCGAATAAAACTGCGAGACTTCCTTATAAGAAGTCTCGCAAAGAGTGCTTTTTTTGATTCTTTGGCTTTTTATTCATTGGCAAGGGCCACGGGAAGGGTGCCGGGGTAGGAGGCGCACTTCATAGCATCCACGGTGGCCTTGGCCGCCAGGGAGGTGTAGCCGTAACAGGTGATAACGCCGCTGCAGTTTTTGGTTTCGGAGAGGGCGTAGGGGGAGTCCAGAAGGACGGCCACCACGGGGCGACCCTTTTCCTCCAGAGCCCGGAGCACTGCAATCTGCTCGGGCTTTGTGCGGAGATTGAAGATGCCGATCACCCCTACCTCAAAATCGCTCTCCAGGGCTTTTTCCACCTCAGGGGTCATCCCTTGCAGGGAGGTGATGCAGGCGGTGGCGTTTTCGAACTGTTCGGCAAACAGATCTGCAAAGCTCAAAACCTGCTTTCTTTCTTCTTCGACTCCGCGCAGCGCTTCGCTGACCGGGGAGAGGCAGAGGATCTTTTTATCTGCAAGACGGTTCAGGATCCCGTCGTTTTTCAGGCAGGTAACGGCGGAGAGCATATCCTGGTAGTTTTCTGCAATGGCCTCCCGGTCAAACACCAGCTTCGTTGCCACCTCCGGGTTCGGCTCACATTCATCCAGACGATAGCGCTCCTTTTGGCGCGCAATTCTTTGACAGGTTTGATCCAGAAATTCTTCGGAAATGCGTCCCGATTCCACTGCCTGATACAGTGCCTGGATGGCGTCTTCGATCCCCTCTGGGCGAACGGAGTAAAACAGAAGCTGGTCGCAACCTGCCAGGACAGCAAGAACGGCACCTTCTCCCTCGGGAAAAGTACCGGAGATGGCGTTCATTCCGAGACTGTCGGTGATGGCGATGCCATCAAAGCCCATCTCCTTTCGCAAAAGATCGGTGACAATCTGAGGAGATACCGTGCCGGGGTTAGGGCTGATGGCAGGATAGATGACGTGGGCGGTCATAATGGCGCCCACTCCCGATTCAATGGCCTTGCGGAAGGGAACAAACTCTGTTTTTTGCAAAACACTTGTTTCTGTCCGGTTGACAGCGGCGCTTAAATGGGTGTCGCTGCTGACGTTTCCGTGCCCTGGGAAATGCTTGATGGCGGCCATGACCCCTTCGGATTCCAGACCGCGGGCAAAGCCCACTCCCAGCTCTGCCACCGTTTCAGGGCAATCAGAGTAGGCGCGGGTTCCGATGATGGGATTTCCGGGATTGATATTCACATCCAGAACGGGGGCATTGTCAATGTTACAGCCCATGGAACGAAGGATGCGGCCCAGCTTTTTTCCCACCTGATACATCTTTTCTCCGTCAGCGCCGCCGGCGGTATATGCCATTTCGCCGGGCAAGAATCCGGCGCCTTCATAGAATCGAGTGACCCAGCCACCCTCCTGGTCAATGGAAAGGAAGGGATATTCTCCTGTGGTTTCCCGCGCCAGGGCGCGAGCATCACTCACAAGCTTGCACAGTCCTTCAATGGTGCCTGCGTTTTTGGCACTGATACAAAAGTTTCCAATGTGGTGCTTTCTGCAAAAGTCGGCAAACTCTTCGCTCAGTTCCGAGCCGGGAATCTGAACCATAAAAAGTCGTCCGATCTTGATCTTTATTTCTTCGGTCATGGTAATCTCCTTCATAGTAATCTCCTTTTGACGGTATTATAACATACCCGGTGTTTGTGGAAAATGGCATATGTGATCAATTCTTGCACAATTTGATCATGATTGCTTGGCAAATATGGTGATCATTCTTCGAATTTTAAGATGCAGCCGTCGGTGATGGCCTTGCCGTTTTGGTGAAGAATTCCGTTTTTGATTTCGTACATATATACCTCTGATCTGCTTACCTATTTTTAAGGCTACCATTTTTACTCCGAATTGATCTGCTCAAAGTATATCATAACAGAAGAAACCATTCAAGATAGAACCTGTGGACATAGCACATAAAAAATGAGGGTCTTTTCGGAAAAAAAGCGTTTCCCTATTTAATTTTTCAAAAAGATATGGTAAAATAGAAAAAACATCTTTGATTTAAGGAGCTTATGATGAAAATCAAATTGTTATCCTGGATCCTTTTATTCTCCCTTCTTTTCTGCGGCTGCGCCGGGGAAAGCGCGCTTCTTCCCACCGAAACCGAAACCGTTGAAACAAAAGAGACAGCTGTGGATTTGGTTACCACCGGAGAAGAAAAAAAGACGGAAGAAGTCCAGACCCAGCCCGCCACGGAAGAGCTTGTTACCCCGCCTGTCACAGAGGAAAAACCCATTGCCCTGCGCCTGACCGAGGAGGAAAAGGCTGCAAGAAACGCACGGCTGACCGAAGCCTTGAAGGGAAAGAGAGTTTCCTTTATCGGCGATAGCATTTCCACCTTCCAGGGATATTCCAACAATATAGAATATAACGCCACCATCGGTAAAAATTCTGTTTATTATAAAAATGATCGAAATGGCTTTACCGATGTGAATGAAACCTGGTGGATGCAGACGGTGAAGGCTACGGGAATGGAGCTTCTTGTGAACAACTCCTGGTCCGGCGACCGAGTGACCAACCGAGGCATCGCCCGCGCCAAGCAGCTGCACGACAATGACGGCGTCAAGCCCGATGTGATCGTGGTATATCTTGGCATCAATGATTTCAGAACGGGTGTGACGGTCAGAGAATTCAAAACTGCCTATGACACCATGATCGGCGGTATGAAAGAGGCTTATCCCGAAGCAGATGTGTATCTCTGCGACTTTGTTTACAGTACCGGAAAAATGTCCAAGGAATCCATCCGTCCTATGGACGTAAAGAAGTTTAATGAGGTGGTTTCCGAAATTGCCGCAAAGCATCAGGCAAGCCTGGTTGAGTTTTTCGACGGAACGGGCATTACCTGGAAAAATGTGGCAGAGCATATGGGAGATCAGGTTCTCCATCCCAACTACAAGGGAATGGATGTAATGACCGAATGTGTCCTGGCTTCTCTTGCGGAAAATTACATCAAATAACCCCGAAAAATCTCTTGAAAGCGAAACAATCCCAAAGAGAGAAGGGTATGATCAAAACAAGACACCCGGTTTTACCGGGTGCCTTTTTATCCCATAGTCAAAAAGAAAAGCCGCACAAAGTGCGGCTTTTCTTTTTGATTCTGTTTTTTCCGTTAAACTCCGGGCGTATCGGACATCTCTCCGGCAGGGCATTTGGTTCCGTTATACAGGTAATGGTAAATGCCCTTCAAAAGCTGACGGCAATAGATTCGACAGTAGCGGATCTCGTTCTCGCCATAGCCGTGACGGGAAAAGTGAGACACCTTGTTCCGATATTGCTTCAACACTTGCAGCATATCAAACAGCTGATTGCATCCATTTGGCAAGATGCTGAAATAATTGCTGAACATAGGCTGATTGTGGTACTGCCAGTAAAAGCGGAAGATCTCTGCCTGATCCATCAGGCTAATGGGATCCAGGGATGCCATTTCGTTGTCCTGATCCCGAAGCCGTTCCGAGACAAATTGCATCGATGCCGCTGCGATCCGAATCGGCCTGGCATCCCAAAGGGACTGCCAGTTCTGTGCAGAGGGCTGGCTGCTATGCGGTACCTGTGACTGCAGACACTGGATGTTCCCGGCACTGTTCTTTTCCCAGATGGCATATTTTTCATCATTTTGCTGAGCATTGGGATTTGCATAGATGATCTGCTGAATATCGGGCTTGATTGACCGATATTGACTGGCCAGATACTCGTCCCATTTGTTCGGATCCAAATTTTCGCTTTTACATACCCGCTGCATTTCTCTTTTGGTAATATCTCGCAGCGCATGGACCAGACCGGTTAGCAAATCCCGGGGATCGTCCACCAGATCCAGGGGGATGATTCCCTTTTTTCCAATGGGTTGCCACGCTGCAAATAAGTAGTCGATAAACAGAGAGGAAACCGTGATATAGGTCAGCCCCGCTTGTCTTTTTTCCATATCGGACATTACCCGTCCATCCGGGCGCAGCACGGGAAACTTATCATCATAGTCCTGAAATTCAAAAACCTTTCCTTGATAGGTATAAGGGCTGTTTTTTGCGGCCAATTGCAGATATCCCTTGGCAATACAGCGTTCCTTAATATCTTGATAATCATCAAACTGTCCGAAATAGCATTTGATGATGTGGGAAAAGCTACGCATTTTTTTCTGTTCTTCTACTACCATAAAGAGAAGGATCTCATCAAAATACTCTTGAAAACTATTCCGGCAGTAGGAAAACAGTCCCCGTATGGATTTTCTTGCTTCCCGACCGGTCTTTTGGTTGTTTTCAAACAATTCGTTGCCCATCAAGGTCAACAGATAGGGATTTCGGCCGCACACCCGCAGGAGCTCTTGCTTTTGGGCTTTCTCCTGCTCCTGTCCCAATAAAACCCCGTCAATGGAGATGCTTTCCTTCTCCATAATATCAAAGTATTCCTTCATTTCCGTATCGTCAAAGCCTCCCAGCAAAAAGGGAACAAAAGGATTGAAGGTGGGACGGTACCGGTAGAGGATGTTGCTCATTTGGGGGCGGGATGCTGTCACACAAACAACATTCAGATCCCTTTCCATCAGAAGCTCCAGGAACAGTTCGTATTCCTCCTGTGACCATCCGGAGACCTTCTTGGTAACTGTAGCAAGGGGTTTCTCCTTGGCCACTAAAATCCGTTCAAATTCATCCAGAAGCAAGATGGTTCGCTTGCCGCTTTTTTTGATCTGAAGCAATTCTTTCCGCAAGGAATCTACCAGATGCTCTGCCTCCATATCATTGCTGACAGCGTCAGCGATGGGAAGCAAAGAGAAATCCTCATCCGCCAATGCATCGATGATCGCTACCATATTATTGCCAAAATCACCCTCCACGAAGGACACCACCTTGGGACACAGATAGTCCTTATCCCGGCAAAGGATCTCCCGGAGTTTCAGTAAAAATGAGGTCTTGCCGATATGTGGCAGTCCGAAAACCGATATGTGGTATGGCTTCGGTGCAGCGATCATTTCCCGGATCCGGGCCAATTGCCTTTGCCTTCCGATAAAGCCATCCCCTCGGGCGGGGCAGATGCTGAATTTAATGTAAGAAAAGGGATTTGACATACTTTAACAGTCCTCTTTCAGGGGATAAACCCGAAAAATATTATACAGTGGGGAAGAGCCCTCCGGCTTTTCACAGATCTGCGAGATGGGTGCATTGGACAGAATCACACACCCGGGGATCAGGCCGGTGTCGGCCAATTCCCGCAACCAGGCACAGTCACTGTCATCCCAACGATCACCGACCGCCTCAAAGTTCTTCAGGATCAGGCAGATCCAGGCCTTCTTTTCCTGAAAGGCGCTGAGCAATCTTCCCGTATGTCGGCGCAGAAGGCGGAGATTGAGTTCCTCAATGGCCGCATCTGCTACGTGACAGTTTTCCGGCTTATCATCCCGAAGCAACAGCTGCAGGATCAAATCCCGAACCAGATCGCTAAAGGTGGTGTATTGAGAAAGGTCCATCACAATCGCTTCCGGCTGAAAACGCATCTCCAGCTCTGATGCCACCTCCTCCAGCGGTTCCGACTCCGGACAATACAGATTGACCGTGATCTGAGCTCCTTTTTGAATTCCGTTCAGTAAATCCTTTGTGGCTTGGTTCATATTAAAACTCATAACTATCATCCTTTCGGTTTATACGGGATTGGATCTCATAATACAGGTCAATGGGAATGCTGATGTTTCCACCGTCATCCTTGACCACAGTCCGATCAATGAGAACCTTCAGACACTCCTCGAATCTTTCTTCATTGGCAAAGACTCTTCGCAGATCATCGATCCGACAGCTGTGAGTCTCCGGGAAGGCCTGCTCTACGATTCCCTCCAGAATTTTCAGGTTGATATCTCTCACATCGCCAAAACCGTCAATTCGCTTGTCTTTTTTCTCGTTGTAAGGATTGTAGAGAGAGTTGAAGTATACACTGATCACGTCCGGCTCGCTGCGGGCGATCTGATCCAATGTTTTTTGAATGGTAATGTCGTCAATGCGCACCAGATTTTTGGTGTTGAGCACATAGCGAACCAGAGCGTCACAGAATTTATGCAGCAAAAAGGCATTGCCTCGGGTCAATTCATAGATCCGGTTGATGGTACGCTGCTTTTGATCCTGGGATCCCAGATAGGAAGGTACCGTAATGACGGTTTCCACGTATTTTTTGGTATCCTCCTTGGACAAATACTTAACCTCCAGCCGGAAATCTGCCTTCTGCAGCATATTCACATCGTAGTCTGTCATCAACCGGACGGTATGCTCGCCGCCGGCCGTAATGATAATACAGCCGGACAGTCCGATAAAGTCCACAAAACTACGAAGGAAGCTTTCGTCGGTATCTCCGTTTTTGATCGCGTAGTAAATCGCGGTGAATTCATCCAGGGCCAGTACAATGGTTTTGGGGGCGATCTTTTGATGGAAAGAATTCATCACCCGGCCAAGGCTGTTCATCGTTTTCAACACGCCGCGCTGATTTTCCCATTGATCCAGATGCTCAGCCCAAAGACCCGCAATCACGGGATCCTGAATCTGGTCCATGGCGGCACAGATGCCCTCTACGGTGTTGGCCTCAAACTCTCTTCCCGCACCGAACAGAGCATACACAGGAACCGCCTGTTCTCCGAATTCTTCTCCCCGGAGGGCTCGGTTGACCTCGTGGATTATGACCGTTTTGCCCACACGCCACTGGCCGTACAGTGCCACCCAGCGACCGTCACGCATCAGCCTGCGACTGCCCTTTTCCCCGGTAGAGACAGCACCAATGATGGCTGCCACCTCTTCCGATCGGTTTTTCAGGATCTCTGCTTTTGCCCGACCGGCGGGGCTTGTCATATCAATGTCGCCTTTGGAATTGAAGCCGAAGATATTGAGGATATCCAGCGACAGTTCCTGGCGCTGGCTTGCTGCACAGCTGACCGAAACCGTTTTTGTGACGGTTCCTTTCGTCTCTTTGAGTGTATATTTATCGTTGCGGAACTTCACTTCGGAAACATACTGATAGCTGATTTCCATATCCAGCATCATCTGCTCTGTTTCGGGATCCTCCGGCTTGACCCAGATCACAAAGCCGTGGTCAAAGCCGTCGCCGATCAAATTTTTGCGGTTTTGAGAATCTGCCTTGTGGCCCAAGATCCTGATACCCGATGCTTGCTGGGCGCCTTTTCTGTTTCTCAGGGGCACAGTCACCTTCCATAAGCCGTCGGTCTCTCGCGTTGCTTGGACGCTGCCCACCTCAATAAAGGGGATAAAGTTGTCCAACAATCTGCTCCATTCCCGCTGGATCTGCACGATCAGTCTGGCGCACATGGGCCAGATCAGATTCCAATCACAGACGGTGGGATTCATCTGAATGCTCTGGTGGTAGGTTTGCAAATTGCTGGCGTTGTCTCGCAGACAACCCATTCTGGCGCGGAAACCGTTTCGGGTGTTATACCCCTTTAAATCCTTCAGAACGTCAGTTACTTTTTTGGATACCTCCGCGCCGCAATCACCGAACAATCGGATCCGACGCAGAGTTTCTTCGGCATACAGATCAAGGGAGAGTTTATCGTCCACCGGTTGTTGCAGCAAAGCGATGGCCTCGCGCAGCACCGTTTCCAGCTGTTCCATATCATCCCGTTCTGCTTGACTTTTGGTCAAAAAGCACAATTCCCGGATGTAGCGTTGGCGCAGGTCGCTGTTTTTAAATCTGTTCAGCCAATTGCTAAGATCCAGCTTTCCGGTGGCCAGGATGATCAGACTGTCCAATGTGAAACGGGAACAGCTCGTTGCATCTCTGATTACCTCCGGCAACGGCTCCTCTTCCGAAAAGACCCGGGAGAAGGCGTTGTCCTGTTTCAGGGCGTCGTCAAAATAAAGCAGCAGGACATCTTCTGCATCCCGAGGATCCATGAGCATATCCAAAAAGGCCAGGTGCGCTCTGTAACGCGCGCGATAATCCGGAATGATTCTTAATTCCTCTTTTATCGCTTCCTTCAGAACCTCCTGCCACTCTCCTTCATTGGGGTTTTGCCGCAATGCGCGGGCCTTTGCCCAAAGGGGATTTAATTCGTTTTCGTCTGCTACATCAATTCGCCAACCAAGATAAGCGTGGATATCCACATTGCTTTCTTCGTTTTCCAGTTCAGCCGCAGTGTCTTTTTCAGCCGCAGTGTCTTTTCCTTCCAAAATCCGGTTTAAGCGGACGACATAGTTTTTGTAATTGTTCTTTTTGTTGGGATAAATGGTGCACAATTCATCCAGGAGCTTTTTCCACTCCTGATACAGCTTTCGAGCCTCTTCGATGCTCACCTCCATGGTGAGGGTTGCCTGCTTCCACAGCACATCCAGCCGCAGACCGTATTGATCTGTGGAGTCAATGTGCTCGCGCAGCTTCAGAAGGCAGGAGAGCCATTTTTCGCGCACTTGGGGACTGCGGTTTTCCTTGTATTCCTTCATGCAGATGTTGTTCAATTGCTGGTAATAGAAGAAATCCTTTTCATTCTCTTGCGCGTAGTCCTCCAAAAGCTTCTCTGCTTCCTCAAGCTCGTTCTGTTGAAGGCACGTATGGATCTTGCCGGTGATGGTATCCGGTCTTTCCACGGGAGGAGCCACAGGCTTTACAGCCTTTTCCTGAGAAAATTGCTGGAACCACTCTTTTGGATGGCGGCCAAGCGCCTGCATAGCCACAGCGCAGGAATTGTTTTGCCACGATTCCTTGCCGATCTGGTAGGTCACCAAACAAAGCTCCATTCGATTGGGATTTTCGCCGGGCTTTACTTCCTTATCAAAAAATGCTTTGTTTCTGGTAATATTGAAATAAAGATTCTCCGGGAATTTTTGCTTGTCTATCTCGTCCAGCGGGGTCAGAAATCCATAGGAAAAGTTTCCGGAGCCGCCAGGCTGATCGCAGAATTTCTCCACGTAGCCAAAATGCGCTTTCTCCGCCTGACCAAGATATTTTTCAATCACTCGCAGAAGGGGGATGCCGTTTTCAAACTGCAAGCTGTGAATTTCCACCTTGTGGTCTTTGTTTTCCATATTGTTCATTTTAAGGGGAATATCCGGATTCTGCGCCCGAAGATGGGACGGCGCAGTTGTGAGATGCTCTTCCTTCCGGTAATCATCCCCGGAGACCACCTGATAAGTGCCGTTTTGGTTTTCTGCCACCGCATAGCCCACTTCCCACTTTTCTGTCAGCGGCCGCACGCTGCTGGCCTGAAACCCTTTTTGTGACCGCTCCAGTCGGAAGCCTACCAGTTCTCCCGGCTCCAGCTTTGGCTCTTTTTCGGACTGCACTACGCTGATGTTGTAGAAAATACCGCCGCCGGCTTGAATGAAGCCGTAATTGGCAGTGGTATCATAGGGCAAAACCTTCCCCAGGCCCCAAACCTCTGCGATCTCATCATAGCGAAAGCTCCGTTCCTGACCGTCAGAAAAGGAAACGGTCAAAAACAGCTGTTCGATCTGGTTGCTTTGGAGGTGACCGGAATACCGGTTGTTATTCTTGGTGATGATCACCACACGCTGGGTAAGCAGGGCATTCAAAACGGCAAATGCCTCGTGGTTGTATGCACAGATCTTGCCGTTTTCATCCAAATGGTAATCCTGATTCTTGGGACATTCTTCCAGAATGTCCAGCTTGTAAGCTTCGGGAAGCTGATCTGCCTCCGTTTGCTGTGTGTTCAGATCCAGCCAATAATGCACCAGGTAGCAATTTTCCCTGGTGTCGATGGGTCTTCCCTTGTACTTTGCCAAATAACCGGCAAGACGAGCGAAAAGCTGATACGGGCATTTTTTTCCTCTGATAAACCGATGAGAGATAAAGGCTTTGCCCGAAGCCTTTTCATTTCCGTCAAAATAGCATAACAGTCCGTAGCCTTCTTGGATGGAATCGGAAGTGTTCTGAGGTGCCGAAAAGGGTTCTGCCTTTACCGCTCCGCTTGCATCCACTTGAATGCTGGCATAACGGTCTCTCTCATACTGCTCCAGGATCCTCATTGAGGTAACCAGTCGATTTCCTTGCTTGTGGGGCCGATGATAGAACTGTACCACATAAAGATACTTGTGGGTGTCCACTTCATTGTTGCCCACAGCTTTCGGGAGGGCATTGTTGGTAAAATAGTAAATCTTTTTCAGTTCGGCGCCGTGGGTATACTGCGGTTCAATAAAGCCATATCCTCTGGTGTTGCGGTAATCTGCGATGATGCCGTAGGCTTCCTTACGTTCATCAAATCGCTCCATATCCACATCCTTGGAAATGGTACCGAGGCTGTTTACTCCTACGGCAAAGTCCGCCATAAAGTTTCTCACAAAGGAATATTCTTCCGGCTTGCGCAAATAGCGGTGCCGGAACCGATAACCGCCGCAGGAATGCTTTGGCGAGGAGGAATCGCCTTCGGAACTGCACATGGGAGCCTGATAGCGAAATTGCTTGACTTCTTCATAAGGCAAGCGGCCACTGTATCCATCTGCCAGAACCACGCCCTTCTCCGTGGCACCGATCACCTGCGAATCGATCTTCTGCCCGTTCTGCAAAAAGACAGTAACGCTACTTCCCAGATCGGGACAGACGGTAATATCGGTAATTTCCTCCGGCACAAAGGGAATGGGGCCATTGATGGTTTCCAGTTGGTCGTCCTTCAGGGTAGCACAAAAATAGGGGCCGTCCTGTATCCGATAAAGAAAAGGACCGCTTTCCAGTAGCTCCCGCTGAAACGCATGGGCCGACCGGACAACGCGCAGATCCCGGATACCAAACGTGCGCTCGTCCATATTGTAGTACAGGTGGCACACATACTCTATGATCTTTTCTCCATAGGAAAAGTCAGGGCCGACTTCCCGGATCAGCTCTTGGGGATCCAGCAAAAATTTATTGGGTGTTGACAGCTTTCCGCCTTTGATCGTATAGTCGCTCATGTCCAGCTTGTTCCAGTAAAAAACATCCCGAACCTGTGCCAAATCTACCTGTGTGTTGCCGATTGTCAGAACTTCGTTTCCGGCACTGTCCAGGACACCCTTCAGGATGTCGCCATTGTCCAGCTCTACCCAAACGTCCTTGTCAAGATATAAATTGATGTTTTGATCAAAACTCATAAATTCATCTCCCAAAAGTTGTTTCCTATGTACAGTATATCATAGCAAAAGGGATAATTCAAGATTGAATCTGGGCACATCAGACCCGAAAAAACGGGGTGATTTCCGGCAAAAAAGGGAAGAGATCGCCGGTTCTTTCTGCTCCGGGAAAAATTGTTTCAAGAAAAAAAGCACTCGAATGAGTGCATTTTCTTTTTGGCTCGTAGCACCGAAAAAGATATCATACTCTTTGGGGTGAAAAAACTTGATAACCTATTATGTCTTGTATAACTTAAAAAAGCAAGGTAAACCTTGCAAAACAACTTCTTCACTATTCACTATTACCTATTACCTCCAAATATCTTCTCGGACGGATTTAGTGAAAAGTAAAGAGTGAACAGTGAAAAAAGTAAAACCTTCCCGAACTTCGTCCGAGAAGGTTTTTGGTTGCGGAGGGAGGACAGCACAAGGCATAAGTTCCACCAACCAAATCGAAGATTTGGGGTGTCACTTATTGAACTCCGGCCTCCGGGCTTTCGCCCTTTTCCTTTGCCTTTTTCGACCGATGCGGAGCCCGTACCGTCCCTTCATCCCCTTCGGGGCGGGACGGCACGTGCCCCAACGAGCCACGCTCGTCGGACTCATACTCTGAAAATCTTGTGATGCAGATCACACCATAAGCAAAAAGAAAAGCACTCGAATGAGTGCTTTTTCTTTTTGAGTAGAGGTGCCGAAAAAGATATCAACGCGTTGCTAGTTTTTTATCGTTATTGCAGTTTCAGGATTGCAGATGATTTTGGGGTCTGAAAAGCCTTTTGGCAAAACCCGTTCCAGTTCTATGCTTTTTACATTTTTTCCTACAATAAAATTGATCTGCTCGCAGCCTTCCCGAGGAGTGACGGTACAATCTTTCATCCGCAACTCCATCGGCTCTTCTTCGGGGCAGTCGAGCTGCATCGGCAAACATACTCCGTGGAAGATGCAGTTTTCGAAGGTAATATCTGCCAAAGAACGGTTACAACACCACTTATGTCCAAATGGAAGACGCATGACGGCATCGGGATTATTAAATTCGCAATTTCGGATAACAATATTACCCGGCGTTTGCCTTATTGCCGCACGGTTGTCGCAATAATACAGGAACGCATTGTGGCAGCTGTGGCGGCAGGCCGCTGTTGTATCGGCGCGTTTTTTCTTCTCTTCCGTGGAAAGACTCCCCCGAAAGCCATAGGTAGCAGGCGCGACTCCCTTGCAATTCTCAACTATCATATCGGTTGCACCAAAACGAAATATACTGCACGAACTTTCAAAATAGCAATCGCGAACCGTTACACCGATGTTATCAAAGCCTGCAATACAGTCGTCACCTGTCAAAAAGCGGCTGTTTTCAATGATTATATTATCACAGGTACGAGCGTCAAACCCATCGTGACCGCCCAAAACGGTGATACCCTCAACCTTTATATTTTTACTGTTTTGAATGGCGTGTGCCCAATTAGCGCTGTCGCAAATTGTATATCCTTTCAGAGTAACGTTTTCACAAAACCACATATTGATTGCATGAGGACCTCTGTATCCTTCTTCTCCTTGCTCATCAAAACAGTTTTGCCCGTTAATCTGTGAACCTTTTTCTCCTATAATCGAAATATCCCTGGCATTTATTGCTCGGATAATGGCATTGTTCCATCGTGAGTATGGAAATGACGATCTGCCAACGCTTGCGCCCGGAACAATGGTTGCTACAGGCTTATCTGCTTCTTCAGGTAAAATCGGTTCGATGGGATCGTTTATATAGGTCGTATAATCTTCGGGATCAATACTCCCCATCAACACCGCACCTTCAAGAAGATGTAGCGTAATTCCTGAACGTAATCTTAATCCGCCCGTCAAGAAAATTCCGCCGGGGATGACAACCTCGCCGCCACCGTTCAAAAAACAATCGTCGATCGCTTTTTGAACTTGATGAGTGCATAGCGTTCCGTCCGTTTTTGCGCCATAATCAAGGATGTTGTAAATCATATATATGCTCTCCTTTATTCTCGTTTGTCAAACGGATTCTATTATACACGTTATAGTGCTTGATATTATTGTGTTGGATTATATATCCATTATAACATAACCAGCAGAAAACACAATGTAATTGTTAAAAGTGTTGATCTTTTGTTAAGGGATATTTGTTTCTCAATTCTATCACTATTAACAAGGCAAGACACAAACATTTAATAGCCAGGAAAATAAAAATGGCAAACGCTACGAAAACAAACGCAAAATCAACCCATAAAAGCCCAGGTATTTAGTTCAAGTCCTCCCCAAAGGTCGTTTTGGAGAAATGATATCTTTTGAATTGCACCTTGAAAAATGGCACGAAAAAACCCAGAAACCGCCTAGGTTTCTGGATTTTCCGAACCGATATCTTTTTCGGTTCGCATTGTTGGCCTCTGGGGTGGAACCCTTACCACACGACCTCCGGGATTATTTTTCCAAGGCAAGGCTTGGAAAACCACCTTGCGGTTCCCGAAAAAGCCATCGGGCACCTTTCGGTGCTGATCCTTGCCTTTTTCGACCGATGCGGAGCCCGTACCGTCCCTTCATCCCCTTCGGGGCGGGACGGCACGTGCCCCAACGAGCCACGCTCGTCGGTCTCATACTCTGAAAATCTTGTGATGCAGATCACACCATAAGCAAAAAGAAAAAGCACTCGAATGAGTGCTTTTTCTTTTTGGCAAGTTGCACCGAAAAAGATATCACCGAATTTTTAGGAAAATCCGCTTGTGACAAGGCTTTTTCGGACTTTTTTATATTTTTTCTCGGTGCGTGTCATAGTTGATGATCTTTCTTGTCCCTTTTTATTGAGAACCGAAAAAGATATCACCTCAATCAAGTCATTTTCATTGAGGGCGTTTCTTGTCCATCATCTTCCTGGCTTTCAGTAAAATCAAGTTTATACCTTTTTGCGCTTTCTTCTCAGCACAATAGTAACAACGAGCAAAACGACAATTACACCTACCAAAACAGCAGCCAACAAAGGCCATGGAAATGCGGCAGGAATATCGATGTTCAACTCTTTAGAGGAAGTAAAGAATGATGAAAAACCGGTGGTATAAAAGGTGATGCTTTCCACACTGCCGTCATCATAGGTGGTGTACTCTGCCTTTCCCAGCGACTCGATAGATCTATCTTCCAAAATGTGATAAACAAACAGATCGCTGTCGCCTTTCAGCACTCCTTTTTCAAGCCGAACGGTTACGGCAATCGGGAAGCCAAGGTCTTCGTGTCCTTCAAAAGAGAGGGGGAATATTTTGGCCTCCTCAAGCGTGTCGATGCCGTTAAGCTCCGCAACGTCATTGATCAGTTCTTCCGTGTCGGCTGCAAACTCTCCGGGTCGAACGGTCTGCAGGATACTCTGTACGTTGACAAGCTTTCCGTTCAGCTCCTCATCTGTTAAGCCTGCGTAATGCTCCTGCTCCTCACTTGTCATTTTGCCAACCTCAACGGCAGCTGAGGCCGTTTTTTCTGCACCGCCTGACTCCGCGGGAGGAATTTCAAAATCCTGATTCCTGTCAGGAGGAATAACGATGGGTTCTTCACCGTTATCGGGATCGGGATTGTTGTCCATTCCGTCGTTGTTGTCAAATTCTATTGTGAAGATGATATTTTCGTCATTCTCCTTGACCTGGTATGTCCAGCCGGACTCGCTGATCAGTGCAGCATAATCATAGTTTTCCGCTTGTGCCGTGCCGGAGATACCGCTGTTGCTTCGGTTCACCTTTGCTTCTCCGGCGGGAGCAACCTTAATCGTGATGGACATCACACCGTTGAGATCGATCGATGTACCGTCTTCGGCAGATATAAAATCTCCTCCGTCATTCAGCTTGTACTGTACTGTTCCTGTTTGATTGTTTGCGGCTCTGATTACAATGAAAGCTGTTTTTGTTTGTGGGGGATTATCGCCTTTGTTGTTTTCACCGTCTTCATTGCCGCCGGGAGATGCTTCCTTTGCCACTACCGAAAAAGCAATATCTTTTGGAACGCTGTCAATGGTCTGACTGTGGGCGGAAATGCTGGTCTTTCCGTTGTTGACAAACAGTGTTGTGCGGAAACCGTTTTCAGCTTCCACTCTTACTTCCATAGTATCGGGATCAAAGTTCGTTAATGTAATGATATCGGTTTCGGTCAAATATTGACCATTGGTTTTATCTGCTGTTACGGTTACATCTCCGATTTTCCAAGAGCCCTCACCAAACCACACGATATACTTACCCGCTTGATTGGGATTATCGCCGTTGTTGTTATTTTCGTCATCGCCTTCATTGCCGCCCGGAACCGCTTCTTTTTCAAATACCATAAAAGTAAGGTCGTATGGGATACCGCCGTCGTGGTCATTTGCGGAAATGCTGGTCTTTCCGTTGGTGACCTTTAGTATCAAGCCAAACCTGTCTTCAGCTCCCACTCTCACTTCCATAGTATCGGGGTCGAAGTTCGTTAGTGTAATTATTTCAATTGTGCTGATCTTTTGCGTGCCGGTTTTATCCGCCGTTACGGTGACATCTCCGATTTTCCAGGAACCGGTACCAAAGGATACGTTATGATAGGATGCCGGCTCCGACGATACTGAGCCGTTACTGTAAACATGGGATTTATTGCCAATCCAAATCAAGTCACCGTTTACGGGAACATTTTGTATGCCGTCATTCTCGCCCGGCCAGAAATTTGTCAGCAGATACCCAGCCCCCATGCAATAGTGGCACTTCCAGCCTACTGCTTTTGAATCCTTGCAGTTTGAACTCTGGCACTCCTGTTTTCCTTTGCCGTCACATCCGTTGCAAATATTCCAACCCGGAACAGTGTGGCAAGCTACACAGCGCATTTTTCCGCTTCCGTTGCAGTTTCCGCAGACGCCTTCATCAAGGACTTCGCCGGCGCCGTTGCGCATTTTTCCGTCGCCGTTACAGTTGGGGCAGGTGTAATAGCCGTCATCACAGCCTTTGCCCGACTCTCCTGTGCATTTGCTTTTACCTTCGCCGCCGCAGACGCCGCATGTAACCTCGCCGGTATTGTTACATACCTTGCAGTGAAACTCCCCTGTGGTGTTGCAGTGATGACATTCTGCAAGATCCCTTGCGTACGCTATCGTGGCAAAAGAACCGCAGAGAACAGCAAAAGCAAGGGTCAATGCCAAAACACGTATTGTTTTTTTCATATGACAGGTCCCTCCTTGTGTAAAATTCAATCATT
>JAZQJZ010000040.1:0-19201 GCA_045541915.1 Eubacteriales bacterium
GATGAAGCGACGGGACGGCTGAAGATCTCGCGGACGGTGAAGAGAAAGAAAGGCGGCGGCGTGACCTGGGGCGATACCAAGACTGAAACAGGAATGCGCAACATCCTTTTGCCGCCGAGCACCGCGGAGATACTGCGAGAACGAAAGAAAACGGCGATGAGCGAATGGATCTTCCCGAACATCTACAGACCCGAAGAGGCGATGCATCCCGAGTATCCCTACAACCGTATGAAAACCTTGCTGAAGCAAGCGAGACTACCGCTGATACGCTTCCACGATCTGCGCCACACCTTCGCCACTCACGCGCTGACGGGCGGCGTGGATGCCAAGACCTTGTCTCGAATCCTCGGGCACACCAACGCCAGCTTCACGCTGGACACCTACACCCACGTAACCACCGACATGCAAAAGAGAGCGTCGGGCATCGTCGGTGGGTTCATGGAAGACTTGATTATAAAGGAGTGAGATGAATGGCAAAACGCAGACAAAACGGAAAAGGTACTTTACGACAACGCAAGGACGGACGGTGGGAAGGACGTGTGGTGGTCGGATACGATGACAAAGGCTTACCCATCACCAAAAACGTCCTCGCTCACACCAAGACCGAGTGCGCCGAGAAGCTTGAAAAACTGAAAGAGGAATACCGACCGCCGAGCACGCGGTGCAAGCCGGATATGCTGTTCGGCGATTGGATGGAGTTCTGGTATGAGAACTACTCCAAGCCTGCCATCCGACCGCTGACACAACGAAACTACGAGAACCGAATCTACGACCACATCATCCCCGACATCGGCAAGATACCACTGAACAAACTGACGCAGAACGACCTGCAACAGTTCTACGCTCGGCTGAAGCGAAACGGTCGAAAGCAGTACGTTGAAAAATACGGCCCCGGACTGTCCGACCGTATGGTGCGCGCCTGCCACGCAAGCTGCAGAATGGCTCTGGAAAAAGCGGTAACTGAAGGGCTGATACGGGTCAATCCTGCCATCGGCTGTAAACTGCCGCCCAAGAAAGCGCGGGAGATGCAGGTGCTGACCAAGGACGAGCTACAGCGATTCCTTGCCCAGGCCAAAGAGGACGGATACTATGAACTGTTCCTGTTGGAGCTCGGCACGGGGATGCGCCGAGGGGAGCTGATGGGACTGCAATGGGATGATCTCAACTTTCAAACGGGCGAGCTTCAAATCGTTCGCCAGGCGTGCGCGGTAAACGGCAAAATTGAGATCTCTGTGCCGAAAACAAAAAGCTCCATCCGCACGGTGGTACTGCCGCCGTCGCTGGTGGAGGTGCTGAGAAAATATAAGGAGACAATCAACTCGCGCTGGATGTTCCCGTCGCCGCAAAATCCCGATGTGCCGAGGTATCCCACGTCCGTCGGCGATATCCTGTCGATACTCCTCAAACGGTCGGGATGCAAGCACGTACGGTTCCACGATCTGCGGCATACCTTCGCAACCATGGCGCTGGAAAACGGTATGGACGTGAAAACGCTGTCAGCAACGATAGGACACGTGTCAGCGGCAACGACACTGGACATCTACAGCCACATGACCGACACCATGCAGATGCAGGCGGCGGTGAGCATTGACCGCAAAATCGGCGGCACAAACGCGCAGATGCCTGCGGTAGAGCAAACACCCGAGAGGACGGCGAAATCGCCCGTAAACGCCCCGTGTGCGCCCACAGAGCCGCATCCCGAGCCTGTCCCAAGAAAGATACGCAAAAGCGGTACGGGATGCCTGTATCAGATCAACGACAACCTCTGGGAAGGCAGCTTCTTTCCAAGACTCCCCGGAGGCAAGCGCAAAAAATTCAACGTCTACGCAGAAACAAAGGAGCAATGCGAAATCAAACTCGCCGAAATGATCGAACGAGTCAAAGCGGAGATCGCGGAAGAAAAAGCAAAACTAAAAGAGGGCGCCGAATAACGGCGCCCTATGATATTGATTTTGTTATTTATGTATCTTTTTTGATCCTAAAGTTAGTTAATAGCCTATAGTTTGATGGTATAATAGAAAACTAGAGATTACACAAAGTCTATTAGGTAATCAAATGTGTATATATTATTATAAATATCTCTATAGGATATGTGAACAGTTATGTTGGATAATATGTTAACTATTTTTGTTTGTTGCACATAGGGAATGTCTTTGAATGAGACTAGAACAACCTTCTCTCCTGACATTAAAACCTTTCTGGGAGGTAGAGTGTTATATGATATACTTTGTTCATCTAAAATAAATTCATGCAAATTGTTATGCGTAACTCCTTTGGAATTGGTGAACATAATATCGTTGATTTCCATTAGTCCTAAGCCTTTGTTATAAATTTCGACTACCAATTCATTGTCGAAATTGCCAGTAAATATTTCACATACGGGCATAGAAGATAATACATTATGTCTATTTTGAGATTGTAACGCCTTTATTGAAACAATTAATGCAATTATAGCGGTTAAGATTGCTGAAATATCAGCTAATAACGTTATATACTCTTTAAATTCCATTATATTTGAACCTCGTAATAAGTATTAATAAGTTAGAGTTTATGTTAAGATTTTGTAGTGTATTCAAAAAAACTCTCACTTGAGAGAACATATTGGGTTAAGTTGGTTATTTTGCAAAAAGTCCAGTAATTAATGTTACTGGACTTTTTGCAAACCTGTTGCCAGGTAGACAAAATGGTCCGAGTGACAGGGATCGAACCTGCGGCCTGATGGTCCCAAACCACCCGCGCTCCCAGCTGCGCCACACCCGGATATCTATTCAATTTTTTGAGTTTCTGCGTGGAAGTGGGACAAACTGTGGTCAAACGCAAATTCCACGCCGTTTTGCGTTTTCCTAAATCCCAGAAAGTCCGCATAAACAAAGGCTTTTCGGGACTTCCGTAAAATCTCGGCTATAACTGCCCGACACGCTCCCAAAGCAGGCGCGCTACCAACTGCGCCACATCTCGATTTTGATTGGGTTTTGGTGAAAAAGAAAAAGGATCGGACGGAAAAGAATATGCCAAGGATAGAAAAAGGATTCCCGATTATTTCTGCTTTAATTCACCAAGGCAAGCGCGGCAGATGCTTTTTTCGTGAAAGGGAACCAGGTTTTCTTCGCTTCCGCAAAAGGCACAGGCCTCCCGTGCTTTGGAGATGAGGATCTGCTGACCCTCCTGGCGAATGCAAAGCTCGTCCCAATCGGAAATTTCCAGGGATTTGCGAATGTCCATAGGGATGACAATGCGACCCAAATTATCAATTTTTCTGACTTTAAAGGTCTTTTTCATTTTGCATCCTCCCCTTGACAATTTACCCATTGATTTTACCAAGGAATGGAATTTTTGTCAACGGGTTGCAAGAAAATAGGGCGAAACAAATTTTGTTTTAAAATCGAAAAATCTATTGCATTGGCCGGTACCCCGTGATAAAATGACAAAAGATTAGGAAAAAAGATAGAAAAGAGTTTTTATGATTGATTTTGTCCCGTTAACCTTGGAGCAAGCACCGCTTTTGAAACGGTATTTTTCCCAAAGCCGCACCCGTCTTTGTGATCAGACTTTGGGGGGCGCGCTGATGTGGCGGAATGCGTTTCGAACCCAATTTGCAGAGTATGAGGGCTGCCTTTTTCTCCGTAGCGAGACTTCGCCCGGAAAATGGGCGTACACGGCGCCTCTTTTTGACTTAAAAAAAGGAGTAGAGCTTCTTTTGATGCATTGCAAGGGGTACGGAGAGGAGCTTGTGTTTTGCAGTGTCGGTGCAGAAGATAAGGATGCGATCTGTGCGCTCCTTCCGGGGTATCAGGCAACGTCCACCCGTGATTGGTTCGACTATGTTTATAAGGTAGAAAAGCTTTCCACCTTCCAAGGAAAAAAGCTTTCCGGTCAGCGGAATCACCGCAATTTCTTTTTGAAACACAATGCCCGGTGGCATTTTGAAGAGATCACCAAGGAGAATCTGCCTTTGATCAGGCAGTTCTTTGATCAATACTGTCAAAGGAACGAAAAGGATTCCCCTCATTTTTATGAGGAGGAAAAAGCGGTTCTTGAGGTGTTGGATCATTTGGATGTATATGGCTTTTTTGGCGGCGCGATTTTTGTGGAGGATCAGGTGGTTGCCTTTTCCTTGGGCGAGATCGTGGGAGACACGATTTTCGTTCACATTGAAAAAGCAGATCGGGATGTGCGCGGCTCGTATCAGATGATCGTTTCTGAATTCCTTTCTCATTTTGCCACGAGCCAGGTGTTCTTTGTCAATCGGGAAGAGGACGTGGGCGATCCCGGACTTCGCTATTCCAAGGAGTCGTATCACCCGGAATTTATGGTGGAAAAATATACTATAGAAGGAGAGATGTAATGGCAAATCAATTTCAGCACCTTTACGATGCGGTGGAAAAGCACCGTCAAATGATCCTGGATGCAGAGCGCCACATCTGGAACAATCCTGAGACCGGTTACCGCGAATGGAAAACACATCGCTATTTGAAAAAACTGTATGAGGATCTGGGGTACCAGGTCCGGGAGGCAGGGAATATTCCCGGCTTTTTTGCAGATGTGGAAACGGGAAAGCCCGGACCGAAAATTGCAGTTTTTGGCGAACTTGACTCTCTGATCGTGCCGACCCATCCGGAGTGTGATAAGGAAACCGGTGCGGTTCACGCCTGTGCACATAACTGCCAGAGCGCCGCTTTGCTTGGCATTGCAGCAGCATTAAAGGAGCCCGGCGCACTGGAAGGACTCTGCGGCTCCATCCGTTTGATTGCCGTACCCGCGGAAGAAATGATTGAGATCGGATTTCGTCGGCAATTGAGAGATGCCGGAACGATTCGTTATCTCACCGGAAAATTGGAGTTTCTCTACCGTGGCATTTTAGATGGCGTAGATCTGGCGATGATGGTGCATACCTCCTCGAAAAACGCCTTCAGTTGCATCAAGGGAAGCGATGGCGGTATGACCAAAATGTTTGTTTTCCGGGGCAAATCCGCTCATGCAGGGGGATCTCCTCAAAAGGGGCTGAATGCTCTCTACGCCGCCACCACAGCGCTCTCCGCTGCCAATGCCTTGCGCGAGACCTTTGTGGAAGAGGATTATATTCGTTTTCATCCCATTATCACCAAGGGCGGCTCTGCAGTAAATTCCATTCCTGATGAAGTGGTTTGCGAAAGCTATGTGCGCGGTGCCAGCATTCCCGCCACCCGTGCTGCCAACGAGAAAATCAACTGTGCCATCGCCGCTTCTGCCGCTGCCATTGGTTGCAAAGTGGAGTTCAATGATGAGCACGGCTTTGCTCCCCGGCAGAACGATGAGAACCTGGCGCAAGCATTTTATCAGGTGGCCGCCGATTTCTTCTCTCCGGAGCATATGACCCCTTACGGGCGCTGGAGCACCGGAAGTAGCGATATGGGTGATATCTGCTGTGTGATGCCGGCCATTCATCCCCATATTCCCGGCTGTACTGGCCAAAGCCATTCCGATACGTTTTACATTACCGATCCGGTTACCGCTTGTGTCACCTCGGCGAAAATTCAGTCCGGAGTTCTGGCTTTGCTTTTGTCCGACGGTGCATCTTATGCCAAAAAGGTTCTGGCCGAAGCAAAGGTGCCCTATGAATCCAAGGAAGCCTTCTTCCGGGAGATCGATTCCTTCCGATTTGAAGGCGAGGGCGTTATTTATAACGACGACGGAACGGTTACCTTGCGATACAAGAATGCATAAAAAAAGAGAGGCTTTAAGCCTCTTTTTTTATTCTATGGCAACCAAACGAACACCGGACACGCCGGGACAAGCGCTGATGCTTTGAATCAATTCCTCTGTTTCGCCGGAAAGGGAAGCAATTTCCAATGAGAGTGTGATGTGCGCCTTTTCCTTGATGGGAAGATTCTGATGAATGGTCAGAATATTGGCTTTTTTCTTGCTCACCATAGAAAGCACCTCGGAAAGCGCACCGGTTTTATGGGCAAGATTGAATGATAAAATAGCCTTTTTTCCTACTGCAGAGTCATTTCCGGGTGCAAAAATATAGTCCTTGTATTTATAATAGGTGCTTCGGGATATTCCTGCTATCCGCACAGCTTCGCTCACATCTTTGGCTTTTCCGCCCTCCACCAGCTCTCTGGCAAGGACCACCTTTTCATAACATTCGGGCAAAATGGCCGTGTCAATAATCAGATACTTCGGTTTCATCTCTTTTCCTCCTGACTACGCTTATACTTTAGCCCTTTTATTTGGTTTTGTCAAGCATCCGGGAAAAGGCATCAGCCTTGACACAAAAGAGCGAAATTGATACAATATAATGAAATTTGATCATAGGAGTAACAATGGAAAAATGGGTGAAAAGCTCTTTTTATTTTTTCTCGACCGAAAAAAGAGAAATCTTGTTTTTTTGATTCTTGGCACCGTCCTTGTTTTTTCTGTCATTTTTGCCATTGCGCTATTTTCTTCGCCTAAGGCAGAAAATATTGAAACGACCGACGAGACCGGGAAAACGGAAACCCTTGAAGTAAACAAAACCCTTCCGCCGGAAACCGAATCGGATTTGACCGAAGAAGTCTCGGAAACTCAGCCTGCACCAAAAGAGATTCTGGCTCACGGGATTGATGTCTCCAAATGGCAAGGCGCTATTCAGTGGGAGGAGGTTGCCAAGGCAGAAGTGGATTTTGCTTTTGTGCGTCTTGGGTATCGAGGAGAAAATGGGGTTCTCTATGAGGATGAAAATGCCCGTTATAATCTCCAGCAAGCTGCCAAAAACGGAATTTTAACCGGGGTATATTTCTATTCCCGTGCCACCACACCGCAGCAAGCAAGAGAAGAGGCTCAGTGGATCCTGGAGCGAATCGGCGGCTTTGCCATCTCGTACCCGGTGGTGTTTGATTGGGAATTGGGCAATGCGGTCTCTACCGTTACCGCCCAGGTTCGCACCGATCTTGCCTTGAGCTTTTTAAGAGAGATCGAAAACGGCGGATACCACGGAATGCTCTACGCTCCCATAAGTGAATTTGAAAATCCCACCCTCTGGCAATCCGAGCGAATTTTAAAAGAATTTCCCGTTTGGATCGCCAGATATCAGTCCGAACTCCATGGGGAAATGTCTTATCCGGATACCGAGCTTGACTATGCCATTTGGCAGTATACCGATCAGGGTATCATTCCGGGCATTGATAAGAAGGTGGATCGGAATGTTTCCTATGTGCTCTATCCCTTTTCGGAAGCCAAAAAGCCGGATCAAAATCCCTCGGAATATGCTCCGCCCTCTGATTTTCGTCAGACCTTTCAACCGGTATCCTACCGTGTGACGGCAAAGGATGAGGTCAATCTGCGAAGCACTCCTTCCATTGAGGGGGAGATTGTGGGCACTTTGAAAAAAGGTGAGTTCCTTCTTTGCACCGGCCGGGGTGATATGGGCTGGTCCAGACTTGATTTTTCCGGACAGACGGTTTATGCTGTGACCTCGTATTTAACCGAAACAGTTCTTCCTGAACCGGAGCCGGATCCTGCGCTGGGCCATACCTTTCAAAATGTTCAGGAATCGGTCACCGCTAAAATTGAAGTCAATCTCCGTTCCACTCCCTCCAGTGAGGGCGAGATCGTGGGAACCTTGAAAAACGGCGAGGTTTTGATCCGCACCGGCCTTGGAGACCGAGGCTGGGATCGCTTGACTTACAATGGAAACACTGTGTATGCTGTGAGTTCTTACCTGACTCCGGCAGAACCCTTTTGATTTTTAACATAATTTTGGAGTTTGGATGAAAAAATTATTTGTGCCGCTATCCGGGTTTGATGTTGCTCTATGGGCCGGATCTTCTCTGGCGGTGTTGGCTTCCTATTGGTTCTTCCCCGATGGCAGTTTTGCTTCAACCGTTGGATCACTGATCGGTGTCACTTCCTTGATCTTCATTGCAAAAGGTGCAGTGATAGGGCAAATGCTGATGGTGGTATTCGCTCTGTTTTACGGATTAAATGCCATTGCATTCCGATATTATGGAGAAATGCTGACATATCTTGGTCTTTCTTTGCCGGCTGCCGTTTTTAATATCTATTCCTGGCTCAAGCATCCCTATCGGGATCAGTCGGAGGTGGAGATCGCACCGCTCACCCCACGTCGCTTTGCCATAACCTCTGTTTGTTCAGTTTTGGTTACTGTTGTTTTTTACTTTTTGCTTCGGGCCTTAAATACCTCTCAGCTTCTGGTTTCCACCTTTTCTGTTACCACCAGCTTTTTTGCCGCTGCATTGAGCTTTCAAAGAAGCGTTTGGTATGCCATTGCTTATGCTTTTAACGATGTGGTTTTGATCGTTCTTTGGGGTGTAACCTTTTTCCGTGACCCCTCGGTTTTGCCCATTTTGGTTTGCTTCTCCGTCTTTTTGTTGAACGATCTTCACGGCTTTTTTTCCTGGAAAAAAATGAGAAAAAAGCAGGAAAAGGGCCTTTAGAACGAAGTGAGAAAAAAACAGCCTTGCATTGGGAGACTTCTCATAAGGAAGTCTCCCAGTTTTATTCGCCAAAGGCGAGTGATATTGCTTCGCAGTGATATTATGCTACGCATAGTGATATTGTCCTACGGACAGTTTTTAGGGCGAATAAAATATCACTACGACCAGAGGGAGTAATATCACTTTCTTTTTGAAATGTCTCGCCATAGGCGAGGAATTTTCAAAAGAAAATATCACTCTTTGCACAGCAAAGAATATCACTTATCTTTCTTGTTTGTTGTTAAAAGGGTTTGGGTATCACCCAAAAAGGCAGCGTTTGTGCTTACAAATGCGATGCTGGTTCTATCTAATAAGCATATAAAAAACCTCGATGAATTTCATCGAGGTTTTAAACATCCTTATGACAAGTAGCCTTTTGCAAGGCTGTTTTTTAATGCTTTTTTATACACCGGAATAAGCGGAGAAACCGCCATCCACGGGGAGAACTACGCCGGTAACAAACCCGGACTGCTTGGAATCCAATAAGAATTTCAGCGCGCCGTTCAATTCGTCTGCTTCACCGAAGCGCTTCATAGGAGTGGCATTTAAAATCTTGTGAGTGCGAGCAGTGGGAGTGCCGTCTTCATTGTAAAGAAGAGCCTGGTTCTGCTTGGTAACGAAAAATCCGGGAGCGATGGCATTGACACGGATATTCGCAGAAGCAAAATGCACGGCCAGCCATTGGGTGAAGTTGGAAATGGCAGCTTTCGCACCGCTGTAAGCCGGAATCTTGGTCAAGGGACGGAACGCATTCATAGAGGAGACATTCAAAATGGAGCATCCCTCTTTGCCGATCATATCCGGTACAAAAACCTGAGTGGGAAGGAGAGTTCCCAAGAAGTTTAAGTTGAATACGAAGCCGATTCCGTTGGGATCCAGATTGAAGAAGGTCTTGATGTCTTGAGCGGTTTCGTCACCGGGCTGGTAGGTTTCGTGATCGGTGGTGCCTCGGGGATTGTTGCCTCCGGCGCCATTGATGAGAATGTCACATTTTCCAAAGTCCTTCAAGATGGCCTGATGAGCCTCTTCGATAGAATCCTTTTCTAAAACGTTGCACTTATAAGCGCGAGCGTCACCTCCCTCGGCGCGGATTTCAGCAGCAAAAGCCTCAGCCGCTTCCAGATTGAGGTCCAAAAGTGCAATGCGATGACCGTCTTTTGCCAGAACCTTTGCAAAACCGGAGCAAAGAACGCCGCCGGCACCGGTGATTACGATTACTTTCTTATCCATAATAATTCCTTTCTTATTTGAAGAATGGCATTTGAATAAAACCAGTATAACACAGATTTGAGGGAAAATACATTGCAAAAAAAGGTTTATTTGCTCTCCGGGAAAACACTTGGAATGGGGCAAAATTCAGGAATCTTGCGCACCGAAACCTTGATTTTCAAAGGATCAAAAACAAAACGGGAGCAAACACCGCCCGGATCTACAACCCCTTTTTTCTTGCAAATGCAATATTCACCGTTGAAAATTTCCTGACCGTGCTCACACAGCGAACAGGATCGGTCAAAATCACGCTTTTTAGCCATATATCCACATCCTTTTCCCTCATTTTACACGATTTTAAGTCAGATTACAAGCATTTTTGTAAAAATTCCGCAGCAACAAAGAGTAGTACAGCAAACGTGATTTTGCCGGCAAAGAAGTATTTGGTGGAAAATTTGGCATTTCGAATGATCCCAATTGTTTGCAGCTGAACGGAAATGCCGGACCATCCGATGCCGGCGGCACAAAGGGAAAATGCGGTTTTTTGAGGAAGGGAAGTCAGAGCCTGAACACCGCCTGTCAATTCCAGAAAAAGGGAAACAAGAGCCTCGCCGAGGGGAGAAAGGTGGAGGATATCGGTCAAAAGCGAGGAAAGAAACGTGAAAAAAAGAATACAGGCGGAAATATAGGCAAAGGATTTTGCAGATTGCGAAAAGCTTTGGGTGATCAGTTCGGAAAAGGAATAGGGAGCGGAAGAGGGAAGAGCCCTCGTTTCTTTTTTCATCAGCTTTTTTCCAAAGAAAAGGAAAAAGAATAATAAGGTAAAAAGCGTCTGCAGGAAAACCAGATACCAACCCCATCGAATATGTCCCATCAGATTCAATCCGCATAAATTCAAAAGAAAAGCCGGCCCGGCATTGTTACAGAAAAAGAGAAACTGCTCTCCTTCTTTTTTTGAAATACATCCCGTCTCCGCCAGCCTTGCCGCCGTAGCGGCTCCAATGGGAAAACCGCACAAAGTCCCTAACAGCAAGGGAAGAAATAAGACCTTTTTTCCATTGCCATCCGAGGAAAGAAACGTGATGATCCGGGATAAGACCAGGTTTGGGAACAGTGCCGGAAGTGCGGAGCCCAGTACCAGATCAAGTCCCTTTTCCACACCGCTTCGAGAGGCGCCGGGAAATAAAAGGGCAAGAAAAAGAAGTAAAACCGTCAGAAAAATGCCCGTCACTTTGGTTCGCTTCGTCATATATTTTTTCCTTCTTTTGTATATTTTATCATAAAAATATTATGCATAGGACGGTACCGATATGGCGGAAAATAAGAAAAAACGCGATTTGTTTTCTCATCCCAAGACTCATTTTATTACCATACAAAGCAGAAGGCGTCTGGTGATGGAGGGCGTGGAGGAAATTGTATTTTGCGATCCGGATAAAATGATTCTGAAGGGAACGTATGTCCTGGAGATCCAGGGCACAAATCTTCAATTGGAGGAGCTTGGGAACGATAATATGGCCGTTTGCGGCCGCATTTGTTCCGTTACCTTTCCGGAGGAGGCGCTGTGAGAAGACTCTATCGATTTTTAACCGGCTCTTACCGCATCACCTTTTCTTCCACCAATCCGGAGAGGGTTTTGAATGTGACGCTGAAACAAAACATTCCCATCTGGAACATTGAAAAAGGGGAAAAAGCCGTCTCTTTTTCCATTTCTCCCTCTTTGAAAAGCGTCCTTCTTGCCAATCTTGCTCTTTCCGGGTCAGAACAGATCAAGGAAGAAAAAAGAGGAGTCTTGGTGATCCTGCAGCGCTTCGGAAAGCGCTGGGGACTGATGCTGGGCTTTGCTCTGTTTCTCGTTGTCATTCTTCTTTCCACTTGCTTTGTTTGGAGTGTGGAGGTGGAAGGAAATTCTGTGATCCCGGAGGAAGAGATCCGAGAGAGGGTGGCCCGGCTTGGGCTTTCTCCTGGAACTGTCATTTCCAAAATTGATACCGGCGATTTTTCCCTTCTTTTTCAGGTGGAAAACCCCGAATTCTCTTACGCTTCCCTGAACATCATCGGAACTCGCGCTATTCTTTCCGTTCGGGAGCGAGAATCTTTGGGGGAGGAAAGGGAGGAGGAAAACGGCGCTTCCAATCTGGTATCCTCTATCCACGGTGAGATTTTACGTTTCGAGGTGCTATCCGGGCAAATTGCGGTAAAACGCGGGGATGTGGTTCCCAAAGGGGCTCTTCTCATCAGCGGTGTGGTGGAAAAATCAAACGGTGCATTTGCTACGGTCAAGGCCCAGGGAAGAGTCTTTGCCAAAACAGAACGTTTTTTTCAGGTGCACATTCCCTTGAAAGAAAAACAAACGGTCTTTACCGGAAAAGAAGAACAAAAAAGAAAGTACCGGATCCTTGGCTTTTCCTTTGCCTTGCCGGGCTTTGAAGATTGTGATTATTCCCAGTTTAAAGCTTTGGAAAGCACCGAGCCGATGGTCCTTTTCGGACGGGAACTTCCCATTCTGGTAACCACCCGTACCTTGTGTGAAACAGAGGAAAAAACTGAAGTGCTAACGGTTGACAGAGCGAAGAAAAAGGCTTATGATAGTTACGAAGAGTATAAAAGGGATCATCTTGCTCCGGGCTATGAAATCCTGGAAGAAAACATCTCTTTTACAGAAGAAGAAACGGGCGTTTGGCTTTCCGTAGAGCTTGTTCTATCGGAAAATATTGCCCTTTCTTCTCCCTTTTCTTGCGTGGAACTTCCAAATTAGCAAAACAAAAAAGGAAAGGATTTTAAATGTCAGAAAAGATCATTGAAGTCTCAAGCCTGGATGCCATTGTGGACATTTTCGGAGTGGGCGATGCCAACGCCCAGAGAATCGAAAAGGAATTTGGTGTCATCCTTTACAGCCGAGACGGACAGATCCGTGTTTCCGGTGAATCAGAACCGGTGGAGAAGGCCGTCCGCGTGATCTCTTATTTGGAAAAATTAAGGGGACTTTCCGGTAATCTTACCCAGCAGAATGTGGAATATGCCATCAATGTGGCCCGTGACGGCGAGGAACTGAAGGCAGAGGAGCTCACCCGTGATACCATCTGCATCACTGCGAAGGGAAGGCCCATTAAACCCAAAACCATGGGACAAAAGGGGTTTGTGGAGTGTGTCCGCCGGGAAACCATTACCTTTGGCGTGGGCCCTGCCGGCACCGGTAAAACCTTTTTGGCGGTGGCCATGGCAACGGTGGCTCTTCGCCGAAAGGAAGTGTCCCGGATCATCATCACCCGTCCGGCCGTAGAAGCGGGGGAGAGGCTCGGCTTTTTACCAGGCGATCTGCAAAGCAAGATCGATCCGTACCTCAGACCGCTTTACGATGCACTGTTTGAAATGCTGGGCGGTGAGACGTATCAAAGATTGATGGAAAAGGGGATCATTGAGGTGGCGCCCTTGGCCTATATGCGTGGCCGTACACTGGATGATTCCTTTATCATTTTAGATGAAGCGCAAAATACCACTCCGGAGCAGATGAAAATGTTCCTCACCCGTCTTGGCCAGGGTTCGAAAGCGGTGGTCAATGGCGATATTACCCAGATCGACCTCCCCACTGGTACCCCCTCCGGCTTAAAGCAGGCCCTGGAGGTCTGCAAAGACATTGAGGGAATCGGCATTTTCCGTCTCACCTCCAAGGATGTGGTGCGAAATACCATCGTCTCCCGGATCGTGGAGGCATATGACCGTTACGGAAAGGGGAAAGCATGAAAAACAGGATCTTGATTGAAAACAATCAGTCGGAAAAAGCCCCCTTTCGTGGTTATAAAAGCGCGTTGAGAAATGCCGTTTCGGCAACCCTTGCTGCCGAGGGTTTTTCCAAAAAAGCGGAAATCAGCATTTCCCTGGTTTCCATGGAACAGATCCGTGAGCTCAACCGTGATTTCCGGGGCGTGGACCGTCAGACGGATGTCCTCTCTTTTCCGCTCTTGGAAAAAGGGGAGGAGGATCTTGGCCCTGTGGCTTATTTGGGAGACATTGTGGTGTGTCCACGGGTAATTTTTGACCAGGCGGGACTTTTCGGTACCACCTTCCGTCAGGAAATGTGCTTGATGGTCATCCATTCCACCCTCCATCTTTTGGGATGGGATCATATGGAAGAAAATGAGAAAAAAGAAATGTTCGCCCGTCAGGAAAGCATTCTGGCTTCTTTGAATGAAGGTGAATTGAAAACAGAAGAATAAGATCGGAATAGGAACGATAATATGAATGATTTGACACAAAAAACAGGATTTATTGCCCTGGTGGGCAGACCGAATGTGGGGAAAAGCACCCTTTTGAATACCCTTTTGGGAGAAAAGATTGCGGCGGTTTCCCGGAAACCTCAAACCACACGTACCTCCATTACCGGAATCCTGACCAAAGGAAGCCGTCAGTATGTATTTTTGGATACCCCCGGTGTACATAAGCCCAGAACCAAGCTGGGTGATATGATGATGAAATCCGTGGGTACTGCCACCACGGATGTTTGTCTGGTTCTTTTGGTGGTGGAGCCTTTGGCGGAGATCCATCCCATTGAACGGGAATTGATGGAAAAATTTGGCAAAATGGGCGTCCCGGTGGTGCTTTTGATCAATAAAACCGATATTTTTACCCCGGAGGATATCATTCGAACCATTGATGTGTTTTCCAAGGAGTTTTCGTTCCAGGCGGTGATCCCGCTGTCCGGCAAGACTGGAGACGGTGTGGAGATCATTTTCCAAGAGGCAGAGCCCTTTTTGGAAGAAGCCGAGTGGTTTTTCCCCTCGGATATGATCACCGATCAGCCGGAACGTACCATTGCCGCCGAAATCATTCGGGAAAAGCTCTTGAAACTTCTGGATAAGGAGATCCCCCATGGCATTGCTGTTGTGATTGAGGATTTTAAGGAATCGGAAAAGCTGATCGATATTCGTGCCGAAATTTACTGTGAAAAAGCAAGTCATAAAAAGATCATCATCGGAAAAGACGGTGCCATGCTGAAAAAGGTAGGAAGCTTTGCAAGAGAAGATCTGGAAGCGTTCCTGGGAATCCATGTGAACATTAACCTTTGGGTCAAGGTCAAGGAGAATTGGAGAGACAGCGATTCGCTCTTAAACTCCCTTGGCTTCCGCTTGAACGATAAATGATCAAAACCGTCAAAGGCTTGGTTCTTCGCAGTGTAAAATACGGCGAAAGCGATAAGCTTATTACTGCACTGACGGAAGAAGGAAAGGTGTTTTTCAAGGCGCGGGGCATTCGCAGCATCACCAGCAAAAATGCGGCGGGATGTGCAGCCTTTGTCTATTCGGAATTTGTGCTGGATACCAGAGGGGATAAGTGCTATCTTCGAAAAGCCATTCCGCTTTATTCCACCGTTCGCACCGGCGCTGATCTTTTGTCTTTGGCGCTGGCCTCGTACCTTGCTGAATTGGCAGAGGATACCGCCAGAGATGCAGAAACCGGCCGAATGGTTCTTCGCCTTGTGATGAATGCGCTTTATCTTATTTCCAAGGAAGATCGGCCGATGGATTGGATCAAAAGCGTATTTGAAATGCGCCTTTTGGCGGCAAACGGCTTGATGCCGCGTTTGGAGGAATGCTCCTTGTGTGAAAAAAATGCCTGGAACTTTCCTTCTTTATTTTTCCGTTTGAACGAAGGGGATCTGGTTTGCCCGGATTGTATCAGCTCTTTTGATACCAATTTTCTCCGTGTCTCCGGTGAGGTTCTTGCTCTCTGCCGCCACAGTGTGGAAAGCAGTGAGGAAAAGGCGTATGCTCTGAAGGTCCCGGAGGAGCATTTACGCGCTTTTTCCCGTTTCACGGAGCGATATCTTCTCTGTCAGATGGAGCGCGGATATAAAACGCTTGATTTTTATCGGGAAACAAAAAAACTTTCCGGTCAAAACATAAAGGAAGAAATTGATGAAACCATTTGAAAAAGCGGTGGGAATTTTAGAATACGATAAAATTCTTGCGCTTCTGGCTTCCCAGTGCTCTGTGGAAGCAGGAAAAGAAAAAATTTTAACCCTGCGTCCCGAGCGGGATGTGGATCGGGTGATCTTTCTGCAAAAGGAAACTGCCATTGCCAAAAAGGTTTCCGCGGTCAAGGGAAATCCCCCTCTTTCTGCCCATCCGGCACTGCCGGAGATTTTGGATCGAGCAGAAAAAGGCGCTGTATTAAACCCCTCGGAGCTTCTGCGCATTGGGTCTATGCTTCGCAGCGTGGAGCTTGCTTATCATTACGGTGAAAACCTGGAGGGCGAGGATGAAGCCTTGGGGCATATTTTTCGCCGACTTCTTCCTGAAAGAGGCCTGGAAAAAGAGATCCACCGCTGTATTCTTTCCGAGGAGACCCTGGCAGATGATGCCTCTCCGGCACTTTTGGCTATCCGCAGAAAAATGACAAACTGTGCCGCCCGGATCCGGGAATCTCTGCAGCATTATATTTCCGGCGCTTACGGTACTTATTTGCAAGAGAATATCATTACCTTCCGGAATTCTCGCTACGTGATTCCGGTAAAAAGCGAATATAAAAATGAAATCCGGGGCCTTGTGCATGATACCAGTGCCAGCGGGGCCACCGTTTTCATAGAGCCGGCATCGGTTGTGGAATTAAACAACCAGATCAAGCTTTTGGAAGGGGAGGAACGGGATGAGATCGAACGAATCCTCTCGGTTCTTTCTCAACAGGTTTCGGCTTTTTCCGATGCGCTTCGGCTGGATTTTTACAATGTGGTGGAGCTGTCCATCATTTTTGCCCGTGCCGAATTGGCGGTGAAAATGGACGCTTCCCAGCCCCAGATTTCCCGAAACGGCGTTTTGGAATTGGAACGGGCGCGTCACCCTCTTTTGGATCCTAAAAGCGTGGTTCCCATTTCCTTGAGCCTGGGAAAAAGCTTCCAGACCCTTGTGATCACCGGCCCCAATACCGGCGGTAAAACTGTAACCTTGAAAACCGTGGGACTGCTTTCTATGATGGCACAAACCGGAATGCAGATTCCGGCAGATCAGGCAGTGCTTCCGGTATATCCGGATATTCTGGCAGACATTGGGGATGAGCAGAGCATCGAGCAGTCTCTTTCCACCTTCTCTGCCCACATTGTAAATATCATTTCCATGCTGGACAATGCCACCTCCGGCGCTCTGATGCTATTTGATGAATTGGGAAGCGGTACCGACCCGGTGGAAGGCGCCGCCTTGGCCGAGGCCATTTTGGAAACGGTACGGGCAAAAGGGGTAAAATGCGCCGCTACTACCCATTATGCAGAACTGAAGACCTATGCGCTGGAAACTCCCGGAGTGGAAAATGCCTCCTGCGAATTTGATATTTCCACCTTAAAACCCACCTATCGACTGATCATCGGCACCCCCGGGCGATCCAATGCCTTCCTAATCTCCCGCCGTTTGGGCCTGGAGGAGAGCATCATCCAAAAGGCGGAGAATCTGGTGAAGGCGGAAAATCGCCGCTTTGAAACGGTGGTTGGAAAGCTGGAAGAAGAACGGGTGGCCATGGAAAAGGATCGCGAAGAAGCGCAAAAGCTTCTTTTGGAAGCCCGTGAAATGCAGGAAAATGCCCTAAAAGAGAGAGAGGGGCTTCTGGCGGGTGCGGAAAAGGAAATGGAACGCGCCAAAAAAGAAGCGCTTCGCTTGGTGAAAAGCGCCCGTGCACTGTCGGATTCCACCATTGAAAAACTGGAGGAAATGCAGAAAAAGGCCTTACGCAACCAAGCCCAGGAGGACTTGGAGGAAGAGCGGAGAAAGCTTCGCCTTACCCTGCGCGGAGCCGAGGATGACATTGCTTCTAAAATGGTTCGCGCCGAAGAAAAGGAAGAGAATTATACCCTTCCCAGACCCTTGAAGATAGGGGATCAGGTGCTCATTGCCAAGGTGGGAAAGGAAGGCGTGGTAGAAAAGCTGCAAGGCCAGGAGGCCACTGTTTTAACCGGAAACCTCCGAATGAAAACACCCATCTTTTCGCTCCGTTTGATTACCGATCTGAAAAAGGGTCAAAAAGGACCGAAAAAGGGAAGTGTATCTTCCTCTCCCAGGGCGCATATTTCCAATTCTGTGGATGTAAGAGGTCTGGTCACCGACGATGCCTGGTTTGTGGTGGATAAGTATCTGGACGATGTGATCCTCACTGGTTTCGAAAGCGTGACGGTCATTCACGGAAAGGGAACCGGAGCTTTAAAAGCAGGTCTCTGGCGATATTTCAAAAAGGATTCCCGCATTCGTTCTTTCAGGCTTGGTCTATACGGAGAAGGGGACGGCGGCGTTACCATTTTGGAAATGAAAAAATGAACATTTTGTAAACATTGAGATCGGCAGATCTTTTGATTTGCCGATCTCATATTATATATAGTGTATATAATAAAAAGGAAAGGAGTGAGGAAAAAGCAAATTCAAAAACGGAAAAAAGGAAAGTTTTTTTAAAAATGAATAAAATATTGCTTAATTTTTAAAAAATATGGAACAATATTGACAAAGCGAATTTTCTTGACTTATAATCACCAGCGGTTTTTCAACAATTTTAAAAAAAGCAAAATTGGAGTTTCTATGACAAGAAAAATTGTAGGGCTCACCGGAGTGATTTCGGCCCTTTCGGTGAGTGTGGCAATGGTTCTTTCGCTCTTGACATTCCAGTGGAATTTTTCAGTTCCGTCGCTCCATTTTGAATTGTCAAAGCAAGAAACCACCGTCCAAACAGATAACGCAAAAGAGCTTGAGAAAAAGGATCAGCCAAAAGACCCTTCTGCTCTGGAAGCGGTTCCCACCAATGTATCCGGATTGAACAAAGCGGCTCTTTCCAATGCTTTGTACGGAGTGGCATCGGAGGAAGAGGAAAAAGCCAGTACGCTCACATCCCTTGTGCTTTCCTCCCATCTTTCCTCGGATGAACTGGGAACCTTCCCCATTACTTATACCCTTTCTGCCGAAGAATATGAAATGCTTCTGTTCTGCGTGGAGTTTGAGACTCGCAGTGGAAGTTTGGAACACAAGGCTCTCATCGCCCAGGTGATCATGAATCGGGTTCAGGGAGAAAAGTTCCCCTTTACCGTCAAAGAGGTATTGACCGCTCCCGGTCAGTTTGATGTGATGCCAGGATATGACCAGCGTGGAGAATGGACTCCCTCCGAGGTCACAAAGGCAGCTGTTGATCTGGTGCTCAGCGGTGTGAGCCCCGACTATGCTCAGGGCGCCCGGTATTTTTGCAATCCCTATATCGTGGGAGAAGGGAACTGGTTCGATTGCAGTCTGGAGCTGATCTGCGAAATCGAAGGTCATCGCTTTTACCGCTAACGAAAAAGAGACAGTTTTTCTGTCTCTTTTTTTCTTTTAGTGGCTTTAGCCAGTTGAGGACGGAACGTCCGAAACAAAAGAACCACCCGCTATGCGGGTGCGCGTCAGGGGTTATACCAAAAAATTCTCCTCGGTGGTACAATAAGGTTGTTCAAGTCGTAGAGTACAACGAAAGGAGAATTTTATGGCGAATCGCACAAATAGTTTAGCACACACAAAATGGTTATGCAAGTACCACATTGTAAT